>OY969804.1:0-1497500 GCA_963703275.1 uncultured Actinomycetes bacterium | reverse complement strand
GCGAAGAACGCGTCGGCGTTGCGGTCGATCTCCTCGTCGGCGAGCACCCGGCGCTCCTTCGAGCGCCCCGAGGGGTCGCCGATGCGGGCGGTGTAGTCGCCGATGATGAGGACGCCGATATGGCCCGCGTCCTGGAGCCGGCGCATCGTCTGCCACTGGATGGCGTTGCCGATATGGATGTGCTGGGCCGTCGGGTCGATCCCGAGCTTCACCCGCAGCGGCCGGCCGAGCGCGAGCTTGCGCTCGAGTTCCCCCTCCGGCAGCACCTTGACGGCGTTACGAGTGAGGGCGGCGATGTCCGGCACGGGACGCGGATGATATCGGCCTGCTCACCCAGGCCGAGTCGGGGTCGAGGAACCGCCAGGGCCGCTCCACCGCCCGGGTGAGCCCGACCCTGGTCGTCTGCACCACCCGCCGCGCTCGTGCCGGCGGTCGGAGGTCAGCGATGCTCCCGTTCAGGTGGGGCCCCGCGGCCAGTGCCTGGCCGACGTTGCCGGGCCCGGACGTCAGCGGTTCGCGGCCGCGCCGGGCACGCATCACGTCGATCCCGTGCTCGGGCTCGAGCGCGCGCACGAGCACGGCATCGGCGACGCCCTCGGGGCCGCAGACGATGTTCACGCACCAGTGGATGCCGTAGCTGCGGTACACGTACAGCCGCCCCGGCGGCCCGAACATGGCGGCGTTTCTGTCGGTGCGTCCGCGGAAGCTGTGCGACGCCGGATCGTCGTGACGGTACGCCTCGGCCTCGACGATCGGACCGCCGACGCCCGCGATCAGAAGCGTCCAGCCGATCAGCCCCCGCGCGGCCGCGATCGGGTCTCCGGCGAGATCGAGCGTCAGAGCGGACGCCAGGCCAGGCCGTCCCCACCGGGTTCGATCGTGCCCCAGCCGGCGATGTGCGACGCCGCGCAGGGCACGCCCGTGCCCGCCAGGCGCTCGAGCCAGTCGCGCCGCGTGCGCAGTGCGAGCTCGGGGGCGGAGTCGAACTCGCGGTCCCACTCGGGGTGCGCCACGTGCAGCGGATCGTGGATCACGTCGGAGAGAAACACGCGCCGGCCGTCCGCCGCGTCGATCTCCACGCAGGCATGGCCCTCGCGGTGGCCGGGGGCTTCGACGAGCCGCACGCCGGGTGCGACCTCGGTGCCGTCGGCGACCTCCTCGAGACGGCCCTCGATCTGGGCGAAGATGCCGGCGCTGACCCTCGTCCCGGGCTCCCACGCGCGAGCCGCCGCGGCCGCCGCCGCGGTCACGACCAGCCTTCGCGCGGGGATGTCGGTGACGCCGCCGAAGTGGTCGAAATCGAGGTGGGTGAGGACGACGGTGTCGATCTCGTCCAGGCGGCAATACGGGGCGAGCGCCTCGGCCAGGTTGCTCTCGGCTCCCTCCCACTGGTCGTCGAGCTGGCCGGCCGCGGTATCCACGAGCAGGGTGCCGGCGTTTCCGCGCAGCAGGACGACGTTGGAGGTGACCTCCATGTCGCCGAGCTCGCCCGCCGGCGCGAGCAGCCCGTCGCGCATCGGCAGCGAGCCGGCCGCGATCAGGGTGACGTCCCAGTCAGACATCGAGCGACATCTGGTTCAGGCGGCTGCGCCGCACGGCCTGCGCGAGCGCGATCGCCTCGCCCATGTCGGCCAGGATGATGCGCTCGGTCCGCGAGGCGATCATGGGCTCGGCCATGCCGTCCACCCACACCCGCGTGCGCCGGCCGTCACCGCGCTCGTCGCCGTCGATCGGCTCGAGTGCATAGATGCGGTCGGCACGCACGAACTTGCCGTAGCCCAGGAACACCATCGGTGCTCCGGCGCCGGTCACAGCTCCGCCAGCACCTCCCGCAGGGAGTCTGCGACGTAGGCGATGTCGTCGTCCTCGAGCTGGATGAAGAAGGGCAGGGCGAGCGTGGAGGCGCTCACCCGCTCGGTCACCGGGAGCATGCCCGGGCCGTAGCCGAAGCGATCGCGGTAGGTCGGCTGGGTGTGGATCGCGGGCAGGTAGGGGCGCGTGGCGACGCCGCGTTCGGCCAGCGCGGCCGAGACGGCGGTGCGGTCGATGCCTGGGGCGAGCCGCACGTAGTAGATGAACCAGCTGCGCGGATGCGGGCCGACGTACGGCAGCTCGACCCCCTCCACTCCCGCCAGGAGCTCGTTGTAGCGCTCCGCCACCCGCCGGCGCCGCTCGAGCAGCATGTCCAGCTTCTCGAGCTGCGCCAGCCCGACGGCTGCCGACATCTCGTCCATGCGGTAGTTGAACCCGAGCCGCTGGTGGACGAGCCAATCGCCGTTGTCCGAGCGACCCTGGTTGACCAGGCTGCGAAGCTCGCGGGCGAGGTCGGGATCGTCGGTCGTGATCGCGCCGCCCTCGCCGGTTGTGAGCTGCTTGTTGGGATAGAAGCCCCACACCGCCAGGTTGCCGTGGGTGCCGACGCCGCGGCCGTCGATCGTGCAGCCGATCGCCTCGCAGGCGTCCTCGATCACCGCCAGGCCGTGGCGCTGCGCGATCGCCGAGATGGCCTCGATGTCGCAGGGGTAGCCAAAGATGTGCACGGGGATGATCGCCTTGGTGCGCTCCGTGATGGCCGCCTCGACGGCGGCCGGGTCGATGTTGAACGTCCGCTCGTCGATCTCGGCGAATATCGGGGTTGCGCGCTCGAACAGGATCACATTGGCCGACGCCACGAACGAGAAGCTCGACGTGATCACCTCGTCGCCGGGGCCGAGCCCGAGCCGGTGCAGGGCCGCATGCAGGCCGGCCGTGCCGCTCGAGCACGAGACGGCAAACCGGGTGCCGACACGATCGGCGAATCCACGCTCGAACGCCGGGGCCACCGGGCCGCAGGCGAGGCTGTCCGATCGCAGCACGTCGAGCACCAGCTCCTCCTCGCGGCCGTCGAGATACGGGCGCGCCAGCGGGATCGTCCGCGTCGTGACCATCGCTTAGACCGCGGCCCCGACCGGGTACTCGAGCAGGTCGGCGAAGCGCTCGTCGCGGCCGCCGACGATGGCGAAGAAGGTGTCCTGGATCTGCTTGGTGATCGGGCCGCGGCCCCCCGTGGGGTGATCGTCGACCGATGCCACCGGCGTCACCTCGGCGGCGGTGCCGCACAGGAACACCTCGTCGCCGAAGTAGAGGTCGGTGCGCACGAGGTTCACCTCGCGCACCTCGAAGCCAAGCGTGTTGGCGATGCGGATCACCGTCGAGCGAGTGATGCCCGGCAGGCACGAGGCGGTCGTGGGCGGCGTGTAGATCACGCCATCCCGGATCACGAACACGTTCTCGCCCGATCCGTCGGCCACGTAGCCCTCCTCGTTCAGGAGGATGGCCTCGTCGTAGCCCGCCCGCGAGGACTCGAGCTTCGCCAGCACCGAGTTGATGTACTGGCCAGTCGCCTTGGCCGCGGGGGGCAGCGTGTTCGGCCCGATGCGGCGGAAGCTCGAGATCTTGGTTCGGACGCCGTGCTCGAGCGCCTCCTCGCCCAGATACGCGCCCCACGGCCAGACGGCGATCGCCACCTCGACCGGGTTGTCGCCGGGGTAGAGGCCCATCGGGCCGGCGCCGCGGAAGGCGATCGGCCGCACATAGCAGGACGGGACGCCGTTCACCGAGACCGTCTCGTGCACCGCGGCCGCCAGCTCGGGCAACGTGAAGCCGAGATCCATCTGGTAGAGCGCGGCCGAGCGGCGCAGGCGCTCGAGGTGATCGGTGAGGCGGAAGACCGCCGAGCCCTTGGGCGTCTCGTAGGCGCGGATGCCCTCGAAGACGCCGGTGCCGTAGTGCAGGGCGTGCGTCAGGATATGGACGTTTGCGTCCTCCCACGACACGAAGCTTCCATTACGCCAGATCTTGTCGGTGGGTTCCATGCCAGCACGCGCCCTTTCGGTCTCGATTCCCCGCCGAGATCGTACCGGAAGGGTGGATGCGGAGGCTGACAGTACGATCCCCGGCATGTCTGAGGCGGACGATCGGCGGGCCCGCTCCTTCGACGGCGTGGCGGACGCCTACCGGCGGGCGCGGCCCTCGTATCCGGCTGCGGCGGTCGCCTGGGTGCTCGAATCGGCGCCCGGCCGGCGCGTGGTCGACCTCGCGGCGGGCACCGGCAAGCTGACCGAGGTGCTGGTGGCCGCGGGCGCCGAGGTGGTGGCCGTGGAGCCGCTCGACGGCATGCGCGCCGGGCTCGCGCTGACCGTCCCGGGCGTTCCCGCCCTGGCCGGAACCGCCGAGCGAATCCCGCTGCCCGACGCGAGTGCCGACGCCGTCTTCGTGGCCCAGGCGTTCCACTGGTTCGACGGCCCGCGGGCGCTTGCCGAGATCGCGCGTGTGCTTGTTCCCGGTGGTGTCATCGGCCTGCTCTGGAATCTGCGCGACGAGCGGGTCGCGTGGGTGGCGGAGCTGACGCGGGCGCTCGACGGGGCGGGAGATGTGCTCTCGAACGCGCGTGAGCTCGGTGACGGATGGGTCGACAACCCCCACTTCGGCGGCGTGGAGCGGCGGGAGTTCCCAAACCCCGAGTCGTTCGACCGGGCGCGGCTGGTCGAGTGGGCGCTCTCGACGAGCAGCGTCGCGACGCTCGCCCCGGCCGAGCGCGAGGCTGCGCTTCTGCGGGTCGGCCGCCTCGCCGACGAGCACCCCGATCTGCGCGGCCGCGAGCGGTTCACGATGCCGTACGTGACGGTCGCGCTGCGCGCCCACACCTGACCTCCGACCTGTAACACCGGGGTCACGCCTCGGTCACGCCCGCAGGGTCTGTGCCTGGCACCGCCACGCGGCGGGGGTGCCGGCGGTGACGGTTCTGGCACACGCCGACCGCTTGATCAAGCCGTTTGCGCCCAGATCGCCGCAACATCCGTGTCACATGCGAGTGTCGGCCGCGGTGTCGGTGCCTGGCACCGGGGGTTCGCGTCAGCGGCCGTTCAGGTCGACCGAGCGCACGCGGTAGATGCCCTCGAGCGAGCGCAGCTTCTCGAGCAGGGGCGGGGGCGGCGAGACGTCGAGTGCCAGCACCATCACCGCCCGCTGGCCGCGGAAGTTGCGCGACACGCTCATGTTGGCGATGTTCGCGCGGGCCTCGCCGAATGTCATCCCCACGCGGCCGATCACGCCGGGCCGGTCGTCGTTCAGCATCACGACCATGTGCCCCGCGAGCTCGATCTCGACCTGATAGCCCTCCACCTCCACCAGCCACGGCCGGTTCTCGCGGCCGATCGTCGTGCCCGAGACCGTCTGGTCGTCACCGCAGGAGACCCGCACGAGGCTCGTGTAGTCGCCCGGTGTCCGGATGTGCTCCTCTCCGACGGCGATCCCCCGGCTCTCGGCCACCGCCCTCGCGTTCACCAGGTTCACGGGCTCGTCGGAGCGGGCGGCGAACGCCCCCATCAGCACGGCGGAGGTGACCAGGCGGGTGTCGTGCTCGGCGAGCGCGCCGTCGTAGGTGACGTCGATGCGGTCGAGACCGTGCTCGCACAACCCGATCGCGAGCCGCCCGAGCTGCGCCGCCAGCGGCAGGAACGGGCCGAGCACGTCCATCTCCTCGGCCGCCACCTGGGGGATGTTGACCGCGTGCGTGACGAACTCTCCCCGCAGCGCCGCCGCGACCTGTTCGGCGGCGATCACGCCCGCCCGGTCCTGCGCCTCCTGGGTGGACGCCCCGAGGTGCGGGGTGACGACGACGTTTGGGAGCCCGAAGATCGGCCCCGTCGTGTAGGGCTCCTCCGGGAACACGTCCAGAGCCGCGCCGGCGACGTGCCCCGAGCGCAGCGCGTCGACCAGTGCGTCCAGGTCGACCAGGTTTCCGCGGGCGGCGTTCACGATCCGCACGCCCGGCTTCATCAGGGCGATCCGGTCGGCGTCGATCAGGTGCGTGGTCTCGGCCGTGAGCGGCGCGTGCAGGGTGATGAAGTCGGCCTGCAGGAGCAGGTTCTCGAGCGATGCGGCCGTCACCTGCAGCTCCCGGCAGCGATCGGCCGACACGAACGGGTCGAACACGACGACGCGCATCCCGAACGCCCGTGCGCGGGCGGCGACCAGCTGGCCGATGCGCCCGAAGCCGACGATGCCGAGCACCTTGTCCGCCAGCTCGACGCCGCCGAAGCGCTTGCGCTCCCAGCGGCCCTCGATCAGCGCGGCGTGTGCCTGGGGGATGTTGCGGGCCAGCGCGAGGAGCAGTCCGAGCGCGTGCTCGGCCGCCGCCACCATGTTCGAGCCGGGCGCGTTGGCGACGATGATCCCGCGGCGGGTGGCCGCCGCGACGTCGACGTTGTCGACCCCCGTCCCGGCCCGCCCGATCACCTTCAGCCTGCCCGCATGCTCGAGCAGCTCGGCCGAGACACGGGTCGCGCTGCGGACGATCAGGGCGTCGTAGGCGCCGATCCGGCCGGCCAGAGCCTCCGGCTCCGGGAGCAGGTCGATGTCGACCTCGAACTCCTCACGCAGCAACTGGATCCCGGCGGCGGCGATCTCCTCGGTGACCAGCACGCGGGGACGGTCAGGCACCGGTGGCGAACACCTCGGTCGCACGGGCGACGCCGGCGCCGGCGGACGGCGGGCGATAGCCGAGCTCCGCCAGCGCCAGCTCGAGCCCGCCCAGCGCCGTCAGGATGTCGAACTCGTTCATATAGCCCATGTGGCCGATGCGCATGATGCGGCCGCGCAGCTGCCCCTGGCCACCGGCCAGGACGATGCCGTAGTTGTCGCGCAGGACGCCGTAGCAGCGCTGGCCGTCGATGCCGTCGGGCATCAGAAATGCCGTCACCATCGCCGAGGTGGGATCGTCGGGCGAGTACAGGTCGAGCCCGAGCGCCTTCACGCCCTCGCGGGCGGCGAGCGCGAGCCGGCGGTTGTGGGCCCAGATCGCCTCGGCACCGCGAGACTCGATCAGCTCGAGCGCCTTGCCCAGCGCCGCAACCAGCGTCACGGCCGGGGTGAACGCGGTGTCGTTCTGGGCCTGGGAGTCCGCCGTGCGGCGCCAGTCGAGGTAGTAGCGCGGCAGCGTCGATCGCTGGGCCCGCAGCCACGCCCGCGGCGAAACCGAGGCGAAGGCGAGCCCCGGCGGGGTCATGAGCGCCTTCTGTGACCCGGCCACGACCACATCCACGCCCCAGGCATCGGTCGCCAGCTCGACCCCGCCCAGGCTCGACACGGCGTCGACCACCAGCACGGCACCGGTGGGAGCCGTCTCGCGCGCGATCGCCTCGATGTCGTGGATGACGCCGGTGGACGTCTCCGACTGGGTGACGAACACCGCGGCGGTGTCTGCCTCGGCGGCCGCGGCGCCGAGGCGGGCCGGGTCGAGCCGCTGGCCCCAGTCGTGCTCGACATGGACAGGCTCGATCCCGTACGCCCGCACGAGCTTCAGCCAGCGCTCGCCGAAGTTGCCCGCCGAGCCCACGACGACCCGGTCGCCGGGCGAGAGCAGGTTGGCCACGGCCGACTCCATTGCCGCGGTGCCCGAGCCGGTGAAGAGCAGCACATCGTGCTCGGTCTCAAAAAGGCGCTTGAGGGCGGCGAGCGTCTCACCCAGGAGGGCGCGGAAGTCGGGGCTGCGGTGGTGGTGGAGCGGTGCAGCCTCGGCGGCGACGACCTCGGGCGGGACAGGGGTCGGGCCGGGGGTGATCAGGTAGCGCTTGCCGTCCACGCGGCCGGAATCGTAGGCCCTCCCGTCAGCGGGCGAGGCGGTCGCGCAGGAGCTGCTGCACCTGGCGCGCGTCGGCCCGGCCGCGCGTCTGCTTCATGACCTGGCCGACCAGGGCGTTGATCACGCCCTCCTTGCCGGCCTGGAACTGCTCGACGAACTGCGGATTCTGCGCAACCACCTCGTCGACGATCCGCTCGAGCTCGCCCGTATCGCCGATCGAGGCCAGTCCGTGCCGCTGCACGAGCACCGCGGGATCGGCGCCCGGCTCGGCCTCGAGCAGCGCGTACACCTGCTTGGCCAGGGTGGCCGTGATCGTGCCCGCGCCGATCAGGCGGATCACCCCCGCGAGGCCCTGGGGCGGGATCGTGGCGACCGCCCCGGGCTGGTTTCGCACCCAGTCGGCCGCCGCCTTGGGGTCGTCCCCCGCCGCTGCGACGGCCTCGAAGTAGTCGGCGATCGCCGGTGCTGCGTTCAGGTCGCCCGCGTCCTGCTCGCTCAGCCCGTACTCGCTGCGGAACCGGGCGATCCGGGCGGCCGGCAGCTCGGGCATCGCCGTGCGCAGCAGCGCGATGCTCTCGCGGCTTGGCTCGAGCGGCACCAGGTCGGGCTCGGGGAAGTAGCGGTAGTCGTCGGCCTCCTCCTTCGAGCGGCGGGCGTGCAGGGCGCGCGCGGACGGGTCGTAGTGGAGCGTCTCCTGCCTGACCTCGCCGCCCGCCTCGAGCAGCTCGATCTGGCGCTGGATCTCGGCGGCCATGCCCTCGCCCAGGAACTTGAACGAGTTCATGTTCTTGAGCTCGGTCTTGGTGCCGAACGCGGTCTCACCACGCCGGCGCACCGACACGTTGGCGTCGCAGCGCAGGGAGCCCTTCTCCATGTCGCAGTCGGAGACGCCGATCGTCTGGAGCGTGTTCTTGAGCAGGCTGAGGAAGGCGACCGCCTGCTCGGGTGAGCGGATGTCCGGCTCGGTCACGATCTCGACCAGGGGGGTGCCGCAGCGGTTGAAGTCGACCACCGACGAGTCGGCCCCGGCAATGCGCCCGCCGGTCCCGCCGGCGTGCACGAGCTTGGCGGCGTCCTCCTCCATGTGGGCGCGGGTGATGCCGACCCGGGCGCCGTCGACATCCAGGTGCCCGTGCCCGCACACCGGCTGGTCGTACTGGCTGATCTGGTACGCCTTGGGGCTGTCGGGGTAGAAGTAGTTCTTGCGGTGAAACTGGCTGCGCTCGGCGATGTCGCAGTCGAGCGCGAGACCGATCTGGATCGCCTTCTCGACCGCGCCGGCGTTGATCGTGGGCAGCGCGCCCGGATGTCCCAGGCAGACGGGGCAGGTGAGTGTGTTGGGCTCGGCGCCGAACGTGTTCGAGCACGCGCAGAACATCTTCGACTCGGTGTTCAGCTGGACGTGGATCTCCAGCCCGATCACGGGTTCCCAGACCTCGCCGGTCACGTCAGCATCGCCGGGGGCCGGGGATCGAATGCCAGCACCTGCTCGAGCGCGTGCGCGGCCGCGAGGATGCGGTTCTCGGCAAAGGCCGGCCCCACCAGCTGGAAGCCGACCGGAAGCCCCTCGCTGAGCCCGCACGGGATCGAGATCCCGGGCAGCCCGGCCAGGTTCACCGGAACGGTGAGCACGTCGGAGGCGTACATCGCCCAGGGATCGTCGACCCGCTCGCCGATGCGGAATGCGACCGTCGGCGACGTCGGCATCACCACGAGGTCGACCGCCGCGAAGGACTCGTCGAAATCGTCCCGGATCCGCGTCCGCACCTTTTGCGCCATACCGTAGTAGGCGTCGTAGTAGCCGGCCGAGAGCGCGTATGTCCCGAGCATGATCCGGCGCTTCACCTCGGCCCCGAACCCGGCCGCGCGGGTGCGCCCGTACATGTCGGCGACGGTGTCGCCGGGCTCCTCGCAGCGCAGGCCGTAGCGGACGCCGTCGAAGCGGGACAGGTTGGCCGATGCCTCGGCGGGGGCGATCAGGTAATAGGCGGGCAGCGCGTAGCCGGCGTGCGGCAGCGTGGTTTCGACGACGTGTCCGCCCAGCCCCTCGGCGGCCTGCAGCGTCGCGTCGAAGGCGGCCCGCACACCCGGCTCGACCCCCTGGGCGAGCAGGTCGGAGGGGACGCCGAGGCGCACGCCGGCGAGGCTCTCGGCGGATGGCACCTCGATCGGCGCCGGCAGCGCGACCGACGTCGCGTCGCAGTGGTCCTGGCCGCAGATGACCTGCATGAGCAGCGCGCAGTCGCGCACGGTGAGGGCGAATGGGCCGATCTGGTCGAGCGACGAGGCGAACGCGATCAGGCCGTAGCGGCTGACGGCGCCGTAGGTCGGCTTCATCCCGACGACGCCGCAGAGCGCCGCCGGCTGCCGGATCGAGCCGCCGGTGTCCGTCCCGAGCGCGAGCGGCGCGAAGCCGGCCCCGACGGCCGCGGCCGAGCCGCCCGACGACCCTCCCGGCACCCGGTCTGCGTCCCACGGGTTGTGGGTCACGCCGAAGGCCGAGTTCTCGGTCGACGAGCCCATCGCGAACTCGTCCATGTTCGTCTTGCCGAGCGAGATGAGGCCGGCGGCGTTGACGCGGGTGACACACCCGCCGTCGTAGATCGGGAGGTAGCCCTCGAGGATGCGTGAGCCGGCGGTGGTCTCCTCGCCCTTCGTGCAGAGAATGTCCTTGAGCGCGATCGGCACGCCCTGCAGGCCGCTGCGGCCCTCGCGATCGAGCCGGTCGGCCTGGGCGAGCGCGGCCTCGCGGCGCGTGCGCAGAAAGGCGTGGATGCCCGCATCGGCGGCGTCGATGCGGTCGAGGTAGGCCGAGACGAGCTCGCGACAGCTGAGCTCGCGCGCGTCGAGGAGCTCGATGCAGCGCTCGGCGGTCAGCCCGAGGGTCTCGGTCATGCCGTCGGCGGCACCCGGAAGCCGCCGTCCGCCGGATCGGGGGCGTTTTTCAGCACCTCGGCGAGCGGCCACGACGGCCGGGAGGCGTCCGGGCGGACCTGGTTCGTGAGGTCGAGGGCGTGGGCCGTGGGCTCGACGCCGGTCAGGTCGAGCGCGGACAGCTCCTGCACGTGGCCGATGATCGACGAGAGCTGCTCGGTCATCCGCTCGACCTCGTCGTCGGTCAGCCGCAGCCTGGCCAGGCGGGCCACATGCAGCACATCGTCGGAGGAGATCGCCATCGGAGGAGCAGGATAGTCAACGCCAAGCGACCGCCGGGGACGGTCCTCGCGGAGAGCGGGGACCGTCCCCGGGGTGGGATCTCATTCGCACGAGTGCGAATGGCTCGGGCGATTAAGCGAGCGCGCGGACGCCGCTGGCCTGGAGGCCTTTGTTGCCCTGGACGACCTCGAACTCAACCCGCTGACCCTCGTTCAGCGTCTTGTAGCCGTCCCCCTGGATCTCGGAGAAGTGCACGAACACGTCCTCACCGCCGTCCTGCTGGATGAAGCCGTATCCCTTCTCGTTGCTGAACCACTTGACGGTGCCTTCTGCCAACTCGCTTCCTCTCCTTGACTCACCCGCATGCGCGCCGGGATCGCGCAACGATAAAGCACGATGCGGACGTTTGCAACGAGCCCGCCGGGGCCAGGATTTAGGCGCCTCAGCCGGACAGGCGGGCCGTGGCAGCGGTGACCGTGTTTTTCAGCAGCATGGCGATCGTCATCGGGCCGACCCCGCCCGGCACCGGGGTGATCGCTCCGGCGACAGCGGAGACGCCCTCGAAGTCGACATCGCCGGCGAGGCCGTCGGCTGTGCGGTTGATGCCGACGTCGATCACGGTCGCGCCGGGCTTCACCATGTCGGCGGTGATCATGCGCGGCCGGCCGACAGCGGCGACGAGCACATCGGCGCGGCGCGTCACCGCCGGCAGGTCGCGGGTGCGCGAATGACACACCGTGACGGTGGCGCTGCGGTGCAGCAGAAGCAGCGCCACCGGCTTGCCGACGATGTCCGAGCGTCCGACCACCACCGCATCGGCGCCCTCGAGCGCGATCCCGGTGCTGTCGAGGAGCTCCATCACGCCGGCGGGCGTGCATGCCACCAGGCCGGGCTGGCCGGCCACCAGCCGGCCGACGTTCAGCGGATGGAACCCGTCCACGTCCTTCGCCGGGTCGATCCGCTCGAGCACCTGCTTGAAGTCGAGTCCCGCCGGCAGCGGTGACTGCACGAGGATCCCGTCGACGCGGTCGTCGGCGTTGTAGCGCTCGACCATCGCGAGCACCTGATCCTGGGTCGAGGACGCGTCCATCGGCTCGTGGAACGAGGCCATGCCGGCCTCCTCGCAGGCCCGGATCTTGTTGCGCACATACACCTGCGAAGCGGGGTCCTCGCCCACCAGGATGGTGACCAGCCCGGCGACGTGGCCGGTGCGCTCACGCAGCGCCGCGGCGTCGACGGCCACCTGCCGCCTGACGTCCGCCGCCACCTGCCTGCCGTCGATGATCGTCGCCACGGCGGGGGACGATACCCAATCCGGCCGACTCCACCAAAAGGGTGAATTTTCCAGGCCGGACTTGAACATCTGTCCGTTTGCTCGGATCGTGGGGAAGGAATCGCGTCGCAGCCCGGCCAGCCGGGCACCGCGCGGCGCACTTGATTCCTCTCCCCCTAGAGAGCGAATGCCGGTACGCGGCGCTCAAGCTTTTCGTTGCTGACGCCGAAAGACCACGTGGGGCATTGGCCCCCACCACCCCGAAAGGAACCGCTTTGACCGACTACCTGAACCGGACCGTTGAGGCCCTCGAGAACGAGGCCGGCCAGACGATGGCGGAGTACGCCGTCGTCCTCGGTGTCATCACCATCGCCGTCGTCGTCACCCTCGGCCTGCTCAGCACGGCCATCAAGGGCACCCTCACGAACGTCATCGCGTCGCTCTAGTTCTTCGACGTAGTGCTTCGGGCGGGCCCGCCGGCATCACGCCGGCGGGCCCGCCCTCCACATCACCTCACATCACACCTGTGTTCACACGCCACCTCAAACGCCAAGACGGCCAGGCCGTCGTTGAGTTCGCCGTCATCCTGCCGGTGCTTCTGCTGGTGCTGATGGCCATCTACCAGTTTGGGCAGGTGTTCGTGAACTACATGGACGTCACGGGCGCCGGCCGCGAGGGCGCGCGCAAGGCAGCGGTCAGTCGGACGGCGGGAACTTGCACAACCGTCGACGGCCTGGCGATCGCGGCGGCAAAGGGTGCCGCTGCAGATCTCAACCAGTCGACCCTGAACGTGACCGTCACCCGCACCTGCACGAACAACGCGTACGCGCAGGGCTCAGATGTCGCCGTGACAGCCAGCTACCCGTATTCGATCAGCATCATGGGCATGGTGGTTTCGTCCGGCACGCTCACCTCCACCACCACGATGCGCGTGGAGTAACCGCTGCACCCGGGCGGCTGGGCGTTCCACCCACCCCCGGTCCCGCCTTCTAAAGCCCCCGGCCGGCACTGCCGATAGGTGTCAGGTCACGTCCCGAAGTCCCGAAGTCTTCCACGAGAGGCAGCCGCATGTCCTACAGCGTCCGCAACATCGTGATCGCGCTGATCCTCGCCGTTGTCGCGGCGGGACTCGTGATCATGTACACGAGTAACGTCAAGAGCCAGGCCGACAAGAGCATCAAGACCACGACCGTTGTGGTCTCGAAGGGCGACATTGTGGCCGGCACTCCCTTGAACACGCTGGTCAGCGGAGGCGCGTTCACGACCCGCCAGGTTGCCACCAAGGACGTCGTCCCCGGTGCGTTCACCTCGGTCTCGTCGCTGAACACCTCGCTTGCGACCGACACCAACATCACCGCCGGAGCCCAGATCACGCCGGCGATGTTCTCGAGCTCCAAGGACTCGGCGATCGTGAACCAGATCCAGGGCACGATGCGCGCCGTCCAGGTCGCGTTCAACGCCAACCGCGTTCTCGGCGGCACGCTCAAGGCCGGCGACCGCGTTGACATCTACGGCGAGATGACCATTCAGGCGACCAACAACTCCAGCAAGATCAGCCAGGAGACGGTTGCAGCCCGGATCATCACCAACGTCGAGGTGCTCTCCACCTACGACACCGGCGTCGCAAGCGCACCGCTGACCTCGGCCTCGGGCGCCAACAGCGCTTCGGGCACCGATGACGGCACGGGCGGCGACGCGGTCATCCTGGCCGTCCCCCAGAACGAGCTGGCCGACCTCATGCTCATCCGCGAGACCGGTCAGTTCTGGCTCGCCCTGCGGCCCGCCCACGGCGCCCAGGACACGGGCTCCCTGGTCGCCACACCGTGCAGCGCCTTCGGCTCTGGCCTGACGCTTGTTCAGATCAAGAACTCCCTCCCGATCTGCATTGGAGCCAACCGATGACCAACCAGTCCCCGATCAAGGTCTTCATCACGGGCGCCGCCAATGGCTTGGCGGAAGTCCGGGAGGGCCTGGCTGATCACCCCGACGTCGAGCTCGTCGGCACGGCTGCCGATCCGGTCAAGGCCGGCGCCAAGCTGGCCGAGTCCGCCGCCCAGGTGATCCTGCACGGCACCACCGCCACCGAGCACGTGCCCACCGCCGAGGTCGAGGCGATCCGGGCGGTCACCGCCGCCCCGATCGTCCTGGTCACGTCGGCCAGCGCCAACAGCCTGCTGTCCGAGGCCCTGCAGGCCGGCGTCCATGACGTCGTGCTGCTGCCGCAGCTGACAGACGGGATCGTCTTCACGATCAAGAAGGCGCACTCGCTCGCCGCCGGCCGCTCCGGCCCTTCCGCGGGCAAGGCCGCCTCTCACGCCGAGGGCAAGGTCGTCACGATCTTCTCGCCCAAGGGTGGGTCCGGCAAGACCGCGCTGGCCTGCAACCTGGCCATCCTGTTCGCCCGCAAGCATCAGCGGCGGACGCTGCTGCTCGACCTCGACCTGCAGTTCGGCGATGTCGCCATCATGATGGGCATCGAGCCCGACAAGACGATCTATGACCTGGTCATGGCCCGTCGCGAGCTCGACTCCGAGGCACTGGCCGGCTACGTCACGGCGCACCAGTCGGGTGTGCACGTGCTGCCGGCGCCGCTTCGGCCCGAGGACGCCGAGCTGGTCACCGAGGAGCGCCTCGGCCACCTGTTCGCCGTCGCCAAGGAGAGCTACGACGTGGTCGTCGTCGACACGCCGCCGTTCTTCCACGGCCCGGTGCTCTCAACCCTCGACCGCACCGACCAGCTCCTGCTGGTGACGTCGATGGACGTGCCCGCGATCAAGAACGTCAAGCTCACGCTGCAGACGCTCGACCTGCTGCACTACCCGAAGGACCGCCGTCACCTGCTGCTCAACCAGACCGGCTCGAAGGTCGGGCTGCGCAAGAGCGAGGTGGAGCGGGCCCTCGACCTGAAGGTGGCATTCGAGATCCCGATCGACCGCGACATCCCGTCGTCGGTCAACCGGGGCGTGCCGATCGCGCTCGCCAACCCGCGGGCCAGTGTCGTCAAGACCATGGGTGAGATCGCTGATGCGCTCGTGCCTCAGCGCGTTGAAGCCGACGCGAAGAAGAAGCGTCGGGGAGTGAGGTAGTCGATGTCGCTGCATTCACGCATCCAGGTCGCAACGACCGACCCCAACGAGCCGGAGACGCAGGAGGAGACCGACCGCACCTCGGTTGTCGCCGATCCGTTCGCCGAGCTCAAGACGCGTGTTCACAAGGAGATCATCCCTCGGCTCGGCCCCCGCCTGTTCAACCAGGACGGCAAGACCGACGCCGACCTCGAGGAGAAGGTGAACGAGGTCGTGACGGAGATGCTGGCGATCGAGAAGACGCCGCTGACCCGTCAGGAGCGCCAGGAGATCATCCGCCAGATCACGGACGACATCCTCGGCTACGGGCCGCTGGAGCCGTTCCTGCGTGACGACTCGATCACGGAGGTCATGGTCAACGACCACAAGACCGTCTACATCGAGCGCCACGGCAAGATCACCCGCACGAACGCGCAGTTCGTCGACGAGGCGCATCTCCTGCGCATCATCGACAAGATCATCAGCCGCATCGGCCGCCGGATCGACGAGTCGTCCCCGTACGTGGACGCCCGCCTCCCCGACGGCTCCCGCGTCAACGCGATCATCCCGCCGCTGGCCGTGCGCGGCTCGTCGCTCACGATCAGGAAGTTCCGTCGCGATCCGTTCACGATGGCCGACCTGATCAAGTTCGGCACGCTCACGCACAAGTCGGGCCAGTTCCTCGAGGCCTGCGTCCGCGGCAAGCTGAACATCCTCATCTCGGGCGGTACCGGCTCAGGCAAGACCACCACACTGAACGTGCTCTCGGCGGCCATCCCGTCGGACGAGCGCATCATCACGGTGGAGGACGCGGCCGAGCTCCAGCTGAAGCAGGAGCACATCATCACGCTCGAGTCGCGCCCGGCGAACATCGAGGGCAAGGGCCAGGTCACGATCCGCGACCTCGTCCGCAACACCCTGCGTATGCGCCCCGACCGGATCATCGTCGGCGAGTGCCGTGGCCCGGAGGCCGTGGACATGCTCCAGGCCATGAACACCGGCCATGACGGCTCGCTCACGACCGTCCATGCGAACAACCCGCGTGACGCCCTCGCCCGCACCGAGACGCTGGTGCTGACGGCCGGCGTCGAGCTGCCGCTGCGCGCCATCCGCGAGCAGATCTCGAGCGCGTTCGACCTCATCGTCCAGGTGTCCCGCCTGGTCGACGGCACCCGCCGCATCACCCATGTCACCGAGGTGCTGCGGATGGAGTCCGACGTCATCGCACTGCAGGACGTCTTCATCGCCAAGCCGGTTGAGGAAGGCGCGATGCAGCAGGAGGCCGGCCATCGCCTGCTCGGCCCTCTGAGCTGCACGGGCCTCAAGCCGCACTTCCTCGACAAGATGGCATCGAACGGCGTCAACCTGCCGCCGAACTTCTTCCAGGACGAGTCGGGCGAGCGCGCCACCGCGCCCATCTTCGGCCGGGCGGTTGGTCAGTAATGATGCGACGTCCCAGCATGCGTGCCCTGGCGCTCGCGGCGGTCGCCACCCTCGTGGTGGCGGCCCCCGCGGCCGCGTCCTCGCCCGCCCTGAACATCAAGCACATCAACCTCAGCGGCTGGCCGAACAAGGTCGCCGTCACGGTGACGACGCCCGACCCGGGCACGACGCCGCAGCTGACGGTGACCGAGAATGGCCAGGCGGCCGCCAACGTGCGCCAGGCGGCCGGCCCCCAGTCCGCGGTGGTCGTCGCCATCGACACCTCTCACAGCATGCACGGTCAGAAGCTGACCGACGCCATCAAGGACGCCACCACGTTCGTCACCGGCGACCAGTCGAGCGACACGCTGGGCGTGTACGCCTTCGGCTCCAAGCCCTACATCTCGGTCGCGCTCCCGGCCACCTCGGCCGCCGCGGCCGCCGGCCTGGCCGCGCTCGCCCCCGACTCCCACCCCGGCACCGCCATCTACGGCGGCATCCGGATGGCGGCTCAGGCGCTCGCGTCACAGCCCGTCTCGCGGAGGGCGATCGTGCTCGTCACCGACGGCTCCTCCGAGAACGACACGGCCAGCTTCGCCCAGGCCGTTGCCGCCGCCAAGTCCGCCCACGCGGCCATCTACGCGGTCAGCATCGCCAGCACCGCCACCGGCAAGAGCGCGCTGCGCTCACTGGCCCAGCAGACCGGCGGGGAGTTCCTGTCGGCAAGCGACGGCCCGGCGCTCGCCGCCGCGTACAGCCAGATCTCGGCCGCACTCGGCAGCACGTTCACGTTCACCTATCACAGCCTGGTGCCGAAGGGCACCCCGATCCGGCTCACCGTCAGCGTCCCCGGCCTCGCCGCGGCGCACTCGACCGTGACCGCTCCCGGCACGGCTGTCGCGGGCGGCGGCTCGGGCTCGCCGCTTGTCAGCATGCCGACCAGCGCCTTCGGTCGGGCCCTCGTTGCCATCGGCGCAGCATTCCTCGTCCTGATCGGCGCGCTGCTCCTGCTCTCGTTCAGGCCCGGTGTCGCGGTCGGCAAGCGGATCGCGGCCTACACCGAGCCCCGCCGCAAGACAATCGAGCTCCCCGGTGTCGACCCGACCAAGATCAGCATGCTCAGCCAGCTGTTCGCGGCCACCGAGAAGATCGCCGGCTCGTTCAACTACTGGAAGCGCACGACCCACCGGCTCGAGCAGGCTGACCTGCCGCTGCGCACCGCCGAGATCGTCTACATCCAGATGGGCGCGGCGCTGCTCCTGGGCGTGATCGGGCGCTTCGCGCTCGGCCTCGACGGTCTGCTCGAGTTCCTTCCGTTCATCGTCGGGCTTGCTGTCCCCTCGCTGTTCGTCCGGTTCATGGCCAAGCGCCGCCTGAACGCCTTCGAGGGGCAGCTGCCCGAGACCCTGATCACCCTGGCCGCGTCACTCAAGGCCGGCCACGCCTTCAACTCCGCGCTTGCGAGCGTCGTCAAGGAGGGCGCCGAGCCCACCTCGAAGGAGCTCGGCCGGGTCGCCCAGGAGATCCAGCTCGGCATGACGTCCGAGGCGGCTCTCGAGGCGATGGCCCAGCGCATGAACTCGACGAACTTCGGCTTCGTGGTCATGGCCGTCAACATCCAGCGCACGGTCGGCGGTTCGCTCGCCGAGATCCTGGACATGGTGGCCGACACGGTCCGCCAGCGTCAGCAGTTCAGCCGCAAGGTCAAGGCGCTGACGGCACAGGGGCGGATGTCCGCCTACGTCCTGCTGGCGATGCCGTTTCTCATGGGGCTCGCCATCTTCGCCCTCAACCCGGCCTACATGTCCATCCTGTTCACGTCGACCGCCGGCAAGGTCATGATCGCCGGATCGCTCGTGATGATGGCGATCGGCGGGATGATTATCCGCAAGATCGTCTCCTTCAAGGGGTAGCCGAATGACTCTCATCCTTCTCGCATTTGGTCTGTTCGGAGCGGCTACCTACCTGCTTCTGACCGGCCTCACCGTCCGCCAGCGCGAGGTCGCGGGGACCCTGCGCAAGGCCAAGCGCTACGGGATGCAGTCCCAGCGCGAGGTCGAGACCC
Source organism: uncultured Actinomycetes bacterium (assembly GCA_963703275.1). Taxonomy (GTDB): domain Bacteria; phylum Actinomycetota; class Thermoleophilia; order Gaiellales; family JAICJC01; genus JAICJC01. Next base: position 1,478,895 of record OY969804.1, on the reverse strand, counting down.
GGCGCAGCGTCAACGACCGCATCTTCGGCCCGCTGACGGCCCGGGTGGCCGCGGTGACGCTGCGGGTGCTGCCGCGCACCGACCAGAACGTGGTCGCAAACCGGCTCGTCGCCGCTGGGCTCGCCCGGTCGATGTCACCGCAGATGTACCTCGCCATCAAGGGCGGGATGGTGATGATCGCGATCGCCGTCGGCGTCATCGTGATGGTGTCCGGCGCCGTTCCCCCCGCCATCGGCCTTCTGGTGGCACTGGGCGGCACGGCGATCGGCTACATCGCCCCCGACTTCTACATCAACGCCCGCACCCGCGGCCGCCGCGAGCAGATGCAGATGGAGCTGCCGAACGTGCTCGACCTGCTCTGCGTCTCGGTCGAGGCCGGGCTCGGCTTCGACGCCGCCGTCTCCAAGCTGAGCGAGCGGATGGTGGGCCCGCTGGTGGACGAGTTCGGGCTGGTGCTGCACGAGATGCGGATCGGCGAGAGCCGCTCGGAGGCGCTGAAGAGCCTGTCCGAGCGGGTCGACGTGCCCGAGGTCTCCCAGTTCGCCCGCGCGATCATCCAGGCCGACCAGCTCGGTATCGCACTCTCGCGCATCCTGCGCGTGCAGTCCCACGACATGCGTGTGCGCCGCCAGCTGGCCGCCGAGGAGAAGGCCATGAAGGCCCCGGTGAAGATGCTCTTCCCGACCGTGATCTTCGTGTTCCCGTCGATGTTCGTGGTCGCGCTCGGCCCCGCCGCGCTGAACCTGCTGACGACGTTCTCCGGCGGCGCGGTCAAGTAACTCCAAACCGGGGACAGTCCCCCGCGAGTTGCCGTTGCACGTTTGTGACGCTTCTTGCACAGGGGGACTGTCCCCGGTTCGCGTGGTCCCGCTGATAGCCTTCCGCGGTGCCGGGCGACGTGGCCGAGTGGTTTAGGCAGCGGCCTGCAAAGCCGCGTACACCGGTTCGACTCCGGTCGTCGCCTTCCCGCTCGCTGTTGCGCAGACCCCCTGTAACGCTGGGGCGGCGTGGCACACTGTGGAGGTGGATAGTCATATCCGTCCACGCATCTCTTCCACAGGAGCCATTTTGAGCACGCAGATCCCCAGCAACGACCAGCAGTGGCGCGAGCGGCTGAGCCCTGAGCAGTACGACGTCATGCGCCAGAAGGGCACCGAGCGCCCCTTCACCGGGAAGTACGTCGACGTCAAGGACGACGGCATCTATCGCTGCGCCGGCTGCGGGGCCGAGCTCTTCGGCTCGGACACCAAGTTCGAGTCCGGCACCGGCTGGCCGAGCTTCACCGACCCGGCCGTCAAGGACAACGTCAAGCTGCACCGCGACACGAGCCACTTCATGGTCCGGACCGAGGTCACGTGCGCCAACTGCGGCTCGCACCTCGGCCACGTCTTCGACGACGGCCCCGGCGAGAGCGGCCAGCGCTACTGCATCAACTCGTGCGCGCTCGAGCTCGACACGGACGCGGCAGCCAAGTAGCCGCCGGGCCGGCTGTCAGAGCGAAGACCAGAACGTCAGGACGGTCTCGTTGAAGGCCGCCGGGTCTTCCTGGAAGGGCTGGTGGGCCTGCTCGGGGACGCCCACGAGCTGCGCGCCCGGAATGAGACTTGCGATCTGGCGCGAGTGGCGCGGCGGGCAGATGATGTCCTCCTCGCCGTGGAGGACGAGAGTCGGCACCGCGATCGCTCCGAGCCGATCGCGGGTGTCGTGGCCGAGGATGGCGTGCGCCGTGCGCTGGAATGCCTCGGTCGTCTGCGGGTGCGGGTTGTTCAGCATCGCGTCGCAGAAGGCGTCCACGCGGCCGTCCTCGAAGACCGCCTTCGAGTAGGTCGACGCGAGGAAGTACATGAGGAACGCGCGATCGTCGTCGGCGATCCCGGCGAAGTACGCGGAGCTCTCGATGAAGGTGCGGAAGAGGCGGTCGGAGTACGCCCACGAGCCGACGATCGCCAGGCTGCGGGTGAGGTCGGGACGGGCGATCGCGAGTTCCTGGGCGATCGCGCCGCCCATCGAGAAGCCCATCACGTGCGCGGGCCCGATGCCGATCGCGTCGCACAGCGCGGCAGCGTCCTTCGCCATGTCGCGGACGGTGAACTCGCCGTCGGGCAGGGACGACCGGCCCACACCGCGGTTGTCAATGACCGTGACCCGGTAGCGCTCGCTGAACGGGTCGAACTGGCCGTTCCAGGCCGTGACGTCGTCGCCGAGGCCGCAGAGCAACAGGACGTCATCGCCCTCCCCGGCCTGGAGGTGGTGCAGGTCGACGCCGTTGACGTGCGCGATCGGCATGGCGCGATCCTAGATGGTTTATTCCAGTGCTAGCCTCGCGGGGATGTTCGACCACGTGGGCATCGCCGTCTCCGACCTCGCCGCGTCCGAGCGCTTCTACCGCACGGTCCTCTCCGTGCTCGGCGTCGAGCCGAGCCACGCGGACGCCGCGCTGGTCGAGTGGGAGGACTGGGACATCGGCCCGGTGGACCGCGAGCACCCTGTGGCCCGCGGCCTGCACGTCGGCTTCCGCGCGCCGGACCGCGCGGCCGTCGACGCCTTCTGGCAGGCGGGGATCGACGCCGGTTACCCGAACGACGGCGCCCCCGGGCCGCGCACGGCCTACGGCCCGGACTACTACGGCGGCTTCCTGCTCGACCCGGACGGCAACAGCGTCGAGGCTGTCCACGGCGACCGCGACCGCTCCGTGCCCGGCGGCCACATCGACCACCTGTGGCTTCGCGTCCGCGACCCGCAGGTGTCGGGGCGCTTCTACACGACGGTTGCGCCGTACGCGGGGCTGCGCCTCTCGCACGACGCGCCGGATCGCGTGCAGTTCTCCGGCCCCGACTTCTCGTTCTCGCTCGTGCGCGACGAGCGCCCGCTCACAGAGCACGTCCACCTCGCCTTCGCCGCCGACGCGGACGCCACCGTGCGGGCCTTCCACGCCGCCGCGCTGGCCGCGGGCTATGAGGACCACGGCGGCCCCGGCGAGCGCGCCGTGTACCACCCGGGCTACTACGGCGCCTTCGTGCTCGACCCGGACGGCCACAACGTCGAGGTCGTCAACCACAACCGCTGAGCGACGGCCTGGTTACGCGAAAAAAGCGGCTGAAGGGGCTCGAACCCTCGACCTTCTGCATGGCAAGCAGACGCTCTAGCCAACTGAGCTACAGCCGCTCGAGGTGCCGGAGTATATCCGCCCTACGGGGCTGCGGCCCGGTCGAGCGCGAGGTTCACCTGCCGGTCGGCATCCACGTTTTCGGTCCTTCTGACCTCGACGTAGCGCACCCGCTCGAACGGGTCGGCGGCCCGCTGCGCCTCGTCCCAGAGCGCACGCAGGTGCGGGCTCTTGACCCGGTAGGCGCCGGTCATCTGGCGGACGAGCAGCTCGGAGTCCGACCGCACCTCCACCTCCCGTGCGCCCAGCGCCGCGGCGCGCTCGAGGGCCGTGATGAGCGCGCGATATTCGGCCTCGTTGTTCGTGGCCGTGCCGATCGTCTCGCCGGTCTCGGCCAGCACCTCGCCGGCGTCGTCCTCGATCCGGTACCCGACAGCCGCCGGGCCGGGGTTTCCCCGGGCGCCGCCGTCGACCCACATGCGCACCCTCACCCGACCGGGCCGGCCCGCTCGATCTTCTCGCGCTGCTTCACGTCGAGGCGGCGGAGCAGGTCGAGCAGGCGGGCGACGTGCTCCTTCTTGTCGTCGGCGATGCGCTGCACCACCTCCTGGGCGCGCTCGTCGGCGAGCGAGAACGCCTGGGCCTCGTAGCGGTTGATCGAAAGGAGCTCGGCGGCGATGTTGTCGCGCAGCGTCTGCAGGTCGGCGTGGAGCTCCGTGAGCCTCATGCCGGCTGGTTGTCGATCTGGGCGCGCTGGAGCCGGCCGGAGTAGTCGACGTACACCGACTTCCACTCGGTGTAGGTGTCGAGCGCCGCGGTGCCCGCCTCGCGGTGGCCGTTGCCGGTGTACTTGGTGCCGCCGAAGGGCAGCTGGATCTCGGCGCCCGTGGTGCCGGCGTTGATGTACGTGATACCGGTGTCCAGGTCGCGGATCGCCCGGAAGGCCGAGTTCACATCGTCGGTGTAGATCGCGCTCGAGAGTCCGTACTCGACGGCGTTTGAGATCGCGATCGCGTCGTCCAGGTCGCGGCATGGGATCAGGGCGGTGGCGGGGCCGAAGATCTCCTCGGTGGCGACGCGCATGTCGCGCTCCACCCGTCCGTAGACCGTCGGCCGGTAGTAGAACCCGGACTCGCCGTTTCGGTAGTGCTCGCCGCCCGTGAGGATCTGGGCGCCCTCGTCCCGCGCGATGCCGGTGTAGCGGTCGACCTTGTCGAGCGCCGCCTGGTTGATCAGGGGGCCGACGTCCACCTCGGGGTCGAGGCCGTTTCCGATCCGCAGCCGCTCCACCCGGGTGACGAGCTTCGCCGCCAGGCTGTCGTATACGCGCTCGTGCACGATCACCCGGCTCGCCGCGGTGCAGCGCTGGCCGCTGGTGCCAAAGGCGCTCCACAGGATGCCCTCCACGGCGTTGTCGAGGTCGGCGTCGTCCATGACGATGATGGCGTTCTTGCCGCCCAGCTCGAGGTGGACGCGCTTGAGCGTCTCGGCCCCCGTGCGGGCGACGTGGATGCCGGTCTCCTTCGAGCCGGTGAACGTGACGACCTTGACGTCGGGGTGCTCGATCAGCCGCTGGCCGACGGTCGATCCGCCGCCGTGGACGATGTTGACGACGCCCTTTGGCATCCCCGCCTGCTCGAAGATCTCGACCAGCATCTCGCCCAGGAGCGGCGTGTCGTGCGCGGGCTTGAACACGGCCGTGTTGCCCGTGACCAGGGCCGGCATCAGCTTCCAGGTCGGGATCGCCATCGGGAAGTTGAACGGGGTGATCACCGCGACCACACCCATCGGCTGGCGCAGGCTCATCGCGAACTTGTCGGGCATCTCGGCGGGCACCGTCTGACCGAACATGCGCCGGCCCTCACCGGCCATGTAGTAGGTCATGTCGATGCCCTCCTGCACGTCCCCGCCGGCCTCGGGCAGCACCTTGCCCATCTCCTGCGTCATCAGCCGGGACAGCTGCGGCTTTCGGTCGCGGAGCAGCTCGGCGACCCGAAACAGGATCTCGGCCCGCTTCGGGGCGGGATACAGCCGCCAGCTCGCGTACGCCTCGTGGGCCGCGGCGACCGCCCGGTCGGCGTCAGCCGCGGTCGAGCTCGGGAACGATCCCAGGAGATCGCCCGTGGCGGGGTTGCGGTTCTCGAAGTGCTCGCCGCCCTCCGAGTCGACCCACTCGCCGGCGATGTAGTTACGGTGAGAGTTGGTGGCGACCGCCATTGACCGCCAACTCTACTCGCCGCGCACGGCGAGTACGCGCAGGAGCTCGTCCACCCGCGGGTCGACCGTCTCGAGTGGCCCGGCGGCCTCCGACGAGCCGTCCATGGCGCCGTGCTCGGTCACCACCGGCACGACCACCGTCCGGGTCGGGACGTCCCCGCGCTGGGCGAGCTTGATCGCGGCCGCCACCGGCGCCGCCGCCGCCAGATCGGTCCACATGCCCTCGAGCTCGCCGAGCTGCATGCGGGCGTGCTCGAGCTCGCTCTCGGACACCCGCACCACGAGCCCCTCGGACTCGACCACGGCGTGCAGCGACTGCACCGTCCCGGTGACGCCCGCCAGCGACCGGGCGGGCGAATCGAGGGCGCCGCTGGGTGTGACCCAGTCCTTGCCCGAGGCCAGGGCGGCCGCCACCGACCCCGCCACTTCGACCGCGACCATCCGCGGGATGCGGTCGATCACGGCCCACGTCACCAGGTCGCGGAACCCGCGCCAGATGCCCTGGATCCCGTCGCCCAGACCGGCCGGCACCAGCACCAGGTCGGGCGCCGACCAGCGCAGCTCCTCGGCGATCTCGTACGCGATCGTGCGGTAGCCCTCGATCGCCAGCGGGTCGCTGCCGATGGGCGGCATCGTGCGATTCGAGACCGCCTTCCACCCCAGCGAGCGTTCCGCGTCGGCGAGCAGCGGCCAGCGCGCCTCCGGCGAGGCGACGCCGACGACGCGCCCGCCGACAGCCTCGATGGCGTCGCGGCTGCGGCTGGTGGCGTCGGGCTCGACCAGGCTCACGGAGCGCAGGCCGGCCCGCGCCGCGTAGGCCGCCATCGCCACGCACAGCGCCTCGTCGCCGGCACAGGCGATCGTCGCAGACGTGTCCTCGACCTGAGACACGGCCAGGGCGGCGAAGCGGTCGCGCCAGCTACCGGTCGGGTTGCGGCGCTCGTCCTTGATCAGCATGCGGCGCAAGCCGAGCTGCTGCCCCAGGGCCGCCGTGGCAACGAGCGGCGTATCGCCCTCTCCCATGGAGACGAGGCGGTCGCGGGCGACGGGCAACTGGGCCGTGAACCTGCTCAACCCCCGCCCCGTCAGCTTGCCCGGCTTCAGCCCCGCCACCCGGCCGTACACGGGCGCAACGTTCGACGGCGTGCCCTCGGCGGAGCACGATGGGCACCCCCCGGGCATGGAAACCACGGGGTAGCGTCGCCGGCACCGGAGGCACTCGAGCGCATTGGGGACCGCCACGCTGCGAGCATACCCCTTGACGCACCCCGCTCAGCCGGTGTCTACTTCAGCCACATGATCTACTGCGTGATCCCACCCGAGCTCGAATCCGAGCTGCTGCCGCGAATGGTCGAGTACTACCGCGACAACCCGAACGTCGAGGTGATCATCGAGCGCCGCGCCCGTGCGGGCGACCGGCGCGCCGACGGCGAGGGCGGCCCCGACGACCGGCGCGAGCTGCGCGACCGGCGCCGGCCGCGGGCGATGGGAACGTTCCCGCCCACCGAGGCGTTCGACCCCGAGGCCTAGCTGCTAGACAGCGAGTGCGAGCGTGCCGTCCGGCTCCGCCTGAGCATTCCAGTCGCGGAAGCGGGTGTCGATCTCGTCGACGTCCTCTCCCCGGTGCTGGAGCGTGACCGGCTGGGAGCCGAGCATGTCGACGCGGAACTGGTACCAGGACAGGTCCCAGGCCACGGTCACGACCACCTCGCGGTGGCTGCGCATGACGACGCTCACGCGCGGGTCGCCGAGGGTGCGGGCGATGCCGCACACCGTCCGCGGGTGATAGCTCTCGTTGAAGAGCTCGAGGCCGGCGGCAACCGCGTCGCGGGGGTCGTCCGGCAGCGCCTCGGGCGTGAACGGCTCGGGAGCGCGCGGCGGCCGGCGCGATCCACCCAGGAAGCCGCGCAGCCCGCGCTGGCGCGACCGCGCCGAGTGCAGCTGCAGCGGCACGCTCAGCGCGCCCTCGCGGATCCAGCCGCGCGCGTCGGCCTGGTCGACGCAGAGCTCGCAGACGCGGGCGTCGTCGCCCTCGGGCCGCTGGTAGCCGACCACCCGCTCGCCGAGAAGCAGCGTGCGCCCGCAGACGGCGCAAAAGGTTTCGATGTCATTCCGGCGGATCTCGATCATTTCCGGGTCTCCGGACATAGGACGTCAGCAGGCAGGCTGAGTATACCGGCGCCCTTCCGGGATCGCACCAGCGGCACCCGGCTAAGGTGCTAGGCGTGTCTTGCCCAGATTCCAGCATGAGGAGGATCCGGGGGATGCAGCGACCCGCGCGAATCCCCCGCAAGCGCCCACAAACGCCGTTTTTTGGCGACGGGTGGCGGTTGCCGAGGTCCGCGCAGGCGGGTAGGGTCCCCGGCGCCCAAGGGAGGCGACACACCGCGAACACGCGCAGACGCATCACCTGGACAATGTTGATTGCGACCACCGCGGCGGTTGCCGGAATGGCACCGACCGGGGCGGCGGCCGCATCCGTCGCAACCCAGCGTTCTCAGGCCGCTGTCGTGCTGCACCGGATCGAGGTGCTCGACTGGCGCCGGTCGCACATGGCCACGGTCGAGCGGGTTGCGCGCGCCCACCAGCGCGCGCTGCAGGGGTCGATCAGCGGCATCAAGGGTGCGATCGCGTCGCAGCAGCGGGCGCTCGCCGCCGACCAGGCGGCGCTGGCTTCGCTCATCGTCGGCGACTACAAGGGCGGGACGAGCAACAGCGCCGCCTATGTCCTCGCCTCGGGATCGTTCGCCCAGCTCGTCCAGCGGGTGGATGAGGTCAACCGCATCAACGCCTCGTCCGCCGACCTGCTGCGTCAGATCCGGGGCGCACAGAAGGTTCTGGGAAGGCAGCAGCGGCAGCTCAGCGCCCGCTACCACGCGGTGACGCAGCAGGTTGCGCGCCTCGACGCGGCCCGCCGGGGCCTCGGCCGCGCGATCGCCGCGCGCCAGGCGGTGCTTGCGGGCATGAACGCGCAGATCGCCGGCGAGATCGCCGCCGAGCAGGCGCGCCGCTCGCGGCTCGCGGGCGAGGGCAGCGACCCGGTCACTCCGCCCGGCGCCGGCGGCGGCCAGGGCGGGTTCACGGGCGAGGCGAGCTGGTACGGGCCGGGCTTCGCCGGGCATCGCACCGCCGACGGCGAGATCTTCAACCCCAATGCGCTGACGGCAGCCAGCCCGTGGCTCCCGTTCAACACCATGCTGCGGGTGACCGACCTCGCCACCGGCCGCTCCGTGGTGGTGCGCATCAACGACCGCGGCCCGTTCGGGCGCGGCGTCCTCGATCTCTCCGCCCACGCGGCCCGGATCGTCGGGCTGAGCGGCTGGGCCGAGGTCCAGGCCACGATTCTCAACTAGCGCCCTACGCCTTGGCCAGTTCGGGGTCCTTGTTCTTGGCGATGATCTGCTGGGCCACGTGCGCCGGGACCTCGTCGTAGCGCAGGAGGCTCATCTGGTAGTCGCCGCGGCCGCCGGTCATCGAGTTCAGGTCGGGGGCGTAGGTGAGCACCTCGGCCAGCGGCACCTCGACATGGATTGTCGTCGAGCCCGCGGCGGGGTCCATCCCGCCGACCCGGCCGCGGCGTGAGGTCATGTCGCCGATGACGTCGCCCAGGCTCTCGTCCGGGACGGTCACCTCGACCCGCATGATCGGCTCGAGCAGCACCGGGTCGGCCTCTGCGAACGCCTTCTTGAACGCCATCGAGCCGGCGATCTTGAACGCCATCTCCGACGAGTCGACCGTGTGGTAGGAGCCGTCCACCAGCTTCACCCGCACCCCGACGACCGGGCAGCCGGCCAGCTCACCCCGCTGCATGGCCTCCTGGATGCCCTTGTCGACCGCGGGCCGGAACCCCTGTGGGATGACCCCGCCGACGATCTTGTCGACGAACTCGTACCCCTCGTGGTTCGAGAGGGGCTCGAGCGTGATGTGGCAGTCGCCGAACTGGCCGCGGCCGCCGGTCTGCTTCTTGTAGCGGCCCTGGGCGCGGGCGGGCCGGCGGATCGTCTCCATGTACGGGACGCGGGGCGGGTGCAGCGTCACCTCGACGCCGAAGCGGCGGTGCATCCGTTCGAGGGTGACCTCGACGTGCATCTGCGACAGGCCCGCGACGATCGTCTCCCCCGTCTGCGGATCGCGGTGGACGTCGAGCGACGGGTCCTCCTCCTGGAGGCGGCGAAGCGACGTGTGCACCTTCTCCTCTTCGCCCTTGTGCTTGGGGTCGATGGCGAACGACACCACCGGAGACGGGTAGGCCAGCGGCTCGATCTCGGCCGGGCTGTCGACGTCGGAGAGGACGTCGCCCGTGCCGGTCTCCTTCAGCTTGGCGACCGCCCCGATCGCGCCGCTCGGCAGCGATTCGGCCGGCGTGTGCTCCTTGCCCTGCAGCACCAGGAGCTGCCCGACCCGCTCCTTGGAGTGCGTGTGGTTGTTGACCAGGGTCGAGTCGGACGTGAGCGTCCCGGCGAACACCCGCAGCAGGTTGATCTTGCCGCTGTAGGGATCGGCGATCGTCTTGAACACGTACGCCAGCGTCGTCGCGCCGCCGACCTCGGGCACATTGCGGGCCCGCGCGGGGGACGGCAGCCCCTCGACGATCAGGTCGAGCAGGCCGCGCGACCCGATGTTGCGCGTCGCGGCGCCACAGCCCACCGGGAAGAGCTCGCCCTCGGTCACGAGCTTCTTGAGCGCCTGGCCCATCTCCTCACGGCTGATCTCGACGCCCTCGAGGTAGCGCTCCATGAGCTCGTCCGAGGTCTCGGCGACGAGATCCATGAGCTTGTCGTGGTACTCGTCGGCGACCGCGCGCATGTCCTCCGGGATCTCGGCGGGCTCGTCGTGGGCGCCGTCGCCGTCGTGCAGATAGGCGACCATGTGCACCAGGTCGACCACGCCGTGGAACTCGTGCTCCTGCCCGATCGGGATCTCGACGGCCACGCAGCGGTCGGAGAGCCGGGTCTGCAGGGCCTCGAGGGTTGCGAAGAAGTCGGCCCGCTCGCGGTCGAGCAGGTTCACCAGCACGAGCCGGGCCAGGCCGAGCTCGTCACAGCGCCGCCACAGCCGCTCGGTGCCGACCTCGACACCCAGCACGCCCGAGACGGTCACGATCGACCCCTCGACCACGCGCAGCGTCGAGAGCACGTCGACCTGGAAGCTCGGCTCGCCCGGGGTGTCGATCAGATTGATGCTGCGCCCCTGCCACTCGAGGTGAGTCACCGTGGCCGAGATCGACATGCCCCGGCGGCGCTCCTCGTCGTCGTAGTCAGAGACCGTCGACCGCTCGGCGACCGAGCCGAGACGGTTCGTCGTCCCGGACTCGTACAGCAGCGCCTCGACGAGCGAGGTCTTGCCGGTGCCGCGGTGGCCGATCACCGCCACGTTTCGGATCTTCCCGGACTCCGTGTTGGGCATGCACTCCTCCAGCTGCAGGTCGTGTCGTCGGTTGAGGTGAGATTACCGCACCCCCCGCGACACCCGGATAGAGATGTGCCCGCTACCGGCGGCGGTCGGCGGAGGCGCGCTCGAGGCTGCCCTGGAGCTTGCCCTTCATCCGCAGGATCGCCTTCGTGTGCAGCTGCGACACGCGCGACTCGGTCACGCCCAGCACCTCGCCGATCTCACGCAGCGTGAGCTCCTCGTAGTAGTAGAGCTGGATCACGGTGCGCTCTCGCTCCGGCAGGCGCGAGATCGCCCCGGCGAGCGAGTCGCGCATCTCGGTGCGCGCCATTGCCGTTGAGGGATCGTCGGCGTGCGGATCCTGGAGGGTGTCGATCAGCGCGACGGTGTCTCCGCCTGACGAGGAGATCGTCCAGAGCTCGTCCAGCGCGGCCACCGACGAGCGCGAGATCTGGGCCAGGCTGTCCTGGAACTCGGCGCCGGTGATGCCGAGGTGGCGTGCGATCTCCTCGTCGGTCGGCGGCCGGTGCAGCCGGTGCTCGAGCTCGACGATGCCGCGCTCGATCTCGCGGGCGCGGCTGCGCACCGACCGCGGCACCCAGTCCATCGACCGCAGCTCGTCGATGATCGAGCCCTTGATGCGGCTGATCGCGTACGTCTCGAACTTGATGTCGCGGCCCGGGTCGAACCGCTCGATGGCGTTCATCAGCCCGAGCAGCCCGTAGCTGACCAGGTCGCCCTCGTCCACGTGGGCCGGGAGGCCGGTGCCGAGCCTGCCGGCGACATATTTTACCAGCGGTGCGTAGGTCAGGATCAGCCGGTCGCGCAGGCGCTTGTCGCCTGTGCGCTTGTACTCGGTCCAGATGTCGGCGGAGTCTTCTGCCATCACGCGCGGGGGTGTGCATTCCGATGCGCCGCCTTCAGGTGGCGCATGCTCACGTGGGTGTATACCTGGGTTGTGCCGACTGATGCGTGGCCGAGCATGTCCTGGATGCTGCGCAGGTCGGCCCCGCCCTCGAGCAAATGAGTCGCGAATGTGTGCCGCAGCGCGTGCGGGGAGCGCTCGGCGACGCCGGCCCGCTGGAGCGCCCGCTGCAGCGACCTGCGCACGTCCGAGGGGTGCAGCGGCCGGCCGCGGACGCTCACGAACAGCCGCTCGCTGTCGCGGCCTGCGGCCATGCGCGGGCGGGCACGGGCGAGGTAGCGCTCGAGCGCCGCCGTCGCGGCGCCGCCCAGCGGCACCACGCGCTGCTTGCCGCCCTTGCCCGTCACGCGCATCGAGCCCGTCTCGAGGCGCACATCGGCCAGCCGCATGTCGCACGCCTCGGCGGCACGCAGGCCACAGCCGTACAGGAGCTCGAGGAGGGCGCGGTCGCGCAGGTCACGGGGCTCGGTGCCGCAGGGCCGGTCGAGCAGGCTCTGCACCTCGGCGCTCGACAGGGTGGCGGGCAGCGTTCGCGCCCGGCGAGGTCCGGGAATGAGGGCCGCCGGGCTGCGCTCGATCGCGCCGCGGTCGAACATCCACGCGTACGCGCCGCGCACGGCGCTCAGCTTGCGGGCCGCCGTCGCCGGGGCGTACCGGAGCGTCCCCAGGTGGGCGGCGTACCGGCGCAGCGTGCCCGCGTCGGCCTGCTCGGGCGCGATGTCCGCGGCCGCAAGCCAGCGATCCAGCTGGCGCAGGTCGGCGGTGTACGCCCGCAGGGTCGCCGCAGACGCGCCGCGCCCACGCACCCAGTCGAGGTACGCGTCGAACCCCCCACGCCGCGGTGGGGCTGGTGTTGACCGCTGCGCCTGCATCGTGTGCAAGAGACTCTAGTGCTCCGTCCCGGAGTCACCGAGCCTCGTCATTCGCCGGTGAGGCGCCGCCCCCTCTCAGCGGCGCGGTCGCGGCCACAGGTCGCGCCGGGCCAGATCGGCCATCCACAGGCCGATCGCACCCGCCGCCAGCGCCACCACCCAGACCGCCGCCGAGGCCGCCTCCCAGGCGATCGCGAGCAGCCCGAGCGCGAGCACGGAGAACAGGACGCCCCGGGCGCGGAAGCGGGTTGACCGCACGGGCGGCATGCCGCGAACGGTAGATCGTTTGGAGGACGGGAGATGATTGGTTCCACGTCTCCGCGCGCCTGGACGTTCGTCCGTGGTGGGTTGGCGGTTGGTGGCGGGGTTGCGGCTGCGAACCGTCGCCTCGCGAGCGTCCTCCGTCGCGCCCATACGCTTAACCGGTATGAACGCTCCCTGCGTCCTTGCGAGGCTCGGTTCTCGCCGCCCAGGACATCACGGCGACGTGGAACCAATCATCTAGCCGCGGCGCAGGATCGCAAACCGCTGCTGGTTCACGCCGTGCATGCCGGTGAAGTCGCCGCCGACGTACAGGTTGCCGCGCCCGGAGGCCAGCGACCAGACGCCGAGGACGCCGGCGGTGGAGCTGACGTCGGGGTTCCAGCGCTCGAGCACGCCGCGGCGGGTCAGCATGAAGAGCTTGTGCCGCTGGATGCGTCTGCTCGAGCCGTGCTCGGACATCGCCTCGTCGCGGCGCGGGGCGACGTAGTCGCCATGCATGCCGAACACCGGCCGGTGGCTGACGCACGTTGCCGCCTGGACGTTGCCGTCGGTGACGTAATACCACCGCAGGTGCCCCGCCAGCCCGTACGCAAGCGCCGTTCCGCCCGGCCCGCCCATGGCGGCGTACACCCGATTCCCGCACAGCGCGAGGTCGAGGATCAGCGAGTGCGGGTGGCTCGCCCAGCGGAGCACCCGCCCCCGTCCCAGGCCGAGTGCGGTCATGCTGGTCTGGCCGCGGAGGCCGTTGACCGAGGTGAAGCCGCCGCCGACGATCACGCGCGCCGCGCGCCGGGCAACGACGATGTCGCGCACCTCGCCGTTCGTCGAGGGCGCCCAGCGCAGGCTGAGTCCGTAGCGGTGTCTCCGCGGGACGAGCTTGGCAAGGTTCAGGCGCCGGCGACCCGCAACCCGCCCGAAGGTGCCGCCGATGTACAGCCGGCCCGACCGCGACACCGCCACGGTGCGGACGGTGCCGTTGATGCCCAGGTCGGGGAGCTTCCTTGCGAGCCGGCCCGTGGCGAGGTTGAAGGCCGCCAGATTGTGGCGCGCGTGGTCGCCGACCGCGGTGAACTGACCGGCGACGAAGAGGAAGCGCCCGCCCGGGGAGGCGGCGAGCGAGTACACGCGGCCGTTGATCATGGGATGGAACCCGCGCCGCAGCCTCCCCGTGCCCGCGCTCACCGCCGCGAGGTGCAGGCGGGTGACCGTGCGGCCGGCGTGGTTGGCCATCACCGTGAAGTTTCCGCCCACGTAGACCGTCCGGCCGACGCGGAGGATGGCGTTCACGCGGCCGAGCTCCTTGTTGGAGTCGGTCCAACCCGGCGCGAGCACCTGCCACGAAGGCAGGGGCCGCTGCGCGGGGTTGGGAGCGGCATTCGCCGGCTGTGCAACGGCGAACGTCGCCAGCAGGGCCGACGCCGCGGCGACGGATCGAACGAGCGGAATTCGCAAGGCCAGGGACAAGGTCGGCGGCACGGTACAGGTGCCCCGCCCGCAGGTGCGGCGATGCCGACTTCGCTTACAGAATTTTCAAGCGATCGCCACTTCTCGGCTGGAAGGACCTCGGCGGCGACGAAGCCGGCCGGAAACGATGGCTAGACTCGGCCGGATGGCGGCGCAGCTTCCCCAGACGGTGATCGACGACTTCCGTCGCGACGGCGCCGTCTGCGTGCGTGGCGCATTCTCGGCCGATGAGGTCGCCCTCGTGGCCGCCGGAATCGAGCGCAACCTCGCCGATCCCAGCCCGCGCGGCATCGTGGCCAGCCGGGCCGGGGACGAGGGGCGCTTCTTCGAGGATTTCTGCAACTGGGACCGGATCCCCGAGTACGAGCGCTTCATCCGCGAATCGGGCGCGGGTGCGATCGCCTCGGCGCTGATGGGCTCTGGCAGTGTCCGGCTGTACCACGACCATCTGCTCGTCAAGGAGGCCGGCACGCTCCAGTCGACGCCCTGGCACCAGGACCAGCCCTACTACAACATCGACGGGCAAATGACCTGCAGCATGTGGATGCCCGTCGACCCCGTGCCGCGGGAATCGACCCTCGAGTTCCTGGCCGGCTCCCACCTCGGGCCCTGGCTGATGCCGCGCACCTTCATGGACGATCAGGCCCGCTGGTTCCCCGAGGGCAGCCTCGAGGAGCTGCCCGAGATCGACCGCGCGACCGCCCCGATCGTCGGCTGGGCGCTCGAGCCTGGCGACGCCGTCTTCTTCCACATGCTGACGCTGCACACGGCCGCCGGCTCGCGGACGCGGCGGCGGGCGTTCTCGGTCCGGTTCATCGGCGACGACGTCGTCCACGCCCCTCGGACCTGGGTCACCTCACCCCCGTTCCCCGGGCTGGAGCGCGAGCTGCCCGCCGGCGCCGCGATGGAGCACCGCCTGTTTCCCGTGGTGTTCGACGCACCCGCTTGACGTCGTCTCGGCGCCCGGAATAGGATCAGCGTGCTCTCCGGCCGGGACGCCGGCGGGGTGAGGGATGTGGGCCGTGTGATAGGCGTCACGCGGCTCGTACCACGAGGGCGAGGGGCCCCGTCATCGGATTCCTGAGACACATCGCAGCCGATTCGCTGATGCTCCGAACGGTTGACCTGCACAACTGCGAGGGGTTCTCGGTGTACGCCGGCGACCAGCGCAAGGTCGGCCGCGTCGCGCATGTGATCTACGGGAGCGACCTCGAAACGCCGGAGGCGGTGGCCGTCGTCCGCCACGGTCTGATCGGCACCCAGACCGAGGTCGTCCCGGTCAGCCGGGTCGACCTGATCAACCCGGTGACGCAGATCATCCAGCTCCGCGACGAGTAGTTAGGCGTCCTGCTCGAACGCCCACCGCTCCGGCGCCCGCCAGAGCGACGAGAGGATCAGCTCGCGCATGAGGATGAACTCCTTCGGCAGCTTGTCGTAGAGCCGCACGAACAGCGCGTCGTGGCTGACCATCTCCTGCTGCCACACCTCCCGGTCGACGCTCATCACCTGGTCGAACTGGCCGCGGTCGAAGTCGAGGCCGCGCCAGTCGAGGTCCTCGTAGCGAGGCACCCAGCCGAGCGGGCTCTCGATCGACTGGGCCGTGCCGCGGGCGCGCTCGACGATCCACTTGAGCACCCGCATGTTCTCGCCGTAGCCCGGCCACAGGTAGTTGCCCTCCTCGTCCTTGCGGAACCAGTTGACTGAGAAGATCCGCGGCGGGTTGGGCAGCTGACGGCCGAAGTTGAGCCAGTGGGTGAAGTAGTCGGCCATGTGATAGCCGCAGAACGGCAGCATCGCGAAGGGGTCGCGGCGCACCTCGCCCACGACCTCCGTTGAGGCCGCCGTCGTCTCGGAGCCCATCGTGGCGGCCAGGTACACACCGTACGTCCAGTTGAACGCCTGGTAGACGAGCGGCACCGTGCGCGACCGGCGGCCCCCGAACACGAGCGCGGCGATCGGGATGCCCTGCGCGTTGTCGTAGCCCGGGTCGAGCGACGGCAGCTGGGTGATCGGGGTCGTGAACCGGGCGTTCGGGTGGGCGGCGGGCCGGCCGCTCGCGGGCGTCCAGTCCTGACCGCGCCAGTCGACCAGGTGCTCCGGCGTGGCCTCGGTCATGCCCTCCCACCAGACGTCCCCGTCATCGGTCAGCGCGACGTTGGTGAAGATCGTGTTGCTGCGGACGGCCGCCATCGCATTGGGATTGGTGGCCTCGCCGGTGCCCGGCGCAACCCCGAACAGCCCGAACTCGGGATTCGTGGCGTACAGGCGCCCGTCCTCGCTCAGCTTGATCCAGGCGATGTCGTCGCCCACCGTGGTCACCTTCCAGCCGTCCTCGGCCAGCGCCGGCGGCGGCACGAGCATCGCCAGGTTGGTCTTCCCGCAGGCGCTCGGGAACGCCGCCGCCACGTACGACCGGCGCCCGTCGGGCGACTGCACGCCCACGATGAGCATGTGCTCGGCCAGCCAGCCCTCGTCGCGCGCCAGCACCGATGCGATCCGCAGGGCGAAGCACTTCTTGCCGAGCAGTGCGTTGCCGCCGTAGCCGGACCCATACGACCAGATCGTCCGCTCCTCGGGGAAGTGGGCGATGTACTTCTCGTCGGGATTGCACGGCCACGGGACGTCCGCCTGGCCCGGTGCCAGCGGTGCACCGACGGAGTGCAGGCAGCGGACGAAGTCGCCGTCGCCGAGCGCATCGAGCACCGCAGCGCCCATCCGGGTCATGATCCGCATGCTCACCGCGACGTACGGGGAGTCGGTGATCTCGACCCCGATATGCGCCAGCGGCGAGCCGATCGGGCCCATCGAGAAGGGGATCACGTACATCGTCCGGCCCCGCATCGACCCGTCGAAGAGCGGCTCCAGCCGCGCCTTCATCTCACGCGGCGCGAGCCAGTTGTTGGTCGGGCCGGACTCGGTCTTCGAGACCGAGCAGATGAACGTCCGGTCCTCGACGCGGGCGACGTCGCCGGGATCGGACCGGCACAGAAAGGAGCCCGGGCGCAGCTCGGGGTGCAGGCGGATGAACGTCCCGCCGGCGACCATCTGCTCGCACAGCGCGTCGTACTCCTCCTGCGAGCCGTCGCACCAGTGGATCCGCTCCGGCTCACACATGGCCGCAACGCCTGAGACCCAGTCGATCAGGTCCTGGTTCTTGACCTCGGACTCCACTGTCGCCATCGTCGGTTCCTCTCTGTCAGGAAGCAGGTCAGCCTATCGCGCAGACCGTGTCCTGGGGGCGAGTAGGGTGCTCGGATGCGCGAGCGCGACCGCATTGCCTGGGTGTTCGTCTCTCTGCGCGTCTTTATGGGCGTGCTGTGGCTCTCCAACCTGTCGTGGAAGCTGCCCCCCGATTTCGGGCGCAACGACCCCCGCGGCCTCATGTACTCGTTCCGGCAGGCCGAGCACTACGCGCTGTCCGAGCCGCTGCGACGGTTCATGGCGCACGTCGTCATCCCCCACTTCACCCTCTTCGGCTGGCAGGTGTTCCTCGTCGAGTTGGTCGCGGGCGTCCTCCTGCTGCTCGGGTGGCACACCCGGGTGGGCGCGGTGATCGGCCTCCTGCAGGCGATCGCGATCACCGTCCTGACCGTGCGGGCTCCCAACCAGTGGTTCTGGGGGTTCGCGCTGTTCATCGCGGTCAGCCTGGTGCTCGTGGTCGTGCCGTGCAACATGCGCTTCAGCGTCGATCGGTGGCAGGGGCGCGCGTGACGATCTCGGTCGTCATCCCGACCCTGAACGAGGGTGGCGGGGTCGCGGCGGCCGTCACCTCGGCGCGGGCGGCGCTCGGTGACTGCGAGCTGCTCGTGGTCGACGCCGGCAGCACCGACGGGACCGTGGCGGCGGCGACCGCCGCCGGGGCGACCGTCGTCGCGGTTGCCGGCAGCCGGGCCGAGGCCATGAACGCCGGCGCCGCCATCGCCTCCGGCGACGTCCTGCTCTTCCTGCACGCCGATACGACGCTGCCGGATGGTGCCGCGACCGCGATCTCGAGCGCGCTCCAGCACGCGGGCGCGGGCGCATTCCGGATCCGCTTCGACCGGCCCCGGCCCGTGATCGAGCGGGTCGTGAACGCCCGCTCGCGCCTGCTCAAGGTGGTCTACGGCGACCAGGCGCTGTTCGCCTCGCGCGCCGCGTTCGACCGCGTCGGGGGCTACCGGGCGATCCCGATCATGGAAGACCGCGACCTCGCCCGCAGGCTGCGGCGGGCCGGCGGGCTCGTCCTGCTGCCGCTCTGTGTCACCACATCGAGCCGCCGCCACCGGACGGACGGCGATCTGCGAACGCTCGCCCGGGCCTGGCTGATCCAGCTCCTCTACACCCTGCGCGTCCCACCGGAGCGGCTCGCCCGCCGCTACCCGCCCGTGCGTTAGTCGAAGAGCGGCTGCCCGGTCAGCGCCCGTCCCAGGAGGTCGCGCAGCATGTCGCTGGTCGGCGCCATCACCGTCGCGGCCCGCGCATCCCGGAAGAGGCGCTCGAGCGGCAGGTGCCGCGAGAAGGCCGCGCCGCCGCAGACCCGCATCGTCTCGTCGGTGACGGCGATGGCCATCTCGGCCGCGGCCGCCTTGAGGGCGAGCACTCCGAGCTGTGCGGCGGGGTCGCCCGTGGCGATCTGGCCGGCGACCTCGTACAGGAGCGCCCGGACCTGCATGTGCCGGATCTTCGCCTCGCCGAGCCGGGCGCGGTTGATCGCGACGCCGCTCAGCGGGATGTCCAGGTGCTCGATCCGCGCACCGGCGAGGTGGGCCGCCGCCATCTCGATGGCGGCGCCGGCGAGGCCGACACAGCACGCCGCGCATCCCAGCACGAACCACGGCAGCGTCGCCTCCATCATGAGGCTCATGCCCGAGGCCGGGGCGCCCAGGCGGCGGTCGAGATCGACACGCACGCCGGTGAACTCGACCGGGCTCGACGCGTTGCCGCACAGCCCGAGGCCGTCGAACAGGTCCCCGACCACGATGCCGGGCGTGTCGGCGGCCACCAGATAGAGCTCTGTGACCATGGGGTCGGTGGATCCGGCCGCGCCCGTGGCGGTGACGTAGGAGTCGGCGTGGCCTGCCGAGGTGACCCACGACTTGTGCGCATCGATCACCGCCCATCCGTCGTCGAGGGTTGCCCGCGACGCCTGTGCCCAGAAGTGGCTGCGGGTGGCGCGCTCGGAGAAGGCGAGCGTCGTCAGGTGCCGCTCGGAGCCGATCCGGCGCAGCACATCGGTGTTGGCGCCGCTCTCGGCCGCGCCGGCGAGAAGCGTCTGGGTCGCGATCATGTGCATCACGTACACCATGGCCGTCGACGAGCAGGCGCTCGCGACACGTTCGATCGCGGCGACGATCTCGGCCGGGCGACCACCCGGCCCGTCCAGCTCGGGCGGGACGCCCAGTGCCAGGAGGCCGTGCTCGGCGAGCCCGTCGACCGCCTCGGCCGGGAACCGCGAGTCGCGGTCGACCGAGTCCGAGTGGGCCGCGATCTGCTTCCAAAGCCCGTCGTCCACGACGGGACCCGTGATCACGCTCATGTCACCCTCCTCGACTCGGTCCACTGCCAGCCGTCACCCTATCGCGGCGTTCAGGACGAGGCGGGTGGCTGGCGCACACGAGAGGTCGAGGCCGTCGAGGTCGGCGACGGTGTCGACATCGGCCACCGGATCGAGCAGCGTGACGGTGAGGCCCGCGGCGCGGCCGGCGGCGACCATCTGGTCGAGCACACCACCGGTCGACCAGCGAATCCCCTCGAACACCTCCGGGCGGTGCACCCGCATCCGGATCACGGCGAAGCCACCGTCGCGGGACGGCGCCAGGACGAGGTCGGCGGCGGCTGCGGCGGCGGCCGCGATCGCCTCGGGCCGGATCCCGGGCGCATCTCCGGCGACCACAACGGCGCCGTCGCGAACGCCGCATACCAGGGCGCCCCGAAGGCCGTCGCCCGCCTGCACCACGAGCGGGACTCCGGGAAAGCGCCGGCGCAGGTCGGCCGCGTCGGCCGCCGGGCACAGGAACCCGGCCTCGGGATCGACCGCGCGCGCCGCCGCGAGCACGTCCGCCAGGAATGCCTCGGCCAGGCGCGCGGCCAGCTCCGGGGCCAGCGGCGGCGAGAGCCGCGTCTTCGCCCGGCCCGGAATCGGCGCCTTCGCCGTGATCAGCACCCTTGTGGGAGTTGCGCCCTCCGACCGGAGGGCCCGGGCGCCTACGTTCACCGGATGTTCCGCTCGACGTCGGTGCCCGGCCCATCGGGGATCGCTGCGAGGAACGCGGCCGCCGCGGTTGCCAGCGGTTCCGTCTCGCGGCAGACCAGGCCGTCGAGGTCGGTCGCGCCGTGGCGCACCGTCGGCGCAAACGGATGCAGGAACGCCCCGTCCGCGGTGATGGTGAGCTCCGGCAGGATGTCGCCCGCCTCCGGCACCACACCCATGCCGCGGGTCTGCGCCCGCCCCCGCCGCACCACCGGCCGCACGATGTGGTCGGTATCGCTGATGCCCCAGCTGCGGTGCAGATCACACAGCCGCGCGAGCTCGTCCTGGGTCTGATGCTCGACCGTCGTGGCGAGCCGCACGCGGATGCCCCGCTCGAGCAGACGCGGGACCGAGTCGCACACCCTGGCGAAGTTGCCCGCACCGCGCAGGCCGTCGTTCCCGGCCGCATCGGCGGAGTCGAGCGAGAGCTGCAGCGCAAACCCGTCGTGCCCGGCAAGAGGGGCAAGCCGCTCGAGCAGCCGGTCGCTGATCAGCGTCCCGTTCGTGAGTGCGGTGGTCGGAAGCACTCCCGCGATTCGGTGCAGGACGTCGGCCATCCCCGGCAGCATGAACACCTCGCCGCCGGTCACCCCGACCGCCCCGAACCCGAGCGGCGCGGCCTCGGCGACGACCGCCACCATCCGTTCGGGCGAGAGCTCGCGCCGGTCGCGCATGCGCGGGCTGCTCTCGGTGAGGCAGTACGAGCAGTGCAGGTTGCAGTGGTACGTGGCGTAGAGCCACAGCCGGTCGCCCATCCGGCGGCCAGCGACCGCGGCATCGACTGCGGTGCGAACCTCGCCGACCGGCGCCACAGGGGAAGCGTACCGGCCGCCTGTCGATTTGGGCCGCGCTCGTTCGTCTCCATGCCAGCCGGCCGTCCCGGCCGGCACGACGACGAGGAGGATCGATGCCGGACATCACCGTCAAGAAGATCGAGGAGTTCGACTCGCCGAACGGCGGCGGCTTCTGCCGTGCCCGGGCGACCCTGGGCGTGAGCGCCTTCGGGATGCAGGTCGAGCAGTTCCCGCCCCACTTCCAGCACCATCCCGAGCACGATCATGCCGGCGACGGCCAGGAGGAGGTCTACACGGTCCTCTCCGGGAGCGCGACCCTGCACGCGGGCGGCCAGGACTACCGGCTGGTGCCGGGCGTGTTCGCACGGGTCGGCGCGGGCGAACGGCGCCAGATCACGACCGGCGCCGAGCCGGTGCAGCTGCTCGCGATCGGCGGCACGCCGGGGGCCGCCTACACCGCCCCGCCCTTCACCGAGGCCGGGGCGCCCCTGCCCGGCTGACGCCCTGTCTCACTCCTCCGGGGCCGGCTCTGGCACAGACGCGGCCGAAGCCGGGCCCGAGGGTGAGGGGGCAGGCCAGGCCTGGCGGCCGTCCTCGAACCTCGCCACGAGCCGCTCGAGCGTCGGGTCGGTCGTCGCGGCGCCCGCCTCCCAGACGCGCACGTCGGCCCCGCGCCAGTGCGCATAGCGCTTGACGCGCTCGCTCAGCACGCGCGCCCGGCCGAGCGCGACGTCGAGGTCGGCGATCAGCCCGCTTCCGGGCTCGTCTTTCTCACCGATCGTGAGCAGATACACCACAGCGACCGCAACAATAGTCGACAGGTCGGTTGTCGTAAATGGGCAACTGTTTCGGTGTTGTCGTAATGTGGATATTGACAGTTGCCCAGGCTGCAGGATGATTGAGGTGGGCGTGGTTTGGCAGGCGCACCTCGCCCGGTGTCCCGGCGCGCGCCCCTGCGCCGACCCGGCGCAACAACTGGCGAGGGTGACCGGGTGGATGCCGCGGCGGGACGCACGCGACGACATCGACAGAGAAGAGGGAGTTCCGTGGAGAAGAGCGACAATTCCGATACGGCCGTGGAGGCCGCCTACCGCGCCCAGCTGGCCGCGTACTTCGACGCGATCATCCAGCACGGCGAGGCCGGCGACATCCTCCGAAACCTGGAACGCGCGGTGGAGCGGCTCGCGTTCGTGCGCGCCTGCATCATCCCGTTCACGATGGACGACGAGGGCGGCCTGCACGAGGATCCGTACCACGCGATCGAGGTCATCGGCAACGAGCTGAACTACATCGGTTTCGCGCCGGTGACCGATGACGAGCCGGCCGGCAGCCCCACGGTCTAGACAGCATCCGGGAAGGCCCGTAATCTGGCTGCTATCACCCGGAGATTGGAGTTCCATTGACCGCGCTTCCAACAGCTGATCTTGCGCATACCCTGATCGCGCTGGCCGCGATCCTTCTGTGTGCGCATGGGATGGGATCGCTGTTCGTGCGCTACCGGCAGCCGCGTGCGATCGGCGAGGTGGTCGGTGGCCTGCTTCTGGGGGCGACGGTGCTCGGGTATGTGTGGCCGTCGGCGCAGGCGTGGGTGTTTCCGGCCGACGGGTCGACCCCGATCATCCTGGGTGCGATCTACCAGCTCGGTCTGTTGCTGCTGCTCTTCATCGCGGGGTCGGAGCTGCGGACGGTGTTTCATCGCGGGGAGCGGCGCACGGTGGCGGCGGTGTTTGTGGCCGGCATGTGCATCCCGTTCGTGGCCGGCCTTGGGATCTCGGAGCTGATCGACCAGAAGAGCCTGTGGGGGCCGAACGGGAATCAGACGTCGTTTGTGTTGGTGTTTTCGATCGCGATGGCGATCACCAGCATCCCGGTGATCTCGCGGATCATGCACGACCTCGGCATCTTGGACACCACCTTCGCCCGCGTCGTTTTGGGCGTTGCGGTGCTGGAAGATCTGGTGCTGTACTGCGTATTGGCGATCGCGATCGGCTACGCCGGCGGCACCGGCGGCGCCCTGTTCGGCCTGCCCTCGGCGCTGAACATCGCCGGAGGCTCGAACGCCGACATGATCTACCACGTGCTGGCGACGCTCGCCTTCCTGGCGACGTTCCTGGTTGCCGGGCCGCCCGCGTATCGCTGGATCGGCGGTCTTCGCATCAACGTGATCCATCGGGCGACGCCGGTCGCCCACCAGCTCACCTTCCTGATCCTGACCACCGCGGTCGCGCTGATGCTGGGGTTGGAAGCATTCTTCGGCGCGTTCGTGGCCGGCATCGTGGTTGCGGCGACCGAGAAGGAAGCGTCAAGCGCGACGCTTGCCATCCGCAGCTTCTCGCTGGCCTTCTTCATCCCGGTCTACTTCGCGGGCATCGGCCTAGGCCTTGACCTGATCCACGGCTTCGACGTCGTCTTCTTCGTCGGCTTCCTGCTGGCCGCGTGCGTGATCAAGGCCGCAAGCGTCTTCCTGGGCGCCCGCGTCGCCGGCGAGGACACCTTCTCGTCCTGGAACCTGTCGGTCGCCATGAACGCCCGCGGCGGCCCCGGCATCGTGGTCGCATCCACGGCCTTCGCGGCCGGGATCATCGACCAGAACTTCTTCGCCGTACTCGTACTGCTTGCGATCATCACCTCACTGGCCGCCGGAGCATGGCTCGAGCGCGTCCCGCGCGAGAAGCTGCTCACCCGGCCGGAGGAGCGCGATGGTACCGCTCCCGTCGTGGCTCCAACCGCTCCGATCGGCTAGCCTGGCGCCGCTCTCCGGGCTGCTGTAACCTGTCAAGGTCTCGCGGCAGGGGTGCGCGAGCTCGGGTCGGGCGACGATGGGCGGAGGTGGCCGATGGGAGTCAACCCAACGCGGTTTGCGATCGCGGTGGCGGCGTCACTCGCCTGCCTGATGCTCGGCCTGCTCATCGGAGTGCGGGCCGGTCCCGGCCACGCTGCGCACATCTTCCGGGTCGAGACCGTCACCACCACCGGCTTTGCGCCCAGCCAGGCGGCGAACCGGACCGTCACGCTCCACGCGCGCGTGATCACACGCACGGTCACGGTGCCCGAGACGGTCACCGTCGGAACGACCGTGACCGCCACAGGGGTCGCGGTGGCCGCCACCCCCCGGCATCCGCACCCGGGGCACCCCGCCAAGCCGGGTCACGGCCCGCCGGATCCGAGCCACCAGCCGAAGGGGCCCGGCCACGGGCACGGCCCCCCACCCCCGCCCGGCAAGCCGAGGTAGCGGACAGCCGTCGGCTCAGGTCTCGGTGTCGCGGAAGGCCTCGTTCACCGCGTCGAACGCCGCCGCATCCTTGGCCCGCTGCCGCGCCTCCGCATCGCGCTCTGCCTCCGTCGGGTCCAGCCGGCGCGCATCGGGATCACCGAACTGCTCGTTCGTCTCGGCGATCAGGTCACGCAGAAGCTGCACCCGCTCGCCAAGAGTCTCGGTGGTGCCGCCGATGTGGATGCGCGCCGGGAAGTTGCTGCCGACGAGGAGCTGCGCGTCGAACGCGACCCGGTGGTTCATGCTCTGCTCCAGCACGGCGAGCCACTGCTCCTGATCGCCCGCGTCCTCCGGTAGGCCCGTGAGCGGGAAGGTCGCCGAGATCATGCCGTTGCCGCGATCTTCGACGTCGCCGGGTGCCGGCTCTCCGAGTTCAGCAGAGACCATCGCCATTCACAGGATGGTACCCCTCTGCGCACCCGGAATCCTTCCCCCTCACGACGCGTTGGCGCCGTGCCGATACGGCTGCCGAGCGTCCCGGCTTGCCCGCCGCTCCGTGTGAGCCGGGACGCCCACCAAAGCCCTGAAGCCGCATCCGCCTGTCATCAGCGGATGGGCTACATCGCTGCGATCACGTTCGTGAGCACGCCTTTGATGCCGGTGCTCAACAACTTCAACGTGACGACGACGGCGATCGTGATTACACCCAGGACAACCGCGTACTCGGCCATCGTCTGGCCCGACTCGGCGCGAACGCCGACGAGTAGTTTGGACACCACAGCTCCTCCTGCCAAGGGTTGGTTCGCGGTCTTCATCGACCACTTCGGCTTCGACCTTGAGCAGGTTGCCGTCTGAGCCACAGGGGTGGCAGGATTCGAACCCGCGACCTACGGTTTTGGAGACCGCCGCTCTACCAACTGAGCTACACCCCTCTGCGAGCGCGATTCTACCGGCGGTCAGGCCGGAAGAAGCTCGTCCAGAACGTCCGGCAGGGCGGACAGATCGGGCAGCTCTGCCGATGCGTGGGCGTCGGCGGGCTCGCCGAGGCGGTTGATCCAGACCGTCGGGAGCCGAAGCTCCGTCGCCGGCGCCACGTCGTGGAACGTGCTCGCGCCCACGTGCACGTGCCGGGCGGCCGCGCCGGGATGGCGCTCGGCGAAGCGCTGCCAGTGGCCGGGCGCCGGCTTGTAGGAGCCGACGTCCTGCGCCACGATCACGTCGTCGAACGTGGTTCCGAGCTTGGGCAGCGACGACGCGATCAGGTCGCGGTCGCAGTTGGACAGAATCGCGAGCCGCCACCCCCGGCCGCGTGCCTCCGCGAGTGCCGCCGGCACCTCGGTGAACGCCGGCCAGGAGGCCAGCGACGTGGACATCGCGGCCGCATCGGCGGGCGCGAGCTGCCCTCCTCGCTCGGATGCGATCATGCTCGTGACCAGGTCGAGCACCTCGCGATAGGTGCGGTACCGCTCGGCCTGCACCTCCGGCTCGAGCTCGTGATAGCGCACGAGCAGGCGGTCGGCCTCGCCGTTGCCGAACAGGCCGGCCAGGGTCGAGCGGATGCCACCGTTCCAGTCGATCAGCGTGCCGTAGCAGTCGAAGGTGGCCCAGCGTTCGGCGTCCATGACCGCGCCAGGGTATACCGCCCGGCGCTGTCGCGTGCCAGCCAGCCGTCGATTTCGAGCCGCGAGAGGAGCGCCGCCGCGCCGCCCGGGCCGAGTCCGGCGGCCGCCGCGATGTCGTCGGCGTACGCCGGCCGCCCGCTCAGGCGCTCGAGCACCTCGCGCGCGCCGGGATCCGCGGGTGGCGCCGGCGCGGCCGGAGCGTCGATGCCGAGCCACACCGCGAGGTCGGTCTCGTCCTCCACCAGTCCCGCTCCCGACTTGATGAGGCCGTTGGTCCCCGCGCACGCCGACGAGCCCGCGGCCCCGGGCACCGCGACGACGTCGCGACCCAGATCGAGGGCGTGATCGGCGGTGATCAGGGCGCCGCTGCGGACACGCGCCTCGACGATCACGAGCGTGCCCGCCAGGGCGGCGATCAGCCTGTTG
This sequence comes from uncultured Actinomycetes bacterium, assembly GCA_963703275.1. Classification (GTDB taxonomy): domain Bacteria; phylum Actinomycetota; class Thermoleophilia; order Gaiellales; family JAICJC01; genus JAICJC01. Next base: position 1,452,371 of record OY969804.1, on the reverse strand, counting down.
CGGGCCGGGAACCGCCACGGCGCGGGCGCCGTGCCCGGCGGATACTCAGAGACCGCCATCCCGCGCTCGAGGATGCGTGCGTACAGGCCGCGATGGCTGCGCGGGTAGGCGACGTCGGTCCCGCATCCGAGCACGGCGACCGTCGCTCCCGCGGCGTCGAGCGCGCCGGAGTGCGCGGCGGCGTCGATCCCGAGCGCCATCCCGCTCACCACCGTGACCCCCGCCCCCGCCGCGAATGCCCCCAGGCGCCGCGCCAGCCGCAGGCCAGCGTCGCTCGACCGGCGGGCGCCGACGATGGCCACCGCTTCCCGCCCGGCCGGGAAGGGCTCGGTCGAGAGCACGCCGCGTACGAAGATCGCAAGCGGCGGGTCGTGCAGGTCGTGCAGCCCCGCCGGATAGGCGGGATCGAACACGGTCAGACACGCTGTTTCGGAGCTCGCAAGCTCGCTGCGGAATGCGTCCACATCGGCCGAGCGCGCTCGCCGCAACTCGTCTCGCAGGGACGCCGGCACGCCGAGCCGGTCGAGGCGCCTCGGCGTCGCCGCAAGCAACGCCTCGGGCCCTCCGGCACGGCGGGCGAGCGCGCTGGGCTCGATTCCCGCGCGCGCCGCCGCGATGACCACCCGCATGACAGCGTCGGCGCTCACGGGCCCGGCCCGCGAAACGACAGCGCCTCGGCCATGTGGTCGCCGGTGACCGACTCGGCCCCTTCGAGCGCGGCGATGGTCACGGCGACGCGCCGGGCCCGGTCGGCGCCGCGACCGGAGAGCAGCATGTGATCGACCGCCCTGGCCAGGATCCCCACCGCCTCGGCCCCGACTGGGGGCGGTCGCTCGGCGAGCCGTCGCCCGGCCGACAGCACCCGCGCCGCCACCGGGGCGCTCGGCTCGCCCCCTTCGGCATGCGCGTCGGCCCGCGGCGCCTCCACTCGCAGGTCGAAGCGGTCGAGCAGCGGGCCACTCACCCTGGCGCGGTAGGCGTGAAGGCGCTGGGGCGTGCAGGTGCACTCCCGCTCCGGGTCGCCGGCGAGGCCGCACGGGCAGGGATTCATCGCCGCCACGACCATGCACCTGGCCGGCAGGCACACGCTCCCCGCCGCCCGCGATACCAGCACCTCCCCATCCTCGATCGGCATCCGCAGCGCCTCGAGCGCCGTGCGGTTGAACTCGGGGAGCTCGTCCATGAAGAGCACCCCGCGGTGGGCGAGCGTGATCTCGCCGGGGCGCAGCCGGGCGTTTCCGACAAGGGCGGCCGCGGACGCCGTGTGGTGGGGCGCCCGGAACGGGCGCTGGCCGAGACTTGTCCCGGCTGCAAGCAGTCCGGCGGCCGAGTGGATGCGGGTGATCTCGAGCACCTCGTCGCGACTGGGCGGGGTCATGATTCCGGTCAGCCGGCGCGCGAGCATCGTCTTTCCCGACCCCGGCGGGCCGATCAGGAGCAGGTTGTGGGCGCCGGCCGCCGCGATCTCGAGCGCCCGCCGTGCCCGCGGTTGTCCGCGCACCTCCGACAGGTCACCCGTCGCTACCCCGGCCGTCGCCACGGAATCCGGGATCGGCAGCGGGCTCGAGCGATCGCACAGGATGTCGACGACGTGGCGCAGGCTGCGCGCGGCGATCACCGGGACGGTGCCCGCGAGGGCGGCCTCCGTCGCGCTCTCGGCGGAGACGACCAGCGCCTCGGCCCCGACCCGTCCGGCCGCCTCCGCCATCGCCAGAGCGCCGCGCACGGGCCGTAGCGCGCCGTCGAGGCCGAGCTCCGCGGCAGCCGCAACCCGCGCCACCCGGTCGCGCGGCGCCTGGCCCGACGCCGCCAGCAGGGCGAGTGCGATCGCCAGATCGAAGCCCGAGCCCTCCTTGCGCTCCTGCGCGGGAGCCAGATTGACCGTCAACCGCCGGCTGGGAAACCGGAACTCCGCCGACAGGATGCCGCTGCGGACGCGCTGGCGTGCCTCCTGCACGGCCCGGTCGGCCAGGCCCACCACAACAAACGACGGCACCCCGTCGGCCACGTGGGCCTCGACGTCGACCCGGCGGGCGGTGATGCCGGTCAACCACAGCGTGAGCGCGCGCGCAACCATCCGGCGAGCCTACGGATGCGCTGGTTACACGTGGGTGCCGGAGTGTGACGAGTCAGTCGAGCGAGAGCGCAGCCGGAATGTGGCGGGGCCGCAGGCCGCGCACGGCGACCACGTCGACGCGCACCGTGCGGGCGCGCGCGTCCCGTTCGAGCAGCACCTCGGCGGCCTGCAGCAGGCGCCGGCGCTGAAACGCCCCAACCATCTCCTCGGCGGCGCCGCGATGGCCGCGGCGGCGCGCCTTCACCTCGACCACGACCAGGGTCGACCCGCGCCGCGCCACCACGTCGACCTCGCGTCCGAGCACACGGACATTGCGCGCAACGATCGAGTAGCCGCGCAGGCGCATCCACCAGCAGGCGACCGTCTCGGCCGCACGGCCGTAGTCAGAGTCCGAGATCGAGATCCAGCTGGGCATATGCGATCGCCTCGAATGACCGGCGGTGAAGCGGTGTGGGCCCGTGCTCGCGCACCGCGCGCGTGTGCTCGGCGGTGATGTAGCCCACGTGCCGGTCGAACCGGAACTCGGGATAGGACGGCGCGATCCGGTGCATGAACCGGTCGCGGGTCACCTTCGCGACGATCGACGCCGCCGCGATCGCCGCGCTGCGCCCGTCGCCGCCCACCACCGCGCGATGCCGGCGGGCACAGCCGGGCACGGCGAAGCCGTCGGTCATGCACAGATCCGGCTCGGGGTCGAGGGCGCACAGCACCCGGCCGAGCGCCGACAGGTTCGACCGGTGCAGTCCGCGGCGATCGATCTCGGACGCCGGGATGACGCACACCGCCACCTGGGCGGCGGCCTCGATCACGGCCTGGAACAGCGCGTCGCGGCGGGCGGGCGTGTGCCGCTTGGAGTCGTCGAGGAGCCCGAGCGCGGCACAGCGGCGCCCGCGCAGGTGGTCGAGGTCGAGACAGACCGCGGCGGCAACGAGCGGCCCCGCCAGGCAGCCGCGGCCGGCCTCGTCGGCACCCGCCACGAAGCGCACCCCGAGCTCGCGGTCGTGCGCAAGCAGGCGGCGACCGGGACGCGAGCGACGGCGGCGGGTGGCGGCGACTGCCATCGGCCTATGGTACGGCGCCGGGCGGACGCGGCGCCGGCTCCCGGTCGGGCCTAGAGCAGCCCGATCCGGTCGGGCGGCCAGTAGATCAGGAACGCCTCGCCGATGATGTTGCGGCGCGGCAGCGGGCCCCAGTACCGGCTGTCGAGCGAGTCGCCGCGGTTGTCGCCCATGACGAAGTAGTCGTTTTTGGGGATGGTGTAGGGGCCGTACGTGGGGGCGGTGGTGGCCCCCTCCGTATACGGCTCACGCAGTGCCTTGCAGTTCTGGCCGGCGGGTTTGCACACGGACACGATGCCGCGCCTGATCGTGAGCGTCTCGCCCGGCAGGCCGATGACGCGCTTGATGTAGGTCACGCTGGCCTCGGTGTGCGACCCGCGCACTGCGACGTCGCCGTGACCGGGCGGGTGAAAGACGATGATGTCGCCGCGATGAGGGCCATGGAACCGGTATACGAGCCGGTTCACGAGCACGCGGTCACCGACGTCGAGCGTCGGCTCCATCGAGCCGGTGGGGATCCGGTACGGCTTGACGACCCACGCCTGGACGACATACGCCAGGCCGAAGGCAACCGCCAGGATGATGACCAGCTCGATGAACGGGTTGGCCGCGGAGCGCTTGGAAGGCGGCGGTGCCGGTGGCGTGGGCTCGGTCGGAGCCGGCTCGCCGACGACGGCCTCGCCGGCAACCGGTTCGCCGGTGCCGGGTGCGGGCGGCTCGGACGGCCGAGGCTCGACGTCCGCCATGTCCTCGGTCAGCGCGACTTCTCGCGCACGCGCGCGGCCTTGCCGACCTTGCCGCGCAGGTAGTACAGCTTGGCCCGGTGGACGTCCCCGACACTGACGACGTCGAGCTTGTCGATCTTGGGTGAATGCAGGGGAAACGTCCGCTCGACGCCGATGCCGAACGACTGCTTGCGCACGGTGAACGTCTCGCGCACGCCGGCACCCTGGCGCTTGATGCACACGCCCTCAAACACCTGGATGCGCTGGCGCTGGCCCTCGATCACCTTGAAATGGACGCGCACGGTGTCCCCGGCTTTGAACCGGGGCACTTCACGCGCCTGGCGGCGCTCGATGTCGGAGATGATGCTCATGGGGAAACGGGGCGGGGCGGCCGCATAATGCTAGCCACCCCGGCCGGGGCTCACAAGTCGGTGCCGTCCTGGGCCTCGCCTCGGCGCCGCGACCACCCCTCCCGCCAGCGCTCGACCTCGGCATGATTGCCGGAGCGCAGCACGTCGGGCACCGGCCAATCCCGGAAGCGCTCCGGCCGCGTGTAGTGGGGATACTCGGGCCGTCCGCTGAGCCCCTCCGAGTAGGAGTCGTGCTCGTGGCTCTCGCGCTTGCCGAGCGCCGCCGGGAGCTTGCGCGTCACCGCGTCGATCACCGCCATCGCGGCCACCTCACCGCCGGAGAGCACGTAGCGGCCGACGGACAGTTGGTCGTTTGCGAGGTGGTCGTGGACGCGCTGGTCGAAGCCCTCGTAGCGGCCGCACAACAGCGTCAGGCGGTCGAGGCCCGCCAGTTCGGTGACGACGGCGTCGGTGAGCACCCTGCCCACGGGCGTCAGCACGGCCACCCGGCGCTCCTCGAGGATACCTTGGATGTCCTGGCCGTAGGTCTGTTCGAGGGCGGCACAGACGACGTCGACGCGGATGACCATGCCCGCCCCGCCGCCATAGGGGGCGTCGTCGACCTGGCGGTGCTCGCCCGGTGCGTGCTCACGGAGGTCAAGCACCCGCAGACGCAGCGACCCCGCCTCGACGGCGTTGCGCACGGGCCGCGACTCGCGGAGCCAGTCGAGGTATCCGGGAAAGAGGGTGAACACGTCGAGCTCGAGCGTCACAGGAAGTCGTCCCGGATCGCGATCCGGCGCTCGGCCACGTCGATCGCCTGGATGACGTCGGCGGCGAAGGGCACCAGCACCGGCGGCTCCTGCCCCGAGCGCACCTCGAGCACGTCGTTGGCCGGGTAGACGAGGACGCCTGCAACCGTCCCCAGCTCGCGCTCGCCCGCGAACACGCGGCAGCCGATCAGGTCGACGTGCAGGTACTCGTCGGGGTCCGGCTCGGGCAGTGCGGCGGCCTCGACCTCGACGTCGCGTCCGCGCAGCTCCTCGACCGCGGTGCGGTCGGGCGCGACGTCGAAGCGGACGATCGGGTGCGCATCCGCGCCCCTGCGCTCGACGATCAGCGCAGGACGGCCGCCGACGGTCACCTCGAGCCCCGGGCGCAGCGGCACCGCCCCGCCGTGGCCCTCCACATACACGGCGCCGTCGAGCCCGTGCGGGCGTCCGACCCGCCCGATCACGATCCTGCGCGGCCGCCAGGGGGTGTCAGTCGGCGACTTCGACATGCACGCGCCGGCCGCTCTGCACCGCCGACGCCTTCACAATCGTGCGCAGCGAGCGCGCGATGCGGCCCTGCTTGCCGATCACCTTGCCGACATCGTCCGGCGCGACGTGCAACTCGAGCACCAGCTCACCGGACGCGCCCTCGTGCTGCTCGACGCGGACGTCGTCGGGATGGTCGACGAGCTGCCTCGCGAGAAAGGCGAGGAGATCCTCCACGCCTACACGCCGGCGATCTGCAACAGCTTTCGCACCGTCTCGGTGGGCTGTGCTCCACGGGCGAGCCAGGCTCGGGCGCGGTCGGCGTCGATCTCGACCAGCGACGGCTCCATCTGCGGGTTGTAGCGGCCGATCTCCTCCAGCGTGCGCCCGTCCCTCGGGACGCGCGCATCCGCCACCACGACCCGGTAGATCGGATTCTTCTTTGATCCATGCCGCGCGAGGCGGATCTTGACTGCCACGAAGGCCCTCCGTTGACTGACGGGGTGCGGGACGAGGGCAGTGTAGCGACCGTCGCGACCCGCGGTGCCCCCGGAAACCGCGACGGCCGCCCCGGAGGGCGGCCGCCTGCGTTACCAGAGTGGTGCGTCAGAGACGCCTACCAGCCGAATCCCCCGAAGTATCCGCCGGATCCACCCTTCTTTTGGCCGTAGCCGTAGCCGTACGTCGGCTTGCCGGGCTTCTTGCCCTGGTGACCGTACTGGTCACACGAGGGCGTGTAGCTCCAGCCCTTGTTGCCGTTGCTCACGCCGACTGCGTGCGAGACGGAGTTGGTGGCGTAGCTGACGCCGCCGAACGCGGCCATCGCACCAAACACACCTGCCGTCAACACACCGGCGAGAGCAATCCGAACACCGCCGCCGCGACGCGCCGGACTGGCGCTGATACGGTCGACGATCCCCCGCTGGACGCTGCGATCGAGCTCCGGGCGTTCCATCCGGAGCCTGCGCTCTAGCCCACGATCCTGCCTCGAGAACCTCACCTCTTGCCTCCTCCGCATCTCAACCAAGCTGTCGTACCCTGTACTACCGGCGTGGCGCCGGTTTCCTTACAGGCTCGGCGCAATTCAGTGGAAGGCGTTCACCTGAGGCTCGTGCGGGTCGAGCTGCTTCGCCCGCGCGAGGGCCGTCTGCTGGGCGCTGCCGGTGCTGGCGCGGGCGAGGTCGAACCAGCCCTCCCAGTTCAGGGGCTCGCGGGCGATGGCGGCCCTGAAGGCGGTGCGGGCGCCGGCGTCGCGGTGCTCGCCGAGCAGGGCTACGCCGAGCGCGAGGCGGGCATCGGCCGACCATGGCTCCCACGCGACGGCCGTGCGCGCGTCTCCCTCCGCGGCGACCCAGTGGTCGACGGAGGCCGCGCGCTGGCTCGCGGCCGCCGCCGCGTTGCCGCGCAGCCCGACCAGTGCGCATACGGCGAGCAGGGCGATCGCGGCGAGGGCGCCGGCCCGCACGCCGCGGCCCGAGAGCTGGAACGGCCGCATGGTGGTGGGGGCGCTGGTGAGCAGCCCGACCGCGCACGTGAGCGCGGTCAGCGTGATGGCGGTCATCTGCCAGTCCCAGTCGGCGCCGGCATGCAGCAGGAAGGCCGCGAAGCCGCCGAAGGCGACCGGGACGAGCGCCTCGGAGCGCGCGCGCACCCCTGCGACGAGCGGCGCCACGAGGCCGGCGATCAGGAGGAGCAACCCGACCGGGCCGAGATCGGCCAGCGTCTCGAGATAGAGGTTGTGGGCGTTTCTGACCTTGAGCGCGCTCGTGCGGTGCTGGAGGTAGTACTGCTCGTACGTGCCGGCCCCTGAGCCCAGCACCTCATGGCTCTTGGCGTCGGCCCAGGCGATCCGCCAGAGCTGCGCGCGGGCGTTGCCGGACAGGCTGAAGAGGCGCAGGTTGAGGTTCTTGCCGACGTGGCCGGCGGTGCCGTTGAACCCTCCCGGGGGCGGCTCGTTGAACCGGTTGTACATGTCGGTTCCGATCGCGATCGGCGAGCCGAAGCGCACCAGGGCGAAGACGACCACGAGCAGCACTGCCGCGAGCGTCGCGATGTGGCCGAACCTGGTCTGCGCGGCCGACGGCTCGTAGTGCCGCTCGAGCACCCGCAGCCCCCAGGCGATCGCCATCAGGCCGGCCATGCTGAGCACGATGACGACCGCGAGCCGGTGGCCCTGTGACGCGGTCGGCCCGACGCGCGAGGCGGCGTGCGTGAGGGCCGGCGAGGAGACCGCGACGGCGACGTCGATCATCAGGATCGGGGCGGCGGCCAGGACCGTGAGGAGCAGGAACCAGCGCTTGCGGTCGATGGCGATCGCCGCGACGAGCCCGAAGCCGAGCGCGATCCAGGCGCCGCGGCTGTAGGTGAAGTACAGCGTCGAGACCACCACGGGCAGCGTGGCCATGGCTGCGATCCGGCCGGGCAGCGTCCGCGCATGGGCGGCCAGGCCGATGCCGATGATGGCGCCGATGGTGGCCAGGATGCCGAGGCCGTTCCAGTAGCCGACGGGCTCCGCGAGCCGGCCGGTGTCGGCGATCCCGCCGACGGCGTGGACGCTCGGGAAGAGCCTGCCCACCAGGCCGTAGGCGGTGGCCGCGGTGACGGCAAAGAGGGCGCCCGCGAGCAGGCTGCCGATGGCGCCGCGCCGGGACACGAGCAGGAGGGCGAGGAGGCCCGCCACGTACACGAGCGTCCGCTGCGCCTCGAGGACGGCCGAGGTGGTGTCGTTCGACCAGATGGCCGAGATCAGCATCCACACCGTCAGCAGGCCGAACGCCGACACGGTGACGATCTCGGCCACGCTCGTCTCGACGTCCTGGCGCACCAGCACCGCGATCGCTGCGGCCCACAGGAGGGCTGCGGCGCTCCAGCCCCAGGCGGGCGGGAAATAGCCGCCGTTCCCGGCGGCGAGCGGGGTCAGCACGGCCGCGGCCAGAAGGCCCGGGGCCGCCTGCGCGAACGAGAACCGCCGCAGCGACAGGGCGAGTCCGGCGGGAGTCAGATCCTCAGTAAGCAGGGCTCGCCTCCTCGGACGCCGAGGCGCCGTCGGGCTCCTCGCGCTCCATCACGTCTCGGAGCCGGCGCAGCGCGCGGTGGAGTGCCACCTCGACACTGTTCGTGCTCGTCTCCATCACCTGCGCGATCTGGGCGGCCTTCATGTCGGCGCCGTAGCGCATGGCCAGCAGTTCGCGGTCGTGCTCGGAGAGGTGCTCGAGCGCGGCGGTGAGGGTGAGCTTCTCGACCGAATCACGCTCGAGCTCGCCGGGAGCGGGCGTGTCGGGCATGTCCGTGACGGTCTCGACCCGGTTCAGGGCGCGGTCGGCAAGCGTGCTGCGGGCGATCCCGATCAGCCACTGCAGCGGGGCCCCCTTCGCCGGGTCGTAGGACTTGCGGTAGCGCAGCGCGCGCTCGAAGACCTCGCCGGTGACGTCCTCGGCATCGGGTCCAGCGCCGATCCGGTAGGCGACGAAGGAGTACACGCTGCGGATCAGGGGCTGAGGGTTCGCCAGGGGGTCGCGACCATGCCTCACCTCACAAGCGTACGGGCACAACGCGGGAGCGTAAACCCGGCCCGGTCACCGCATCATCCCCGGGATCTGGGGCATCTTCCCCTTCCCCATCTGCTTCATCATCTTCTGCATCTGCTTGAACTGTCCCAGGAGCTGGTTGACCTGCTGGACGTTCGTGCCGCTCCCGGCGGCGATGCGGCGGCGGCGGCTGCCGTCGATCAGGCGGGGATTGCGGCGCTCGGACGGCGTCATCGAGAGGATGATCGCCTCGACCCGGTCGATCTGGCGCTCGTCCACCTTGATGTTCTTGATCTGGCGGCCGACGCCGGGGAGCATCCCCAGCAGGCCCGCCATGCCCTGTCCGGCGGTCATCTTGCGCACCTGGCGGAGCTGGCTCAGGAAGTCCTCGAGGGTGAACTCCGCCTTGCGGAGCTTGGCCTCCATCGTGCGGGCGTCGTCCTCGGAGATCTGCTCCTGGGCGCGCTCGATCAGCGACATGACATCGCCCATGCCGAGGATGCGGGAGGCCATCCGGTCGGGGTGGAACGCCTCGAGCTGGTCGAGCTTCTCGCCCACCGACACGTACTTGATCGGCTTGCCGGTGATCGCCCGCACCGCGAGCGCCGCGCCGCCGCGGGCGTCGCCGTCGAGCTTGGTCAGGATGACCCCGTCGTAGTCGACCGCCTCGGCGAAGCTCTGGGCGACATTGACCGCATCCTGGCCGGTCATCGCGTCGAGGACGAGGAGCACGTTCTGGGGCTTCACCCGCTGCTTCACGCGCACGAGCTCGTCCATCAGCTCGCGGTCGACGTGCAGCCGGCCGGCCGTGTCGACGATGACGACGTCGCGGCCCTGCGCCCGGGCCTGCTCGACCCCCCACGCCGCCACCTCGACGGGGTCGGCGTCGGTGCCCTGGTCGTACACGGGCACCTGCAGCGATTTGCCCAGCGTCTGCAGCTGCTGGACGGCGGCGGGCCGCTGCAGGTCGCACGCCACCATCGCGGGCGAGCGCTTCTGCTTGGCGAGCATGAGCGCCAGCTTGCCGCAGGCCGTGGTCTTGCCCGAGCCCTGCAGGCCGACCATCAGCACCACCGTTGGCGGCCGGTTCGCGAACGCAAGCCCCGAACCGGCGTTGCCCATGAGCTGCGTGAGCTCCTCGTGGACGATCTTGACCACCTGCTGGCCCGGTGTGAGGCTCGACATGACCTCGGCGCCCATCGCCCGCTCGCGCACCTTGGCGACAAAGTCGCGGACGACGCCGAAGTTGACATCCGCCTCGAGCAGCGCCAGGCGGATCTCGCGCATCGCCTTCTGGATGTCCTCCTCGCTCAGCCGGCCCTGGCCGCGCAGGCCGTCGAGGGTGGCGCCGAGGCGGTCGGACAACGATTCGAACATCTCCCGAAGACTACGCGACGTCAGGCGTCGGCTGCGAACAGCGCGCGGGCGAACTCGGCCGGGTCGAACGGGCGCAGGTCGTCGATCCCCTCACCGATTCCGATCAGCTTCACGGGGATGCCGAGCTCGTGCGCGATCGCGAGCGCGATGCCGCCCTTGGCCGTCCCGTCGAGCTTGGTCAGGATGATCCCGGTCACCGCGACGGCCTCGGCGAACAGGCGGGCCTGCTGGAGACCGTTCTGCCCGGTGGTGGCATCGATCGTGAGCAGCACCTCGTGCGGGGCGTCGGGGATGCGCTGGGCGATCACCCGGTGGATCTTGCGCAGCTCGTCCATCAGATGGCCCTGGGTGTGGAGGCGCCCCGCGGTGTCGACGATGACCACGTCCCGGCCGCGCGACTCGGCCGCGGACACCGCATCGAAGGCGACCGCGGCGGGGTCGCCGCCCGACTGCGACGAGACGAAGTCGGCGCCCGCGCGCTGGGCCCACGTCTCGAGCTGCTCGCCCGCCGCGGCCCGGAACGTGTCGGCCGCGCCGATGACGCAGGTGCGCCCGGCCTCGTGCAGCTGCCAGGCGATCTTGCCGATCGACGTCGTCTTCCCGGTGCCGTTCACCCCGCTCACGAGCAGCACGGCCGGGTGGGCCGAGATGTCGATGCGGGTGTCGGCGGCGGGCGTCATCAGCTCGGTGATGATCTCCTGCAGCCGCGCGCTCAGCTCGTCGGCCGTGGTCAGCCGGCCGGCGTCGGCGTCGGCCTCGAGCCGCTCGATCACCGCAACGGTCGCCGGCACGCCGCAGTCGGACAGGAGCAGCGCCTCTTCGAGCCGCTCCCAGACCGCCTCGTCGGCCGGGTTGAACATCACGCCGGCGAGCTGCTGGGCCATCGCCCGGCGGCTGCGCTGAAGGTTGTCGCGCAGGCGCGAGAACAGCCCCCGGCCCGAGTCGGCAGGGTCGGGCTCGGGGGCGTCGCCCTCGCCCGTGTTGAACATCGCCTGCCACGTCCTCGCCACGGCCGCGGATGGTAGCGTCGGCACCATGGCGGAGGTTTCCATCCCGGCGCTGCGGGAGGCGCTGCTCGCCCGCGCAGGCGCCCTCGGGTTCGATTCCGGCGCGGCCGCGCTCGTCTGTGATCACTTCCTCGACGCCGAGCTGCGCGGCGCCGCAACGCACGGCGCCGAGCGCATGCGCTGGCTGGCGGGGTTCTCCCACCCGGAACCCAACGCGCGGCCGCGGCCGTCCGGTCGCAGCGAGGGCCTGGCGCGCTGGGACGGCGGCGGCGTGGTGGGCTACGTGGCGCTCGCCGAGGCGCTCGACCGGGAGCTGGACACGGCACCCGCCGGCGCCCGGCTGGTCGTGGTCGAGCGGTGCTTCCCCACGGGCCGGCTGGGCTGGTTCGCCGAGCGGGTGGCGCGGCGGGGGCTCGTGTGCCTGCTCACCGCGACCTCGACCGCGCGCATCGTGCACCCCGACGGCGGCCCCGCGATCCTGGGGACGAACCCGATCTGCCTGGCGCTGCCGGGGGCCGGCGGCCCGACCGTCGTGGACGTGTCGATGGGCAGGATGACCTACGGCGCGGTGCTGCACGCGGCCGCCACCGGCGCCGCGCTCCCGGCCGGCGCGGCCCGCCGGTCAGACGGCGCTCCCGAGGCCGACCCGGCCGCGATCGTCGCCGACCGGGCCGGAATCGTGCCGTTCGGCGGGGAGCAGGCCCACAAGGGCTTCGCGCTTGCCGCCGTGGTCGAGCTGCTGTGCGGGGCGCTCGCGGGCAGCGATGACTTCGCCGCCGTCGCTCTCCTGGCGCAGCCGCACGCCGACCCGGTCGCGCGGCTGCGCGAGCTGGTCGCCGGCCGCCGCTTCCCTGGTGACCGCAGCGCCGAGGTGCGCGAGCGCGCGCTGCGGCGGGGGACGGTGGCGATCCCCGACGATCTGTGGGCGTGGCTCGAGGCCGGCTCGTGAGCCGCGACCTGGGCAACGGCTACGAGCTCGACGCCGACCGTGACCGGCTCGACCGCACGGCCGTCCACGCCTTCCTGACAACGGAGTACTGGGCGCTCGGTCGCACGCGGGAGCGGCAGGACGAGCTGATCGACGCGAGCGGTCACGTCGTCGGCCTGTACCACCAGGGCAACCAGGTGGGCTTCGCGCGGGCCGTCGACTGTGACGCCGCCCGGTTCGTCTACCTGGCGGACGTCTACGTCCTCCCCGAGCATCGCGGCCGCGGCCTCGGCGTCGAGCTCGTACGCGAGATCGTCGACCACGGCCCCTACGCCGAGCGGACGTGGATCCTGCACACGCGCGACGCGGGATCGCTGTACGAGCGGTTCGGCTTCCACCGCTACGAGCGCCTCATGCAGCGCGATCCTGGCCGGGGCTAAGCGTCGCCCGCGGCGGGCCGGAGCTCGACCTCGGCCGCCACCCGCCGCGAGAGCACCTTCGACTCCCCGTCACCGGCCATCGTCACCCCGTAGAGCACGTCGGCGACCTCCATCGTGCGCCGCTGGTGGGTGATGACGATGAACTGGGCCCGATCCTGATAGGCGCGCAGGAGGTCGAGGAACCGCTCGATGTTGGCATCGTCGAGCGCCGCCTCGACCTCGTCCAGCACGTAGAACGGCGAGGGCTTGGTGAGCAGCAGGGCAAACAGGAACGCGATCGCGGTCAGCGCCTTCTCACCGCCCGAGAGTAGCGAGAGGGCCTCGATGCGCTTGCCCGCGGGCTTCACCTCGAGCTCGATGCCGGGCTCATCGGGCCGGGCCGGCTCCTCGACCACGGGCTCGTCGTCGCCCTTGGGAGCGGCCGAGACGACGTCGCCGACGTCGTGGGTCAGCCGCAGGCGGCCCGAGCCGCCGGGGAAGAGCGTGCGGACGACGTCGGTGAAGTTGTGCGCCACCTGCTCGAAGGTCTCGTTGAACCGGTGGTCGATCGTCTGGGTGAGGTCGCGGATCAGCCCTCGCAGCTCGCGCAGCGACCGTTCGAGGTCGGCGCACTGCTCGGTGAGCTCGCCCGCGCGCCGCCCCTCGGCGTCGTACTCCTCCGCGGCCAGCGGGTTCACCGCTCCGAGACTCTCGCGCCGGCGCTCCAGCCGCTCGAGCCGGGCGGCAACGGCCGCCCGCTCGTCGGCGGCAAGCGGCTCCTCGGGCGCCGGCGGCGGTGAGTCGAGCTCGGCGGCGATCTCCCCGTGCCTGCGGCCGAGCTCGGCGATGCGGTCGGTGCAGCGGGTCAGATCGACCTCGATCTCGGTAGCGGTGGCCGTGACGGAACGCGCCGTCGTCTGCACCCCGGCCTCTTCGGTGGCGCAGGCTTGCAGCTCGACCGCAAGCGCGCCCGCCCGCTGTTCGATCACCTCGACACCCGCCCGGGCCGGGATGCGCAGGAGCTCGGCGGCAGCGGAGGCGCGCGCCAGCGTCTCGCCCATCGCCTGGGCGCGCAGCTCGAGGGCCACGCCGATCGCCCCCATCTCCACCGCGCCGGCGGCGCCGGCGCGGGCTCGCTCGCCGGCGGCCTGCAGGCGGCTCGAGTCGCGCCGGAAGCGGTCGGCGCGCTCGCGCAGGCCGGCCTCCTCGGCGGCGACGCGGGCCGCCGCCTCGGCCAGCTCGCGCCGGCGGATGTCGAGCGCCGCGTGGCGGTGGTCGGCGGCCTGGGCGGCCGCTGCGCGCTGCTCCGCCTGCGCCTCGAGCCGGGCGGCCTCCTGTTCGAGCTGGATGCCACGGGCGGACTCAGCGGCGTGGTCGCGCTCGGCCGCCGCCCGTGCACTCTCGCCCCGCGTGACCTCGTCGGCCAGCCGGTCGCGGCGCGCGGCGGCGGCACGCGCCTCGTCGGCCGCGGCGAGCTCGCGCGCCCGCGCCTGTGCCACCCCCGCCTGGGCCTGCTCGTCGAGCACCGCCGCCGCCTGCGCTTCGGCCGCGCCGGAGTCGGCTGCGACCGCGGCCGCGCGATGCTCGGCCGCCAGGGCGGCGTCCTGCGCCGCAAGCTGGTCTCGCTCGGCCCGGGCGGCCATCCAGGCGGCCTCGCCCGCGTCGCCGGTGCGCCACAGCTCGCCACGGTCGGCGTCGATGCCCTCGCCCGCACTGGTCACCGCGACGCCGTGATCGACCTGGGTCAGATCGTCCACCAGCCACACGCCCTCGAGCAGGCGGCCGGCGACCGGGTCGAGCACCGTGACCAGCTCGATCAGCGGCCGCGCGCCGGGAGCGGGTGGAAGCGACGCGGCGGGTGGGCGGGTGCTCGCGAGCACCACGGCCACCTCTCCGCCGGCATCGGCAAGCACCGCCAGCGCGTCGGAGAGGCGCTCGGCCACCACGGCGCCCGCGCGCCAGCCCAGCCCCGCCGCCACCGCGCGCTCGTATCCCGGCTGGGCCTCGACGCCTGCGACCACGAGCTTGGCGCCGGCAGCCTTGAGGGCGCGCACCGCCGGGGTCAGGCCCTCGCCGCGGTCGAGCGCCTGCTCGAGCGCCTCCAGGCGCGTGCGCAACAGCTGGTGGCGGTGGCCGACCTCGTCTGCGGCGGCCCGCGCCGCCCTGTGCACGTCGGCGGTGCGGTCGGCCTCTGCCCGGGCGCGCTCGGCGGCCGTCGAAGCGCTCTCGAGCTCGGCGCGAAGAGCGACCGCAACAGCCTCGAGCCGGTCGGCCTCCTGCGTACCCTCGGCCAGGCCGCCGGCGGCCCCGGCGGCGGCGGCGGCAAGAGTCGCCATGCGCGCCTGCAGCTCCCCGGCGCGCGCCGCACTGCGGTCGGCCTCGAGCCGGGCCGTGCCGGCGTGGCCCTGCGCTTCGGCGAGGGCGCGGCGAGCGTCGAGCGATGCAGACAGGGCCGTCTCGGCTGCCGCGGCGGCCTCGCGTGCCTCCCCCGCGTCGACGGTGGCCAGACGATCGGCCTCGGACAGGCTTGCAGCGGCCTGCTCGGACGCCTCGGCGGCCTCGGCCAGGAGCCGCTCTGCATCGAGCCCGAGGCGGTCGGCAAGGGCCGCACCGCGGACGTGGGTGCGGCCCAGCGCCGCTCCCGCCTGCTCGAGCCGGCGGCGGGCGGCGGCCAGCCGCTCGCGTGCCGTCTCGAAGTCGTAGTAGCCGCGGCTCGCCCGCTCCTGCTCGGCCGCGAGGCCTGTCAGCTCGGCCTCCGCCCGGCTGCGGCGCTCACCGACGGCGGCCAGGCGGGCATCGACCTCGGCCTGGGCGGCGCGCGCCTCGTCAAGCCGTGCCCGGGCAGCGTCGGCGCGCAGTTGCTCACCCAGCATGTCGGAGGCGAGCAGGCGCAGGCGGCCGGCGGCGATCTCGTCACCCAGCCGCGCGGCCCGGTCGGCCGCCGTCGCCTGCAGCTGCAGCGGCCGCAGCCGCGCGCGCACCTCGCGCTCCAGATCGCGCGCCCGCTCGAGCTCCGTGCCGACACGGGCCAGCTTCGCCTCGGCCCGCGTGCGGCGGCGCTGGTACTTGCCGAGCCCTGCCGCCTCCTCGACGAAGCGGCGGCGCTCGTACGGCTTGGAGGTGAGGATCTCGTCGACCCGGCCCTGGCCGATCACGGAGTGCATCTCGCGCCCAAGGCCGGTGTCGGCGAGCAGCTCGAGGACGTCCAGGCGGCGGACGCGGGCGCGGTTCACCAGGTACTCGCTCTCGCCCCCGCGGTCGAGCCGGCGCATCACCGACACCTCGCCGAACTCGAGCGGGAGCGTGGCGCACTGGTTGTCGAGCACCAGCTCGACCTCGCACACTCCCGCGGGCGGGCGGCTGTCGGAGCCGCCGAAGAGCACGTCGAGGCCCGTGGGGGCGCGCAGCTGCGAGGGGGACTGCACCGCCATCGCCCACTGCAGCGCATCGGCGATGTTGGACTTGCCGCTGCCGTTGGGACCGACCACGACGGCGATACCCGGCTCGAACTGGAGCTCGACGGTGCCCGGGAACGACTTGAACCCGCGCATGCGCAGGGCCTTCAGGTGCACGAACGGCTCCGGGCGGCGGGCACGCGGGCCCTAGATGGCCGGAGTCGACGCGCGGTCGAGGCTCTCGAGCGCGACGTGGGCGGCCTCCTGCTCGGAGGCCTTCTTGCTGCGCGCGGAGCCGCGCCCCAGCTCTTGTCCTTCGACCAGAGCCACGGATGTGAACCAACGCTGGTGCGGAGGACCGGACACATCGGCTACCGCATACGTTACCGACGCCCCCCGACGTGCAAGCTCTTCCTGGAGCACGGTCTTGTGGTCGACGTGCTCGGCCAGGGCGTACTCGATCCGGCCCGAGAAGGCCTCCACGACCGCACCGGCCACCGTATCCAGGCCGAACTCCAGATAGGCCGCTCCGACCACCGCCTCCACGACCGCGGCCAGCACCCCCGGCGACGCCGCGAGCGTGTCCAGCTCGACCGTGGCCGTCCCGAGCCCGGCACCGCGCGCCCGGACGTCGTCGCCCAGGTGCAGGTCGGCGGCGACGGCCGCGCAGCTCTGGCGCGAGACGACGTGCGCCCGCACCTTCGCCAGATCCCCCTCAGCCCGGTCGGGAAAGCGGTCGTACAGGTGGTGGGCGATCACGAGCCCGAGCACGCCATCGCCCAGGAACTCGAGCCGCTCGTAGGAGTCGGCACGCCGCTGCGCCCACGAGGCGTGGGTGAAGACCAGCAGGCGAAGCGGCTCGGGGAGCCGGTCGATCAGGATCCGGAGGGAGCCGGACGCCTGGGAACGATCAGCTGTGGGCGACGACGTAGTCGACGGCCTCACCGACCGTCGCGATCTTCTGTGCATCCTCGTCGGAGATCTTGAGGCCGAACTGGTCCTCGAGCTCCATGATCAGCTCGACCAGGTCCAGCGAGTCTGCGTCCAGATCGCCCTGGAACGACGCATCGTCGGTCACCTGCTCCTCGTCCACGCCGAGCTGCTCGACGAGAATACTGCGGACGCGCTCAAGCGCCTCCTCACGGTTGATCGTCACTGGTCTCCAATCTCAGGGGCCGCAACCTGCGGGACTGTATTGGTCGCCGCAGGCGGCTGCAAGTCAGAAGTGGGACGCTCCGGTGCGAGCCGTTCGGCCAGCCCCGCGGCCACGCCGACCTCCGCTCCTCGGGCGGCGATCCGGATCGCGTTCGCAATCCCCTTGCGGCCGGCGTTGCCGTGCGCGATCACGACCGGGCCGCGCAGGCCGAGGAGGTACGCCCCGCCGGTGGTGTCGGGGTCGGTGCGGTCGCGCATAGCGCGCAGGGCCGGGCGCAGCAGAAGGCCGCCGATCTTCGCCCGCGGGCTCGACTCCGCCGCGCGCCGCACCTCCGACAGAAGCGCCGTCGCGGCGCCCTCGAGGCCCTTCAGGAGCACATTTCCCGCAAATCCGTCGGCGACGACCACCTGGAACCGGCCCGTGAGAACGTCGCGGCCCTCGCAGTTGCCGGTGAAGTTCAGGCCCTCCGCCGCCGCCAGCAGTCCGTGAGCCTCGATCGTGACCGCGTTGCCCTTGGTCGGCTCCTCGCCAATCGAGAGCAGGCCCACGCTCGGCTCGGCGACGCCCATCACGTCGCGCATGAACTGCGACCCCATGATCCCGAACTGGAGCAGGTTCTCGGCCCGCGCATCGGAGTTCGCCCCGGAGTCGATCAGGAGGCAGGGCCCGCCGAGTGCCGGCAGGGGCACGCCGATGCCCGGTCGCGAGATGCCGCGAATCCGGCCGATGTGAAGCAGGGAGGCGGCCAGCATCGCCCCGGTCGGCCCGGCCGACACGACGGCCTCGGCCGACCCGTCCCGCACCAGCCGGCACGCGGTCACCATCGACGAGCCCGGCTTCGCCCGCACCGCGGCGGCGGACTCCTCGGTCGAGCCGATCACGTCGGCCGCGTCCACGATCTCGATGCCGGCGGCGCCGCCGAGCTCGGCCTCGAGTTGCTCGCGCACGCCGCAGATCAGGATATGCACGCCGTCGGCGGCCGCATCCAGCGCGCCTGCGACGATCCCGGCGGGGGCGTGATCACCACCCATGCCGTCAAGCGCGACCGTGGCCATCCCCTGAAGTCCCCTCGGCTAGGGCGCTGCTTGCGTGAGCGGCTCGACCTCACGACCGCGGTAGTGGCCGCAGTTGGCGCACACGTGGTGCGGACGCACCGGGTGGTGGCACTGCGGGCACTCGGTCAGCACGGGCGCGGAGATGCGCGTGTTTGCGCGTCGCCGGTCGCGGCGTGATTTCGAGGTCTTTCGCTTCGGGACGGCCATCGGCGGCGCAGTATAGCGAGGGGCGGGCCGGGTGGAGTCCCCGTCCACCGGCGATCCGTCACAGGAGTGTCGCAACATGCCCACTCGCCGCAACCGGGGACTGTCCCCGATTGTGGCGCCCGTTGCTATTCGAGGAGTTTGCGGAGCGCGTCCCAGCGGGGGTCGGGCTCGGCGGGGGCGCAGTCGTGGTCGGCGCCGGGCTCGAGCCGCACGCCGCAGTGCGGGCACAGGCCGGCGCAGTCCGACCGGCACAGGATCTTTCCCGGCAGCGCCAGCACCAGGGCGTCGCGAGCCCAGCCGTCGACATCGAGCCGGTCGTCCTCGAGGTACTCGCAGGCGAGCTCGTCCACGGTCGCGTCGGCGCCGCGGGCCTGGTACTCGGAGGCGTTCACCTTGACCCGGATGCGGGCGGGCTCCAGGCAGCGGTAGCAGGGCCCCACCACCACGGCGGCGAACCGCAGCTTGAGGTAGAGCCCGTCCGTGGTCGCCTGCAGCTCCACCGCCGCGCCCTCGTCGGGCGGTTCGACGGTGTAGGTCTGGCCGCCGAACTGCAGTGGCTCGATCTCGAGCGGGACCTGAACCCGGCGGACGTCCCCGGGTGCGAGCCGCAGCGTTTCCAGGTCGAGCACGCGCCCCTCCCAGTCGGGTCTGCTAGACCGAAGCGTTGTCTTCATCGACCGTGGCGGGGCTCGTGCGCTCGTCCGATCGCGCGGCGAGCTGCTCGCGGCCGCGCTCGAGGGCCACCATGATCTTGCCGAGGTTCGTGTGCAGGTTCTCGAGGATGCTGTCGGCGTAGTCCTCGGCCCCGAGCCGGACGGTGCGCTCGTGCCGGCGTGCCTCGGCCAGGATCTCCTGCGCCTGGCGCTCGGCCAGCCGCACGACCTCTTCCTGGGACGCCTCGCGGGCGGCCTGCTCGCGCGCCTCCGAGATCAGCCGCTCGGCCTCGCGCTTGGCCTCCGCCAGCATCTCCTGGCGCTCCTTGACGATCCAGCGGGCCTGCTTGATCTCCTCGGGGATCGTGGAGCGCATCTGGTCGATGATCTCCCAGATCTCCTCGCGGTCCACCCGCACCTGGTCCTGGGAGAGCGGCACGCCCTTGGCGTTCTGCACCAGTTCGTCCAGCTTGTCGATCAGCACCAAGACGTCCAACGCTCAGTCTCCCATCTTCAGATCTCGCCCTTGGCGTGTAGCTCGATGAGCCGCCGGGCGACGGGCTCCGGAACATAGTCTGACACGGACCCGCCGAAGGACGCGATCTCGCGTACCCCGCGCGACGACAGGAAACTGTACTCCGGCGACGCCATCAGGTAAATGGTCTCGATTTCGGGTGCCATGCCCCTGTTCAGGTTGTTCATCTGGAACTCCCACTCGAAATCCGACACGGCCCGCAGCCCCTTGACGATCGCATGCGCCCCGCGGGCACGGGCAAATTCGACGACCAGGGTCGTGAATCCTTCGACGGTGATGTTCGAGGTCCTGTCGATCGACTCCTGAATGAAGTGGATGCGATCGTCCAGAGTGAAGGTCGTGTCCTTGTGCCGCGGGTTCCGGACGACGGCCACGATCACGCGGTCGAAGAGGGTCGTGGCGCGCCGGATCACGTCGAGGTGACCGTTCGTCACGGGGTCGTACGTACCCGGGCATACGGCGATCGACTCAGACATGCCCGACGACGGTGATGCGCGTGCCGCCGTATGCGCGCTCGGACAGGACCTCGAGCGGCAGCTTCGGAGCCGCCTCACCGGCGTCCGACTCCAGCACCGCGCGGCCCGCGGGCGCGAGCAGCGCCGGCAGGTGGAGGGCGAGACGGTTGGTCAGTGAGGGCAACATGCGGTAGGGCGGATCGAGCAGCACCAGGTCGTAGGTCACTCCGGCAGCAGAGTCGGCCGCAAGCCTGCGTCGGCCGTCCTGGCGCCGGATCGTGCAGCGGTCAGCGTACCGGAGCCGGGCCGCATTCTCGCGCAGCACCGCGAGCGCCGCATTGTCGAGCTCACAGAAGGCGACCGTCGCCGCCCCCCGCGAGAGCGCCTCGAAGCCGAGTGCGCCGGTGCCCGCGAACGGCTCCAGCACACGCGCGTCCGTCACATTGCCGAGGATCGCGAAGAGCGCCTCGCGGACGCGGTCGGGGGTCGGCCGCGTGGTCCGGCCCGGCGGCGTCGCCAGCCGTGCACCCTTCCGTTCGCCGGCCACGATTCGCATCGGCACACGGTACTTACGCTTGGGCGAGCCAGTCGACGTCGTCGCCGAACGTCCGCCGGGTGGCGGCCGTGGCGATCGCGGCGGTCGCCGACGTGAGGTCAGGGTCGGCGGCGAGCAGCGCGGCCGCCTCCTCACGCGCCTGCGCCGCCAGCGCGCGGTGGCGGGTCAGGCGGGCATGGCGCAGCTCGGGAATCCCGCTCTGCCTTGCCGCCAGGATCGTGCCCTCGCCGCGCAGCTCCAGGTCGACGTCGGCCAGCTCGAAGCCGTCGGACGTCCGCGCCATCGCATCCAGGCGGGCGCGGGCGTCCTCGGTCACCGGGTCGGCCAGAAGGACGCAGAAGCTCTCGTGCGCCCCCCGCCCGACCCGGCCGCGCAGCTGATGCAGCTGGGCGAGGCCGAAGAGGTCGGCCTGCTCGATCACCATGAGGGTGGCGTTGGGTACGTCCACGCCCACCTCGATCACGGTGGTCGCGACCAGCACCTGCGTCTCACCGCGCCGGAAGGCATCCATCACCGCCCGCCGGTCGCCGACGGCCATCTGGCCGTGCAGGCACGCGACCCGGTACCCGCGCAGCTCGCCGCCGCCGAGCCGGGCGGCCTCCGACTCGGCCGCGGCGGCCTCCCGGTCGGCCTCGCTCTCGGCGACGAGCGGGCAGACGACGTACGCCTGGCGGCCCTCGTCCAGCAGCCGGCGCATGCGCGCGAACACCTCGTCGCGGCGCCCCAGCGGCAGCACGCGCGTGACCACGGGCGTCCGCCCCGGCGGCATCTCGTCGAGCACCGACACGTCGAGGTCGCCGTACACGGTCAGCGCCAGCGTCCGCGGGATCGGCGTCGCGGTCATGTGCAGGACGTGCGGCGAGGTGGCGGCGCGGGACTTCTCCTCGAGCGCACGCCGCTGCTCGACGCCGAACCGGTGCTGTTCGTCGACCACGGCGACCCGCAGCGTCCCGAACGTGACCTGATCCTGGATCAGCGCGTGCGTGCCGACGACGACCAGCGGGCCGCCGCCCGCCACCTCGGCGATCGCCGCCCGCCGCTCGGCCGCCGGCGTCCCCTGCATCAGGGCGATCACGCGCACGCCCATGGGGACGAGCAGGTCGGTGAGGCCGATCAGGTGCTGGGTCGCAAGCGTCTCGGTGGGTGCCATCAGCGCCCCCTGTCCCCCGCTCTCGACCGCGCGCACCAGCGCGTGCGCCGCCACCGCCGTCTTGCCCGACCCGACGTCGCCCTGCAGCAACCGGCGCATCGGCCGGTCACGGGCGACGTCGACGTCGATCGCGGCCATCGCGCGGATCTGGGCGCCGGTGAGCTTGAAGGGCAGCGCGGCCCGGTACTGCGCCGACAGCTCGCCCGGTGCGGGCAGCGGCACCGCTCGCGCGACCGCATCGAAGCGCGCACGCCGCTCGAGCATGCCGAGCTGCAGCAGGAAGAGCTCGTCGAACGCGAGCCGCGACCGGCCCTCGCCCGCCTGATCCTGGCTCTCCGGCCGGTGGCAGGCGGTCAGCGCATCGCGCCGCAGCGGCAGCGCCCGCCGCTGCTTGGTGTGGTCGGGCAGGGGATCGACCTGGTCGCCCGCATGGATGAGCAGGTCGTCCGCCAGCGCGCGCAGCTGGCGACTCGAGACGCGCTCTGACGCCGGATACACCGGCACGAGCCCCGAGGTGTGCAGGCCGCCGGACTCGTCATCGGCGCGCTCGTGGGACTTGGCGACGATCTCGGCGTCGATCGTCTGGCGGCGCTCGCCCCGGATCGAGAGCCGCATGCCAGGCTGCAGCTGCTTGGCCAGATAGCGCTGGTTGAACCAGATCACGACCCCCGGGCCGGACGCGTCGCGCACGGACGCCTCGACGATCACCAGGTTGCGGCGCCGCGTCGGCCGTGCCCGCACCCGCTCGACGGTGCACACGACCGTTGCCTCCTCTCCCGGCGCCATCTCGGCCAGCAGGCGCTGGGAGCGGTAGTCCTCGTACCGGAATGGGACGTGCTCGAGCAGGTCGTCGACGGTCACCACGCGCCGGGGACGCAGGCCGCGCAGCGCGGTCGCGAGCGTGCGCCGGGAGGTGGCCGGCTCCCGCAGGTGGGCCGGTTCCGGAGCCGAGCGTGGCCGCGGGAACCCGTCCTCGGGCAGCTGGGAGCCCGCAAACCCTCTGATCAAGGCTCCGCCAGCACCAGCAGGCCGAGGGTCCCGGGGCCGCCATGGGTGCCCACCACGGCGCCGAGCTCGCACACGCGCTCGATGGTGGCCCGCGGCCGCAGCTCCTGCACCCGCCGGGCGAGTTGCCGCGCTCCCTCGGCGTCGTCGGCGTGGGCGAGCGCGACCCGCACGTCGGCGTCGGCCGGCGCGTTCGCGCACAGGAACGAGTCGAACTCGCGCAGGGCCCGCCGGCGCCCGCCGACGACCCGCCGGTAGAGGGCGATCTCGCCGTCGCGCAGCGTCAGCAGGGGCCGCAGCCCGACCATGTTTCCGGCCAGCTCGCGCGTGCGGCTGATCCGGCCCCCACGGCGCAGGTACTCGAGCGTGTCCACGTAGATGACCAGCCGCAGGCGATCGCGGGCCTGCTCCACCCACGCCGTGACCTCGCTCACGGTCGTGCCCGCCTCGAGCAGCCGCTGCACCCCGTCGGCGAGCATCCCCGTCCCCACGCTGACCGAGAGCCCGTCGAGGACGATCACCCGACCGGCCGCGGACGGGTCGTCGGCGGCGATCCGGGCCGCCTGCACGCTGCCCGACACCCGCGAGGAAACCGGCAGGACCACGACGTGGGAGTAGCCGCTCAGGCCCTCGAACATGCGGATGTAGGCGCCGGGCGAGGGAGCTGCGGTCTGGGGATGCGGCCCGCCGTTTCGCAGCCGCGGGTAGAAGTCGGCCGGCCGGAGGTCGACCCAGTCCTCGAACTGCTCGTCGCCGAAGCGCACGGTCAGCGGCACCATCCGCCAGTTCGGGTGCTCGCGCTCGGGATGGGGCAGGTCGGCGGTCGAGTCGAGCACGATTGCCGTGTTCTCCGCGGTGAGGGGAGCGTCGTCGGCGAGGCCGCCGTCCATCAGCACGAGCTTCGGCGCGGCCGAGAGCCGCTGCTCGCGCTGGCGCGTCTGCTCCTGCATGTTGGCGATCGAGACGCGGTCGATGCTGCCCATCGAGACGGCGCGCGTGAGGGCCGCCCCGGGGTCGTCGGTGTGCAGGTGGACGCGGCACATCGGCGCTTCGCCCACGACCAGCAGGCAGTCGCCCATCTCGACCAGCTGGCGTTCGAGCCGGTCGCGGTCGATCGCGTCGCCCTCGAGCAGGAACGACGTGCAGTAGCGGTACTGGGACTCCTCCTGGTGGACGGCCTCGATGCTGAGCGGCCGGTCGATCGCCTCCAGCGGAGCGTGGATGTGCTCACCCCGTGCGCCGGCGACCGCGCCGCGGCAGAACTCGACCAGGCCCGCGGCGCCGGCGTCGACCACTCCGGCATCGCGCAGCACCGCCAGCATCGACTGGGTGCGAACGACGCTCCTTGCGGCCGCCGCGAGCACCTCGTCGATCGCCACGTCCAGGTCGGCGCCGGCCTGCTGCTCGGCCGTCTCCGCCATCTCGCGGATGACGGTGAGCATGGTGCCCTCGATCGGCAGCCGCACCGGGCGGTACGCGGCGTCGGAGGCCGACCGCAGCGCCCGCGCCAGCGTGTGGGAGTCGAGGGCCGGTGCCGCGCCGACCACGTCGGCGAAGCCGCCGACGATCTGGGAGAGGATCGCGCCGCTGTTGCCGCTGGCGCCCATCAGCACCGCTCGCTTGGCGGCGGCGGCGACCGGTGCGACGCCGTCGGCGGTCACCGATTCGAGCCCGTCCGCCAGCTCCCGCGCCGTCTCGGCGAGGTTCGAGCCGGTGTCGCCGTCCGGCACCGGATAGACGTTCAGATCGTTCAGGTGGCCACGGCTGGCGTCGATGGCCGCCGCCGCACCACGGGCCGCGGCGAGCGCGATCCGGTGCGCATCGCTCATGCGGTGCGCTTCACACCTTGGATGTGGATCTGGAGGGAGGACACCCGGAGCTCGGTCAGCTTCTCGACCTGGTACTTCACCCGCGAGCGGAGATTCGCCGCCACCTCGGCCAGGTTGAGACCGAACTCAACCACAACGTACAGGTCGATGGCGAGCGCGTCCCCCTCCCAGCGTACGCTCACGCCCTGGGTGAGGCGATCGCGGCTGAGCAGGTGGGCGACTCCGCGCGTCAGGCTGGTCGCGGCCATGCCGACCACGCCGTAGCACTCCAGAACCGTCAGCCCGACGATCTGGGCGATCACCTCGTCGGCGAACGAGACGGAGCCGGACGTGCCCGTGTGGGACGCCGATCGGGCGACACTGACCGACGTGTGCACCATCAGTCGTTCAGACGCTCGTTCGCCGCTCCCGGTTGCGTCAGGGCGGCGAATTCATCATCTATACTCCGCGGCCGTGTCCAGAGTATGCGTGATCTGTGCCAAGAAGCCGGGGTTCGGCCATAACCGGAGCCACTCGATGGTGGCGACCAAGCGCCGCTTCAACCCCAACCTTCAGCACATCCGGATCATGCTTGACGGCTCGCCTACTCGGGCCTACGTCTGCACCCGCTGCCTCAAGGGCGGCAAGGTGCAGAAAGCCGTGTGAGCGGCGCTCCTCTGCGCCGAGCCGACCTCGACCGCGATCCCGCTGCGCCAGTTCGCCTCGTGGTACGCGCAGGCCACCGACGCCGTTCCCGTGCCCGAGGCGGTCGTACTGGCAACGGCCACCGCGGCCGGCGCCCCGGCGGCGCGCATGGTGCTCATGAAGGGCTTCGACCAGCGCGGGTTCGTCTTCTACACGAACTATTTCAGCCGCAAGGGCCAGGAGATCGCCCAGAACCCGCGCGCGGCGATGCTGTTCCACTGGCCCGACCTGAACCGCCAGGTGCGCATCGAGGGCGCCGTGCACCGCATCGACGCCGCCGAGTCGGACGCCTACTTCGCCACCCGGCCGCCCGGAAGCCGGCTCAGTGCCGCCGCCTCGCCCCAGAGCCGGCCGGTCGAGAGCCGCGCCGTCCTCGAGGACGCGGTCGCCCAGCTCGCCGCCCGCCACCCCGACGGCAAGGTGCGCCGCCCCGAGGAATGGGGCGGGCTGCGGCTCGTGCCGTCCGTCTACGAGTTCTGGCAGCACGGCGACGACCGCCTCCACGACCGCTTTCGCTACCGGCGCGAGGGTGACGAGTGGGCGGTCGAGCGACTCGGGCCGTAGGGGGCGTTTTTTTTCGGGGTGAGTGTCAATTGGCGGACGCAGAGAATGCCAATTGGCTGTTGGGTTGGCTCGCGGCAGCGAAAACCGGCATAGAGGGAGAAATGGCACACTGCGCCAGTGACTCCGCGCCGAGCCGTTCTCTTCGACTGGCGGGGGACGTTGGCGCACAGTCCGCCGCCTCGCTGGTGGGCTGAGCGCGCATTCGCGTTGATCGATCGCCCCGCGACCGCGGACGTCCTACGCCAGGCGGAGACTGCGCTGGAGGAGGCCGGCGACCTGCCTGACATCGACTCCTCGGCGGAGGGGCACCGCGAGGCGACGCTGGGAGTCTTCGTCCGCCATGGGCTCGATGCGGAGCTCAGCGAGACGCTGTACGGACTCGACGCCGACCCGGCCAATCATCCCCTCTACCCTGACGCGGAAGGGGTCATCCGCGAGATCCGGGCACGCGGCGTGAGGATCGCCCTCGTCAGTGATTTTCACGTGGACCTGCGCCCTGTGCTCGCGGCGCACGGAATCGCCGAGCTCGTCGATGCCTGGGTTCTGTCCTTCGAACACGGCATCCAGAAGCCGGACGCGCGCATGTTCACGCTGGCGCTCGACGCGCTTGAGGTTCTCCCGGAGGACGCCCTGATGGTGGGCGACCGAGCCTCCCATGACGGGGGAGCCGCGGCTGTGGGTATCGCCACGCTGATCCTTCCCCGTCCACCCGAGGGGCTCGAGGCTCGCGGCCTCGAGGTCGTGACCAGACTGCTGGATGGACATCGGGTGGGCTAGGGCCAATTGACAATTGCAGCGAGCGTCAATTGGCATTTCCCTGCAAGCGAGGCGCTTCGTCCCCGCGCCAGCACGCCGGGCAGCGCACCGCCCCGCGGCGCCGCCGCCGCGCCCCAGAGCCGACC
Source organism: uncultured Actinomycetes bacterium (assembly GCA_963703275.1). Taxonomy (GTDB): domain Bacteria; phylum Actinomycetota; class Thermoleophilia; order Gaiellales; family JAICJC01; genus JAICJC01. The sequence goes on along the minus strand of OY969804.1, from coordinate 1,425,498 downwards.
GGTCGAGCCGGTCGAGGGTCGTCAGGGCAGGCGCATGCGGAGAACCCGGCTGTGGCCGGGCCCGTTCACCCACCACACGAGGGATCCGCCGGTGATGGCCAGGCCCTGCGGCGCGAGCGTCCCGGTGTGGACACGAGTCACGCGGCCCGTGGTCAGGTCGAGCGTGAACACTGACCGCGCCGTCGCCCAGGCTGCAAACCGCCGGCCGAGCGCGACCTCGGCCCGGACTCCGGTGGGCAAGGGCCGCCGGCCCAGCTTCCGGCAGGTGTGAGAGGACAGGCGGACAAGGTGGTTTCCGCCCGCCCCCGGGACGAGGACAGCCATCTCGCGGCCGTTGATGGCCACCGCGGCGGCGGGAGCGGCGAGGGCCGCGCTGCACCTGCGAGTGCCGGCCGCGAGGTCCCAGGATTGCACCTCGCTCAGCCGCGCATCCGGAGACCTGATCGCGTCCCCCATCGGCTGCGGCAGTTGCAGCGGCAGGATGGCCACCGTTGTCCCCGAAGCGGCGATGCGGGCAGCGCCCGGGGCGCCGGGGATCACCCTGACCGCCGTCGTCCCTGCGGCGACGTACCGCAGGTCGGCCCCGGTCATCGAGGAGACCCCGGGGCCGCCACCCGAGCCGAGCTGGCACTCCATCGCCGGGTCAACCTCGGTCTCGGTGGTACGCGTGAACGCGATTCCCCCTGCGACGGCAAACCGCCCCACGCTCGTCCCCCAGCAGGTCACCTCGTAGGACTCGCTCGCAAGTCGCCGCCGCCCGCCGCGGCCGACACGCCAGAGAAACGAGTAAGCCTCATCGTGAGTGGCGTTCAGCGGCCCGACGGCGATCGAGTCGTAGGCGAGCGACCGCGCCGACACGGCGACCCCGGTCCCGCCGTCCTCGGGGATGAAGGCATGTCCCATGGAGTGGCCGACCACCGGACAGCGCCGCGGCGTCGCCAGCCGGCCGCCCTCGAGCGCGACGACATGCACAGCGTGACAGACATTTCCGAACCAGTCCTTGCGCCGCGTCCGGAACGCCACCCTGCCGCCACCCACCGCCAGCGTGACGACAGGTGTGGACGTGGTCGCAATCACCGTCGCCGGGGGCGGGGCAGCACTCGCCGTCGCAACGGCGGCGAGCGGTGACATCGTCGCCAGCACGCCCACGAACACCACGGTCAACCTGCCAAGGCCCACAAGCCCATGGTACAGATTGCGGCACGGCGTGCCACTCACCTGACGGGGGGCGACGCCGGTCGGACCGCGAGCACGCTCCGTACGCCCGGCAGCGGGCTGCCCAGGAGCGCGGTCGCCCGCCCGCAATCGAGCCTGCAGTCACGCGGCCGCCCGGGGGCCGTCTCGGCGCTGGTTGTGGTGCGGAGGTGGTCGGTGCGGCGGCCGTGGGCGGCGGCCACGAGGCAGGCGAACTCGTACCGGCTGACGCCGTCGGCACCGGCCAGGTGCAGCGGCCCGGTCGCGACGGTCGGCGCCAGGGCGAGCAGCGCGCGGGCGAGATCCGACACCCGCACCGGGCAGCGCAGCTCGTCGGTGAAGAACGCGTAGTCGGCGATCCCGTCGGCGACGTCGAGGATGCGGCGCTCGTGGCCTGACAGCTCCTCACCGCCATAGATCAGCGAGGTGCGCACGACCACGGCGCCCGGATACTCGGCCAGCGCGGCGCGCTCGGCCGCCGCCTTGGCGCGACCATATTCCAGGATGGGTTCGGCCGGATCGTCCTCGCGGTATGGCCGGCCGGCGCGACCGGCGAAGACGAGGTCCGTCGAGATGTGCACGAGCCGCGCTCCCGCACCGGCTGCCGCCGCGGCGACGTTGGCCGTGCCGTCGACGTTGGTCGCCCACGCGTCGGGACCGTCCTGGAGGTAGGCGGTGTGGATGACGTGGTCGGGCCGGACGGTTGCCGTCACCGCCTCGACGGCCGCCCGGTCGCGCACATCGAGCGGTGTGTCGCCAGGGCTGCGAAAGCAGGTGCCGACGGCACTCCACCCGGCCGCCGCAGCACGCCGGACGATCTCGCCGCCCAGGTAGCCCGAGCCGCCGGTGACCAGCAGCCGGGGAGCGCTCACACGCGGCGGTGGCCGCGAGGCAGCGCGCGCATCAGCTGCGCCATCACGACGGCCGCATCGGCCGCCTCGGCGCCCTTGTTCCCGACGCTCCCGCCGGCGCGCGCCTCGGCCTGTTCGAGCGTGTCGGTGGTGAGCAGCCCGAAGCTGACCGGAAGGCCGGTGTCGAGTGACGCCTGGATCACGCCCCGCGAGGCCTCGCGGCACACGTACTCGAAATGCGGCGTGTCACCGCGAACGACGCAGCCGAGCGCGATCACGGCCTGGTGGCCGCCCGCCTCGGCCAGGCGCCTGCAGGCCAGGGGCAGCTCCCACGCGCCGGGCACGAACACGATGGTGATCTGATCGTGCGACACGCCGTGCTCGACCAGCCGTTCCACCGCGCCGTCCAGCAGCCGCTGCACGACATCGGCGTTGTAGCGGGAGGCCACCACGGCGACGGCCATGTCCGCCAGCGGGCGCAGCTCGACGGCATGGCAGCCCGCGGGCGCGCGCAGCGTCCCCGCCCCCTGCTCGCTCAACGCGGCCGCTCCGGGGTGTCGTCACCATCGAGCCGTAGACCCTGGTGATGCAGGGTATGGCCCATCCGCTGCCGCTTGGTGCGCAGGTAGTCGGCGTTGAAGGTGTTCGGCTCGGCCTCGATGGGCAGGTGCTCGGTGATCGTGAGCCCGTACCCGTCCAGGCCCTCGAGCTTGCGCGGATTGTTCGTCAGAACGCGGATCGACGTCAGGCCGAGGTCTGCCAGGATCTGGTAGCCGACGCTGTAGTCGCGTGAGTCGACCGGGAAGCCGAGGTGGAGGTTGGCATCGACCGTGTCCATGCCGTGCTCCTGCAGCTCGTACGCCCGCAGCTTGTTCAGGAGGCCGATGCCCCGCCCCTCCTGGGCCAGGTACAGGAGCACGCCGCAGCCGGCCTGGGCGATCTGCGACATCGCCCGTTCGAGCTGGTCGCCGCAATCGCACCGGAACGACCCGAAGACGTCGCCCGTCAGGCACTCCGAATGGACGCGCACGAGCACGTCGGCCTTCCCATCCACCTCGCCGCACACGAGCGCGACGTGCTGCTGGCCGTCGATCACCGACCGGTATCCGTAGGCGGCGAACGGGCCGTACTTGGTGGGCAGGTCGGCGACGGCGATCCGCTCGACCAGGCGCTCGGTGCGGCGCCGGTAGGCGACCAGGTCGGACACCGTGATCATCTTCAGCCCGTGGTGCTTGCAGTACTGCACCAGGTCGGGCACGCGTGCCATCGTGCCGTCGTCGTTCATGATCTCGCAGATGACGCCGGCGGGCGTGAGCCCGGCCAGGCGGGCGAGGTCGACCGACGCCTCGGTCTGCCCCATCCGCTCGAGCACGCCGTAGCCGCGCGCCCGCAGCGGGAACATGTGCCCGGGCTGCACGAGATCGCTCGGCTTCGTGGCCGGGTCGATCACCACGCGGATGGTGTGCGCCCGGTCGCCGACGGAGATCCCCGTCGACACGCCCGTGCGTGCCTCCACCGAGACGGTGAACGCCGTGCCGAGCGGCGTCTCGTTGTGGCTCGTCATCGGGTACAGGCCGAGCTCGTCGCAGCGGCTCTCCTCGAGCGCGAGGCAGATCAGCCCACGGGCGTGCGTGGCCATGAAGTTGATCGCCGCCGGAGTCACATGCTCGGCGGCCATGCACAGATCGCCCTCGTTCTCGCGGTCGGGCGAGTCCACCACGACCACCATCCGCCCGGCGCGCACCTCGGCGATCGCCTCCTCGACCGTCGCAAACGTCGAGGAGTCGAGCTCGGGATACGCTTCCTGGTACTCGGTATTCATGGTCATGAGGACTGCCTCGATGGTACCAGGGCAGCGCCTCCGACCAGCTTTTCGACGTACTTGCCGAGCAGGTCGGCTTCGAGATTCACCCGGGCGCCGGGCGCCATCCGGCCGAGGGTCGTCACCGCCCGCGTGTGCGGGACGAGCGCGACCGTGAACGTCTCCTCATCGAGGGCGGTGACCGTCAGGCTGACGCCGGAGACGCACACGGAGCCCTTCTCGATGGTGTAACGGAGGACGGCGGGCGGGGCCGTGAACGTCACCAGCACTCCATCGCCGTCGGGGGCGACCGCGGTCACCTCCCCGACGCCGTCGACATGTCCCTGCACCCAGTGCCCGCCCATGCGGTCGCCGAGGCGCATGGCGGGCTCGATGTTGACCGCGTCGCCGGGCACGAGGTCGCCCAGGGTGGTGCGCCGCAAGGTCTCGGCCACCGCCTCGAAGGCAATCCGCCCGTCGGCCACCTCGACCGCGGTCAGGCAGCACCCGTCGATCGAGACCGAGTCACCGAGCCCGCAGTCGGCCGCGGTCGCCGCCGCTGCGAGCCGCAGCCGTGCCCCCGCGGGCGTGGCGGCGATCTCCTCGATGCGGCCCATCTCGTGAACGATGCCGGTGAACATGTGCTGCTAGGGCTCCCGAAGCTCGGTCACCGTCAGGATATCCGGGCCGGAGCGCGAACTGCTCACCGGCGCCGGCAGCTCGACCGGCCGCGTGAACAGACCCGGCCCCTGACCCAGCTCGATCGGCGCGGTGAACACCATCAGCCGGTCGATCAGGCCGGCGGCGTGGAGTGCCGTTGCGAGCGTCGCTCCACCCTCGAGGAGAAGCGCGGAGATCCGGCGGCGGCCGAGCTCGGCAAGCGCCTCGGCCGGCGACGCGGCCCGCAGCATCTCGACACCCGCAGCCGCCACGGGTGCGGTACCCGGCTCGCACACCACCAGCACCGGCGTATCCGGCCCGGCGCTCGCCGCCAGCCTGGAGGCGGGCGGCAGGCGGGCGTGGCGGTCGAACACCACGCGCAGCGGCTGGCGCTCGGCCGGGGGGTCGACGTCGCGGGCCGTCAGCAGGGGATCGTCGGCGAGGACGGTGCCGATGCCGACGGCGACCGCGCCCATGGCGGCGCGCAACTCGTGCACCCGGGAGCGGCTCTCGGGCGAGGAGATCCAGCGCGGGCCGGACGGGGACGCCGTGCGCCCGTCGGCGCTGATCGCCGCCTTGTAGGTGACGTGGGGCCGGTGCAGGAGCGCCAGCGTCAGCCACCAGGCGTTCTGGCGGCGGGCGGCTCGCTCGATGTCGCCGCCTGCGATCTCAACCTCGATGCCCGCGGAGCGCAGCCGCTGCGCCCCGGCGCCGTTCACCTTGGCGCTCGGATCGATCATCGCAGTGACCACCCGCGCGACCCCGGCGGCGATCAGGGCGTCCGCGCACGGCGGTGTGCGGCCGTGGTGGCTGCACGGCTCGAGGTTCACGTACACGGTTGCGCCGCGGGCATCTCCGGCCGCCCGCAGTGCCGCAAGCTCGGCGTGATCGCCGCCGGGACGTTCGTGCCAGCCCTCGCCGAGGACGACTCCTGCGCGCATGACAACGGCCCCGACGACCGGATTGGGCGCCGCGGTACGACGGCCGCGCTCGGCCAGTTCGAAGCATCGCTCGAGATGGACGCGGTCGGCCGCGTCGATCACGGGCGCGTGTGCGCGCCGGCCACCGCCACCCCATCCGCGAGATCGCGGTAGGCCTCCGCGGGGCTGGCGGCCCCGAAGATCGCCGAGCCTGCAACCAGGATGTTCGCGCCGGCGCGGTGTGCGGCGGCGATGGTGGCCGCGTGGATGCCGCCGTCGACCTCCACGGCAACGCCCTCGCGGGCCGCCGCGAGCGCGCGCATCTGCGGCAGCCGGTCGAGCGTCGCCGGGATGAACTTCTGCCCACCCCAGCCCGGGTTGACACTCATGCACAGGAGCACGTCCGCGTAGCGCGCCGCCTCGGCGATCGCCTCCACCGGCGTGCCCGGGTTGAGGGTGACCCCCGCCCTGCACCCCAGCTCGTGGATCAGCTGCAGGGTGCGATGCACGTGCGGACAGGTCTCGATGTGGACGGTGATGCTGTCGGCCCCGGCCTCGGCGAACTGGGACAGGTGCCGCTCCGGCTGCTCGATCATGAGGTGCACGTCGGCGAAGCCGTCGTAGCTCCGGATCACCTCGGCGATGTCGGCCATCATCTTCGGCCCGAAGGTGATCACGGGCACGAAATGACCGTCCATCACGTCGATGTGGATCACCCGCGCCCCGGCCTCCATGACCTCGCTCACCTGCTCGCGCATGCGGCTGAAGTCGGCGGAGAGGATCGAGGGCGCAACCTGCACGTCTTGCGGCCACGAGCGCATCGGCGCCACTGTAGTGGATTGCCTCACCCCGCCACGGCGATGTAGAAGCCGTCGGTGTGATCGCGGTGTGGCAGCGTCTGGCGGCCGCCGGGCACGACGCCGGCGCACTCCTCGCGGCGGATCGTGCACACCGAGTACACCAGCCGCCCGTCGGCCACGAGCAGCCCGCGGGCATGATCGAGCAGCTGCCGCTGCAGGCCCGCGAGGTCGCGGGCGTCGGCGAGCGTCCGCCGCCAGCGGGCATCGGGCCGGCCGGCCAGGACGCCGAGGCCGGAGCACGGCGGGTCGAGCAGGATGCGGTCGAACCCCGCCTCGGCGAACTCGAGCGCGTCGGCGACGACGACCTTCGCGCAGGTCACACCCTGGGAGTGCAGGGTGCCCTCGAGTGCTGCGGCCCGGCCCGGGTGGCGCTCGACGCAGACGAGCTCGCCGCGGTCGCCCATCAGCGCCGCCAGCTGGCCGGCCTTGCCGCCCGGCGCCGAGCACAGGTCGAGCACGCGCATGCCGGGCTCCGGGGCGAGCAGGCGCGCCGCCAGCATCGATCCGCGCGACTGCGGCCAGATGGCGCCCTCGGCCAGCTCCCGGCTGGCGGCCACGTCGAAGGGCGCGTCGAGCACCAGCGCCTCGGGCAGCTCCGGATCGCCGTGTGCCGCGACGCCCAGGTCGAGCGGGCCCGGCCGGAGGGCGTTCACCCGCACCGCCAGCTCGGGGGGCTCGTTCTGGGCGGCCATCAGGGCCGCGGCCTCGGTTTCGCCAAACATGGCCGTCCACTCCCCGGCGATCCAGTCGGGATACGAGTGGCGCAGAGCGGGCCGCAGCGTCTCGACCCACTCGGGGCCTGCCTCGGCGACGCGGCGCAGGACGGCGTTTGCAAGTCCGGCTGTGTGCCGGCCGGCCACGACCTTGGCCAGTTCAACCGTCTCGTTGACGGCGGCCCGGTCAGGGATGCCCCCGGCAAACAGGATCTGATATGCGCCCAGGCGAAGCGCCGCCCGCAGGGTCGGCTGCAGCTGTCCCGGGGGCCGCGAAGCGAGCGCCTCCATGGCGTAGTCCAGCGTGCGGACGCGCTGGACGGTCCCGTAGGCGAGGCGCATTGCCAGGCGGCGGTCGCGCTCGTCGAGCTTTGCCTTCTCGGCCTCGGGCGGAAAGGCCCGGTCGGCGTACGCGCCCTCCTCGAACGTCCGCCGCACCACCTCGTAGGCGACCATGCGCGCACTCATGTCGCCCGCGCCGGCGGCGTGCGCAGGCCGCGCAGATACTCGCCGACCGTCATGCGCCGCTTCCCGGCCGGCTGCAGCTCGAGCACTTCGATCGCCCCCTCTCCGCACGCAATCTGCAACGACTCCGTGCCGGCGGCCGATGCGGTGCCTGGCACCGACACGGTGGGCGTGACGGAGACGCGCGCCTTCCAGAGCGTGACCGGCTGGGCGTCCAGATCGGCTCTGGCGCCGATATGGGGCGAGAGCGCGCGTATCTGGTCGACGACTCCTGTCGCCGGCGTGTCCCAGTCGATGCGCCGGTCGGCGGGCGTGATCTTGGCGGCATACGTGACTTCTCCGGACTGCTCGCGAGCGGACGTCTGCCCGCGCAATGCCCGCGCCAGCAGTGGCACCCCCAGGTCGAGGGCGCGCGCCGCCACCGCGCCGGCGTCATCCTCGGGCCTGACGGCGAAGCGCTCGAGCGCGTGGATGGGCCCGGCATCCAGCGCTGCGACGAGCTCGATCACGGCCACCCCCGTCTCGGTGTCCCCCGCCATCAGCGCCCGCTCGATCGGTGCGGCGCCGCGCCAGCGGGGCAGGAGCGAGGGATGGACATTGAAGAGCGGGTAGCGGCCGAGCAGGGGCGGGCGCAGGATCTGGCCGAACGCCACCACCGCGCCCGCGTCGGCCGGGGGAGGCTCGGCGCTGATGTGCTCCGCCTGGATCACCGGCAGCCCCAGCTCGGCCGCGGCGACCACCACGGGCGGCGGCGCCGGCCGCCTGCCCCGGCCCGCGGGCCGGTCGGGCTGCGAGACGACGGCGACCACGTCGATGCCGTCCTCGGCCACGAGCCGGTGCAGCGCGCCGGCGCCGAACGCCGACGTGCCGAAGAACGCGACCCTCACGCCTTCAGGCGCAGCTCCCGCAGAGCTGCGCGGCGGTCCTCCTTGGGAGCCCGGTCGATGATGAGGACGCCATCCAGGTGATCGATTTCGTGCTGGATGACGCGCGCCTCGAGGCCCTCGGCCGCCACCTCGACCGTCGCCCCCGACTCGTCCAGCCCGACGGCGACCACGCGCACGTGCCGCTCGACCGGCACCGTCACCTCGCCGCCGAGCAGCGAGAGACAGCCCTCGGTGTCCACCTCGGTCTCCTCCGAGCGCTCACCGAGCTCGGGGTTGATCAGCACCCGAACGGGCTCGTCGGCTCCGCCCCGGTAGACGAACACGCGCCGCAGCACCCCCACCTGGGGCGCCGCCAGGCCCACGCCGTGCGAGCGGCGCATCACCTCGGACATGCGCTCGACGAGGTTGCGCACCTCATCGTCGACCTCGGCGATGGCGTTTGCCGGAACGCGCAGCGCGGGGTCGGGATACTGGCGCACGAGCCGCATCGCCATCTGATGGTGCTCGCGCCGCTCCCGTTCCCGCTCGCGTTCGCGCTCGGGGTCGGGAGCCTCCTCCTCGCCCGTGATCCCCTCGGTGTCGACGTCCGCCATGCTCAGGAATGCTACCGAGCGGCCGAGGTTGCGACGACGTCGCCCGCCGGGACGACCTCGGCATAGCCGTCGGCAAGGGCGGCAACGAACGCGGCATGGACGTCGGCGGCAGGGATCGTGCGGCCGCCGAACCCGAGCGCCATGGTTGCGCAGGCGTCATGTGCCAGCGTGGTCTCGAAGCCCAGATCGACCGCCGCCCGCACCGTGGCGTCGACGCACATCGCGGTCATCATCCCGCACACCACCAGGCGCTCGACACCGGCGCCGCGCAGGTGCTCCTCGAGCGGCGTTTGCAGGAAGCTGTTCGGATTCGCCTTCTGGAGGACGGTCTCGCCGGCCGCCGGCCGCACCGAGTCGTGGATCTCGACGCCGGCGGTGCCGGGGACCATAAAACTCGCGTCCGGCGCATCCCACACATGCTGCATGTGCACGACCGGCTCACCCGAGGCGCGGAACGCATCAAGCAGCTCGCGGGCGTGCGCCGCAGCCTGCTCGGGACCCTCGAGCGGGTTCCGCCCGCCGGGGAAGTAGTCGTTCTGAATATCGACGATCACAAGTGCTCGGGTCATGTGCGCACCCTACCTACCCGAGCGACTGCGGGTCGACGTCGACCACCGCCGTCGCCCCGGCCCGGCGCAGGTCCGGGGCCAGGTCGCGCAGGAGGCCGCGCAGAACACCGGCGGCCCGCGCCGCCGAGCGGGTCTTGATCAGGACATGGCTGCGACTGCGGTCGCGCAGCCGCATCAGCGGCGCCGGGCCGAGCACGATGTCGCCCTCGAGCGCCGGAGCGGCGGCCGCCGCGATCGTCGTCGCGATGTCGGCTGCGGCCGCGCTCGTGCTCGCCGAGGCGAGGACTCGAACCAGGCGCCGGAACGGCGGGTAATCGAGCTCGCGCCGCCGCTCGAGCTCGCTCTCGATGAAGTCCGCCACGGCGTGGCGGGCCGCGAGCACGACCGGCCGCAGCTCGGGGCTCCACGTCTGGATCAGCACCCGGCCCCGTGGATCGCCCGGGCGTCCGGGCCGGCCGGCGAGCTGGGTCAGCAGCGCGAAGGTGCGCTCCTCGGCGCGGAAGTCGGGAATCGCGAGCGCGAGGTCGGCGTCGAGGACGGCGGCCAGGCCGACGCCGGGCATGTCGTGGCCCTTGGCGACGAGCTGCGTCCCCACCAGCACCGCCGCCGTGGCCCGCCGGAACCGCAGCAGCGTCGATTCGGGCTCGCCCGGGCGGGCGGCGACGTCGGCGTCGAGACGCATCACCTCGAGCCGCGGGAAGCGGCGGACGAGCTCGTCCTCCACCCGGGTCGTCCCGGCGCCGATGTGGGCGAGGTCGACCGACCCGCAGGTCGGGCACGCCCGCGGCATCGGGTATTCGGCACCGCAGTGGTGACAGACCAGCCTCCGCCCGTGCAGCGTCAGCGCCACGTCGCAGCGGTCGCAGCGCCAGGTGCGGCCGCAGGTGCGGCAGTGGATCGCCGCCGCCGCGCCGCGCCGGTTCTGGAGCAGGATCGCGCGCCCGCCGCGGTCGTCGATGCCGGCCAGCGCGTCGACCAGCGGCCGCGTCAGGGGGTAGCCGCCGTCGGCGCGCAGGTCGACGATCTCGACCGCCGGCAGCGGGCCCCCGACCCGCACGGGCAGGCTCACCCGGTTCGGGATCCCGAACCACGATTCGGGCCGGGGCGTCGCGCTCCCGAACACGACCACCGCGTGCTCGAGCCGCGCCCGCTTCGCGGCCACCCGGCGGGCGTCGTAGCGCGGGTCGGCCTCGTGCTTGTACGAGGCGTCGTGCTCCTCGTCGACGACGATCATGCCCAGATCCGGCATCGCCGCGAACACCGCCGAGCGCGCACCCACCACCACGCGGGCCTCGCCGGCCGCGATCCGCGCGTGCTCGGCACCGCGGCGCGTCTTCGAGATACCGCTGTGCAGCACGGCCACCGTGGGGCCGAAGCGGGCCACGAAGCGCGATGCCGTCTGCGGTGTGAGGGCGATCTCGGGGACGAGCACGATCGCTCCGCGGCCGAGCTGCAGGGCGTGCTCGATCGCCCGCAGGTAGACCTCGGTCTTGCCCGATCCCGTGACGCCGTGCACCAGCACATCGCCGCCCCCGGCCGCGAGCGCCTCGGCACAGGCGGCCACCGCCCGCTCCTGCTCCGGCGTGAGCGTGACGTGGACGTCGTCGGCGACCGCGGAGGGAGCCGGATCGAGCGCCACGAGGCCCCGCTCGGCCATCCTGCGCACCGTGTCGCGGGTCGTCCCGGCGGCAGCCACCAGATCGGACAGCGGCAGCGGTGCGAGGCCGATCTGGGCCAGCACGTCGGCCTGGCGCCGGGTCGCGCCCTCCATGCTCACGAACCGCACCCACGGCTCCGGCTCCCGCACCCCGGCCGCGGGCGGGATCACGAGCGCGACCGCGCGCGGCAGGGTCGACGCGTATGTCGAGGCGATCCATTCGGCCAGTTCCAGCAGCGGCCCGGGCACCTCGCCGGCGACGCCCAGGACCGGCTTCAGCCCCTCGCGGTCGCCCCGCTCGACCGCGGTGACGATCCCCCGCACCACTCGCGCCCCGAGTTCCACGTCGACCAGTGTCCCCCGCGTCACCGCATCCCGCAGCTCGTCGGGGAGGGCGTAGTCGAAGGCGTGGTCGACCGCCCGCGCGGTCACGAGCGGGTGCACGCGGGCAACCGCACCCTCCTGGGCCGTCACGACCGGGAGGTGAAGTCGATCACCACCGGGCAGCCCTCGAGGCCCAGCCGGCGCCGGAGCTGGTTCTCGACGAAGTAGCCGTAATCGCGGGTGACAAGGCTGCGGTCGTTGGTGACGATCCGGAAGCGCGGCGGGCGGGTGCGGTACTGGGTCGCATAGAGCATGTTCAGGCGCCGGCGGCCCTCGCGGGGCGGCTCGCGCAGGGCGCCGATCTCGGCCATCGCCCGGTTCAGCGCGCCGGTGCCGACACGCGAGGTGTAGCGATCGAACAGCTCCTCGATCGTGTCCAGCACCCGCTCAACGTTGCGGCCGGTCAGAGCCGACGACGTGACGATGGCGGGCCGCTGGCGCAGCTTGCCCTCGAGCCGGTCGGCCACGTCCTCGACGGTCGTTTCGGCGATGTCCCACTTGGAGAGGACGACGATCGTCGCGCACCCCGCCTTGCGGGCCACGTCGGCCACACCCAGATCGCCCTCCACGACGCCCTGCGAGGAGTCGACGAGCACCAGGGCGATATCGGCCCGCTCGGCGGCGGCCAGGGCGCGCACCTCGCTGTAGTACTCGATCCCCTGGCGGTGGCGGCGCTTGCGGCGCAGTCCGGCGGTGTCGATCAGGCGGAAGCGGCGCTCACCCCGCACGAACGGCGTGTCGATCGCATCGCGGGTCGTGCCTGGCTGCTCGGACACGATCACGCGCGGCCGGCCGAGAATGGCGTTGAGCAGCGACGACTTGCCCACGTTGGGGCGGCCGAGGATGGCGACGCCGATCTCATCCTCACCGTCGTCCACGGGCCGGCCGCCGCCCTCGACGGCGTCGAGCCGCTCGACGAGGGCGTCCAGCAGGTCGCCGGTGCCTCGCCCATGCAGCGCCGAGACGGGGATCGGCTCGCCGAGTCCCAGGCTGTGCAGCTCGAGCGCCGCCGGCTCGTGGGCGGCATCGTCGATCTTGTTGGCGACCACGATCACCGGCCGGCCCGACCGGCGCAGGATCTGGGCGATCTCCTCGTCGCCGGCGGCCAGCCCGGCCCGGGCGTCGATCACGACCGCCACGACGTCGGCCTCCTCGACCGCCCTGCGCGCCTGCGCAGCCACCTGGGCCTGCATCGGCGAATCGTCGCCCGCATCCAGGCCGCCGGTGTCGATGAGCACGAACGTGTGCCCGCGCCAGTCGCACGTCATCTCGTTGCGGTCGCGGGTCACCCCGGGCCGCTCGTCCACCACCGCGTGGCGCGACGAGGTGAGCCGGTTCACGAGCGTCGACTTGCCGGCGTTCGGGAATCCCACCACCGCGACAACGCCGACGCGCTCGGCCGCGGCGCTCATACCGCCTGCTCGTAGAGCTCGCGGATCTCGGCCATGAGCTCGTCGGCCGTCTCCCGGTAGGCCTCGCCGGCGCGCCGGTCGCCGCGCTGGTACCGCCGTGGCGGTCCGAAGCGGATCTGCACCCGCCGGCCGGGCCGCCAGCTCCCGCTGCCGCGGATGGCCGCCGGCACGACGGCGGCGTCCTCGACCACCGCGCAGCGGCCCGCGCCCGCCTTGGCGCCCTCAAGCTCGGCCTGGCGGTGGCCCTGGATGAAGATGCCCACGACGCCGCCCGCCGCGATGACCTCGTGCACGGTTCGCAGCGCGTCCCGGTCGGGCTCGCCCCGGCGCACGGGAAACGCCCCGCCCCAGGCGATGACGCGGCCGAGGATGGGGATGCGGAAGAGCTCGGCCTTTGCCATGTAGCGGATCGTGCGCGGCTGCACCCGCCCGATCGAGGGGATGTCCCACCACGACTGGTGGTTGGACACGATCAGCACGGGGCCGTCGGCCGGGATGTGCTCGACGCCCTGCGCCCGGGGGCGCAGGAGCAGGCCGGTGACGGTGCCGAGCGTTGCTCGCAGCACCCGCCAGGAGCGGTCGTAGCGCTCGAGGTCGGGCGTGGTCACGAGGCGGCCTCCACCAGTCGCAGCACCCGCTCGACCACGTCCGCCGCGGTCAGCTCGGACGTATCGATCACGTGCGCGTCGGGCGCCGGGGCGAGCTGCTCGGAGTCGTTGCGGTCGCGCGCGGCGATCGTCTCGCCCACCTGCTGCGGGTCGAGGCCCAGGTCGGCTGCGCGGCGGTCGGCGCGCGACCGAAGCGACGCAACGAGGTACACCTTCACGTCCGCATCGGGGCAGACGCGGGTGCCGGTGTCGCGGCCCTCGAGCACGGCATCCTGCGCCAGCGCCCGCTGCCGCGCGCGCATCCGCTCGCGCACCTGCGGGTGGCGGGAGACCGCGCTCACCCGGGCCGAGACCTCCTCGCTGCGCAGGTCGACCGGCCCGGAGGGCACCCGTCCCACCAGCGCGGCCAGGGCGTCGCCGTCGTCGGGATCGACGCCGTGCTGCATGGCCGCCGCGGTCAGCTCGCGGTACATCGAGCCGGTGTCGACGTAGCGGTACCCCAGCCGCTCGGCGAGCGCGCGGGCGACCGTGCTCTTGCCCGCGCCGGCGGGCCCGTCGATCGTGATCACCACCGCGCCCCCACTGCGCCAAAAGGGGTCTGACCCCGTTTGGCGCGGGTCATGCCGTCACCCCGGCCAGGCGCTCGGAGAAGTCCGGGAAGCTGACGCCGAGCGCGTCTGAGCCGGACACCTCGACGCCGTGCTGCGAGCACACGCCCGCAACGGCGCCGAGCATCGCCACACGGTGGTCGCCGGCCGCCTCGACCCGGCCGCCACGCAGCCGCGCCGGCACGCCGCGGATGCGGAACCCGTCCTCGAGCGCGGTCACGTGCCCGCCCACCGCGTTCAGGGCCTCGGCCACCGTCTCGATCCGGTCGGACTCCTTCACCCGAAGCTCGCCCGCCCCGCGGATGGTGGTGACGCCGTGGGCGAAGCACGCCAGCAGTGCCACCAGCGGGAGCTCGTCGATCAGCGCCGGCACGAGCTCGGCCTCGATCTCGGTTGCGACCAGCTCGGCGGGCCGCACCTCGATGTCGGCCACCGGCTCGGCAGCGGCCAGGCGGCGGTTGAAGAGCCCCACCCGCGCGCCCATCCGCTCCATCACGGTCAGAAGGCCGGTGCGGGTCGGGTTGATGCCCACTCCGCGCAGCGTGAGCCCGGATCCGTGGACGATCGTCGCCGCGACCACGAACGGCGCGGCCGACGAGAAGTCACCCGGCACCCGCACCTCGTCCAGATGCAGGCTCGCGACCGGCGAGACGGCGACCCGGCCCGGCCGGCGATCGACGGGGGCCCCCGCCTCGCGCAGCATCCGCTCGGTGTGGTCGCGGGTCGGGACGGGCTCCTCGACCACCGTCATCCCCCGTGCGGCGAAGAGGGCGGCCAGAAGCACGCACGACTTCACCTGGGCCGAGGCCACCGGCAGCCGGTAGGTGACCGGCTCGACCGCGCCCGACACCCGCAGCCGCACCGGCGGGCAGCCGTCGGTCGTCTCGAGGATGACACCCATCTGCGCCAGTGGCTCGGCGATCCGCCCCATCGGGCGGCGGCGGATGCTGTCGTCGCCGTCGAGCACGAACTCCCCGGTCTGGCCCGCCAGGATTCCCGGCAGAAGCCGCATCAGGGTGCCTGCGTTCTGGACGTCGATCCGCCCCTCCGGCGGGCGCAGGCCGCGCAGCCCGACGCCGTGAACGCGCAGGCTGGCGGGCTCGGGGTGCTCGATCGCGACGCCCAGCGAGCGCATGGCCGCCACGGTCGCGAGCGTGTCGGCCGAGGCGCCGAACCCCTCCACCGCCACCTCGCCGTCGCACAGCGACGCCACCATCACGGCTCGGTGGCTGATCGACTTGTCACCCGGGACGGTGAGCTCGCCCGCGATGGCGCCCGCCGGCGCAAACCGCGTCTGCTCGGCTGCGCTCACGGCTCCACCGCCGCCGTCGCCGCGGCGCTGTAGCCCTGGGCGTCGAGAAGCTCCACCGCGCGCAGCGCCTGCTGCTCGCCCGCGACGAGCACCACCGCGGTGCCGCCCGCGTCGGCGGACATGTGATGCAGCTCGAAGTCCTCGATGTTGATCCCCTCCGCGCCGAGCGCCTGCGTGATCCCGGAGAGGACCCCCGGCCGGTCGGGCACGTGGACGCGCACGCGGTAGAGATCCTCCGGCACCGCGGGATAGGCCGCCTGCAGGAGCCGGCGGCGGTTGCCGGCGGCCTCGGCCACCCAGCGGGCCACGAACCCGGCGTCGTCGCGCTCGAGCGCGCGCGTGAGCTCATCGATGCGGCGGGTGTGCTCGCGCAGCCCGTCGAGCAGCGCGTCGCGGTTGTCCAGGAAGATGTCGACCCAGATGCGCGCGTTGGCACCGGCCACCCGGGTCATGTCGCGAAACGACCCGCCGACGGCCGCCAGCGGATCGTGCCCGTCGACACGTCCCGAGCCGGCCTGGTTCATGAGCAGGTTTGCGAGCGCATGCGGGAGGTGGCTCGTCAGCGCGACCAGCCGGTCGTGCGCGTCGGGGTCGATCGCCACGGGTCGCGCCCCGAGCGCGGCCACGAACGCGTGCAGGCGGCGGTGGCAGGCCGCGTCGGTCGCGGCGACCGGGGTCAGAAACCAGGTCGCGCCCGCAAACAGATCGGCCCGGGCGTTCTGGACGCCGCGCGCCTCCGACCCGCACACGGGGTGACCGCCGATGAAGCGGCCGTTGCCCCCGGCCGCGGCCATCAGCCGCCCCTTGGTGGAGCCGACGTCGGATACGGCGCAGCCCTCCGGCGTTGCGGCGAGCGTGCGTGCCACCAGCTCGGGCAGGCGGGCGACCGGTCCGCAGACGACGGCGAGCTCCGCGTCGGCCACCGCCGCCTCCAGCGAATCGGCCGCGCGCGCCGCCGCTCCGCGCTCGAGTCCGGCCCGGGCGGCGTCCGGATCGGGATCGAACGCAACCACCTCGTCGCCGCGGGCGGCGGCGGCCAGGCCGACCGAGCCGCCGATCAGGCCGAGGCCGACGACGGCGACGCGCATCAGGTCACGCCCCCCACCGGCGGCGCCACCGACCGCATCAGCTCGGCCAGCCGGAAGGCCAGATCGAGCGACTGGCGCGCGTTCAGGCGCGGGTCGCACAGGGTGTGGTAGCGGACGCTCAGCTGGTCCTCGAGCACGGCCTCGGCTCCGCCCAGGCACTCGGTCACGTCCTCGCCGGTGAACTCGAGGTGCACGCCCCCCGGCCATACGCCGCACTCGCGGCAGATGGCGAAGAACGCTCCCAGCTCGGCCATGATGTCCTCGAACCGGCGCGTCTTGAAGCCGGAGTGGGTGCGAAACACATTGGCGTGCATCGGATCGCATGCCCACACCACCGGGTGGCCGGCGTCGGTTACCGCCTGCACCAGTGGCGGCAGCACCTCCGTGACGCGCCCGGCCCCCATCCGGCAGATCAGCGTCAGCCGCCCGGGCGTGCGGTCGGGATCGAGCCGCTGGCACAGCTCGAGCACATCGGCGACGCTCGCCGACGGCCCCAGCTTGCACCCGAGGGGGTTGCCCACCCCGGCGAAGAACTCGGCGTGGGCACCGTCGGCTGCGCGGGTGCGCTCGCCCACCCACAGCATGTGAGCGGAGCAGTCGTACCAGCGCCCGGTGAGCGAGTCGCGCCGCGTGAGCGACTCCTCGTAGTCGAGCAGAAGGCCCTCATGGCTCGTCCACACGTCCACCTCGTGCAGGCGTCGCTCGCGGACGAGGTCGATGCCGCAGGCTGCCATGAACGCCAGCGCCCGTTCGATTTCGGAGGCGATGCTCTCGTAGCGGCGCCCCTCCGGCGAGCTCGCCACGAACTCCTGGTTCCACAGGTGCACCTTGGTCAGATCGGCGAACCCGCCCTTGGTGAACGCGCGCAGCAGGTTGAGCGTCGCCGCCGACTGGTGATAGCCCTGCACCATGCGCTCGGGGTCGGGCGTGCGGGCCGAAAGCGTCGGTGCGTCGCCGTGCACCATGTGGCCGCGAAAGCTCGGCAGCTCGACGCCGTCCACGATCTCCACCGGCGAGGAGCGGGGCTTGACGAACTGGCCCGCGATCCGGCCGACCTTGACGACCGGCAGCATGGCGCCGTAGGTCAGCACCGCCGCCATCTGCAGCATGATCTTGAGCTTCTCGCGGATGCTCACGGCCGAGAAGTCGTCGAACGACTCGGCGCAGTCGCCCGCCTGGAGCAGGAAGCCACGGCCGGCCGCGACCTCTGCGAGGGCCGCCTGCAGGTTGCGCGCCTCGCCGGCGAACACGAGCGGAGGCAGCCCGAGCAGGCGCTCGCGCATCTCGCGGGCATGCTCGGGGTCGGGCCATTCCGGCTGCTGGGCGGCGGGAAGGGCCCGCCACGACGACGGAGACCAGGTGGATGCGGGCGCTGCCATTTGGGCCGCATCCTACCGGCGCCCAAGCGGCCGAAGTCCCGGCGGGCGTTGGGTACAGTGGCCGCAGCAATGACCCGCGTCTTCTCCGGCATTCAGCCCACCGGCCGCAAGCATCTCGGCAACTACATCGGCGCAATCCGCAACTACGTCATCGACCAGAGTCTGGGAGAGGCGTTCTATTGCATCGTCGACCTGCACTCGATCTCGATGGTGCACGACCCGGCCACGCTCGCCGAGAACACCCTCGACACGGCCGCCATGCTGCTCGCCGCAGGCCTTGACCCGGACAGCTGCACGCTCTTCGTGCAGAGCCATGTCCCCCAGCACTCCGAGTGCGCGTGGCTCCTGGGATCGGTGGCGACGTTCGGCGAGCTCCAGCGGATGACCCAGTTCAAGGAGAAGAGCGCGGGCCGCGAATCGGTCTCGGCCGACCTCTTCACCTATCCGGTGCTCCAGGCCGCCGACATCCTGCTCTACCGCACCGACCGGGTGCCGGTCGGCGACGACCAGCGCCAGCACCTGGAGCTGACCCGCAACGTCGCCCAGCGCTTCAATGCGCGCTACGGCGAGACCTTCACGCTGCCCGAGGCGGCGATCCCCACCACCGGCGGGCGGGTGATGGACCTGCAGGAGCCCACCAACAAGATGTCCACCACCGGCGGCACGGCGCTCGGGACGGTGCTCGTGACCGATCCGCCCGACGTGGTCACGCGCAAATTCAAATCCGCCGTGACGGACTCCGGCCGCGAGGTGCGCCGGGGTGAGGGCAAGGAGGGCATCGCCAACCTGATCGAGATCGCGGCGGTGGCGACCGGGCGCACGGCCGAGCAGGTGGAGGCCGCCTACGACGGCGCCGGCTACGGCCAGTTCAAGACCGACGTGGCCGAGGCCGTCGTCGAGTATCTGCGGCCGGTGCGCGAGCGCTACCTCGAGCTGCGGGAGCACCCCGACCATTTGCGCGCGGTGCTGGGGGCCGGCGCGGAGCGGGCGGAGGCGGTCGCCGCCGAGACGGTCGCGTTGATCAAGGACCGGATGGGGTTCGTCCCGCCCGTCGCCTAGTACGACTGGGGAGCGAGGGCGGTCACGGCGCCGTCCGCCGCGAGGGCAAGCGGGGTGATGGTGCCCCCGCGGGTATCGACGATCGCGGCGCAGGGCGCGGCCGGATCGGTCAGCGCACCGACATCGGCCAGGGTCATGTCGCCGATGCGCCAGATCGCGGGCCGGTGGCGGTGCCCCTTGAGCACGAGCCGGAAGCGTCCTCGGCGCAGCAGTTCCTGCAGGTCGTCGTTGGCCTCGAGTGCGTAGCCGTAGTCGTCGGCGGTGATCCCGTTCATGTCGTTTTCGGCCAACCCGTGACACAGAAGCAGCCGCCCTCCGGGTGCGGGCTCGAGCTCGACGCTCTCGGGAAGGCTGCGCAGGAAGGCGACACTGGCCGGGGCGAGATCCTCGATGCGGTGGGCGTCGGGGAACATCTGCGTGCCCTCGACGAGCCAGCGATCATGGTTCCCGCGCACCGTCAGGACGTCCGCGAGCTGCAGGAGCTCGACGCAGCGGTCGGGATCGCCGGGGCCGTTCACGATGTCGCCGACGCAGCACAGGCGATCGAGCTCGAGCCCGCCCAGGTGGTCGAGCATCCGCTCGAGCTCCGCATCGCAGGCGTGCACGTCGCCGACGATGCCGATGCGGATCACGCGGCGCTCGCCGCGTCCAGCACCTCGGCCGCCGCCCGCTCGCCCGCACGTACGGCGCCCTCCATGAAGCTCGGCAGCTCGGAGGTCTCGGCGCCCGCGAAGTGGACGCGGCCGTCGGGGAGGGCCAGGCCGCTCCCCCAGCCCCGCAGCTCGCCCGGCGCGAAGATCAGGTAGCTGCGCGGGTAGGGCACCCGCACCACCCCGGCCAGCTCCGCGCCGAAGCAGGTGCGCACGGCCTCGGCGACGGCCCGGTCGGCGCTCGCCCGCGACTGGCGCAGGAGCCACCCCGCCGGTGTCGCCCCGACAAAGCTCCCCAGCGTGCGCGGGCCGTGGCGGTAGGCGTAGCCGATCGCGGTGTCGGTGAGAACGGCGGCCGGTGCATCCGCCGGAGGCTCGCGATCGAGCACCAGCAGGGATTTCACGGCGACGCCGTAGCGTCCCACCGGCACCGGGCGCAGGCCGGCGATGCGGGCCCGCGCGTGCAACGGCACGGCCACGACCGCATGCCGCGCCGCCACCGGCGGTCCGCCGGGCGCGCAGACCACCACCGCGCGCGGCTGCATCCGCACGGCGGCGGCCCGCCGGCGCAGGCGCACCCGGTCGCCGAGGCCGGCCGCGATCCGCTCGGCGAAGCCACCGGCGCCGTCCTCGAACCGCAGCTCCGCGCCATCGCCCGGGCCGCTGCGGGCGGCGGTCTTCACCGCCAGGGCGTACAGCGACATCCACCGCAGCGGCACGGTCGACGCGGTGACGGCAACGGCCGTCTCGCACACGGCCCGCTCCTGCACGCTCGCGCCGCCGGCCCGCAGCCAGGCGTCGACCGTGACCGTGTCGGTGCCGGGATCTGGCGCCGCGGCCAGCCGCTCGAGCTCGGCCTGCAGCCTGCGGTAGGCGCCGTTTGCCCGGTCGAACCGGCGCCCGCCGACGTGCCAGCGCACCGGCACCGGGCCGTGATCGCCCCACCCGACGGGCGAGAGCCGCAGGCCGGCGCCGACATCCGCCGCCAGGCGGTGCAGGGCGGTGTTGGACGCGTCGACCGCCTCGCCGCCGGCCTCGAAGCGGACACCGGCGGCGGTGGGCGTCCACACGCGTCCCCCGACCCGGTCGCCGGCCTCAAGCACGACCACGTCCCTGCCCGCCGCTGCCAGCCGATGGGCGGCGGTGAGCCCCGAGAGGCCCGCACCGATGACGACGGCGTCATGCACGGCGCAGGGCGTCAACCTCGGCGTCGCTCAGCTCGCGCCACTCCCCCGGGTCCAGGTCACCCACCCCGAGGCCGGCGTAGCGTGAGCGGTGCAGCGCCCGCGCCGGATGCCCCACGGCCGCCAGCATCCGCCGCACCTGGCGGTTTCGGCCCTCGTGGATGGTGATCTCGATCCGGCGGGCCCCGGCGCGGTGGACGGTCGCGGGCGCGGTCGGCCCGTCGTCGAGCTCCACCCCCTCGCGGAGCCGCCGCAGCACCGCGGGTGTCGGGTCGGCGGCCACGGTCGCGACGTACGTCTTGCGGACGCCGTTGCGCGGATGCATGAGCCGGTCGGCCAGCTCGCCGTCGTTCGTCAGGAGCAGCACTCCCGTCGTCTCGCGGTCGAGCCGTCCGACGGGAAACAGGCGCACCGGCAGGGGGACGAGATCGATCACCGTCGGGCGCCCGTTCGGGTCGCGCACGGTGGTGACCACTCCGGCGGGCTTGTTCAGGAGCACCGACACCTGGGCCTGGACGTGGACACGGCGGCCGTCGACCCGCACGTCGTCTGAGTCCGACACCACCGTTCCCAGCTCCGCGGCGGCGCCGTTCACGGTCACGCGGCCGGCCCGGATGTACCTCATCGGCAGCCCGGCGCGATCCCACGCCGGTGGAGGCCAGATAGCGGTTAAGCCTGACCGGCACGCTGGTCGGCCACGACGTGCAGGCGCGCCCGCAGCGCCTCGTGGTCGGCGTCGGGCAGGTCGAACTCCGCCAGGCTCGGCAGGCTCGCGAGCCCCTCCTCGAGGCCGAACATGCGCTCGAACACCGACGTCGTGCGATAGAGCACCGGCTGTCCGGCGGTCTCGCCGCGGCCGGACTCCTCGATGAGGCCGCGCTCGAGCAGGCCGGCCACGGCGGAATCGGCCGCAACACCGCGGATGCGCGCGATCTCGGGCCGCGAGACCGGGCCGAGGTAGGCGATCACCGCCAGCGTCTCGGTACCGGCCTGCGTCAGCGCGCGCGACTGGGCCCGGTTCACGAGCCGGGCGCAGGCGGCGGCGGTCGCCGGCGAGGCGCGGAATCCATAGCCGCCCGACACCCGCTCGAGCACGACCCCCGACCTGCCCGGTGCGTACCGGTCGCCCAGCGCGTCCAGCGCCCGCTCGACGCGCGCCGGAGCCTCCTCGGTGAGCGCGGCGAGCTCGCGCACGGTCAGGGGCTCGGAGGCCACGAACAGGAGCGCCTCGACCGTGTGGGTCAGCTCGGCCATCAGGCGATCGCCCGCCGGCTCGCACCGGTCGGCGCTCCCCGCCGGACGACCCGGATCGGGCCGAAGACCTCCGCCTGCTCGGGCACCGCCTCCCCGCTCTTCACCAGCTCGAGCAGTGCCAGGAACGCCGCGGCCTGTGCCAGCCGGTCGAGCCCGCTCACGGCCTCCTCGAATGCGAACGCGCGCCGGTTGCGAAGCAGGCTGCGGAACTCGGCCAGGAAGTGGCTGACGGGGACGAGCCGCCGCCGCACCACCGTCAGATCGATCTCGGGAGGCGGTGTCAGCAGCCGGCCGACCGCGGCGTGCAGCTGCCAGGGGTCCTCGCTGAACGCCACCACCTCGGGCTGCGGCCGCGGCGCGAGCGGCGCCGGACCGGCCCGGAAGATGCGCATGTCGGCGGCGGCGCGGCCGGTCAGCCAGCGCGCGGCGGCGGCGAAGCGGCGGTACTGCATCAGCCGGGCGAGCAGCTCGGCCTCGGCCTCCTCGGCCGTGTAGGGCTCCTCGTCATCCTCCTCGCCCGGGAACAGCAGCCGCACCTTGATCTCGAGCAGGGCCGCGATCAGCACCAGGAACTCGCTCGCCGACTCGAGGTCGAGCACGCCGTCGTCGTAGGCGTGCTCGATGTAGGTGACCACGACCTCGGCGATCGGCAGCTCGGCCAGCTCGATCTCCTCGCGCATGACCAGCGCGAGCAGCAGGTCGAACGGCCCCTGAAACACGTCCAGATCGAGCATCAGATCGGAGACGATCATGAACGGCCCATTCTACGGCGATCTGCGGATGCGCCCGGTGTGATCACACCAGCGCGGCCGTGCCCAGGAGCGCACGGGCCTCGGCCAGGAAGTCGCCGTCCGGGCGCACCCGGAACCCGGGCCCGAGCCGCAGCATCTTCGACCCGGCCGACGTGTGCACCTCGAGCTCGACCGGGGCCTGCCCTGGGTACTCGCCGATCAGCGTCTTGAGGTCGTCCATCACCCTGGCCCCGACCACCCGCGCGTCGACCGAGAGCCGCACCACCTCCTGGTCGGGGACGGCGTCGAACGCCGTCACCTCGAGGGCCCGCAGCTTCACCTCGCCCTCGGAGCGGCGGTCGACCTTGCCCTTGATCAGCACGATCGCGTCCGCCCGCAGGGTGCCGCGGCACAGCTCCCACGTGTTGGCGAACACCAGCACCTCGACCGTCCCCGTGATGTCGTCGAGCTCGGCCACCGCCATCTGGTCGCCGCGCTTGGTCATGAGCTGGCGCAGGCCGGCGACGATGCCGCCGACGGTCACGGTCTTGCCGTCGGGAAGATCGGCGAGCGCCTTCAGGGGCACGTCCACCTTGCGGGCGAGCTGGTCGCGCAGGGGCGTGAGCGGATGGCTCGAGACGTACAGCCCGAGCACCTCCTTCTCGCGCCGCAGGAGCTCGTCGCGCGGCCACTCCTCGAGGCCGACCGGCGAATGGCTGCGCGCGACCGGGCCGGAGCCGTTCGAGCCCATCTCCTCGAGGTCGAAGATCGAGCCCTGCCCGACCATCGCGTCGGCCTGTGTCTTCTGGCCGTTCTGGAGAGCCCGCTCGAGCACCTCGTTCATCCCCATCCGGGTGGCACCGGTGGAGTCGAGCGCTCCGCAGGCCACCAGGCTCTCCAGCATGCCGCGGTTCACGACCGACTGGTCGACCCGCTCGCAGAAGTCCCAGATCGACTCGATCGGGCGGTCGTCGCGGGCGGCGATGATGGCCTGCACGGCGCCGTCGCCGACGCGCTTGACGGCCGAGAGCCCGAAGCGGATGCGGCCCTCGACGACGGTGAAGTCCGACCGGCTCGTGTTGACGTCGGGCGGCAGCACCTCGATCCCCATGTCGGCGCACTCCGTGACGTAGTACGGCACCCGGTCCTTGGTCGACATCACCGACGAGATCAGCGCGGCCATGTACTCGGCGGGATAGTTCGCCCGCAGATAGGCGGTGCGATAGGCGATGAGCGCGTAGCAGGCCGCGTGGGCCTTGTTGAAGGCGTAGTCGGCCGCGACCTCGATCTTCGCCCACAGCGACCGCCCGACCGCCTCGGACGCCCCGCCGCTGGCGCAGCCGTCGATGAACTTCTGCTTGAGCGAGGCCATCAGGGTCTGGATCTTCTTGCCGATCGCCTTGCGCAGGTCATCGGCCTCGGCGGGGCTGAACCCGGCGATCGCCTTGGCGATCTCCATGAACTGCTCCTGGTAGATGCAGATGCCGTACGTGCTCTCGAGCAGCGGCCTCAGGCGCTCGTCCTCGTACTTCACAGAGCCGGGGGCGGCCTTGTTGCGGGCGTACTCGGGGATGAACTGCATCGGCCCGGGGCGGTAGAGCGCGTTCAGGGCGACCAGGTCCTCGAACTCGGTCGGCTTGACCTGCCGCAGCGCCTCGCGCATGCCGGACGACTCGAACTGGAACACGCCGGTGGAGTCGCCGCGGGCCATCATCGCGTAGGTCGGGCGGTCATCCAGCGGCAGCGCGTCCATGTCGAGCCGGATACCGCGCGACTGCTCGATCACCTCGACCGCGCGGTCGATCACGTCGAGGTTGCGCAGGCCGAGGAAGTCCATCTTGAGCAGGCCGAGCGCGTCGACGTCACCCATCGAGAACTGCGTCACGACCTCGGCGTCTGGGCCCTTCTGCTGCAGCGGTAGGTACTCCGTGAGCGGGCGGTCGCCGATCACGACGGCAGCCGCGTGGATGGAGTCGTTGCGCACCACCCCTTCCAGCGGCAGCGCCATGTCGACGATCTTCTTGGTCATCTCGTCGGTGTCGTAGGAGCGGCGCAGTTCGGCGCCGGGCTTCATGCAGGCCTCGAAGGTCACCTTCGGGATCTCGGGCACGAGCTTGGCGATGCGGTCGACCACCCCGTAGGGGATGCCCATCACCCGGCCCGCGTCCTTGATCGCCGCCTTGGGCTGCATCTTGCCGAAGGTGATGATCTGGGCGACGTTGCGGCGGCCGTACTTCTCGGCCACGTAGTTGATGACCCGCTCGCGGCCGGCGACCGCAAAGTCGACGTCGACGTCCGGGAGCGTCTTTCGGCCCGGGTTCAGGAAGCGCTCGAAGAGGAGCGAGTAGCGGATCGGGTCGAGGTCGGTGATGCGCAGGCAGTAGGCCACCAGCGACCCGGCGGCGGAACCTCGCCCCGGGCCCACCGATACGCCATCGGAGCGCGCGAACCGGATGAAGTCCCACACGATCAGGAAGTAGTCCGGGAAGCCCATCTCCTCGATCGTGCGCAGCTCGAACTCGAGCCGGGCGCGCAGCTCGGGCGTCTCGGCGCCGTAGCGCTCGCGCAGGCCGGCCTCGGCCAGCTCGCGCAGGTAGGCGACCGCGGTCTTGCCGTCGGGAACGTCGAACTTGGGCAGGTGCAGCACGTCCAGCTCGATGTGCGCGTTGCAGCGATCGCCGATCTCGACCGTGCGGCGGAGCATGTCCTCGCCCCACGGCTGCGCCATCAGCGCGTACATCTCCCCGGGGCTCTTCAGATAGAAGCCGTGGTTCGAGAACCGGAACCGGTTCGGGTTGTCGAGCGTGTCGTTCGTCTGGATGCACAGCAGCGCCTCGTGCGGGATGGCGTCGGCCGCGGTCAGGTAGTGGACATCGCCCGTGCCGACGAGCGGCAGGCCCGCGTCGGCGGCCAGGGCGGCCAGCCGGGGGTTGATGCGCGTCTGGATGTCGATGCCGCCGTCCTGCAGCTCGACGTACACCTGGTCGCGGCCGAAGATCCCGACCAGCGTGTCGAGCTCCCGGCGGGCGAGGCCCTCGTCGCCGTCCACCAGTGCCTTGCAGACGCGGCCCGACAGGCATCCCGAGAGCGCGATGATCCCCTCGGCGTGCGTGGCGAGCTGCGCGAGGTCGATCCGCGGCCGGTACCAGTAGCCGTCGAGGTAGGCGGCCGACACCAGCCGCACCAGGTTGTGGTAGCCGGCTGTCGTCTCGGCCAGGAGCGTCAGGTGCGCGCGCCGCTCCTTCTGGACGCGGGCCGCGTGGTCGTCGACCACGTACACCTCACAGCCCAGAATCGGCTTGATCCCGACCTTGGCGGCCGCCCGTGAGAGCTCCACCGCGCCGGCCATCGAGCCGTGGTCGGTGAGGCCGACGGCGGACATTCCCAGCTCCGCCGCGCGGGCCACGAGCGGGTCGATGCGGCACGCCCCATCGAGGATCGAGTACTCGCTGTGGACGTGCAGATGGACGTACGGCTGAGTCTCGGGCACGGGGTTGCCAGTCTAACGAGCGGGGGCGACGGAGCCTTCGCCCGCGAGCCGCGAGCGGCGGCTGTCAGACCCGCAAAATCCATGAATACCGGGGCCTGGCCCCGATATTCACTCCGCGTCTGTCGTGCGGCGGCGCGAGGCCAGCACGGCGGCGCCCGCGATCGCCGCGGCGGTTCCGCCGACGACCGGGATCACCACGCGCCGGCGCGGGCGGGGAGTGGTCGCCATCATCTCGCGCGCCTTGCGGCGCATCATGCGCCTCGCGAGTCTGGTGGCCACGAAGTAGGTCGCGTACCCGATGGCTGCTTTTCGCCTGTTGAGCATGCTCGGCACTCTACCCGAACGCGGCATTCGCAATACCACGATTCGGCGAGCCGCCGCCGGCCCTCGCCGGCCGATGATACGGCCATGAACCTCGACGACACCGCGCTCGATCAGCCCCAGGTCGACGAGCGCTTCGTGGACGACTGGGTCCGGTTCGGGATCTCCGAGCTCGAGGCGTACCTGCAGAAGTACGCCCGCTTCGACGCGTTCTACAGCCGCCGCGACCAGCCCGGCCCCGACTTTCGCTAGACCACCTGCCCCGCCGGAAGCGAGAGCTTGCGCGTCTTTCGCTCCGGGCGCACCATGCCCGCCGCGATCCAGGCGTCGATCTCGCTGAAGAGCTCGGTGACCAGATCGGTCTGCGTGACCTTCCGCAGCACCCGGCCGTGGGCGTAGATGAACCCGGCGTCGCGCCCTCCGGCGATCCCGAAGTCGGCATCGCCGGCCTCGCCGGGACCGTTCACTGCGCACCCCATCACCGCCACCTCGAACACCTCGTCGTAGCCCGCCAGCCGCTCCGAGACGCGATCGGTCAGCTCGAGCACGTCGACGTTCGTGCGCCCGCACGACGGGCAGGCGATCAGCACGGGGCCCTTGTGGCGCAGGCCCAGGACGCGCAGGATCTCCCACGCGACCTTGACCTCCTCGACGGGGTCGGCCGTGAGTGACACCCGCATCGTGTCGCCGATCCCGTCCACGAGCAGGCTGCCCATCCCGATCGCGCTCTTGACCGTGCCGGTGAACGCCGGTCCCGCCTCGGTCACTCCCAGATGCAGCGGATAGGGCACCTTCTCGGCCAGCCGCCGGTAGGCCTGGATCATCACCGGCACCGACGAGCTCTTGACCGAGATCTTGAACTCGCGGTAGTCGAGCTGCTCGAGCAGCCGCACCTCCTCGAGCGCGGCCTCGACCAGCGCTCCGGCCGGATCGTTGGTGGCGTACTGGCGCAGGTGATCGGGGAGCGAGCCCGAGTTGGCCCCGATCCGCATCGCGATCCCCGCCGCCTTGGCCCGCGAGACGACCTGCTCGACCTTGTCCGGGCCGCCGATGTTGCCCGGGTTGATCCGCACCGACGCCACCCCGGCGTCGATCGCCCGCAGTGCGAGCGACGCGTTGAAGTGGATGTCGGCGATCACCGGGAGCGGCGACCCCGCGACGATTGCCGGCAGGGCATCGGCATCCGCCCGGCCCGGCACGGCCACCCGGGCCAGCTCACAGCCCGCGTCGGCCAGCCGCCGGATCTGCGCCAGCGTGGCCTCGGCGTCGTGCGTCTCGGTCAGCGTCATCGACTGCACCACCACCGGGGCGCCGCCGCCGAGGGGCACGTCACCCACGTGGATCTGGAGCTTGGACGCCATCGCCGCTCAGGATACCCGGCTAGTGCGGCTGGGAGTTGAGGATGCTCGAGAGGTCGTTCTGGAGGCCGATCACGAAGATCAGGGCCATCAGCACGATCCCGAGCACCGACACGCGCTCGAAGACGGCCCGCGACACCATCTTGCCCCGGATCTGCTCGAGCGCGACCAGGAAGATGTGGCCCCCGTCCAGCGGCAGGAACGGCAGCAGGTTGAAGATCGCGAGCGACAGCGAGATGAACGCCAGCAGCACGAGGTAGTCGGTCACCCCGGCCTGCTCCGCCTGGGCCGAGTAGCGGACGATGCCGACCGTCGAGTGCAGCTGCGAGCGGCCGCGGGGGGTGACGATGTCTGCGAGCGCGCGCACGGTGCCCGTCGTCAGCGTCCACATCTCGCTCACCGCGAACGTCGGCGCATGGGTGACCGAGTACGGCCGGCTGATCGTGCCGAAATCGAAGCCCAGCCGGTAGGCGCCGTCGATGACGCGGCTGTGCACGGTGCGCAGCGTGACCCGGCGGCCGTCCCGGAGCACGACCAGCGTGACGTCGCCGCCCTTCGTGCGGGTGATCGCGTTGCGGATCCCGTTCACGCCCAGGTGCCGCCCGTTGATGCTGACGACGCGGTCGCCGCCGCGGAGGCCCGTCGCCGCGGCGGGCGACTTGCTGAGAACGCTCTGCACCACGGGCACGGCCACGGGCAGGCCGTACAGCGCGACGGCCGTCAGGATGGCGAAGCAGGCGACGACGTTTGCGAACGGCCCGGCCCCGATCACGATCAGGCGGCGAAGCCGCGAGCAGCGCCAGTACGCGCGCGGCTGAAGGTTCTCGTCGATGCGGCTGAGGCTGCGGGTCGCGCGCCGCAGGTCGGCCGGTGCGAGGGCGGGTCCGGCCTCGGCGATCCCCGCCTCGAGCCGCACGATCGCCTCGCGGGCATCGTCGTAACGGCCCTGGTCGAGGCTGCGCTGAAGGTCGGCCAGCATGGCGGCAAGCCGCTCCGCGAGGGCCACGTCCAGCTCCTTGGCCCGCCCGAGCACGTCCTCGACGTCGTAGACATCGGCTGCCTCCGGCCGCAGCATCCCCGGGATCTTCACGAAGCCGCCGAGCGGGATCGCGCCGATGCCGTACTCGGTGTCGCCCCAGGTGCGCTTGACGATCGCGGGTGGGAACCCGAGGTAGAAGCGCAGGGCCCGCATCCCCGTGGCCTTGGCGGCCGTGAAGTGGCCGAGCTCGTGGATCGCGACGAGGACGAGCAGGCCGAAGATCGCGATGAAGAAGCTCACGCAGCCGTCCTGACCGCCGCAGCGACCGCGGCCCGGGCGCGGCCGTCGGCTTCGAGCAGCTGGGCCAGCGAGTCGATCGGCTCGGCCGGCACCTCGTGAAGGGCGCGCTCGACCAGGTCGGCGATGTCGAGAAAGCCCACCGCGCCGGCCTGGAACGACATGACGGCGGCCTCGTTGGCAGCGTTCAAGACGCACGGCGCGGTGCCGCCCTCGATCCCGGCCTGCCGCGCGAGCGCGAGGCACCGGAACGTGTCGAGATCGGGGGCCTCGAAGTCGAGCCGCAGCGTCTGTGTGAGGTCGAGGGACCGCACCGGCGTTGCCGACCGCTGCGGGAAGGTCAGCGCCCACGAGATCGGCACCCGCATGTCCGGATGGCCGGCGTGCGCCAGCAGCGCGCCGTCACGAAACCGCACCATCCCATGGACGATCGACTGCGGGTGCACGACGACGTCGATCTCGGCGTAGCCCACGCCGAACAGGTGGTGCGCCTCGATCACCTCGAGGCCCTTGTTCATGAGCGTGGCCGAGTCGATGGTGATCTTCGCCCCCATGCTCCAGGTGGGGTGCGCGAGCGCATCCGCGACGGTGACGTCGGCCAGCGACTCGCGCGACCGGCCCCGGAAGGGCCCTCCCGAGGCGGTGATGACCAGACCGGTGACCGCGCCCTGCGCGGCACCGGCCAGGCACTGCGCGAGCGCCGAGTGCTCGCTGTCCACCGGCAGCATCATGCTCGTACTCCGGCGCAGCGCCTCCATCACGAGCTCGCCGCCCGCGACCAGGCTCTCCTTGTTGGCGAGCGCGAGATCGGCTCCGGCGGCGAACGTGGCCAGGGTGGCGCGCAGTCCCGCGGCGCCGACGATCGCATTCAGCACGATGTCGGCCTCGCACTCCGCGACGAGCCGCTCGACGCCGTCCACCCCCTCGAGCACCTCGCCGTCGAATGCGGCTCTGGCGGCGGCCGCCGCGGCCGGGTCGACAAGGGCGATGCGCGTGACCCCGTGGGCGCGGGCGGCGGCGACCAGGCCGGCGTGACCGGAGTGGGCGGCAAGGGCACAGGCCCGCAGCTCGGGGTGCCCCGCGACGATCTCGAGCGCCTGAGTGCCGATCGAACCGGTCGCTCCGAGGACGGCGACGGATCTCATGCTCTCAGTGTAGGCGGGCCACGATTGACCATCCGCCCAAAGCGCCCGGCGTCTCGGCGAGTTTAGGAAACCTTCACGGCGGTGGTGTGTGCGAGTCTGAACGGATGCAGCCCGCAAGGTGGCACGAGCACGTTCGCGACGGAACGCGGCTTCTGTGTGCCGACTTCGGAGGCTCCGGTCCCGCGGTCGTCCTCCTCCACGGCCTCGCGGGCTATTCGGGCGAGTGGGGCGAGACGGCCGCCTGGCTCACTCTCACCCATCGTGTCGTCGCTCCCGACCAGCGCGGACATGGCCGCAGTGAGCGGCGTCCGCGGGAGATCTCCCGGGCCGCATTCGTCGCGGACGCCGCGATGTGGATCGAACACCTCCAGCTCGCGCCCGCCGTCGTGGTGGGCCAGTCGCTCGGCGGCCATACCGCATTCCTGCTCGCCGCAGAGCGCCCGGATCTGGTGCGCGGCCTCGTCGTTGCCGAGGCAAGCCCCGAGGCCGATCCGGATGCGCCCGAGGCGGTGCGCAGGTGGCTCGCCTCATGGCCGCTGCCCTTTGCCACCGACGAGGACGCGCTCACGTTCTTCGGCGGCGACACCCTGTGGGCGCGGACGTGGGCCGGCGGTCTCGACCACACTGAGGACGGGCTCCGGCCGGCCTTCGATGCGGATGTGATGGTCGCCGCCCTCGGGGAAGGCGCAGTGCGGTCGTACTGGCCGAGTGGGCGGCCGTACGCTGCCCGACATTGGTCGTTCTCGCCCACACGACGTCGGCTCCGAGCTTGACCGGACGCTCGATGGTCGTGATCCCCGACGCGGGTCACGACCTCCATCTCGACCAGCCCCGGGCGTGGCGGCGGACGCTCGCAGGCTTCCTGGCGGAACTCGGGTGAATATGTGGTGCCTGGCACCGAGTATTCACGGCGGCCTGCGCGCCAAAAGGGGTCTGACCCCGTTTGGCGCGGGTCAGCCGCCGAGCGCGGTGATGCTGCGGGGCAGGTCGCGGCGGTGGGTGATCGGGCGCTGCCAGATCACGTGCCCGCTGCGGACGTCCACGACGTACGCGCGCCCCTCCTCGAGCCCGCGGTCGGGCGCGGCGGTGAACCCGACCGCCATGTACCGCCTCCGGACGTCACCGTCCAGGCTGCCGCCGAACCAGTCCGGCCCGCACTCGTGCAGGCGGGGATCGAGTCCCTCCACCACGGCGATCGCGGTTGCCGTGAGCTCGTCGGCCATGCCCTTCTCGACCGGCGCGAAGGGGTGCAGGATCCGCAGCGGACGGCGGCGGGTGCGCATGATCGTCACTGTACTCCCACCGCTCACACGCGGCCGATGGCAAGCGCGACGAAATACGTCGCCGGGGCCGCCCACAGCAGGGCATCCACCCGGTCGAGCATCCCGCCGTGGGCACCGAGCAGGCTGCCGGTGTCCTTGATGCCCGCGTCCCGCTTGAGATACGACTCGAACAGGTCTCCGGCCGGCGCCGCCACGGCCACCGCGATCCCCAGCTCGAGCGCGTGCAACGGCGAGAGCGGGTCGCTGTGGGGCTGGTGGTAGAGGGTGAAGAACACGATCGCCACGCCCGCGACGAGCCCCGCCACCAACCCCTCGACGGTCTTCTGGGGCGAGATCTGCTCGGCCAGCTTGCGCCGCCCGAACAACCGCCCCGCACCGTAGGCGGCGATGTCCGACCCCCACACCCCCAGGAGCACCGCCAGCAAGAGCTCGCGCCCCCATCCGGCCGGATGGGCGACGTCGCGCACGGCGACCACGAACCCGAACCCGAGCCCGATCCAGACCACGCCCAACGTCGTCACCGAGAGCTGCGCGACCGCGCTCTGGCGCACCTCCGCCACTGCCGAGAGCCAGAACGCCGCCACGAGGGTCAGCGCCAGCGGCGCGGTCGCCCAGGCGATCCCGCCCTGGTGCACCGCCACCACCACGCCGGCCGCCCCCGCCAGGCCGACCGGGGTGAGCGGCCGCAGGTTGCGGGTCATCGCCGAGAACTCGTGCGACGCGATCACGGCCGCGACGGCCGCCGGGATCGCGACCCACCATCCGCCGCGCAGCGCGGCATAGAGCGCGAGCGCCGCCAGCGGGACGGCCAGGACCACGCGCGAGAGGAGCTGGTTCACCGGCCGCCGAACCGTCGCCTGCGACCGGCGTAGGCATGCAGCGCGGCCTCGAGCTCGGCGGAGCCGAAGTCGGGCCAGAGCGTGGATGTGAACTCGAACTCCGCGTATGCGGACTGCCACAGTAGGAAGTTCGACATGCGCATCTCGCCGCTCGTGCGGATGACCAGGTCGGGGTCGGGCATCTCGGGTGCGTAGAGGTGCTCGCGCAGCCGCTCCTCGTCCACGGCGGCGGGGGCGACGCCGGCGGCCATCAGCTCGCGGACGGCGTGCAGGATCTCGGCCCGGGAGCCGTAGTCGAACACCACCCACAGGTCGAGCCGGGTGTTTGCGACGGTGCGCTGCTCCATGTCGTCCATGAGCGATCGCAGCGACTCCGGACAGCGGTCACGGCGGCCGACGAAGCGCACCCGCACGCCCTGGCGGTGCAGGTCAGGGAACTCGCGCTCGATCGTCTCCTCGAAGAGCGCCATCAGATCCTCGACCTCGCGCTCGGGCCGGCCCCAGTTCTCGGTCGAGAAGGCGTACACCGCCAAGCTGCGGACGCCCAGGTCGGGAGCGGCCTCGACCGTGCGCCGAAGCGCCTTCGTGCCGGCCCGGTGGCCGGCCAGGAGCGGCAGGCCGCGGCGGGTCGCCCAGCGGCCGTTGCCGTCCATGATGATCGCGACGTTGCGGGCGGTCGCAGCTCCCGGCGGCTCCTGCGCCGGTCCGGCGCGGCGAAGCCGGCGCATGCTCTGCAGCAGCCGTATCTGCCTTCGCATGACGGTCATCCGCCCAGGTGCGGACCGGTCACACTTCCATGATCTCGGCCTCTTTGGCCTTCAGCGCGGCGTCGATCTGGTGGATGTGCTCGTCGGTCTGCTTCTGCAGCCGGTCCTCGGCCCGGTGCACCTCGTCGGATCCCGTCTCGCTGTTCTTCTCGAGCTCCTTCAGGCGGTGGATGGCGTCGCGGCGGATGTTGCGCGCCGCGATCCGTCCCTCCTCGGCCATGTGCCGCACCTGCTTGACCAGGTCCTTGCGCCGCTCCTCGGTGAGCTGTGGAATGGGCAGCCGGATCAGCTGGCCGTCGTTGGACGGTGTCAGGCCGAGGTCGGACTCGAGAATCCCCCGCTCGATCTCCTTCATGATGCTCTTGTCGAACGGGGCGATCGTGAGCAGGCGCGGCTCGGGCACACCGATCGTGGCCAGCTGGTTGACCGGCATCTTCGTCCCGTACGCGTTCACCTGCACACGGTCGAGGAGCGCCGCGGACGCCCGGCCGGTGCGCACGGTGGTGAACTCGTGCCGGGTGTTCTCGACGCTCTTCTCCATTCTGCGAGAGGCATCTGTGAGGACGTCATCGATCATGTCGCGACCTCCGCCGGGACCCGTGCCGAGATGATCGTTCCGATCCGCTCCCCGCGCACGACCCGCTCGATGTTGGCCTCATCGTCCAGGTTGAACACGTACAACGGCACCCGGTTGTCCATGCACAGCGACAGCGCCGTCGTGTCCATCACCTTCAGCCCGCGCTCGATCGCATCGAGGTGGGTCAGCTCGGGGATCAGGCGCGCGTCCGGGTGCTCGCGCGGATCGGCGTCCATGACGCCCTCGACGCCGTTCTTGCCCATCAGGATGGCCTGCGCGCCGATCTCGAGCGCCCGCAGGGCCGCGGCGGTGTCGGTGGTGAAGAACGGGTTGCCGGTGCCGGCGGCGAAGATCACCACCCGGCCCTTCTCGAGGTGGCGGATGGCGCGGCGGCGGATGTAGGGCTCGGCCACCTGCGACACGTTGATGGCCGACTGCACCCGGGTCGTCACACCCTGCTGCTCGAGCGCATCGGAGACGGTGAGGGCGTTCAGGAGCGTCGCCAGCATGCCGGCGTAGTCGGCCGTCGCCCGGTCCATCCCCCGGGCCGCCTCCTGGGTGCCGCGCAGGATGTTGCCTCCGCCGACGACGATCGCGACCTCGACGCCCGCGTCGTGCACGCTGCGCAGGGCGCGGGCGATGGCGGTGATCCGGCCCGGATCCTGGCCGTAGGTGCGCTCGCCCATGAGCGCCTCGCCGGAGAGCTTGAGCAGAACCCGCGTGAACGCGGTTGAGCCCTCGCCCGTCACTCGTCACCCACCTGGAAGCGGGCGAAGCGCTTGACCTCGATGTTCTCGCCGAGCGTGCCGCTGAGCTCGGCGCGCAGCGTGTCGATAGTCTTGCCGTCGTCGTCAGGCAGGATCGAGGGCTGGTTGAGCAGCACCGTGTCGACCAGGGCCTTCTGGAACATGCCGTCGGCGATCTTGTCGAGCATCGCCTCGGGCCGGCCCTCGGCCGCCGCCTTGGCGCGGTAGATCTCGAGCTCGGCCGCCCGGAACTCGTCGGAGATGGCGTCCTCCGAGACGAACCGCAGGTCGTTTCCACTCGCGACCTGCAGCGCGACCTTGCGGGCGAACGCCTGGAACGCCTCGTTGCGGGCGACGAAGTCGGTCTCGCAGCCGATCTCGACCATCGCGCCGACGCGGCCGTTGTGGTGCACGTAGGCGTAAATGAGGCCCTCGCCGGTGCCCCGGCCCGAGCGTTTGCCGGCCGAGGCGATGCCCTGCTCGCGCAGGCGCTTGATGGCGTCGTCCAGGTTGCCTCCGCTCTCGACGAGCGCGTTTCGGCAGTCCATCATCCCGGCCTGGGTGGCCTCCCGCAGCTGCTTCACCTCCGCGGGGGTCGGCTTGTAGGCGGCGTCGGTCACTGGGGGGCCTCGACCGGAGTGGCCTCTTCGGTGGCCGGGGGTGCGGCCTCGGCCTCGGCTGCTGCAACGGGTTCGGGCTCAGCGGGAGTCTCCGCGTCTGCCGCAGGAGCCTCGGCCGCAGCCTCGGTGCCCTCGACCTCGGCCGGGGCCTCGGCCTCGTCGCCCTCCTCGGGCACGAAGTCGGACACCTTGACGCCGCGGTTCTTGCCCTCGGCGATGGCGTCGGCCAGCAGGCGCACGATCAGCGCGGACGAGCGGATTGCGTCGTCGTTTCCGGGGATCACGAAGTCGGCGTCATCGGGGTCGCAGTTGGTGTCGACCAGGCCGATCACCGGGATGTTCAGGCGCCGCGCCTCGCGCACCGCGAGCGCCTCCTTCTTCATGTCGATCACCACGATGGCGTCGGGCAGCTTGCGCGTGTCGGCCACGCCGCCGAGGTTGGCCTCGAGCTTCTCGAGCTCCGACAGCGTCGATGCCCGCTCCTTCGACGGGAGCAGGTCGAGCTGGCCCTCGCTCTTCTGCCGGCGCAGCCCGTGCAGGGCGGCGATCCGCTCCTGGATCGTGCGGTAGTTGGTCAGGAGACCGCCGAGCCAGCGATGGTTGACGTACGGCATGCCGACGCGCGCGGCGTGCTCGGCGACGGCGTCCTGCGCCTGCTTCTTGGTGCCGACGAAGAGCACTGTCCCGTTGCGCTCGCCGATGTTGCCGACGTAGTCGAAGGACTCGTGCAGAAGCGCCATCGTCTGCTGCAGGTCGATGATGTAGATGCCGCCGCGCTCGCCGAAGATGAACCGGCGCATCTTGGGATTCCAGCGTCTCGTCTGGTGGCCGAAGTGAACTCCGGCCTCGAGCAGCTCTCGCATGGTGACCGTTGGCACGGGCACTCCTTCTGATCGGTTGGTGTGGCATGTCCGGCGGGGCGCTCCGGAGTCCCGCGGCTGCTGCGAGACACCGCCGGCGCGCACATGGATCCACCGGGTAGGGGTACTGAACGGAGAAGCGGCCGGGATTCTAGCGGCTACCTGGCCCGGGCGGTGGCCAGGGCGGCGGCCAGATCGGCGGGCAGATCCGAGTGCAGGAGCATCTCCTCGCCCGTCACGGGGTGGGTCAGGCGCAGCTCGGCCGCATGCAGGAACTGGCGCTCGAGCCCCAGCTCGGGACCATGGCCGTAGACGGGATCGCCGACGACGGGGTTCCCGATCGACGCGAGGTGGACGCGGATCTGGTGGGTGCGGCCGGTGCCGAGCGTCACCCGCAGCAGCGACCGGCCGGGGAGCGCCTCGGTGAGCTCGAAGTCGGTGACCGCGTCGCGGGGGCGATCGGTGGAGAGCGACATCCGGGTCGGGTCGCGGCGATCGCGGCCGATGGGCGCCTCGATCCGGCCGCGCCGGGAGCGGGGACGCCCGCGGACGAGCGCCACATAGGTGCGGCCGATCCGGCGCTGGCGCAGCTGCGCCTGCAGGCGGGCGTGGGTGCGCTGGTCGCGCGCGACGAGCAGCAGCCCCGAGGTGTCCCGATCGAGCCGGTGCACGATGCCCGGGCGGGCCTCGTCGCCGCCCGCCCCCACACCGGCGAGCGCGTCGACCAGGGTCGGTGCGGAATAACCGGGGACGGAATGGACGAGCAGGCCCGCCGGTTTGTCGACGACCATCAGATGCCGGTCGGCGTATACGACCGGCACCCCGATGTCGGCCGGAGGCGGGCCGGCCGCAGCAGTTTCGGGCTCGGGCAGCGTCACCACCGCGCCGGCACCCAGCCGGTGCGACTTCGGCCGGGGCGTCCCGTCCACCAGCACGAGGCCGGCCTCGATCAACCGCTCGGCGCCGGCCCGGGATCCGACGTCCTCGTGCGTGGCCACGAACCGGTCGAGGCGCATACCGCCGGAGTCCGGCGGCACCCGCAGCTCGATCATGGCAGCTCGAGCTCGGTGGGCTGCTCGGCGTCTGCCGGTGCCGGGCCGGTCTGGTGCTCGACCCGGATCAGGCCGAGCGCGAGCAGCCCCACCCCGATCACGATGAAGCTGTCGGCGAGGTTGAAGGTCGGCCAGTGGCTGATGTGGATGAAGTCGGTGACGTGGCCGTCTCGGAGCCGGTCGGCCAGGTTCGAGATGCTGCCGCCCACGAGCAGGCCGAGCGCCACCGGGAACAGCACGTGCCGCGACCCGGAGCG
The DNA here is from genome assembly GCA_963703275.1 of uncultured Actinomycetes bacterium. Taxonomy (GTDB): domain Bacteria; phylum Actinomycetota; class Thermoleophilia; order Gaiellales; family JAICJC01; genus JAICJC01. Next base: position 1,388,068 of record OY969804.1, on the reverse strand, counting down.
GGCGAAGTGCACCAGCATCCAGACGACCGCAGCGGCCGTCAGCACCGACACGATCGCGAGCTTGCCCGGGAAGATCCCAAAGGCGATCCCGCTGTTGCGCACGTGCGTGATCGAGAGGAACGGGAGCACTCGATGTGACTCCTGCAGGGCCAGGTGGCGCTCGATGGCGCGCTTGGTGACCTGATCGGCAACGATCGCGGCGATCGCAACGGCCACCAGTCCCGCCCACTGCAATGACCCAGCCCGGTGCACGGGCCGGGGTTCTGCCTCCACGCGGATCAGCCCCGCTCCTCCAAACGTTTGCAGTCGATGCACTTGGTCGCCCACGGCAGCGCCTCGAGCCGCTCACGGCCGATCGCGCTCTCACACCGCTCGCAGTTGCCATAGGTGCCGGCCTCGAGCCGGGCGAGCGCGGAGTCGATGGCTCCCAGCAGGTGACCGGCGTTGTCCTCGAGCGACAGTTCGAGCTCGCGGTCGAGCGTCTCGGAGCCGCTACCCGACTGGTCGCCGTCCTCGTCGCCCGCGTCGGCGCGCGCCCGCGACGTATCCTCGAGCAGCCGCCGGCGCTCTTCCAGGATCCCCGTTCGCTCGGCCACCAAGCGACGCTTGACAGCTTCGATATCGACGCTCACGGCCATGGCTCACCCCTGGGAGTGAGTATACCGACGGCTTCTGAGCGGCCCTATGGGCGAGCGCGGACGACGTCGTCCGTCTGAGCGGGCAGTTTCTGGGTGTCGCCCGGGGCGGCTGACCCGCGCTCATCGGATGCCGCCAGTCGCTGCTCGTGGTCGCGCACCGCCTCGAGGATCGCACCCAGGAGCGCCCGCAGCCGCAGCCGGAACTCGGCCTCTTCGGCCTGGAGCCGGGACGTCTCGCGGCGGACGCGCTCGCGCTCGGAATAGGCCTCGTGAACCAGGTCGCGGCTCTTGGCCTCGGCCTCGCGCACGATCAGCTCGGCCTGGCGCGAGGCGCCGGCGCGCATCTCGTCGGCCGCCCGCTCGGCGGTGACCAGGGCGTTTCGCATCGCCTGCTCGCCCGCGCGGTGGCGTTCGAGCTCCACCTGCAGATCGTGCACCTGGTCTGTCAGGTCGGCGCGCTCGCGCCACACCGCTTCGTAGGCCGCCGTCGCGTCGGCAAGCAGCCGATCGACCTCCGACCGCCGGTAGCCGAGCAGCCCCCGCCCGGGATGCTCGTGTCGCAACTCTGCTGGTGAGAGTGTCATACCGGGCCGGTTCGCCGCACCCCTGCGGACTCCTGCCCGGCGGGGGCGTTCCTCTAACGGAACCCGTCGAGCACGGCGATCACGATCCGCTCGAGCACGGAGACGCCGAGCAGGGCGACCAGCGGACTCAGATCGAGGCCGCCCAGGGGTGGCAGCACCGACCGGATCGGCCGCAGCAGCGGTTCGACCGTGTCGTGCAGGAATCCGCGGAGGCGCCCGATCCAGATGTTGTAGGGAAGCCGCACCCACGACATCAGCACGTACAGGATGATGAGGAGCGAATACACCAGGTACAGCGAGAAGACAAACTGCTCGGCTGTGGTGATGCCCATCGTCGCGTTTAGCCTAGCTCGCCGGCCCGGCGCACCGCCGCCGACACGCCGTCGATGATGGCGCCGCGGACGCCGCCTCGCTCCATGGACGCCAGGCCCGCGGCGGCTGTGCCCCCGGGGCTCGTGACCATCCGGCGCAGGTCGGAGCAGCCGAGGTCGTCCTCGCGCAGCAGCGCCGCGGTCCCGGCGACGGTCGACAGGAACAGACGGCGGGCGTCGACATGGGTCAGTCCGGCCACGATGCCGGCGTCCTCGAATGCCTCGATGATCAGGCCGAGGAAGGCCGGCCCGGAGCCCGAAAGCGCGGTGGCGGCATCGAACAGGCGCTCCTCGAGCGGCACCACCTCGCCGAGCAGGGAGAAAGCCGCGAGCACGGCCTCCTCGGCCGCGGTGTCGTTGAACCGACCCGCCGAGAACGCCAGCGTGCCCGCCCCCACCCGAACGCCGACGTTCGGCATGAACCGGAACACCGGGGCGTCGACGTCGAGGATCGTCTCGAGCGTTGCGGTGCCCACCCCGGCGGCCACCGAGGCGATCGACTTCTTCGGAGTCACGAGATCCGAGACCTCGCGCAGCACCTTCTCGACGTCGATCGGCTTTATGCAGAGGACGACGATGTCGGCGGCGGCCACGACGTCCGCGTTGTCAGAGACGTGGCGCAGGCCGTGGCGCTCGGCCAGAGCCGCAGCCCGGCCCGAGCCGCGGTCGGTGACCACGATGCGCTCGGCCATCCCCGCATCGGCCGTGCACCAGCCGGCCACCATCGCAGAGGCGATGTTGCCGGCACCGAGCAGGCCGAGCACGGGAGCGGTGGCGCTCATCGGCCCGGTAGCGTATCGCCGCCCGGGCGCGGGCGTCAGTACTGGTTGAAGAAGCCGCGCTCCATGAGGAGCGCCTTGTCCTCGGCCGACACGGAGATCGAGCTCGGCGTCAGCAGGAAGACCCGGTCGGCGACGCGCTGCATCGACCCGTCGAGGGCGTAGGTGAGGCCGCTCGCGAAGTCGACCAGCCGCTTGGCGAGCTCGGGATCGGCGCTCTGCAGGTTGATGATGACCGGCACGTCGGCCTTGAGCTTGTCGGCCACCTTCTGGGCGTCGTTGAAGCTCTTCGGCACCACCAGCGATACCTGGCCCGCCGCGCGGTGTCCGTTCTGGGCCGCCGGAGGGCCGCCGCGGCCTCTCTGGATCGGCACCGCCCGGGGCGCCTCCTCCGAGAAGATGTCGTCGAACTCGGCTCCGGGCCGGCGCCGCGGGGACAGCCGGCGCACGTTCGGGCGTTCGCTGTAGACCTGCTCCAGATCCTCATGGGCAGCAGATCCGTCGTCGTCGTACTCGTCCTCCCAGTCCTCCTCGCGCACGCCGAAGTAGACCAGCGTCGAGTTCCACAGATCGCTCAGGGCCATGTGACGACGAACTCTACCGCCCGTACAGGACGCCACCCACCCGCACGATCGTGGCCCCCTCCTGCGCTGCGACCGCGAAGTCCTGGCTCGTGCCCATGCTCAGATGCGTGAATTCATGCCGTCCGCCCCATTCCGGGGCGAGCCGGTCGCGCAGCTCGCGCAGCGCCACGAACCACGGCCGGGCGAGCTCGGGGTCGGCCACCGCGGGCGGCATCGTCATGAGCCCGCGGAAGCGCACGCCCGCAAGCGGCGCGACCGCCTCCAGGAACGCGTCCACCTCAGCCGGCGCCACCCCCGCCTTGGAGTCCTCGCCGGCGACGTTCACCTGCAGCAGGCAGTCGATGGTGGCGTTCGGTGCGCGCCGGGTCTCGAGCTGCTCGCATGCCGACTGCGAGTCGACCGCATGGATGAGGCGCACGCGGCCGACCAGGTCGCGCACCTTGCGGCTCTGGACGTGGCCGATGAAATCCCAGGTGAAGAGATCACCGAAGCGCTCCTGCTTGGCGGCCATGGAGTCGGTGCGGTTCTCGCCGACGAGCGTGATACCCGCCTCGCGCAGCGCCGGCAGGTCGTCGGGCTCGACGTACTTCGTGGCCGCCAGGATCTCGACGCCGGGCCCCACCAGGGCGCGAATCCGGTCCAGATTGGCGGCGACGGCGGCGGGGTCAACCACGCAGCACCCCCACCACTCCCTGGCGCCCGGTGACGCCGTGGTCGCGCCGGTGCGAGAAGTAGCGGTCGGGCGTGCAGATCGTGCACTCGCCGGCCACCACCACGTCGCGGACGCCCGCCGCCTCGAGGGCGCGCCGCGCGCACAGCCACAGGTCGGCGTGCCCGTCGCTGACCACATCGGCGCCGAAACGCGCCTGGAGCCGGGCGGACACGTCGCCGCCGACCTCGTAGCAGCACGGCCCGGCGCCGGGACCGACCGCTCCGCGCAACTCGCCGCCGACGGCCTCGGCGCCGCGCTCGCAGACGCCGGCCTCGAGCCCGCGCCAGCCGGCGTGGAGCACGGCCAGGCGGCCGCCGTCTGACCGGGCGACCGCCACCGGGATGCAGTCGGCGGTGAGCAGCACGAGCGGGCGGCCGGCCAGCGATGTGACCAGGCCGTCGGAGCGTGGGAACGGCTCCCTGCCCGGCTCCAGGAACCGCCCGCCGGCGGCCTGCTCGGTCACCTCGCGAACGTCGTTCCCATGCACCTGCCACGCCATCGTGGCCTGGGCCGGGTCACCGCCCGCGGCCGCGACGGCGCGGCGCCGGTTCTCGGCCACGCTCACGGGGTCGTCCGCTGTCAGGGCGCCCAGGTTGAGCGATGCGAAGGGGCCCCCCGAGGCACCTCCCCGGCGCGAGGTGAACGCGACGTCGACGCCGGCCGGGGCCGATTCCCAGCGCAGCACCGGTACGGGGCCGTCGTCCCAGGCGAGGCCCGTCACGATGCCGCCCGGGCGACCAGCTCGCGCGCCGCCGCGATCTCGGAGCGGCGGTCGGCCAGCTGGCCGTTCCGCTTCCGGCGCAGGAGCTCGGCGAGCACCTCGCCCACCCGCGGGGACTGCGCCAGGCCGAGCTCGTCGCGCAACACCGTGCCGTCGATCTCGAGCCGGATCCCGCGCAGCCGTTCGAGGTAGAGCTCGGCGGCGTGCGCACCCGGCCCGCCATCGGCCGCCAGGACGAGCGCAGCGTCCAGCGGCAGCGGGTCGAGCAGCTCGGCGACGTCGGCCGGATTCGCGGCAGCCGCCAACCGCTCTCCCAGCCGGGCCGGGGCGGCCGCCGCCGCCCGCACCGCGGCGGTGTCGGAGCGGCGCAGCCGCAGCCGGTCGGTCAGGCCGGCCACCCGGGCCTCGCCCGCCGCCCGCACGATCACGGCCAGCCGGATCCGCCACGGCGGCACGCGGCCGCCGAACCGCTCGCGCAGGGCATCGACGCGGGGGATCGGCCCGGCCTCCACGGCGGCACCGGCCAGCGCGGGGTGCACGGAGGCCAGCAGCTCCAGCTCGTCGCCGAGCCGAAGGGCGGCCGCGATGGTGCCGGCCGACTCTCCCAGAAGTGCGCTGAGCTCGGCCCGCACCCGCGCTCCGGAGAGCTCGTCCACGAGGCCGGCCGCAATGGCCTCGCGGGCGAGCCGCTCGGTTGCCGGATCGATGCTGAACCCAAGCCGGGCGGCATAGCGCACCGCGCGCACCAGGCGGGTCGGGTCGTCGCGAAACGATGCCGGATGCAGCACCCGGATCAGGCGGGCGTCCAGGTCGGCGCGGCCGCCGAAGGGGTCGAGCACCTCTCCGAACCGCGGTCCTGTCAGCGCCGCGGCGAGCGCGTTCACGGTGAAGTCGCGCCGGCCGAGGTCGGCGTCGATACCGGCGGGCGCGACGATGGGAAGCGCCGCCGGCCGCGGGTAGCGCTCGGTGCGGGTCGCGGCGACGTCGATGCGCACGGCGTCAGTGCGTACGACGGCGGTCCCGAAGGCGCGATGCAGCGTCACCCGGGCGCCTCCGAGCAGTGCGGCCAGGCGGCCGGCGAGCCTGGACGGGTCGCCCTCGACGGCGATGTCCGCGTCGCGGCTCGGGCTGCCGCGGAGCATGTCGCGCACCGGCCCCCCGACGGCGTAAGTGCTCTCGCCGCCCGCCGCCTCGCGGGCGGCCTCCCACACCGGGGCCAGCGGGTCGTCCGGGCCGCCAATCTGGAGCGCTGCGTGCATGGCCGGAGTCTACGGCCGGGTGCCCCGGCCTCTATGCCAGGGCGATTGCCTCGATCTCGACCAGAGCACCCGCGGGCAGACCGGCCACCTGCACGGTCGACCGGGCGGGCGGCAGGTCGCGGAAGAAGGTCGCGTACACCTCGTTGACCGTCGCGAAGTCGGCCAGATCGGCAACGAAGACCGTGGTCTTCACCACCTGGTCGAGCGTCGAGCCCGCCGCTTCGAGCACCGCCCGCAGGTTCTCCATCGCCCGCTGCGTCTGCGCCTGCACCCCGCCCGGGACGAGTGTCCCGGAGGCCGGGTCGAGCCCGACCTGGCCGGCGCAGAACACCAGCCCGGCGGCCCTGATGGCCTGGTTGTAGGGCGCACCGCCATAGGGCCGCGGCGCGCCGTCGGTCGCGATCACCGTGCGTTCGCTCATCCCACCTTCCTTGTCGTCTGGGCCAGGGCGTCGGCGCGCACCTGCGCCGAGCGTCCGTGACCGGGAAAGCCCTCGGCGCCGGCCAGAACGACCACCGCCTCGGCTAATCGCTCACACGCCTCCGCGCTCACCTCGACCACCTCCTGCGTCCGCACGAACGCCGCGGGGCCGAGCCCCGACGAGAACCGGCTGTGCCCGCCGGTGGGCAGGATGTGGTTCGAGCCGGCGATGTAGTCGCCGAACGCGGCTCCGGCGTACGGGCCGATGAAGATCGCCCCGGCGTGGTGGATCCGGTCGAGCGCCTCCTCGGCGTCGGCCGTCACGAGCTGCACGTGCTCGGGGGCGTGCGCGTTCACGAAGGCGAACGCGGTCTCGATCGAGTCGGCCTCGATGAGGACGGCCGCGCTCTGCGCCGGCAGGAGGGCGGCTACGGCGTCGAGCAGCTCGACGTCGGTCGATACCAGCACCGACTGGGCACCCGGACCGTGCTCGAGCTGCGCGAGCAGGTCCCACGCCAGCGGCTCGACCGGTGCGGTCGCGTCGGCGACCACCACGAGCTCGCTTGGCCCGGCCAGGGACTCGATGCCGACCTCGCCGAAGAGGCGGCGCTTCGCCTCTTCGACATAGGCGTTGCCCGGCCCCACCACCAGGTCGACGCGCGGGATCCGCTCGGTGCCGAGGGCGAGTGCCGCCACCGCCTGCGCGCCCCCGATGGCGTACACCTCCTCCACCCCCAGGATGCCGCAGGCGGCCAGCGCGGTCGCGTGCGGAATGCCGTCGGGGCCGGGAGGCGAGCAGACGGCGATGCCCGGGACGCCCGCCACCTGGGCCGGGACGATGGCCATCACCGCACTCGAGGGGTAGGTCGCAAGGCCGCCGGGGACGTAGATGCCCGCCCGCCGCACCGGCACCGGCCGGCTGGCGACCACCTGCCCCTGGGGCAGCGTCACCCGGGTCGGGCGCGGCATGAGCTCGGTCGAGACCGTCCGCACATTGGCGGCCAGGAGCTCCAGGGCGTCCCGCACCGCCGGTGCCAGTCCGGCGACCGCTGCCGAGATCGCGGCCGCGGGGACACGCGGGTCGGCCACCTCGACGCCGTCCAGCCGCCGCGTCAGCCGCTGCACCGCCTCATCGCCCCCGTTTCGCACCATCTCGACGATGTCGGCGACCGCCGCGGCGACGTCGTCGCGGCGAGCCGACGACGGCCGCAGCGTGCGCACCACGCTCGCGACGTCATCCTGTGTCAATCGCAACCGCTCCACGTGCGGCGGATGGTAGCCGCCGCGCATCTTTAGCCCGAGACGCGCTCGATCCGCGCGCCGAGCGCGCGCAGGCGCTCGTCGATGCGCTCGTAGCCGCGGTCGATCTCGCTGACGTTGCCGATCCGGCTCTCGCCCTCGGCGCACAGGCTCGCGATCAGCATCGCCATGCCGGCGCGGATGTCGGGACTGGCCATACGCTCGCCGTAGAGCCTGGCGGGGCCCGTCACGACCACCCGGTGCGGGTCGCACAGGATGATCCGCGCCCCCATCGACACCAGCTTGTCCGTGAAGATCAGCCGGTTCTCGAACATCTTCTCGAAGATCAGGACGGTGCCGGTGGCCTGCGTGGCCACCGCGACCGCGATCGAGGTCAGGTCGGCCGGGAACATCGGCCACGGCCCATCCTCGATCTTCGGGATCTGGGCGTGCACGTCGTCCACGATCCGGAGCGTCTGTCCGGGCGGGACCCGCACTGCGTCTCCGTGCACCTCAACCGTCACGCCGAGGCGCGCGAAGGTGTGCCGGATCGAGCGCAGGTGCTCGACGGCGGCGTCCTCGATCATGACGTCACCGCCGGTGACCGCCGCCAGGCCGATGAACGATGCGACCTCGATGTGGTCGGCACCGATCCGGTGGGCGCAGCCGCCGAGGGAGTCGACGCCGTGGATGGTGAGCACGTTGGAACCGATGCCGTCGATGCGCGCGCCCATTGCGGTCAGGAGCCGGCAGAGATCCTGGACGTGAGGCTCGCAGGCGGCATTTGCGATCGTCGTCTTGCCGCGCGCCAGGACGGCCGCCATGACCGCGTTCTCGGTGCCGGTGACCGATGCCTCGTCGAGGTACAGGTCGGCCCCGCGCAGGCCGGAAGGCGCGCGCAGCCGGTAGCTGCGGTTGGCCTGGACGTCGGCTCCCAGCGCGGCGAAGGCCATCAGGTGGGTGTCGACGCGGCGGCGGCCGATGACGTCGCCGCCCGGGGGCGGGACATCCGCGGCGCCACAGCGGGCGAGCAGCGGGCCGGCAAAGAGGATGGAGGCCCGGATGCGCGTGCACAGATCGGCGTCGAGGGTGGTCTTCGAGATGTCGGCCGCCCACACCCGCAGCCGGTTCGGCCCCAGCCACTCGACGTCGGCCCCGATGTCGCATAGAAGCTCGATCATCGCCTCGACGTCGCGGATGCGGGGAACGTTGTCGAGCGTCACCGGATCGGCGGTGAGCAGACAGGCCGCCAGGATCGGGAGCGCGGCGTTCTTGTTCCCCGCCGGTCTCACGGTGCCCTTGAGCGGTACCCCGCCCTCGATCACGAACGACTCCAAGATCCCCTCTCGAGCTGCAATTGCCATACGCGACCGTGCCTCCCCGGCGGTTGATTCACGATCAGCGTAGCGGCATTTCCGGCTGGAATCAGCCGGGAAGCCCGAGCTCGGCGGCGATCGGGCGCAGGGCGGCGATGACGAAGGTGATGTGCTCGTCGAGATCCACGCCGAGCTCCCGGGCGCCGTCGATGACCTCCTCGCGGTTCACCCCGCGCGCGAAGCTCGGCTGCTTCAGCTTCTTGCGCACCGAGCGGGCCTCGAGGGTGGCGAGTCCGTCGGGGCGGACGAGCCCGCAGGCGTGCACGAAGCCCGACACCTCGTCGCAGGCGTAGAGCGTGTGCTCGAGGCGGGTCTCGCGCGCGAATCCGGTGTGGTTTCCGTGCGACTGGATCGCGCGCACGAACCACTCGGGGTAGCCGTGCTCGCGCAGCACCGGGGCACCGTCCTGCGGATGCTGGTCGAGCGTGGGATGGCGCTCGTAGTCGAAGTCGTGCAGCAGGGCGACGTTGCCCCAGGCCCGCTCGTCCTCACCGAACCGGCGCGCATAGGCCCGCACCGACGCCTCGACCGCGAGGCAGTGGCGGCGCAGCGCCTCGCTCTTCGTCCACTCGGTGAGGAGCTCCCACGCCGCGTCCCGATCCTGTACGAGTTCGTCCTCGGCCACGGCGCAGCACGATATCGCACCATGAATATTTGGGGCCTGGCCCCAGTTATTCAGCGAGGGCTGCGAGCCCCTCCGCGAGCGCCTCCACGTCGGCGTCCTCGGTCCAGGCCCCGACCGAGACGCGGATGTAGGGCGTGCCCGGCACCGGCCGGACGAGGATGTTGCGCTCGCCCAGGCTGGCCGAGACGTCGGCCGGCTCGGGGCCGGCGACCGTCAGGGCGATCAGGCCGCTGCAGGGCCCGCCGGGGTCGTGGACCGACACGCCCGGAACCGCCCGAAGCCGGCTCCGCGCCGCCGCCGCCCGCTCGGCGGCCAGGGCGAGCCAGGCGGCGCGACCGCCGGGCAGGCCCTCGACCCACTCGACCGCGGTCGCAAACCCCGCGAGCACGGTGGTATCGAGGCTGCCGGCGTCGAAGCGCGCGGCCCCGGCGCGCAGCTTCCCGACCTGGCCGTCGTAGGTGAAGTAGCTCGGCGTCGCCGGCCGCAGCCGGTCGTGCTGGCGCGGATGCACCCACAGCGCACCGGTGCCCTGCGGTCCCAGCAGCCACTTCTGGCCCGAGGCGGTGTAGAAGTCGGCCCCGGTCGCCGCCATCTCGAGCGGGATCGCTCCGCCCGATTGCGCGCCGTCCACGAGCACCAGCGCCCCGGCCGCCCGGGCGGCGGCCGCGATGTCGGGCAGCGGCAGCACGAGCCCGGTCGTCCACAGGACGTGCGAGAGGGCGACCATCGTGGTGGCGGGCCCAATCGCCTCCACCACGTCGTGCGCGGGCACCGCGCGGATGCGGACGCCGTATCGGTGCGCGAGCTCGTCCAGCGGCCCCAGCAGGCCCGGGTGCTCCTCGGTCGTTGTGATCACCTCGGCGCCGGCCGACCAGTCGAGCCCGGCGCACACGAGGCCGATCCCATGCGAGGTCGACGATGTCAGCGCGACCTGATCCTCCGGCGCCCCGAGCGCGCGTGCGGCGGCGGCCCGGGCTCTGGCCCGCAGGCCGAGCAGGTTCTCCATCGCCGCCTTGCCGATCCGCGGCAGCTCGGCCGCCGTCTGCACCTCGGCCGCCATGGCCTCGGTGGCGACGCGCGGCATCGGGCCGTTCGTGCCGGCATTCAGGTAGGCGCACCCGGCCAGCGCCGGGAAGTCATGGCGGTCAGGCAAAGGCCACCACGGCGTCGACGGGATCATGGTCGGAGAGGCGCACGGGACGGGAGCCATTGTCGCGCAGATCGCGGCGCTCGGCGGACCAGCGGGTGGCCGCCCACTCGACCTCGAGGCCGCGCACGAGCAGGTGGTCGACCCCGACCTCGCCCGACTCCTCGATCCAGCCGCGGGCCCGCAGGGCGCGCACCCCACCCGAATCGAGACCGGCGTTGAGATCGCCGCCCAGTACCATCGGCGCCCCGCGGGCGAACCGCTCCAGCACGAACCCCGCCTTCTCGAGCTGCTCCCGCCCGCCCGGATCGGCGTGGACGTTGGCCACCGCGAGCTCCCGGCCGGCGCGGCGGTGCCGCAGCCTGGCGAGCTGCGCGATCCGTGGCTCCCCCCGCAGGAGGGTGCGCTCGTTCAGCTGCACGCGGCGGGCCGACACCAGGAGCAGGGCGGGCCCGTACAGGATCGCCTGGGCCTGGCCCTCGACCTGCGTCCGCACCAGGTCGGGCAGCGCGCGGCCGACCGCCGCGCCGAGCGCCAGCGGCAGCGGCACGTGCACGAAGGGGACATGGGCGCCGTAGCTCGGCGCCAGCGTCACGCCCATCCCCGTGTGTTCGCGCAGGAGGTCGGCGGCCCATACCGGCACCTCCTGCAGGAGCACCAGATCCGGCTCGTCCTCGACCATCACGCGGGCCATCTCGCGGAGATGCTTGCGGCGCATATGCCGGTATTCCGACCCCGGCGGGACGTCGCGTCCGTGGGCGATGTTCCAGGTGCGGATCAGGAGCGAGGCTGCCACGGGTGACCGATCGTAGCCGGGGGCCCGCCGGTTCACTACCATCGCGGGGTGAGACTTCCCGGCCGCCCCAGATTCGCCGACGTCATCAACGCCCAGCTCGATCTGTATCTCGAGCAGAACGTCGATCTGCTGGGGCGCGTGGAGGCCGCCAAGCAGGTCTACGACCGGGCCACGCGATCGGAGTCCGAGGAGGCCTACGGCACGTACATGGATGCCGTCGAGGAGGCCGAGGACGCACTGCTCGACCTGCGCGACCACTACGCCGAGACGATGGCCGCCCGCGAGCGGCGCCGGTACGAGCGCGAGTTCTCGCGCGCGGCCGAGCGGATCCTGCCGACGCTGCAGGCCCGCCGCAACTACATGCAGGCGATCGATCCCGACTCGACCACCTGACGCATTCGGGGCGTCCTTGCCACCGAACATGTGTTCGACTATCGTGGCTGGCGATGCCCCGCGAGCGCTCCGTCATCGTCTGCGTGCTCGTCCCCCGCTTCGCGCTCCGGGTGGCCGCCGGGCTGGGAGGCGCGCTGCCGTCCGAGCCGGCTGCCCTCGGCCCTGAGCCGGGCGGGCCGCCGGCGGTCGGCGAGGCGAACGCCGCCGCCGCCACCTTCGGGGTGGCCGCCGGGATGCGGGTCGGCGAGGCGCTCGCCCGCTGCCCGCGGCTGCAGCTTGTGACCGCCGACCCGGGCGCCGTGGCCGACGCCGGCGAGGCGCTGCTGCAGCGGCTGGAGGAGATGGGCGCCGCGGTGGAGTCACTCGCGCCCGGCCGGGCGCTCTTCTGCGCCGACGGCCTGGTCCGCCTGCACGGCGGCCTCACCCGGCTGCTCTCGGCCACCTCGTCCAGGCTGGGGCCGGGAGGGCGGACGGGCGCCGGACCGGGCCGCTTCATCGCCCAGGCGGCGGCCGTGCGCGCGCGGCCGGGACAGTCGCACCAGGTCGAACCGGGCGCGGCGGCCAGCTTCCTCGGCCCGATGCCGGCGGCACGGCTGCCGCTCGACGCCGGCACCGCCGACACCCTGCACGCGCTGGGCATTCGCACCGCCGGCGAGCTGGCGGCGCTGCCGCTGCCCTCGGTCGCCGACCGGTTCGGCCGGCCGGGGATCTCGGCCTGGCGGCTCGCCCGGGGCGAGGACGAGGCCTACGTCGCTCCCCGCACTCCGCCCGAGCCGATGCGCGATGCGATCGAATTCCCCGATCCCGTTGGCGACGAGTTCACCTTGCGAGGGGCGCTGGCGGTGCTGATCGAGCGCCTCCTGAGCCATCCCCGCCGGGCCGGGCGGCCACCGCGGACGCTGGCGATCTCGGCCCGGCTGGCGGCGGGTGGGTCGTGGCGGCGGCCGGTGACGCTGCGCGAGCCCACCGCCGACCCGCGGCGGCTGCGCGACGCGCTCGCCCCGCGCCTGGTCGAGCTACCCGGCGCGGTGGAGCGCCTGAGCCTGGAGATCACCGCGCTCTGCGCCTCGGCCGACCGCCAGCAGTCGCTCTTCCGGCCGCCGGCGGAGCTGCTGCGTGAACGGGCCGCCGAGGCCGGCCGCCAGGTGCGCGCCGGGCTCGGCGAGGGCCACCTGTGGCGGGTGGTCGAGGTGGCGCCGTGGTCGCGGGTGCCCGAGGGCCGCGACCTCCTGGTGCCGTTCGACTGACCGGGCGGCCCCAAGCGGGGACAGTCCCCGCCCACCGCCGCCGGGGGACTGTCCCCTTGGGGACTGTCCCCAACACTGTGTCCCCACAGTCCACCGCCATTGAGGACTGTGGGGCGGTTAGGGTGGCGGTGTGGATGAGGTGTGCACCGAGCGGTTGCGGCTGCGCCGGTTCCGGGCCGGCGACGCGGAGGCGTATGCGGCCATCAATGCCGATCCGCTGGTCGTCCGCTATCTCGGCGGGGAGATCGACCGCGCTGCCAGCGATGCCCAGCTCGCCCGGATCATGGGCCACTGGGACGGGCACGGGTTCGGCCTCTGGGCGGCGGAGCAGCGCGCCGACGGCCGCATGATCGGCTTCGTCGGCCTCTCCATCCCCGGGTTCCTGCCCGCCGTCCTGCCGGCGGTCGAGGTCGGCTGGCGCCTGGCGAGCGACGTATGGGGCCAGGGCCTTGCCACCGAGGGCGGCCGGGCCGCAATCGAGTGGGGCTTCGGCGGCCTCGGCCTCGACCGCATCATCAGCATCATCGATCCCCAGAACATCGCATCCCTGCGCGTGGCGGAGAAGCTGGGCATGCGCCCCGGCCGCGACGAGATCCACCCCGCGAGCGGCCGCCGCCTGCGCGTGTACGAGCTGAGCGGGCCGGGATGAGCGACCTGGCGCGACGACTGGCGGTGGCGCGCGGCGACGAGCCCGCAGACGTCGTCATCGCGGGCGGCAGCGTCCTCTCGGTGTTCACGCGCGAGTGGCTGCGGGCCGACGTCGCGATCGCCGACGGCTGGATCGCGGGCGTCGGGGACTACCGCGGCCACGAGACGATCGACGCCGCCGGCATGTGGGTGGTTCCGGGCTTCATCGACGCCCACGTGCACATCGAGTCGTCGCGGCTCATGCCCGCGGAGTTCGCCCGGCTCGTGCTGCCCCACGGCACGACCACCGTCGTCGCCGACCCGCACGAGATCGCAAACGTGCTCGGCACCGACGGCGTGCACTGGCTGCTCGACTCGACCGAGGGGCTGCCGCTCGACGTCTTCTTCATGGCGTCGTCGTGTGTCCCCGCCTCGGTGTTCGAGTCGCCGCGGCGGGCGCTCACGCCGGGCGATCTGGAGGGCCTGCTGCGGCGCCGGCGCGTGCTCGGGCTGGCCGAGATGATGAACTTCCCAGGCGTCATCGCCGGCACCGAGACGGAGCTGCGAAAGCTCATGCTGGAGGGCGCGGGCCACGTCGACGGGCACGCGCCCGGCGTGCTCGGCAGGGCGCTGCAGGCGTATGCGGCCGCGGGCATCCGCTCCGACCATGAGGCGACGACGCTCGAGGAGGGCCGCGAACGGCTCCGGGCCGGGATGTGGGTGCTGATCCGGGAGGCGTCGGGCGCCCGCAACCTGGCCGCCCTGCTGCCGCTCGTGGCCGAGCACGGCCCCGGCCGCCTGGCCTTCTGCACCGACGACCGCGACCCCGACCACATCGTGTCGGAGGGCCACCTGAACTCGATGGTCCGCGCCGCGGTCGCCGCCGGCGTCGACGCCAGGGATGCGCTGGTGATGGCATCCCACCACCCCGCCACGTGGCACGGCCTCGCCGACCGCGGCGCGGTGGCCCCGGGATACCTCGCCGACCTGCTGCTCCTCCCCGACCTGGCCGGGTTCCGGCCCCGGCTGGTGCTCAAGGCCGGCCGGCCGGTGGCCGACATCCCCGCGGCCGAGGTGCCGGACTGGGTGCGCAACACCGTGCGGGTCGCGCCGCTCACGAGCGGCGACCTGCGCGTCGACTGGCCGGACGGCGGCGACATGCGCGTGATCGGCGTGCGGCCGGGCCAGATCGTCACGGACTCGCTGGTGGAGCACCCGCGGGTGGTGGCGGGGGCCGCGTGCGCGGACCCGGATCGCGATCTGGCCAAGATCGCGGTCATCGAGCGCCACCTCGGCACCGGCCGGATCGGGATCGGCTTTGTCCGCGGCCTCGGCCTGCGCCGGGGTGCAATCGCCTCGACGGTGGCGCACGACGCCCACAACATCGTGGTGGCGGGCGTGGACGATGACGACATGGTGCGGGCGGCGCGCCGCCTGGCCGAACTGGGCGGCGGCATGGTGGCCGTGCACGACCGGGGCGTGCGGGCGGAGCTGGCGCTGCCGGTCGCAGGGCTCATGTCGGCCGCGCCGGCCGAGCAGGTCGTCGCCCAGAGCCGCGCCCTGGAGGATGCCGCACGGGCGCTCGGCTGCACGCTTCAGGCGCCCTTCCACTCGCTCGGGTTTCTCGCGCTCTCCGTGATCCCGGCGCTCAAGATCACCGACCGCGGGCTGATCGACGTCGACCGGTTCGAGGTCGTCGGCCTCCGGGCCGGCCCCTGATGTCAGTCGGGGCAGGGCTCGACCGGGAGGCCGGCGGCCTCCCAGGCCAGAAAGCCGCCCACCATGTCGGTCGCAGTGCCGAGCCCGACCTCCTGGAGGGCGGCCGCTGCCAGGCTCGACGAGTAGCCCTCGGCGCACATCACGATCACCTCGCCGCGCAGGCCGGCCAGCGCCGGGTCGGTGAACCCCGACGTGGGATCGACCCGCCACTCCAGCACGTTTCGGCCGATCACGACCGCACCGGGCACGACGCCCTGCCGGCGGCGCTGCTCGAGCGGCCGGGTATCGACGATCACCGCTCCGTGGCCCGAGGCAGCGTGGGCCTGCGCCGGCGTCAGCCGCTGCAGGCGGGCGCGCGAACGCTCGAGCAGCTCGTCGATCCCCACCGGGTCAGCGTACCCGGCGGCCGGTCAGGCCGGGTACCACTCGACCGAGACGCTGCCCACGGTCAGCCGCCGGTAGCGGCCGCGGCGCACGAGGCGCACGCCGCGCTCGTCGCGGTACACGTTGATGGTGTAGCCGCGCGTCCGCCGGCCAAGGATCGTCATCGAGCGCACGAGGCTCGGCTCGGGGGTGACACTGTCCACCTGCATGCTCCCAGTGTCCGAGGAGTCGTTGGGGTCCGTCAAGACCTGACGATCGTAACCTGTCATGCGAGCCGAGGGAAGGGGCTCGCCGACACCGTGTCAGCCACCCCACGCTCCCACCGCGGCCACCGCCGCCGCGAGCACGATCCCGGTCACCCGCGCCCACCGCGAGAGCACGACGCCGCCGGCGTCCGCGACGAGGCCGATGGCGGCAGCACCGCATGCGACCGCCGCCAGCCCGACCGCCGGCAGCTGCCACGTCCAGTCGCCGCCCGTGTGCACCAGAAAGGCGATGTAGGCCGCCATGACCGGCGCGGCAAGTGGGTGCGCGCGCCGGTGCAGCCCGACCCAGAGCGGCGGGACGAGCGCGACCAGGAGGATGGCCAGGCCGATGACGCCGAGCTCGGCCAGCGTCTCGAGGTACAGGCTGTGCGCGTTCAGCACCTGGATCTTGACCGGGCGGTGGGCGAGCCAGTAGCTGCGCGAACGTGCCCCCGCCCGACCCCACCACCGGGTGAGCGGTGAAGTCGTGCCATCCCGCCTTCCAGAAGATGACGCGCCCGTTCGGCGAGAGGCTGAGCAGGCGCAGGTTGAGGTCGCCCCCTTTGAACGTCGGTGCCGGCTTCTCGAGCGTCGTCACCGCGGAGTGGACGAGGTCGACCGGGTTCCCGAACCGGTTCACGCCCACCGCAACCGCGATACAAGCTGCGGCCACCATCGCGGCGCCGGCCGCAAGCCGGGCGGTGCGAGAGACGGTGAAGCGGGCCTCGAGCCCCGCCATGAGGGCGGCCGCGCCCATCGCCAGCGGCACGAGCGAGATCATCCTGGCCGCCGTCTGCGCGCCCTCGGTGGCCTGGATCTGCAGGTGCCGGTAGTAGGTCGTCAGCCCGGCGTGCGAATGCACCGCCAGGAACGCCCCGACGGCGCCGATCGAGCCCGCGGCCGCAGCGACGACGAGCTGCACGCGGTGCTTGTCGAGCGCCACCAGCGCGATCAGCCCCGCGGCCAGGCCGACCAGGGCGCCGCGGCTGAACGTGAGGTAGAGGGTGGGCACCAGCGGGATGAGCGCGGCGGCGGCCAGCATCCGCACGAGCATCCCGCCCCTCGCCGCGAATCCGAGCGAGAGGATGATGCCGATGACCGTGAAGGCGCCCAGGCCGTTCCAGTACCCGATCGGCTGGTAGAGGCGGCCGTAGCCACCGCCGGTGGTGTACATGCCGAACGTGCCCGGATACAGGCGCGAGACCATGCTGTAGCACGAGACCGCGGTCGTGGCCGCCACGACGCCACCAGCGACCGCCACACCCCGGCCGTGGTTGGCCAGCAGGAGCAGCGCCGCGCTGCCCGCGACGTAGACCAGCACCAGGTGGACGTCCTGGACGGTGGCGGGCCGGTCGGAGGACCACACCCACGAGACCGCCGTCCAGGCGCACAACCCCGCCATGCCGGCGACGGTGGCCAGGGCGGCCCGGGGCAGGCGCAGGTCGCGCGACCGGGCCAGGATCACGACGACGACGACGGCGTAGAGCGCAGTCGCCAGGCGCCAGGCGCCGTGAAAGTATCCGCCTTCGTCAGCCGCCAGGAGCCCGATCGAGACCGCGGTGAGGGCGAACGCTGCGAAGGACGCCCACGCACCGACGCGGGCATCCGAGACGTGCTCGCCGACCCGCCACCATGCGGTCCGCGGGCCACTCTCGCCATCGATCGTTCCAGAACGTGTCAACTGAGCTCCAGTTCCTGGTACCGCCGTCCGCCAGGTGATATAGGGTGCTGCTATGGTACGACGGTCCACGGATTGCGTGAGAACGGAGCGGACATGGCAAAGCGTTTGAGGCATCGATCACTTACTTCCGCCATTGTGGCGGTAGCGCTTCTGGGCGCGGTCGGTGCGGGCACGGCATACGCAGCCACCCCGGCGAGCCAACAATACGGCGGTGTCAAAGGCGTCGTGACCGGAGGCGGAGGCAACGGCCCGAGCGGCGGAGTTCTCGGTGAGACCACGGGCGGCGGCACGCTGCCCTTCACGGGAGCCGATCTGGGTTTGTATGCGACGGCGGGTCTTGGCATGATCGGCGCAGGATTCCTTCTGCGGCGTGCCGGCTCCCGGCGGTCGTAAGCCCGACCGACATTTTGTGATTTCGGCTTAGCGCCGGCATTGATGGCTGCGGTTCGTGAAAGCGAATCGCAGCCATCAGCGTTTTGGCACGTAGACCGTCGCTTCTCAAGCGTACGCAGCGAACCCCGCGGCGGCGGTGCTCAGCGCGTCGACTGACGCCGCGTGGGAGCGACCTCGCCGCCGTTCAGCGGCTGCACCGGATCGGCGGGGTGGGGAGCCGGCTGCGCCGCCGGCACGGGTGCGGACGATCCGTAGCCCGCGTAGCCGTAGCCGTATCCGTAGCCCTCGCCCTCCTCGGCGCCCGTGAGGACGAACCCGAGCTTCGCGCACGGGCAGGCCTGCAGGACGCGCTGGAGCTCTGACAGCATCGGCCGCTTGATCGTCGATCCGCGGACGACGACCAGCATGGCATCGACCTTGTTGGAGAGGACGACGCCGTCGGACACCGGCAGGAGCGGCGCGGAGTCGAGCAGCACCACGTCTGCGCGCTCGGCCAGGTCGAGCAGGATCTCCGAGACGACCGCGCTCTCGATCAGATCGGCCGGGTTGGGCGGCATCGGCCCCGACGGCAGCACATACAGGGAGCCCGCCTGGGGGCCGCCGTCGGATCCCGGGAACGGGATCGACCACAGCGCCTGATCCAGGGTGACGTTGCCGAGGGCGACGTCGGTCAGCCCGGGGCGGCCGGTGAGGTCGAAGAAGTGGTCGATGAAGGGCTTGCGCAGGTCGAGGTCGACCAGCACGACCCGCCGGCCCGCGCGGGCAAGGGCGATCGCGAGGTTCGCGACGGTCGTCGACTTGCCCTCCTGCTCGGCGGCGCTCGTGATCATGATCGTCCGCGCCTTCGTCGACAGGTTGGCGAAGTCGAGGTTGATGCGCAGCTTGCGGTAGGCCTCCGACTGGAGCCCGCCCTCGTCGTCGAGCATGCCCAGGCTGCCGGTCTTGCGCAGCGACCGCGGCGGGATCGGAATCCGGGTCAGCAGCGGCAGCCCCAGCCGCTCGGAGATCTCGTCGGAGCGGCGGATGCGCGTGTCGAGCGCCTCGGCCAGGGAGATCAGCACCAGGCCGATCACGATCCCGAGCCCGAAGCCCATGAGCAGGTTCTTGGTGGTTTCCGGACGCACCTTGGAGGCGGTCGTGGCCTTCTGCGTGACGACGTTCCCGTTTGCCAGGCTCGCCTTCGCGCTCACGTACTGGGCCTTCTGCTTGACCGCGGCGTTGAGCTGGGCGATGAGCCCTGCGGCGGCGGACTGATGCCGCCGCGCCTGCGTCGATCTGCGCCGTCAGGCTCGCGATCTGGCTTTGGAGGCCCGCGATCTTGTGCGGGATCCCGGCGACGGCCGCCCTGTTGCTGGCCGCGACGAACGTCTCGGCGTAGGCGGTTGCGAGGGCCATCGCGCGGCTCGGGAACCGGTCGGTCACCGAGAACGAGACGAAGGTGCTGGTCGTGCTGGGCGAAATGCTCGTCTCTTTGAGGAGCTGGGCGGCCGTGAGCGCCTTCACGCGCGCTGCCGCCAGTGCCCGCTGGGCGTACGGCGTCGTGTGGCCGTTGGCGGCCGCATTGGCGACATCCGTTTCGATGACCGAGCTCGACGCCTTTGCGCCCGGATTCAGGATCGTCTCGATGGTGTTCGCGCCGATCTGCACCTGTGCCGTCGCCTTGTATGCCGGCGTCTCGCGGCTCGAGACGAAGAACGCGGCACCAACGGCCACCACCACGGCGACAACCAGGATCCAGATACGCCGCCGCAGGACTCCGACATAGTCAGAGAGCGTGGTGAGCCGTTGTTCAGCCACTGCGGGAGCCTTTCATGCGTTGTCACCGAACAGGCCGGCTGCCCCGCCGCCTCGGCTCGGTACGTCCACTACTGAGATACCCGCATTGTGACACCGAGTCAAGCGCGCCGCCCTCCGGTTCCTTCCAACCTCTCACCGCTTCGCAATGATCTCCGAGACCGGGAATTCGCCGTGACGGCGTCGTAGGCTGCCTCCAGGTCGGCGATTCCCTGCTCGGGACTGTAGCCGGTGCGCCAGGCGGCATAGGCGCCCTCCCCCAACCGCTGCGAGGTGTTGTCATCGAGCACGCTCGCCAGGGCGGCGCGCCACCCATCCGCGCTCTCCGGCTCGACCAGAAGGCCGCTGACACCGTCGGAAACCACGCTCGGGAGCGCCCCGTACCGGTTCGCCACCACGGGAACGCCGGCGGCGTAGGCCTCGACCACCGTCCTCGGAGCCCCCTCGTAGCAGATGGACGGAAGCACGAGCGCTCGCGCCCGCGTGAGATATGCGGGTACCTGATCGGAGGGGACCGAGCCGCGAAACTCGACCGTCCCGGGCGCCATCGCCTCGAGCCGGGCCCGCTCGGGCCCGTCCCCGACCACGACGAGGCGGGCCGGGACATCCCGCCAGAGCGCCACCAGGCGGTCGAGCCCCTTCTCCTCGGACAGCCGGCCGAGAAAGAGGAAGTCCTCCCCCGGCCCCTGCCGCCGTGGCTGCGCGGCGCCGAAGTTGGGCTTGACCCGGATCCGGGCCGGATCGAAGCCGGCCTCGATGTGCTTTCGGCACACGAACTCGCTCACCGCCAGGAACATCGCCACGTGCGTGAATGTCCCCGCTCGCCGGTGCACCCCCAGGGACGCCGCCAGCGCGGCGCTCCCGGCCGCGGAGTCGCGGTAGCAGCGGTGCACCACACCGCGCCACGGGAACTTGCCGAGGCAGTCCTCACACGCCCGCCCGTCCCGCAAAAACACCGCCGGCAGGCACAGCAGGCGGTAATTGTGCAGCGTCACGACCACCGGGGCGCGGGTCGACCGCAGCACCGCCGGAGACAGCATCGGAAACAGGTTGTGGACGTGCACCACATCGGGCCGGAACTCGGCCGCGAGCCTGCGCACCTGCGCGACCGCCGCCCGCGACCACACCGCGCTCAGTGCCAGCCCGACTCGCGACCCCGGCGTTGCGTCGTCGGGCATCGGCGCCCACAGGAGCACGTCGTGGCCGGCCCCGCGCAGGAGCTCGACCTCGTCCTCGACCACGCGATTCTCCCCCGAGGAGGCACCACTGGCATAGCGGGAGTGCAGAACGAGGATTCTCATGTGGATCGGCGCCGGATCAGCGGGCGGCCGGGACCGGGACCGCCGCGGCCGGTTGCTCGATCGGCCGGCCGCTTTCCCGCCGCGGATTAGGCAGGCCGAGCGAGAGCCCGACCATGATCCCCAGGGGACCCATCCGCGCGAGCTCGATGAGCGGATTGTCGACGAGCATGGCAATGCCGATGCCGACGAGCACCAGGAAGGCCGCCGCATGGATGTGCTCGGCGTACACGCGCGTGCCGCGCACCTCCTGCCAGCGCTTCCACGTCAGGCGCAGCAGAGCCAGGTAGGCGGTCATCCACAGCACGAAGCCGACCAGGCCGTAGTCGACCAGGATGCGCAGATAGTCATTGTGCGGGTGGCCGGCGCCGCGGCCGGGAAGCGCCAAGGTCATCCGGTCGGAGGCGCCCGCGCCCCAGCCGATCAACGGCTTCTCCTTGAACCAGCCCCAGTTGGCAGACCACAGGGCGTTTCGGCCCGTGACGTTGATGCTGAAGCTGCCGACCTTCTGAGTGTCGCCGTGGAAGAAGCGGTGATGCAGCGGCGCATAGAAGAACACCGCCGCGAGCGCGACAGCCAGGATCGCGAGACCGGCGCCGATGCCGACGATCCAACCGCGGAAGTTGCGCAGGTTGAGCCGCGCCAGCGCAACGAGGGCGAACTCGGCCGCCAGGGCCGAGCGCGAGAGCGAGAGCAGGGTCAGGACGATCGCGAACGCCACGACCCAGTACGCCCACCGCCGCCCGATCAGGCCGCCGCTGACGAACCACGCCACCAGCACCACGCCCATCAGGCCGAACGGGCGCGGCGAGAGAATCTTGTCGTTGCCCGGCCCGGCGATCGGGACGCTGATCGCATACAGCCCGAGCCCCACGATCGCGGCCACCCAGAACGCTCGCCCGACGATCTGGTACGCCGCGTACCCGCGATGGTGGATCACCGTCGCAGCGATCGCCATGAAGAGCACCGCCGCGACGTACACGAAGACGTTCTGCAGGCCCTGGGTGGACACGCTCCCCCATGTGAACGAGATCAGCGTGAAGATCACGAACAGGGCAACGCAGCCGAGCGCCCGGCCGGCGGCACCGGCGGGCACGGTGATACCCGTCAGGCACACGAGCAGCCCCAGCAGCACCACGACCACCGTCTCGACCGCCTGTCCGGAGGCGGCGCCGGCGTCTACGCGCTGCAGGATGTCGACCACGCCGCACAGGGCGATCATGCCCACGATCAGCACCTCGCCGAGCGGGCGGCGGGCCGTCTCGCCCATATACGTGGCGACGACCACGAGCCCGACGACGACCAGCGCGAGCGGCGGTGAGTGCACCACGAGGGCGCCCGCCAACGCGGCCACCGCGGCAGTGAGCGTCGCGACCCCGAACCACGTCGAGCCGACCGCCGGCCGGTGTGCGCCGCGGATCATCCCCGTACGGTAGCTCGGCCCGATGGCCATTCCATTACCGCCTGGCGTCGCCGGGCAGCGCCCGGTCGACCAGCTGCCGGGCCGCGCGGACGTACCTTTGGGAGATCGCGATTCCCGCAAGGGCCAGGAACTCGGAGTTCGTCACCGCGTAGCGCCGACCCAGCCGGCGCGGCTCGCTCATCAGGCGGTGCAGCCACTCGAAGCCGGCCTCCTGCACCCAGAGAGGCGCGCGCGGCTTCGTCCCGGCCAGGAAATCGAACGCCGCCCCCACTCCCAGACCGAGGGCCGGAGCGAACAGGTCGGCGCTGCGGTGCAGCCATTCGTCCTGCTTGGGCAGTCCGAGGCCCACCCAGACGACGTCGGCGCCCGAGGCCACGATCTGTTCGGCGATGCGCGCGTTCTCGTCGTCGGACAACACCCGGAAGGGTGGCGAGATGGCGCCCGCGATAATGCAGTCCGGATAGCGCTCGTGCAGGCGCCGCTTGAGCAGCTCGAGCACCTCGGGAGTCGACCCGAACAGGAAGTGGCGGAGGCCCTCCTCCTGCCCGGCCTCGATCACGAGCGGCATCAAATCGGGCCCGGCGATGCGGCGGGCGCCGCGACGGTCGAGGCGGCGCATCAGCCATGCGACCGGCGCGCCGTCGGGGAAGTTCAGCCACGCTCCCCGCAGCGCGCTCATCATCGCGTCGCTGTGCTGGGCGGTGACGATGCCGTGCACGCCGCACAGGCATGAGTAGCCGCCGGCCCTGCTGCGGATGCGGCGGAGCACCATTGCGGTCGCCGTCTCCAAGTCGCCGACGAAGTACTCGACTCCGAGCACCGTGCAGGTCGCCGCGGCTGTGGGACGGCCCTCAGTCAGCTCGGATGAGCTCCTCACTCACCACCCCATCATCGCCGCCCGCGGCCAGCCGGGCCACCACCTGCTGCTCGATCCATGCATAGGTGCGCACCAGGCCGTCCTCCAGGGAGATCTGTGGCTCCCAGCCGAGAACGTCGCGCAGGCGGGTGTTGTCGGAATTGCGCCCGCGCACGCCCTGGGGCCCGTCCACGAACACCTTCTGGATCGGGACGCCCGCGATCCCGGCCACCAGGTCGGCCAGCTCGGAGATCGAGATCAGCCGGTCCTGACCGAGGTTCAGCGGCTCGGTGTAGTCGGACGCCATCAGGCGGTAGAGGCCTTCCACGCAGTCGTCCACATGGCAGAACGAGCGGGTCTGGAGGCCGTCGCCCCAGATCTCGACCCGGGGGTCGCCCGAGTGCTTGGCCAGCGCCACCTTGCGGCACATGGCGGCGGGCGCCTTCTCGCGGCCGCCCTCCCAGGTACCGAGTGCTCCGAAGATGTTGTGGAAGCGGACGATGCGCGTCTCGAGGCCGTGGTCCTCACGGTAGTAACGGCAGAGGAGCTCGGCGACGAGCTTCTCCCACCCGTATCCGTCCTGGGGCTGCGCCGGATAGGCGTCCTCCTCGCGCAGCGGCCGCACATCGGTGTCCTCCTGGAGGAACTCCGGGTAGATGCACGCCGAGGAGGTGTAGAGGTAGCGGCTGACGCGGTTGCGCCGGGCGGCCTCCACCGTGTTCAGGTTGATCAGGGCGTTGGAGTGCAGGATCTCGGCGTTGTGGGACGAGATGTAGCCCATCCCGCCCATGTCGGCCGCGAGTGCGTACACCTGGTCGACGCCGGCTGTGGTCTCCATGCACGCCTCGACTCCGCGCAGGTCGCCGATCACGAACTCGTCGGCGTCGGTGCGGGAATACTCGGGTGTCTTGAGGTCCACGCCGCGCACCCAGTGCCCGCGTGATTTGAGGTGCGTCACCAGGTGATGGCCGATGAAGCCACCGGCTCCGGTTACCAGAATTCGAGAATGCGCCATCAGGGTCCCCCGCGGATTGTGGTCGATCCGGCACCGGATACGCGTATGCCGCCGCGCCACCCTCGCGGCCTCGGCGGGTGCTCAGCGTGCCTCGGAGCCCCGTCCCGGCCTGCGCCGGGGTCGTTCCTTCGAGGATGCCTGGAACACTTTGACTTGTCAACCCAGTGGGTGGAGTTCGCCGCCGCCACCCCCGTAGCGTACGTCGATCCGGGGATGGAGGATCACTCCCGGCGGTAGGGGAGCCATGCCGGGGCCGGACGATGATGGCGGGAATGGCCCCTCTCGAACCGGAATTCGGCCAGGACGCGCTGGCAAAACGCATCGTCATGGGAGCGGCCGAGGATGACCGTGTGCGCCTGCATGGCGCGATCCTGGCGGCGCTCGAGCTGCACCCGCGCGGGGTGGTCGTGGCCGGGATCTTCGCCCCCGCGCTGCGCGAGGCCGGCCGTGCGCACGGGCGCGCGTGCAGGCGCATGATCGCCGACGCGATCGGCGACCAGCTCGCCGCGGGGCCGCGTCCGCTGGCCCCTCCGGTCTAGTAGGCCGACGACCGGGCGCCGGCCCGCCGGGCAACCGCCGGCGGCACGAGCACGCGCACCTCGATCGGCGCCCGGCCCGCATCGTCCCGCGACTGCCGGAACGCGGCCGTGGCGTACTCGAACGCGCTCCTGCGGCTCTCCGCCTTCGCGACCGTCAGCCACTCCCGGCTCTCACGAAACCGGATCTGCGCATAGAAGACGCCCATTTCCTCATCCCCCCTCGAGGTGCTACCAAGCGACGGACACCCCTGCCCGGGCGCCGCCGCCAAGCCTCCAGCTGCACCTTCCCCCAAACCGGCTCCCGCGGCATCCCCCGGTTGGGGGAGCTCACGCCTGGACCGGAAACGCAAGGACGTGCAGCAGATTGACGGAGCGATGGTCCGCTCGTACGATTCGAGCACGGCGGGAATTGGGCGCTGACCGCCGCCCGCGCATTTTGCGTGCCGCTCGCCCTGCCGGCCAACTCGAGCACGAGGGAGCGCAGTGACCACAAGCGAGGGAACGGTGAACAGCGTCGACAAGCCGATGTCGGCCGAGATGCACCCGGGGCCAGGCTTCCGGATCCGGTCGTCGTTCCCCCGGCCGGCGGCCGAGGTCGTGGCCGGGTTTGCGAGCTTCGAGACGCCGGTCGTGTCCGATCTGATGAACCGGCTCTACACGATGTCGACGAGCATCCGCAACGTCACCGACCCGACGCTCCGCCTGCTCGGCCCGGCCTGCACCGTCAAGGTGTATCCCGGCGACAACCTGATGGTGCACAAGAGCCTCGACCTCGCCCAGCCGGGGGACGTGGTCGTCGTCGACGCCGGTGCGTCGTCGATGAACGCCGTGCTGGGAGACCTGATCTCGACCAAGGCCCGCCACCGCGGGATCGGCGGGTTCGTGGTCGACGGTCTGATCCGTGACCTGCCCGCGATTCTCGAGCTGGGCGACTTTCCCGTCTTTGCCCGCGGAATCACCCCCATCGGACCGCTCCACCGCGGCCCGGGCGAGATCAACTTCCCGATCTGCGCCGGCGGAATCGTGGTGCATCCGGGCGACATCGTGCTGGGTGATCAGAACGGTGTCGTGATCGTGCCCCACGAGATCGCGGCCGACCTGCTCAAGCGCCTGCGCGCGCGGACGGCGGCCGAGGCCGACTACACCGCCGCCGTCGCCCGCGGGGAGTTCTCGAACCGGTGGGTGGACACGCTGCTCGGGCAGAGCGGCCTCACCCCCGACGCCTAGCCGGTGACCACAGCGGCCCGCAGACCGCCGGCAGTCCTGCTGGGGGGGCTCGAAAATGCCCTCTCCATCGCCCGCAGCCTGGCCCGCCAGGGGGTGGCGGTGCACGCGCTCGGCGGAGCGGATGCACCCGTGCGGTTCTCGCGATCGTGCACGGCATTCCATCTCCTGAAGCAGGGCGATTCGAAGCCCCAATTCCTGCGCTGGCTGCTCGAGCAAGCTCCCGACGGAGCGGTCGTGCTTCCGTGCGACGACGACGCCGTCGAGATGGTGGCACGCCACCGCGCGGAGCTCGTCCCGCGGCTGATCCCGATCGAGGCCAACGACGCCGCCCTGCTGGACATGCTCGACAAGGACTCCACCTATGCCCACGCCCGCAATGCCGGCGTGCCCGTGCCGATCACGATGGCCGTCTCGAGCATGGCTGACCTGGAGGCTGCGATCGAGCAGATCGGGTTTCCGTGCGCATTGAAGCCGCGCCACATCCACGAGTTCGTGCGCCACTTCCGCAGGAAGGTGTTTGTCGCCGAGGACGCCGCCGCCCTGCGCCGCGCGTTCGCCGAAACGTCCGTCCACGGCCTCGAGATGATCGTGACCGAGATCATCCCCGGCCCGGAGTCGGCCTACTGCTCGATGTTCACGTACCTGGACGAGACCGGCGAACCGCTGTTCCTGTACACGAAGCGCAAGCTGCGGCAGTACCCGCCCGGGTTCGGCGTCGGCTGCTACCACGTCACGCAGTGGGATCCGGCCGTCGCCGAGATGGGCCTGCGCCTGCTGCGGGCGGCCGACTTTCGCGGCCTCGCCAACGTCGAGTTCAAGCGCGACGCGCGCGACGGCTCGCTCAAGCTGATCGAATGCAACGTCCGGTTCACGGCGGTCAACGAGCTGATCGCGCGATCCGGCCTCGATCTGGCCAACTTCGTCTACCGCCGCCAGCTGGGCGAGCCCGTGGCGCTCCGGGAGCGGGCCCACGACGGCGTGTACATGTGGTGGCCCGTGCAGGACACGATTGCGTTTCTCATCACGCGCCGCCGCGGCGAGCTCACCCTGCGCGACTGGGCCGGCAGTCTGGCCCGGCGCCAGCACCTGCCGATGTTCGCATGGCGCGATCCGGTGCCGTCGGCGGTCACCCTCTACTGGATGGGCGTCCGCGCCGGCCGCAAGCTCCGGCAGCGGGACACGTCGCCCGCGCCGGATCCCGACGCCGCGGTCGCGTGAGCCGGCCCCTCGCCGTGACGCCCGCAGACACCGTGACGATCGCCGCCGATCGGCTCGACGACCTGCTGCAGCGGGCGTTTCGGGCCGCGGGACTGGACGCCGCTGATGCACGGGCTGTGAGCGAGGTGCTGGTGGACGCGAACCTGCGCGGGGTCGACTCACACGGGCTCGAGCGGGCGCCGATCTATCTGCGCCGCGTGCACACCGGCCTCGCCGGAGGCAGCGACCGGGTGGTCACCCGGGCTGACGCCGGCGGCATGGTGTGGCAGCACGCGTCCGACGCACTCGGCCCGGTGGCCGCCCTGCCCGCCACCGACCTCGCGATCGAGCGGGCGGGGCTACACGGGATCGCCCTTGTGAGCGTCAGCGGGAGCAGCCACTTCGGGCACGCGGGGTTCTACGCCCAGCGCGGCGCGGCGCGACGGGCTGCTCGCGATCGTCGCGTCGAACGCTCCGGCGTCGATGGCGCCGCACGGCGCGGCGACCGCCTTCCTGGGCGCGAACCCGATCGCAATCGGGGCGCCGCTGGGACGGTACGGCGAGTTCGTCGTCGACCTCTCAACGAGCGTCATCGCCCGCGGCCGGATCCGGCGCTCACGCAACGTGGGCGGCACCATCCCCGCGGGGTGCGCGATCGACGCGGATGGGCGGCCCACAACCGACCCCGCGGCCGCCCTCCATGGCAGCGTCCTGCCCATGGGCGGGCCCAAGGGGAGCGGCCTGGCGCTCGGCATCAGCCTGCTCACGGCGTTCCTGGCCGAGGCGGACTTCGACGACGAGCTCGACTCCATGTACACCGATTCCGAGCGGCCGGCGAACATCGGCCACGTCTTCATCATGATCGATCCGGGCCGGTTGACCGACGCCGCGAGCGCCACCGCCCGTGCGGAGGCGATGATCGAGCGGTTGCACGCACTTGTCCCGGCCGAGGGCTTCGACCATGTCCGCGCGGCGGGCGAGGAGCGCGAGCGCTGCGCCCGCGAGCGGCGCCGGACGGGCATCCCGATCGCCGCGGGAGAGCTGGTCGCCTTCGCGAGCGCCTGCAACGATTGCGGTGCCGCCGACGTGGCGGCTGAAGCCGCCGCGCTCGCCCGGGTCGGCTAGATCAGGACCAGGCCACGCGGCTCTCGAACACCCGCCGCAGCACGGGGATGCAGACGCGCGCGGCGCCGGCCGGATCGGCCACCTGGTAATGGTGATGCAGGGCGGGGTTGCCGTTCACCTCGATCACCGCCCCGCCCGTGACCTCGAGCGGCTGGGCGAGGTCGGTGGTGATCAGATCGACCCCGGCGAGGCGGAGGTTGGTCGCCGCCACCGCGGCCGTGACCCTGCGCAGCAGCTCCGGTGCAATCGGCGTCAGCTCGGTGTGGCAGTCCGCCGGCCCGGCCTGGTTCGTGGTCGCCTTGACCTGCACGCGGCGGCCGGACTCGGGCACCGAACCGAGCTCGAGCCCGGCCGCGGCAAGAGTGAATACGCAGTCGAGCGTGGTCGTCAGGAGCGCCGGGCCGCGGCGGCCGCGGGCCTCCAGCCGCGCCTCGTTCTCGCGCCCGATCAGCGTGCGGATCGACGCCGAGCCGTCGCCGACGACGTGCGGCGGCTCGCGCCGGACGACATCAAGCAGTTCGCCGTCCAGGAACAGCAGCCGGTGAACGTGGCCGGGCACGCGCGCCTCGACGAGCACCCGCTGGGTCTTGCGTGAGGCGAGGAGCACCGCTCTGCGCAGCTGCAGCTCGGTGCGGACACTGGCGGTGGTGCCGATCCCGCCCCCGGTCCCCCCGCCGGCTTGACCACCACGCCCTCGGGGTGTTCGCGCAGGAAGCCCAGCGCCGGCCCCAGCCGGTGCACGTCGCACAGGAGGTGATCGGGAATCGAGATGCCCGCGGCGGCGAGGAACTCATGGGCGAGCGACTTCTCGAGCGACGCACGCAGCGTGACCGCCGGATCGAGCGCGACCTCCTGGCGGTGCACCCAGGTGGTGCGCCCATCGAGCCGGATCTCCAGGACACCGCCAGATCGCGGCTCCACACTGGCTCCCAGCGCCTTCGCGGCCTCCCTCCACAGCTCCTCGTAGACCTCGGTGCGGTACGACCGCAGGAGCGGCTCGTCGCGCACGCGCCGAAGGCTCTGGCGAACGCCCGCAGACACGACGAGGTCGATCCGCGCACCCAGTTCACGACCCGGCCGGCCCGCCCGCACCGGAGCGGACACCACCGGTCCCAGCAGACGGTCAAACATGCACGAACACACGCCCCTCGGTCACCGAGAGCGGGAACGTCTCGATGCTCGGGTCGTCCGGCTCCGGCAGCTGCACCGTGACGTCGTAGCGCCGCACCCGCGTGCGGTGGGGGTTGAAGACGCTTTCCCCGGTGGTGATGTCGAACTCCCACCCGTGCCATGGGCAGCGCAGGATCTCCCCCTCCCGCTGCCACAGGTGCTCACCGGGGCTGCTCGGCGCCATCATGCCCGTGATCCGGCCGAGACAGAGCGGCGCGCCCTGGTGCGGGCAGGTGTTGCGCAGCGCGTAGAGGGAACCGGCGACGTTGAACACGCCGATAGAGCGCCCGTCGACCTCCACGATCTTGCGCGCGCCCGGCGGAAGCTCCGCCAGGTCTGCAACGAGGTGCGCCGCCATCAGCCCAGCCGGTAAAGCGCCCGCGCGTTGCCCGAGAAGATCGCCTCGCGCATCGTGGCGGACAGCTTTGGGAACGCGCGGTCGGGCGAGTCGAAGTCCCAGTGCGGGTAATCGCTCGAGAACATCAGGATCCGCTCGGCGTCGATCATGTCGAAGACCTGGAGCAACTCGCTGTCATTGTCGGGCCGCTCCAGCGGCTGGGTGCCGAACCGGAGGTGGTCGTGGATGTACTCCGACGGCAGCCGCTTGACCCACGGCACCTCGAGCCGCAGCGCTTTCCAGTACGCGTCCAGCCTCCACATCATCGGCGCGAGCCACGCCACCCCGCCCTCGACGAACACGAACCGCAGGGTCGGGAAGCGCTCGAAGACGCCCTCCGTGATCAGGCTGATGATGTGGGCCTGAAACGCGAGCGACATGCCGCAGTGCCACTCGATGTAGTGCGTCGGCCAGCCGGGTGTGGGCTGGTGGTTGACACCCATGCCCTCGGTGCCCGGGTGCACCGAGATCGGGAGGTCATGGCGCACACAGGCCTCGTAGATCGGGTGGTAGTAGCGATGCCCGAACGGGAACTGCGCGCCGGAGTCCATCGTCACCTGGACGATGTGCGGGTGGCCTGCCCAGCGGTCGATCTCGGCGGCCGCCAGCAGCGGGTCCTGCTGGGCGATCGTGATCGAGCCCTTGAACGCCCCGTCGGGGTTGTGCACCGAGAGCCACGTCTCCGAGAGCCACTGGTTGAACGCCGCGGCGACCGCCGCCGCGAAATCCGGGTCGGGGTGGATGTTGCAGAACGTGCGCATGATCAGGATGACGTGCGCGACGCCGTAGGTGTCGATCAGCTGGCGCCGCAGGAGATCGGGGTCGGAGCACTCCGGCCCCACTCCCGCGGTCTTGCTGTCCTCGCGCGAGCCGTGCACGGGGTGGCGGTAGAACGTGCGCCGGTCGCCGCGATAGCGGTCACGCCAGGGCATCTGCATGCGCTCGCGGATCTCGTCGGGGTCCGCGGGCCCCGGATGGACGTCGACGTCGACGATCCCGTGGCGAACGGGCTCGGTGTCGTCAGGTGCGCGCTCGTGGACTTCGGTGCTCATACGACCTCCTAGGGCGCACGCTATACGACCGCCGCGGCCTCCCCGACCAGCGTGCGGTAGAGATCATCTGCCTGAGCGCGCAGCCCGGCCAGGTCGTCGACCTCGAGCTGCGCCCGCAGGCGCTGCTTGACCGCGGCGCGCTCGGCGGTCGGCCGAGCGAGGGCGCGGGCGCGCTCGGGAGTCATCTCGTCGCCCCAGCGAGCCCTGTTGCGCTGCTCGATCTCGGCGAAGACGGCGGCCTCGTTCTCGGGTGTGTGCTCGAAGACGCCAAAGTCGGTTCCGAACGCCTCGTTCACCCGCTCGGTGACGGCCCCGAAGTCGCGCGTCATGTCGGCGAAGCTGACGGCCACGAAGCCGTACCGGTAGGGCACGATCCGGCGGTGGAAGCGGATCCACGAGACCAGCGTCGGCCGGGCGGCGATGTTGCGGCGGGCCATGTGCGCGAGCGCCGACTCGAGCGGCGGGCGCACGATCACAAGCGTCGGGATCTCCCACCTGACCGCCATGATCACCTGGGCGGCCGCGTGCGTGTGATGGACGGTGTGCACCGGCCGCTCCTGGGCCGACGAGAACGCCATGACCGCAAACGTGCTGCCGGCGCGGCCGCACCCCTCGATGACGAGCTCGGTCTCGCGTGTGACCAGGTAGTCCGGATTGCCGCGGTGGCGCATCCGGCCCATGGGCATGTACACCGCGGGGTACGCGTTCAGGAGGTAGCGCGTCCGGTAGGACACCTCTCGGGCGCTCCGCGGGAGCGCGGTTGCTTCACCGGCGAACGTCGGCATCTGGCTCCTCATTTAGCCCGCCGGGGCGGAGTTGTCAAGCTGGGTGTCGCCGGCCGCGGGCGAGGCCGGAAGCCACGCTCGGCGCCTGCGCAGGCGCCGGACGGCACGGGCCGCGCCGCTGCGGCGCAGGCCGACTCCGAGCGGCGAAACCTTCATGTGCAGCCGCACGCCGGTGTCGGCCCCGGTCATGTTGACGCGCGGCCGCAGGTGTGGGCCGTCGGCGATATGCGCCCCGGTGAGCGTGCACGCGGCGGAGTAGCCGGCGCCCGCCGCGGCGGCGGCGACCCGCGCGTCGGCCTGCCCGTACGGATAGGCGATCGTGTCGCAGCTCCCCAGCCGCTCGACGATCAGCGCGCGCGACTCCCGCAGCTCGCGGTCGAGCTCCGCGCCGTCGATGCCGGTGAGGAGGCGGTGGTTCACGGTGTGCGACCCGACCTCCCACCCCCGCGCCGCGAGCTCGGCGAGCGCGTCCCAGCCCAGCGGCTGCAGCTCGGATCCTCCGGCGGCCAGCTCGTGCTCGATGCCCTCCCAGCTCAGCGGCTCGCCGGACTCCGCGAAGCGCGTTACCACGAACACCGTGCCCGGGTAGCCGTGCCGGGCCAGCGTGTCGGCGGCCCGCAGCGTCGATGCGTACCCGTCGTCGAAGCTGAAGACGACCGAGCGCGGCGGCAGCGTGCCCTCCGCGCGCCGGCGCTCGGCCTCGGCGAAGGTCAGGCCCTCGTACCCGCGCCGGCGCATGTGCGCCGCCTGCTCGTCGAGCGCCGCCGCGGACACCGCGAGCGGCGAGGCCCACGTGGAGCTGACGGCGTGGTAGGCGAGCATCAACGGACGGCGCGAGGCTGACATGTTCTCCATTGTTGGTGCTGTTTGTGCGAAGCGCAACCGCAGGGAGCCACTTCGTCACAGGCGAACATCTGTTCGGTACACTGAACGGCATGCGCTCACCCGCCACCCGCACGATCGGAGGCCCCCGGCGAGCGGCGGTCCGCTGCGGAGCCGATGGTGTCCCGGTGGCGGTCTCAGACCGTCCTGTCGAATGCGTCCGCGACGAATGGAGGGTGGACGAGAGCTGGTGGACCGGCCGCCCACTCCACCGCCGGTATTTCGAGCTGGTGCTGCGCGGCGGCGCCGACGTGGTGGTGTTCGCCGACCGACGCTCGGGGGAGTGGTGGTCTCAGCGGGGGTGACCTGATCTCCTTGACCCTTCCAGCTTGACCGCTTCCAAACCGGCTGCCATACTGCTCGCACTCGAGGCCCCTGGTGGGGCGTGGATGCGAGGGGAGGTCGTTTCGTGGGGGAGTCCGCAGCCATCCCGGTGCCGGTCGACCCGGCCCCTGGCGTGTTCACATACCAGGTCTATCTGAGCCCGTACCCGGGATGGTGGCGGCGATGGCGCGGCCGCGTGATCACCCGCGACGAGCAGGGTACCCTCGACATCTGGACATGGCGGTCGGCGCGCAGCCGCGAAGGGCTCCTCGAGCGCCTCTGGGCCGACGTGCACAGCGACATCGTCTGGCGCCGCGACGGGGCGGCGGTGCAGCTGCTCGAGATCACCTTCAAGCCGCGCTGACCGGCTCGGCCGTCCAGGCGATCATCCCTTCGCTCGCACCGGTGCGGCGCATTCCTGCCTTCTCCAGGACCCGGATCGAGGCGGCGTTCGTCTCCTCGCACCGGGCCACGACCCGGCGGACATCATGGCGCGAGAGCCCCCAGATCACCAGTGCCGCCGCAGCCTCGGTGGCGTAGCCGGCGCGGCGATACGGCGGGTGGATGCCGTAGCCGAGCTCGATCACCCCGTCCTCGCCCGGCGGGCCGAGGAAGCCGGCCGATCCGACCACCACCCGCAGCTCCCGGGCGACGATCACCCAGACCCCGTACCCGGCCACGGCCGGGTCGGCCTCGACCCGGCCGAGGTGCGCAGGCAGGATCTCCTCGAGCTCGGAGTCCGGCCAGCCCTCCGGGACAGCGGCGCCGAGCAGCTCCCGGACACGGCCGAGATCGGCGAGCAGCCCCCGGGTGAGCTCGGCCGAGCAGGCGACCAGGGTCAGGCGTTCGGTCTCGATGGCAGATCGTATTCTCGCCGCGTGGTCGGGCGCGTGGTGACATGGACGGTTCTCGCCCTCGATGGTGGAGATGTGTCACCGACAGCTGGCACCCGGGGCCCCAGGCTGGGTGGCCATTGACTATGCTCGAGCGAACGTATGTTCGGTCGAGCATATCCGGAGCTTCATGCCCACTCGTGCTTCTCGTTCCTGGACGGGGCCTCCCAGCCCGAGGAGCTGGCCGAGCGTGCGGCGGCGCTCGGCTACGAGACGGTGGCGCTGACCGACCACGATGGCCTGAGCGGGTCGCTGACCTTCGCCCGCGCCGCCCGTGAGGTCGGCCTGCGGGCGGTGACCGGCGCCGAGATCACCCTCGCAGGCGGCGCGCATCTCACCCTGCTGGTCGAGACCGCGGCCGGCTATCGCAACCTGTGCCGCCTGATCACCGCCGCCCATGCCGGCGACCGGCGCGCTCCCGCGGCGACGCTCGACCAGGTCGCCCGGCACGCCGACGGCCTGCACTGCCTGTCGGGCTGCGCCCGTCACGGCGTCCTGGCCCGGCCGGTGGGCGAGGGCCGCCTGCGTGAGGCCGAGCAGCTGGCCGTGCGGCTGCGGGCGATGTTCGGGCGCAACCGGTTCTCGGTCGAGCTGCAGCGGCCGTACGCACGCGGCGATGCGCGCCGCAACCGGCTGCTCACCGAGCTGGCCGAGCGGTTGCGGGTGCGGACCGTGGCGACCGGCGACCCCCATGCCCACACCCGCCGCCGCGCGCTCCTGCAGGACGCCCTGGTGGCGATCCGGTGCAACACCACCCTGGAGGCGAGCGAGGCCGAGCGGCGCGGCAACCACGAGGCGGTGCTGCGGACGCCGGCCGAGACGGCCGCCCGCTTCCCCCCCACGGCGGTTCGCGGCGCCTTCGAGGTGGCCGACCGGTGCCGCTTCGACCTCACCCAGGACCTGGGCTACAGCTACCCGGACTTCGCCGAGGGCGGCGAGCCCGCCCAGGCGGCGCTCGCACGCATCTGCCGCGACGAGCTCGAGCGCCGCTACACCGGCTCGCCCCACCGCGCCGACGCCCGGGCACGGCTGGACGAGGAGCTGCGGCTGATCGAGCGCCACGGCCTGGCCGGGTTCTTCCTGCTGCACCGCGACATCCTCGAGATGGCGCGCGAGGTGGCGGTGCGCGTGCGGGGGGCAAGCGCCGGCCGCCATCTGCTTCCGCCCGGCCGTGGCCGCGGCTCCAGCGTCGGTTCGATCGTGTGCTATCTGATCGGCCTCAGCCACGTCGACCCGATCGCGACCCGGCTCTTCCTGGGCCGGTTCCTGTCCGAGGATCTGGCCAGCGTGCCCGACATCGACCTCGACTTTCCCCGCGACGTGCGTGAGGGGCTGATGATCGACGTGGTCGAGCGGTACGGGCCGGAGCACGCCGCGCTGGTGGCCGCCTTCCCCACCTACCGCGTCCGCGGGGCGATCCGCGATCTGGGCAAGGCGCTGGCGCTGCCCTCAGGGCGAGGTCGAGCGCATGGCCCGGCTGGCGGACGAATGGGGCGCGATCGGCCCCGACCAGGTGGAGCAGATGCGGGAGCGGGCGGGGTCGCCCCGCTGGCGGGCATTCGCCTTCCTGATGGAGGAGATCATGGGCATCCCCCGCCACATCAGCCAGCACTCGGGTGGGATGGTGATCTCGACCCGGCCGCTGGTGGAGCTGGTGCCGGTGGTCCCGGCCGCCATGGAGGGGCGCCAGATCTGCCAGTGGGACAAGGACTCGTGCGCCGACGCCGGCTTCCTCAAGATCGACCTGCTCGGGCTGGGAATGCTCTCGGCGGTGGAGGAGTGCGTCGACCTGATCGCCCAGACGCGGGGCGCCCCGATCGATCTCTCGCGCGTCGGCTTCGACGACCCCGAGGTGTTCGCCGAGATCCAGCAGGCCGACACGGTGGGCGTGTTCCAGATCGAGAGCCGGGCGCAGATGCAATCACTGCACCAGACGCTGCCCGAGAACCTGGACGACCTGACGGTGCAGGTGGCACTGGTGCGGCCGGGGCCGATCGTCGGCGACGCCGTCAGCCCCTATGTCAAGCACCGCCGCGCGCTGCGCGCCGATCCCGCCTTTGTGCCCCCCTACGACCACCCGCTGCTGGAGCCGGTGCTGCGCGACACCCTGGGGGTGGTGGTGTTCCAGGATCAGGTGCTCGAGGTGGCGATCGCGCTGGCCGGGTTCACCACCGGCGAGGCCGAGAGCCTGCGCCGGGCGATGAGCCGCAAGCGCAGCCGCGAAGCGCTCGAGCGCCACCGGGAGCGGTTCTGCGCGGGCGCGGCGGCGCGCGGTGTGGACAAGGCCATCGCCCTGCGGGTGTTCGAGAAGCTGGTTGCCTTCTCGGAGTTCGGCTTCCCCAAGAGCCACGCGGCCGCCTTCGCCATCCTGGCCTACCAGTCGGCGTGGCTGCACCGCTCGTATCCGGCCGAGTTTCTGTGCGCGCTCCTGAACGCCCAGCCGATGGGCTTCTACCCCCCGGCGACGCTGCTTCGCGACGGCGAGCGGCGGGGCGTCGAGATCAGGCCGCCGGACGTGAACCAAAGCGGTGTCGCCTGTGCCGTCGAGGCCGGCGGCCG
Source organism: uncultured Actinomycetes bacterium (assembly GCA_963703275.1). GTDB lineage: Bacteria > Actinomycetota > Thermoleophilia > Gaiellales > JAICJC01 > JAICJC01. The sequence goes on along the minus strand of OY969804.1, from coordinate 1,351,592 downwards.
GGCGGTGCGGATCGGTCTTGGCTATGTCAAGGGCGTCGGCACCCGGGCCGAGGGCCTGGTCGCGGAGCGCGCCGCCGCAGGGCCCTACGCGAACCTGGGGGAGCTGGTGCGCCGGGCACCGCTCGCCTCGGACCAGCTCGAAGGGCTGATCCGGGCCGGCGCCTGCGATGCCTTCGAACCCAACCGCCGCCGGCTGCTGTGGGAGCTCCCCCTGCACCGCGCCCCCGCAAGCGCCGGCGACGGCCTCCAGCTGGCACTGGCGCTCGACGCCTCCCCCACCCCGGCCCTGCCGCGCATGACCGACTGGGAGCGGATGGTGGCCGACCACGAGGCGATGAGCCTGACCACCGGGCCCCACCCGATGGCGCTCCTGCGGCCGAGCCTGGATGCCGCGATCCTCACCTCCGACCGGCTCCTCGAAACGCCACTCGGCCGGGTCACCATCGCCGGCATCACCATCGCCCGCCAGCGCCCGGGCACCGCGAAGGGAATCGTGTTCCTGCTGGTCGAGGACGAGCACGGCATGACCAACGTGATCTGCCCGCCGGCCGTGTACGAGCGCGACCGCATCGCCGTCCGCGCCGAGCCGCTGGTGCAGGTGTGGGGGCGGCTCGAGCGCCGGGACGGGGCGGTGAACGTGATCGCCGACCGCATCGCCGGCCTGGCCTACGCCGGCCGGCCCGACGTCGGCCGTGCCGCCGAGCGGGCGGCGGCACAGGCGGCCGGCACGGGAGCGGGCCAGGGCGGGCACGTGGTCGACCTGCGCCGGTTGCGCGCCGTCGCCCCGCGGGCAAACAGCTTCGGCCGCGGCCGCCGCTGACACGCCAATGGTGTGCATTTCCGAAGTTTTCCGTAAAGGGGGCTGCCCAACGGCGCCGAATCTCCGTACGCTGAGTGGGCCGATTGTGGTCTCGTCGTGGAGGGGTCAGAGGAGCCCAAACCTGACTGCGGCGAATTCGGTCGGTCGGGGGAGGCCGCTGGCCGGCGGCCTCCCCCAAAAAAACTCGCCTCAGCCCGCGGTCATGCGCGGGCCGCCTGCACCTTTTTGACCAGGTCGGGTAGCTTGCTGCAGAGGCGCCCGCCGGGTTTCGTGTTGAAAGGCGTCCACGGCTGCACGCGCACCACCAGGCAGGTGCGCGTCGGCGGCGGCTCCTGGCAGGCCCAACGCACCTGGTGTTGGGGCTGCTTCAGGCACTGCGTCCCGGTCTTGAACGTCATGCGGTCGATATCCGCCGCGACCTCGGCGGCCGTGGGCGTTCCGGGCAGCAGCTTGGTGAGCGCCGGAATCTCCGCGCAGCGGTGCTGGCCGATCGCGGTGCTCCAGCTTCCGATCACGTTGACCTTGGCGATCAGGCACTCCGACTCGGCCTGGTAGACGATCGCGCATGCCCACACCGCGCCGTCGGTCTGAAGCTTGGAGCAGCCCACGGTGGGAGCGCTCTCGCGCTTCCCGATCTCGTGCTGGAGGGCGGCCTGGCCGATGCGCTGGTGCACCCGCAGCACCCAGTATCCACCCGCACCCACGACCAGGACCCCGAGGACGATGGCCGTGAGCCACAGATGCGCGCGCAGGCCGGCCCGGCTCGGCGAGCGGGGCGCGCGGGCCGATTCCCACTGGGGGACGGGCTCCGGCACGGGCTGCGAGACCGGCTCGGGTTGGGGTTCGGGCTCGATCCGCGGCGGTGGCGGTGGGGGCGGCGGTGGCGGCGCGGCGACGGGCTCCCGCTCGATCCGCGGCGGCAGGCCGGCGGTCGCGTCGCGCTCGATGCGCGGCGGCAACCCGGCGGTGGCCTCGCGCTCGATCCGGGGCGGCAGGCCGGCCTTCGGCTCGCGGTCGATCCGCGGCGGCAGCCCCGCCGTCGGCTCCGGCCGGGGCGGCGAGACCGGTCGTGACGAGGGCGGCGAAGCGCCCGTCCTTGACCGCGACCGACCGCCGAGCATCCCCTCGGCAGTTCCGGCTACGGCCAGTACCGCGCGGCGGGCGCGACCAAGCATGTGATCTCTTGCCACATAGTAACTTTACGTCCTGTCAGCGGTTTACAAGCCCCCCGGAGCTTCTATGCCGTGATCAGCGCGACGTCGCCCTCGATATCGCCCACCGTCGGCACGATCTCGAGCACGCTCTCGCGGGCGCAGTAGCGGATGTCGTCCGCGAGGTCGGCGGCCCGCAGGTTACGGGCGCTGCGCGAAGCCCCCAGGCCGTCCGCGGCCGACGGAAACGCACCCGCGATCGCCTCGGCGGCCTGTGCGGCGTCTGTGGGCTCCCACTCGGCGAGCCAGACCCGCAACTCGGCGACGTAGCGCCCGGCCGTGTAGGCGTCGTCGATGGCGAAGTCCCCGCCCACCCCGGCGCACTGCACCAGCACGTCGCCCTTCGCCTTGCGGGCGCTGCGCGCGGCCGCCGCCGCGCAGGCGGTCAGGTTGGCCAGGCTGCCGACCAGCACGAGGTCGGCCCTGTCGGCGGCGGCCACCACCGCGCGCGTCCCATTCGTCGTGGTCAGAACGAGCGTCTGGCCGAGCGGCGGGCCCTCGGCGTACTCTCGGGGAGAGTTGCCCAGGTCGAACCCTTCGGGCCGCACGCAGGCACGCTCGCCCGCGAGCACCGTGCCGTTGCCCAGCCGGCCGTGGAGGTCGCGCGCGCGGTCGAGGCCGGCGCACGCGAGCACCCGCTCGTAGCCCTGGGTGAGGGCGTGGGCGATGGTCGTCGTCGCCCGCAGGACGTCGATGACGATCGCGACGGCGGCCTCCGGCGGCTTGCCCGGCGTGAATGCGACGTCGATCCTCATTCTGCGGAGAGCACCGCCTGGGCGGCCGCGAGCCGTGCGATCGGAACCCGGTAGGGCGAGCACGAGACGTAGTCGAGCCCGGCGCCGTGGCAGAACGTGATCGAGTCGGGATCCCCGCCGTGCTCGCCGCAGATGCCGAGCTTGATGTCCGGCCGCACCGAGCGCGCCCGCTGCACGCCGATCTCGCATCAGCGCGCCGACCCCGTCGGTCGATCATCTCGAACGGGTTTCGCTCGAAGCACGCCGTCCTCCAGGTACTCGGTCAGGAACTTGCCCTCGGCATCGTCGCGGGAGAATGCCGAGCGCCGTCTGGGTGAGGTCGTTGGTGCCGAACGAGAAGAAGTCGGCATGCGGGGCGATCTCGTCGGCCCGGAGCGCCGCCCGCGGCAGCTCGATCATGTCCCGATGGGAATGTGGAGGTCGGAGCCGCCCTCTTCCTCGATCACGCTCTCGGTCAGGGCCCGCAGGCGGCGCAGCTCCTCGGCGAACCCGACCAGCGGGTGCATGATCTCGACCAGGGCGCCGTCCACGGTCAGGGCCGCGCGGACGATCGCCCGCACCTGCATCTCGTAGATCTCGGGATACAGGATGCCCAGCCGGCAGCCGCGCGTGCCGAGCATCGGATTGACCTCGTGCAGCGCCCGGATCCGTGTCGCGATGCGCTCCTGGCCCGGCCCGAGCTCCTCCAGCGAGGGCAGGAACTCGTGCAGCGGCGGATCGAGCAGCCTGATCGTGACCGGATGGCCCGACATCGCCCGCAGGATGCCCTCGAAGTCGGACTGCTGGAACGGCAGCAGCCGGGCGAGGGCGCTGCGGCGGCCCGGCTCGTCGGAGGCCATGATCATCTCGCGCATCACGGGGAGCCGCTCGTCGCCGAAGAACATGTGCTCGGTGCGGCAGAGGCCGATCCCCTCGGCGCCGAACTCCCGGGCGCGGATCGCGTCCTCGGGCGTGTCGGCGTTTGCGCGGACTCCGAGGCGGCGGATCGCGTCCGCCCACGCCGTGATCGTCTCGAAGTCCTCGTTGAGCTGCGGCGGAACGAGCCGCACGGCCCCGCGGATCACGAGCCCGCGGCCGCCGTCGATCGTAGATCTCGTCTCCCTCCGCGATGGTGATGCCGCCAACCGTGAAGCTGCGCGCGACCGGATCGATCTCGAGCGACTCGACGCCGCCGACGCACGGCTTGCCCATCCCCCGCGCGACGACCGCCGCGTGCGATGTCATGCCGCCGTGCACGGTCAGGACGGCCTGGGCCTGGATCATCCCGTGGATGTCGTCGGGCGTCGTCTCGAAGCGCACGAGGATCACCGGCTCCCCGGCGCGGCCGCGGGCCTCGGCCGTGTCGGCGTCGAACACGACCTTGCCGACGGCGGCGCCCGGAGAGGCGTTGAGCCCGGTCGCGAGCACCTCGTACTCGGCGCTCGGGTCGATGCCTGGGTGGAGCAGCTGGTCGAGCTGGTCGGGGTCGATCCGACCGATCGCCGCGCGCTGGTCGAGCACGCCCTCGGCGACCATCTCGCGGCGCGACGCGGACGGCCGCCTGGGCGGTGCGCTTGCCCGACCGCGTCTGCAGGATGAAGAGCGTGCCCTCCTCGATGGTGAACTCGACGTCCTGCATGTCGCGGTAGTGCGACTCGAGCCGCTGCATCGCGTCGCGCAGCGCCGCGAACGCGGGCGGCGTCACCTCTTCGAGCTCGCGCAGCGGCCGCGGCGTCCGGATCCCGGCGACCACGTCCTCGCCCTGCGCGTTCACCAGGAACTCGCCGTAGAGCTCGCGGGCGCCGGTCGACGGGTTGCGGGTGAACGCCACGCCGGTGGCGCTCGTCGGGCCCTTGTTCCCGAACACCATCTGGACGACGTTGACGGCCGTGCCGAGGTCGTCGGGGATGCCCTCGTGGCGGCGGTAACGTGATCGCACGGGGCGTGTCCCAGGAACTCGAAGACCGCGACGACGGCGCGCTCGAGCTGCTCGGCCGGATCCTGGGGGAAGTCCTCGCCGGTGCCCGCCCGGTAGATGCCGCGAAACCGCTCGAGCAGGCGGCGCAGCGCGTCCGCGTCCAGATCGACGTCCGACTCCACCCCTCGCTCGCGCTTGGCCCGGTCGAGCGCGTCCTCGAAGCGGTGCCCATCGACCCCCATCACCACATCGCCGAACATCTGGATCGAACCGGCGGTAGGAGTCGAGCGCGAAGCGCTCGTCGCCGCTGCGGTTCGCGAGCCCCCGCACCGAGCGGTCGTTCAGCCCCAGGTTCAGGATCGTGTCCATCATCCCCGGCATCGAGACCGGCGCCCCCGAGCGCACCGACACGAGCAGGGGGTCGGACGGGATCGCCCAGCTTGCGCCCGACTCGTTCCTCGAGCGTGGCCATGTGCTCGCGCACCTGCTCATGCAGGCCGTCGGGCCAGGTGCCGCCCGCCCGCATGTAGTCGAGACAGGCCTCGGTGGTGATCGTGAACCCGTCCGGCACCGGCAGCCCGATCGCGGTCATCTCGGCCAGGTTGGCGCCCTTCCCGCCGAGCAGGGCGCGCATCTCCTTCGACCCCTGGGAGAAGTCGTACACATACCCGGGCACCGGCGCAGTCTAGAGCGTCCGCGGCGTGGGGTAGGCTGCGGGGATGCCGCTGCAGACCGTTACCTGCGAGTGCGGCCGGTCAGACTGTCACGCATCGCTCGACGTTCCCCTGGACGAAGTGGAGCGCCTGCACGCCGAGGGTGTCCGCGTGATCGCTCCCGGCCACGTGAGCGGCAAGCCCGACGAGGAGGTCGTGACCCGCCGCGACGACCACTGGACGGTGCGCGCGATCGACCCGGTCGACGAGGCGTCGATGGAGTCGTTTCCGGCCAGCGATGCGCCCGCGTGGCCAGGGTGACCGCCGTCGCCTCCCAGGGTTTTACAACTCCCTAGCGCGATTCCATCCAGGTGCTTACAGGTGGGTGTCAGACTGCGCGGATGTCCCGCGGGAGGTCATGGATGCGGTATCTCGGCCTGGTGATCGCCGTCGCATCGGCGCTCGTGGCAGCCGCGCCCGCGCAGGCCGCCCGGCCGCCGGCGGTACCCGCGCACGGCGCGCTCTGGGGGGCGTTTCCGAACGAGCGCGGCGGCATCATCGCCCTCCAGAAGAAGGTCGGGCGGCGGCTTGCGATCGTGAACCGGTACGTGCCGTGGACGTTCACGCACTGGTCCGAGATCGGCGGCTACCTGCGCGGCGGCCACCTGCCCATGGTGTCGTGGTCGGCGGCGCCGGACACCACGGCGGCAGCGATCGCGAGCGGGAGCCAGGATGCGGTCATCCACGCTGCGGCAATCGCGCTCAAGCACGCGGGCGGCCGCGTGTTTCTGCGGCCGTTCTACGAGTTCGACCAGCCCCAGGGCCACCCCCGCTACATCGGCAGCCCGGCCGAGGTGATCGCCGCCTGGCGGCGACTGGCCGACATCTTCTACGCCGCCGGCGCGCGCAACGTGCGCCTCGTCTGGTGCCCCATGGCGTTTGACTTCTCGGGTGGTATCGCCCGGTCGTTCTGGCCGGGGAACCGCTACGTCAACTGGGTCGGCGCGGACGGTTACAACTTCCCCGGCACGACATGGCACTCGTTCCGCGACATCTTCCAGGGGGCGTATCACTTCGCCGTCGTGCACGGGAAGCGCATGATCATCGCCGAGACGGCCTCGCCCGCCTCCGACCCGCGCACACCGCGCTGGATGGCGGGCGCGGCAAAGTGGATCCGGCACCACACCTACGTGCACGCCGTGTCGTACTTCGACTCCACGAGCCCCAGGGGCTACAACTTCGAGGTGACGTCCAACGCGAGCACGCTGGCGGCGTTCCGGGCCTGGGGGCTGCGCCGCTATTTCCGCGGATAGGCCGTTGTCGCTGAGGCTGCGCCCGCTCGCCCCCGCTGACGCGGCCGAGCTGCTGCGGATCCTCGAGACGCCGGAGGTCGCACGCTGGTGGGACGAGCCGGACGAGGGCTTTCCGATGACCGACGACCCCGGCGCGACCCGGCTCGTGATCGAGGTCGACGGCGCCGTCGCCGGCCTGATCCAGTTCAGTGAGGAGCTCGAGCCCAAGTACCGGCACGCGAGCATCGACCTGTACCTCGATCCCGCCCTTCACGGCCGCGGGCTCGGCACCGAGGCGGTCACGCGCGTCGTGCGCCTCCTCACCGGCGAGCGCGGCCACCACCGGGTCACGATCGACCCGGCGGCGGACAACGCCGCGGCGATCCGGGCCTACGAGAAGGCCGGGTTCAGGCCCGTCGGCGTCATGCGGGGGTACGAGCGCGACGCCGGCGGGGGCGGCTGGCACGACGGCCTCCTGATGGAGTACGTCACCGGCGACGGGGGATCCCGGACCTAGGCGGGGACGCCGCCCTCGAGGGCCGCACGGCGGCGGTCCTCGACGAGCTCGGCCACCCGGGCGGCCGTCTCCTCGATCGCGAGGCCGGTGACATCGATCACCGGGCAGCGCAGGCGCTTGTGCAGCGCATGCGTGAACTCGAGCTCCTCGTAGATCTCGGCCAGGTCGGCGTACCGGGCGCCCGCCCCGGCGAGGGCGCGCACCCGCCGGCGCCGGATCCCGGCGAGCTGCTCGGCGTCGATGGTCAGCCCGACGAGCTTCCACGGCTCGACCGTGAAGAGCACCGGCGGCGGGTCGACGCCGCGCACGATGGGGACGTTCGCGGCCATGAGCCCGAGGTAGCCGAGGTGCATCGAGGTCGGCGTCTTCGAGGTGCGCGAGACGCCGATCAGGACGACATCCGCCAGGTGCAGGTCGTCGGCGCCGCGGCCGTCGTCGTGCTTCACGGCGAACTCGATGGCGGCGATGCGGCGGAAGTACTGGGCGTCGAGCGGCGCGCTGCGGCCGGGGACGAGGGTTGCCTCGCGGCCCGAGGCGGTGGTGATGGCGTTCAGCGCGGGTCCCAGGACGTCGTGCACCACCAGTTGGCCGGCATGCGCGATCTCGACCATCGCCTCGCGCAGCGACGGATCGACCAGCGTATAGAACACCGCCGCCCGCCTGCCGGTGGCCGGCTCGACCGCCCGCGCCAGCTGCTCGCGGTTCTGCACGCGGGCGTGGCGGATCATCTCGATCTCGGTGTCGTCGAACTGGCTCTGTGCCGCCCTGCCGACCCTCGCGGCGGTGTCGCCCGTCGAGTCGGACACGATGTGGATCTCGAGCCGTTCGGACACGTTCGGAGATCCTATCCCGGAAGCTGCCCGAAGTCCCCGAGTGTGCGCAGCGCGGCGGCCACGTTCGCGACCAGGGTGAGCCGGTTCTGGCGCACGTCCTCGTCCGGAGCCATGACGAGGACGTCCTCGAAGAAGCGCGTCACGGCGGGCACGAGCGCCGCCGCCTGCTCGAGCGTGGCCGGCGGCTCGGCGAGCGCGGCGGCCAGCTCGCGCTCGGCGGGCTCGGAGAGCAGGGCGTCGTCGACCGGTCCGGGCGGCGTGGCGGCCGCGATCCGCACACACCGGCCGTAGGCGTCGCGGACGGCATCACGGCCGGGCCCCGCAAAGGCGTGCAGTGACCGGGCGAGCCCCGCGACGGTGACCGGTTCGATCTCCCCCGAGCCGCGGGCCGCCCGCACCTCTTCGACCGTGACGCCCTCGTCGAGCAGGAGCGGCTCGAGCCGGTCGAGCACGAACTCGACCGCACGCTCGCCCACGGTCGCGGGCGGGTCGAGCGCGTAGCCGCGGTCAAGCGCGATCGCGACCATCCCGGCCGCCGCCCGGCGCAGGCCAAACGGGTCGCGGCTGCCGGTCGGCTCGAGGCCGCGCTCGAAGGCGACGGCCAGCGTGTCGGCCTTGTCGGCGATCGAGAGCACGGCGCCCGCTTCGGTTGCGGGCAGCTCGCCGCCCGCCTCGCGCGGCCGGTGGTGCTCCTCGATCGCGGCGCAGACCGCGTCATCCTCGCCGGAGGCCCGGGCGTACAGGGAGCCCGCGTAGCCCTCGAGCCCGGCGAACTCGCTCACGAGGCCCGAGACCAGGTCGGCCTTGCACAGCGCGGCGGCGCGCACCGCGGCGGCGCGCACGTCCGGCGCGATCCCGTTTCGGTCGCACAGCCGCTCGGCCAGCGGCCCGATCCGCGCCACCTTGTCGGCCACCGACCCCGAGCCTTCGAGAAAGCTGACGCGGCCGAGCTCGGCGACCATCGCCTCGAGCCCGCGGTCGAGATCGCGCCGATGGGCGAAGGCCGCGTCGTCGAGCCGCCCGACGAGCACCTCCTCGTTGCCCGCCCGCACCACGTCGGGGTCGCCCCCGTTGGCCACGAACAGGAACCGCGGTTCGAGCGCACCCGCGCCGGGGCGGACGGGGAAGTAGCGCTGATGCGACTGCATGGCCGTGATCACGATCCGGTCGGGCAGGTCGAGATAGCTGCGATCGAAGCGGCCCTCGAGCACGACCGGCCACTCCACGAGGTACACGACCTCCTCGAGCTTGCCGCCGGGGTCGGTCCAGGGCCCGGCGGCGTCGAGGCCGGCCAGGATCGCGGCTCGCCGCTCGCCCGCATCGGCCATGGCCCGCGCGCCGCGCAGGTCGTCGAGGTACGTGGCGGCCGAGCCGACCGCCGCGTGGCCGCCCTCGTAGCGGTGGCCGTAGGTGGTGTCGCCGCTCTCGACGCCGGCCAGGCGCACCGGGACGACGTCGGTATCGAGCTTCACCACGAGCCACCGGATCGGCCGCGAGAAGCGCCCGCCCTCCCACCGCATCGAGTTGGCGAACTGGATGCCCTCAACCAGGCCGCGCACGATCCCGGGCACGAGGTCGGCCGCCGGCGTCGCCTCGCCGTCAGACACAGCCCACACGAATCCGTCGCGGCGCTCGAGCTGGGCGGGATCGAGGCCGTGCTTGCGCGCGAACCCCGAGAGCGCCTGCTCGGGGGCTTCGGCCCGCGGCCCGCGCGTCTCGGAGCGCTCGGCGGGGCGCTCGGCCGGGAGGCCGATCGCGATGGCGGCCAGCCGGCGCGGGGCGACGTGGACGCGGCGCTCCACCGACTCGAGCCCGGCCCGCCCGAGCTCCGCCTCGAGCAGCGCCGGCAGCTGGGCCTCGGCCTGGCGGCAGGCCGCCGCGGGCAGCTCCTCGCAGCCGATCTCGACGAGGAGGTCAGGCACCGGCCTCCTCCACCTCCAGATAGAGGCCGGCCACCGCCTGCGACAGCCGCCGCATGCGCAGGATGTAGCCGGCGCGGTCGGTGACGGCGACGGCCCGGCGCGCGTCGAGCAGGTTGAAGGCGTGCGAGCACTTGAGGACCTGGTCGTAGGCCGGCAGCGGCAGCCGGGCCTCGATGCAGCGGCGGGCCTCGGCCTCGAAGTCGTCGAAGTGGCGCGCGTGCACCTCCACGTCGGCCAGCTCGTAGTTGTAGGTCGACATCTGGCGCTCGTTCTGGAAGTAGACGTCGCCCCAGCGCACGTCCGCCGACCAGCGCATGTCATGGGCGCGGCGGACACCCTGGAGGTACATGCCGAGCCGCTCGAGGCCGTACGCGAGCTCGACAGAGATCGGGTCGAGCTCGAGGCCGCCGGCCTGCTGGAAGTACGTGAACTGGGTGATCTCCATCCCGTCCATCCACACCTCCCAGCCGAGCCCCGAGGCACCCAGCGAGGGGTTCTCCCAGTTGTCCTCGACAAAGCGGACGTCGTGGCGGGGGACGTCGATCCCGATCGCCTGGAGTGAGTTCAGGTACAGGTCCTGGACGTCGGCGGGCGCGGGCTTCAGGATCACCTGGTACTGGTAGAACTGCTGGAACCGGAACGGGTTCTCGCCGTAGCGGCCGTCGTCGGGGCGGATCGAGGGCTCGACGTAGCCCGTCCGCCACGGCCGTGGGCCGAGCACGCGCAGGAACGTGGCGGGGTTGGACGTGCCCGCGCCGACCTCGGTGTGGTAGGGCTGCATGATCGTGCAGCCCTGCTCCTCCCAGTAGGCCTGAAGCGCCGAGATCATGCCCTGAAAGGTCGTCTGCATCGCGGCCGCAAGCTATCAGTCAGGCGTGCAGCGTGCGCATGCGGAAACCGCCGTGAAAGGCGTACGTCGCCTCGACGACCCGCACGGCATCGCGCGCGGCGGAAGGGTCGAGCGGGCCCGGGCGAAGCGGACGCTCGATCAGGCCCTCGATCGTCTCCAGGCTGCCCGGCCGCAGCCGGAACCACTCCGGGCCGCCCGAGCAGCCTTCGCACACGGCCCCGCCGGCCGTCGGCGAGTAGCCGATCAGCGGGCCCGCGGTGCCGCACGAGGCGCATGACGTCAGGTGCGGCAGGTAGCCGGCGAGCAGCAGCAGCTTGAGCTGGAAGCCCACCGCGAGGGCGTCGGCGGCCGGGTCGCCGGAGTCGGGGACGGCGCCGTCGAGCAGCTCCAGGAAGCGCACCAGGCCGTCGAAGACGCGCGGCTGCGGATCCGGCTCCGGATGCAGCTTGAGCACCGCCTCGGCCCCGATCAGGGCGATGCGCAGCGTGTGCGGCCGTTCCCGCACCGCGGCATGGGCCGAGATGATGTCCGCGCCCGAGATCGTGTGCAGCTCACCGCGGCCCTCGTGCAGCATGAGCGCCGCCCGCGTCAGCGGCTCCAGCCGCCCGCCGAAGCGCGACGTCGTCTTGCGAACGCCCTTGGCGATCGCGTTCACCCGGCCGCGCTCGGCCGTGTAGATGTGCAGCACCCGGTCGGCCTCGCCGAAGCGGATCGAGCGCAGCACGATCGCGTCGGCGCGGTAGGTTCGTCCCATGGGGCCAGTGTAGGAGGGGGGTCGGCCAATTGGCACGCTTCGCCTGCGCCAATTGGCGCGTGGCCCGCCCGCCAATTGGCGCGCACCGCATACGCCAAGTGGCGCTATGGTCGCCCGCATGCCCGGGTTCACCGTTCGCCCCGTCCGGCCCGAGGAGCACGTCGCGCTCGGCGACCTGACCGTGGCCGCGTACGAGGCGGTGCCCGGAGAGACGATCTCGCCCGGGTACGAGCACACGCTGCGCGACGTGGGCACGCGCAGCGGCGAGGCCGATGTGCTGGTCGCGGTGGACGCGGCGGGGACGCTCCTGGGTGGCGTGACCTACGTGCGCGGCACGGGGCGGTACGCCGAGTTCGACCGCGACGAGGAGGCGGGCATCCGCATGCTGGCCGTCTCGCCGGACGCCCAGGGCCGCGGCGTCGGCCGGCGACTCGTGCAGGAGTGCATCGACCGCGCCACGGCCGCCGGAAAGGCCCGGATCGTGCTCCACACCACCGAGGCCATGACCGCCGCCCAGTCGCTGTACGGCTCGCTCGGCTTCGACCGCGCGCCCGGCCGCGACCTGCTGGTGGAGCCGTCGATGCGCCTGATCGCCTACGTGCTGGAGCTCATACCGGCTCGGTGAGGTCGCGCACCTCGCCGTCGGGCAGGGCCGCGATCAACCGCTCCGTCTCCACCTCGAAGACGGCCCGGGGCGTCCCGGCGGCGCACCAGACCGTGTCGAAGCGGCGCAGCGAAGCGTCGACGAGCGTTCGCAGCGGCCGGTCGTGCCCGAGCGGCGGGACGCCGCCGATCGCAAACCCGGTCGCCTCCCTGACCTCGTCGGCCGTCGCCCGGCGCACGCCCAGGCCGGCCGTATCGACCCGCCGGTCGCCCGCGCAGAGCACGAGCACGGGGCCGCGATCGTCCCAGAACACGAGCGACTTCACGATCTGGCCGAGCTCGCACCCCGCGGCGGCGGCCGCCTCGGCCGCCGTGCGCGTCGATGCCTCCTGCTCACGCACGTCGACGTCGAGTCCGGCGGCGCGCAGCCGATCGGCTACGCGGAGGGCGGTCGGGTGCAGCGTGGACACAGATGAGTCCCCCTTTGGGCAACGCGGATCTTCTCGATGGGCGTCCCGCACCGCGGACACGGCTCTCCGGTGCGGGCGTAGACGGCGAACCGCTCCTGCATCGCGCCGCGCTCGCCGTCGACGTCACGGTAGTCGCGGATGCTGGCTCCCCGCGAGTCGATTCCGCGCTCGAGGCTCTCGACGACCGCCGCGTGCAGGCGTCGGGCCTCGGCCGCGCTCAGGCCGCCGCCGGGCCGGAGGGGATGAATGCGAGCCTGCCACAGCGCCTCGTCGGCGTAGATGTTCCCGACCCCGGCGACGATGCCCTGGTTCAGCAGGAGTGCCTTCACCGGCGCGCGCCGACCCGCGATGTCGGCTCGCAGCCGTCGCGGCGACCACTCCGGAGAGAGCGGCTCGGGGCCGGCTCGGGGTTTCAGGTAGGCGTCGAGCCCACCAGGCTCGATCAGCCGCATCGTGCCGAACCGGCGCTGGTCGCAGTAGAGCAGCGACGAGCCGTCGTCGAGGTGAAACACCGCCCGGATGTGGGTGGGTTCGGGGTCGGAGGCGCCGAGCGGCCGATGGTGGAACCAGCCCGTCATCCGCAGGTGCACGACGAGCGTGCGGCCCGTCTCGAACCCGAACAGCAGATACTTGCCCCGCCGGCCGACACCGGCGAATCGCTCGCCGTCGAGCTCCATCCCCACCTCGCGCGGATCTTCGGGAGCCGTCAGCCGGCCGTCGCGAATGTCAACGTCAAGCAGCGTGCGGCCCACGACGCGCGGCGCGAGCCCCCGGCGGACGGTTTCGACCTCGGGCAGCTCGGGCATCGGGGCAGCTTAGTGGGACGCGCTGGAGCGGCTGGACGTGACCAACCTCACCGGGTGCGCCACCTGCGGTGAACCGGTCACCGTGGTCTCGCGAATACCCCTGGCGCTGGCGCAATACGGCACCGGCGCATCTGGGAACGGGGGAGCAGAGATGACGGAAACCGCAGATCGATCCCTGAGCCGGGGATCGCTGATCCGGAACGCGGGTGCAGCTGGCGCGGGCGTCGTGCTCGGCGGAGGGCTGCTGCAGGCCGCGACGGCGCGAGCGTCGACCAGCCATGTGACGAGCGGCGACATCAACATCCTGATCGCGGCCGAGATCGCCGAGGCTCTGGCGGTCACCACGTACACCAACATCATCAACCGGGCGCCGTTCTTCAAGCACCTTCCCGAGGACGACCAGGGATACCTGAAGGGGGCACGGCAGGAGGAGATGTCCCACTACGCGCTGGAGGCGTCGGTCACCGGCAAGCCATCGCCGTTCACCGAGTTCTTCTACCCGCACGGGATGTTCCACCATGCCCACACCACGCTGAACACGCTCGTCACGCTCGAGGACGCGTTCATCGCCGCCTATCTGGTCGGCGTGCGCAACTTCTCGAACACCGACCTGCGCGTGACGGCAGCCCGGATCATGGGCATCGAGAGCGACCATCGCACGCTGGCCCGGGTGCTCGGCCCCGACGTCGCCAAGCGCGACGGCGGCCCGATCAGCCACATCACGGGGGCGCAGGGCGTCTCCGAGTCGGTCGCTCCGCCCAACAACAACGGCTATGAGCGGACGCTCAAGTGGACCGATATCAGCCAGGCGGTCACCGCTCTCACGCCGTTCGTCGACAAGGCGGCCGCGGCCAAGGCCGGCTTCGACACGAAGCGCTCGTTCCACTTCCATCCGTTCACGCCCCACCTGCCGAACCCGCTGGGCGCGTTCTTCGGCTTCGGAGGCTAGAGCGAGCACGCGGGTGCGCGGCGCGCAACCCCTCCAGCGCCGCGCACCCGCAGCTCAACCGATCACCTCGATGAGCACCGGCGGCGGCTCGCATGTGCCGTCGCCGATCTCGAAACACGCCGCGACCGCCGCTACGTCGACATCGGCGGGCGACCGGGCGTGGATGGTCGCCAGGGGGCGGCCGCGCTGCACGGTCTCCCCGGCCTTGGTGTCAACCACGATTCCCACCGCGTGGTCGATCGCGTCCTCCTTGTGCGCCCGGCCCGCGCCCAGCCGCATGGCGGCCTCCCCCAGGGCCAGAGCGTGGCACGAGCGCACCACGCCGTCACGAGGGGCCGGCACGGGCACGATCACGGGCGCCGCGGGCAGGGGCGCATCGGGGTCGCCACCCTGCGCGGCGATCCAGCGCCGGTAGCTCGCGAGCGCCGCTCCCGAGGCGAGCGCGTTTTCGACGGCGGCACGATCCTCGGTCATGATTGCCGCGGCCGTGATGCAGACCTCCAGGAGGTCGGCGGGCCCGTGGCCGGAGAGCGCGGCGATCGCCTCGGTCACCTCGAGGGCGTTTCCGACCGCCCGTCCCAGCGGCTCGTCCATGCGCGTCAGCATGCAGGTGGTCGGTAGCCCCGCCGCCGCGCCGAGCGCGATCATGGCCGTCGCGAGCTCGCCCGCGTGCTCGATGTCGGGCATGAACGCGCCCTCCCCCACCTTGACGTCGAGCAGGAGCCGCGAAGCTCCCGCCGCGACCTTCTTGGACATGATGCTGGTGGCGATGAGCGGGATGCTCGAGACGGTGGCCGTGACGTCGCGCAGCGCGTACATGCGCCGGTCGGCCGGGACGAGATCCGCCGTCTGCCCTGCGACCGCCACCCCGATGGTGCGCACCTGCTCGACGAGCCGGTCGGGATCGAGGTCGACCTGAAAGCCCGGGATCGACTCGAGCTTGTCGAGGGTGCCCCCGGTGTGCCCCAGGCCGCGGCCCGAGAGCTTGGCCACCGGCACGCCACAGGCCGCGACGAGCGGGGCGACCACCAGCGTCGTCTTGTCGCCGACACCGCCCGTGGAGTGCTTGTCGACCACCGGGCGGCCGACCGGCGTGAGGTCGAGCCGGGCTCCGGATGCCACCATCGCCCGCAAAAGGTCGGCCGTCTCACGAGCGCTCATGCCGCGCATGACCACGGCCATCAGGAACGCCGCGAGCTGGTAGTCGGGCGTCTCGGGCGAGATCATCGCGGTGAGCTCCTCGCCCGAGAGCTCCCCGCCGTCGCGCTTGCGCGCGATCAGGTCGACGATGCGCGGGCTCACAGCACCGGCGTGCCGGGCAGGTCGGCGGCACGCTCGTGGGTCAGCACCCGCAGCACCGTCGCACCGACGTCGGCGAACGTGTCGCCGTCGTGGCGAGTGCTCAGAAGCGGCGCTCCAGGCACATGGGCGAGCAGCAGCGCGTACTCCCGCGAGTGATCGGTCGAGGGCGTCGTCGGATCGCAGCCGTGGTCGGATGTGAGCACCAGCAGGTCGCCGTGGTGCAGCGCCGCCAGGATGTCCGGCAGCCCTGCGTCGAACTCCTGCAGGGCATCCGCGAAGCCGCGGGGGTCGTTGCGGTGACCCCAGAGCATGTCGGTCTCGACCAGGTTCGTGAAGACGAAGCTGTGGTCGGGCAGCGTCCGCAGGAGCTCGGTCGTGACCGCGATGCCGTGCACGTTGGACTTCGTCGGCCACGAGTCGTCGATGTCGCGGCCGGCGAAGATGTCACCGATCTTGCCGACCCCGTAGACGGTCACGCCGACGGCGCGCAGGCGCTCGAGATAGTTCGGCCGCGGCGGATCGAGCGAGAAGTCGTGCCGGCGCGGAGTGCGCACATAGTCGCCCGGCTCGCCCTCGAACGGCCGCGCGATCACGCGGCCGACCGCGTTTTCGCCCGTCAGCAGCCCCCGCGCCGTCCGGCAGGCCGCGTACAGCTCCTCGAGCGGCACCGTCGCCTCGTGCGCGGCGACCTGGAACACGCTGTCGGCGGACGTGTAGACGATCCACGCTCCGGTGCGCTGGTGCTCCTCGCCGAGGCGCTGGATGATCTCCGTTCCGGAGGCGGCGACGTTGCCGATCACCGGCCGTCCGGTGGCCGCCGAGAAGGCGTCGATCACCTCAGCGGGGAACCCGTCGGGAAACGTCGGAAACGGCCGCTCGGTGATGATGCCCGTCATCTCCCAGTGGCCCGTGGTGGTGTCCATGCCCAGGCTGCGCTCCGCCAGGCGGCCGTGCACCGACGGGGCCGCCCGGCGGGGCGGGCACCCGCGCAGGGGCATGATGTTGCCGAGGCCGAGGGCCTGCATAGTCGGCACCTCCAGGCCGCCGACGGCCTCAGCGACATGCGCCAGGGTCGAGGAGCCGGCGGTACCGAAGTCGGAGGCGTCGGGCAGGTCTCCCGCACCCACAGCATCCAGCACGATCACGCAGGCCCGCGCCACCCGCCTACCCTATCGAGAGACCGAGCGAGTCGAACGGAACCAGAGCCGTAAACCGCCCGAGGCGGGCGCGGCCGGGGTCCGACAACTGGTCGACGATCACGGATGCAGCGACGAAGACGGCACCCGTCTCCTCGATCATCGCCTTTGCGGCGAGCGCCTGGCTCCCGGTCTCGACCCAGTCGTCCACGAGCAGCACGCGGTCGCCCGGCTTCAAGGATGCCACCTGGAGTCGCAGCGTGGACCGGTTTCCGCGGTAGTCGGGCTCCGAGACCCGGATGATCTTTTCGCCGGGAAAGAGGCCGCCGTCCTTGCGGATCGCGACGAAGCCGGCGGCCAACTCGATGGCCACGGCGGCAGCGAGAATGAAGCCACGTGCCTCGATGCCCGCTACCTTGGTGATCGCTTCAGCCCGATACGGGTCGGCCAGTCCGGCCGCGAGCCGTGGGAAGAACCGCTCGTCTGAGAAGGCACGCCAGACGTCGGCGTGCCCTTCGACCCATGGTATTCGCGCCACGAGGTCGTCCCTCAGGTCGCGGGTCACCTGGTGGTCCATCCGAGTACGGTCACAAGAGTGTGACGAATCGGGCACGCCGACATTCGGGGGACTGTCCCCGGTTTAGGCGCGGGGGTGGGCCTTGAAGTACGCCTGGCGGACGTGGTCGGCCGAGACGTGCGTGTACACCTGCGTCGTCTCGATGCTGGCGTGGCCGAGCATCTCCTGCACGCTGCGCAGGTCGCAGCCGCCCTCGAGCAGGTGGGTGGCGAAGGAGTGGCGCAGGGTGTGCGGCGTGACGTCCTTGGTGATCCCCGCATTGCGGGCGTGGTCGCGCACGAGCTGGAAGACCGCCTGGCGGGTGATGCCCTGGCCGCGATGGTTCAGGAACAGCACGTCCCCGCGCTGGAGCCGGCCCAGGTACGGCCGCCCCCGCTGCAGGTAGATCCGGGTCGCCTCGGTCGAGCTCTTGCCCATCGGCACCATCCGCTGTTTCGCGCCCTTGCCGGTGCAGCGCACGACCCCCTCGGCCAGGTCGATGTCGGACACGCGCAGCGACACGAGCTCCGAGACGCGCAGGCCGGCGCCGTAGAGGAGCTCGAGCATCGCCCGGTCGCGCAGACCGCGCGGTGAGGTGTCCGGCCGGGTGACGATCGCCTCGGCCTCGGCCTTTGTGAGCGGGTCGGGCAGGCTGCGGCCGAGCCGCGGCAGGGGTACCGTGCGGCCGGCGTCGGCGCGTCCGCCCTCGCGCGCCCGGTGCTTGAAGAACGCCCGCACGGCCGCCATGCGCCGGCGCACCGTCGCCGCAGACAGCCCTCGGTCGCGCAGCGCGAGGGTGTAATCGTCGAGCACGCTCACGGGAATCGTGTCCGGGTCGCTGTGCTCGACGAAGTCGCCCAGGTCGATCAGGTCGCGCCGGTACGCCTCCACCGTATGTGGAGATGCACCGCGCTCCAGCTGGAGGTGAGTGAGGAAGTCGCGTAGCTTGTCGTCGTATACACCCATGGCAGTCCTCGGTTCGCCGCAAACCGACACGTTCCTGCCGGGCCGTGCCTCCGGCCCATGCTGGAAGGATAGGCGTTCAGTGCCAGCGCGTCCCATCGATTTCACATCCGCCCCCGCCCTGACGGCGTTGCGAGAGGGCGTGCGCACCGCCGCGGCGCTTGTCGTGGTGGCCGCGGTGGCGGTTGCAGCAGCCGCAAACGCCGTCCTCGGAGGGCACTCCGCAAAGGTGGTCGCGAGCCACTCGCAGCCGGCTCCGATTCCACCCGCGCCGCCCCACGGCGCCCTGCGGGGCGAGCTCTGGTACGCCGACGCCGCCTGCCGCGTCCACCGGATCGACCTTGCGACCGGGCGCGATCGCACGCTGACGCGATCGGGCGGGCATTGCAACTTCTGGGTGTCGCCGAACCGGAGGCTGGTGGCGATCCGCGCCGGTCGCCCGCTCGTGCCGCCACGGCCGCTGGGGCTCCTGAACGTGCGCACCGGTCGCATCACGACACCGTTCCGGCGCCCGGACCTGGGCTTTGCGCCGCCGGCGTGGAGCCCCGACTCGCGCACGCTCGTGACGTGCGACGGCAGCCACGGAATCCCGGAACTGCTCGCGTTCCACGTCCCCGGCGGGCGGGTGACGACAGCGGTGCCCGACGCGTGCTTCCCGGCCTATGTCGGTGCCCGGCTTGCGTACCGCGACATCGACGGGGTCACGCACATCGGCGGCCGCCCTGTGACGACGGCGGGGGCGCTCACCTCGCTGCTGCAGCGGGGCGTCGACCAGAGTCCGGGGCCGTCGGCCGCGGGCGGGGTTCTGGTTGTGCCGGCCACCACGATCACGATCGCCGGGGGGCCCGCGCCGATCACGATCGTCGTCATCTACGACCGCGGGGGCCGCGCGATCGGCGAGTGGGACATGGGATCGGCCGCCGACACCGTCACCGTGCTCGGCGCAGGCCGGGTGATCGCGGCGGCACGCCGGGAGGGCCTGGTGCTGGACGACCGGCGCACCGGGGTGCTCGTCACGGGCGCGGAGCGGCGGCCGATCGTGGCCGCCTCAGTCGCGCCCGGCCAGCCCGTGCTGGCGCTCTCCAATGGGCGCCGGGTCGTGTTCACGACCCTGACCGGGCGAGCGCGCTGGTCGCTGCCGCTGCAGACCCGCTGGCTGCAGTGGACGCGCTAGGCGACGCTCAGGGGCAGCACGGTCTCGAGCGGCGAGTAGCGCATGTCGAGCGCCTCTGCGACCGGCCGGCAGGTGACCTCGCCCGCCGCGACGTTGACCCCAAGAGCGAGGGCGGGATCCTCGGCCAGCGCCCGGTGCAGGCCCTTGTCGGCGATCGCCTCGATGTAGGGGAGCGTGACGTTCGTCAGCGCGCCGGTCGAGGTGATCGGGACGGCGCCCGGCATGTTGGCAACGCAGTAGTGGACGATGCCGTCGACCACATAGGTCGGATCGGAGTGCGTGGTGGGCCTGGACGTCTCGAAACAGCCGCCCTGATCGATCGCGACGTCGACCAGCACCGACCCGGGCTGCATGGTCGGCAGCATGTCGCGCGTGACCAGGTGCGGCGCCTTGGCGCCGTGGACGAGCACCCCGCCGATCACCAGGTCGGCGCCCGGCAGCGCCTCGGCGATCGCGTGGCGGCTCGACATCTGCAGAAGGACGGTGCGGCCGAGGCTCACGTCCAGCTCGCGCATGCGGTCGACGCTGCGCTCGAACACCGTCACGTCGGCCTGCATTCCCTGCGCGATCAGCGCGGCGTTGTAGCCGACGATGCCGCCGCCGAGCACGAGCACCTTGGCCGGGAGCACGCCCGGCACACCGCCCACCAGGCGGCCGCGGCCGCCCAGCGGCTTCATGAGGTAGTACGCGCCGACCTGGGCCGAGAGCCGCCCGGCGACCTCGCTCATCGGCGCGAGCAGCGGGAGCCGGCCGTCGGCCGTCTCGACGGTCTCGTAGGCGATGCACACCGCGCCGGTCTCGCACAGCCCGCTGGTGAGCTCGGCCGCCGCGGCGAGGTGCAGGTAGGTGAACAGGATCTGACCCGGCGAGAGCCGCTGGTACTCGCCGTCGAGGGGCTCCTTCACCTTCAGCACCATCTCGGCGTCGGTCCAGACGGTGTCGACGTCGGTGACGGTGGCGCCGGCGGCCGCGTATTCGGCGTCGTCCATCGCGCTGCCCAGCCCGGCCCCGGTCTCGACCAGCACCTCGTGGCCGCGCCGGCGCAGCTCGACGACCCCCGCGGTCGTCAGCGCGACCCGCGACTCGTCCTGCTTGATCTCCTTCACCACGCCGATCTTCATGCCGTCCCCCCCTCGTCATCCGGCTGCGCGATTGTAGTCCGGGCGGCCTCGATCAATGCGAGTGTCACACCGAGCATTCCCTCCAGATCGGAGACGGCGATGTGCTCGGAGGCGGTGTGGATCTCGGCCATGCCGTTGCACACGTTGACGCACGGCACGCCGGCGGCGTTGAAGACGTTTGCGTCGGCCCCGCCGCCGGACTCGATGTAGGTGACCGGGTACCCGCCGGCGCGCAGCGCATCCGAGATCAGGCGCAACCCCGGATGCGAGCGCGGGAGCCGGTAGCCCTCGTACTCCGAGATGATGCGCGTCTCGAGCTCGCACTCGGCCAGGTTGGCCGCGTACGTTGCGGCGTCGAGCATGGCCTGCACCTGCTCGCGGAGGCGGTCGGGATCGCGGCTGCGGGCCTCGGCCGAGACCGTGCACTCGGGCGGGACGATGTTTCCGGCAACGCCGCCGCGGATCAACCCGACATTGGCGGTGGTGGCGGCGTCGATCCTGCCCAGAGGCATGTCGGCGACGGCGCGAGCGGCGGCCGCAATCGCATTCCTGCCCTCCTCGGGCGCGATCCCCGAGTGCGCGGCGCGGCCCACGAAGCGCAGCTTGAGCGACTTCTGCGTGGGCGCCGCCAGGACGACGTTTCCGATCGGCGCGGCGTGGTCGTAACAGAACCCGACGCCGGCGTGCAGCCGCGAGACATCGAACGCCTTGGCCCCGTGCAGGCCGACCTCCTCCATCGGGGTCAGCACCAGCTCCACACCGGCGTGCGGCACGCCGTCGGCCAGGTTTGCGATCGCCGCGAGCATCACCGCGACGGCGGCCTTGTTGTCGGCGCCGAGAATCGTGTCGCGGCTGTTGACGATCACGCCGTTTCGCACCTCGGGCTCGATCGGCCCGTCCTGGGGCACCGTATCGAGGTGGGCGTTCAGGAAGATCGGCGTTCCCTCGCCGTGATCGGTGGCCGGCAGCCGGCAGTAGATGTTGCCGATGTTCGAGCCGATCCGGCTGCCCGCGTCGTCCTCGTGGGCCTCGAGGCCGAGGCCGCGCAGGAGCTCGAGCACGCGGTCGGCCACCGCCCGCTCGTCACGCGACGGGCTGGGAATGGCCGCGAGCTCGCAGAAGAGGTCGACGACGCCGGCTACCGCCGCGGTGCTCATGACGCGGAGGCGTGCTGCGCCGGCGTCTGGAGGCCGTACAGCGGCCCGAACTTGGCCCACAGGTAGCGCATGAACGGGCCGTGCCGGAGCCGCGAGCCGGTCACGCGGTCGATCAGGTCGTCGCCCTCGTAGAGGTAGCCGGCCCGGTGGATGTGCGTCCGCAGCCACTCCAGAAGCGGCGCGAACTCCGCCCGTTGCACCTGGGCGTCGATCTCGGGCAGGTCGGCGACGATCCGCTCCCACAGGATCGCCGAATACAGGTTGCCGATGGTGTACGTCGGGAAGTAGCCGAACGACCCGCTCGACCAGTGCACGTCCTGGAGCACACCGACCCCGGCGTGCGGCGGCCGGATGCCGAGGCGGGCCTGATAGGCCGCGTTCCACGCCTCGGGCAGGTCGGCCGCCTCGAGCCGGCCGCGCAGCAGCGCGAGCTCGAGCTCGAACCGGATCAGGATGTGCAGGTTGTAGGTGACCTCGTCGGCCTCCACCCTGATCAGCGACGGCTGCACACGGTTCACCTCGCGGTAGACGTCCTCGACGCTCGCGTCCCCCATCGCTCCGCCGAACGCCTCCCGCATCACCGGCGTGTAATGGCGCCAGAAGGGCAGGCTGCGGCCCACGAGGTTCTCCCACAGCCGCGACTGCGACTCGTGCAGCCCGAGCGACGGAGCGTCGGCGATCGGGGTGTCCTCGTAGTCCGGATCGAAGCCCTGGTCGTACAGGCCGTGGCCCGCCTCGTGCATGGTCGAGGAGATGCCCGTGAACGGATCGGACTCATCGAGGCGCGTGGTCACGCGGATATCCCGCAGCGCGATCGAGGTCGTGAACGGGTGCGCCGAGCGATCCTGCCGGCCCGCATCGAGATCGAACCCGATGTCACGCAGGAGCCGCATGGTGAAGTCCCACTGGCCGGCATCGGCGAAGCGACGGCCCGCGAAGAGCGGCGGCGGCGCAGGCCCGGCGGCCGCGATCGCGCCGAGGAGCGTCTGCAGCTCGTCGGCGAGGGTCGCAAAGAGCGGCTCGACGCGCGCGGTGCGCATGCCCGGCTCGTAGCCGTCCATGAGCGCGTCGTAGGCCTCCCCGTCGTGGCCGAGCAGATCGGCCTGTTCCCGCTTCAGCGCAACCATCTCCTTGAGGCAGGGCCGGAACCGGTCCCAGTCACGGGCGGCGCGCGCGTCCTCCCACACCGCCTGGCCGCGTGATCCGGCCAGCGCCAGCCGGCGCACGAAGTCGTCGGGCAGGCGCACCGCCCGCTCGCGGTCGTGGGTGAGCACGCGCACCATCGCCGCACGCGGCTCGTCGAGCCCCCACGACGGCGCCCGGCCGAGCAGGTCGCCCAGGTGGGGATCGGTCA
The DNA here is from genome assembly GCA_963703275.1 of uncultured Actinomycetes bacterium. Taxonomy (GTDB): domain Bacteria; phylum Actinomycetota; class Thermoleophilia; order Gaiellales; family JAICJC01; genus JAICJC01. Next base: position 1,328,497 of record OY969804.1, on the reverse strand, counting down.
GGTGGCGGTGGCGGATCACGCGCAGGGTCGCGACGGCCCGCGCTCGCGCCTCGGCGCCCCGGCGCGGCATGAGCGTCTGCTGGTCCCAGGAAAGCAGCGCGCTCATCCGGCCGAGGTCGGCAAGCCGGTGCATGTGTTCTTCGAGCTCTGGCCAGGCTTCCATCGGTCGTCCCGCGGAGCTACGCGGGCAGGTTCTCGGCCACGGGAGCCGGGTCTGCGGGACGGCCCTCGCTCCGGGCGACGGCGGCGCCGACGAAGTCGCGGAAGAGCGGCTGGGGCCGGTTGGGCCGGGACTTGAACTCGGGATGGAACTGGCTCGCGCAGAACCACGGGTGGTCGGGCAGCTCGATGATCTCGACCAGCCGCCCGTCCGGGGACGTGCCCGACACCACGAGGCCGCTTTCCACGAGTTGTGCGCGCAGGCCGTTGTTGACCTCGTAGCGGTGCCGGTGGCGCTCGTACACCACCGGTTCCTGGTAGGCCCGGTGGGCCGCGGTGCCCTCGACGACCTTGACCGGATCCGCCCCGAGCCGCATCGTCCCGCCCATGTCCTCGACCTGCTTCTGCTCGGGCAGGAGATCGATGACCGGGTAGGCGGTGCCGGAGTCGAACTCGCTCGAGTTCGCGCCCTCGAGACCCACGACGTCACGGGCAAACTCGACCACCGCAACCTGCATGCCCAGGCAGACGCCCAGGAACGGGACGGACTGCTCGCGGGCGAAGCGCACCGCCGCGATCTTGCCCTCGATGCCGCGGACGCCGAATCCGCCGGGGATCAGGATCCCGTCGACCTGCGACAAGCGCCGTTCGGCCTCGGCCCACGACAGCGTCTCGGCGTCGACCCATACGATCTCGAGCCGTGTGCCGTGGTGGATGGCGGCGTGCTTGAGCGCCTCGACCACCGAGAGGTACGCATCCTGGAGCTGGACGTACTTGCCCACGAGGGCGATGCGCACGGTGCCCTCGGCGGCCCGGATGCGCTCGACCATCGCCTCCCACTCGCGCATGTCGGCCGGGCCGGTGACCAGGCCGAGGCGCTCGCAGGCCAGCCGGTCGAGGCCCTCGGCCTGCATCGTCAGCGGGATGGCGTAGATGTCGTCGGCATCCGGGGCCGAGATGACCGCGTCGACCTCGACGTCGGCGAACAGCGCGATCTTCTCGCGCAGGTCGAGTGACAGCGGCTGGCGGGAGCGGCACACCACCACGTCCGGGGCGATACCGATGCGGCGCAGCTCCTGCACCGAGTGCTGGGTGGGCTTCGTCTTGAGCTCGCCGGCGACGTCGATGAACGGCACGAGGGTGCAGTGGATGTACATCACGTTGTCGCGCCCGACCTGGTTTCGGAACTGGCGGATCGCCTCGAGGAACGGGAGGCTTTCGATGTCGCCGACCGTGCCGCCGATCTCGGTGATGATCACGTCGACGTCGTGTGACTGCGCGGCCAGCTGCACGCGCCGCTTGATCTCGTCGGTGACGTGCGGGATCACCTGCACCGTCGAGCCCAGGTACTCGCCCCTGCGCTCACGGCGGATGATGCGCTCGTAGATCGAGCCGGTCGTGTGGTTCGAGTTGCGCGACAGGAACTCGTCGACGAACCGCTCGTAGTGGCCGAGGTCGAGGTCGGTCTCGGCCCCGTCCTCGGTCACGAAGACCTCGCCGTGCTGGAACGGGCTCATCGTGCCCGGGTCGACGTTGATGTACGGGTCGAACTTCTGCAACGAGACCCGCAGGCCGCGCGCCTTCAGCAGCCGTCCCAGCGACGCCGCCGTGATTCCCTTGCCCAGTGACGAGACAACGCCCCCGGTTACGAACACGTACTTGACCTGCCTGCTCACGCCATCGCCGCCTTTCGCCGCAGTGACCGCATCCGGGAACTGGATCATACGCGACGGCGCCGACGGAGCGGGCTCAGCCGAGGGCCCGGCAGGCGCTTGCGCAGCGGCGGCAGGCATCGGCGCAGGGCTCCATCCCCGCACCCACCCGGTCGCACGAGGCGGCGCAGCGATCGCACACCTCGGCACACAGCGCGGCCATCTGGTGGGCGAAGTCGGAGCTGCGCAGCATCATGTCGCGGGTGGTGTCGCAGACCTGCGCGCAGTCGAGCATCAGCCGGGCGTGCAGCAGGTGGGCGGACTCGCCCCGGTGCTGGAGCCCGAACGAGAGCCCCTCGATGCATGCCTGATGGCAGTCGGTGGCGGCCGCGATGGCCGCCCCGAACCGTTCGCCCGCTCGCGTGGCCGTCAGGTGCTCGCTCATCGCTTCTCCGCTTCGAGTCGTGCCGGTTGGGGCATCATATGCGCCACCCGGCCATGGCCACGCTCCCCCTCACCACCGACCGGCTCGAGATCCGCAGCCTCCACGTCGATGACGCCGATGGCCTGCACCGCGTCTTCGGCGACCCCGAGGCGATGCGCTACATCGGTCGCAGCGGCAGCGCGCGCACGCGGGCACAGACGGCCGAGAGCGTCGCCCAGTACATGGCGGCGGAGCGGGCGCACGGGTTCGGCCTGTGGGCGGCGACGCGGCGAGAGGACGGTCACATGATCGGCCTCTGCGGCCTGACGCTCGTCGAGGGCACCGGCCCCGACATCGAGGTCGTCTACGCGCTCGAGCGCCCCGCCTGGGGGCTCGGATACGCGACCGAACTGGCGGCCGCCTGCCTGGCCGCCGGGTTTGGCCCGTTTGGGCTCGAGCGCATCATCGCCCTCTCGTACCCGATGAACGCGCCCTCGATTCGGGTCATGGAGAAGTGCGGCATGCGGCCGGCGGGCACGCTCCAGGCCCACGGCCACGAGTTGGTCTGCTACGAGGCCGTCCGCCCCGGTTCAGCCGCGTAGCGCCTCCGCGTGGCGGCGCACCGCCTCGTCGCCCTCCTCGCCCCCGAGCATCCGCGCCAGCTCATCGACCACCTCGGAGCCGGTGAGGCGCACGATCGCGGTCGCCGTCGGCTCGCCGGCCAGCTTCTCGACCCGGAAATGGGCGTCGGCGACGCTGGCGATCTGGGGCAGGTGCGTGATCACGAGCACCTGCGCCGTCTGCGCCAGCTGCTGCAGCTTGCCGGCCACGGCCCGGGCCGTGCGCCCGCCGATGCCCGCGTCGACCTCGTCCAGCAGCAGCACCCCCGGGCCCGACCGCGCCCTGGCCGCCACCCGGATTGCAAGCGCGATCCGGCTGAGCTCGCCGCCCGATGCGGTGTCGGCCACCGGCCCGGCGGGAAGGCCGGGGTTCGCGGCCAGTTCGAGCACGACCCGGTCGGCTCCGCGCGGGCCCAGGTCGGCAGGCTCGATCCGCACGCCGAAGCGGGCGTCCGCCATGCCCAGGTCGGCCAGCTCGGCCTCGACGGCGCGCGCGAACGCGGGCGCCGCGGCCCGGCGGGCGGCCGTCAGCTCGGCGCCGCATTCGCGGGCGCGCTCGCCGGCGGCGGCGGCATCGGCGGCGAGCCGGTCGAGCTCCGCCTGCGAGCCGTCGAGCCGATCGAGGGCGGCGCGCGCCTCGGCGGCCATCGCCAGCACCCGCTCGAGCGGTGCGGCGTAGCGGCGCTCGAGCTGCGAAAACAGTTCCAGCCGACCCTCGACGTGCTCGAGCCGGCCCGGATCGGCCTCCAGCCCGTCGACGAACCCGCGCAGCTCCACCGCGGACTCCTGCAGGCGGGCGGCCGCGTCGCGCAGCTCGGCCGCGACGGTCGCCATGCCCGGCTCGTACGCCGCGGCCGCGGCGACCGCATCACCGGCCCGCGCCGTGAGCGCCTGGGCGCCCTCGCCCTCAGCCGGGCTGAGCAGCTCGGCCGCCGCGGCTGCGGCCGCGGTCAGCTCGTCGAGGTGGCGCAGGCGGCTGCTCTCGACCTGCAGCGCCTCGGGCTCACCCGGCTCGACGGCGGCCGCATCGGCTCGTGCCACCAGATCCTCCAGGTCGAGCCGGTGGCGGGCGGCGTCGGCCGCCTGCGACCGGGCAGCCTCGAGCGCCACCTCGGCCGCCCGGCGCGCGCGCCACGCGGCGGCCATCGCCTGCGTGTCGCACCCGGCGTGGGCGTCGAGCAGCTCGAGCTGGCGGGACGGCTGGCCCAGGCGCCGGGCCTCGTGCTGGGACGACACCTCGAGCAGCCGCTCGCCGAGCGCCTCCAGATCGGCCCGCGCGCACGTCCGGCCCCACACGAGCGCCCGGCTGCGGCCGCTCGGGAGCAGCCTCCGTGCCACCACCAGCGTTTCCTCGCCGTCGGGCCGCAGACCGGCGACCGCCTCAAGGCCGGGCTCCTCGAAGAACCCGGCGGGCAGCTCGAACTCGGCCTCGACGTACGCCTCGGCGGCGTGCGGGCCGATCAGCGCACCGGTCGCCGCGGCCCCCGCCAGAAGCCCGATCGCATCGGCCAGCATCGTCTTTCCGGCGCCGGTCTCACCCGTGAGCACGTTCAGGCCGGCGGCCGGCTCGAGGTCGGCGCGCTCGATCAGGGCCAGGTTCTCGATATGCAGATGGAGCAGCATGTGTCCCAAGTATGGGCCGGGGCGCGGACGGCCCTCGGGGAGAGGGCTAATGACTGAAGGTCTGGAGGTAGCGGCTGAAGAACGACGACCCCTGCACCCGGGCGAGCCGCGCGCGCGAGTCCGACTGGCGCACCTCGAGCCGCCCGCCCGGGTCGACGCCGCCGGCCGGATGGCCGTCGACGATCACGCGCACCGGCACGTCGGCCGAGCGGTTGTGCAGCTGCACCACGTGCGCGCGCCCGAGCACCATCGAGCGCGCATGGAGCGAGTGCGGCGAGACGAACGTGACCACCGACCCGTCGGTGCCCCACGCGAGCACCGGGCCGCCCGCGGAGAGGTTGTACGCGGTCGACCCCGTCGGGGAGGCCACGATCACCCCGTCGCAGCCGAGCTCGCCCAGCGACTGGCCGTCGACGCACCACTCGATCAGCGCCATGCGGCCGGAGACGGCGCTCGTCAGCAGGACGTCGTTGATGCCGATGACGGTCTCGGACGCGGTCGTGGCGGTGAGGGTCGGCAGCGAGACCACGTCGTAGCCACCGGCGAACACCCCCTCGAGGCCCGTCTCGAGGTCGGGCGCGTCGATGCTCGTGAGGAACCCGACCCGGCCGAAGTTCACGCCGAGCGCAGGGACACCGGTGCCGAGCGAGCGCTGCAGCGCGCGCAGCATGGTGCCGTCGCCACCGAGGACGATCGTCAGGTCGACGCCTGGCCCCTCGCCGATCTCGACCCCGCACGCCTCGGCCACCCGCAGCAACCGCGCCCGGGCATCGCCGATCACGTCCGGCTTGCCGTGCACCATGACCTCGATGCTGGTGACCGCGGACCGCTCAGGCGCAGGCAACGGCGTCCGCAATCGCTCGTTCGACATCGACCTCACGCTCCTCTGCCGCCGGGTGCCCGGCCGCCGCGACGTACACGATGTACTCGTGGTTCCCGGCGGGCCCCGGCAGACAAGAATCGCATACTCCGATGACCGTGGCGCCCGCGGCGGTGACAAACGCGCAGAACTCCCGCAACACCCGCCGGCGCACCTCGGGGTCGCGGACGACGCCGCCCCGGGCGTCGCTGCGGCCGGCCTCGAACTGGGGCTTCACGAGCACGAGCGCCCGCCAGAGCGGCGCGGCGCAGGCGATCACGGCCGGAAGCACCAGCCGGAGCGAGATGAACGAGACATCGGCCGTGATCAGCGTCGGCGCATAGGGCAGCGCCCCCGGCTCCAGCCGGCGCGCGTTCTTGCCCTCGAGCACCGTCACCCGCGGGTCGGCCCGCAGCCGCTCGTGGAGCTGGTTTCGGCCCACGTCGAGCGCCACCACGTGCGCGGCGCCGTGCTGCAGCAGGCAGTCGGTGAAACCGCCGGTCGACGCACCGACGTCCAGGCAGCGCTCCCCCGCCGGGTCGACCGCGAACGTCTCGATCGCCGTCTCGAGCTTCTCGCCGCCGCGGGAGACGAACCGGGGCGGCGCCACGAGCTCGACGGCGGCACCGGCCGGCACCGCCGTGCCCGCCTTCGTGACCACCGCGCCGTCGACCAGCACCCGCCCCGCCATGATCAGCGCCTGAGCGCGGCTGCGCGACTCCGTCAGGCCACGCTCGGCCATCCACACGTCGAGCCGCGTCGGGGTCGTCATCGGCCGAACCGGAAGAGCAGCAGCTCGCCGACGCGCAGCCCCCGCCGCTCGTAGAAGCGGCGGGCGCGATCGTTGCCGGCCATGACGGCGACCTCGAGGTCACGCACCCCGCGCCGCTCGAGCTCTGCGTCGACCGCATCCATGAGCGCGGTGCCGAGCCCCCGGCCGCGGGCATCCGGCGCGACCGCGAGCGAGATCAGCTCGGCCAGGTGCGCACCCGCCGGCCAGGTGTCGTCGTCGCCCGGGCGGATCCCGACGACGGCGTAGCCGGCCGGGGCCTCCCCGGCACGGGCCAGGAGCACGAACGCGTCGCTCCCCTCGAGCAGGGCCCGGTACCCGTCGCGGCGGCGCTGCCAGGAGAGGTCGTCGTCGGCCAGCACGGGCAGGTCGGCGACCTCTCTGTGGTGGCGGTGCAGCGAGCGCCACAGCGGCTCGAGCTCGGACAGCCGGTCGGCCCCGATGGCGGTGATCGTGGCGTCGCTCATCGGAGGGCAGCCTACCGGTCGTCCGCCGCCCAGCCGGCTACGGGCGACTCACTCCGGCGAGGGCTCGGTGCCGCCGGCCTCGAGCCGCTCCCCGGCGCGCTCCAGCACGTCCACCGCCTCGTACACCAGGGCCGTGATCTGCTCCAGGATCGCCGTTGCCTGGTCGGCGTCCAGCTCGCCCGCCTCCATGCGGGCGCCCAGCGCCTGCAGGTCGGCGGCCAGCTGCTCCAGCCTGGGCTCGTCTATCTCCCCACCCCCTGCTCGCGTGCCACCCGGCCGAGGACGCCGTTCACGAGCGCGCCGGCCTCCGGTGACGCGTACCGCTTCGTGAGCGTGACGGCCTCGTCGATGGCGACGCCGGCCGGCACCTCGCGGCCGGTCAGCTCCCACACGGCCAGGCGCAGGATGTTGCGTTCGAGCACCGCCATCCGCTCGGCCGTCCATTCGAGCGCGGCATCGTCGATGACCGCGTCGAGCCGCTCGCGGTCGGCCCAGACGCCCTCGGCCGCCGCCCGGGCAAACGTCCCCGGCGGGGTGCCGTTGTCGCGCTCGTACGCGGCGTAGAGCGGGCCGAACTCCGCGCCGGTCAGATCGCGCTGGTAGAGCAGGAACGCGGCCGCCCGCCGCTGTGCGCGCCGGCTCTCGGTCACCGCTCGGCCCCGCTGCGGTCGACCCCGGTCACGGTGACGTCGACCACGCGCACGTCCAGACCGGTCATCGCGCCGACGTGCTCGGCGACCGCGTCGCGTACCGAGCCCGCGAGCTGCGGCAGCACCCGGCCGTAGCCGGCGCACACGTCGATGTCGAACGCGATCGTGCCGCCCGTGACGACCCACTCGACCGGGCTGCGCCGGCCGGGGAGCACACGAGAAACGCGGCCGGGCAGGTCGAGCCGGGCGCCCGGCACACCGGCCACCGCGCCGCGCACGATCGAGACGATCGCCTCGTCGGCCACGGTTGCCGTGCCGAGGCGGACGGTCATGCGACCACCCGATCGCCCAGCGCCGGCAGGGCCAAACGGGCCTCGTCGAGGTACGCCGTCGTGTAGCGGCCGGAGACGAACATCGGCTCGTCGAGGATATCCAGGTAGAGCTCGCGCGTGGTCGTGACGCCGTCCACCGCGAACTCCCGCAGGGCGCGCCGCGCGCGGGCCAGCGCCTGGGCCCTGTCGCTGCCCCACACGATCAGCTTGGCGAGCAGCGAGTCGTAGAACGGCGGAACCGCGTAGCCCGGGTAGGCGTGGGTGTCGAAGCGGATCCCCGGGCCGAGCGGCGGCCGCAGGCCGGTGACCGTGCCCGCAGCGGGGCGGAAGTCGCGGGCGGGGTCCTCGCAGTTGATGCGAAACTCGATCGCGTGGCCCGCGAGCGGCGAGAGCCCCGTCGCGGGCAGGCCGGCGCCTCCGGCCAGGAGCAGCTGCTGGCAGGCCAGATCGACGCCGGTCAGAAGCTCGGACACCGGGTGCTCGACCTGCAGGCGGGTGTTCATCTCGATGAAGTAGAAGTTGCCGTCGGCGTCGAGCAGGAACTCGACCGTGCCGGCGTTGCGGTAGCCGCATCCGGTGCACGCCAGCGTGGCCGCCTCGGCCATCTGCGCCCGAGTGGCGGGGTCGAGCGCCGGCGAGGGGCCCTCCTCGATCAGCTTCTGATGCCGGCGCTGCACCGAGCAGTCCCGCTCGCCCAGCACCAGCACCCCGCCGGCGCCGTCGGCCAGCACCTGCATCTCGACGTGCCGCGGGCGCAGAAGTGCCTTCTCGATGTACATGCCGCCGTCGCCGAAGGCGGCCTCCGCCTCGGACGACGCCAGGCCGTAGGCGTCCTCGATGTCGGACGGATCCTCGACCAGCCGCATCCCCCGCCCGCCGCCCCCGGAGACGGCCTTCAGCAGGACCGGGTATCCCAGCTCGGCCGCCACGCTGCGGGCATGGTCGGCACCCCGGAGGCGGTCGGTCGATCCCGGCACGAGCGGCACGCCCGCCGCGTGCATCGAGTTGCGGGCGCGGCTCTTGTCGCCCATCACCTCGAGCGCCTCGGGCGACGGGCCGACGAACACCAGGTCGTTGTCGATGCAGGCGCGCACGAAGGCCGCGCTCTCGGCGAGGAAGCCCCAGCCGGGATGGACGGCGTCACAGCCGGTCGTCTCGGCGGCTGCGACCAGGTTCTGGACGCTCAGGTAGCTCTGCGCGGGCGGGTGGGGGCCGATGCAGACGGCCCGGTCGGCCAGCGAGACCCACAGCCCCTCGCGGTCGGCGGTCGAGTACACGGCGACGGCCTCGATGCCCAGGTCGTGGCAGGCGCGCACGATGCGGACTGCGGCCTCACCCCGGTTGGCGATCAGCACGCGGCGGAGCATGGGCACTTAAACCGGCTCGAGCTCGAAGAGCGGCTGGCCGTACTCGACCGGCTGGGCGTTCTCGACCAGGATCCGGCGGATGGTGCCGGCGTGATCCGACTTGTACTCGTTGAACAGCTTCATCGCCTCGAGGATGCACAGCGTCTGCCCGACCTCGACCACATCGCCCTCGTCGACGAAGGCCGGCTGCGCGGGTGAGGGCGATCGGTAGAACGTGCCGACCATGGGTGACTCGAGCCGGATCGCCGAGGACACCTCAGGCTCGGCCGGGGGGGCCGTGGGCACCGACCCGATCCCGACCACCGGGGCGACCTGCAACGGGCGCTCGTCGTGCTTGCGGACGGTGATCCGAAGCGGCCCGTCCTCGACGGTCAGCTCGTCCACCGTCCTGGAGGCCTCCACGAGCCTGATCAGCTCACGGATGCGGTCCGACTGCACCCCCTCGCCCGCCTCCGGCCGCGTGTCGCTGTCGCCCCGCCCGCGCAGCCCCTCGAGCAGCCGGGCGGCGTCCTCGCCGAAGAGCGCCAGGAGCAGCAGGTCCTCCTCGCTCCCCACTCCCCCGGCCTGGGAGCGCAGGTCGTCCATGTCGGGCTCCGGCAGCGGCGGCAGCTCGGTGGCGTGCACCAGCGCCTCGGGCGCGAACGGGCGCGGCGGCGTCCCGTAGGCCCCGGAGAGCAGCAGCCGCATCTCGTCGGACACCTCGGCCCAGCGGCGCGCCGTGAGCACGTGCGTCACCGCCTGGCCGGCCAGGATGCCGCCGATCGGCTGCGCCAGCGGCGCGGTGCCGCAGTCGGCCCGCACCCGGTTCAGCTCGGCCAGCACCTCGTCGAGGCGGTCGAGCGCGTCCACCGCCCGCAGGCGGGCGTCGATCTCGGCCACGATGCCCACCGGGAGGCGCGTGATCGCGGTGCGCAGGATGATCCGCGGCGGCACGGGCAGCGTGTGCATGCGCGAGGTGACGTGGGCGTCGATGAACCGCGACGCCTCCCACACCCGGTCGATGTCGACGCCGTGCTCGAAGTCGAGCCCGGTCAGCGCCTCACACAGGACCTCGGCCGACACCCGGTTCAGGAGCGCCGCCACGGGGTAGGCCGCAACCGCGATCGGCTCGGCGCCGTGGCGAGCCGCCTCGACCGCCATCGCCAGCGCCTTGCCGCCGGTGCCCTGGCAGTAGAGGCCGGCCGGCACCCCGGAGGCCTCGGCCAGGCGCTCGACGACGTTGGCGCAGGTGCCTGGATCGAGTGCCCCGGCGGAGTCGTGCAGGAGCACGTGATCGGCCCCCAGCTCGGCCAGGCGGCGGGCCTTCTCCATCACCCGCTCGAGGTTGCCCATGTGGCCGGAGAAGGCCAGCCCGGCATACAGCTTGCCGCCCGCCTCGCGCACCGCCGCCGCGGCCGCGGCCATGTTCTCGACGTCGTTCAGCGGGTCGTGCAGCCGGAAGATGTCGATCCCGCTCTCGGCCGCCGAGAGGATGAAGCGGCGGACGAGATCGTCCGACACGGGCTTTGATCCGACCAGGAAGCGGCCGCGCAGCGCCATCTGCAGCGGAGTGTGCGTGCACCGCGCCCGCAGCGCCCGGATCCGGTCCCACGGGCTCTCGACGCCGCGCCGGATCGCGGCGTCGAAGCAGCCGCCGCCCGACACCTCCAGGCTGGCGAAGCCGGCCGAGTCGAGGATCTCCGCCAGCTCGAGCACGGTGGCGGTCGACGCGCTGTCGGCCAGCGGCTGCTGGGACAGGAGCCGAACCGTGGTGTCGACGATCCGGGTCACGCCCGGGAGATGTAGCGCGCCTCGCGGGTGTCCACCTTGATCCGCTCGCCGATGTTCACGAACATCGGCACCGTGACCACCGCTCCCGTCTCGAGCGTGGCCGGCTTGGTGACGTTCGAGACCGTGTCGCCCTTCACGCCGGGCTCGGTCTCGACGACCTCGAGCTCCACCGACGCCGGCAGCTGCAGGCTCGACGGCTTGCCGTCGACCAGCAGCAGCTGGACGGTGTCGTTCTCCTTCATGAAGCGGAGCTCCTCGGCGACCGAGTCGGCCGGCAGCGCGATCTGCTCGAAGCTGTCGGAGTCCATCAGCACCACGTCAGAGCCGTCGTTGTAGAGGTAGGTGACGTTCGTGACCTCGGTGTGCACCCGGGGCATCTTCTCGCCGGCCCGGAACGTCTTGTCGACCACGGCGCCCGACTCGAGCGCCTTCAGCTTGGTGCGGACGAACGCGCCGCCCTTGCCGGGCTTGACGTGCTGGAAGTCGACGATGCGGTAGACGGTGCCGTCCACCTCGATGTGCATCCCGTTCTTGAACTGGTTCGTGGAGATCATGTCGGCTGCTGCCCCCTACCCGAGCACGGTCAAATCTTTAGGGTACATCGTGAGCCGCTCGCCTCCGGTCGCCGTCACGATGACCAGATCTTCGATCCGCACGCCCCCGAGGCCGGGCAGGTAGATACCCGGCTCAACTGTGACGACCATCCCCGGCTCGAGGGTTGCAGACGACCCGGCCGAGAGCCGCGGCGCCTCGTGGATGTTGAGGCCGACGCCGTGCCCCACCCCGTGGCCAAAGCGATCGCCGTGCCCGGCCGCCTCGATCACCGACCGCGCGGCGCCGTCGACGTCGGCGGCCGGCGTGCCGGGGCGCACCGCCTCCATCGCGGCCAGCTGCGCCTCGAGGCAGACGGCGTAGGCCGACAGGAGCTCGGCCGGCGGCGACCCCGTGGCAAACGTCCGGGTGCAGTCGGACGCATATCCGTCGAGCATGCAGCCGAGGTCGATCGTGATCAGCGTGTCAGGCCCGATGAGCTCGTTTGTCGGATGGGCGTGCGGCTGGGCGCCGTGCTCGTGCGAGGCCACGATCGTCTCGAACGAGAGCCCGTCGGCGCCACCCGCGTGGAAGAGCTCCCGCACCCGCCAGGCGACCTCGGCCTCGGTGCGCCCGGCCAGCCCCTCGGCCGCGATCTGCGCGTACACCGGCTCGATCAGCGCGGCCGCCGCGCGCACGGCGTCGAGCTCCTCGGCGTCCTTCACGACCCGCAGGCCCTCGACGAGCCCGGCCACGGGAACGAGGCCGGCATGGGCCTCGGCCAGGATGCCGTGGCGCTCCACGGTCATGTGGGCCGCCTCGAAGCCCACCCGGCCCGCATCCCCCGTGAACTCCGCCAGCCGCTCGGCGGCCGTGCGGATGACGTCGCGCTCCGCCAACTCGACTCCGACCCACGCCCGCAGCGGGTCGGAGGCGGTCTGGTAGCGGAAGTCGGTCAGAAGCGTCGCGGCATCCGCGCCGACGATCACGAGCGCATTTGAGCCCGTGAAGCCGGTCAGGTAGCGGATGTTGATGAGGTCGGACACGATCATCGCGTCCACCTCGGCGGCCTCCATCGCCGCGCGGGCGGCGGCCAGCCTGGCTTTGTGGTTCACGATCGACCTCCTGTCAGGTGCTGCAACGCCTCGTGGTAGCCGTCCGCGCCCCTGCCGACGATCCGGTGCGAGACGACGTCTGCGATCACCGACCGCCGCCGCCACTCCTCGCGCTCCTCGATGTTCGACAGGTGCACCTCGACGACCGGCCCGGGGAAGATCTCGAGCGCGTCGCGGATGGCGTAGCTGTAGTGCGTCCAGGCGCCCGGGTTGACGATCAGGCCGTCGGTGCCGTCGAGGGCCTCGTGGATCCAGGCGACGAACTCGCCCTCGCCGTTGGTCTGCCGGCAGCGCACGGTCACGCGCAGATCGCGCGCCCAGCCGTAGATCATCGTCTCGAGGTGCGCCAGGGTGACCGTCCCGTATTGGTCCGGATCGCGGCGGCCCAGCATGTTGAGGTTGACGCCGTTCAGGACGGAGACCTGCATCAGGCCGCAGAGGTTACTTGACCGGGGTCCGGCCGACCCGCCGCCTACCCTCCTCCGGTGGACGAGCGGGTGCTGCTGGTCGAGGACGATGCGTCGATCCGCGAGGTGGTGGGGATCGGCCTGCGCCAGTCGGGCATGCGACCCACCGGAGTGGGCGACGGGCGCGAGGCGCTGGCGCAGTTCGGGCGGGGCGCCTACGACATCGTGCTCCTGGACGTGATGCTGCCGTCGCTGGACGGCTTCGAGGTGCTGCGCGAGATCCGGCGTCACAGCCGCGTCCCCGTGGTGATGCTGACCGCCCGCACCGAGACGGTGGACGTGGTGGTCGGCCTCGAGCTCGGCGCCGACGACTACGTGACCAAGCCGTTCGAGATGCCGGAGCTGGTGGCGCGCATCCGGGCGGTGCTGCGCCGCTCGATCGGGCCGATTGCGCCCGGCTCGGTGCAGGTGGGCGACATCGAGGTCGACACCGACGCGTTCCAGGCCCGCCGCGACGGGGCCGACCTGGGGCTGACCACGACCGAGTTCAAGCTGCTCTCGGTGCTCGCCGCCCACCGCGGCCAGGTGCTCACCCGCGACCAGCTGCTCGAGCAGGTGTGGGGCTACGACTACCTGGGTGACTCGCGGCTGGTCGACGTCGCGGTGCAGCGACTGCGGTCGAAGGTAGAGGCCGACGCCGCCAATCCCCGCTTGATCGAGACGGTTCGCGGCGTGGGCTACCGCTGCTCGGTTACGTAGCGGTTACACCCCGGTCGCCGTCGTGTTGCCGGCGCCCACCACGATGGTGGGTATGGCCACCCCCGCGACACCCATCCGCACCGGCAGGCTGCGCCGGCGGCTGACGATCGCGTTCGTGATGGTGGGGGGGCTCTCGGCGGGCGCCCTGGCGCTCGGCTCCTACCTCGTCGTCCGGCACGACCGCCTGGACGAGTCGGCCAGCCGGGCTCTGCAGGACAGCCGGCTGAACACCCTGATCGCGCGAGCGACGCTGCACGGCCGCCAGGGCGACATCGGACGGCTCGAGGCCCGCTTCGCCACGCGGGGGACGTTTGCGACCGTCATCGGCACCGACGGCCGCGTCCCCCCCGGGCGGCTGCCGGTTCCGGCCGACCTGCGCCGGCTCGCAAACGCGGGCCAGGTCGCATACGAACGCCGGACGATCGCCGGGGTGCCGTACCTGATCGTGGCCGAGCCGCTGCCGGCGCACGGCACCCAGCTGTACTACTTCTACGACGAGACCCAGGTCTGGGCCGACCTCGATCAGCTGCGCAACATCCTGGTGGCGGGCTGGCTCGTGCTGGTCGCGCTGTCGGGCCTGGTCGGCGCCGTGCTGGCGCGGCGCACACTGCAGCCCGTGGCCGGGGCGAGCGCGGCCGCGCGCTCGCTGGCCGAGGGTTTGCTGGATACCCGCCTGCCCGCCACCGGGAGCGACGAGTTCGGCGCCTGGGCGGCGTCGTTCAACCACATGGCCGATGCCCTCCAGGCCAAGATCACCGCCCTCACCGACGCCCAGGCCCGCGAGCGCCGGTTCACCGCCGACGTCGCCCACGAGCTCCGCACTCCCCTGACCGCGCTCGTGAACGAGGCGGCGCTCCTGCAGCGGCACGGCGAGGAGCTGCCGCCGGAGGTCGCGCGCCTCACCGACCTGCTCGTGCAGGACGTGTCCCGGCTGCGGCGCCTCACCGACGACCTGATGGAGATCTCGCGCCTGGACGCCGGGGTCGAGGCCGTTCGCGTCGAGCAGGTCGACCTGGCCGCGCTGATCGAGGGCATCGTCCGCAGCCGCGGCTGGCAGCCGCGCGTCGATGTGACCGGCGACCGGCCGATGGTCGGCACCGACCGCCGCCGCGTCGAGCGAATCGTCGCCAACCTGGTGGGTAACGCCGTCGAGCACGGCGGCGGCCGCGCGTCGGTTCGCGTGGACGGCGAGGACTCCGAGACGGTGATCGCGATCGGCGACCACGGCCCGGGCATCCCATCGGAGTTCGCACCCCGCCTGTTCGACCGCTTCTCGAAGGCCGACCCGTCCCGGACGGCGGCCGGGAGCGGCCTGGGGCTCGCCATCGCGCACGAGAACGCCACCCTCCTCGGCGGCTCGATCGCGGTCGCGAGCACACCCGGCGACGGCGCCACCTTCACCCTCCGGCTCCCGAAGGAGACCGCATGAGCCTGCGCATCCTCGTCCTGGCGGGCGCCTGCATCATCGCCGCGGGTTGCGGCGGCTCCGGCGCGGTCGACGTTGGCCCGGCATCGGGGCAGGGCGCCGAGACGGGCCCGGTGACGTTCTCCGCGTCCGCTTCCACCTCGGCCACCGTCCCGGGCACCGTCCCCTCGCGGATGCGGCTCGAGGTGTGGCTCGAGCGCTCGGGCAAGCTCTGGCCGGTGGTGCGGTCGGTGCCGGCCACGCCGGCCATCGTCGGGGCGGCCGTGTCCGGGCTGCTCGCGGGACCGACCGCGGCAGAAGCAGCCGCCGGCGTGCGCAGCGCTGTCCCCGCCGGCACGCAGCTCCTCGGGATCAGCCTCCACGGCGGCGTCGCGACGGTCGACCTGACGTCCGAGTTCGAGGGTGACGGCGCCGCCCGCCAGCGGCTGGGGCTGGCCCAGCTCGTCTACGGCGTCACCCAGTTTCCGACCGTGCACGCCCTGCGCCTGCACCTGGACGGCCAGCCGGTGACCGCCTTTGCCGACGGCCTCGTGCTCCCCGACCCGATCACCCGTACCA
The DNA here is from genome assembly GCA_963703275.1 of uncultured Actinomycetes bacterium. Classification (GTDB taxonomy): domain Bacteria; phylum Actinomycetota; class Thermoleophilia; order Gaiellales; family JAICJC01; genus JAICJC01. Next base: position 1,312,988 of record OY969804.1, on the reverse strand, counting down.
GCATGGGATTCCCCCGGCTGGTGCCGGCGATCACCGTGGCGAGCCCGCGTCCGGGGGCAAGCGTGCGGGCGCCGTTCACGGTGTCTGGCATCGCCGATGTGTTCGAGGCCGGGCTCACGTACAGGCTCCTCGATGCGTCGGGGCACGAGCTCTCGGGCGGGGCGGCCGCAGCGTCGTGCGGTACGGGCTGTGCCGGCACATTCTCGTTCACCATCCCCGGGCTCGGCGTCTCGAGCGACCAGCCGGGCACCCTGGTGATCACCGGCGGTGGGCACGTGGTACGCCTCCCGCTGCATCTGGTGCCACCCTTCGACGTCACCCTGCCTCGGCCGGGTGCCACCCTCACGAGCCCTACGGTGATCGCCTTCCGCTACCCGAGCGCCGGCCAGGTGGTGCTGCGGATCTTCGACGCGCACTTCCATCTGCTCGGACGCCGCGTGGTCAGCGCCATCTGTATCGGGCCCTGCCCAAGGGATGTCGAGTACAGGAACCATGTCCACTTCTCGGTGGCCGGCCTCCAGCGGGGCTACGTCGAGATCTCCCCGCTGCATCCCAAACCGCACGCGTCCGGCCAGGTGGTCGAGATCCCGGTCGCACTCAACGGCGGCTGACGCCGCCCCATCGAAGGAGCCCGCCGTGAATCTGCGCCTCATCCCCGTCGCCGCCGCCGTCGCCGCCGCACTCGTCAGCGTCGGCCCGACCGCCGCCGCAACACCGAATGCCGGCCCCAGGGTCACCCTGTCGGTCTGGCTCGAGCGCGGCGGCAAGCTCTGGCTCACCAAGCGCACGGTGACGCGCACGCCCGCGGTGGCGGGCGCGGCGGTCAGGCAGCTCTTCGCCGGACCGAATGCCGCCGAGACGGCCGCGGGCGTCACAACCGCCGTCCCGACGGGCAGCCGACTGCGCGGCATCTCCACCAGCGGTACCACCGCCACGGTCGACGTCAGCCGCGCGTTTGCGGCGCCCGCTAACCGTGCCTCCGTGCGGATGCGCCTCGCCCAGCTGACATTCACGACCACCCAGTTCCCGGCCATCGATCGCGTCCGGCTCGAGGTGGCCGGCCAGATCGTCCACTCGATCGCGGGCGTGCCCGTGCCACAACCGGCGGCCACGCCGAACTTCTACCGCCTGCTGCCGCCAATCCTGGTCGCCCGGCCTGCGATCGGCGCCCGCATCCCCGCCACCGTGACAGTCGCCGGCAGCGCCGACGTGTTCGAGGCGGTCGTCCACATCCGCATTCTGAACGCCAGGGGGCGGCTGATCTCGGCGACCCACGTCCTGGCCAGCTGCGGCACCGGCTGCCGCGGCACGTACACGGCCACCCTCACCTACCACGTCCTGCGCGCACAGCGAGGGACGGTGCTGATCAACGGCGACAACGGCAAGGGAACGCCGCCGCCGGTCGTCCGGGTGCCCGTCCGCCTGTCGGTCGGGTGAGGGTCTAGGTCCGCTTCGCGACCGCTCGGGCGACGGCCGCCTCGATCAGGTCGTCGCCCGGATCCCGGCCCCACACGGGGTTTCCGATGTCCTCGAGCAGGGCGAACCGCACGCGCCCGCTGCGGGCCTTCTTGTCGTGTGACATCGCGTCGATGATCGCCGCCGGGCTGACGTTGCGCGCCGTGACGGGCAGGCCGTGGCGGCGCAGCAGCTCGCGCACCTCCGGCTCGACGCCCGGGTCGAGGCCCTCCGTCTGGGCCGAGAGCCAGAGGGCCGAGAGCAGACCGATGCCGACCGCCTCGCCGTGGGCGAAGGCCTTGAACTCGGTCGCCGCCTCGATGGCATGCCCGATCGAGTGGCCCAGGTTCAGCACCGCCCGGCGGCCCTGCTCGGTCGGATCGGCCGCGACCACCCGCACCTTGTAGGCGGCACAGCGGCGGATCAGCTCGAGGCGCTGCTCGGGCGTGCCCCGGCCCGGCTCCCAGCCCCGCACCATCTCCCACAACCGGCCACCGGCGAGCAGAGCGGTCTTGATCACCTCGGCGAAGCCGCACGCCCACTCGCGCACGGGCAGTGTCTCGAGCACGCTTGGATCCGACACCACCCACTCGGGTTGGTGGAACGCCCCGACCGCGTTCTTCGCCGCCGGCAGGTCGATCCCCGTCTTGCCCCCGACCGCCGCATCGACCATCCCCACAAGCGACGTCGGCACTGCGATCCAGGGTACGCCGCGGTGGTAGGTCGCGGCGATGAACCCGGCGACGTCGGTCGCCGCGCCGCCGCCGAGCGCGACGATCACATCGCCGCGCTCGAGGCCGAACTCCGCGAGCCGCGTCCAGGCCTGACGGGCGACGGCGACCGTCTTGGCGGCCTCGCCCACGGGCAAGCGGACGGTCACGAACGGCTCGCACGGGCGGCCGACGAGTCGGAGCACCGACCGGTCGGCCACCAGGGCCGCCCGGCGGGCGCCGATCAGGCGGTCGAGCTCGCCGAGCGCGCTCGATCGCGCCAGCGGCGCCAGGAGCGCCTCCTCGCCGTGCATCTCCTCGGCGTCCACCATCGCGTCCGCGGTGGCGTGGTAGAGCGCCTTGCGGCGCTCGTACAGCTCGGCGAAGCCGCGGGCCTCGGCCGCCAGCGGGCGCTCGCCGGCCTCCGCCTCGATCCGGCGCCACGCCGTCTGGGGCGAGACGTCCAGAAGCACCGTGAACGAGCCGTCGCGCAGGCGCTCCCGGATCAGCGGCGAGGTTACGGCCCCGCCTCCGAGCGCCACCACCACCCCGGTCTCGTGCAGCAGCCGCATCACGACCCGCTCCTCGAGCGCGCGAAACGCGGCCTCGCCGTCGGCGGCGAAGATCTCCCGGATCGACCGGCCGGCCTCGCGCTCGATCTCGGCATCGGCGTCGACCGCCCGCCAGTTCAGGCGGTCGGCCAGAACGAACGCGGCGGTCGTCTTGCCCGAGCCCATGAACCCGATCAGGGCCAGGTTGCGGTAGGGCCCGGGGATCACGCCCGGGCGACGCGCTCGAGGTACGCGGCGTGCGCGGCCACGAAGTCGCCCACCGCGTCGCCGCCGAACTTCTCGGAGGCCGCCCGGGCGAGCTCCCATGCGACCGCGGCCTCGGCGACCACGGCCGCCGCCGGGAGAACGGTGACGTCGCTGCGCTCGACGTGGGCCTGCTGCGGCTCGTGGGAGCCGAGCTCGACGCTCGCGAGCGGCCGCATCAGTGTCGGCAGGGGCTTCCAGATCGTCCGCACGACCAGCTCGGCGCCGTTCGTCATGCCGCCCTCGAGCCCGCCGGCGGTGTCGGTGCGGCGGTGATACCCCTGCTCGTCGGAGTGAAAGATCTCGTCGTGCACGCGCGACCCGCGCCGCGCCGAGCTCGCGATGGCATCGCCGATCTCGACCCCCTTGGCCGACTGGATCGACATCAGGGCCGCGGCCAGGCGTCCGTCCAGGCGCGCCCCCGCCGACACGTGCGACCCCAGGCCGGGCGGCACGCCGAAGGCGCGCACCTCGGTGACGCCGCCGAGCGTGTCGCGCTCGCGCTTGGCCTGCTCGATCTCGGCGATCATGGCCTCCGCGGCGCCGGGATCGAGGCAGCGCACCGGCGAGGCCTCGGCCCGGTCGAAGTCGGCCTGCTGCAGCCACGCGGGCGGCGTCGCCCGCACGCTGCCGATCTGGAGGACGTGCGAGCGCACCGAGATGCCGATGGTCGCGATCAGCGCCTTGGCGACCGCGCCGGCCGCGACGCGCCCGGCCGTCTCCCGCGCGCTGGCGCGCTCGAGCACGTTGCGCACGTCGGCGTGCCCGTACTTGAGCACGCCCGCCAGGTCGGCGTGACCGGGGCGCGGCAGGGTCACCGGCTGGCCGCGCCAGCCGAACCCCTCCAGCTCCTCCGGATCGACGGGCCAGGCGCTCATCGGGGCGGTCCAGTTGCGGTGATCGCGGTTCTCGATGAAGAACGCGAGCGGGCTCCCGAGCGTGCGCCCGTGGCGCAGTCCGCCGCGCGGCTCGACGTCGTCCTGCTCGAGCTTCTGGCGGGGGCTGCGGCCGTACCCGGCCTGGCGCCGGGCGAGGTCGGCGCGGATCAGCTCGTGGTCGAGCTCCAGCCCGGCGGGAAGACCCGAGATGACGACGGTGAGCCCCGGTCCGTGCGACTCCCCGGCGGTGACGTAGGTGAGCTCCATGAGGCCACGCAGACTACCGGTCGGCAGCGACGGTGAGCCGGTGAAGCAGGAGTGCGATCAGTCGGCGCGGGCGACGCGCACCGGGGCGTCGCCGGCGAGCCCGAACGCGTATGCGCCCAGGTAGAGCGGCAGCCAGGCGGCACACACCTCGAGCTCGAGGGCGGGGTCGCCGAACGCCATCATCAGCGAGTAGACGACCGCCGCGCCGAGCAGGCCGAGGAACACCACCGTCAGCCGCCGGGATCGCATCAGCCGATGTACCAGGCGGCCCAGAGCTGCGGGCCCCACAGGATCGCAACCACCGCACCGAGGGCCAGGAACGGGCCGAACGGGAACGTGGCCTTGCGGCCGCCGAAGCCCTTCGAGACCAGCAGGCCGAGCGAGAACACCGTGGACAGGGCGAATGCCGCGAACATTGCGACGCCGACGAACTTGCCGAGCGCGAGGCCGATCATCAGCACCATCTTCACGTCGCCCAGCCCCATCCCTGCCGGATAGATGAGCCAGGCCACGCCCAGGAAGAGCGTCGCGGCGACGCCGCCGATCAGGAGCTCGGGCCAGCGGTCGGGCTGCGCGGCCACGGCGACGGCGAACACCAGCACCGCACCCGGCAGGTTGATCGCGTCGGGGATGATGCGGTGGCGCAGGTCGATCACCGAGGCCGGCACGATCAGCGCGGTCAGAAGCAGCGCCGGGGCCAGGCGGGGCTGCAGGCCGATCCGCAGCGCGATGACCGCGAACAGGGCGGCGGTCGCGGCGGCGACATACCAGCGCCGGCGGGAGGACGGCGCGGTGCCGACGCCCTTCGGGAAGCGCTGGATGAGCCACTCGATCGGCCAGCCCAGTGCAAACCCAGCACCTGCCAGCGGGAGGACGGTTTCCATGTCGGGCTTATCGGCCGAAACCGCCCGGGACTGTAGGCTCCCGCCGGATGCCGGACGTGATCGTCATCGGGGGAGGCGTGATCGGGACCATGACCGCGTGGCACCTCGCCGAGGCGGGGGCCGGCGTGACCCTGCTCGAGCGCGGAGCGATCGCCTCGGGTGCGACCGGGCGCAGCCAGGGCCTGGTGCTCCCGCCCGACTACGCCGAACTGGTACCGCTCTGGCGCGAGAGCATCGCCGTCTACACGCGGCTTGCCGACGAGCACGGTGCCGACTTCTGCTTCGACCGCGAGCCGATCGGAACGCTGCTGCTCGCGACCCACGAGGGGCAGCTGGCCGGTCTCGCCGACCCGTCGGTGGCCGGCGAGCTGCTCGATGCGGCGGGCGTCGCCGCGGCCGAGCCGGCTCTGCGCGCGGGAATGGCGGGCGGGCTTCTGATCGGGGAGGGCCGGCGCACCGACCCCGGCGCCCTTGCGGCGGCGGCGGCCGAGGCGGCGACGGGGGCCGGGGCGGACATTCGCACGCACGTCGAGGTCAAGCGGATCGGCGCGGGCCGGGTCGTGACCGACGCCGGATCGCTCGCCGCGGACGCCGTGGTGCTGGCGGCTGGGGCGTGGTCGCGCCGGCTCGGGCACGCCGTCGGGACCGACGTGCCGGTGCGGCCTGTGCGCGGCTGGCTGACGCTGCTCGCGCCCGGGCCGCCCGTGCTGCGCCACGTCGTCCACGAGGCGGCCTACGAGCCCGTCCCCGATCCGGCGCCGGCGACCGCGATCAGCCTCGCGCGGCTCTCATCCGGGGAGCTGGCCGTAGCCGGTGGCGACGCCTCGCACGCCCTCGGCGTGCACCAGAACCGGGACGGATCGGTGCACGTCGGCGCGTCCCGGTCGGCGGCACTGCACGAGGGCCCCGAGAGCCAGGCCGCGCTGCGCGAGAACGCCGCCCGGGCCTGCCGGCTCGTGCCGGCGCTCGCCGGCCGCGAGGTGGCGACCACCTGGACGGGATTGCGGCCCTTCTCCGAGGACGGCCGCCCCTACATCGGCCGGCTGGACGAGCACACATTCGTGTGTGCCGGGCACGGCAGCGAGGGCATTCTCACCGGTGGAGGCTCCGGCCGGCTCGTGGCCGAGCTGGTGCTCGGCCGGGCGCCGTTCACCGATCCGGCGCCGTTTTCTCCCGAGCGGCCGCGCGCATGACCCCCACCGGCGCGGGGACGCCGGTGAAGAGCTCGAAGGCGAGGATTCCCTGGCCGACAAGCACCTCCAGGCCGTCGATCGCCCGCGCCCCGCGCTCGGCCGCCGCTGCGATGAGCGGCGTCGCAGCTCCGTCCCCGCGGTAGGCGAGATCGACCACGACCATCCCCGGCTCGATCAGCTCGGGGGGGTATGAATATTTGGTGCCTGGCACCGAATATGCATGCTGCCCGATCGGGGTCGCATTGACCACCAGCGCGGCGGGGCGGCCCGGGGGCCACGGTGAGACGGCGACGCCGAGCTCGCGTGCGGCCTCGGGGCGGCGGGCGCTCACGGCCACGCTCCAGCCGGCCGCGGCGAGCGCCGCCACCGCGGCGCGGGCGGCGCCCCCGGCGCCGAGCACCAGCGCATCCGCGGGGGCGACCGGCCCGAGCGCCCACAGGAGGCCGGCCCCGTCGGTCGTCTCGCCCCGCAGGCCGCCGCCCTCACGCACGAGCAGCGTGTTGACCGATCCCGCCCGGCGGGCCTCGGGTGAGAGCTCCGCGCACAGGCCGAGCACGGCCTGCTTGTGCGGGATCGTGACGTTCACGCCGGCGTAGCCGCCCGCATCGAGGCCGGCGACGAATGCCTCGAGGCCGGCCGGCGGCACGTCGACGGCCGTGTACTCCCAGTCCATGCCGAGCGCGCGGTAGGCGGCGGTGTGCATCGCCGGGGAGCGCGAATGCGCCACCGGGTGGCCGATCACGGCGGCGAGGTGTCTACCCACCGTGCGCGATGAAGTCGGCGTAGCTCGAGGTGAAGTACTGGGCCGCCTTCCCCGGGATCGCGACGTAGTAGAGGTAGTCGACGCGCGCCGGGTGCGCGGCGGCCTGCAGCGAGGCCAGACCGGGATTGCAGATCGGCGTCGGCGGCAGCCCCGTGTGCACGCGCAGGTTGTACGGCTCGGGGTTCGTCAGGTCGGATTCGTGGATGGTCGCCGTCCACGAGCCGAGGTGATACAGGATGGTGGCGTCGATCCCGAGCGGCATGTCGAGCCGCAGCCGGTTGTAGATGACCGCCGAGACCTTGGCCCGGTCACCGGGGACGCGGGCCTCGCGCTCGATCATCGAGGCGATTGTGAGCACGTCGTAGGGGGTGAGGTGCTTCGAGCGGGCGTAGCTCATGTTCACCTGCGCGAACGCGGCCCGGAACGCGGCCAGCTGCTGCGCGACGAGCGTCGCGGCGGGCTCGTGCGGGCGCACCAGGTAGGTCGCCGGGAACATGAAGCCCTCCATGTTCAGGTGGTGGCCGAAGCCCGGCGGCGGCACCGCCGCGCGAACGGCCCGCGCATAGGCGCGGGGGTTGATCCCGACCCCCGGGAGCAGCGCCTCGATCTGGGTCAGGCGGAACCCCTCGGGGATGACCAGCTTGGCATCGCCGGCCGTCGGCCCCGCGTTCAGGCGGGCGATGATCGCGTCGTAGCCCGTGCCCGCCTGGAACGTGTACGTCCCGGCCTTGAAGTCCGAGCCCTCGGCCTGGGCCTTCAGGTATCTGCCGAACCGGCCGGCGTCGTCGATCACGCCCCGCTCCTGCAGCACCGAGGCGATCGCATCGGCGTCGTCCCCGCTCGGGATCACCACCGGGATCGGCGGTCCGTGCGGGTTGGGGGCCGGAGCCGACGACGTGCCCGAGCCCATGCACGCTGCCGCCATCGCGACGAGCACGACGAGGACTGCCCAAAGGCTCAGCCTGCGAGTCTGCGCAGGTACCCCTCGAGCAGATGGGCGGCCGCCACCGCGTCGTCCCCACCGCGGGGGCCCTTGCGGTCTCGCGTCGCCATCGCCGTCGTGAACCGCTCGTCGTACGTCTCGATCGGGATCGGGCATCGAGCCTCCAGCTCGTGGATGAAGTCGAGCGTCTCGGCGGCCTGCCGGCCGTGCTCTCCCCTCAGCGTCAGGGGCATGCCTACCACGATCCGGTCCGGATCGAGCTCGGTGATTCGTTCCAGCATTGTGCCCATCCCCGCCTCCGACCTGACCCGCTCGACCACCGCGACGGGACGGGCCAGCACCCCGGTTTCATCGCTTACGGCAATTCCGGTGCGGGCGCGGCCGTAGTCGACCGCGAGCACCTTCATTCCGAAGTTCCCTGCAATTGCTCACGAATCCGGTCGGCCGCCGCCCTCACCGCCGCCTCGAGCTGTGACGGGTCGGACCCGCCGGCGCGGGCGAGCGCGGGCCTGCCTCCACCGCCACCGGAGACGATCGGGGCGACCTCGCGGATCACATCGACGGCCGAGAGCCCGCGTGCCTGCGCGGCCGGGTCGAAGCTGGCCAGCAGGTGCGCCTTGCCGCCGGCGTTCCCGCCCAGCACCGCGGCCGCGGGTGAGAGCTTGGCGCGCACGCGGTCGGACAGCTGCAAAAGTTCGTCGGCCCCGGCACCGTCGACCACGTCAGCGACGATCCACACGCCGGACTCCTCCGAAGCGCGGTCGATCAGTCCCGTGTCGGTGCCGTTCGCAGATGGGGCCGGCGGGGCCTCCCTGGCCGTCCGCTTGAGCTCGGACTCGAGCTCCCCCACCCGCCGGCGCAGCTCGGCGGCCTCCGCCGCCTCCCGCCGCAGGTGCTCGAGGGCCGCGGCCGAGGTGAGCGCCTCGATCCTGCGCACTCCCTGCGACGAGCTCGTCTCACGCGTGATCAGGAACGCGCCGATCTCGGCGGTCGAGCGCACATGCGTGCCTCCGCACAGCTCGCGCGACACCGACGGCACCTCGACGACCCGCACGTGCTCGTCGTACTTCTCGCCGAAGAGCATGGTGGCGCCGAGCTCGCGGGCGTGGTCCTGAGTGGTGACAAAGATGTGCAGCGGGTGGTTGGCGACGATGTGCTCGTTCACGATCCGCTCCACCCGGGCGATCTCGTCCGGGGTCATCGGCCGGTCGTGGCGGAAGTCGAAGCGCAGCTTGTCGGGCCCGACGTACGACCCGGCCTGGGCGACGTGGTCGCCGAGCACCTCGCGCAGCGCCGCCTGCAGGAGGTGGGTCGCGGTGTGGTTGGCCATCGTCGGGCGGCGCGCCTCGGGATCGACGTGCGCGCGCACGCGCTCGCCTCCGTGCAGCTTGCCGTGCTCGAGCCTGGCGACGACCACCTGATCGTCGTCGACCCGGACGACGTCCTCGACAACGGCGCGGGCCGCGTCGGTCTCGATCCAGCCGCGATCGGCGACCTGGCCGCCACCGCGCGCGTAAAACGGCGACTCGCGCAGCTTGACGAGCGCCGAGCCGTCACCGCGGTCGTGCGCGGCGCCGACCTGGGTCGTGACGTCGAGGCGCTCGTAGCCGACGAACTCGGCCGTGAAATCCGTCCGCAGCTCGGAGGTGTCGACGCGGGTGCCGCCCCCCGCCGCGCGGGCGCGGTCGCGCTGCTCGTCCATCAGCTCGGTGAAGCCGGCCTCGTCGACCGTCTTTCCGTGCTCGGCGGCGATCTCGACGGTCAGCTCGATCGGGAACCCGTAGGTGTCGTGCAGGCGGAAAGCGTCCTCGGCCCCGACCTCGGCGGACGTCCCGGCCAGCACCTCGTCCAGCAGCCGGCCGCCGGTCTCGAGCGTGCGCAGGAAGCGCTCCTCTTCGGCGACAAGCTCGGCCGCCACCCGCGCCTGCTGCTCGCGCAGCTCCGGATGCGCATCGCCCAGGAGCTCGACGACGCGGCCGTGCAGTCGCTCGACGATGCCGTCCTCGAGGCCGATGCGGCGGCCGTGCTGGACAGCCCTGCGGATGACGCGGCGCAGCACGTAGCCGCGGCCCTCGTTGGAGGGCTCGATGCCGTCGGTGGCCAGAAAGCTCATCGCCCGGCCGTGGTCGGCGAGCACCTTGAGCGCCTTGGTCTCCTCGGGGGTGCGGCCGTATCTGGCGCCGCTCCAGCCCTCGATCACCTCGATCAGGTCGCCGAAGGCGTCGGTGAGATAGACGCTGTCGACGCCGGCGGCCAGCATCGTCACCCGCTCGAGGCCGGCGCCGGTGTCGATGCTCGGCTGCGGCAGCGGCTCGAGCGACCCGTCGTCCAGCATGTTGTACTGCATGAACACCAGGTTCCAGAATTCGATGAACCGGTCACACTCGCAGTCGGGGCCGCAGTCCGGGCGGCCGCAGCCGAACTCGGTGCCGCGGTCGTAGTGCAGCTCGGAGCAGGGGCCACAGGGGCCGACCGGCCCGGCCTGCCAGAAGTTGTCGCTCCCCAGCCGCACGATCCGCTCCGGTGGCACGCCCACCTCGAGCCACAGCCCGACGGCCTCCTCGTCCGCGGGGACGTTCTCGTCGCCACGGTAGACGGACGCCCACAGCCGGTCGGGGTCGAAGCCGAAGCCGTGCGGCGAGGTCACGAGCGCCCACGCCTGCTCGACCGCGAACCGCTTGAAGTAGTCGCCGATCGAGAAGTTCCCGAGCATCTCGAAGAACGTCAGGTGGTGGGCGGTGCGGCCGACCTCGTCGATGTCGACCGTCCGGAACACCTTCTGCACGGTCACCAGGCGCCGGGCGGGCGGATCCTCGAGGCCGAGGAAGTAGCGCTTCAGCGGCTGCATTCCCGCGGTCGTGATGAGCACGCTCTTGTCCCACGCCGGCGGCACCAGCGATCCGCTCGGGAGCTGGACGTGCCCCGTGGCGGTGAAGTGGTCGACGAAGCGGCGGCGGATCTCGTGCGAGCGCATGATCCGGGTCATTCTACCGGGGGGCTATCCTGGGAACATGCACGGTGACGACACCCTGGAGCGGTTCGAGCACGCCCGCGGCGGCGGCCCCGGCGCCGTCGAGCCGCTCGACCACTTCGTCCTCATCGAGCCCGTCGAGGACGAGACCGAGACCACGGGCGGCCTGATCATCCCGGCCAGCGAGAGCTCCGCCTGCCTGTCGGGAGTCGTGGTGGCGATCGGCGACGACGTGCATGGCATCTCACCCGGCGACAAGGTGCTGTACCCGCGCGCCGCGGGCTACGAGCTCACGCTGGGCGGCGAGCCCAAGCGGCTGGTCGACCGCCGCGAGCTGATCGCCCGCCTCACCGACTGACCTGCGCCGTCAGGGTTCGGTGGCGCGGCGGAAGTCCTCGTCGACCTCCGCCGACTTGCGGGTCGCCGCCTGGCGGCCCTCGTGCGCTGCCATCCGGACATCATCGGGCAGCGTGCGCAGATCCGACGAGAGCCGCCCGGGCATCTCGCGGAGCACGTCGCCCACCGGGCGCTGCTCGGTCTCGGCCAGCGCCTGCGCCCGCTTGTAGAGCACCGCAGCCGCGGCGGCAAGCCCCACCGAGACGGCCAGCAGGCCCCTCACACGACACCGCCGCGCTGGTTGCGCTTGTTGCGGAAGACGCCGAACCCGTGAGAGATCCCGGACGTGAAGCCGGCGAACGCCCGCAGCGGCGTGCTCACCGCCTCGGACACCCCCCGCACGGTGGCATCGACCTTGGCGGTCGCATCGGTGGCGGAGTCGGTGATGCGGCCGACCTTGTCGAGCTCCTCGTTGATGTGGTCGAGCGAGGTCGACGTCTTGGCCAGCATCGGCACCAGCTCGCGCATGACCCCGTCGAGCATCAGGTTCACGCGACCGAGGGTCATTCCGGCCCGCAGGAACATGAAGCACAGGCTGATGCCCGTCAGCACGAGGAAGAGGGCGAGGGCGTAGCGCCAGAGGTCGGACGCGGAGACGAGGAGGGCGAGTTGAACGTGCATGAGGCTCCCGGTTTCGGGGGAACCTATCCTATCCGGCCCTCACGAGGCGATCACGCCCGTCCCGACCACGGTGTCGTCGTCGTACAGCACCGCCGTCTGGCCAGGCGCGACACCGGCCACGGGCTCGTCCAGGTCGAGCGTGAATCCGTCGACGCCGGGCCGCACCGTCGCCCACACCGGGTCGGTGCGGTAGCGCAGCTTCGCCTGCACCCGCCGCGTCGTGGTCAGCAGCCGGCCCGGCGCCACCCACACCGAGCGCCGCTCGAGCTCGGCGTGCGACCCGACCACGACGCGACCGCTGCCGGCGTCGACCGTCAGGACGTACAGCGGCTCGGGCCCGGAGACACCGATGCCGCGGCGCTGCCCGGGCGTGAACCGGTGTACGCCGGTGTGGCTGCCGAGCCCGTGGCCGTCGCGATCGACGATCGCCCCCGGCCGCCCCGCCCCGCCGTGGCGCTCGAGGAACGCGCGGTGATCGCCCCCGCCGACGAAGCAGACGTCCTGGCTCTCGGCCCGGCCGGCGGCCTCGAGCCCCGCCCGGCCGGCCTGGGCGCGCGTCTCGGTCTTGGTCTGCTCCCCCAGCGGGAACCAGCACCGCTCGAGGATCTCGCTCGGCACGGCGGCCAGCATGTAGGACTGGTCCTTGGCCGGATCGGCGCCGCGCGCGACCATCGCCACGCCGTCGCGGTCACGAACGCGGGCGTAGTGCCCCGTGGCGATCCGGGCCGCCCCGATCCGGTCGGCAAACGCGGTTAGCGCCGCGAACCGGAACGAGCCGTTGCAGCGCATGCACGGGTTCGGGGTGCGCCCGGCCCGGAACCCTGCGACGAACTCCTCGACCACCTCGTGATGGAATTCGCTGCGCAGGTCGAGGCCGACGTGCGGCACGCCCAGCGCATGACACGCGGCCCGGGCGGCCCGCACCGAGCGGGGCGAGCAGCATGCGCGCTCGCCGGCGGGGGCGGCGGGATCGATCCACAGGCGGAGCGTGACTCCGACCGGCTCGAGCCCGGCCTCGACCGCCTTCAGAAGCGCGACCGCCGAGTCGACCCCGCCCGACATCGCCACGGCCACGCGGCCGTCGGCGAGGGGAAGCGACGCCGAGTCGAGCGCGGTCGCGAGCGCCGCGTGCAGGGCATCGGCCGCCAGCGCAACGCAGTCACGGTTCGGCGCACCCGGTGCCAGCACCTGATCGAGGTCGGAAACGCCGATCCGGGCGGCGTCCAGCAGGTCGCGCCCCTCCGCGAGATCGCACACGAGCTCGGCCGCGGCGGTCGCGTGCGGGCAACCGAAGCCCCGCCGGCGCGCCGCCGCGATGTGGCCGTCGAGCACCAGAAGCTCGATCCGGATCGCGTCGCCGCACACCGGGTTTCCCGCCTCGCCCGCCACCGCACCCGGGCCGGCCGAGCCGGCATGCCGCAGCGACAGGGCGTGCTCGACGGTGGCGGCGGAGTACACGCGGGAAGGGTAGACCCGCTACCCCGCCGCGGCGATCTCGCCCAGCGCCCCGGCCTCCAGCCTCTCCACGCACGACCGGAACGCCGCCGCGAACCCGTCCACCTCGGCGGCGGTGGTGTGCAGGCCAAGCGAGACGCGGACGACGCTTCGCGAGTCCCGCGCCGACATGCCCTGGGCGATCAGCACATGGCTCGGCTCGGCGTCGCCCGCCGCGCAGGCCGAGCCCGCGGCGACGGCGTAACCCTCGCGGTCGAGGGCGAGCACGAGCAGGTCGGCGCGGATGCCCGGCACCAGCACCAGCACGTGGCCCGGCAACCGCGTGGCGCCGGCGCAGACGACCGTAACGTGGTCGCCCAGCGCGGCCTCGAGCCGGGCCCGCAGGGCCGCTCGTGGGTCGGCCGCGGCGATGGTCGCCTCGAGGGCGGCCGCGAACCCGACCACGCCGGGGACGTTCTCGGTCCCGGAGCGAAGCCCATGCTCCTGTCCGCCGCCCCACACCAGCGGAGGCAGGCTCGCCGGTGCCCGCACCAGCAGACAGCCGACACCCTTGGGCCCGCCCAGCTTGTGCGCCGAGAGCGCGACCGACTCGGCCCCCGACCCGCGCAGGCCGACCGGCAGGGAGGCCGCCGCCTGGACCGCGTCGGTGTGGAACGGCACTCCCCGCTCGGCGGCGGCCGCCGCCAGCCGCTCCACCGGCTGCACGACTCCCGTGACGTTGTTGGCCCACATCACCGCCGCCAGGCGGTCGCCGGGGCGCAGCAGGCGCTCGAACTCCGCGGCGTCGACCGTGCCCTCGCCGTCGACCGGCGCCCAGGCCACCTCGAAACCCCGCCGCTCGAGCTCGCGGGCCGGCTCGCGGACGGCCGGATGCTCGATCGCGCTCACGACCAGCCGCCCGGGCGGACTGCCGGCCAGGCCGAAGACCGCCTGGTTGTCGGCCTCCGACCCCCCCGAGGTGAACACGACCTGACCGGGGTCGGCCCCCAGGAGCTCGCCGATGCGGACACGCGACCGCTCGAGCGCCGCCCGGGCCGCCCGCCCGAACTCATGCGGCTCCGACGCATTGCCGAACCGCTCGGCCAGGTACGGCTCCATGGCCGTGCGGGCCTCGGCGCAGAGCGGCGTGGTCGCGGCGTTGTCGAGGTAGACGGCGCTCACGGCGCTCCGGAAAGCACGCGGGGGGACCGAGGTCCCCCCGCATTCTGCGCCGGCACCTGGGGCTCGGCGGACGGCCACTTTCCTGATGTTTCGACCGCTCCGACCTCGCCCCGGCGCTGTAGGTGTTCGCACGACGAAAATGAAGTGCGCATCTCGGAAATGGCGCCGGCCCTCACAGCGTACCGGGTCCCTCGGGATCCGTCACCACTCGGATGCCGTAGTGGCGCAGCTCGGCCGCGGTGGCCGCGGTGGGCGCCCCCGTGAGCGGATCGACTCCGCCCTGGCCCTTGGGGAACGCGGTCACGTCGCGCAGCGAGGCCGCCCCCGCGAGCAGCATCGTGAGCCGGTCGAGCCCGAACGCGACCCCTCCGTGCGGCGGGGCGCCCATCTCGAGGGCCCGCAGCAGGAAGGAGAACTTCTCCTCGGCCTCGCGCTCGGAGATGCCGAGCAGGCGGAACACCCGCTGCTGCACCTCGGGCTTGTGGTTTCGGATCGACCCGCCGCCCACCTCGTTGCCGTTCAGGACAAGGTCGTACTGGCGCGCCCTGGCCGCGGGTGGATCGGCGTCGAAGTCGGCCTCGTGCTCGGGCTCGGGGGCGCTGAACGGATTGTGTGCCGCCTTCCAGCGGCCCTCGTCGGGCAGCCACTCGAACATCGGAAACCCTGTGACCCAGAGCATGTTCCAGCCCTCGCCGATCAGGCCGAGGCGCTCACCGAGGTGCAGGCGCAGCGGCCCCAGCACGCGCACGGCCGCATCGACCGCGTCGGCCACGAGCAGCACCGTCTCGCCGGGCTCGGCGCCCACGCCCGCCACGATCGCCGCCACCTCGTCGTCGGCCAGGAACTTGGCGATCGGCGATCGCACCTCGCCCGGGCCGGTCACCTGCAGCCAGGCGACGCCCTTGCCGCCCCAGGTGCGAGCGAACTCGACCAGGCCGTCGAAGTCCTTGCGCGAGAACTCCATCGCCCCGGGGACGGCGAAGCCGCGCACCACCCCGCCGGCGTCGATCACGCCCCGGAAGGCCTTGAACTCGGTGCCCCTGAGCGCATCGGTGACGTCGGCGATCTCGCACCCGAAGCGGGTCTCGGGCTTGTCCGAGCCGTAGCGGAGCATCGCCTCGTCGTGGCGCAGGCGCGGGAAGGGCACCGGCAGCTCGACCCCCAGCACCTCGCGCCACACGGCGGCGAAGAGGCCCTCGATCAGCTCGAAGAGCTCGTCGGGCTGGACGAAGGCCATCTCCATGTCGAGCTGGGTGAACTCGGCCGTGCGGTCGGCCCGGGTGGCCTCGTCGCGGAAGCAGTGGGCGATCTGGTAGTAGCGCTCGTACCCCGAGATGACGTACAGCTGCTTGTAGGTCTGAGGCGATTGCGGGAGGGCGTAGAACTTGCCCGGGTGCGAGCTGGTCGGCACCAGGAACTCGCGCGCGCCCTCCGGCGTCGACTTGTACAGGATCGGCGTCTCGAGCTCCCAGAAGCCCCTGTCCTCGAGGTGGCGGCGGATGGTCTGCGTGACCTTGAACCGCACCCACAGGTTGTGGCGCATGACGTCGCGGCGCAGGTCGAGGTAGCGGTGCCGCAGCCGCAGCGTCTCGTCCACCCCGTCGTCGTCGAGCTGAAACGGCAGCACGGGCGCCGTCGCCAGCACCTCCAGGCGCTCGACGTGCACCTCGATCCGCCCCGTCGCCAGGCGCGGATTCTGGGTCTCGGGCGAGCGGGCGCGCACGACCCCCTCGGCCTGGACGACGTACTCGGCCCGCAGGCCGTGCGCGGCGGCATGGGCGGCCGCCTGCTCGTCGGGGTTGAAGACGAGCTGGACGAGGCCGGCCTGGTCGCGCAGGTCGACGAACACCAGGCCGCCGTGGTCGCGGCGGCGGGCGACCCATCCGGCCAGGACCACTCGCCGGCCCTCGTCACTCGCCCGCAGGTCGCCGCCGAGGTCGGTGCGCCAGCTCACGCGCGGAGCTCCTGCACGAGATCTGCGAGTGCGACCCGGCGCTGCTCGCCCGAGGCCATGTCCCGTACGGACGCCTCGCCCGCCCCCCACTCGTCCTCGCCGACGATGACGACGGTGGCCGCGCCCCGCCGCCCCGCCGCCTCGAGCGCCCGCTTGAGCCGGCGCCCGCCGTAGGCAGCGTCGCTGCGCAGGCCGGCCGCGCGGGCGTCATCCATGAGTGCGTAGACGCGCGGGCGGGCCTCGTCGTGAAGGACGGCGAAGAGCACGTCGAGGGGCGGCTCCGCCGCCTCGGCGGCGCCGGTCTCCTCGAGCGTCAGCACCAACCGCTCGAGCCCGGCGCCGAACCCGACCCCCGGCGTGTGCGGGCCGCCGAGCTGCTCGGCCAGCCCGTCGTAGCGGCCGCCTCCCGAGAGCGTCGACTGCGCCCCCAGCGCCGGCCACTGCCATTCCCAGGCGGTGCGGGTGTAGTAGTCCAGGCCGCGCACGAGCCGCGGCGAGAGCTCGTGGGCAACCCCGCGCGCGGCCAGGTATGCGCGCACCGCCGCGAAGTGCTCACGGCACGGATCGCACAGGTGGTCGGTGATTGCGGGCGCGGCGGCGAGCACCGCCTGGCAGGCCTCGTTCTTGCAGTCGAACACCCGCAGCGGGTTCGAGTCACGGCGCTCCCGGCACTCGTCGCAGAGCTCGTCCATGTGGGCATCGAGGAATGCGGTCAGCAGCTCGATGTAGGCCGGCCGGCAGACCTCGTCGCCGATCGAGTTTACGAGCAGCCGCAGGCCGGTCACGTTCACGTCTCCATACCAGCGCGCCTGCAGTGCGATCAGCTCGGCGTCGACCGCCGGGTCCTCGCTTCCGATCACCTCGGCGCCGAACTGGTAGTGCTCCCGGTAGCGGCCCTTCTGCACCGCGTTGTACCGGAACATGGGCATCACGTACCAGACCTTGATCGGCTGCGGGAGGTGGCCGAGCCCATGCTCGAGGTAGGCCCGCATCACTCCCGCCGTCCCCTCCGGGCGCAGCGTGAGCTCGCGGTCGCTCTTGTCCCGGAAGCTGTACATCTCCTTGCGCACCACGTCCGAGCCCTCGCCGGAGGTGCGCCGGTAGACGCCGGTGTCCTCGAACGTCGGCGTGACCACCTGGCCGTAGCCGGCGGTCGCGAACACGTGGCGGGCCTCGTCGAGCACGGACCGGCGCAGTGCGGCGCGGGGGCCGTACCAGTCCAGCGTCCCCCGTGGGGCCTGGAACTCGCGGCTCACGCGCGCAGCGCCCCCAGAAACGGGTTGGCGGCCCGCTCGGCCCCGAGCGTGGTGACCGGGCCGTGGCCGGGCAGCACCACCGTGTCGGCCGGATAGGCGTCCATCAGCCGGCCGATGCTCGCAATCAGCGTGCCGGTGTCGCCACCCTCGAGATCCGTGCGGCCGACCGATCCTGCGAACAGGACGTCGCCCGAGAACAGGTGGCCGTCGGCGTGGTAGGCGATCGACGCCGGCGAGTGGCCGGGGACGAGCATGGTGGCGAACTCGATCCCGGCAGCGGTGACCGTCTCGCCCCCGTCGAGCAGGTGGTCGGCCTCGTAGGGGGCCGCGGCGAGCGTGCGCAGGTCGCCGGCCTCCTCGCGCGGCATCCACACGTCGATCCCGCCCGCCTCCGCCACACCCCTGACCGCGCCCAGATGATCGAAGTGACCGTGGGTCACGAGGACCGCGGCGGCGGTGAGGCCGCGCTCGGCGAGCACGCCGCGCACCGCCTCGGGGTCATCGCCCGGGTCGATCACCGCGGCCTCGGAGGCGCCCTCGCGTGCGACCAGGTAACAGTTCGTCCGGTAAGCGCCCAGCGGTATCTGCACGACGTCGAGCATCACCGCCGCAGCCTACCGTGCGGCGCTGACCTACCCGCCGTGCTTCTTCTGCCACCGGCGCCAGGCGAACGTCTCTGTGATGGCGCCGATCGACCAGAACAGGACGAACATGACGACGACGTTGAACAGCTTCACGCCAGCGGTCATCGTTCCGCCCAGCCGGGTGTAGGTGAGGAGGAGATAGAACCCCACGGCGAAGACCGCGGCGCGCTTGGCGGCCCGGGCGGCCGACGGCGGCGGCGGCTCGCGCCGCAACCGGGCCTGCGAGGTCGATCCGCCGGACTTCCCGCCCGAGCGCTCGACCTCGTGCACCTCGCCCCCGTCGCGCACCTTGCCCCGGCCGACAGCGCGCAGGTATTTGCGCTTCTGCTGCTTGCGATTCGCCATCGATCCAGTCTAACCCCATCCGTGTCCGGCGGCATTTTGACTCGCCGGTACACTGATCGCGGACCTCTTCACCGGCCCAGATTTCACCCTGCTTCGCCTTCCCCAAAGAATCCTCTCCGTAGGTTGGAGGCCTCTCACCGCCGTTTCGGCACTCACGGCGGTCGTCGCCATGGCCGGCCTGGCCGTCCCCGCGTCGGCGGAGGCGCCCGCCGTCGCAACGGTGCACGTCATCAACAGCCCGTTGCAAAAGATCACAGGGTTCGGCGCTTCGGGCGCCTGGTGGCCGAACGATGTCGACAACTTCTCGCCGGCAAACCAGGCCGAGGTTGCCGCCCTCCTGTTCAGCCGCACGAACGGCCTCGGGCTCTCGATCTACCGCTACAACATCGGCGGCGGCGGCGTGGGAGTGCACCCGGGCCCGCGGGCGCCGAAGTCGTTCCTGACCTCGCCAGGCACCTACAACTGGACCGTCGACCCGGGCGGGATCGCGTTTCTGCGCCAGGCCTATCACTACGGCGTCCACCGGTTGATCGGGTTCGCCAACAGCGCTCCGCCCTTCTTCACGTCGAACGGCGCCGACTGCGGCGGCAGCCTCAAGACCGCCAGCATCGGCTCCTACGCCGCCTACCTCGCCACCGTCGCCGCCCACCTGCGCACGGCCTACGGCATCCACCTGGCCGACCTGAGCCCCATGAACGAGCCCAGCAACAGCTTCCCGGCCTGCAACCAGGAGGGCATGACGGTCGGGCCGGCCAAGCGGGCAACCGTGATCACCCTGCTGGCGCAGGACCTCGCCTCCCAATCTCGGGGAACCGCCGTCAGCGCCGACGAGTCGACGACGTCCGCCGCCCTGCGCTCCGGCATCGACGAGTGGATCGACCCCGACGTGCGCTCGGTCGCGTTCCACGGCTACGACTACCCCACCGCCGCGGCGCTGCGCTCGCTCTACACGATGGTGCGCAGCCGCTCGGACGCTCAGTTCGAGATGTCCGAGGTGTGCTGCTCCACCGGCACCAGCTTCACCCAGGGCTACAACCCCGGCATCCTCGACGGCCTCTGGCTCGCCAACACCATGTGGCGCGATCTCTCCGCTGGCGAGGTGAGCAGCTTCAGCTGGTGGACGGCGCTCTCGCCCAAGATCGGCTGCCACCCCGGCACCGACGCCACCTGCCCCGCATCGGCCAACACGCAGGGCTGGAACGACGGGTTGCTCTACTACGACCCCGACTACCAGACCGACGGCAACCAGACGATCTACTTCACCCGGCGCTACTACGTCCTCGGGAACTTCAGCCGCTACATCCGTCCCGGCGCGGTGCACTACAAGGTGACCGGCGTGCCGTCGGGCGTGCACGTGATCGCGTTTCTGCGCAACAGCTGGCGGTTCGTCCTGATCAACGACTCGCCCGCCTCGCAGTCGGTGGGCGTCAAGCTGCTGCGCGCGCCGTCGGGCCGCTCCTACGGGCAGCCGGCCGCCTACACCACGAGCGCCACGTCGAACCTGGCGCCGGCCCCGGCGCCGGTGCTCGACTCGTCGACGCGCACCGTCAGGACGACGCTACCGGGCCGCAGCGTGACGACGATGGTCGTGCCCTGGTAGCCCACCGGTAGCCGAGGCGGGGTGGTTTGGGGCACGCGGTGTGCGCCATTTGGCGTCCGCGGTACGCGCCACTTGGCGTCCGCCGTAGGCGCCACTTGGCGCCCCCGGGTACGCGCCACTTGGCGCGTGCAGCGGATGTCAATTGGAAGTTCGACCGCCCCCAAGCCACCCCCGCGATCAGCCCCAGGGCGCGCTCGAGCCGCGCGGAGCTACCCCGACACCGGGTCGGGCTCGGCGGTGCGCAGCGTCCGCACCCGGGCGTAGAGGACGGTCGCGCCCAGCACTCCGGCGGCGGGCAGGAGCGGCAGCGCGGGCAGCATGTAGCGGTAGTCGAACATGCTGGTCATGGCGGCCACGAGCGGAATCAGGACGCCCGCGGCGGCGAGCGTCAGCATCTCGGCCCGCAGGGGCCGCCCCCCGGGGGCGGTGGTACCGAGCGCGGCGCCGGCGAGGGCCAGAATGACGGCCGCGAGCAGCAGTGGCCCCGGCGTGTAGACGACGCGCTGGTAGGCGCGGAGCGCGCGCTGCAGCCACACCGTGCCGCCGATCGCCCCACCCCAGCTGCGCACCTCGAGCTGCAGCCGCGCCACCTGCCGCGGGGTCTGGCGGCGGCCGGCCGAGAACTGCCATTCCGAGACCGGCTCGTCGTGGCGGCCGGTGGAGCGCCCGAACGCGGCGTAGTGCTCCATGTCATGCAGCACGGTGCGCGCGTAGGCGACCGGCTGATGGTGGATCACCCCGAGCGCGAAGGACTCCAGGACGGCGTTTCGCCGCACCGGCAGGCGCGGGAACCCCGGGTAGCGCCTGCGCGCCCACTGGTGCCACACGTAGTAGTTGGGGTTCGGCCGGTCGGCGGGCGGGCGGGGATCGCACAGCACCCGGCGCTCTGCGGCGCCGATCCGCAGGCCGTCGCAGCTGGCGAAGTCGGCCACGCGTCCATACAGGAAGTAGCCGTCGTGATCGGTCAGCGCGAACGATCCGTGCGGCACGGTCGAGCTGTACCAGGCGGCGTACCCCGCCAGCGGCAGCGCGAACGCCACCGCCAGCGCCAGCGTCCTCAGCAGCCCACCGCGCACGATCGCAAACACGAGTGCGGGCGCGATCAGCGCCAGGCCGACAGATCGCGTCAGGGCGGCGACGGCCAGCAGGACGCCCACCGCGACGCAGGTCGCATACGACGGCCGCGAGTTCCAAAGCAGAAGGACGAGTGCGGCCACGATGAGCAGCGTGAACAGCGTCTCCGACAGGATGTGCTGCTCGATGTTCAGCTGGTAGGCGTCGAACAGCACCGGAGCCGCGGCGATGCACGCCCCCACGGGGCCGACGCCGAGGCGGCGCACGAGCGCGTACACCAGCGTGCCGGTGATCAGGCCCAGGAGGTGCTGGACGGCGGGGACGACCGCCAGGTCGTGGATCCAGAGCACCATGCGCAGAAAGGCGGGATAGCCGGCGGGGCGGATCGACTCGGGCCGGAGCTGCGCCGCGTTGGCGAGGTACGCGAACGAGTCGCCGTAGAAGAACAGGGCCGGCCGGTAGGCGACCTGGGCGGCCACCCGCAGTGCCGCGGCCACGGCGAGGAGCCCCACGAACAGCCGATGGCCGGCGACGACCCGCCCCGCCGCGGTCGCGAGCGCAGCCGGCCGGCGTCGCCTCACAGGCGAGAGTGGTGAGTGGGGTTGGACGACGTGGTCGCGTGCTGGTTCAGGTCGAGGCTCGCGGCGGCCGCCACGGTCACGGTCACCGCGACGACCACCGCCACGGCGAGGGCCACGCGGGGCTGGAGCCAGGCCCGCAAGGCCGGGCGCCGGTGGCGCTCGAGCGCCAGCAGGCGGTATGCCCGCACCATCAGTCCGGCCTGCGCGAGCATGCCGCCGGCCCAGAGCAGGCCCGCCCCCAGAACGGCGGTGACGTCGGTCGGCGACACCAGCACGAGCGCGGCGCCGGCCGTCACGAACACGGCCGCCGGCACCCAGATCAGCGCGCCGCTCGAGCAGGCCAGCATGAACCGCACGTGGCGCAGGCCGTCCGGCACCGAGCGCAGCTTCGAGCGACTGCCCTCGGGGCGGGCCCCGTAGGTGATCGGGGTCTCGGCGATGACGAGCTGCGCGCGGGCCGCCTGGATGATCATCTCGGACGCGAACTCCATCCCGGTCGTGCGCAGCCCGATCCGGTCGGCGGCCTCGCGCCGGATCATTCGCAGCCCGCAGTGCGCGTCGGACACGCGCGTCCCGAACAGCATGTTCAGCATCCCGGTCAGGATCGGGTTGCCGATCCAGCGGTGATGCCACGGCATCGCCCCCGGCATGATCCGGCCGAGCAGGCGCGACCCGATCACCATGTCCGCGCTGCGCCCGGCGGCCAGGAACCGGGGCAGGTCGCCGAAGTCGTACGTGCCGTCCCCGTCGCCCATCAGGATCCACTCCCCGCGCGCCCGCGTCATCCCCGCCAGGTAGGCGCTGCCGTACCCGCGGGCGGACTCGTCCACGACGACCGCGCCGGCCGCCCGCGCGAGCTCGGCGCTCCTGTCCGTTGAGCCGTTGTCGACGACCAGCACCTCGCCGTCCACCCCGGCGGCATGGATCCCCGCCCAGGCCGAGCGCACACACTCGCCGATCGTGGCCTCCTCGTCGAGGCACGGGATCACAACCGACACACCGATGGGCGAGGGCTCGAGCTCGGGCGGCCGCTCCACGGCCGCCTGGCGTCCACCCTTCTGCCGGGCCGCCCGGGCCAGGGCGATCACGCCGATGATCACGAGCGGGACGGTGTTGACGATGTGGAGGAGGAGGGCCGCCGAGACCGCCGCGGCCGGGGTGGCGCCGAACGTGACGATCGAGGCGCGGCCCGCGGCCTCGAACACGCCGAGCGAGGCGGCCGACGCCGGGATCACCTGCACCAGGTTGGTCACCACGAGCGAGAGCACCGCGGCGCGCACCGGCGAGGGGATCCCGAGGCTGCGCAGCACGGCGTAGTACGAGACCGCCAGCACGAGCCAGGAGCCCAGCGACCACGCGCCGACCTCGAGCGCCATCCGCCGGTCGCCCAGGGCGCGCACGCCCGCGCCGAGCTCGGAGGCCGTCGTCAGCGCGCGCGGCCCGCGGATCAGGGGCACGCGCACGATCCACCCGGCGATCTGGCGCCGCAGGCGGGCATGGCGGGCGGCCGCCACCAGCACGGCGGTGAGCACGAGCACACCGACACTGACCCACGCCGTTGCCCGCACCAGCGGGCTCGACCCGAGCGCGGGCGTCGCCACGAGCATCAGCAGGGCCAGCGATGCCAGGTCGAACACCCGCTCGACCGCCACCGTGGCCGCCCCCCGGGCGGCCGAAACGCCGGCCTCCCGGCGCAGCGCGACCACCCTGGCCGCCTCACCGGCCCGCGCGGGCAGAATGTTGTTGAACAGGTAGCCGATCATGAGCGCCCAGAACACCGGGCGCCGCCCCGGCCGCCGGTCGCGCGCAAACAGCAGCCCCCAGCGCTCGGCCCGCATCCATACCGCCACCGCCAGGAGCGCCAGTGCGACGCCCAGCCAGGCGGGCTGGATCTGCTCGAGCGACGCCCGCACGGCGTCCCACGAGACATCGCGGATCGCGAGCCAGCCGAAGAATCCCGAGATGGCGAGGCCGGCCCCCGCATGGACCCAGCCCGAAACGGGCCGCCGCACCACCTGCTTTGCCCCCAGTCCCATTGTCAAACAGGGTTCTAGGTGGTAGCTATTGAAGAACTCTTCGACCACCCGTTTGGCTCAATCCGGCTGCAAGGCGGCCGCGCTAGTCTGGGAGCGGTATGAGCACGTCTCTGTCATCGGTGATCTCGCTGCTCCCCGCCGTGAGCGTGGTCATCACCGGCGTGGTCCTCGGCCTCCTCATGGGCCGGCACGACAACCACGCTGAAGAGCGGTACGACCCCTGAAAATGAGGGTCTGCAGCTAGATGTCGACCACCGTCGCCCCCGCTCCGGCTCGCGCTCCCAGCCGCACGCTGCGCACCTCGGGCCTTCCCGGCTGGGCGCAGCCGCCGCGTGGCTGGCAGGCGTACGCGATCTTCGTCGGCCTGCCGCTGTGGTGGCTGGCGGGGCTGTCGTTCTTCATGTGGCCCCTGATCGTGCTGCCCCTGGTCTACCCGCTGCTGCGGCGGGGCGACCTGCGCGTACCGCGCCGGTTCGGGGTCTGGTTCGTGTTCCTGGGCTGGATGCTGGCGTCGGCCGCGGAGCTCGACAGCCCGACCCGCGCCATCGCCTGGGCGTGGCGGTTCTCGTTCTACCTGTCCGCCACCATCCTCTTCCTGTACATCTACAACGCCTCTCGCGAGCGGCTCTCGACCCGCGCGGTCATCAACGCGCTCGCCGCCTACTGGGTGATCGTGATCGCGGGAGGCTGGATCGGGGTGCTGTTTCCCACGGTCGCGTTCGCGAGCCCGGCCGAGTCGGTGTTCCCACACTCGCTGCTCAACAACACCTATTTCTACGCTCACGTGCATCTGCAGTTCGCCGAGCTCCAGCACTTCCTCGGCTTCGCGGAGGGCCGTCCCCAGACGTTCTTCGCCTACACCAACGCGTGGGGCTCGACCTGCGCGATGCTCACCCCGGTGTGCCTCGCCGCGCTCGCCGCCTCGCCCGGAAAGACGTGGGCCCGCGTCCTCAAGGTCACCCTGGCGCTCTCGGTGGTGCCGATTGTGTTCTCGCTCGACCGTGGGCTGTGGCTGAGCCTCGGCGCGGGCCTCGCGTACGCGGCGGTGCGCTTCGGCGCGCTGCGCGACAAGAAGCGGGTCATGCGCGTGCTCGGCGCCGTCTTCGTGGTCGGCGTGCTGGTGGCCGTCAGCCCGCTCGGCGGGCTCGTGACCGGCCGCTTCAGCCACAAGACCGGCGATGTCAGCCGGCTTGCCCGCGATCAGGCGGCGCAGTCGCAGATCGTCTCGAGCCCGATCCTCGGCTACGGCGCCCCCCAGCAGGCGGTCGGCGTCACCCACACCAGCAAGTCGGTCGGCACCGAGAGCGAGATCTTTCTGCTGCTCTACTCCCACGGGATCCCGGCGCTGCTCATGTTCGCTGGGTGGATGGCCTACACGCTCGTGCGCACCGGCAAGCAGCGCTCGCGCACCTCACCCGCGCTGTTCTGGATCCACGTCGCGCTGTTCGTGGCCTGCGTGCAGGCGCCGTACTACGAGCTCACCGAGCGGATGCCGATAATCCTCACCTTCGCCGCCCTGCTCTACCGCGACATTGCGATGCAGAGCGACATGCGCCACACCGACCGTGTTCGCAGGCAGCTGCGGGCCTGGGCGCGGCGGCCGGCGCGCACTCCGGTCGCAGACCCGCTCTGACGGCGCTCACATCCCTGTCCGACCGTCACGATTGCCACAATGACGGCTGCGCTCTACACTAGGAAGAGAAACTTGAGGGAGCAACCAGAGTAGGCAGCGTGAGTACATTTACGAAACCCGAGCAGGCACCCGACCGCGAGCGCAGCGCGGAGCTCGACGCCTGGGTGGGATTGCTGCGCGCGCACTCCGCCGTCACGCGCCAGTTCAACCGCGAGCTGATCGAGAACCACGGCCTGACGATCAACGACTTCGAGGTGCTGATGCACCTCCGCCGCGCCGAGGGCGGGCGGCTGCGCCGCGTCGACCTGGCCGCGCAGGTGCTCCTGACCGCGTCGGGCATCACCCGTCTGCTGGACGGGCTCGAGAAGTCGGGCCTCGTCTGCAAGGCGGCGTGTTCGGCCGACGCCCGCGTCACCTACGCCGAGATCACCGACTCCGGCCGGTCGATCCTGGCCGCGGCCGAGGGATCGCACCTCGCGGCCGTGCGGGCGCTCTTCGCCGAGCGCTTCAGCCCCGAGGAGCTCGCCTCGCTGTCGGCACTCCTGCACCGGCTGCCGCTCGCGCCGCCGTCCGACGTCTGCCCGGGTTAGCGCCGGCGTAAGCGGCGCCCGCGCTTGTAGACCGCGGCGATGTCGCGACCGGCGAGGTGGTAGGCGACGTAGCGCCAGTCCGGCGCGTCCAGCAGCACGATGTCGGCGTCGAAGCCGGGTGCGAGCCGGCCGATGCGATCGGCGCGGCCGAGCACCCAGGCGGCGTTGACCGTGGTCGCGGCCAGGGCCTCGGCCACCGACATCCCGAGCTGGGTGCAGGCCAGGTTCATCACGACGGGCAGCGACTCGCAGTAGGCACTACCGGGGTTGAAGTCGGTCGCGAGGGCGACCACGGCCTCGCCGTCGATCAGCGCCCGCGCCGGCGGCATGGACCGGCGCAGGTACATCGCCGCGACCGGGAGCAGCACCGCCGCCACGTCGCTCGCCGCGAGGCGGGCGACGCCGGCGGCCCCGGTCGCCTCGAGATGGTCGACCGACCGCGCGCCAAGCTCGACCGCGAGCGGGATCGCGCCCGCCTCCGTGAACTGGTCGCCGTGGATCCGCAGCGCCAGGCCGTGCTCCGCCGCCGCCCGCAGGTAGCGCTCGGCCTGCTCGGCGGTGAATGCGCCCCGCTCCAGGAACACGTCGGCCGCCTCGGCCACGCGCGCCGCCTCCGGCAGCACCTCGGCCAGGGCGAAATCGAGGTAGTCGTCGCCGTCCGAGAACTCCGCCGGCACCGAGTGAGCCCCCAGGTAGGTGGGCACCGATTCGATGGGGTGCGCCGAGGCGATCGCGTCGAGGCTCCAGAGCTCGGTCTCGCGGTCGAGGCCGTAGCCGGACTTGCCCTCGGCGGTCGTGGTGCCGTGCCCGGCCATCCAGCCCAGGTGGCGCGCGACCGCCGCGCGCAGGCCCTCGCGGCCGAGCCGGCGGGTGGCCGCGACGGTCGCGGCGATGCCGCCGCCGGACGCATGGATGCGCTCGTAGCCCGCGCCCTGCGCGCGCAGCTCGAACTCGTTGGCGCGCTGCCCGCCGAACGCCGGATGGGTGTGGCAGTCGACGAGCCCCGGGATCGCCGTCCGGCCACGGCCGTCGATGACCTCAAGATCGGCGTACCGGGCGCGGACGTCGTCGGGGGTGCCGACGGCGGCGATCCGCCCCTCGACGACCGCGATCGCCGCCGGCTCGAATACCAGCACCCGGCCCAGGTCACCCCCGCGCAGCGGAGCGCCCTCTCCGGCGGGCGAGACGGCGGCGGCCAGATTCGCGAGCAGGAAGCTGGGGTCGCTAGCGCTCGCGGCCATACGCCGGGATCATCCCACCTGACAGCGGAGCCGACGCATCCGAGCAGAGCCACTCGATGACGGTCGCAAGCTCTGCGCCGGTCGTCCACCGGGAATAGTCGGCATCCGGGCTCTCGGCCCGGTTCCGGGGCGTGTCGACGATCTTCGCCACGACGGTGTTCGCGCGGATGC
This sequence comes from uncultured Actinomycetes bacterium, assembly GCA_963703275.1. Taxonomy (GTDB): domain Bacteria; phylum Actinomycetota; class Thermoleophilia; order Gaiellales; family JAICJC01; genus JAICJC01. The sequence goes on along the minus strand of OY969804.1, from coordinate 1,285,351 downwards.
CCTCGGTCCTGACCTCGGTGTCGACCGCACGCATCAGCCCCCCAGTGCCGTCTTCGACACGATGTAGCCCGCCGCCCCCGGGAACGGCCGCTCCGTCGCCGATGAGCCGATGTAGACGATGGCACCCCGGCCGGCGGCGCGCATCGGCACGAGCGCCGCGCGCGTCATGTGGTAGGCCGTGTCGAGGTTGATCGCCATCTGCGAGCGCCACACATCCACCGGCGCCTGGTCGATCGTGCCTCCGGCCGCGAAGCCGCCGGCGATGTTGACCAGCGCCTCGACGCTCCCGAACCGCGCCATCGCCGCGGCGACGACCCGCTCGGCGGACGCGGGATCGGTCAGGTCGGCCTCGACCGCGAGCACGGCGGCGGGAAGATCGCCCGGCGGCTCGCCGCGGTGAGTGGCGGCGACGCTCCAGCCCCGCTCGACGAACCGGTCGAGCACCGCCCGCCCCCACCCGCCGGTCACACCGGTCAGGACGGCGGTGCCGGCGCTCACGGATGCTCCTCCATCGGCAGGCGCACGCCGCGCTCGTGAGCCGTCGCGAGTGCCTCCTCGTAACCGGCGTCGGCGTGGCGGGCGACCCCGATGCCAGGGTCGTTGGTGAGGACGCGCTCCAGCCGCTCGTCCATCTCGGCCGTGCCGTCGGCCACGATCACGAGGCCGGCGTGGATCGAGTTTCCGATCCCGACCCCGCCCCCATGGTGCACGGACACCCACGAGGCGCCGGACGAGGTCGAAAGGAGCGCGTTCAGGATCGGCCAGTCGGCGATGGCGTCGGAGCCGTCGCGCATGGCCTCCGTCTCGCGGAAGGGCGACGCGACCGAGCCGGTGTCGAGGTGGTCGCGGCCGATCACGATCGGGGCCGAGACCTCGCCCCGGCGGACGAGGTCGTTGAAGATCAGGCCGGCCTTGGCCCGGTCGCCGTACCCCAGCCAGCAGATCCGGGCCGGCAGGCCCTGGAACTCGACCCGATCGGGGGCGACCCGCAGCCACCGCTGCAGCAGCACGTCGTCGGGGAAGGCGTCGAGCAGGGCGCGGTCGATGCGGGCGATGTCGGCGGGGTCGCCCGAGAGCGCCGCCCACCGGAACGGCCCCGCCCCGACGCAGAAGAGCGGCCGCACGTAGGCGGGGACGAAGCCCGGGAAGCCGAACGCGCCCTCGAGGCCGGCGTCGCGGGCCTCCGTGCGCAGATTGTTGCCGTAGTCGAAGACGTGGCTGCCCGCCGCCTGGAGGTCGAGCATCGCCTGCACATGGCGGACGGCGGTCGCCCGCGCCCGGCGCACGTACTCGTCGGGGTCGCTCGACCGCAGCGCGATGGCCTCCGCAAGCGGCATTCCGTCCGGGACGTAGCCGTTCAGCATGTCGTGCGCCGAGGTCTGGTCGGTGACGAGGTCGAAGTGGACGCCCCGCCGGGCCACCTCGGCGAAGACGTCGGCGGCGTTTCCGAGCAGGCCGACCGAGACGCCGCGGCCGGCGGCGGCGTGGCGGCTGACGCGCGCGAGCGCATCGTCGAGATCGTCCGCCACCTCGTCCAGGTAGCGCGTCTCGATCCGGCGCTCGATCCGGTGCGGGTCGACCTCGATGTTCAGGCTGGCGGCGCCCGCGAGCGAGGCGGCCAGTGGCTGCGCGCCGCCCATCCCGCCCAGGCCCGCCGTGAGCACGGTGCGGCCGGCCAGATCGGGTGAGCCCCAGTGCACCTCGCCCGCCGCGGCAAACGTCTGGTACGTCCCCTGCAGGATCCCCTGGGTGCCGATGTAGATCCACGAGCCGGCGGTCATCTGCCCGAACATGGTCAGCCCCTCGGCCTCGAGCCGGCGAAACTCGTCCCAGGTCGCAAACCGGGGCACCAGCAGGGAGTTTGCGATCAGCACCCGCGGCGCGCCCGGGTGCGTGCGGAAGATTCCGACCGGCTTTCCGCTCTGGACGAGCAGCGTCTCGTCGGACTCGAGCTCGAGCAGGGCGGCCACGATCGCCTTCAGCGCGGCGTGGCTGCGGGCGGCCCGCCCAGAGCCGCCGTAGACCACGAGCCGGGTCGGATCCTCGGCCACCTCGGGGTCGAGGTTGTTGCAGAGCATCCGCAGCGCCGCCTCCTGGTGCCAGCCCTTGCAGTGCAGCTCGCTGCCGCGCGGCGCCCGGACGGCGCTCAGGTCGCCGACGAGAGTCTCGACCACGGTGTCGACGGCGGTGGCCATCGCCGAACACGCTATCAGGCGCTGGAGGGGCTAGTATCCGCGCCGTGCGACGGCGCCTCGGAATGGCCGCTGTGGCGGTCGCCACAGCCTCGGTGTTCGTCTGGGCGGGGACGCCGACCGCCTCGGCCGCCGTCCGCCTGCAGCGCGTCCTGCACGGCCTGGCCACCCCCGTGTACCTCACCTCGCCGCCGGGCGACACGCGCCTCTTCATCGTCGACAAGTGCGGCGTGATCCGGATCGACCGCGCCGGCCGGCTCCTGAAACGGCCCTTCCTGAACATCACCCCGCTCGTCAGCTGCGCCGACGAGGAGGGGCTGCTCTCGATGGCGTTCGACCCGGGATACCGGCACAACGGCCTCTTCTACGTCGACTTCAACAACCGCGACGGGAACACCCGGGTCGCGCGCTACCGGGTCGAGCGGCGGCATCCCAACATCGCCAATCCCGCGTCCAAGGCCATCCTGGTCAAGGTGCACCAGCCGCCGTTCACGAACCACAAGGGCGGCCAGCTCCAGTTCGGGCCGGACGGCCGGCTGTACATCTCGCTCGGCGACGGCGGCAGCGAGGGCGACCCCAACGACGAGGGCCAGAGCGGCGGCCCGCTCTCGAGCATCCTGCGCCTGAACGTGCACAAGGCCGGCGCGACGCCGATCGTGTACGCCTACGGGCTGCGCAATCCGTGGCGGTTCTCGTTCGACCGGCTCACGGGCGACATGTGGATCGGCGACGTCGGCCAGGACAAGTGGGAGGAGATCGACCACCTCAAGGCGGGCGCGCCGCCGGGCACAAACTTCGGCTGGAGCTACTACGAGGGCGACCACGTCTACAAGGTGCAGACGATCAACCGCACCCACCTCAAGTTCCCCGCCGTCGAGTATCCGCACGCCGTGGCGTCGGGCCCCGCCAACTGCGCCGTGATGGGCGGGTACGTCTATCGCGGGACCGTCCTGACCAAGCTGCGCGGCTACTACCTGTACGCCGACAACTGCTCGGGCCGGATCTGGAAGCGGCGGGCAACGGGCGGGCGTCCGGTGCAGATGAAGATCAGCTTCAAGGTCTCGAGCATCGATGCGTTCGGCGAGGGCACGAAGGGCGGGCTCTACGTGATCTCGACCGACGGCTCGATCTACAAGCTCGTCCCCTGACGCCGTAGGCCTCAGCGCAGGGGCGCGGAGCCGCGCTCGACGGTGGCGAGCAGCGACCCATCGCGAATCCGCCCCGCCAGCGCCTCGATGTCGGCCGAGAGCGAGCGGTCGGCGTCCAGGTGGGGCGAGATCTCGCGCACGGCCGCATGTGCGGCCGCAACGGCCGCGCCCGGTCGCCGCGGCGCCAGGAAGTCGATGCCCTGCGCGCCGCACAGGAGCTCGATCGCGATCACCCGCTCGACGTTCTGGCACACGTGCCAGAGGTGCACCGCGGCGGTCGCCCCCATCGAGACGTGGTCCTCCTGGCCGGCGCTGGTGGGGATCGAGTCGGCGCTCGCCGGGTGCACGAGCACCTTGTCCTCGCTCACGAGGCTCGCGGCGACGTACTGCGCGATCATGAATCCCGAGTTCAGGCCGCCGTCGGCGGTCAGGAAGGCCGGCAGGCCGTTCGAGAGGGCCGGGTTCAGCATCCGCTCGACCCGGCGCTCGCTGATCGACGCGAGCTCGGCCAGCGCCAGCTTGAGCGTGTCGAGCGCGATCGCCACCGGCTGGCCGTGAAAGTTCCCGTTCGACAGCACCTCGCCGCGATCGGCCAGGACGATCGGGTTGTCGGTGGCGGCGTTCAGCTCGATGGCCACCACCCCCTCGGCGTAGGTGACCGCATCGCGCACGGCCCCGTGCACCTGGGGTGCGCAGCGCAGCGAATAGGCGTCCTGGACGCGGCCGCACCAGCGATGCGAGGCCACGATCTCGGAGTCGTCGAGGAGGCGGTGGAGGTTGGCCGCCGACGCGATCTGCCCCGGGTGCGGGCGCAGCGCCTGCAGCTCGGGGGCAAACGGCGTGCGCGACGCCCGCACGGCCTCGATCGTCTGGGCGGCGGCGACGTCGGCCAGCTTGACCAGCCGGTGGGCGCGGGCCAGCGTCAGCGCGCCGATCGCCGCCATGAACTGGGTGCCGTTGATGAGCGCGAGCCCCTCCTTGGCCGCCAGCACGACCGGTTCCAGGCCGGCCCGCCGCAGCGCCTCGGCGCCCGGCAGCGTCTCGCCGCCCACCCGCGCAAACCCTTCGCCCACGAGCACGAGCCCCAGGTGCGCCAGCGGGGCCAGGTCGCCGCTTGCGCCGAGCGACCCGCGCGACGGCACCACCGGATGCACGCCGCCCGCAAGCATGTCCACGAGCAGCCTGACCGGCTCGGCCCGAACGCCGGACGTGCCCTTCGCAAGCGCGTTTGCCCGCAGCAGGGTGGCGGCGCGCACGATCTCGTCGGGGAACGGATCGCCCACCCCGCAGGCATGGCTGCGCAGCAGGTTCAGCTGCAGCTGCGCCGCCTGGCCGGGTGCGATCGCCACGTCGACGAAACGGCCGAAACCGGTGTTGACGCCGTAGGTGGGACGGCCCTCGGCCACCGCCCGGTCGATCAGGGCACGGGACGCGGCGATCTGCTCGAGGGCGCGCGGGCCGAGCTCGGCCCGCGCGGCGCCGGTCGCGACGCGTTCGACGTCGTCGACGGTGAGGTCGTGTCCGCTGAGCTCGATGGTCGCCGTCACGGGCCGCCAAGCCTACCGGTCGGCGCCGAACTCACCGCCCGCTGCGATCTCGAGCAGGCGATCGGCCGGCATGTCGCCGAGCAGGAGTGCGCGGCCGGCGGCCGCCGCCGCGGCCGAGGCCGGCATCAGGCCGACGAGCTCGCCCCGCTCGACCTCCACACCGCGGGCGGCGGCGAGGCGCACGACCTCCGCCACCAGGCGGTGAAGCGGCGTCGCCGCGGGGTCGATCAGGTTCATCGACACCTGCGCGCGTCCCGTCCGCGCGAGCAGCACCCCGAGCGCCTGGACGCCGGGCAGGCCGCCGTCGCGCTCGCGCACCGCTGCCGCAACGGCGCGTGCCACCGCGACGTCGCCGGTACGCAGGTCGACGTTGAAGGCGATCAGCGGGCCGCGCACCCCCAGCAGCACCGCTCCTGCAGTCGGATGCAGCTGGCGCGGGCCGTACAGCGGCACCACCTCGCCGGCGTCGATCAGCGCCTGCAGCCGCTCCGGGCCGCCGCTTCGGAAGAACGCCGGGCGGCGGCCCTCGCCCAGCTCGCCGTAGCCCAGGACGGGGATGGCGAGCGCCCCGATGCGCTCTCCGAGCGCCCGCGCGGCCCGCGCCGGCTCGGGATCGCCCTCCCGGAAGCGCACGAACGGCACCACGTCGGCGGCACCCACCCGCGGATGGACGCCGCGGTGGCTTCTGAGGTCGATCCGCTCGGCGGCCACCGCGACGGCGGCCGCGAGCCCTGCCACCAGCGCATCCGGGTCGCCCACGCACGTGAGCACCGAGCGGTTGTGGTCGCGATCACGATGCACGTCGAGCACGGAGGCGTGCGCTGCGAGCGCCGCCCGGATGGCGTCCACCGCCCCCGCGTCACCGCCGGCCGAGAAGTTCGGCACCGATTCGAGCAGCCCGCGCATGGGCGGCATTATCGGGCCGCGGGGGACGTCCGCGCCGGCGGGCCTCTGATGAGACCCGCCCGCGGGACCCGAGGTGGCCGTTCTGGGGGGTAGAACAGGCCGACCGCGTCCTGGCTCGCGCTCGAACGTGCCCAGTAAAGAGGACGGATGCCAGGCGAAAGCAGTGTCCTACAGGGTGGCGAGGGGTGCTTCCCCCTTTCGGGGGATTCACATCCGTTCCATTTGCTGGGGGGTTCCGGAGCGGCACTTCCAGCGGCTGCCACTCACTCGAACAGGTGAGCAAAGTCACCCCGTACGGGCGACGGCGGCCGCCCGTGGAGGGCCGATGATGTGGTCAACGGATCGATAAAGGCAAACTCACCGCGAGGTGAGCACGCAAAGCCAGAGGTCTCGCATGAGACGGCTCGGCTGCCGAAACCGGGAACCGCTCGACATGCGGCGTCCGCACCAGAGGATCTCCTCAGAGTGCGGATCCCGCGAGTGGAACCCCCAGCAATGAACACCATTGCGCAACGCGCCTCCGAGGGTAGGCACCGAGGAAGCGCACACTCGATCCGAATCGATACGGGATGCGGACGGTGGACGCTGCGGGGGGCAGTGCCACACAAATGGCAGTGAGGTTCGCCGTCCGCTCCCGTCACTTTCTCGCCGCGGCCTGCGCCTCGAACTCCCTGGTCGCCTCCTGCGCCGTGGCCGGCTCCAGCAGCTCGCCCGCAAACGCCGCGGCCCCGGGGAACTCGGTCGCCCGGATCCGCGCAGCGGCCGCCTCGGCGTCGTAGCCCGTGCAGCGCAGCTCGACGTCCGGCCCGAGCAGGCAGAAGCGGGCGCCGGGCGATCCCTCGTAGGGCATCCCGACGCTGCCCGCATTGACGATCCGCCTCCCGGAGACGAGGCGATCGAACTGCACATGGGTGTGGCCGCACACGATCGTGCGCTCGCCGACGCCCGCCAGCATCGGCTTGACCCGCTCGGGAGGCGAGATCGCCGTCACGATCTCCTCGTCGCTGCGCGGGGACCCGTGACAGAAGAGCACGGGCCCGAGCCCGGCGACGGGCACGGCCACGGTCGCCGGCCAGGCATCGGCCGCCGCCACCGCGGCCGCGGTCAGGCGCCCCGCCACCCATGCCGCCCGCCGCTCCCACAGGCCGCCGCTGTCCGGGTCGGCCCCGCGGCTCTCCGCCACCTCGCGCTCGGTGTTCCCGTGCACCCACGCCACCCGATCGCCCAGGGCCACGAGCAGGGCGAGCGTCTCGGCCGGCATCGGCCCCAGGAGCGCGTCGCCGCCGACCAGCACGAGATCGGCCGTCACGACATCGGGCTCGGCCAGGACCGCCTCCAGGGCGGGCAGGTTGGCGTGGATGTCATACAGCGCCGCGACCCGCATCCGCGGCACGATATCGTCACCGCGTGCTCGATCGACTGTTCACCCCGCTCGCGCTCGGGCCGGTGACGATCCGCAACCGAATCGTGTCGACGTCGCACCAGACGACGCTGGTGCACGACCATCTGCCGACCGACGACCTGATCGCCTACCACCGCGCCCGCGCTGCCGGCGGCGCGGGCCTGATCGTGATCGAGGCCACGGCTGTCCACTCGACCGGCCTGCTGACGCCGCACACCCTGGGCGGGTATCTGCCCGCGATCGTGCCGGCCTACCAACGGCTGGCGCAGGCCGTGCACGAGCACGATGCGCGCCTGGTGTGCCAGCTCTTCCACGGCGGCCGGGAGGTGATCAGCTCCGGCCCGCGGCCACCGGCGGTGTCGGCGTCGTCCGTCCCCTCCGCGCGCTTCATGAGCGAGCCGCGCGCGCTGAGCCTGGCAGAGATCGGCGAGATGGTCGACGGCTACCGGCAGGCCGCAGCGCACGCAGCCGAGGGCGGCCTGGACGGCGTCGAGGTGTGCGCGGGCTTCGGCTACCTGCCCACCCAGTTCCTCTCGGCGCACGTGAACACCCGCACCGACGTGTACGGCGGCTCGTTCCAGAACCGGCTGCGCTTCCTGCGCGAGGTGCTGGAGGCGATGCGAGCGGGAATCGGCGCCGGAGGAGCGGTCGGGTGCCGCCTGACCGACGAGAGCGGCTCGTTCGACGGCACGGACTCGGCCGACGTGGTCGAGGCGGCCGCGGTGCTGGCGGCCGACGGCCTGGCGGACTACATCTCGGTGACGCTGGGCGGCTCGTCCACGTACCGCGGCTCGACGTGGATCGTTCCGCCCGCGCCTGCGGTGCGCAACGCGATCGCCGACTTCGCCCGCCGGGTCAAGGCCCGGGTGGGCGTTCCGGTGATCGCGACCGGCCGCATCCTCGACCCGGCCGCCGCCGACGAGCTGATCGGCGCGGGCGTGTGCGATGCGGTGGGGATGACGCGCGCGATGATCGCCGACCCCAACCTGCCCCGGAAGGCTCGCGCCGGCGAGCCGGTGACCGCCTGCATCGGGTGCAACCAGGGCTGTATCGGCCACTATCACGCCGGAATCCCAATTGCGTGCACGGTCAATCCATGGACCGGCTACGAGGCGACGCTGCCCCGCCCCCGCCCGGCGGCGAAGGCCGAGGAGGTCGTCGTGATCGGCGCGGGCCCGGCGGGCTGCGCTGCGGCGGCCGCCGCGGCCGCCTGCGGCCATCGGGTGACGGTGCTCGAGCGCGGCCACGACCCCGGCGGGCAGATGCGGCTGGCACTGGCGGCGCCCGGCCACGAGGAGATCGCCGCCGGCCTGATCGAGGTGCTCACGGGCTGGCTCGACGGCGCCGAGGCCCGGTTCGGGTTCGAGGCCGGTGTGGCGGACGTGCTCGCGCTGCGCCCCCACCGCGTCGTGCTGGCGGCGGGCGCCGAGCCGTACCAGCCCGAGCTGGCGGGCGACGGCGTCGACGTCGTGCACGCCTGGGAGGCGCTGGACGGCGCCGAGATCGGCACCCGGGTGGTCGTGAGCGACTGGGGCGGCGACTGGACCGGCCTCGACGTCGCCGAGGCGCTGGCCGCCCGCGGCTGCCGGGTGCGCCTGGTGACATCGGCGATCGGGTTCGGGCAGGCCGTGCACCAGTACCAGCGCAACCTCTACCTCGCCCGCCTTGACGAGGCCGGTGTCGAGCTCGTGCACCATCTGCGGCCGGTCGGGCTGCGCCCGGGCGCGGTCGAGTGCGTGAACGTGTTCTCGCACCGGCTCGGTGCTGATCGACGGGGTCGACACGCTGGTGGTGAGCGCCGGCCGGACGGCCCGAAACGAGCTCCACGACGCCCTTCTGGGCGCCGGCGTCACCGTCGACCGCGCCGGGGACTGCCTCGGCCCGCGCTCGTTCGAGGAGGCCATCCGCGAAGGCACCCTGGCCGGCATGGGCATCCCCGCCTGAGTCCCCCCCAAAGCGGGGACAGTCCCCGGTTGGAGGGCATGCGTGAGTTGTGACGGTCCTGTAACGCGAGCGGTCACCCGGGCCGACGGCGGATAGCATCCTGCGGGATGTCTGACCGCGACGTGAGGCTCCCGCCCCGGTACGCGATCCCGGTCATCGGCCCGCTCCAGCTCCTGGTCGGATGGCTCGTCGATGCGTTGACGCGGACCCGCTACACCGTCGTCGCCCCGCCCGCGGAGGCCGGTGGATCCGATCGCCGCGACGACGAGCCGCGCTGGTTCGTCGACGCCTATCTGTGGGCGCAGATCGTGGCCGAGTCGCTCCCCGCCTCGGCCCGCGTCGAGGTCGTGCGCAGGCGCTTCGGGCGCGTGAAGACCGTCGCGGTCAGACGTGGCACCGGCGGTGATATGATTGACTAAGCAACCATTGTTCGACGCGAAAGGATCTCCACCATGCGTCTCGAGGGCATTCACCACGTCACCATGATCACCGGCGATGCGCCCGGAAACGTCGATTTCTACACCCGGGTGCTCGGCCTGCGAATGGTGGCCAAGACCGTCAACCAGGACGACCCCAACGTCTACCACCTCTTCTACGCCGACGAGCACGGCTCGCCCGGCACCGAGATGACCTTCTTCGAGTATCCGGGCGCCCGGCGCGGGCGCGCGGGCGGCGGGATGGTGCACCGGATCGTGTCCCGCGTCGGCTCCGCCGCGGCGCTCGACTTCTGGGCCGACCGGCTCGCCGGCGAGGGCATCGACAGCCACCGCGACGACGACCGGCTGCGCTTCGCAGACCCCGAGGGGCTCGGGCACGAGCTGGCCGTCGATCCGGGCGCAAAGCTGCTGTCGGCCGAGCATCCGCAGATCCCCCGCGAGCACGCGCTCGGCGGCGTGATCGGCGTTCGCGCCCACAGCCTGCACCCCGAGGAGAGCGCCCGGCTGCTCGAGGGCGTGCTCGAGGCGACCCCGGCCGGAGCCGGCGCCTGGGAGCTGCGCGGCGAGGAGCGGGCGGCCACGATCACCTTCGAGCCGGCGTCGACACCCGGCATCCCGGGGGCCGGCACCGTCCACCACGTCGCGTGGGGCACGACGGCGGCCGAGCACCCGCACTGGCTCGAGCGGCTGGCCGAGCGCGGCGTCCGCTCGACGCCCGTGATCGACCGGCACTACTTCCACTCGATCTACTTCCGCGAGCCGGGCGGAGTTTTGTACGAGATTGCCGACGACGCACCCGGATTCACGGTCGACCTGCCCATGGACGAGCTCGGCTCGAAGGTGATCCTGCCGCCGTGGCTCGAGCCCGAGCGGGCGCAGATCGAGGCCCGGCTGACCCCGCTCCCCGACCCGCGCGCGAGCTGGACGGCGGCGCAGGCGAACTGACCGCCCGCGGGCGCCCGCCGCTCTGCGGTCAGCCGGTCTGGCCGAGGCGCGGGCGCCCGGCGGCGGAGAGGTCGATCGGCTCGATCGGCGTCCACGCCGCCACGTCCCCGCATCCGGGGCAGAAGCGCGGCTCGGAGGCGTAGTGATTGGACTGGCGCAGCGCCTCGCGCACCAGCCTCGACTCCACGTCGAACACGGCCTCACCCGTGCGCGCGCCGATCCGGTGGGCCTGCTCGTGGAGCTGGTCGGCGTCGTAGCCGACGGTGATGCGGGTGCCGCAGTATGCGCACAGCGCCATCCGCGACTTGAGCGGCGCGACCTCCGGCCGGTCCTCGTCGTGCCGCTTGAATGCGAGCCAGAGAGCCACCGCGATCCCCACCAGCGGGATCTTCAGCACGAGTCCCAGGAACACGAATGCCCAGACATCGCCGGAGAAGAGGGAGAACACCACCACCGCCGGTGCAGAATATCCCACCGATCAGGACGCTACAGTGATCCGCCGGGCGCGCCGATGCAAAACCCACGCGGCTGATGTCGACCCCAACACCTGCAGACCTGCTCCAGCTTGCGCTCGGCGTCTTCCCGCCCCTGCCGACGATCGTCGAGGTGCTGTCCGAAGACGGGGGCGGCTTTGCGCTGCGAATCGCCGGCCGCGAGGACGAGCTTCTCCACGCCTACGGCCCGCGCACCCAGATGCGCAAGGACCTGCGGCTGCTCTCGCGCATCACCGACCCCCAGCGCGGCCGCTACGAGGTCGAGTTCGAGGTCGCCGAGGTCTTCTATCACTCGGCCGCGGACGCGCTTCTGCACCTGACCGTGACCGGTGTCCACCATCGCAAGATGCGGCGCGCGTCTCCGCGGGTCGCGGTCAGCGAGCGCGCCCATGCCCGGGTGCTCTTCTGCCGCACCCTGCCCCGTGACAGCCGGCTCGACCTGCGGCTGGCAGACATCAGCGCCACCGGGGTCGCGTTCACCGGGATGCGGCAGCTCGATCCGGGCGACCTGCTCCTGATCTCCACCCGGATCAGCGGCCTGGCGATCCACTTCGAGGCCCGGGTCGTGCGCTCGGACCCGGCACCCTATGGCCGGTTCCGCACCGGCTGCGAGATCATCGAGTTTGCCGCCGACGCCCGCGAGAGCATCGTCGCCATGGCGCTTCAGGCACCCGAGAACGGATCCGAGGATCAGCGCCGGCCGGAGACGATCGAGGCGATGGCCGAGGGGCGAACCGGCGAGGCGGGGCTGCTCGGGCGCATCCAGCGGCGCTGAGCGCTCGATTCACACTGACGGGGGATCGACCGCGAACCGGCGAGATCCGATACTGGATCCGGGTGCGCACCTCGCGATGCGCACCGCAAGCCAAGAAAGGGGTCGCGGTGAGGGTCTTCGCCAATCAACGTGGAAGCGTGGCGTCAGAGTTCAGCCTTGGCGTCATGGTGGTCGGCATGCTCGTGCTCGGTGGGCTCTTCATGCTCACCCAGATCGAGGGCGTGTCGTTCGTCGTACTGCTGCACCAGCTGCGACACGGCTGAACATCGGCGGCGGGATACCCTGCCGCCGATGACGTTTCGCCGCCTGCTCGGATTCCTGCGCCCGTACCGGGTGCAGGTGATCGTGACGACGGTGCTGGCCGTCGCCTCCCAGGCGGCGGTGCTGACGATCCCCGCGCTGACCGGGCGGGCGATCGACGCCACCAAGGCGCACAACCGGCATGACCTGTTCGTCGACGCCGGCCTGATCGTCGCGGCCGGCCTGCTGCAGGGCGTGCTCATGTTCTGGCGCCGCTACCTGGCCGGGCGCCTGTCCCTGGCGGTCGAGTACGACCTCCGAAACGCGATGTACACCCATCTGCAACGGCTGTCGTTCGGCTTCTACGACCGCCACCAGACCGGGCAGCTGATGTCGCGCGCCACGGTCGATCTGCAGTCGGTGCGGATCTTCCTCGGCTACGGCCTCGTGTTCTTCTCCCAGAACATCGTCACGGTCGTGATCGTGGTCGGGGTGCTCTTCGACATCGACTGGCAGCTCGCCCTCATCGCCCTGGCGGTGTCCCCGCTGATGATGCGGACTGCGTACCGCTATTCCCGCGTCAGCCATCCCGTCCTCAAGGACGTGCAGCAGCGGGTGGCCGACGTGACCACCCACGCCGAGGAGAACATCGTCGGCGTCCGCGTGGTGAAGGCGTTCGCCCAGGAGGACAACGAGCGCACGCGCTTCGCCGCCCTGGCCGAGCGAGTGTTCGACCAGGCCGTGCTGGCAGCTCGCATCCAGGCCCGGTACGTCCCGATGCTGTCCTCGCTGCCGAGCCTGGCGACCGCCGCGGTGCTCCTGGTGGGCGGCTATGGGGTCATCCACGGCACCCTGACGCTGGGCGCGTTCTTCGCGGTCAACGGCTACCTGGTGCTGCTCGTGGTGCCGCTGCGAAGCGCGGGAATGTGGGTGGGCCAGTACCAGCGCGCGATGGCGTCGGGAGAGCGCATCTTCGAGGTGCTCGACGTCGAGCGGGACATCGTCGATCGCCCGGGCGCGGCCGAGCTGCGCTCCGGCCCCGGCCAGATCCGGTTCGAGTCGGTCGAGTTCGCCTACGAGCCCGGCCAGCCGGTCCTGCGTGGCATCGACCTCGAGGTCGCGGCGGGCAGCACGGTCGCCCTGATCGGCCCGACCGGGTGTGGGAAGACGACGCTGACGGCGCTCATCCCTCGCTTCTACGACGTGTCCTCGGGACGGATCACCGTCGACGGCGACGACATCCGCGACGTCACGCTGGCATCGCTCCGCGGCGACATCGGCATCGTCAGCCAGGACACGTTCCTGTTCTCGACCACCGTGGCCGAGAACATCGCCTACGGCACGCCGGATGCGACGCCCGAGGAGATCGTCCGCGCCGCCCGCCAGGCCCAGGCGCACGACTTCGTGTGCGAGCTCCCGGACGGCTACGACACGCGGGTCGGCGAGCGCGGACTGACCCTGTCCGGCGGCCAGCGGCAGCGGATCGCGATCGCCCGCGCCCTCCTGATGAACCCGCGCATCCTCATCCTCGACGACGCCACCGCATCGGTCGACTCGACGACCGAGGCCAAGATCAAGCTGGCGCTGCGCGAGGTGATGAAGGGCCGAACGACGCTGATCATCGCCCACCGGCTGAGCACGATCTCGCTGGCCGAGCGGGTGGTGGTGCTCGAGCGCGGCCGGATCGTGGCCGAGGGCACGCACGCCGAGCTGATCGAGTCGAGCGCCGTCTACCGCCAGATCCATAACCACGGCCTCGTCGACCGCACCTTCGTCGATCTCGACGGTGACGCACCTCTCACCGACCGCCGGGTCGCGGCGGGCAACCCGCGGAGGCTGCCGTGAGCCGCCGGCAGGGGCCGAGCCGCACGCGCACGCTCGCCGGGTACGCGCGTCCGTACGGGCGCCGGGCGTCCCTGGCCGTTGCGACGCTGGTCGTGGCCACGGTCACGACCGTCGCCGGGCCGCTCGCGGCCAAGGAGGTGATCGACGAAGGCATCAGCATCGGGAGCTACCGGGGCGTCGTCATCTGGGTCGGCGTCTTCCTGGCGATCACCGTGGTCGGATGGGCGGCGACGGCGGCCCAGAGCTACCTGACGAGCTGGGTCGGGGAGCGGATGCTGGCCGACCTGCGGACGGCCATCTTCACCCACGTCCAGCGGCTCGACCTGGGCTTCTTCGAGCGCACCCCCGCGGGCGTTGTCATCTCGCGGCTGACGAACGACATCGACGCCATGAACAGCATGGTCACCGACGGCCCGACGACGCTCCTGCAGAACACGCTCGTCCTGATCGGCTCCGCCGTCGTCCTGCTCGTGCTCGACTGGCGGCTGGCGCTCGCGACCCTGACGGTGTTCCCGGCAATGGCCGTCGGCACCGTGATCTTCCGCCGGTACTCGGCGCGGGCCTACCGGCGCACGCGCGAGCGGATGGGCGAGGTCACCGCGAGCCTGCAGGAGGACATCTCGGGGGTGCGCGTGGTGCAGGCGTTCCGGCGCGAGCGCGCCAACTTCGAGCGCTTCCGCAAGGTCAACGACGGCTACCGCGCCGCGAACGTGCAGACCGTCAACTACGCCTCGGTCTATTTCCCGTTCGTGTCGCTGCTCTCGGCGGTCGCGACCGCGGTGGTGCTCGGATACGGCGGGCTCCTGGTGTTCCACGGCCAGCTCACGCCGGGCGCCCTGTTCGCGTTCCTCGCGCTGCTCTCGAACTTCTTCGACCCGGTGCAGCAGCTGTCGCAGTTCTACCAGACGCTTCTGGGAGCCATGGCGGCGCTGGACAAGGTGGTCGAGGTGCTCGAAACGGAGCCCGCCATGTCCGACTCCCCCACCGCCGGGCCGCTGCCGGCCATCGCAGGCAGGGTGGAGTTCGACGGCGTGCGCTTCTCGTATGCCGCGGAGGGGACGGAGGTGCTGCACAGCGTCTCGTTCACCGCGGAGCCCGGCCAGACGATCGCCCTCGTGGGCCACACCGGCGCCGGCAAGTCGACGATCGTCAAGCTGCTCGCCCGCTTCTACGACCCCACCGGCGGCCGCGTGCTGATCGACGGTCACGACCTGCGCGACGTTACCGCCCACTCGCTGCGCTCGCAGCTCGGGATCGTGCCCCAGGAGGGGTTCCTGTTCTCGGGCAGCGTCCGCTCCAATATCGCGTTCGGCCGTCCCGACGCGTCGTTTGAGGACGTGGTCGCGGCCGCCCAGGCCGTGGGCGCCGACGAGTTCATCCGCGCCCTCCCCGACGGCTACGACACGCAGATCCAGGAGCGCGGCGCCCGCCTTTCGATCGGCCAGCGGCAGCTGGTCGCCTTCGCGCGTGCCCTGCTCGCCGACCCTCGCATTCTGATCCTGGACGAGGCCACCTCGAGCGTCGACATCCCCACCGAGGCCCGCATCGAGGAGGCGCTGCAGACGCTTCTCGCGGGCCGGACCGCGCTCGTCGTCGCGCACCGGCTGAGCACGATCCGGGGGGCGGACGTGATCGTCGTCCTGGAGCACGGCGAGGTGATCGAGGCCGGCACCCACCGCCAGCTGCTCGCGCTGCGCGGCCGCTACTTCGCGCTCTACGACGACTGGGTCGAAGCGGTGGCGTAGGATCACGCTCAAGGCGCCGAACTCACGGCCGATTACCGGGAACGATGAGGGGGGTCCACGCATTCTTCGGCGCGGCTGTGGCCGCGGCCATCCTGGCGATGCCAGGCGTCGCCCAGGCGGCCAAACGCCCCTACACCGACGTCCCGGCGGGCTTCTGGGCGGGCAACTCGATCACGTGGGCGGTCGGGCACGGGTGGATGACGCCCCGCGGCCCCCACACGTTCGGCGTCGGCCACACGGTCAGCCGGCTGACGGCGGCCCGAGTCCTCGCTGAGCTCAACCTGCAGCAGAACCCCACCGAGCCGGTCCAGGCCGACCCCTACACCCAGGCGGTGGCCGCCGGCTGGATGGGAGCGGGCACCGGCCCCGACCAGGCGATCACGCAGCTCCAGTTCGATCACGGTGCCGTGCGCATCCTCGGTCTGCAGGCGGCGGCGAAGACGATGGGCACCCTCCACACGTCGACCGGCTGGCGCCCGGCGCTGCCCGAGGGCTTCGGCGTCGAGCAGATGATCCGGGCGGTCGGAGCACGGGTGAACGCGCCCCAGGGCTCCGACCAGTGGGAGCTCTGGCCGCAGTCACTGCTGTTGCGCGCCGACCTGGCCGCCGAGGCCTACCAGCTCGGGCACCTCGAGCCGTGGGCGGTGGCGGAGGCGCAGTCAAAGACGGCCGTGGTCACCGCGCTGCCGAGCTGGACACCCCTCCGGCGGGCGGTGCTCGGATTCGCGCTCAAGTACGCCGGCGCGCCCTACGTCTGGGGCGGCACCTCGCCCCACCCCCAGGTCGAGTTCGGCGACCACGTCGCCGGTGGGTTCGACTGCTCGGGGTTCGTGTGGTGGGTTATGAAGCTGCACACCTACACCGCGGGCGATGTCACCTGGAGCGGCAATACCGCCATCCAGGCCCGCACCACGTTCCAGATGGCCGCCGACCTGCCGGTGAAGGAGCGCGTGACCCGCGCCGGCCTGCACCCGGGCGACATCCTGTTCTGGAGCTCCGCGCCCGACGGCGTCCACACGGCTTCGGCGACGGTGTACCACACCGGCATCTACCTCGGAAACAACTGGACGATCAACAGCCACGGCTCCGGCGACGGCGTCACGCTCGACTACATGGGGCCCGGCGCGGGCTGGTACCACGACGCGTTCGCCTTCGGCTGGCGCGTCATGCCGATGCACAAATAACGGCCGGGGCAAGGGCGTCTTCGACTAGGTTTTCGGTCATGAGCGCCGACGAAGACTCCGCCGCCGAGCCCGAGGCGGTCCCCGCCGGCGCCGACCCCGAACCGGGCAAGCCGATCAGCGTCCGCGCCGAGCGCGGCGCGCGCATGACCCCCGCCGAGGCGGTCAGGGACATGCGCATCACGCTGCCGGCCCGCGGCAACCGCACCCTGCGCGACGTGGTCGACCGCGCCAACCGCGACACCTCGCTGAAGGCGCTCTGGCACGCCGCCAACGTCAACGCCGTCACACGGCTCCAGATCAACGACCACTCATGGGTGCACGTCCAGATCGTGACCAACATCGGCCTCAAGCTTCTGCGCGAGCTGCGGCGAGCCGGGGTGGAGCCCGGGATGGTCAGCGACTACGGGATGACCCAGGAGGACGCCGAGGTGGTCGTCGTCCTGGGCTGCCTGACGCACTGCCTGGGCATGGCGATCCACCGCAACGGCCACGAGGAGATGAGCCTCTTCCTGGCCGCCGACCGGCTCCCGCGCCTCCTCGAAGGGCTGTACGAGGAGCCCGAATCGACCATCGTCCAGGCCGAGGTGCTGCAGGCGATCATCTCGCACCGCTCCGACGGCCAGCCGCTCTCGATCGAGGCCGGCGTCGTGCGCGTGGCGGACGCCCTGGACATGGCCAAGGGGCGGTCGCGGATCCCCTTCGAATCGGGCCGGGTGTCAATCCACTCGCTGTCGGCCGCGGCCATCGAGGGAGTACGCATCCGCGGTGCCCGCGGCAAGGTGCTGATCGAGATCGAGATGAACAACTCGGCCGGGCTCTTCCAGGTCGACAACCTGCTCAAGTCGAAGCTGCGCGGCTCCGGCCTCGAGGACTATCTCGATGTCGAGGCGACGCTCGAGGGCGACTCCGAGAAGCGGCTCCTGCCCTCGTTTCGGTTGTAGCCGGGCCTTCAGCCGGCGGCCGGGCGGCCGAATACCCCTCTGGTATTCTTCTGCGGCCTTTGCGGGGTCGTCTAATGGTAGGACGCCTGACTCTGGATCAGGTAGTCGGGGTTCGAGTCCCTGCCCCGCAGTCTTCGTATCCACGCCATCGCGATCCCCACAGGGACCCCACTACGAGACGCTGCCCGGGTCGGCATCGAACGCTGCGGCGATGAGGTCGGCCAGCGGCCCGTCGCTGCCGGTGGGGAACGCCAGTCGGGCGGTCGGCGCGGTCACAACGAGCGTGGTTCCCGTGTCGGGGTAGCTGAGGACGTCGGGGAAGTTCAGCTCGGATATGAAGAGGAGCCGGCCGGGCTCCGAGGACGCATTGCGCAGTCGGTGTGCGCCCGCCGGACCGCGCGGGAACGAGACGACGTCGCCTGGCTGCAACTCACGCAGCCCGTCAGGCGTACGCAGCTCCGGCGTGCCGCGGAGCACAATCAGCAGCTCCTCGTTGGCGTGATGAAAGTGGTAGGGGCTGCTGAGGGTGCCTGACGCGAGCTCGACGATGCTCGCTCCGAGGCGCTGCGAGCCCGCGGCCACCCTGGCAACACGGTTGCCGCCTCTCTCCCCCTGCCACTCGGGTTCGAACGCGTTGGTCATGCGCTGGCACGATAACGCCCACCCTCTCCCTCAGCTCCTGGTCCCGGGCACCGCGATGGCGAGCGACGAGGAGAGCTCGCGGAAGGCATCGATCTCCTGCTTCAGCGCGGCGATGTGCTGCTCGGCGGTGGCGATGGCGTCGGCGCCGGCGATGAAGCGGCGCGGCGGCGGAGCACTTCCGCCGCCGCGCCGCATGGGACCCCTCCCCGGCCGACCACGAAAAACTCCTACCCGGCGTCGCCGGGGCCTGCCGCCGCCAGATCGAGATGATCGTGAATCGCGTCGGCGACCACCTCGTGACACGCCACGCTGTGCTCGTGCGCGAGCCGCAGCGCCGGATTGAAGACGTCGCGCCTGGCGACGACCCCACGGTGGAGCTGCAGCGCTGCGGCGATGGCGCCGTGCATCTGCACGGGGTCACTCTCGGTGGCGCCGCGGACGATCCTCACGACCAGGGCGGAGGGAGTGAACTCGATGTCCATTGGCGCAGTCACACTCAGCCAGTATTGCGGAAGGCTCGCGCCCGATGGCTCGCGTTTGCAGTAACTCGCCTCCCCGAACGTGGTATCTCACATCTGAAAGCCGCGCAGCTTGCCGTCGGCGCGCCGTGCGATCTCGGAGTCCGCGAGCCGCACCTCGCGGTCACCGCCCTCGCGAACCAGCTGGGCCGGGCGCACCACGCGGCACTGGCTCGGCGTTTTCCCGCGGCCGTCGAGCAGCGCGGCGTAGGCGACCGCGGCCGCGGTGGCGGCGCCTGCGCGGCTCGGTTCCATCGCGACGGTCACCCAGCGCCCGCCCGGGTAGCGCACCTGTACGTAGTGGCCCTGAGACGAGCCGACCGCAGCCGGCAGCGCAGAACCGCTCGAGTCCCGAACGTGACCCATGAACCACCCCTCCAGCACAAAACCGCGTTGGCGACCATGGAATGGGGTCGGGAGCCGAGGCGAAGAGATGAGCCTCGAGGCCACGCAGACTACCACCCGGGGGCTCGCGCTAGGATCCGCGCAGCCAGGCCCGAAACACGACCGGGGACGCCACGATGCTCACAGATCCACCCGTTCTGGAATACCTCGAGCAGAGGCCGATGATCGGCGTCCTCGAGCTGATATTCAGAGTGACTCCGGAACACAGCGACAAGCAGTACTGGCAGTGCGTCGTCGACGCCTTCGAGCGCCGCGGCCTCTCGAACGCCGAGTACTTCTACGACGGCTCGATCCATCGGATCACCCTCAAGGTCGAGCCCTCGAACTTTGACGCGTCGGTCGACGAGCTCGAGATCGCGGTCGCGGATGCCGGCAGGGAGTACCTCGAGGACGTGGTCCCCGCACGCGAGGCCGCGGCCGCCGAGCGGGCCAAGCTCGAGGCCCAGGCGAGGCGGGAATCTGAACTGATCGACGAGAAGCTGCGGATGCGCTTCCCCGGGCCTTCGGCCGAGTAGCCGCGGCCCCGATCAGGGCACGGTCGTGGTCACGGTGGCGGTCACGGTCGAGACGATCGTCGTCGGAACCCGGATCGTGGTCGTGCGCGTCAGCGTCGTCGGCACGGGCACGATGACCGTGTGCTGCCGGGTCTGGATCTGCGTCTGCGTCTTCGTCACGTCGACCGTGCTGCGGGGAAGCTTGATCGTCTTGCCATGCCGCGTGACGGTCCTCGGCGGCACGACCACCTTGACCGACTTGCCCTTGAGCGTGACCACCTTGCCCTTCACCTTGACGGTGGTGATGAGTGTCGCCGCGCTCGGGTCGGAGCCGAGCATGTTGCCAAAGTAGAGCCCGCCCCCGAACAGGAGCAGGATGGCGGCGAACCCGGGCAGCAGCAGGTGCTTGGGAACGTCGAAGTCCGCCGTGCGCAGTCGCTCGAACGCGGGCACGACCAGCCACCGCGGCCGCCGCCACTCGCGGTCGCGCAGACGGTCGAGGTCAGGGCCGCGCAGCCATCGCGGACGGCGCCCGTCCGGAGCCCTGAACCGTCTCATGTCCGGCATCCGTGATCCTTCATGATCTCCCCTTGCGTGGCGCCCTCACGCGTAGTCGATCACACCTGAGCGCGGTGTGTCGCCGCCCGCCCGCCATCCTACCGCGTGGGCATTGTGAGCGGAACCCCCAGCCGTCACGAACCGGGTACGATGATCGCCGTGGAGGCTTTCACCGACCTGAGCCCCACCCTGAGCGGCCGGCTCGTCGTGCTCGAGCCGCTCAGCCCGGATCATGAGGCGGCGCTGCGCGCGGCCGCAGCTGACGAGCGCGTGTGGCGGCTGATGCGCACCGTCGCGACCGATCCGGAGGCGTTCCACGAATGGATGACCGACGCACTCGCCGCCGCCCAGGCCGGCACCGAGGGCCCCTTCTGCATCGTCCGGCGCACGGACTCGGCCGCCGTCGGGAGCAGCCGGTATCTGTCGCTGCGACCGGCCGATCGCGTCCTCGAGATCGGGCACAGCTGGGTCGCTCCGGCCGCCTGGGGCACCGGCATGAACACCGAGGCGAAGCTGCTGCTCCTCACCCACGCCTTCGAGCAGCTCGGCTGCCTGCGGGTCGAGTTCAAGACCGACGCGACGAACGAGCGCGCCCGCGCGGCGCTGGCCGCCATCCCGGCCACGTTCGAGGGCGTGTTCCGCAAGCACATGCTGGTGCGGGGTGGCCAGCGGCGCGACTCGGCCTGGTACAGCGTCATCGACGACGACTGGCCGGCGGTCAAGACGGTGCTCGAGGCGCGGGTGGCCGCGAAGGCATGAGCGGGCGCCGCCACCACTCCACGAACACCGAATTCGAGGCTCGCATCGGCTATGACCGGGCGGTGCGCGTCGGCGACGTCGTGCACGTGTCGGGCACGCTCGGCATCGGGCCGGACGGACGCCCGCCCGAGGGCGCGTACGCACAGTCCGTGGCGGCACTCGAGCGGATCCGGGGCGCGCTCGAGGCGCTGGACGCGTCACTGGCAGACGTCGTGCGCACCCGCATGTATGTGGTCGACGTGGTGCGGCACCAGGTCGACGTCGGCAGGGCGCACAGCGAGTTCTTCGCCGACATCCGCCCCACCTCCACCATGGTCGGCATCGCCGGCCTCGTCGGCCCGGAGTTCCTGGTCGAGATCGAGGTCGAGGCGATCGTCGCGAAGGAGGGCTCGTGACCGCCTTGCTACACTTGCCGCCCCTCCCTGCCGCATTCGTCTAGGGGCCTAGGACGCCGCCCTCTCACGGCGGTAACACCGGTTCGAATCCGGTATGCGGTACCTCTCAGGCGTGCCCGCCGAGATGCGCCAGCTCGGTGACCGAGAGCGGCACGGTCGAGTCGAGCAGCACCTCCTCGGTGGAGAAGACGAGCGGCTCGATCTCGGCCCGGCGCGTGCGCGCCGTGGCGCTCGCGGGGTCGTCCCGGACGAGCCGCTCGACCGCCTCGAGCTGGGCGGTGTCGGCGTATGCCCAGAGCGAGATCACGCGCCCGGCGTCCGGCGTCGCCCAGCGGCCCACCAGGCGGGCGCCGTGGCGCAGCTGAACGGGGAGCAGGTGCTCCTCGAAGAACGCCGTGAACGCCTCGAGCCGGCCCGGGGCGACCTCGTACGTGCGCATGCGGAAGACCACGCCGAAGATCCTAGAGCGGCCCTGGGAGCGCATGCATGAGTATCGGGGCCCGGCCCCGGGTATTCAGTGGCCGTGAACGCGAGTCGGCGTGATTCTGATCGGGACCGAGTAGTCGGCGGCGAACGATGCCGGCGTCCAGTTGTTGCCCTCGATCAGCTCGAGATATTTCTCGACGTAGGCGGGCACCCGGTCGCCCGGGGGATCGTCGCTCGCATGCGCCCGGCCCGAGATGACGACCACGTCGCTGCCCCTGCCGTCGTCGTTCAGGTGCAGGGCCACCCTCGGGTTGGCGGCGATATTGCGCAGCTTCGGGGTGTCGGGCCGGCTGTAGACCAGGATCGACTCACCGTCCCACCAGAACCACACCGGGCTCGGCTGCGGCGCGCCGCGCCCGTTCACGGTCACCAGCCAGGCGATAACTTCATCCGAAAGGCGCCGTGACGCGCGCGCTCCGAATGCCGTCTCTGGATCCACCGGGAGTGCCACCCGGCCATCGTAGCCTGGGCCGATCCGGGCAGGCGGACGGCGCCGTCGTACTCCCCGCCGTACCACGCCCCGGAGAGCCGGTCGATCGACACCACCGCGCCGGTGTGCGGGGCATGGATGAACCGCCCGCCGCCGATGTAGATGCCGACGTGACCGATGCCGTCGAAGAAGACCAGGTCGCCGGGGAGCAGGGCGTTCCGGGGCACGTGACGGCCCGCATCCCACTGGGCGTAGGTCGAGTGGGCGAGGTTGATCCCGAGCTTGGCGTACACGTAGCGCGTGAACCCGGAGCAGTCGAACCCTGCCGGAGTGGTGCCGCCCCACACGTACGGGACGCCGCGCAGCCGCAGCGCATCGGCCACCGCCACCTCGCCGACCGTGGTCACCCCGACGACAGGTTGGGCAGCGTGCGGTTCGGCCTTGGCAACCGTCGCCTGAGCGGTGGCGGGCAGTGACATGAGTAACAAGGCAGCAATGACAATTGGGAGTCTCATCCACTACCAAGGTAGCGGGCGGAGTCGCATGAAACCCGAGTGCCAACAAAACCCTTACTCCTTGGGGGACCCGCAGTCCCCACATCTGCGTAGGCCGCGCTAGGGTGCTTGAGGTATGCCCATAGGTACCCACCCGCAGGATCCGAGCGGGGCCGTGACGGAGGTGGCGCAGGACACCACGGCGATCATCCCGCCTCCGCCCGAGCAGGGCCTGCGGGCCCGCGATGCGGCCGGCGTGCTCGTGCGCGCGGTCAACCACGGTCGCTCGGACCACGCGACCAACCTCGCTCAGGCGGTCGCGTTCAACCTGTTCCTGGCGATCCCATCCGCGGCGCTCGTCGCCGTCGGCGTGTTCGCAACGGCGGGCGACGCCGGTACCGCCAACCGACTGGTGGCGCACCTGAAGGGGATCGTCCCCGCAAGCGTGATCGCCCTGATCAACCGCAGCCTCAGCGAGGTTGCGCGCCACCACCACGGAGGCGCGATCATGATCGTCGTCGGTGCCCTCCTGGCGGTGTGGTCGCTGACCGGGGCGATGAAGACCCTGATGTGGGCGCTCAACATCGCCCACGACGTCCCCGACGGGCGCGGGTTCATCCAGAGCCGGCTCGCGGCGATCGCGATGCTCGTCTGCGCCGCCACGGCCTTCATCCTCATCTTCGTCCTGCTCGTGCTCGGCCCGCAGCTCAGCACATGGGTCGGCTCGGCGCTCGACCAGCGCACCGCGACCTCGTGGGTGTGGTGGACGGTGCAGTGGCCCGTGCTGGTGGGCGCGCTGCTGCTCGCGTTCGGTGGGATCTACCGGTTCGGGCCGGCGACGGACGGTCCCGGCTGGAGGTTCGTCACGCCGGGGACGCTGACGGCACTGTTCGTGTGGCTGGCCGCGTCGGGCGGGTTCGGCTGGTACGTCTCCAACTTCGGCTCCTACAACAAGACATGGGGCTCGCTCGCCGCGGTGATCGTGATGCTCACCTGGCTGTGGCTCTCGAGCCTCGCGCTGATCCTGGGCGCCGAGATCGACGCCGAGACGCGGCGCACGCGCCGCCGCCGGGCCGTCGAACCCCGCTGAGCCGCGCTCACGGCCGCGGCGAGCGGGCGGCCGCGCGCGCCTGGGCCTCGGTCTCGTGCGAGCTCGCCCGCCACAAGAGGCCGTTGCGCAGCGCGACCATCCACACCACCTGGTAGTCGCGCATGCCCCGCTCGGGCTCCGAGAGCTGCATCCGCCCGAATGCGAGCCACACCGCCGGGGCGGCCTCCTGCACGCGATGCAGGTAGGCCCGGTGCGATCCCGTGGTGCGCCGGTACCAGCGCAGCACCGCCTCGCGCCCGCGCAGCCACAGGTCGGGCTCCACGAAGGCCGACAGGCGCACCTCGACCTCGGGGTGCAGCACGGCGTTCAGCCTGGGAATGTCGCCCTCGACGAAGGCGCGAATCACCGCCCCGGCATCCGCCGGGTCGCGACCGTCAGCGCCGGTCTGGTCATCGTCCGCCAAGTGCCGTTGGCCACGATACGGCCCCGCACCCACGCCCGTCAAGGCGCCTGCGCGGGAGGTGCGCCCCCGACACGGGCACGGGTCGCAGCCGAGGGTGGTTCCAGGCCGCAGCCGATGCACGCCGGTGCCTGCGGGCGCGGCAGTGGGCGGGGACGCTCACGCGGCGCGCTCCAGGAGCCCGCGCACGGCGGCGGCCGCCGCCCCGGCGTCCATCCCCATCGTCGCCATCAGATGCTCGCGGCTGCCCACCTCGGCGCAGAACCGGTCGGGCACCCCCACTCGCCGAAGCCGGGCCGGGATGCCGCTCTCGGCCATCGCCTCGGCCACGGCGCTGCCGAAGCCGCCGTCGCGGTTGTGCTCCTCGATCGTCACGATCGCGGGAGCGGCGATGGCCGCCGCGCGCACCGCCTCGGCGTCAAAGGGCTTCAGCGAGCCGAAGTGCAGCACCCCCACCCGCACCCCATCGCCGGCGAGCGACGTCGCGGCCTCGAGCGCCACCGGGAGCGCCGTCCCGACCGACGCCAGCGTGGCCTGATCGCCGCGCCGGATCCAGCGGGCCACACCGGGCTCGTACGGGATGCCGGAGGGTACGATGTCGTCCTCGCCGTTCTTGCCCAGGCGCAGGTACACCGGACCGTCGATCCGCAGCGCGGCCCTGGTCGCCGCGGCCGCCTCGCGCGGATCGGCGGGCGTGAGCACCGTCATGCCCGGCAGGCTGCGCATCAGCGCCATGTCCTCGATCGCGTGATGGGTCGGCCCCATCACCCCGTACGCATATCCCGCCCCCACACCCACAAGTTTGACGGGGGCACCGGCCATCGCCACATCGACCCGGATCTGGTCGTGCGGGCGGGACGTGATGAAGGGAATGATCGAATAGGCGAACGGCACCTTTCCCGCCAGCGCCAGGCCGGCGGCGACACCGACCAGCGCCTGCTCGGCAATGCCCACGTTCACGAACCGGCCCGGGGCCAGGGCGGCGAGGTCGTCGAAGAGGTCGAGGCCCAGGTCTCCGGTGAGCGCGCACACACGCTCGTCCTCGCCGGCCAGCTCGGTCAGTGTGCGGACGAACGCGTCCCTCATGCCGCCCTCCGCGTGCGGTGAAGCGCCGCGAAGACGTGCTCGCGGTCGGCGGGCCGCAGCGAGCGGTAGTGCCAGCGGAAGTCGTTTTCCATGAAGTCGACCCCGTAGCCCTTGACGGTGCGCGCGATCACGCACCCGGGCCGTGTCCGGGGCTCGCGCAGCGCCGCGGCCAGGGCGGCGTGGTCGTGGCCGGGCACGTCCGCCACCCACCAGCCCAGGTTCGCGAACCGCTGTGCCAGCGGCTCGAGCGCGACGATCTCCGACACGGCGCCCAATCCCTGCAGCCCGTTTGCGTCCACGATCAGGGTCACCGCGCCGAGCCGCAGCTGGGCCGCGAGCGCCGCCGCCTCCCACACCGAGCCCTCGTTCAGCTCGCCGTCCCCGACGAGGCAGAACGTCCGCCGGTCGAGGCCGTCGAGCCGGTCGGCGAGCGCTGCACCGACGGCGAGCGCCGGTCCGTGGCCGAGCGACCCGGCGGTGATCTCGACCCCCGGCACCGACCGTTCCGGGTGGCCGCCCAGGCGGCCACCGTCGGCGCAGTAGCGGTGGACGACCTCATCGAGATCGAGGTCGCCCGCAAGCGCGAGCACGGCATAGAGCGCCGACGCGGCATGGCCCTTGCTCAGCATGAACCGGTCGGCCCGCGGTTCGCGGCGCAGAACGTCGAAATAGAGCACCGCCAGGATGTCGGCGATCGAGAGCGAGCTGCCGATGTGGCAGCTGCGCGCCCGCAGGGCCATCTCGAGGATCACCTCGCGCAGGCGCTCGGCCTGCTCCTGCGTCGCACCGGTCATGCCGCGAGCTCCAGCGGCCGGGATGCCAGCCACTCGTTGGTGGCCGAAAGCCCGGTGCGAAGCGGCGTCGCCGCCCGCCAGTCCAGGACAGCGGAGGCGCGGTGCGTGCCCGCCCGCCATGCGAACCGCTCACCGGTGCGATAGGGGCGCGCGCCGAAGCGGAGCAGCGCGGGATCGGCCCCGACCACCTCGGCGGCGGTGCGCGCCAGCCGCTCCACGGTCACCTCCACGCCGGAGCCCACGTTCACGACGGTGCCCGCGGCCGTGTCGCGCTCTCCGGCGGCGAGAAACGCGGCCACGGCGTCGTCGAGGTACACGAAATCCCGCACCTGGCCGCCGGGGGTGAGATCGATGGGCGTGCCGGCACGCAGCGCGCGAAGCACCGACATCACGAGCCGGCGGGGGTCCTCGCCCGGCCCGTAGACCGAGAACAGGCGCAGGTGCGTCACGGGCATCTCCCAGCCACGCGCCGCCGCCCGCATGAGCACCATTCCCGCCAGCTTGGCGGCGCCGTAGACATCGTCGGGATCGGGCAGGCGAGTTTCGTCCATCAGCCCGGTGAGCGGCCCGTACTCGGAGCTCGAGCCCGCGGTCACGAGCCGGCCGCAGCCGCCGCGCTCGAGCGCTCGCGCGAGCACGAGCGGCGCGAGCGCATTCGCGGCGATCACCTCGTCCAGATCGTCGCAGCGGACGACGGCCCCGGCCGCGGCCAGGTGCAGGCACAGCTCCGGCCGCGCCGCCGCCACCAGTCGCGCGACGGCATCGGGGTCGCGCAGTTCTGCCTGGCACAGATCGAGCGCGCCGGCAAACGGTGCGAGCCGGTGTGGATCCGACCCGGGCCGGACGGCAGCCGTGACGCGGTGGCCGCGGCGGACGAGCTCGGCCGCAACCGCCGAGCCGACGAATCCCGCCGCCCCCGTGACCAGCACGCGGACCGCGCTCACGAGCCCACGGCCCGCCGCAGCGGCACGACGGCGCCGCCCGTTGCCTCATCCGAGGAGTCGTCGCCGCCCCAGATGCACCAGGGCGCGCTCCCCTGCTCCCACAGCCCGCGCAGGACGTCCACGTCGCGGACGGTGTCGGCGCACTGCCAGAAGCCCTCGTGCTGGAACACGTGCAGGTCGCCCTCGCGCGCGAGGCCCTCGAGCGGCTCGCGCTCGAGGACGCAGCCTGACTCGGCTGAGAGCCGGTCGAGCACCCGCCGGTCGAAGACGAAGAAGCCACCGGAGATCCGCCCGGCCTCGTCGGCGGGCTTCTCGCTGAAGCTGCGAACCGCGGTGCCGTCGATCACGAGCCGCCCGAAGCGCGAGGGCGGGCGGACTCCTGTGACGGTGGCCAGGCGGCCGTGGCGGCGATGGAAGCGCACCAGGGCGGCGATGTCGACGTCGGCGACGCCGTCGCCGTAGGTGCACAGAAAGTGGTCGGCTCCGTCGAGGTGCCGGGCGACGCGCTTGACCCGCGCCCCGGTCATGGCGTCGTCGCCGGTGTCCACCATCGTCACCCGCCAGTCCTCGGCGTGCCCGCCCTCGTAGGCGACCGTGCCGGTGCCGAGGTCGAGCGTCACGTCGGAGTTGAGCACGCGGTAGTTGGCGAAGTACTGCTTGATCATCGAGCCGCGATACCCGAGGCAGAGCACGAAGTCGCGGTACCCGTGCTCGGCGAAGCCCTTCATGATGTGCCAGACGAGCGGACGCCCGCCGATCTCGACCATCGGCTTGGGCCGGAACTCGGTCTCCTCGCGCATGCGGGTTCCCTGGCCGCCGCACAGGATGACGACCTTGGCGCTTTTCACAGGCAGCATCGTGGTCGCGCAATCGACGGTCGGGGCGGGTTCTTTAGCCCGCTCAAGTTCGGGGCCGTCGCGGCCGATCAGGCTGCGTGTGCGCGCTTCCCTCGCGCGCCCCATCCCCCCGCTCACGATCGTCCGGAGGTCGCATGACCGCACACATTCATCGCCGCGACCGCTGTCGCGCCTGCGGCGGCGGCGGCCTCGAACGCATCCTGCACCTGCCCGACACGCCGCTCTCCGACGGCTTCGTCGAGCCCGAGCGCGCCGGCGCCGAGTTCCTGGCCGACCTCGACCTCTTCCGCTGCGTGGACTGCTCCACCGTGCAGACCCAGCACGACGTCGACGTGCGCGACTACTACCGCGACTACCGCTACACGGTCAGCTCATCGCGGTTCGCGCGCCGGTTCATGCAGCTGCTCGCCGGCGCGACGTGGCGGCGGTACGGAATGCGCCCCGGCGACTCGGTGATCGAGGTCGGCTCGGGCGACGGCTACCAGCTCGCCTGCTTCGAGCGCCTCGGCGGGCGGGTGCTCGGATTCGAGCCCTCGAGCGCGCTGGTCGAGATGTCCGAGGCGATCGATGTGCCCGTGCTACGGCGCCTGTTCGGCGCCGACACGGCCGCCGAGATTCCCGCCGAGATGCGCCCGGCCCAGGCCGTCCTGCTCACCTACACCTTCGACCACCTGCCCGACCCGTTGCCATTCCTCGAGGCGGCCGCCTCGGTGCTCGATCCGGCCCGCGGAGTCCTGGTGATCGAGGTGCACGATCTGGCCCGGATCCTCGAGCGCACCGAGGCCTGCCTGTTCTCGCACGAACACTCGATCTACCTGACCGTGCGCACGATGCGGCGGCTGCTCGCGGCGGCCGGCATGCGCCTTCTGGCATGCGATCTCGTCCCCGCGGCCGACCGGCGGGCCAACTCGCTGCTCGTGGCCGCCGCGCTCGAGGACAGCGTGCACGGCGGCGGAGTCACCGACGAGGCGGGCCTGGACGCGCTCGACGGGAGCGCCGCCTACGCGGGTCTCCAGGGCGCCGTGCTCGAATCCTACGGCCGGGTGGCGGCCCACGTCCGCGGTGCCCGCGCCCGCGGCCGGCGCACCGCGTTCTACGGCGCCGGCGGCCGCGGGGTCGCGACCCTCTCGCTCTCGGGCCTGCATGGCGACGACGTCGCCTACGTGTGCGACCGCAACCAGGAGCTGCACGGCCTGGTGACGCCCGGAAGCCACGTGCCGGTGGTCTCGCCCGGGCATCTGGTGACCGACCCGGTGGACGAGCTCGTGGTGTGCTCGTTCGGCTACCTCGACGAGATCCGCGCCCAGAACCCGGAGTTCGTCGCCCGCGGCGGACGCATCGTGTCACTGCTCGACCTGCTCGCCGCGGACGGGATGCGGGCGGCGGCGTGAGCTTCTGGCGCGACCGCCAGGTGCTCGTGACCGGGGCGACGGGCCTGCTGGGGCCGTGGCTCTGCGCAGCGCTCTCGCAGCGGGGAGCGGGCGTCGTGGCGCTGGTGCGCGACCTGGTTCCCGAAAGCCTCTTCTACACCGGCGCGGGCGGCGGCCGCTGCGTGACCGTCTTCGGCGACCTGCGCGACGGGTGCCTGGTCGAGCGGGTGCTCGCGGAGTACGAGATCGACGCCGTCTTCCACCTGGGCGCGCAGACGATCGTCGAGCACGCGCTGCGCGACCCGGCCGGCACGATGCGCTCGAACGTCGAAGGCACGTGGGAGGTGCTCGACGCCTGCCGGCGCAGCGGCCGGCCCAGCCGGATCGTGGTTGCGTCGTCGGACAAGGCCTACGGCAGCCAGTCGCAGCTGCCCTACCGCGAGGACCAGCCGCTCTGCGGCCGGCATCCGTACGACGTCTCCAAGAGCTGCGCAGACCTCATTGCCCAGAGCTACGCGGCCACGTACGACATGCCGATCGTCGTCACCCGGTGCGGCAACCTCTACGGCGGCGGCGACCTCAACTACAGCCGGCTCGTCCCCGGCACGATCCGCTCGGCCCTGCGCGGCGAGCGCCCGGTGCTGCGCAGCGACGGCACGCTCATCCGCGACTACCTGTACGTCGAGGATGCCGCTGAGGCATACATCGACTTGGCGGAGCGCGCGCACGAGCCGGGGATCGCCGGCGAGGCCTGGAACTTCTCGAACGAGCTGCAGCTGACGGCGGCCGAGATGGCGCGGCGCGTGCTCGAGGCCTGCGGCCGGCGGGACCTCGAGCTGGACATCCGCGGGGGCGCACTGCACGAGATCCCCCACCAGTACCTGTCGGCCGCCAAGGCCCGGTCGGTGCTCGGCTGGCAGCCCGCCCATGGGCTCGACGAGGGACTGCGGCGGACGGAGGCCTGGTACCGCGGGCAGGCCGGCACCGCGGTGGGCCTGGCAGCATGAGCCGGCCGCTGCTCGCGATCTGCATCCCGACCTGGAACCGGGCGCCGCAGCTGCGCAGGCTTCTGACGCGCCTGCACGACGAGCTGGGCGACGACGGCGACATCGTGGTGCTCGTGGCCGACAACGCCTCCGATGACGAGACGCCGGCCGTGCTCACGGAGATGGCCACGCGCATGCCGACCCTGCGCGGGCACCGGCAGAGCGCGAACCTGGGCGCCGAGGGCAACATCCGCTGGCTGATCCGGCACGCGCCCGAATGCGACTACCTGTGGTGCATCGGCGACGACGACGAGCCGGAGCCGGGGGCGGTCGCGCACGTGGCCGAGCTTCTGCGCGAGCACCGCCCGGCCTGGCTGCATATGCCGCACCGGTTCGTCCATCCGGACGGGCGGCTGAAGGTCGGCTCGCGCTGCCCCGAGCGCATCGAGGTACACGCCGATCCGGGCCGCCTGTTCGTGGCCCAGCACCACTGGCTGACGTTCATGTCGGCATCGATCGTGCGCCTCGACCCCCTGCGGCGGGCGGTGTCCGCGTCGGCCACGACCAACATGTACTTCCCGCTGATCTGGTTCTTCCAGGCCTCCCACGACGGGCCGTGCGTCGTGGCCGGCCGCCTGCTCGTCAGCGGATCGACCGACATCCACTGGGGCGATCGCATGGTCGAGACGATGACCCACCACTTCGTCGGCATGTACGACGAAGCGATCGGGAGCCTGGTCAGCGCCGAGGAGTTCGGGCGGGCGATGGACGAGCACTACACCCGCGACCACTTCTGGTGCTGGCAGGCGGTTCCGGTCGAGTTTTTGATCGAGACGGTGCGGCGGTTCCCGCACAGCCGCGTCCTGCGCCAGTACCTGTGGGCGATCGGGCGCGAGCGGCACGACCCAGCCTGCGCCGCCGCCGTCGCCGCCGCCGCCCGGGAAGCGGGTGACGACGTCGCGGCGCAGACCCTCGTGGATGAGGGCGAGGAGCTCTTCGGAGACGGCGACGTGGCCGGCGCGGCGGGCCTCTTCACGCGTGCGATCGAGTGGGCGCCGACGCTCGCGGCGGCATGGAACGACCTCGCGGTCGCCCTGCATGCGCTCGGCCGCCACGGAGCGCGCGAAGCGGCCGCGACCGCCCTCGAGCTCGATCCCGCCGACGAGAACACGCGTCAGAACCACGCCGCGATCATGGCGGCCGCGGGGTGAGAACGGCGATCCTGATCGTCGCCCGGGACAACCCCCTGGCGCTGTGGGCGCAGATCGAGGCACTGGTGGCCTGTGACCTTGCGCCCGACGTCGAGGTCGTTGTCGTGGACGACGCATCGGGTCCCGAGACACAGGCGCTCCTGCACCGGCTCGAGGGCGACGTCGGCATCCATCGCAGCGAGCGCCCGATCGGGCGCCGCGCCGCCCTCGCCGCTGCGGCCGGCGCGGCGTCGGCCGAGGTCTGCATCGCGCTTTCGGGGATCGCCCGTCCCCGGCCCGGGTTCGCCGAGCCGCTGACCGCGGCCGTGCACGGCGGGGCGGATCTCGCCGCCCCGGTGCTCGTGAGCGGCGCCGGCGAGGTGCACGGCTACCGCGTCTCCGGCGACGGCAGCCTGTGGCCGCTCGCTGCCGGCGAGGCCGCGCCCGATGCGCTCGCCCTCGACTGCCTGGCGGCGCCGCGGCGGTGGTGGATCGAGCGCCAGCCGCTCGCAGGCGCCCGCGAGGGGCACCAGGAGGTGCTTCTCGCCGCCGCGTCGCGGCGCCTGGTGATCGTCGCCGACGCGGTCGTCGAGCGAGTCTCCGCCGGGCCGGCCGTGAGCGTGATCGTCTGCACCCGCGACCGCCCGGACGAGGTGCGCGAGTGCGTCGAGGCCTGCGTCGCCCACGGCGTGCTCGCGGGTGGCGAGCTCGTCGTCGTCGACAACGGCGCGCAGCCGCTCCGGTGCGAGCTGCCCGAAGGCGTGCGACTCGTGCGCGAACCGGTGGCCGGGCTGTCCCGGGCGCGAAACGCCGGTGCCGCCGCCGCCCGAAACGACGTGCTGGTCTACCTCGACGACGATGCCCGACCCGCGCCCGGCTGGATCGAGAGCCTGCGCGACGCCTTCACCGACCCCGGGCTGGCGATCGCCGGCGGGCCCATCCATGCGCTGTGGCCGCCCGAGCGCCCCGCCGGCTGGCCGCCCGCCGGCATGGAGTCCTTCTTCAGCGTGCTCTCCCTCGGTGACGCCGACCTCGACTTCCCCGGCCGGGCCGAGGTGTTCGGCGCCAACTGGGCGATCCGGCGCGAAGCGCTCGCCGCCGCCGGCGGCTTCGACGTCCGCTTCGGCGCGGGCGAGGGCGGCGCCCTCGGGGGCGAGGAGTTCCTGGCAGCCACCCACGTCGACCGCCTCGGCCTGGGCGCCGGCCGCTACGTGGCCGCCGCCGCCGTCGGCCACCGCATCGAGCCCGACCGGATCGACGAGAGCTACATCCTCCTGCGGGCGTTCCGCAACGGGGTCGAGACGGAGCGGTACCGGGAGGGGGGACGGCCAATTGGCGTTAACTCGAATTGCCAATTGGGCGTCCCCCCCAACACCGCCCTGGCCACCCTCGCCGCAGCCACCACCCTCCCTCTCGCACAGCGCGTCCGCGAGGCCGTCGACCTGGGCATGCGCACCGCCCGCGAGGCGCCCGGATCCGACGCGGCCCGAGGGATCGTCGAGCGGCCGGAGCGGCGGCGGCCGCTGCCGCCGGGTCCGCGGGGGGAGCGGGAGTCCGTGCTGTTCTTCTACCCCGACATGCCGGAGCCGAGCCGGAGCGCTGGCCACACGCGGGCCTCCGAGATCGCGCTGGCGCTGCGGCGGATGGGGTTTCGGACGACGCTGGCATGTGAAACATCGGCGAGCTTCGAGGCGGCGGTCGCGCGCTTCGAGGCCGAGGGCATCGAGGTGGCCGCCGCCGACCGCGGCGACGACCTGGATGCGCTGCTTCGGCGCGGATTCGACGCGGCGCTGGTGTCGTTCCACACCCTGGCGCAGCGAGCGGTGCCCGTCCTGCGGGCGGTGTCCCCGCGCACGCGGATCGCCGTCGACTCGGTGGACGTGCACTTCCTGCGCATGCGCCGCGCGGCGGAGCTGGCGGGCGACGAGGTCGGCCTGGTCCGGGCCGGGCACGAACGCACCCGGGAGCTCGCCGCCTACGCGGCCGCCGACATCGTCCTGGCGGTGACCGAGGACGAGCGCGCGCTGCTCGCAGGCCTGCTCCCGGACGCCGACGTCGACGTGCTCGGCAATGTGCACCGCCTCGCAGAGGCGGTGGCATCGCTCGATGACCGGCGCGGCGCGCTGTTCGTCGGCAGCTACGGGCACGCGCCCAACGCCGACGCGGTGCGGTGGCTGTGTGCCGAGGTGATGCCGCTGCTGCGCTCCGCCGGGCACACCGAGCCGGTGTGCGTGGCCGGGTCGGGCATGCCCGCGGAGCTCGCCGAGCAGGTGGCCGCCGCCGGCGCCGAACCGCTTGGGTTCCTGCCGTCGGTGGAGGACGAGCTGGCCGGGCGGCGTGTCTCGATCGCGCCGCTCCGGTTCGGCGCGGGGCTGAAGGGCAAGGTCGGCGAGTCGCTCGCCGCGGGGGTCCCGGTGGTCGCGACATCGATCGCAGCGGAGGGCTTTGACCGCCCCACCCGCGGCATGCTGATCGCCGATTCGGCACAGGAGTTCGCGGGGGCGATCGTGCGGCTGAGCCAGGATGACGCGCTCTGGGCGCAGCTCTCGGCCGGAGGCCGCGAGCTGGTGTCCGCGACGCTCGGGACATCGGCCTGCGAGGCGGCACTCGAGCGGATTCTCGGGCGGCTGCTGGTGCGGAGGGCGGCGTGAGCAGCCCTCGCGTCACCCTGGGCATCGCCGCCTACAACGGCGAGCGCTTCCTGGCCGAGGCGATCGAGAGCTGCCTCGCCCAGGACTACGCCGAGTTCGAGCTCCTGATCGTCGACGACGCCTCCACCGACTCGACCCCCGCCGTGATCGCCAGGTACGCCTCCGACCCGCGCGTGCGCGTCGTCACCCACGCCGAGAACCGCGGCATCGCCGCCGCATACAACTCGATCGTCGAGCACGCCCGCGGCGAGCTGATCGCACGCCTCGGCCACGACGACATCGCGCTCCCCGACCGGCTCAGCCGCGAGGTGGCCGTCTTCGACGCGCATCCCGACACGGGGGTGGTGCACGGCGACGCGGTCACGGTCGACGCCTCCGGCCGCGTCGTGGGCGAGTGGCGCTCGGCCGAGTTCGAGCCCGAGGCGCTGATGCACATGCTGGTGCGGCGCCACAACTACCTGGTCGACCCGACGACCATGATCCACCGGCGCGTGTACGCCGAGGTGGGCGGCTACGACGGGGCCTACCCGATGTGCAACGACTTCGACCTGTGGCTGCGGGCGGCCCCCAGGTTCCGCTTTCGCCACTGTGGTGGCGGGCCGCTGATCCGCTACCGCCGCCACGGCGAGAACTTCTCGGACGAGTCGGCCAGGGAGCGCGAGCTCGACGAGGTCTCGCGGGCGCTCGCGGCCGCCGTCGAGCGCGAGGACTGGGCGACGCTCGCACCGGAGGCCGGTTCGCGGGCGGCGGCGCTCGTGCTGCTGGCCGACGCGCTCGAACGCCGGGCTCTCCCCCTGCCGCAGCTCGCCGGCCGCCTGCGAGAAGACGGCCTGCGCGGGCGCCGCCGGATCGTCATGACCTCGTTCGGCTACAACGACTCGGGCGGCGGCACGATCGTGCCCCGGCAGGTGTCCAAGGAGCTGGCACGGCGCGGATACGACGTGACGGTGTTCCATGCCGCCGTCGGGCGGGTCGAGCCCCCGGAGCCGTATCAGATACGGGAATGGTGGGAGGACGGCGTCCGCCTCGTCGGAGTGTTCAACCGCCCCCACGGACTGCTCGACCTCGGGCGGCCCGACCGCGAGGTGGACGACCCGCCGATCACGCGGGCCTTCGCCGAGCTGCTCGACCGCATCCGGCCCGAGGTCGTCCACTTTCACAACCTGCACAACCTGGGCGCGGCCCTGATCGACGAGGCGGCGGTGCGCGGGATCCGCTCGGTGTTCACGACCCACAACTACTGGCTCGCCTGCCCGCGCGGCTACCTCTTCACCGACCGGCTCGAGCTGTGCCACGGACCCGGCGACCGCGGCGGGGACTGCGCGGCCTGCGTCGGCAGCCTCGACGCCGACGCCTACCGGAACCGGCTCGACGAGGTGCGCGGGCGGTTCACGCGTGGCGTCGACATCTGCCTGGCGGTGTCGGAGGCGATGCGGGCGACCCTGGTCGGAGCCGGGTACGCCGCCGACGGCATCGATGTCGTCCCCCAGGCCATGCCCGAGGATGGCGACATCTGGGAGGCGCTCGGGCGCGACCGCCGACCCGGCCGGCTCGGATCCGAGCTCGTGGTCGGCTTCTTCGGCTCCGCGCTGCCGCAAAAGGGGCCGAGCCTGCTGATCGACGCCGCCCAGCGCACTGACGTGCCGGTGCAGGTGCGGATCCACGGCGAGGTGCCACCGGCCTTCGCCGCCGACCTGGCGGCGCGCGACACCCGCGGTGTTGTCGAGATCTGCGGCCGGTTCGATCATGCCGGGCTGCCCGAGCTGCTCGCGGCCGTGGACGTCGCCGTGATTCCCTCGGTCTGGTGGGACTGCGCGCCGCTCATGGTCTCGGAGTGCCTGGCCGGGCGGGTGCCGGTGGTGGCAGCACGCATGGGCGGGATCACCGACTTCGTCGTGGACGGCCAGAACGGCCTGCTGTTCGACGGCCGCGACGCCGCCGACCTCGCCCGCGCACTCGACCGCCTGGCGCAGGAGCCCGGCCTGCTGGAACGGCTGCAGGCGGGCATCTCGGCGCCCGCGGCGTTTGCCGCTCACGTGGACGACCTCGAGGCGTACTACCGCGGCGAGCGCCCTCGCCGCAGCCACCTCGGGGTCGCGCCGGTCAGCGTTCGCTGGCGGGGCGACCACGGCTCGACCGAGAGCCTCGCCGGCGTGAACCGCGGCGTCTGCGACCGGCTCGAGGGGATGGACGGGATCGCGCTCGAGCGCATCTCGCGCACCGGCGGCGGTGCCGGCCCGGCCCTGCCGCTGCCGGCGCAGGTGGAGGTGCGCCACCAGTTTCCCCCGGATCTGCGCCCGCCCGCGTCCGGGCGCCTGGCGGTGATCCAACCGTGGGAGTTCGGGGCGGCGCCCGCCGAGTGGGTCGAGGGCATCAACCGCAACGTCGACGAGCTGTGGGTGCCGAGCGCGCATGTCCGCGACACCTACGTCGAGTCCGGCGTCGATCCCGACCGGGTGGTGGTGGTGCCAAACGGCGTCGACCTGGAGACGTTCTCGCCCGCGGGCGCGGCCATGCCGCTTGACGCCCCGGGGGTTCGGCTGCTGTTCGTCGGCGGCCTGATCGACCGCAAGGGGCCCGACCTGCTGGTGGCTGCCTTTCTGGACGCCTTCTCAGGCCGCGACGACGTCACCCTCGTCATCAAGGATTTCGGCGCCGACGGGATCTACCCCAAGGCCGACCGCCGCAAGCTGCGGGAGTACTCCGACTCCGGGCAGCTGCCGCGGATCGTCTACCTCCACCGCGACATGCCCGTCTCGGAGCTCGCGTCGCTCTACCGCGCCTGCGACGTGCTCGTGCACCCGTACCGGGGCGAGGGATTCGGGATGCCCGTGCTCGAGGCCATGGCGTGCGGTCTGCCCGTGATTGTCACCGCCGGCGGCCCCACCGACGAGTTCTGCCCGGACGCCGCCGGCTGGCGCATCCGCTCCCGCCGCAACCGGTATCCCGAGCAGCGCTGCGGCCGGTGGGCCACCGCCGGGTGGCCGTGGATGCTCGAGCCCGACCCCGGCCACCTGCGCGAGCTGCTGGTCGAGGCCGTGGCCGGCGCCGACGCTCGCGCGGAGCGCGGCCGGGCGGCCCGTGCGGCGGCGGCCGCCCTGTCATGGGACGAGGTGGCCGGGCAGTATCGCGCTCGGATCGCCGCGCTGGCCGCGCGACCGCCCCGCCATGCCGCCCCCGATCCGGCGCCACTCGAGCTCGAGGAAGCCCGGATGCGGCTGCTGGCCACCCCGGCATGGCGCGGCCACGACCGGCTGGGCGACCTGCTCGCCGCCTGGGTGACAGGGGTGGCGCCCGGGCACGGCGCGTGCCTCTACCTGCTGGCCGATCCGCGCACGGCGCCTGGCGAAGCCCAGTGCGAGGCGCGCGTCATGCGCGCGGCGCAGGAGGCCGGGGTCAGCCTGGACGACGCGGCCGACATCGTCATCCTGAGCCACCCGCTGGCAGGCGGCGACGGCCCCCGGCTGCACGCCGGGGTCGACGGATACGTGCCGCTGCACCCGGCCTGCGGCGGCCACGAGCGGCTGGCACGGGCGGCGGGACGGCCGGTCATCGAACCCGATGCGGCCGCCCTGGCCGCATGGTCCGGGGCCACCCGGCGACTCGCCGCCTGACGGATTCTCGAACCGGGTTCCTAGCGCGACTTGCGGTTTCGGCCGGTGACGGCCAGGCTGGCCGCGCCGACCACCATCACCACGGCCCCGGCCCACTCGATCCGGGCGCGCAGCGGGTGGATCCGGTGGGTTTGGCCCTCGAGGCACACACCGGTCGGCGGGCACCGCGTCGGGGCGGTCTGCGACCACGAGTACGTGCCCAGCAGAGCGAGGCAAACGGCCGCGATCGCCGCCAGGAGCACCGCACGGTCGCGGAGCCGTTCGCGCATGCCGGAACCCTACCCGGCGGACCCGTCAGCGATGCGCGCGGGCGCGGCGGCCGCGGTCGAGCAGCATCCCGAGCGTCCCCGCGAACACGAGCGTGCCACCCAGGAGACTGACCTCGATCAGCAGCGCCGACCAGCCCGAGGCGACCCCGATCAGCCAGAAGTACAGGGTCGCAGACGCCGCAGCGACGAACACGGCCGAGCCCCCGAGCACCGCCATCGTCTTGGCGAGGTCGAACGCGGCCTCGCCCGGCAGGAACACCGATGCCGACATCTGCACGCCCAGGATGGCCGCGATGATGCAGCCGAGCGCGGCCAGGACGGCCGTCGCCCCGGCCCATTGCGCCAGATCATGCAGCAGATAGACCCCCACGGGGGTTGACTCTAGCGGCCCGCCCGTCCCCTGTCGCGGGGGCGGGCAAAACCCCCTCCTCCAACCCACCCAAACGGGTGGGGGTCAGGGAGCGGCCGGGCGGTTGGCGCGACCGTCGTGATAGCCGGCGGAGTAGCCACGCGTGTAGGTCTGGCTCTGGAGCCTGGTCACCTGGGCCGGCGAGTAGGCTGCGCCGGCCTCGTGCCCGAGCGTCCACGCGGCCACGCCGACGACGGTCGCGAGGCCCAGCGAGAGCACGATCCACAGCACGACGCCCGCCACAGAGAGGCGCACGATCGATGCGGATGAGTGGACGGACCCGTACATGCCCAGTCATGCTCTTGTCCGCCGCCCACCGGATTCCTGCACAAAAACCGCAGGCTCCTCAGCCGCCGAGGGACGCGATCGCGGCGTCGATCCTCCGCAGCGACTCGTCGCGGCCGACAAGCTCGAGGCTCTCATACAACCCGGGCGAGACGGTGCCGCCGGTCAGGGCCACGCGCACGGGCATGAACACCACCCGCGGCTTGGCCCCCACCTGCTCGCAGGCGGCATGCAGCGCCGCCTCGATATTCTCCGCGCGCCAATCCGCGACGGCCGCCAGCCCATCGCGGACGGCCGCGAGCGACGCCGGCGCGCGCTCGTCGGAGCGGACCCGCTCCCAGGCGGCGGGGTCCATCTCGGGCGGCCCGAACAGGAACCCGGCGAGGCGCTCGAACTGCGAGAGCACCCGCATCTTCTCGTGGACGAGCGGCGCCGCCTGCGCCACCCGCTCCGGCTGCGTTGCGAGGGCCGACCCGGACGAGCGCAGGTACTCCTGCAGCGCGGCCGCGAACGCGTCGGGCGACATCGCCCGCAGGTGCTCGCCGTTCAGCCACTCGAGCTTCTCGGGGTCGAACACGCCCGGGCTGCGGTTGACCCGCTCGAGCGTGAAGCGCTCGACGAGCTCGGCGCGCGTCATGAAGGTCGTGTGGTCGTCGTAGCTCCACCCCACCAGCGCCAGGTAGTTCACGAGCGCATCGGCGACCACGCCCACGTCCACGAACTCCTCGACCGAGATCGAGCCGTGGCGCTTCGAGAGCTTGCGCTTGTCCGGGCCGAGCACCATCGGCAGGTGCGCGAAGGTCGGCTCGGGCGCGTCCAACGCGCGGTAGAGCGCGAGCTGACGGGGCGTGGACGGCAGCAGGTCCTCGCCGCGGATGACATGTGTGATCCCCATCTGGATGTCGTCGAAGGGATTCGCGAACTGGTAGGTGGGAGAGCCGTCCGAGCGCAGGATCACGTGATCGCCCAGGAGGGCGTTCTCCCATTGAACCGTGCCGTGGACGATGTCCTCGATCACGGTCGTCCCGGTCTGCGGAAGCGCCAGGCGCACGACCGACGGCAGGCCCTGCGCCGCCAGCGCATCGCGCTCCGAGGCAGGGCGCGCACGGCAGCGGCCGTCGTAGATCAGCGGCCGCCCCTCGGCCTGACGCCGGGCGCGGTCGGCCTTGAGCTCGTCCTCGGTGCAGTAGCAGCGATAGGCCGCGCCGTCGGCGATCAACTTCTCGACCGCGGCCGTGTAGAGGGGGTAGCGCTGCGTCTGCCGGTACGGGCCGTCGTCCCAGTCGATCCCGAGCCAGCGCAGGACGGCCTCGGCGTGCTCGACCGCCGCCTCGGTCGAGCGGGCGACGTCGGTGTCCTCGAAGCGCAGGACCACACGACCCCCGTTGCCGCGGGCGAAGAGCCAGTTGAAGAGCATCGTCCGCACCGTGCCGACATGGAACTGCCCGGTCGGACTGGGCGGCATGCGGACGCAGATGGGGCGGGACACGGCGGGTCAGTCTAGATGGTTTGTTTCCACTCCCCGTGATGCTCTGGGCGGCGAGAACCAAGCATCGCAAGGACGCAGGGAGCTTCATGCCGGTTTGGTATGGGCGCGACCGAGGACGATGCGAGGCGACGGTTCGCAGCCGCAGCGCCACCAATCGTCGTCAACCCCAGCAGCGGACACGGCGGCCAGGCGCGCGGAGTGGAAACACGCCTTCCAGATGGTTTGTCTCCGCCGACTACCATCGGCGGATGCACCACGGAGCCCATCTCGGCGTGGCCGGGGGCGCACACAAGGCGCTCGAGCGCGCCCGCGCGATCGGCGCCACCTCGCTGCAGATCTTCACGCAGAGCCCGCGTATGTGGCGGCATCCCGCCGTCGATCCCGAGGCCGCCGCACGGTTCAGGGCCGCCCGCAAGCCGGCCCGCGTCGCCGTCGTCGTATGTCACGCCACCTACCTGATCAACCTGGGCGCGTCCGACCGCGAGGTGTACTCGAAGTCCGTGAAGGCCCTCGCCGACACGATGACCGCCGCCGAGGCGATCGCGGCCGACGGCGTCGTCTTCCATCTCGGCAGCCACCTCGGCCGCGGCCTCGACGCCGTCCTGCCGCAGGTGACCGAGGCGATGTCCCGGGTGCTCGCCGCGGCCGATCCCGCGTCGGCGACGAAGCTCGTGATCGAGAACTCCGCGGGCGCGGGCGGCACCATGGGAGTCGGCCTCGACGAGATCGAGCGCGTCATCGACACCCTCGGCCGCCCCGACCGCGTGGGCGTCTGCCTGGACACCTGCCACCTGTGGGCGTCGGGCGTCGACGTCACCGACCCCGGGCGGGTCGACGAGCTCATGGCCGAGGTGGACGAGCGCTTCGGCCTGCGGCGGCTCACCTGCCTGCACGTGAACGATGCGGCCGTCGCCCTCGGTTCACAGCGCGACCGCCACGCCGAGGTCGGCAAGGGCGTGATGGGCAAGGGGCTCGCCGTGATCCTGGGGCACCCTGCGGTGCAGGAGCTCGCAGCGGTGATGGAGACCCCCGGAGACGACGAGCAGGAGCCGTATGCGCGCAGCATCAAGGTGCTGCGCCGGCTCCAGCGCAGCGGTGCGCGCCGATGGGCGACCGAGCGGGCCGGTGCTTGACATCGGCGCCTCCCGGCCCCTGCCCCCGTCCGAGCTGGAGTACCGGGCAACTCGCAGCAGCGGACCGGGCGGCCAGCATGTGAACACGTCGTCGACCCGCGTCGAGCTGACCTTCGATCTCGAGGGCAGCCCGACCCTCACCGACTCCGAGCGGGAGCTGGCGCGGCGGCGGCTGCGCTCGCGCCTCGACGCCGACGGCCGGCTGCGGGTGGTGGCGCAGGACGAGCGCAGCCAGTACCGCAATCGCCGTCTCGCCACCGAGCGGTTCTGCACGCTGATGCGCTCCGCCCTCGCCCCGCCGCCTCCCCCGCGCCGCCCCAGCCGGCCGACCCGCGCGGCCAAGGAGGAGCGGCTCGAGGACAAGCGCCGCGACTCCACACGCAAGCGGCTGCGGCGCCCGCCCGGGGATGCCGACGACCGGGTGGAGGTGCTGCGTGGGGCGGCTTGACGGCAAACGGGTGTTGGTCACGGGCGGCGGCTCGGGCATTGGAGCGGCGATCGCACGCCGTTTTGCCACCGAGGGCGCCACGGTGTGGGCGATGGGGCGGCGCCGGGAGCAGCTCGAACGGGTCTCCGAGCGGGTCGTCGCGGGCGACGTCGCCGATGCGGGCGACCGCCGCCGCGCGCTCGAGGAAACCGGCCCGCTCGATGCGCTCGTGAACAACGCCGGCATCGGCGACGGCGGCTGGGACGAGGTGCTCGCTGTCAACCTGACCAGCGCGCACGAGCTGTGCGCGCTGGCGGCCGACGGGCTCGCGCAGCAGCGCGGCGCGATCGTGAACGTGGCCTCGGTCGCGGCGCTCGTGGCCGGCCCGGGCGACCCCTCATACGCGGTCTCCAAGGCGGGCCTGGTGATGCTCACCAAGTCGCTCGCCGTCACCCTCGGCCCCCGCGGCGTGCGCGTGAATGCGATCTGCCCGGGATGGGTGCGAACGCCCATGGCCGACGGCGAGATGGCGGCGCTCGGGGACGATGTCGAGGCGGCCTACCGGCGGGCCACGCAGCACGTCCCGCTCGGCCGGCCCGCGCTGCCCGACGAGGTTGCCGCCGCGGCGCTGTTCCTGGCCTCGGATGAGGCGAGCTACATCTCGGGCGCGGTGCTGACCGTGGACGGCGGCATGACGGCCGTCGACGTGGGCATGCTCGCCTTCGGTGAAGTAATCGGGCCAGGCCCCAATTATTCAGCTACTCGTCGCCGCGGATGACGCGGAAGCTCGGCCGGTCGGGGAGCTCGTGGAACTCGGGATTGATGCAGCCCATCGGATCCTCGCGGTTCTCGTAGGCACGCTCGACGTCGGCCGGGCAGATGGGCAGCGGCTCGCGCACCGCGCGCACCGAGCCAAAGCCGTTGCGGCGGCGTCGCGCCCGCTCGAGCACCTCGATGTCGATGTCCGCGGCGAAGATCTCCTGCGTGCAGCCGACGTAGGTGCGGCCGAACGCGTCGTAGGCGTACAGGAACGGGCAAGCCTGGTCGAGACAGCGGGACGGGTGCACGACCTTCTGGCACACCACGCCGCAGCGACGGCACTCCACATCGGAGGAGCGGGGAGC
This sequence comes from uncultured Actinomycetes bacterium, assembly GCA_963703275.1. Classification (GTDB taxonomy): domain Bacteria; phylum Actinomycetota; class Thermoleophilia; order Gaiellales; family JAICJC01; genus JAICJC01. The sequence continues at coordinate 1,242,286 of OY969804.1, read as the reverse complement.
GACCGGCAGCGACTGTCGGATGCGGCCCATCGTCAGATCTTACCGGGGGATCGGAATTCGACAATCCCTTCGAGTTCGCCCAGCAGATCGAGGGGTTGCGCGCACACGGCATCCGCGGCGGAGCGATCGCCCGGGTCGAGCCGGTACCAGGTGGCCAGGCACGTCCGCATGCCGGCGGCGGCGGGGCCAACGACATCGTCGGCCAGCCGGTCGCCCACGAACAGCACCTCGGCGGGGGCGGCGGCAAGCGCCGCCGCAACGGCGGCGTACACGGCGGGGTGCGGCTTTCGCCACCCCACCTCGCACGACAGCACCACGGCGTCCACCCGCTCGGCGATGCCCTGCGCCCGCAGGTCGGCCCGGAAGAGATCCGGCGGGTCGAACGTGTTGGCGACCACGGCGCAGCGCAGCCCACGGGCGCGCACGCCGTCGAGCAGGGCGAGCGCCTGCGGATGCACAAGCCGGGCGGGCGCCCAGCAGCGGTACTCGGCCTCGATGCCGCGCCGCACCGCCGCGGAATCCGCCGGGCCGCCCAGCCCGGACAGGACAGCGGCGACCGCCGCGGGGTAGTCGAGCTCGGTGAGGTCGCCCGGGTCGCGCTCGCCGAACCGGCGCCGCAGCGCCTCGGCCGCCCGGTCGGTCAGGGCCGGGTCGCCGCCGGCAGCCTCGAGCATGGCCCGCACCCCGCACCGCCACAGCCCGTCGTCCCAGCGGAACTCCGCCAGCGTATCGCCGTGATCGAACGCGACCGCCTGCAGCAAAACGCTGTCTACTCCGAGGTCGGGTGGTCGGCGAAGCCGTAGCGCACGAGCAGGCGCTTGGCCGCCTCGGCCTCGTCCAGGCGCGAGACCGGGCGTGTGTGGGGGGCGTCCTTGAGCATCTGCGGATCCTCGGCCGCCTCGTTCGCGATGGCGACCATCGCGTCGCAGAAGGCGTCCAGCGTCTCGCGCGTCTCGGTCTCGGTGGGCTCGATCATCAGTGCCTCGGCGACGATGAGCGGGAAATAGACCGTGGGCGGGTGGAAGCCGTGGTCCATGAGCCGCTTGGCGACGTCGAGCGCCGTGACGCCGTGCTCGCGCTTGAGGCCCCGTGCCGAGACGACGAACTCGTGCATGCAGTGACGGTCGATCGGCAGCTCGTAGGCGTCGCGCAGCCGCGCCAGCACATAATTGGCGTTCACCACGGCGGCCTCCGACATGTCGCGCAGACCCGGGCCCCACATGCGCATGAAGGCATAGGCACGCACGAACACGCCGAACGGGCCGCCGAACCCGCGCACCTTGCCGATCGTCTTGGGACGGTCGTATTCGAGCCGGAAGCGGTCTCCGTCGCGTGCCACCACCGGCACGGGCAGGAACTGCTCGAGGTCGCTCCGCACCGCCACCGGGCCGCCGCCCGGCCCGCCGCCGCCGTGCGGCTGGGAGAACGTCTTGTGCAGGTTGTAGTGCACGATGTCGAACCCCATGTCGCCCGGGCGCGAGATGCCGCAGACCGCGTTCAGGTTGGCGCCGTCGTAGTAGAGCAGCGCCCCGGCCGAGTGGAAGATCTCGGCGATCTCGACGATCCGCTCCTCGAACAGCCCCAGCGTGGAGGGGTTTGTCAGCATCAGGCCGGCCGTGTGCTGGCCCACCTTGCCACGCAGGTCGTCGATGTCGACGTTGCCGCGCATGTCCGTCTTCACGCGGACGAGCGTGTAGCCGGCCATCGCCACGCTGGCGGGATTCGTGCCGTGGGCGGTGTCGGGGATCACGACCTCGCTGCGGTCCTCGCCGCGGTCGGCGAAGTACGCCCGCATCAGGGTGAGGCCGGTCAGCTCGCCCTGCGACCCGGCGGCCGGCTGCAACGTGACCGCGTCCAGGCCCACCACCTCGGCCAGCATCTCCTGCAGCCGCCACATCAGCTCCAGCGCGCCCTGGGCACCGTCGTCCTCCTGATAAGGGTGGAGATCCTGGAAGCCGGGCAGCCCCACGGCGCGCTCGTTGATGCGCGGGTTGTATTTCATGGTGCACGAGCCGAGCGGGTAGAAGCCCGTGTCGATGCCGAACGTCCGCGTCGAGAGCTCGGTGTAGTGCCGCACGAGCTCTGGCTCGGCCAGCTCGGGCAGCCGCGGCGGGGTGCGGCGGGCGAGCGCGGCCGGGACCTCGGCAGGGGGCACCCCCGGATCGGCGATACGCGATGAGCGCCGGCCGGCGCGTGACTTCTCGTAGATCAGCTTCATGCCGCCACCCCCACCTCGTGCAGCACCTCTGCCAGGCGGTCGATATCGGCCGCGGAGCGCTTCTCGGTCAGGCACACGAGCAGCGCGTCGTCCATGTCGGAGTAATCGCGCCCGAGCGCGTAGCCGGGATGCACGCCCAGCTTCCGGGCGGCCCGGATCACCTCCCCGGCGGGCCGGCCGGTGCGGATCGCGAACTCCTGGAAGGTCGGGCGGTCGAACGCGAGCGGCACCCCGAGCCGGCCCCTGGCATGCTCGGACAGCGCGAGACACGCCCGGCCGACGTCGCGCAGGCCGTCCGGCCCGAGCCAGCTCAGGTAGATCAGCCCGGCGACCGCCAGGAGCGTCTGGTTGGTCGTGATGTTCGAGGTCGCCTTCTCGCGCCGGATGTGCTGCTCGCGCGTCTGCAGCGTCAGCACGAAGCCGCGCCTGCCGTCGTGATCGTGGGTCTCGCCGACGATCCGCCCCGGCAGCTTGCGGATGTACTCCGAGCGCGCGGCCAGGAAGCCATAGTGGGGGCCGCCGTAGGAGATGTGGTTTCCGGCCGACTGGCCCTCGCCGATCGCAAGCGCGCACCCGTACGCGCCCGGCGCCTCGAGCACGCCCAGCGTCATCAGGTCGACATGGGCGACGGGCAGCGCCCCGGCGCCCGCGGCGGCCGCCGCCAGCTCGGGAGCGGGCTCGAGGCAGCCGAAGAAGTTGGGCTGCGGGAAGATCGCGCACGCGGCGCCCTCACAGGCGGCCGCGAACCGGTCGGGATCGGTGGTGCCGCCGGTGTGCGGCACCTCGACCACCTCCATGCCGAAGCCGGGCGCGAACGTGCGCACCACCTGGCGCGCCTGCGGGTTGAGCGTCTGGGCGACCACAACCCGCCCGCGCCCGGTCGTCTGCTTCGCGACGTAGCAGGCGTCGGCGGCGACCGTGGTGCCGTCGTAGCCGGACGCGTTGGAGACGTCCATCCCGGTCAGCTCGCAGATCGCGGTCTGGTACTCGAAGATCGCCTGCAGCGTCCCCTGGCTCATCTCCGGCTGGTACGGCGTGTATGCGGTCAGGAGCTCGCCCCGCTGCATGACGGCGTCCACCACGGCGGGCACGTAGTGGTCGTAGATGCCCGCGCCGAGAAACGAGAGCTCGCGGCCGGTGTCGATATTGCGCCCGGCAAGCTCGGTCAGGTGCGCCCACAGCTCGGCCTCGGTCAGCGCCGGATCGATCCGCAGCGGCCGGTCGAGGCGCACCCCGGGGGGGATCTCGGTGAAGAGCTCGGCGACCGAGGCGACTCCGATCGTGTCCAGCATCACCTTCAGGTCCGACTCGGTCAGCGACGTGAAGGTCACAGTGACTCGAGCAGCTCGCGGTAGGCGGCGGCGGTCATGAGCCCGTCGGCCTCGGCCGGATCGCCCAGCCGCACCTTGACGAGCCAGCCGGCGCCGTAGGGGTCGTCGTTGATCTGGCTCTCGTTTCCGTCGAGGCCCGTGTTCACCTCGACCACCTCGCCCGAGAGCGGCGCGACGAGCGCAGACACCGCCTTGGTCGACTCGAGCTCACCGTAGTCGGCATCCTTGGCCACGCTCTGGCCGACGTCGGGCGGGCTGAAGAACACCACCTCGCCGAGCGTGTCCTGGGCGTACCAGGTGATGCCGAACGTCGCCGTGTCACCGTCGATCCGGACCCAGTCGTGGGCGTCGTGGTAGCGCAGTTCCTCGGGGTAGCTCTCGTCGCTCATGTGACGCTCTCCTTGACATACAGGGGCTTTGCCGCAACCCGCACCGCCACCGGGCGGCCGCGGGCGTCGATCTCGAGTGTCGTGCCCTCATCAGCCAGACCGGCGGGAACGTAGGCCATCCCGATGCCGACACCGAGTGACGGCGACATCGTTCCACTGGTCACCTCACCGGCCGGGCGCACCGCCATGCCCTCCCGGGGGATCCCCCGACCCTCGACCCGAATCGCCACCAGCCGATCGTAGTTGCCGGCGGCGCGCTGGGCGCGCAGCGCCTCGGCTCCGATGAAATCCTTCTGGTCGAACGGGCACACCCAGCCGAGCCCGGCCGCGAGGGCGGTGTGATCCTCGTCCAGGTCGTTGCCGTACAGCGGGTAGCACACCTCCAGCCGGAGGGTGTCGCGGGCGCCGAGCCCCGCCGGGGTCGCGCCGGCGGCGATGAGCGCGTCCCACAGGCGCCCGGCCGCCTCGGCGGCCACCATCAGCTCCACCCCCGGCTCACCGGTGTAGCCGGTGCGGGCGACGATCGCGCGCACTCCGCACACCTCGGCGTCGGTGAACCCGAATGGGTGAAGCGGCGGCAGCGGGACGAGGTCGAGGGCCGCCGGCCCCTGCAGCGCCAGCATGGCGATCTCGGCCGAGCGGTCGTCCAGCGCCACCCCGTCGATGAGGTGCGCCGCCAGCCACTCGCGGTCGGCGTCGACGCGGGCCGCATTCACGACCAGGAGGATGTGGTCGTCTCCGAACCGGTAGGCGATCAGGTCGTCGATGGGGCAGCCGCGCTCGTTGAGGAGCAGGGTGTACTGCGCCCGGCCGGCGCCGATCCGGTCGATGTCGTTCGAGAGCATGCGCTGGACGAACCCGATCGCCTCGGGGCCGCGGATCTCGAGCTGGCCCATGTGCGAGACGTCGAACACCCCGGCGTGGGTGCGCACCGCCAGATGCTCGGGGATGACGCCCGTGTACTGCACCGGCATCTCCCATCCGGCGAACGGAACCATCCGTCCCCCGGCGGCCACGTGGCGGTCGTGGAGCGGTGTTCGGCGGAGGGCCTCGGACGCGTGCATCCGGACGGGCACTCTACACGCCGCGGCCTACCGGTTCTCGGCCAAACCGCCCATGATCGCCCCGATCCCCACGGCCTTGGCGGTACCCATGTTGCCGCCGCCGTCGACCAGCTGGGCCGGGTCGTAGAACATCGTCTGGATGCCGACCCGCCCGGGGCCCGTGAACCGGTTCCAGGTGAGCTTGCCGCCGCCGCCGAACATCCCGGTCTTGAGGCCCATCGTGACCGCGTCCATCACCACCGACGGGTCGCGGTAGAGCCAGCTCCCCGCCTCGATGTCGATCTGCTCGCCCTGCGCCAGCGTCGCCTCGTAGACGTCGCCGCTGCCGATGATCCAGAGCGACGCCCTGTCGTTCTTGGCCGAGAACTTGTCCACGAAGAACCCGCTGCCGCCGGCCAGCATGCCGCGCATGCCCTTGACCCGCTCGAAGGTGTAGTCCAGGTTGTCGGTCGCCGCCAGGAACTGATGCTCCCGCACGAGCAGCGTCTGGCCCGGCTCGAGGTGGTGATCGACGATCTTGCCCGGAGCGTCGTGGCTGAAGGCGATCCGGCCCGGCCCCCGGCTCAGCGTCAGAAAGAAGTCGAGCCCGGCCACCTTGCGCTTGAGTCCGCCCGGCAGCTTCTTGAGCTCGATGTTGAGAGACGGGTCCTTCCAGAGCAGCGTGTGGTGCTCGAAGAAGATCGCGCCGGAGCCGTCGAGGTCGAACACGAGCTCCGGCACGAGCGAGCCCGAGATGCGGGCGGTGCCGCCGCGAAACTGCTCGACACTCGGCTGGGTCGCGATCGGCTCGGGAAGGTTCACGACGGGCTCCTGACTAGGTGGTGGCCTCGAGGGCGTGCTTCTCGACGACCCAGAACCGGTCGCCGGTCGCGGTGACCCACTCGACCTCGGGGTAGACATGCTCGGGCTTGACGGTGAACCGGTTGGGCGCGGAGTGGGCCGAGGTGTACTCGTCGACGGTGAGCTCGACGCCCTCGATGCAGCCCCGGTCGCCGCACTCACAGACGAAGGGCACCAGGTCGCCCGGGCCGCCGACCTCCTCCTCGAACGCCACGCGGCGATTGTTGTAGTCGCGGAACGACTGCTCGTTCTTCACGAGCCGCTCGCGGCGCACCTCGTCCCAGTCGAGCGTCACGGCGGGAACGCTACAGCACCGGTCAACCTGCGACCGCCCCTTCGGGACGGGTCGTATGCCAACTGTTCGGATCTGGTGAAGAGTTGCCGCAAAATGAAGGTGTCCGGGTGGGACGTGTAATACTTTGGAGAAGGTCAAGTTGGGCATATTGGGCAGTTGAGTCGAGACGAAGGACCGGCAGAGCAATGAGCGCACACGTCGAATCTCCGATGTTCACCGACGCCTTCGCCGACGAGGGCGAGCACCGGGACGACCGTGAGGACATCACGGACACCCGCCACGTGGTCATCTCCGGCCACCGGTACACACGCCGCCGCCAGGCCACGAACCGGGTCGAACGGGCGCGGGCACAGGTGCGCGCACTGCCGGCCGTCATCCCCGAGCGGGAATGGGTCGGCATCTGGATCGAGCTGATCGACGCGAGCCTGTACACACCGCCGGGCACTCCCCGGGCGGGCCGGATCCTGCGCGAGGCGTACGCCGCCGCAAGCATCCGCCTGCCGGTCATCCGCGATCTGGGTCTTTCGCTGCTGCCACACACGGCCAAGCCGGTGCCGCGGGCTGTTGCCGCGCCCGCCGACATGGTCGAGCCCGTCACCGCCTGACTGACCGAGGGTTGGGCGCGACCGCCCGCTCAGGCTTCGACCGGAGCGTGCCGATAGTGGGGGCATGACCATGCCCGGTTCGCCTCAGCGCCTGCTTCGCCTCGCCGTGCTCGCGGCCGCCGCCGCCTTCGCGCTGGCCGGGTGCGGCGGTTCCGGCGGGCCCTCGACGCTGCACGTGAAGATCACGAAGCCCGAGGCGGCGAGGTCGGCCGCTCAGATCCTGTCCGACGTGCGCGCAGCGGTGGCAAAGGCCACCTCGGTGCACCTGACGGGGCACGTCGAGGGCACGTCGCCGCTCGGCCTCAACCTCCAGCTCGGCCGTGCCGGGGGCAGGGGGACGCTCTCGACCACCACGTTCGTCATCCGGATCACGCGCATCGGCCGCGCCGCCTACTTCACGGGCAGCAGCGGTCACAGCAGGGCCTTCTACACCCACTTCACGACGGCCGCCGGCGCCCACATGCTGGAGGGACGGTGGCTGAAGGTGCCTGTGTCGGACACCCGTTTCAGCGCATTCAGCGGCCTGACCGACATGCAGACGCTCCTGGCCACGATCCTCACGCCCAACGGGTCCGTCGTTAAGACCGGCACGCGCACGCTGCACGGCGTCTCCGTGATCGGGCTGCGCGACTCGACCGGCGCCGGAACCCTCTATGTCGCCGCATCGGGAGTGCCGTACCCGCTCGAGCTCGTGCAGTCCGGTTCGCATCACGGAGTCATCGTCTTCGGGCAGTGGAACCGGCCCGTCGCGCTGACGGCCCCGGCGCACCCCGTCTACCTGTCGCAGCTGCCCAAGCTCAGCGGGTAGCATCGGCGCCGTGAACGGCGGACGCAGCGTCATTGTGATGGCGCTCCTGGGGCTCGCCCTCGTGCTCGTCGGCGGGCTGGTCGCGGTGATGGTGCTCGCGCACGTCATCGGGCGCACACGGGTCGCCCACCCCGGCTGGTGGGCCGCACACGACGATCGTTAGCCCTCGCGCGGGACCGCTACTCGTCGCGCAGGAACGACGGGATCTCGAGCGCGTCGGGCGGCATCGTGAACTGCCCGGTGTCGTCGCCCGCCGGCTCGGCGGGACGGCGGGCCGGCGGCTCCCGGCGCGAGCCGGCCGCGAACGCGGCGGCGGGCCGATCGGGGCTCTGGCGGTCGAAGCCCGTCGCGATCACGGTCACCCGCACCTGGTCGCCGAGCGCCTCGTCGATGACCGCGCCGAAGATGATGTTCGCATCGCCGTCGGCGGCGCTGCCGATGATCTCGGCCGCCTCGTTGACCTCGAAGAGGCCCATGTCGGTGCCGCCCGTGATGTTCAGGAGGATCCCGGTCGCGCCCTCGACGGAGGCCTCGAGCAGCGGCGATGAGATCGCGGCCTTGGCGGCATCGGCCGCCCGGTTCTCGCCGCCGGCGACCCCGATGCCCATGAGCGCGGAGCCGGCCTGGCGCATGATCGTGCGCACGTCGGCGAAGTCGAGGTTGATCAGGCCGGGAACCGTGATCAGGTCGGTGATGCCCTGTACGCCCTGGCGCAGGACGTCGTCGGCGATCCGGAACGCGTCCACGATCGACGTGCGCTTCTCGACGACCTGCAGCAGCCGGTCGTTGGGGATGATGATGAGCGTGTCGACCTTCTCGCGCAGCTGCTTGATGCCGCCGTCGGCCTGCTCGGCCCGCTTGCGGCCCTCGAACCCGAACGGGCGGGTGACGACGCCAACGGTCAGTGCCCCCAGCTCGCGCGCGATCTCGGCGATCACGGGCGCCGCGCCCGTGCCGGTGCCGCCGCCCTTGCCGGCGGTGACGAACACCATGTCCGCGCCCTTGAGCGCCTCCTTGAGCTCGTCACGGCTCTCGGTCGCCGCCTCGAGGCCGATGGCGGGATCGGCCCCGGCGCCCAAGCCGCGGGTGATCTTGGAACCGATGTGGATCTTGACGTCGGCGTCGCACATCAGGAGCGCCTGGGCGTCGGTGTTGACGGCGATGAACTCCACGCCGCGCAACCCCGCGTCGACCATGCGGTTGACCGCATTGGTGCCGCCGCCGCCGACGCCGACGACCTTGATGACCGCCAGATAGTTGCCGCTCGGATCTCTCATCGTCCTACCCCTAACCTGACCCTCTACTCGAGGGTTCGACTATGACATCGCAAATCCCCCGCCCGGAAGGCACAGCGCAGCCAGGCTGCCTTTCGGGCGCAGAGGGCAGACTAGCCGTCCCGACTCTCGGTGTCAAGCAGAAGGTTAGGAGGGCTCACTCTATACCTCAACTTCAGCCTTATTTCTTGTAGCCCACGGTCGGGCGGGCCGGAGCCGAGACGTTGACGTACGCAACGGAGCGCCGGATCGAGGCGCTCATCTCGCTCAGGACCTTGGCCGCCACCCGCAGCTTGAGCGTCAGCTCGCTTGTGGTGCCGAGGGGTACCCGCAGCCCATGCCCGAACACGGCCACCACTCCGCCGGTGTTTGTGACAACGCCCTTCAGGCGCGCGCCGCCGATGCCGCGCTCGAAGCTCGCCGGGATGCCGGTGAGGACTCGCAGCGCCATCCGCATCTGGGCCGAGTCGACCGCGTGGCCGGTGACGGGCGCCGGCCCCGGGGACATGATCACCAGGGGAAGGTGCGCCGGCGCGCGCGTGACCGTCCGCAGCACCCGGCCGTCGGAGGAGATGACGTAGCGGGCCGTGCCCGCCCGGACGAAGGCCGCCGCGTGTTCCATCACCACCGACACGTCCACGTCGTGGGGGAAGGCCCGGTCGACCCGCGCCAGCCTCACGTCGGGCAGCGCCTCGAGCCGGGCCGCGAGCGCCGGGGCGTCGACCTGGAGCAGGCTCTTGCCGGCGACGTCCCCGGCGACCACCGCCCGCACCTGGGCCGCCACCCGCGGGCTTGCCCCGGCGACCGTCACCTGCGAGATCGAGAACACTGGCGAGTGCTCGAGCGCCCAGTAGAAGACCGGCAGGAGCATCATCGCGATCGTGCCGGCGAGCACGACCAGGCGGCGCCTGCCCTCCGAGCGGCGAACCTGCCGCCGGCGCAGCACGAGCCCCGGGTCGACGTTGGCCGCTGACATGTCCACCCAGTTCGCCGGGGCGCGCGCGGATCCTGCCCGGTCAGCCCATGGGCGGAAGCGCAATCGGCCCGAGCATCTGCACCTCGTGCTCCAGGTGGACGCCGAACCGGTCCTGCACGCGCCGGCGGGCCTCGACCATGAGCGCGACCACATCCGCCGACCGGGCCCCGCCCATGTTCTCGATGAAGTTGGCATGCACCGGCGAGATGCGGGCGCCGCCGACGGCAAACCCCTTCAGGCCGCTCTCCTCGAGCATCCGCCCGGCCGAGATGTCGCCGTCGGGGTTCTTCCACACCGACCCGAACGTGCGCACCTTCGCGGGCTGCGCCTCGCGGCGGCGGCGCTGCAGGTCGGCGACGGTGGCACGGATCCGGGCGGGGTCCTCGCGCCGCAGCCGCAGCACCGCCTCGGCCACCACCTCGCCCGCGGCCACGTTCGAGTGCCGGTAGTGGAGCTCGAGCAACGCTGGCCCGCCGCGCCGCTCGCCGGAAGCACCCACGACGACCGCACCCTCGAGCACGTCGCGCAACTCACCGCCGTATGCGCCGGCGTTCATGCGCACGGCGCCTCCGGCCGTGCCGGGGATGGCGCAGCCGAACTCGATCCCGGACAGGCCCCACCCCGTCGCCCGCTTCACGACGGCCGCCAGGGTTGCGCCTCCGCCACACACGATCCGCTCGCCGTCGCGGGCGATCCGGGCCAGCTCACCCGCCAGCCGCAGCACGACGCCGTCGTAGCCCTCGTCGGCCACGAGCAGGTTCGACCCGAGCCCGACGACGGCGATCTCGAACCCGCCCGCTTCCGCCCACTGCAGCACCTCGTCCAGCTGGCCGCGGTTCTCGGGGCGGGCGAACCACCGCGCCGGGCCGCCGGTTCCGACGGTGGTCAGCCGCGACACGGGGTGGTCGGCTTGGACGCAGGCCGGCACGCCGCTCATCGCAGGAGGGCGTCGCCGACCCGGCGCACATCGCCGGCGCCGACCGTCAGCACCAGGTCGCCCTCGCGCACGCGGCCGCGCAGGTAGCCGGCCGCATCCTCGAGCTCCGGCATATACGCCAGCGGCATGCCCGGCCGCCGCTCGGACACGGCGTCGACCACGAGCTTGCCGGTGACGCCGGCGACGGGGCGCTCACGGGCCGCGTAGATCTCGGTGACCACCACCTCGTCCGCCTCCGCGAGTGCGTCACCGAACGCGTGCGCGGAGGCGGCGGTGCGCGAGTACAGGTGGGGCTGGAAGCACACGACGACACGGGCGGGCGCGTAGGTGCGGGCGGCGTCGATGACCGCGGCGACCTTGGCCGGGTTGTGGGCGTAGTCGTCGACGATCGTCGCCCCTGCGACCGAGCCACGCAGCTCGAACCGGCGCCCGACACCGGTGAACTCGGCCAGCGCCGCCGCGGCATCGGCCGGATTGGCTCCGGACGCCGCGAGCGCGGCCAGCGCGCCGGCCGCATTCCGGGCGTTGTGGGCGCCGGGCACCTTCAGGCCGACGTCGAGCGGAGCCTGGCCGGGAACGGACAGCCAGAACCGCGAGCCCTCCGGCCCGCCGCGGAAGCCGGTGATGTGCCAGTCGCTGCCGGGATCGAAGCCGAACCGCGTCACGGGAGCCGCGCCGGCGGGCAGGCGAACGCCGTCGCCGAGCGCCACGGCACCGTCGGCCGGGACATGCGAGACCCAGTCCGCGAAGAGGAGCTCGACGTCGGCCAGCGAGGCGAACCGGGCGTGATGGTCGAGGTCGACGTTGGTGACCACGGCGACCCACGGGCGCAGGAGCGCGCAGCTCCCGTCCGACTCGTCCGCCTCCGCCACCAGGAGGTCGCCCCGCCCCGGGCCGGCGTTTCCGCCCAGCTGGGGGACATCGCCGCCGACGAGCCACGTCGGGTCGACTCCGATCTGCTGGGCGGCGTAGGCGATCATGGCGGTGGTCGTCGTCTTGCCGTGGGCTCCGGCGACGCAGATCGACGGCCGCAGCCCCACCAGCTCCGCCAGCAGCTCGCCGCGGCCCAGTACCCGCAGACCGAGCTCCGATGCCGCGGCGAGCTCGTCCAGCTCGTCGGGCACCGCAGACGACACGACCACCTCCATGCCCGGAGCGAGGTGGGCTCGGTCGTGGCCCTCGGCGACCTCGATCCCGAACCGCCGCAGCCGCTGCGAGTACTCCGAGTCGGCTCGGTCGCAGCCCGAGACGTCCGCCCCCCACGCGTATGCGACGATCGCCAGGGCGGACATGCCGGCGCCGCCGATGCCGAGCATGTGCAGGCTGCGGTCGCGAAGCGTCATCGCGCCATCGCCAGAAGCTCGGTTGCAATCCGCTCGGCCGCGTCGGGCCGGGCCAGCCGGCGGGCGGCGTCGGACATTCCCAGGAGCCGTTCGGGCTGTGCCAGCAGGGCGTCCACCTCGCCCGAGAGGCGGACGGCGGTGAGCTCTGAGTCGGCGATCACGATGGCGGCCCCGCCGTCGGCCATGTGGGCGGCGTTCTGGGATTGGTGGTCGGCCGTGACGTTGGGGGACGGCACCAGGATGCACGGCCTGCCCACCGCGGCGATCTCGAACACCGACCCGCCGGCGCGGGCCACGACCAGGTCGGCCGCGGCCAGGAGCGGTCCCAGCGAGGACGTGTAGGGCAGCACGCGGTAGTGGGGAGCCGCCCGGGGGGCGGCGAGGGCGAACTCGCGCTCGCCGGTGATGTGGACGACGGTGAACCCAGGGTCGTCGGCCGCCCAGGCGGCGGTGGCCGCCCGGTTCAGGGTGGTGGCGCCGAGGCTGCCGCCGAACACGAGCACGACCGGCCGGCCGGGCGGGAGGTCGAACTCGCGCCGCCCCCCTTCCCGGGTCGCATCCAGCACCGCCCGCGGTACGGGCCGCCCGGTGACCTGGTAGCGCGGCGGCACGAGGCCGGCGATCGGGAACGACAGGAACACCCGGTGCGCCAACGGCGCGGCCAGCCGGTTCGCAAGGCCGAGGTGCGCGTCCATCTCCATCACGCCGGAGGGGATCCGCAGCGCTGCGGCCGCTGCCACCATCGGTCCCGCCACGTACCCGCCTCCGCCGAAGACCACGTCGGGCCGCACCCGGCGCAGGATCCGCACGCACTCCGCCGGCGCGACGGCGGCCATCCCAAGGCTGCGCACCAGCGCCAGCGATGGGCGCCGCGGGAGGCCGGAGACGTGGTAGGTGTGCAGCGGGTAGCCGGCCGCCGGAACCAGTCGCGCCTCGATCCGGTCGGCCGTTCCGGCGAAGGTCACCTGGGCGCCCCTAGCCGTGAGCTCGGCGGCCACCGCCAGAGCCGGCACCACGTGTCCGGCGGTTCCGCCGGCTGCGATCAGCACCCGCGGGCTGCGGCCGGGATCGGGGGCGGCTGGGGGTGGCGTCATCGGCAGGCACGACCTTGCGAGCGAGTGCCCGCTGGCCGTCGGCGACGTTCAGAAGCGTCCCGATCAAGGTGAGAAAGACGATCAGGCTCGATCCGCCTGAGCTTATCAGCGGCAGCGGGACGCCCGTGAGCGGGAGGAACCCGAGCACCGCCCCCAGATTGACGATCGCCTGCCCGGTCACCAGGCATGTGATGCCGGTGGCCAGAAACCGGCCGAAGGGGTCGCGGGTGCGCATCGCCACGCGGAACCCCAGCACGGCGAAGGCGGCGAAGGCGAGCACGGTCACGACGATGCCGATCAACCCCAGCTCCTCGCCGATCACGGCGGCGATCATGTCGCTCGGCGCCTCGGGCAGGTAGTTGATCTTGACCGTTCCCTGCCCCAGCCCCTTGCCCCAGATGCCGCCCGAGCCGAGCGACAGGAGCGCCTGCACGTTCTGATAGCCGCTGCCGCCGGCATCGGCCCACGGATGCAGGAACGCCAGCAGGCGGGCGTGCATATAGGCGTTCTGGGAGATGACGAACGCGGCGCCGGTGGACACGATCGCCGCCGTCCCCACCAGGAGCCGAAACGGCGTGCCGGCGACGATGAGGACACCGGTCACCATGATCGCGATGGCGATCGTCGTCCCCAAGTCGGGCTCGAGCGCAACCAGTCCGCAGACGATCAGCGCGACCGCACCCACCGGGTTCACGACCTCCTTGATCGAGCGCGGGGGGCGCTTGCGGGCCGTCAGCACCGCGGCGCAGAAGACGACCATCGCGAGCTTCGCAAACTCCGAGGGCTGCAGCGTCAGCGGGCCGGCGACGATCCACCGCTGCGCTCCGTTGATGCGCACGCCGATGCCGGGCACCTTGACGAGCAGCAGGCCCGCCAGCGCCAGCAGCATCAGCACCGGTGCCAGGAGCCGCAACCGGCGGTACGGGAAGCGGGCCGCGCCCGCCATGCAGGCGATGCCGAGTACCGCGTACATCGCCTCGCGGATCAGGGGCGAGACCGGGTTCTGGCCGTCGACGACTGCGACCCCGCTCGATGCGCTGTAGACCATGATGAGGCCGAAGGCGACCAGGCCGAGCGTCAGCAGGAGGAGCAGGTGGTACTCGATCTGGGCCGTGGTGGCCGCCGGCCGCGGGCGGGTGCGAGGCCGCGGTTTCGGGGCAGGCTCCCGCCCCCCGCGTTCGTCGATCGCACTCAGTCCGGCCACAGCTCCCCCAATCACCATCACCCCAGGCCGGTATTTCGCCGCCGAGAGCCGGAAGCCTCCCCCCGAAAAGCGGGGACAGTCCCCGGTCGAAACCCGTCACATCTCTGTTACGCCCGGCGTTCGGGGACTGTCCCCGGGTGGGCGGCGGTGCGGGCGAGCTCGCGGAAGCGGTCGCCGCGGTGCTCGTAGTCCCGGAACTGGTCGAAACTGGCGCAGGCGGGCGACAGGAGCACGGTGTCGCCGGGGGCCGCGGCGGCGGCCCCCGCGCGCACCGCCTCCTCGAGGGTGCCGCAGCGGCGGTGGGGGGCGCCGGCGGCGGCGAGCGCGTCCGCCAGGGCATCGGCGGCCGCTCCGATCAGGTAGGCGCACACCACGGGACCCGACGCCACCGCCTGCGCCAGCGCAGCGAACGACCCGCCCTTGAGCGAGCCGCCGAGGATGAGGTGCACGCCCGAATCGAAGGCGGTGAGCGCCTTGATCGTGGCATCCGGGTTCGTGGCCTTGGAGTCGTTCACCCACTCCACGCCGCCCCCGCGGGCGACCGGCTCGAGCCGGTGGGGCGGCGGGTCAAACGCGCGCAGTGCGGCGTCGATCGCCGCATCCCCCACCCCGGCCGCCCTGGCGGCCGCGGCCGCCGCCAGCGCATTTTCGAGGTTGTGCTCGCCGCGCAGGCGCGCGTGCTCCCAGTCGATCGAAGCGCGGTCGGCAGCGCTGAACCACACCCGCTCCCCGGCGCCGGGCAGGGACGCCCGGCGCAGCAGGGGGTCGTCGCCGTTCAGGACGGCGATGTCGCCGGCGCGCTGGTTCTCGAGGATACGCAGCTTGCTGCGGACGTACGTGTCCATGTCCCCGTGCCGGTCGAGATGGTCGGGGGTCAGGTTCAGCACCGCCGCCACCCGGCAGCGGAGCCGGTCGATGTCCTCGAGCTGAAAGCTCGAGAGCTCGCAGGCGATCCAGACGTCGGCATCGATGCGGCCGGCGAGCTCCGAGAGCGGGCGGCCGACGTTCCCGGCAACCTCGCAGGCAAGGCCGCCGGCGCGCAGCATCGCGCCGACGAGATGGGTCGTGGTGGTCTTGCCGTTGGTGCCCGTGACGCCGGCGATGGGGTTCGGCAGCATCCGCGCGGCCAGCTCGATCTCGCTCCACACCGGCACCCCGGCCGCCCGCGCAGCCGCGACCTGGGGCACCTCCCCTGGCACACCGGGGCTCTTGACCAGCGCCGTCAGCCCTTCCACGGGCACGATGCTCCCGCCCAGGTGCGTCTCGATCCCCAGGGCCTCAAGGCCGGTCACGTCGACATCGGTGCGCGCATCGGCCGCGACGATCTCGGAGCCCGGCCACACGCGCGCGATCGCCTCGCACGCCGCGACCCCCGACCGGCGCAGACCCACCACCAGGTAGCGCCCGCTCACCGGTACTTGCTGAAGAAGAGGTAGTAGAGGACGAACCCGCTGGCGCCGAACATCGCCGCGGCGATCCAGAAGCGGACGATGATCTTGTTCTCGGTCCACTCCATCATCTCGAAGTGATGGTGGAGCGGCGCCATCAGGAGCACCCGCTTGCCGAACACCCGGAACGAGACCACCTGGATCGCGACCGAGAGCGCCTCGATGACGAACACGCCGCCGACCACCACGAGCAGCGCCTCCGTCTTGGTGAAGATCGCGAGCGCCGCCAGCCCGCCCCCCAGCCCGAAGGCGCCCGTGTCCCCCATGAAGACGTCCGCCGGATAGGCGTTGTACCAGAGGAAGCCGATACAGCCCCCGGCGAGGGCGGCGGCGATGATGGCGAGGTCGAGCGCGCGCGGATTGCCGACGTAGACGCCGTGCAGGGTGTGGCCGGGGTAGACACCGTTGTGCGCCAGGAAGGCGACCACCATCATGGCCGCGTAGGTGAGCGCCGCGATGGTGACCGTGCCGGCTGCGAGCCCATCCAGGCCGTCGGTGAGGTTGACCGCATTGGCAGCGCCCGCGACCACGAGGAAGATGAAGACGTAGTAGGCGGGCCCGAGGCCGACGTAGGTGTTCAGGATCGGGATGTACACATCGGTGGTGAGGTGCTCGCGGTGCGCCACCAGTCCCACCGCCGCAACCACCCCGGCCAGCAGGAGCAGCTTCCAGCGGCCGCGCAGGCCCAGCGACCGCGCGGCGCGCTGCTTCAGGTAGTCGTCGGTGAACCCGATTGCGGCACAGGCCAGGGCGGTGCCGGCGACGGCCAGCCCCGGCCCGGTGCGCTCGGTGAAGATCAGGAACGCGAACAGCGCGCACGCGAGCAGGCCGACGCCGCCCATCGTCGGCGTGCCCTGCTTGGACTGGTGGCCGGCGGGGCCGTCCTCGCGGATGTGCTGCCCGAACTCGTGCCGGCGCAGGAACGCGATCAGCGCCGGGCCCGAGACGATCCCGAGCAGCATCGCCACCACGCCCGAGGCCAGCACCAGCTTCACTGAAGCGCCTCCACGACCGCCTCGAGCCCGGCCGAGCGGCTGGCCTTGACCAGGACGGCGTCGCCGGGCCGAAGCACGTCGGCGAGCCCGGCGACGACCGCGCCCGAGTCGGCAAACCAGCTGCCGCCGTAGCCGCGGCTGAGCGGCCCGACGGCCACGACGGCCACGCCCAGCTGCTCGGCCTCGCGGCCCACCTCGGCATGCAGGCCGGGGCCGGCGGGCCCGAGCTCGGCCATCTCGCCGAGCACGGCGACGGTGCGGCGGCCGCCGGCGGCGGCGACCAGATGTCGCAACGCCGCCACCATCGAGACGGGGTTGGCGTTGTAGCAGTCGGCGATGACGAATCCGCCCCCCGCCAGTTCGAGCCGCTCGCCCCGCCAGCGCGAGAATTCGACCTCGCCCGCACCGGCCAGCATGTCCTCGTCCCCGGGATCGAGCCCCATGCCGACGCACGCCGCGACCGCGGCGGCCAGGTTGAGGCCGTTGTGGTGCTGGTCGAAGTTCACCGGCACCGTGATGGTTCGACCGCGAAGCGCGATCTCCGCCCTGCCCGCGGCGATGCCGGCCAGGCACACGTCCGCTCCGGGCTGCTCGCCGAACGTGATCACACGCGCGCGCGTCATCTCGAGGTAGGGCTCGAGCAGGGGCTCGGCGTGGGGCACGATCGCGGTCTCGTCCGGGCCGAGCGGCTGGAGGATCTCGGCCTTGGCCTCGGCCACGCCCGCGAGCGTCCCGACGAACTCCAGGTGCACCGGGCCGATCGACGTGATGACGGCGACGTTCGGGCGCGCGATCTCGGCCAGGTACGCGATCTGGCCGAGGCCGCGCATGGCGAGCTCGCACACCACCGCCTCGGTGTCGGGCTCGACCCGGCACAGCGTCAGCGGCACGCCGATCTCGGTGTTGAAGTTCGCGTGGCTCGCGACCGTCCGCAGCCGCCGCCGCAGGATCGCGCCGAGGATGTCCTTGGTCGACGTCTTCCCGGTCGATCCGGTCACCCCGACGATCTGCGCACCCGAGCGCCGCCGCACCTCGGCGGCGATCTGGCCGAGGGCGATCAGCGGGTCGGGGACGACGATGCTGCGCGCGTTGGGCGCCGGGTCGCCGGGCGCGCCCCCCACGAGCACGGCCGCGGCGCCCGCGCGCAGTGCGTCGTCGACAAAGCGGGCGCCGTCGGTGCGCGCCCCGGGGAGCGCGACGAACAGGTCGCCCGGCCCGACGGTGCGCGAGTCGATCTGAACGCCGGTGAGCGTCGCCTCGGAAGACGTGCGGCCACCGCACAGGGCCGCGATCTCGGGCGCCGTGAGCGCGATCATGCCGCCGGCAGCCCGGCCAGTGCCTCGCGCGCGGCCGTGCGGTCGTCAAACGGCAGCGTGCGGTCGGCGAACTGCTGGCCCTGCTCGTGCCCCTTGCCGGCAATCACGACCACATCCCCCGGCCTGGCCAGCGCGACCGCGCGCTCGATCGCAGCCCGCCGGTCGGGCTCGGCGTCCATGGCAACTCCGGCCATGATCTCGGCGATGATGGCCTCGGGATCCTCGCTGCGGGGATTGTCCGACGTGACGATGGCGATGTCGGCCAGGCGCCTGACAACACGGCCCATCTGCGGGCGCTTGCCGCGGTCGCGGTCGCCACCGCAGCCGAACACGCAGATCAGCCGCCCGGAGGTGATCTCGCGCGCCGAGTGCAGCACGTTTTCGAGCCCGTCGGGCGTGTGGGCGTAGTCGACCAGCACGGTGAACGGCTGGCCCGCGTCGACCGGCTCGAACCGCCCCGGCACCCCGTCCACGGCCGCAATTCCGGCGCGCACGGCCGCATGGGGAATCTCCAGGAGCTCGGCCAGAGCGACCGCGCACAGGACGTTCGAGACGTTGAACCCGCCGCGCAGGCGCACGTCCAGGGGCACCGGCCCGCGGGGCGTCGACACGATCAGGCCGATCGTCCCGCCGGGGCCGATCTCGACCGCGTGGGGACGGACGTCCGCCGCGTCCGCGCGCCCGTACGTGAGCACCGGGCCGGCGGCAATCCCGGCCAGGCGGCGCCCGTACGGGTCGTCGATGTTGATGGCGCCGGGGGCGGCGCGAAAGAGCCGCGCCTTCGCGGCGAAGTAGTGCTCCATGTCGGGATGGAAGTCGAGGTGGTCCTGCGTCAGGTTGGTGAACCCCGCGGCCGCGAAGCGGACACCGCTCACGCGCTCGAGCTCGAGCGCATGTGACGAGACCTCCATCGCGCAGGCGCGGTCGCCGGCCGTGACCATCCGCCGCAACGTCGCCTGCAGGTCGACGCTCTCGGGCGTCGTGCGCGCCACCGGCTCGACCACGCCCCCCACCCGCGACTCGATCGTTCCCAGCATCCCGGCCGAGCCGAGGGCCGCCTCGAGGATCGCGTGGACGAGAAAGACCGTGGTGGTCTTGCCGTTGGTCCCGGTCACGCCGACGACGTCGAGCTCGGCGCTGGGATGCCCGTAGAACGCCGCCGCCGCCGTGGCCATCGCGTGCCGGGACGACTCGACCACGAGCTGGGGGACGTCGACGGCGAGCACCCGCTCGACGATCAGCGCAGCGGCCCCGTTTCCGACAGCGACCGCGGCGAAGTCGTGCCCATCGGCCACGAACCCGGGCACGCACACGTGCAGGGCGCCGGGCCGGGCGGACTCGGCCCGGTAGGTCACGGCGGTGATGTCGGCCTCTCCCCGCCCGTGCACTGCGCGCGGCCCGACGGCCTCGATCAGCGTCGAGAGCTTCATCGTCGCGGCGAACGTTAGTTGACGGGCCGGTCCGGCTTGATGCCGGCGTGGTTCGCGTACCAGGCGCCGATCTGCTCGAACGCCGGCGCGGCCACGCTGCCGCCGAAGTGGCTGGTCTGGGGCGAGTCCACCACGACCATGATCTCGACCTGGGGGTGCTCGGCCGGCAGGAAGCCGATGAAGGTGGCGTCGTACTGGTTGGAGTAGCCGCCGTGGCCGTTCGGCTTCTGGGCGGTACCGGTCTTGCCGGCCACCGTGTATCCCGGGATGGTGGCCTCGGAGCCCGTGCCGCCGTAGTCGACGACGCCCTCGAGCATCGAGACCAGCTGATGGTCGACGTGGGGCGAGAGGATCCTTCGGCTCCACTGCCGCGACGGCCGCGCGCCCTGGATCGCCTGGACGATGTGCGGCTCGACCATCACGCCGCCGTTCGCGATGGCCTGGTACATCGACGCGATCTGCATCGCGGTCACGCCGATGCCCTGGCCGATCGGGATGGTGCCGATCGACGACTCGGTCCAGTCGCGCCCCGGCAGGACGATCCCGGGCGACTCGCCGGGGAACTGGAGCGCCGTCTCATGTCCGAAGCCGTACCGGCGGATCCACCGCATCAGATCCTGCTTGCCGACCATCTGGGCGATCTCGTCGGTGCCGATGTTGGACGAGATCTTGAGGATGCGGCGGACGGAGATGTTCCACGGCTTGTGCGTGGTGTCGTCATGGATCACCTTGTCGCCGAAGTTCAGGAAGTCGGGGACGTTGTGCAGCACCTCGTCCGGCCAGACGACCCCGGCGGTGAGCGCGGCCGAGAACGTCACCACCTTGAAGGTCGAGCCCGGCTCGTACACGGTCTGCAGGGCCTGGTTGCGCCACAGGCCCACGTTGCGCTCCAGGTGGGCCTGGTTGTTGTCATAGCCGGGGGCGGTCGCCATGGCGATGACCGCGCCGGTGCGCGGATCCATGACGATCCCCGTCGCCCACGCCGCGCGCGAGCTGTGCACCGCCTCGGCCAGCACCGACTGCACCTTGGTCTGGACGGCGGCGTCGAGCGTCAGGGTGACGTTGCGCCCGGGGTGCGGCTTCTGCACCTGGACGGTGTCGAGCACCGTTCCGCTGGGATCGGTGACGGTCACCTGCTTGCCTGGCCGGCCCTCGAGGATGGTGTTGTACTGGTGCTCGAGCCCCGCCCCGGCGCCCTTGCCGGCGTTGCCCTCGATGCCGGTGAACCCGAGCACCTGGGACGCCACGGTGCCGTCGGGGTACCAGCGCTGGAGCTCGTTCACAGTCGAGATGCCCGGCAGGTGGTGGCGGGTGATCCGCTGGGCGACGTCCGGCTGCAGCTGGCGGACGACGTAGCCGCCCAGGCGCAGTTTGGCTTCGAGCGCCGCCACCTCGGGCTTCCAGGCCGGGTTCGGGCGCAGCCGCGGCTTGCGGTGCGGATGATGGTGGTGGCCGCTGCGCAGGTTGGGGTGGTAGCCGATCGCGCGGGCGATCACCTCGGCGGCGTAGTGCACGTCCCCCAGTTCCTTGGGGTTGGACACGATCGTCTTGGACGGCTGGGTCTGGGCAAGCACCTGTCCGTCCGAGCTCAGGATCGATCCCCGCAGGCCCACGAGCGTCGTCTCGCCGCGCTGCTGCTTCACGGCCTTGCGGGTGAGGGCCGCGGCGTCGACGCCCTGGATCTGGACGGCCCGGCCGACCACCACCACGAACGCGATCAGCGACATGACGAGCATCAGCCGCAGGCGGTGGTCGGACATGCGCTTCATGGGCGGTGGGCCGGGGTCCGGTGGAGGGCGGGCAGCGTGACGTACCGGGTGGTGTTCGGGTCGGCCGGGTGCATGCCCAGCTTCGCGGCCTCCAGCCCGATTGCGACCGGCGACAAGAGGCTGGTCACCTGGTTTTGCGCGAGTTGGTTCTGGTTGGCGAGCTGCTCCGCGCGCGCCTGCAGCTTGTTGACCTCGATGCTGTCACGGAGCGCCGCGACATTCAGAGCGACGATGCCGCCGAGGAGCGCCGCGAGGACGACCACCCAGGCGGCCCCGCCGATGCTGAGCCGGCGCGGCCGGGCCCGCCGCGCCCGGCGGGGGACGGCCGCCGGCGCCTGGGGTTCCACCCGTCGCCGGGGACGTGCGGGTGCGCGTGCCGGTGCGGCGACGCTCACGACGCCTGGGTCCTCTCGGCAGCGCGCAGCCGGGCCGAGGCCGAGCGCGGGTTGGTGCAGCGCTCGTCCACGCTCGCGACCACCGCGCGCTTGGTCAGGCTGCGCAGGAGGGGCTCGTGCCCGCACACGCACACGGGGAAGTCCGGCGGGCAGGTGCAGCCGCGGGCGTTGTCGCGAATGAAGTGCTTCGAGATCCGGTCCTCGAGGGAGTGGAAGCTGATCACGGCCAGGCGGCCTCCGGGCGCGAGCAGCTCGACGGCCGACTCGAGCCCCTCGCGCAGCGACTCGAGCTCACCGTTGGTCGCGATCCGCAGCGCCTGGAAGACGCGCCGGGCCGGGTGGCCCTGGCCGAACCGCGCGGGCGTCGGGATGGCGGCCTTGATCACCTCGACCAGGTCGCCGCTGCGGCGGAAGGGCGTCACCGCCCGGCGGCGGACGATCGCGCGGGCGATCTGGAAGGCGTAGCGCTCCTCGCCGAACGTGCGCAGGACGCCCGCCAGCTCGCGCTCGTCCCAGGTGTTCACGATCTCCTCCGCCGTGAGGTCGGAGCCGGAATCCATGCGCATGTCGAGCGGCGCGTCGCTGGCGTAGCTGAAGCCGCGGTCGGGCTGGTCGATCTGCATCGACGAGACGCCGAGGTCCATCAGGATCGCCTGCACGCGGGCCCCGGTCGCGGCCATGTTGCGCAGCACGAGCGCGAAGTCGCCGTGCACGAGCCGTGTCTCGCTGGTCGCATGCGCCGCGAACCGCTCGTAGAACGGCGCCACCTCGCGGTCGCGATCGACGGCGATGTAGGTGCCGTCGCCGCGCAGGTGGGGCTCGAGCACCGCGGCGTGCCCGCCGGCCCCGAAGGTGCAGTCGACCACGGTGTCTCCGGGCCGCGGCTCGAGCAGATCCGCAACCTCGGCCGCCATCACGGGGACGTGTTCCATCTCCGTACTACTGCTGTGAGAGAGATTCGGCAACATCTTCAATGCTCCCCTCGGCTTCGGCCTGCGTCGTGCGCCACGAGGCCAGGTCCCAGATCTCCAGCATGTCGCGCAGGCCGACCACCACGATGTCGCGCTCGAGGCCGGCGTGGGCCAGCTGTGGCGGCGGGAGCATCACCCGTCCTTGACGGTCGAGCTCGCTCTCCGAGGCGCCGGCATACAGGTGCCGGCTCATCTGCCGTGCCTGGCGGCTGAATGGAGACAGCGACCCGAGCTGCGTGTCGACGAACCTCGCGAACCCCTCCGGCGTGTACACCGACAGGCACCTGTCGACCCCCTTGGCGACGATCACGCCGTCGGCGAAGTGCGGCCGCAGCTTGGCCGGGAGCGTCACGCGGTTCTTGGCATCGAGTTTTTGGACAGATTCGCCGAGCAGCACCAGTTCCATCTCCCATTCCGCCCCACAATACCCCACTTTCCACCACATTGCAACGCCATCGGCCCACATCTGCTCCCCAGCGGGCGTCCGCCACCGGCGGCCGGGCGACGGTGCGAAACCCGGGTGGCGGAAAATCCTTACAAAAACAGCTGCATTTGCAGGCGGTTACGGCTGGTACAGTCCGGCCCCATGTCGAGCCCGCCTTCGCAGCGGCACTGGAGCCGGCTCGCGTCGGCTGTGGCCGCCGTCATGCTGGTCGCCCTGGCCGCCGCTCTCACCACGCCCCAGAGGGCGGGTGCCGACTCGATCCAGTCGGCCCGCGAGCAGGCGGCCGCAGCCCAGCACGAGCTGGACGCGCTGTACGTCAAGGAGGACGCCGCGGTCAACGCCTACGACGCCGCCCGGTCGAAGCTCTCCGACGTCAACGCCCGCATCCGCCGCAACACCATCCGCCTTCACATCGCCCAGCACAATCTGAACGCCGCCCGCCAGCAGCTCGCGGGCCTGGTCGTGGCCGCATACAAGGGCGACGATTCGAGCGCCGCCATGTACGTGCTCGGCGCGCGCTCGTTCATGGGGCTCGTGAACCGGGTCGACGTCATCAACCGGTCAAACCAGAGCGAGCGGCAACTGCTCCACCAGGTCACGGTCTCAGAGCGCGTGGTCGTCGCCAAGCGGCGTGCCCTGCGCGCCGAGCGCGTCCAGGCCCGCCACTACGTCGGGCGCACCCGCAGCGCCAAGCAGCAGGTGGAGGGTCTCGTCGCAAGCCAGAAGCGGCTGACCGCAAGCCTGAACGCGCGCGTACAAAGGCTGATCGCCCAGCACAAGGCCCAGCTCGCCGCGGCGGCCCGGGCACGGGCGGCAGCGGCGGCGGCAGCAGCCGCCAAACCGCCCCCGGTGGTTGCCGCGCCCGTGAGCACGGCTCCCACCCCGCCGACCGGCGGCCCCGTGCCGCCCGCGAACTCGCTCGGCGAGCAGGCCGTCCAGATCGCCATGGGCGAGCTCGGCGTGCCCTACGTGTGGGGCGGCGCGAGCCCCGCGGGCTTCGACTGCTCCGGCCTCACGATGTGGGTGTACGCGCAGCTCGGGATCCACCTCGACCACTACACCGGCGCACAGTGGAACGAGGGCGTGCACGTGGCCTCCAACCAGCTCGAGCCCGGTGACCTGGTCTTCTTCGAGCCCGACATCGGCCACGTCGGCCTCTACATCGGCAACGGCGAGTTCATCGAGGCCCCGCACACGGGCGGCGTCGTCCAGATCTCGAGCCTCTCCAATCCCTGGTACGCGGCCGAGTACGACGGCGCCGTGCGCGTCACCGGCTGACGTCCCCACCGGTTTCCCCGCGGCACGGCGAACGGTCGGGGTGTACATCCGGCCGGACTCCACAGTATAATTCAGCTGCGGTCGTTGTTCCACGTATGTCCTCCAGGTCGGAGGAGTCGGGACGGCGGCGGCGGGAAGTCGCCGGCAGTTGGGGGTCATCTGGCCGGCGAATCGAGAAGCGGTGCCAATCCGCAACCAAGGCGCATGGCGTAGAGATAGCGTCAGGCGGGAATAGCCTCTGTGCGGCGAACGTTATCGAGACAACGGATCAGGATAACTTGGGAGTCTTGAGGAGTTGATGACGAATGACTGACCAGCTCATCATCGAGCCGGAAGCCCGGCTCTTGGTGGAGCTCGGACAGGAGCGGGGTCTGGTGTACGAGGACGAACTGGCCGGTCTCGCCCTCGAGCTCGATCTCGAAGCCGACGACGTCCAGGTGCTGCGCGACGAGCTGGCGCAGCTCGGCGTCGACATCGTCGATCCTCCTGCTCCAGAGGAGCGCATCGAGGTTGTCGAGGTTGAGATCGCGACCACGAACAGCCTCGACCTGTTCCTGCGCCAGGCCGGCCGCTACCCGCTTCTGACCAAGGACGAAGAGGTCATGCTGGCCAAGCGCATCGAGGCCGGCGACCCGGTCGCGAAGCGGCGCATGATCGAGTCGAACCTGCGCCTCGTCGTGTCGATCGCCAAGCAGTACCGCGGCCAGGGCGTCCCCTTCCTCGACCTCATCCAGGAGGGCGTGCTGGGGCTGAACCGCGCAGTCGAGAAGTTCGACTGGCGCCGCGACCTCAAGTTCTCGACGTATGCGACCTGGTGGATCCGCCAGGCGGTGCAGCGGTCGATCGCAAACAGCGGCCGCACCATCCGCCTGCCCGTGCACGTGTCCGACCGCCTGCGGGCGATCGAGCGCGCGCGCCGCTCGCTCGAGGCGAGCCTGGGCCGCGAGCCGTCCGAAGAGGAGATCGCGCGCGCGGCCGAGCTGACCTCCGACGCGGTGTCCGAGACTCTCGGCCTGGCCCGCAAGACCGTCTCGCTGCACGAGCCGGTCGGCGAGGACGGCGACTCCGAGCTGGGCGACATGATCGCCGACCCCGATGCGGGCAACCCCGAGGAGCTGGCCGAGACGCACCTGCGTCACGAGCGGCTGCGCGAGGGCCTCGCCCGGCTGGGCGAGCGCAAGCGCCTGATCCTGGAGCTGCGCTTCGGCCTGGACGGCCAGGACCCGCGCAATCTCGAGGAGATCGGCCGCATCGTCGGGCTCACCCGCGAGCGGGTGCGCCAGCTCGAGGCCGAGGCGCTGCGCGAGCTGGCGGCCTCGGCGGACATGCAGCCGCTGCGCGCAGCGTAAGCGGGGCGCAAACGAGTTAGCCGAGCGCGTGGGGCACGGTGTGCTTCCACGCCACCGCGTCGGCGCGCGCCCGCACCTTGCGGACGACGTCGATGGCAACGCCAGTGCGCTCCGCCGCCTGCTCGGCGGTCATGCCCAGGTCGAACATGGCGACCAGCGCACGGTCGGCGTCGTGGTAGGTGAAGCCGAGCTCGGCCTCGTCGGTCTGGCCGCCCCAGAGGCCCGCGGTGGGATGCTTGTCGAGCACCGCCTGCGGCTGCCCGAGCACCCGCGCAGCCGCCCGCACCTCGGTCTTGTAGAGGTCGGTGATCGGCTCGATGTCCGACGCGGCGTCGCCGAAGCGGGTGAAGTAGCCGAGCAGGTTTTCGGTCCGGTTCTCGGTGCCCACCACGAGCGCATGCAGCTCCTGGGCGAGATCGTAGATGACGATCATGCGCGCCCGCGCGCTGGCGTTGCCCTCGCGGATGGCCGACTCCGGCAGGGTCGGCCGCATCGATTCCAGCGCCTCCACCATGGGGTCGATCCGGATCGTCAAGAGGTTCTCTTCGGGCAGCCCAGCGGCCGCGGCCGACGCGCCGGCGTCGTCGATATGCACCTGCTCGGTGTGCCGCGACGGCAGCCGCACGGCGACGACGTGGTGGGGGCCGAGGGCGCGGGCGGCCAGCGCGGCGGATACCGCTGAGTCGATGCCGCCGGAGAGGCCGATCACGGCCTTCCCCCTGCCCGCGGCCCGCATGACCTCGCGCAGGCGCTCGGCCTTGAGCTCGAGGATCGGGGCGAGCGCGGCCTCGTCGCGCAGGAGCGCCACCCGGTCGAGCCGGCCGCCCGCGGCGGTAACTTCGGCGAGCGCGCGTTCACCGTCGCCCGGATGTAGCTCGACCGCCGCCACCGCGTCGGTCAGGACGGTCGTCTGAAAGCCCTCCCGGATCGCGTCGAGCGCGGTCGCCCTCACGCAGTAGTCCGAGGCGACGCCGGCGACGAGCACCCGCTCGACGCCGCGGCCGCGCAGGTATTCGGCCAGGTCGGTGCCGTCGAAGCCGGAGTAGCCCTCGCGGTCGCGGTCGTCGCCCTTGTCCTGGATCCGGTCGAACCGGATGCCGGCGACCGCATCGTGCAGATCGGCTCCCGCGGTGCCCGCGACGCAGTGCGGCGGCCATTGCCCGCCCCTGTCGGCGAACGAGCTGTGATCGGGTGGGTGCAGGTCGCGGGTCGCGACCACCGTGCCCGCTCCCTGTGCGGCCACGGCGATCGCCGGCGCGAGCAGGTGGGCCCCGGCGACGCCCAGGGCTCCACCGGGACAGAAGTCGTTCTGCATGTCGACCACGAGCAGGGCCGTGGTCGGGTCGGAGCCGGTCATGAGAGGTCCTCCTCGAGCGCGGACAGAAGCGGTGAGATCTGGGGGTGGAGCTGTTCGGGATCACGCAGCGCCCGCAGCTCCGCGGGCAGCGCGGCAATCTGGGCGGCGGCGCGGCGGCGCACGTCGGGCAGCGCGGGCAGCGGCGCAAGCAGCCGCCCGTCGCGGATGACCGGTTGCAGCAGCCGCTCGCCGGGCAGGTCCTCGTCGACCAGGCCGATGGTGTCGGTCGCGGCGGCGCCCCGGAAGACCTGGTGGCGCCCGGGCAGGTTCGACTTCGTCCCCGCGGTCTTCATCACAGGGCGGCCGTTGCTGGACACAAGCTTGTAGACCCCGCCGAGCGTCGGCGCGTCGCTCGACGTCGTGAGCGCGGTGCCGACGCCGAAGCCGTCGATGGGCGCCCCGGCCGCGAGCAGGTCTGCGATCCGGTACTCGTCCAGATCGCCCGAGCATACGATCCGCGTCGCCCCACACCCGCCCGCGTCCAGGATCGCGCGCACGGCCAGAGTCACCTCGAGCAGGTCGCCCGAGTCCAGCCGCACGGACCCCGGCACGATCCCGGTCACGCGCGCGGCCTCGCAGGCGGCCCGGGCGCCGTCGAGCGCATCGTGGGTGTCGATCAGGAGCGTCGCGCGGGCGGGATGGTCGCGCATGAAGGCGCAGAACGCCGCGACGTCGGTGGGGAACGCCAGCACGTAGCTGTGCGCCATCGTGCCGGACGTGGGAATCCCCCACTCGAAGCCGGCGGCCACCGTGGCCGTCGAGACGCAGCCGCCGATGTAGGCGCAGCGCGCGGCCAGCAGGCCGGCATCGGCGCCGTGTGCGCGGCGGAAGCCGAAGTCGGTCACGGGCCGGCCGGCGGCGGCGGTGACGATGCGGCCGGCCTTGGTTGCGATCATCGTCTGGAAGTTGACCTGGTTCAGCAGGAACGTCTCGGCCAGCTGGCACTCGAGCCGGCCGCCCTCGACGCGCAGCATCGGCTCGCCCGCGTGCACGACCGTGCCCTCGGCGACGGCGTCGACGGCGCCGGTGAACCGCAGCCCGGCCAGGTGCCGCAGCAGCGGCTCCCCGCAGGTCTGCGACCGGCGCAGGTACTCGAGTGCCGGCTCGCCGAAGTGCAAGCCCGTGAGGTACTGCACGGCGCGCTCGAGTCCGGCCGCGACGAGGTAGCCACGCTGCGGGGGCAGGATGCGCACGAAGAGCTCGAACGCCACCGGCTCGTCGGCCATGCCCTGGGCGACGTAGGAGTCGGCCATGGCCAGCTGGTACTCGTCGGTGAGCAGCTCGACCGGGGGCCACGAGATCATGTCGACCGCCGGTAGCGCACGCTCTGGGCCACGATCAGCGGCCGCCGGTCGGCGAACCGGTACAGCGCCGCTGGGCGCCCGCCGGTGGGCCGCTCGCCTGCCTCGGCCAGGACGCCCCAGCCGAGCGCGATGCGGCGGAAGTTGTTGGGCTCGAAGGCGCGGCCGATCCCGGCCTCGTACACCCGCCGCAACTCCGAGACGGTGAACGTCTCGGGCAGGAGGCTCCAGGCGACGTTCTGGTACTCGAGTTTGTAGGCCAGGCGTTGGCGGGCATAGCTCAGGATGCGGTCGTGGTCGAAGGCGAGAACACGCTCGCTCGCCGTCTGCGCGAGCAGCGGCTCGAGCGGCCGCCACACCGCCTCGCGCGCATCCGACCCCGGCCGCAGCCGCGCCCGGCCGCCGTCGACAAGCGCCAGGTAGCAGCACGAGATCACCCGCCCGCGCGGGTCGCGGTCGATGTCCGAGAAGGTCGCGAGCTGCTCCATCCAGGTGTCGGTGACGCCCGTCTCCTCGCGCAGCTCGCGCTCGGCCGCCTCCTCCAGCGTCTCCTCGGCCTCGAGCAGCCCGCCGGGCAGCGCCCAGTAGCTCTGGTAGGGCTCATACCGGCGCCGCACCAGAAGGACGTTCATCGCCCCGTCCCGGAACGCGAACACGGCGACGTCGGCAGCCACCCGCGGATGTGGGGCATCGGGCACTTATAGACCTCGTGACTACTTTAGCACGAGGGCGAGATGAGCACCGTGCGCAGGCTGGTGTAGAACTCGCGCGCCGCCTTGCCCTGCTCGCGGGGGCCGAACCCGGATGCCTTCTCGCCGCCAAACGGCGTGTGCAGATCGACGCCCGACGTCGGCTGGTTGACCCGGACGAGGCCGGTGTCGAGCCGCGCCGCCAGGTCGAGCACGCGGTCGAGATCGCGGGTGAAGACCGAGGTGGAGAGGCCGTGACGGACGCCGTTTGCGAGCGCGACGGCGGCATCGGCATCGGGGACGCGGAGGATCGCGCACACGGGCGCGAACACCTCCTCCTGGGCCAGCTCGGCCGCCGGATCGTCGACCTCGACGAGCGCCGGCGCGAGGTAGTTGCCGGCCGCGGCCAGGGGGCCGCCGCCCGTGAGGACGCGTCCGCCCGCCTCCACCCCCCGCCCGACCGCGGCCGCAGCGGCATCGCGGGCACCGGCCGAGATCAGCGGCCCCACCCGGCAGGCCTCGTCGGCGGGGTCCTCGACCACGAGGCCGGTCACGGCCGCCACCAGGGCGTCGCGCATGGGCGCGTACACCGAGGATTCGCAGATCACACGGCTCGTGGCGGTGCACTTCTGGCCGGCATAGCCCATCGCCGCCCACGCGATCGTCGCCGCGGCCGCCTCGAGGTCGGCGTCGGCCAGCACGATCGAGGCGTTCTGGCCACCCATCTCGCACTGCGCCGCAGCACCGCGCTCGACGGCCATCCGCGCCACGCTCGCCCCGGCCGCGATCGACCCGGTGAACGAGACGGCCGCGACCCCGCGGTGCCCGACCAGCACGGCGCCCGCGTCGGCGTGTCCCTGCACGAGCTCGACGGCCGGCGCGGGCAGCTCCGGCAGCAGGCATGCAAGCAGCGCCTCGGCACATGCCGGCGCAAACGGCGAGGGCTTCCAGACGCACGCGTTGCCGTAGGCCAGCGCCGGCGCGAGCTTCCAGGCGGGGATGGCGATGGGGAAGTTCCAGGGCGTGATCAGGCCGACCACGCCGCGCGGGCGCCTCCGGGACATCAGCAGCGAGCGGCCGTCGGCAGAGGGATAGGTGTCGCCGTCGGCATCGAGCGCCGCCTGGGCGTGATAGCGCAGGATCGCCGCGGTGCGCGCGACCTCGCCCCGCGCCTCGAACACCGGCTTTCCCACCTCCCGCCGGATCAGGTCGGTCAGGTCGGCGGCGGCCGCCTCGACCCGACCGGCGGCCCGGTGCAGTGCGTCTGCCCGCGCCTGTCCCGGCACGGCCGCATAGGTCGGGGCGACCCGAAGCGCAGCCGCCACCGCCCAATCGACGTCGATGCCGCCCGCCGGCGCGAACACGCCGATCTGGTCGCCGGGGTCGGCAGGGTTTCGGCTGACGAGGCCGGCGGAGGCTGCGGCAGCGCCCATCGGACGCCTACTTGCTCACGTAGATGATCAGCACGAGCGCTCCCACAAGCGCGAGCACCATAACCAGCACCCACCAGCGCGACGTCGAGGTCGGAGGGCTCGGGGTCGTCATCGGCGCGCATCTTACCCTGTGGAGGGGTCGGCGATCGCCTGCACTGCGAGCGCCTCGGCCACCAGGACGACCGCGAAGAGGACCACCGTGATCACGTGCACGCTCGTGCACCAGAGGCAGATGGCGTCGATCTGGAAGAGCTCGGCGTACACGAGGTGGAGCACCATCGCGACGCCGGCCACCATCCACCCGATCCGGGCGAACCGCACGGCTACCGCCTGGGATCGCCACGCGACGGGCAGGCACACCGCCCCAGCCACCACGAAGTAGACGACGCCGAGCAGCGCCACCGGCACCCCGGCGATCATGGACTGCGGGCTGGTGGTCACCTTCTCGCAGTTGACCACCGCGGTGGTCGAGCAGGCCAGCTTCACGGTCGTCGTGTAGTGGACGAGGGTGAGGTAGACGGAGACCAGAAGCCCGGCCGCCGAGAGCGCCAGCGTGACGGGCGCCACCCAGGCCGGCACCCACCTCCCGGCGATCATGTCGGCAGGTGCTTGGCCGCCGCCATGACGCCGGGTGAGGAGCACACGCTCGCCGGCGCGCCCTTGGTCTGCTGGCAGATCGCGGCGGTGATGTTGTTCGTGGTGCCCAGGATCGCCTGGGAGACGGGGCTCGAGGGATCCCTCATCGCCGCGGCGATCTGACTCATGGTCATGCCGGACAGGATCTGCGGGTTGTAGCTCACCGTGTTGATGATGTAGCGGCCGAGGTAGACGAACGGGATGTAGTCGGGGTCGTACTTCTTCGAAAGCTCCTGCTCGAGCGCCGTCGGCTTTTCGAGCAGCTTGTAGTAGTTGCCCTGCGGCTGGTTGGTTGCCAGCTCGACGGTGTTCAGGGAGATGTACCTGCTGGAGTACGTCGCCTTGTGGAACGAGAAGGTCGCGGTGTCCGGATCGACGTCGATGCTCGACGAGTGCGTCGCGCCGAGGTTGTGGAGGGTGCCGAACCGCGAGAACGCGGCCACGAGCGCCCACCGCTCGGCGGCGCAGAGCGGACAGAACTCGGCGCCCTCATACACCACGAGCGGCTTTCCGTTCTGGCGCAGCGGGCTGCCGCCGATGCGCTTCAGGCCGGTCACGGCCGGCTGGTAGCCGATGGTGTTGTAGAGGCTCGCGGGCACAGTGGTGACCGAGTGCACCACGGCGGCAGGAGCGCGGCCGCTGGGCTTGGCCGGATCGGCCGACGAACTGCCCTGGGCGAGCTTGACGCCGACGAGAGCCGCGATCACCGCGATCACGCCGACGACGCCCGCCGTGGCCAGCAGGAGCGGCCGCTTCGACGCCGACGGGGGACGCGACTGCAGGCGCGCGGCCTTGTCGCGCTCCTCCGATCGCCGCTGCTGCCGCGTCTTCTTGTCCGACACCTCGTCGCTCCTTCGATGGCCCTCCCCAAAGAGTAACCCGAAGGCGGAGATTCCCTCCTAAGAGGCACCTAATGTCGCGTAAGAGATCCCTTAATACAGCAGGTGTGCGATCAGCATGCCGAGGCCGATCGAGACCGGCACCGACAGGATCCGCACGAACAGGTGCGGGCCGAACCGGCGCCGGCGGCGGCCGCCGTTGCGGCGGAACTCGGGCAGCTGCGGCCGGCCGATGTGGGGCAGCGCCGGGCGGCCGATGCGCGGAAGCGCCGGGCGGTCGACGTGTGGAAGCGCGAACCGGCTGAAGCTCGGCAGGGCCGGCCGGCCGACGTGCGGCATCGCCGGGAGCGCCGGGCGCGTCCGAGCCCGGTGGACGGCCGGCTGGGCCGGAGCGGCGGCGGCAACAGCGAGGCCGCGCGAGCGCGGCAGGCGGCGCACGCCGCGCACGAGCGGCAGCATCAGGATCCATGCGAACGCGCCGATCCCCCAGATCGCGATCGCCAGCACGACGGCCCAGTAGAACGCGCGCGATCCGCCGTGGGTGACGATGGTGGCGATGATGGTCGCGGCCACGGCTGCGGCGGGCAGCTTGGTCTGCAGCGGCTGGGTCGTGCACGCACCCTTAGCGGCTGCGGTCTCGAAGCCGGCGACGGTCGGGATCGTCCGGGCCCGGCCGAGATTCGCGCCGGCCGGGAGCCTGCAGTCGACCAGCGCATGCGCACCCAGGCGGGCCGCGAAGATGCCCAGCACGGGGTCGGGCGAGAGGTCGGTGGTGAAGTTGCGCGAGATGGTGTGGGCGACCCCGTTGATCGCCGAGGGCGTCGACAGGTGCACGAGCTTGTCGGTGACGCCCCGCACGACGGCCGCCTGGCGCACCTCGCCGCCCGCGGCGATTCCGGGGGTGAGCGGCCGCTCGGTGGGGTCGAGGTACCACTGCGCGGTGCGGCCGGTCAGGTTGACCCGGCCCGCCGGAAACACCCCATGGCCGCCCGTGACGTTGTACGCCACCGGCGTGGGGTTCGAGACCGTGATCCCGCCCAGCGAGCGCACGATCGATCCGGCCTGGTTCAACTGGATCAGGAGGACGTGGTTCACCGGCACCCCCAGGTCGCGCTGCAGCAGGCCGATCGCGCGCGGCACGCCACCCGCGCGCAGCGCGTCTCCCAGGGTCTGCCCTTGCAGGACCGACACCGTCGACGGGACGGTCAGGATCTCGACCGCGTGATGGGTCGAGTCGGTGCGGGCCAGGATCACCGTGCCGGCCACGTGGTGATGCGAGTCGATTCCGGCGACCAGGGTCGTCTGGCGGGCGGCTCCGACCGGGGCCGGGGTCAGGGCGCGCCGGAGCGGCGGCGCGACCCGCGCGTTCGAGACGTTCAGGTCGTTCGAGAGCTTCCCGTACTGGTACCAGGCCCACCCCATGAGGGCCGCCACGACCGCCCACGCCGCCAGGAACACCGCCAGCCAGCGCCGTCGGCGGCGCTTGCTCGGCAGCATCCGTCCGTGTCCCGGGGGTCCACCACGGGTGTTCACGACGTCGGCCGCGGCGATGGGCGCATCGGACCCGGTCGGGCCCGTTTCCAATCCCTGTTCGCTCACACGTGCCCCCTCATGCCCGGCGTCCCCCACTCCAACAGCCGATGCGTCATGCAGACTATTTCCCAATAACCAGGGAAGTCAACCCCCTGGCGAGCCGCGCGTGGAAAGGCACAGACAGGGGTGTGGGTGCCTGTGGGGCGGCTTGCGGTGGTGGCCACTGCCCCCGTTGCGATGGTGCACCGACGGTCGCTGCGACACCGCGTGGGCGATCGAGCGGGCCATCCACTCGACCGGCGCCGGGTAGCGCACGAGCACGCAGATCCCTACCATCAGGGCGGAGATGAGAAGGACGTACTCGATGCTGGCCTGGCCACGACGCACATCTTCCAGGCTACGGACCGAGGTGTCACGTGTCTGGACGCAGGTGTGACGTGCCGGTCACGGGCCTGCGACGGAGTTAACCCGCCTCTGCCGCAAAGGACACCCCGGTCAGATCCTCGGACGCCTCCCACAACCAGCGCCGCACGGTCTCGTCGTGCGAGAGGGGGGTGGACTCCACTCGCACGGGATCGCCGGTGAACTGGCCCCACCCTCCGGGACCGAAGTAGTCACCGGCTTGGGCGGACGGGTCGAGGGCGGCCCGAAGGATCGGCAGCGCGCCTCGCTCCGGGCTCTGAACGAGCCAGAAGTTGAGCACCCGCAGGTGGCGGTCCGTCAGCAGTCGTTCCGCGCGCGAGGACGTCCGCCACAGATCGGTGGAGACAATCCCCGGGTGTGCGGCCAGCGCAATCGTCCCGGTTCCCATCGCACGCAGCCGCCGATCGAGTTCGTACGTGAAGAGCAGGTTGGCGAGCTTCGAACGGTCGTACGCGCCGCCGGGCGTGTAGCCGCGCTCCAGTTCGAGGTCGTCGACGTCGATCACGCCGCGCCGGTGGGCGAGGCTGCTGACGGTCACGATCCGCGAGCGGGGTGCCGCCAGCAGCCGATCGAGCACCAATCCGGTCAGGGCGAAGTGGCCCAGATGGTTGGTGGCGAATGTCAGCTCGAAGCCGTCTTCGGAGCGGCGATGCGACGGCACCTGCATCACGCCCGCGTTGTTGATCAGCAGGTCGATGTGCGAGCACGTCGAGCGGAGCTCGGCGGCCGCATCGCGCACCGACGCCAGGGACGCCAGATCAAGGCGCACCACACGCACGTCGGCCCCGCCCTCAACGGCGTGGATCTCGTCGGCCGCCCGGACTGCGCGTTTCGGATCGCGACACGCAAGGACGACCGTCGCCTTCAGGCGCGCCAGAGCCTTGGCGGTCGCGAGGCCAATCCCGCCGCTTGCACCGGTCACGACCGCGATGCGGCCGGACTGGTCGGGAGCATCGCTGAGCGTCCATCGACCGCTCACCGCGCCACCCTGGCGGGTCATAGGAGTGCGAGCGCGTTCGTGACGTCCGCGATGATGTCCTCGCTCGCCTCGCACCCGACGCTCATGCGGATGAACCCCTCGGGCACGTCGTCGTGTCCCCAGCGGCGCGTGCGTTCGGCGGTCGTGTGGATGCCCCCGAAGCTCGTGGCCGCGTGACCGGTGTCGGTGGGTGCGCTCATCCCTCGATCCTAACGACCGGCCGTCACAGGCCGGTGAACGACCCCGACACGGTCAGCACCACTGCCGCGGCCAGCGGCAGGAGCGCCGCCGGCACGAGGACGAACACGACCACCACCAGCACGCGCGGGCCGGCCTTCGCCGCCCGCTCCTGCACGTCGCGTGCCCGCCGCACCCGCGCCCGGTCGGCCTGGCGGCGAAGCGCCTCGGCCAGCGGCACCCCCAGGCGGTCGCTCAGCCGCAACGAGAGCGCAAGCTGCCCAAGCGACGGCGCACCCGTGCGATCGGCCAGATCGCGCAGCTCGTCCACCCGCGGCCGGCCCAGCGCCAGGTTGGCATGCATGCGCTCGAGCTCCGCACCCAACTCACCCCCGACCGCCTCGGCGGCACCACGCAGCGAGGCGTCCACCGCCACTCCCGCGACCACCATGCTGGCGACGAGCTCGACCAGCTCCGGCACGCGGCGCTCGATCCGCTCGGCTCGCCGCTTGGCCGCCGCGCGCAGCCACAGGTCGGGGTACGCGCATCCAAACGCCGCCAGCACGACCGCGACAACCACGCCGGTGGCGCCCCCGAGCAGCACGGCCACGGCGACCGCCAGGGCTGCGAACGCGATCGCGGCGCCGGCCCGCAGCGCGGCAGCGTCCGCGCCGGCGAGCACGGTGGCGGCCCCCGCGGGTGCAGGCCAAAAGCCCCGCTCGGGCCATCCGGCCCGGCCCGCGAGCATCCCGGCCGGCCGGCGACCAAGCCCCGCCAGCAGGCGCACCGACGGGCTGGGCGCGGGCGCCCGCTCGGGCGGGTTCAGGATCCGGTCGCGCACGGCCGAGCGCCGCGCGCCGGCGAACGCGAGCAGCGCGCCCGTGAGAAGGACCGCGGCGATCACGGATCGACCGCCGACAGGCGGGAGATCAGCACATGCCCGACGGCGGCGAGTGCGGCCGACGCTGCCAGCGCGATCCATCCGAGCGGCGATCGCACGAGCAGGTCGAAGCCGGGACGATCGGCCAGGTACAGGGCGGCGACGCCGAGCGCCGGCATCGCGGTCACGATCCGGCCCGTCGCCCGCGCCTGCGCCGTTGCGACCTCGGCTGCACGCCGCTGCCCGGCCCGCTCGTGCAGGAGCTCCGCCGTGCGATCGAGGAGCAGCGCCAGATCGCCGCCCGCCCGGATCTGGAGGCGCACCGCCGCCACGAGGTAGGCGACGTCACGGCCGCTGCCGAGCGCGCGCAGGGCCTCGTCCGCCGGAGCCGCGAGCGCCGCGTCGGCGGCGGCCGCCGCCACCAGGCTCGCCGAGGGCTCGGGCAGGTCGCCGACCGCATCGGCGAGCGCATGCCGCAGGGACCGCCCGGCGCGGACATGTGCCGCCAGGATCTCGACGACCAGCGCGAGCTGGGCCGCCGCCAGCCGTTCGTCCCGGCGGCCGCGGGCAAGGTGGATCGCCGCGGTCAGGCGCAGGAGTTGCATCGGCGCTCGAGCAGCTCTCCCAGCAGCCGGTCGTCCAGCATGTCCAGGCCTCCGTCGCGGCCACGGCCGTCCAGGAACCGCACCCGCCTGGCACCGTCCCCGTCGCGCACGAGGTGCACGATCACGTCGACGGCCGCCGCCACCTGCTCGCGCACCGCCAGGTGCGGAAGGTCGAGCCCCGCCATCAGCGCCATCATCTCGATCCGGCGCACGGCATCGGCTGGCGAGCTCGCATGGACGGTGGTCAGCGAGCCGTCGTGGCCGGTGTTCATCGCCTGCAGCATGTCCAGAGCCTCACCGCCGCGGACCTCGCCGACGATGATCCGGTCAGGACGCATTCGCAGGACGTTGCGCACCAGCGCCCGCAGGGTCACCTCGCCCCTGCCCTCGACGTTCGGAGGGCGGCTCTCGAGTCGCACGACGTGCGGTTGCGGCAGGCGCAGCTCGGCGGCATCCTCGACGGTGACGATCCGCTCGCCGGGATCGATGAACCCGGCGAGGGCGTTCAGGAGCGTCGTCTTGCCCGTTCCCGTCCCGCCGGACACGACCACGTTTGCGCGGCCGCGAACGCACCGCTCCAGCAGGTCGGCCTGGCCCGGCGAGATGCTGCCGGAGGCGAGCAGGTCATCCACGCTCAGCGGCGAGCGCGCGAACTTGCGGATCGTGAGCAGCGGCCCGTCGAGCGCGAGCGGCGGCAGCACCGCGTTCACCCGGCTCCCGTCGGGCAGCCGCGCATCGACCATTGGGCTCGACTCGTCCACGCGCCGTCCGACCGAGCTGACCACACGGTCGATCACCTGCCGGAGGTGCTCGTCGTCGCGGAAGGCGACCGCCTCGCGCACCAGCCGGCCGCCGCGCTCGGTGTACACCCGCGAGGGGCCGTTGGCGATGACCTCGGTCACCAGCCGGTCGCGCAGAAGCGGATCGAGAGGCCCGATGCCGATCGTGTCATCGACGACGCCCGCGACCAGGCGGGCGGCGTCGGCGGGATCGAGCAACAGCCGATCGGCCCGGACAAGACTCCACGCCGCCCGCTCGGCCGCGGCCCGCAGGTCGCCCCCGGCGGGGCGTTCCCGAAGCTCGCGCCGGAGCCGGTCGCGATACCCGGCGGCCAGATCCGCGATCGGATCGTTCACGCCCACAGCTCGGCCGCCAATCCGCGCAGCGCCGCCGCATGCGCCCGGCCCGGCCACCGCTCCAGAGCCGCCCGGCCGTTGGCGAAGGCATCCATCGTGGGGGCGTCGATGGCGACCGCTGCGGCCACGGGCGCTCCGACGGTGCGGGCGACGCTGCGCAGCGAGAGCTCGGAGCGCCGGCTCCAGCGGTTCACGACGACGGCGATGCCGTCACCACCCGCGCCGGAGCGCGCGAGAGTGGTCACGAGCTCGCGCCCCGCCGCGACCGCATAGGCGTCGGGGCTGACCACCACCAGCGTCCGGTCTGCGGCGACCGCCACCTCGCGCGACGCCGTCGACGCCGCAGTGCCGGCGTCGACAAGCGCCGGACCGGCCGTGCGCAGCTCGCGTACGAGGGCCGCGGCGAACCCGGCGGGCAGCGTGCCGGCGATCTCCGGCCCAGGCGGCCCGGGCACGAGCCGCAGGCCGCAGGGATGCTCGACCGCCGCCGTTGCGATCGCAGCCGCAAGCCCCTCACCGACGTGCGCCAGGTCGGCCACAGAACGGTCGGCGCGGCAGCCGAGCAGTGCCGCCAGGCTCGCCCGCGCCCCGGACAGATCGACCAGGAGCGCGCCGCCGAGGAGCGCGAGTGCGAGGGCGATCGAGGTGGCACCAGCGCCGCCCTTCGCCGCCACCACCGCCACGACTCCGCCCTTGGGGATGGCGACTGCCGCGGTCGGCATGTCCCCGGCGGTCGCCTCGGCCAGCGCGTCGACGAGCGCACTCGGCACAGCCGGCAGCGCCAGCACCGCCCGCGCGCCGGCCGCAAGCGCCCTGCGGTAGACGTCGACTCCGGGCGATCGGGTGAGCACCACCGCGGGGCGCCCGCATGCGGCGACGAGCTGGCGCAGCGCCGGGGCCTGGTCGGGCCCGGGATCGGCCACGAGCGCGGCGTCGCACGGCGCCAGTCTCCCCGCCACCGCCCGCAACGGGTCGACGACACCAACGAGCTGCACGCCGGGGAGATCGTCCGCCAGGGCCGCGATCTCGGCACCGAGCGCGGGGTCCGCCGCCACCACGAGGCAGCGCACCAGCGGCGCGATCACGGCGGGCCCGCGCCGGAGGCACGCACCACCAGGCGGAGCGTGCCCTCGGCCTCCGCCGCAATCGCAAGCGGGATGGCGGATGCGGGCAGAAGCAGCGTCGCAACCGCTCCGGCGTCGGAGCGGGAAGCCGCCAGCACCACCACGTCGGCGAGCACCATGCGCGAGCGGGCGCGGCGTCCCGGCGGCGTGACGTAGACGTCGGCCCTGACTCCCGTCAGGTCGCCGGAGGGCATCCCCGCCGCGTCGTCGAGCCGAACGGCAACCTCGCGCCCGCCCGCGACGACCGGGGACGGCACGATCTCGGCGTCCATCACCGGCGCACCCACTCCCAGCGCAACGGCCGCACGCCGCCCGACCGCCTGCCCCGGCCGGGACAGCTGATGCGGGGACGCAGAGGCTGCCGACACGTGCTCGAGGCCCAGGTCGGCACCGGTGATTCGGCTACCGGCGGGCACCGGCCGGACAATCACCAGCCGACCCACTCGCTGCTGCGACACGACCCGCCCACTGCCGCCGGCCGCGAGGCGCACCAGCCCGAGTAGGGCCAGTGCGGTGCCGACCAGCGCGAGCAGGATGCTGCGACGGCGGTGGCGGCTCATGTGCGGGCGCCGGGCAGGCAGCGGCGGCAATCGGGGCCGAGCAGGGGCACGCCGCACCAGCCGCAGCGAGGGGCCGACGCCACCCGCTCGCGAAGCGCCATGAGCGACCCCGGCGGCAATGCGGTCGCGACCAGCAACTCAACCGTCCAACGCACGCCGAGCGAGGCCGCCAGGCCCCTTGCGAGCAGGCCGGTGCGCACGCCTCCGGCATGAACCGCCTCGACCAGGCGCCGCGGCGCCCCCGTGCCCGACACCGCCGCCGCGCACACTCCCCGCGTCCCTCCGGATGCCGCCACCGCGGCGAGTGCGGGCACGTCGAGCGCGATCCGCGACCACCGTCCGGCCGACCAGCGGGTACACACCTGCCGCCCGTGCCCCCCGTCGATCAGCCCCGCCCGCCGCAGCGCCGCGGCGGATGGGCACACGACCCACATCGCGGAGCGGTCCTCGACGGCATCCAGGAGCGCGGCGACCTCGAGCGGCGCCCATCCGCGCTCGTGTGCGTGGGCCGCGATGCCCGCCAGGTACCGGCCGCCGATACCCGGCAGGCGCAGCTCGTGACCGCGCTCGGCTCCGCCGGCCAGGCCCTCGGCCCTGGCGATGCGGCCTGCGGCCGAGAGCGCCGAGACGAGCCGCAGCGGTGGGACGGACGCCCCGGCACCCTCCACGGCCGGCGCCCCCGCGACCCGCAGCGGCCTTCGGGCCGGGCGGATGCTCATGCCGGGCCGATCCAGAGCGGGAGCGTGACCGTGAAGCGAGTCCCCGCCCCGACCGCACTCCGCACCGCGATGGAGCCGCCGTGAGCCTCGGTCAGCTCCCGCGCGATCGCGAGCCCCAGACCGGCGCCCGGCTCGGGCCGCTCGGCCTGGAAGAACTCGTCGAAAATGAACGGCAGATCGGCCTCGGCGATGCCGCGACCGGCATCCTCGACCGCGACCTGCAGGTCGTCGCCGATTCGCGTGCCGTGCACCGTCACCTCGCTGCCCGGTGGGGCATATTTGATGCCGTTGGTGATCAGGTTCGCAAAGATCTGGCGCACCCGGTTCTGGTCGCCCCGAACCTGCCCGCCGTTGCAGCTCCAGTCCAGGCGCACCCGTACGCCGCGCTGTTCTGCGACGGTCTGGAGCCGCTCGGCCACCTCGCTGATGCACCGCTCGAGCGGGAAGGCCTCGGCCTGCACACGCAGCTCTCCGGCGCGGGCGCGGGACAGCTCGAGCAGGTCCTCGATCAGGTACCCGAGCCGCTCGCACTCGCCGTTGATCACGTCCAGCTTGGCCGCCTTGGCCGGATCCGACTCGGACCGGTGCAGGGTGTACACGTAGCCCTTGATCACCGTCAGCGGCGTGCGCAGCTCGTGCGACACCTTGCCGATGAACTCGGCCCGGGCCCGCCCTTCGCGAGCGAGCAGCGTGGACAGCTCCTCCACCGACGCCTGCAGGCGCTCGTCGACCTCGCCCCGCCTGCGGCGGAGCGCGTCGCGGATCACTCCGGCCTACAGAGGCGGTAGCCGACGCCCCAGACATTGGCGATCCAGGTCGCGTCCGAGTGCAGCCCGAGCTTCTTGCGCAGCCGGCTGGCGTGCGAATCGAGCGTCCGCGTCCGTCCCTGCGAGCGGAAGCCCCACACCGTCTCGAGCAACTCTTTCTTCGTGAACACGCGCTCCGACTCGGAGGCCAGCGTCGTCAGGAGCTGGTACTCCTTGGCCGAGAGATCGATCCGGATGCCGCCGACGGTCACCTCGCGCGAGAGCGTGTTGACCGCCAGCTCGCCATAGCGGATGACCTGGCGGTCGCGGCTG
This sequence comes from uncultured Actinomycetes bacterium, assembly GCA_963703275.1. Taxonomy (GTDB): domain Bacteria; phylum Actinomycetota; class Thermoleophilia; order Gaiellales; family JAICJC01; genus JAICJC01. The sequence continues at coordinate 1,201,042 of OY969804.1, read as the reverse complement.
CGCGCGACGCGTCCGAGGACGGCACCGATGCGGGCGAGCAGCTCCGGATAGTGGAACGGCTTCGTGACATAGTCGTCAGCCCCGCGCACGAGCCCTCTGACCCGGTCGATGTGCTCGGCCTTGGCCGACAACATGATGATGGGAAGGTCCGGATCCCAGGGATCGTTGACCCCGTCGCCGGCTCGCACGAGACGGCAGACGTCGTATCCGCTCATGTCCGGGAGCACGACATCGAGCAGGACGACGTCAGGTCGCGAGTGTCCCAGCAGGTCCATCGCCTCGGCACCGGTCGCCGCCGAAAGGACGCTGAAGTCGTCGTCGCGCAGGTTCTCGGTCAGAAACTCGACGATGCGCGGTTCGTCGTCCACGACGAGCACGGTGGATCCAGCCATGGGTGGTGCCTCCTTGGGGGTCGCAGCCGGGTCGGGCGGGGGGCACCGACGGCCGATCAGGACTCACTGTCTGTTCGAGCGCCCCGAGGCTCACGACTAACGTATCCGACAAGACCAGCAACTGGAAGATCTGTCACAGCAACTGTTGCAGATACGTGAGGTGAAATCACCGCCTTGCGGTAGGCGGCCGGCCCGCAGATCTCCCCTCACGCGGGGATTGACAGCCACGAGCCTCAGTTTGGCGGGCTTTTGAACGCGGCCATGACGGTGTATCGGCAGCAAGGGGTCGTCGACGATCCGACCGCTCCGGTGCGCGGCTGGTATGCCCACATCCGCGTGCCAGGGCCCTGATAGAGCAGCCACGAGCCTCTGGCTGACCAGGCTGTCCGTGCGAAGAGGAACGCTGCCGAGGACGGGACTGGGGTCGGCGGCCGGTGACGACCGGTCAGCGACAGGGCGTACAGGCGGGTGCGTCCGTGTCCCAGGGGCCGTGTCGCCGCATAGGCGGCGATCATGCTGCCGTCTGGCGCAATTGCGCTGACGGGGCCAACGCCGTTCGGCACCCATCCGGCAGTTCCCGGCGGCGCCGGGTACGAACGGAGCTTGCCGGTGACCGCATTTAGGGCTCGGAGCATCCGGCACGCGTCATACCCCGCGTTCGGCTCAAAGGTCGACTGCGGCGGTCACATGATCAACGCAGCCGGTGCCGTACGCGACCATCTGATTGCTCGCGTCGAAGCCGTCGCTCCAAAGCGGCGTATGCGGCAGCGTTCTCGGGGCGGCACCACGAGTCCAGAGCTCGAGGTCCCCTTGCCTGTCCTGCAGCAGCAACCCGGCGGCGGTCCCTTCCACCAGCCTGGCGCCCTTGGGCAGCGTGACCAACCGACCTGGCGACCCTCCGGTGATCGACGCTGACCGCAGCGTCTCGGCGCCGCCGCGGCGAGGGAGGTACTCAAGCCAGATCCGACCCGGCCGGGCTGAAGGAGCGAAGAACGGCGTCGTTCCCACGACTCGGGGCCTGCCCCTCAGGTCGTCGCGGATGGCGGTGGTTCCATTTCCGACGTACACGAGCCAGCGGCCAGCGGTGATCAGGAGTGGCTGGTAGTCACCGGCGGCGATGGCCGGCCTTTGCGTCCTGGATAGGCGCCCCGTGCGGAGATTGTCGACATATGCCGGCGGTCCGCCCGTCGGGCCAAACGCGGGGTAGCCGACCGGCCACATCAGCACTGCCGTATCCACGCTGGTCGGGATCGGACCGGATACCTGCACTGCTGCCGAGGGGTTGTCCCCGGGCCGCGGACTTGCCTGGCGCTGCCGGTCGGCGCCGTGCAGATGAACGACTACGCCCAGCCCTCCGGTCAGCACCGCAGCCACCGCGACACCAATCCCGGCACGGCGCCTGCGCTGGCGCCGCCGTGCCCGCTTGATGATCGCCTCAGCGTCTCGGTCTGAATCTGGCGGTTGCGTAATCTGGGTGGTCATCCTGAGCCGCTCCCCCGCGATACGTGCGTGATGATCTCCGCCAACTCCTCCGGCCGGTGGCCGTGGCGCCTGGCCAGGGGCGCCAGTTCCCGCGCCTTTTACCACTACGGCGCTTCGCTCTGGCCCCGTCCCGCTCACCGTCACGCCGCGACCACGACGAAACTCGACCAACCCCTCGTCGCGGAGCGTTCGCAAGCCGCGTAGGACGGTGTTGGCATTGACCCCGAGCACTGCGGCCAGATCCCTGGCCGGCGGGAGCCGATCGCCTGGAGCCGCCTCTCCGTCAGCGATCGCGCGGCGCCGGAAACCTCCGGGCGCCTACAACCCTTCGGTCGCGCAGGCTCCCAGGATGTGGCTGAACACGGCATCTGCAGACGGAGCACCGGCCGGGGCGGTGACGTTGTAGCCCTGGGCGAAGTGGGTCTGAGCCGCCGTGGGCTTCATCCCCACAAGCTTCGCGTCGGATTGCGTCTGGCAGACCTGGACGAGCCAGGCGCTCCCCATCCCGGCGACCAGTGTCCGCGACGTGGGTGACGCCTGCGAGGCCCCGGTTACGCCGATCACGTCCCCAAAGCTCTCGAACTGCTTGGCGTAGCTCGGATGGGAACTTCCGGCGCTCGCCGAGTTGCCGCACCCGGCTGCGAGCGCAACCGTGGCGAGGGTTGCGGCGGCGATGGCGATGACTCGTCTCATGCCCAGTGATATCGGCAGATGGCAACGGATCCGTAAGAGGCATACGCTGCCGCCATGGCCGACGCCCGCGCGCCGCAGTCGAACATCGAGATCATCTTCAGCGACTACCTCGACGCGATCCGGCGCGGCGACATGGACGCCGTCGCCGCCCGGCTCGCGCCCGAGGTCACCCACCGCGGTGTGCGCGCCGACCTGATCTGCCCCGACCGGGAGTCCGTGCTCGAGCGCATGCGCTTGCGGTCACGACAGCTGCCCGACGTCGAGGCGATCGAACTCGTGGCGGCCGGCGACCGGGTGGTGATGTCGATGCGCGCGGCCGGCATCGGCGTCCCCGAGCGCGACGAGGACGCACCGCGGGGTCAGGCGTCGGTGGTCTTCACCCTGCGTGACGGCCTGATCACGGCCATGCAGGACTACACCTCACGCGCCGATGCGCTCGCGGCGGCGGGTGCGGGCGTGCGCCAGTGGGTGTGAGAGCAGGTGGGCGCCGGCCAGTCCCGCCCAGTCTCCGTAGCGGGCAAGCAGGCGGGCGGTGTCGGCGGTATCGGCCGACCGCCCCAGGAGCGCCGAGCACAGCTTGATCAGGCCCAGGTCGCCCACCGGCCCGTGGGCGTAGGAGCCCAGCCCCTTGGCGGCGATCACGCCGGCCGACCACGGCCCCAGGCCCGGCTCGGCGCAGAGGCGGTTGACCGCCGACTGGGCCGGCGCGGCGCGCAGGCGCTCGAGGTCGAGCGTCCGCGACACCCGCACGAGCGCCGCCGCCCGCCGGGGAGAGAGCCCCGCCCGCTCGGCGCCCGCCGCGCTCAACCGTGCCAGATCGGACGCCTGCGGCGGCCGGCGCAGATCGCCGGCGGGAGCGCATACGGCCGCCAGGAGCCGCCGCTCGATCCGCATCGCCTCGTGGGCGGTGATGAGCTGGCCGCAGATTGCGCGCACGAACGCGTGGGTGACGGTCGCGAGCCGGGCCGGGCGCAGGCCCGGCCGCCGCCGCACCGTCCGCCCGAGCAACTCGTCGCCGGCGACAGCCCGCAGGAAGGGCGTGTGGTCGACGTCGACCGCGAGCACGAACCGCAGGGCGTCTACCGCCGCGGCGGTATCCGGCGCCGCGATGCGGGCCACCAGATCGCCGTCGCGCCTCTGCCAGACCCGGATCCGGGCGGGTCCGGGGGGCGTGTCCAGAACCAGGTCGAGGACGCCGCCGTGCGAGCGGCGGGTGGGGTCGGAAAAGCCCGCCGAGTCGGCCAGCGAGTAGGGGCCGCGCGGGCGCAGAACGGTCTCGATCACATCTGGTTCGGATGCCAACATCGTGGTGGTTGATTGTCGCACCCCGCCCGGCGCCCCCCGCCTCCGCCTTGACAATCCCCGGTTCTCCAGGCACGATTGCCCCGCCCACGGGTATGCGGACGAGGGGTTGGTCGTCCGCGGGCAGGGTTAGGGTCCTCGGGTGGTGGGGCCAAAGCGCCGCGCATGACGATGTGCGGAGCAGATTCCTCGATGCTTCGAAGGGAGACGGAGATCGTGTCACGCGTGCTTGTCACCGGGGGGGCCGGATTCATCGGCTCACACGTGACCGAGTCGCTGCTCGAAGCCGGGTACGAGGTGCGCGTGTACGACCGGTTGGTCGAGCAGGTGCACGGCGCGCACGGGCCGCGCTATGTCTCACCCGACGCCGAGTTCATGCGCGGGGACGTCCGCGACACCGACGGCCTGCGCCGCGCGCTGCGCGACGTCGACGCCGTCGTCCACCACGCCGCCGAGGTCGGCGTGGGCCAGTCGATGTACCAGATCCGGCGCTACGTGGACGGAAACACGAGCGGCACCGGCGTCCTCCTGGAGCTGCTCGCCAACGAGCGCCACCGGGTCGGGCGGATCGTGGTCGCCTCGTCGATGTCGGTCTACGGCGAGGGTGCCTACCGGTGCGAGCAGCACGGTCTGGTGTATCCGCGCACCCGCGGCGACGACCAGCTCGCGGCCCGAGACTGGGAGATGCACTGCCCCGAGTGCGGCCGCCGCGCGGAGCCGGTGCCGACGGCCGAGTCCAAGCCGCTTCACCCCACCTCCATCTACGCCATCTCCAAGCTCGACCAGGAGCTCATGTGCCTCGCCGTCGGCCGCGCCTACGACATCGGCGTGGTGGCCCTGCGCTACTTCAACACCTACGGCCCGCGCCAGGCGCTCTCGAACCCCTACACCGGCGTCGCCGCGATCTTCAGCTCCCGCCTGATCAACGGGCAGCCGCCGCTCGTGTTCGAGGACGGCGCGCAACTGCGCGACTTCGTGCACGTGCACGACGTCGCCCGGGCGACCGTGCTCGCGCTCGAGTCGACGCGGGCGGTCGGCGAGGCGATCAACATCGGCACCGGCAGCCCGGTGTCGGTGCTCGAGGTTGCAGACGTGTTGGCGTCCCACATCGGCGTCAACCTGCCGTCCCGGCTGAGCGCGACATCGCGCTCGGGCGACATCCGCCACTGCTGGGGCGACATCACCAGGGCGCGCACGCTGCTCGGATTCGAGCCTGCGGTGAGCTTCGCCGAGGGCATGCGCGAGCTCGTCGCCTGGGTGCGCGAACAGGAGGCCGAGGACGGATCGGAGGCCGCGCACGCCGAGCTGGCGCAGCGCGGCCTGGCCCGATGACGCCGCCGCCGTGAGCGGGCTCGAGGGTTCGATCGCCGTCGCCGTCCTGGCGGCGGCCTTCGTCATCACCCAGCTGCTCTACCTGATCTCGCTGATCCACGACCTGTACATGCTGGCCCGGCCGGTCGACTGGGTGGAGCTCGACGAGGACGCCACACCGGCGCCGGACAGCCTGCCCCGGATCGTCCTGCTCTACCCGGTGCTGCGCGAGCCCGAGGAGACCATGCGCACGACGTTCCTCGGCCTCGCCAAGCTCGACTACCCGGCCCACCGCTACCGGATCGTCGCGGTGCCGAACGAGGACGACGACGAGACCATCGCCGCCCTCGAGCGGCTGCAGCTCGACTTCCCGATCCTGGAGGTGCTGCCCGTGCCCCCCACCTCCGACCCGAGCTGGGAGCCGGTCTGGAGGGGCTGGGAGGCGACCGAAAAGGCGTACTGGTGGCACGCCGGCGCGACCGCCGGTAACCGCAACCTGCCGCCAAAGAAGACGCGCCAGCTCGTGTACGCGCTCTACACCATCGACGCCGAGGAGTCGGGCGACTGGCTCCTGAACTACATCGACGCCGACAGCGTCCCGCCGCGCGACCATCTGCTCGCCGGGGCGGCCGGCTCCGCCGAATTCGACGTCGTGCAGAGCACGAACATCGCCGGGAACCTGCTCGACACGTGGCCGGCGTCGTGGCACGCGATGGATCACATGGCCTGGGACGGGATGCGCTATCCGCACCTGAGCGCCCACGGCCGCCACCCCTACTGGGTGCTCGGCAAGGGCCTCTTCTACCGCGTCTCCGACCTCGTCCAGCTGGGCAGCTTCAACCCATGGGTCACGATCGAGGATCCCGAGGTCGGCATGCGTCTGTGGGTCAACGGCAAGCGGCTCGGCATCATCCGCAGCCCCCTCATCGAGGAGGTGCCGCTGACGCTGCGCCAGGGCCTCACCCAGCGAAAGCGCTGGATCTGCGGCTTTTTTCAGTCGCTTGGCGATCCTCTGCGGCAGATGGGGATGTCCCGGCGTGACCGGGTGCGAGCGTGGTCGAACTTCTTGCCCTGCCTCTCGCTCGGGGTGAATCCCATCGGAATCCCGGTGGGGATCTGGGCGTTCGTGGAGTGGTGGCGCGGCACGAGCCCGCTCCCGATCTGGCTGCTCCTGCCGGCGCTCTCGACGATCGTCCTCTACTGCATCAGCATCGGGATCACCTATGTCGTCACCTGGCGGCGCACCGCCTACGTGCTGCGCCGCCGCCGTGACCGGGTGCGCTACATGCTGCGCGTGAATCCCGTCTTCCTGTGGGTGTACTGGATCTGGTGGTCGATCCCGATCGCGGTGGGTTTCGGCATGTACCTGCGCGACGGCGGCCAGGTGTGGGAGCGCACCGAGAAGGTGGACGCGATCCACGGGCTCGTCCGCGAGGTGGTCGCGCGCGAGGAGTAGGTCAGCCGCCGAGGCCGGCGCGCAGCGCCCACCAGGCCGGCTTGGGCCGGTACTCGGCGTTGAACGGCAGCGCCCGCTGGGATGCGCCGAGCCAGCTCGCCGCATCGGTGATCCCCCAGGTGGTGACGCGGCTGCAGGCGCGCACGGCGCGGCAGTCGCCCGCGACGCTGCGATACACCGCCGCCTGCTCCGCCAGCCGGTGCCGCAGCGGCGCCGGGCCGGCCGCGGCAACATCGAGCTCGGTCACCTCGACACGCAGTCCGAGCGCGGCGAACCGGCGCAGGACGCCCGTGAACTGGGCCCTGGTCGGGCTCCAGTGAATGCTCAGGTGGGCCTGGAAGCCGACGCCGTCGACGGGCACGCCCTCGTGCCGCAGCCGCTTCACGAGCCGGTAGAGCGCACGCTCCTTCGGGCCGGGGTACTCGGCTCCGTACTCGTTCACGAACAGCTTCGCGTGCGGGTCGGCCCGGTGGGCGGTGCGCAGCGCGAGCTCGATGTACCCCGGCCCGATCACCCGCTCCCAGATGCTCGGCCGCAGGGAGCCGTCGGCCATGAGCGGCTCGTTGACGACGTCCCACTCGCCGATGCGGCCGCGGTAGTGGGAGACCACCGTGGTGATGTAGCGGACGAGCACGCTGCGAAGCTGCGCCCGCGTCCACTCGCCGTCGGTCACCCAGGCCGGGATCTGCTCGTCCCACACCAGGGTGTGTCCCCGGATCTCGAGGCCGTGGCGGTGGGCAAAGGCCACGATCTCGTCGGCCTTGGTGAAGTCGAAGACGCCCCGGGCCGGCTCGAGGTAATCCATCTTCATCTCGTACTCGGGCGTGACCGACTGGAAGTGGCGCAGGAGCGTGCGCACGTAGCGGGGATCGGACGAGCGCAGCATCGTGGTGTTCACCGCGGCACCCAGGATCGGCGGCTCGCTCACCGACCTACGGGTGTAGACGAGGTGTGTCGTGCCCGCCGCGGGGCGGGGCGAGACGGCCGCCGCGGCGCTGTGCGAACCCGCCACCACTCCGGCCGCCGCCAGCGCGACCGCGCCGCAGCCGAGCCAGGCAACCGGGCGGAGGAGCGCTCGCGATCGAACGTATTTGCCAAACATCTAACATACTAGGTCGGCAATACATTCTTTTAGCTTGACTGGGTGACTGTTGCAGAGGTCAGGTGTGCTCGAGCACGAGGTGGTCTCCCACCTGGACGCCGCAGCGGTCGATGGCCCCCACCGGCAGTTCCAGCGCCACCTTGGCACCCACGCACCACGACATCCGCCACGGCTTGATCTCGCGCACGAGCTTCAGCACCCTGCCCTCGCGATTGGCGTAGATCACGTCGATCGCAAACCGCATGCCGAACATGTGGATCGAGCTCGTGGGGATCCAGAGGCCCTCGTCGTCGGCCAGGCCCGAGCGGCCGAGCAGGCCCTTGGTGCGCTTCCAGAGTGACATCGCCAGCTCGCCGTGCTCGCACACCACCGGTCCGCGTTCCAGTCGGATTCGCACCATCAGAGCACTACCATGTCTCCGTATGGAGCATCCCGAGTCCTCGACCGAGCACTCCGAGTTCGAATACGACTCCGGCGACGACGTCGTGGTCGAGTTCCTCGACTACCGCTACAGCTTCTCGCGCACCGACTTCGAGCAGCGCGTGACGGCCGCGGCCATCCGGCTCGAGCTCGTGCCGGCGCGCGACCTGACGCCGAACGAGTCCGCGGATCTGGTCGAGCTGGCCGGTGCGGGCCGGGTCGACCACCCGCGCACCAGGCTCGGCCGGCACCTGGCCACGCACGCCGGTGAACTCGACCGGCTCCACCCCGACCCGCTGGCCTACTGGCTGCGCAAGCTCGTGTTCCGGGGAGCGTGGCTCGACCACAGGCTGAAGGCCGGCATGCTCGATATCACGTTCGACGAGAGCGCTGGCCGGTTCTCGTACCGGATGCCCACGGATCAGACGCCGGTGCTCGACGTCGCCCCCGTTCCCAGCTGGGCCGCGCTGCAGTACACCGGCTGATCCTCCGGTCATGACGCGGTGGGCGTCCCGCCGGCCGGCGGGACGAACACCAGGAGATGCGGCCCGACCTGGATCTGGTCGCCCGCCTCGAGCAGATGCTGCTGGATGAGCTGGCCGTTCACGAAGGTGCCGTTCAGGCTGCCCTCGTCCTCGAGCACCACGCCGACCTGCTCGCAGCGCAGGATCGCGTGGCGTGCCGACACGGTCGGGCCGGCGAGGACGATGTCGTTGTCCTCGTGACGGCCGATGGTGGCCGTGCGATTCTCGAGCGGGAACGCCTGCTCTTCGCTGAGCTTCGGCCGCCAGACCAGCGTCGGATATGTGCCCGCCGGGACGGACTGCGGTGGCGCCTCGGGCGACACCGGCTCGATGATGCGCGTGAAGCTGGGCTGATCGTCGTCCATTTCGGCTCCCGGATGGCGGACAGATGCGCACTTCGAGCCTAGCAGCGATGCCGGACGGTCGATAGACTGGAGGGCCATGGGGGACGAGGACAACCCGATGGCCGAGGCCGAGGCACAGCTCTACCGCCGGATTCAGGAGCTGCGCACGCGTGCCCGGGCCGACCGGGCACCGGGGGCGGCTGCCGACACACCGGCCGCGATCCCCGACCTGCGCACGATCCTGGCCCGGGCCGAGGCGAACGTGGGCGAGCTGCGCACGACCGCCTCGTCGCTCGAGCGATCGCTGCCCGAGGCGGTGGAACGCGCCGTCGAGCGGGCGATGGACGAGCGCTCGACCCCGCGCCGCCTGGTCGAGCTGCAGGAACTGGTGCGCTCGCTGGCCGGCCAGGTCGAGCAGGTCAACCGCGACCTCCTGGCCGAGCGACTGGGCCGCGTGGAGGATCTCGAGCTCCTGGTCGATCTGATCTCGACCGGGATGTCGGCGCTGCGCCAGGACGTGGCCGACGCGACCAGCGTGCTCACGCGCATGACGTCGTCGGTGAACGGCGTTGCCGCCCGGCTCGACCAGCCGATGCAAGTGACCGTCGAGCGCCCCCGCCAGTCGGGCGTGCGCGACCTGTTCCGGTCGACCGAGCCGCAGGAGCAGCCGAACCCTTCCTCGCGCGGCTGATGCCCGTCACCAAAATCATCGAGGTGATCGGGAGCTCGGCCGAAGGGTCGGATGACGCCGTCCGCGAGGCGGTGAACGCCGCCTCACGATCGATTCGCGGCATCTCCAACGTGGAGGTCGTCTCGATCAACTGCGAGGTCGGCGACGGCGCGATCGCCCGCTGGAATGCGCTCGTCAAGATCGCCTTCCCCGTCGAGCCGCGCTGAGGGAGGCTCAGGCCCCGCCTCTCCACTGCTCGACCTGGTGCTCCACCGTGCCGGCCACGGATTCGGCATGCGTGGGATCTTCGTTTGGCTGCCGGTACTCGGTCTCGAGCGAGCCGCGGTTGCCCGGCGGCGTCAGCTTCCGCCGGACGGCCCTCAGGATCGAGACGATGCGCACGCACTCAGCGTACACCCGCCCGGGCGCGGGCAGACACCCGGACGGGTGATCGAACCTGATCCGCCTACTTCCCCCCTCCCGCCGCCCGTTGCACGGCCGACTTGATTGCGCCCGTGATGACGCTGCCGATTCCGTGGTCGTGACCGCCCAGGTACGAGCTCACCGCCAGGAGCAGCACCCCGACGGCCATCGCCAGGCCGACGTACTCCACCGTTCCCTGGCCGTGCTGGTCGGTTGCGATCCGGGCGGCCAGACCGCGCATCCAGGAGCGGACCGTGGCACGTGCGTTCGACATCGAATCCTCCTTGCGATCGGTTGACCCGGCGAGCATGTCGCCGGCCGCAGTCACGCAACAAGGCGCGACCGGCCACGTTCGCGTGCCGATGGCTACCGCAGTTACGTAACACCCTCACCCATCGCGGGGATCCGCTTTCCGGCCCTGTTGCCGATGCAACCCTGATGACCCGCTTCGCCTGTCTCCTGATCGCCGCCGTCAGCCTGCTCGCGTTCGCGCCGGCCAGCGCGTTTGCGAGCCAGATGATCGATCGCAACGCGACCGACGTCTCGATCGCCGTCAACAGCCATCACCGCGCCGAGGTCACCTATCGCAGCGGCGGCACCTGGCATCACGTGCTCGTGTGGGGCGCGATCAACGCCCTGCCGCCGTCCAAGGCCCACAAGCAGGTCAAGTTCAGCCTCGACTACTCCGGCGGCTACGGCAGCTTCGGCACGGGCTACTGGAAGTCCATTCAAAGCCACAACGTATGCGGGCCCTACACCGGTCCCCCGCTCGCCTGGCTGGTCACCGCATGCACCACGCCGAACGGCCAGAACTGGGCGCTGCAGTCGTGGCAGCGGATGCTCCCGAACTCCGGTGAGAAGCCGAAGACCGCGCTCCAGAGCGCGTGGGAGCTGCAGATCTCGCACTGGACCGGGCCGCTGCCCGTGCTGTGGCTCAAGTGGGACTGGATCTACAACGGCCGCTACGACCACCTGTACGGCAAGTTTTCCTATCGCGGGAACGCCGTCCACGGGTTCAGCCACACGAACACGGGCAACCCCACCGACAGCTACGGCCGCAACATCTACGTCGACACGCTCGATCCCCCGGCGTGGACGACGGGCCACCGCCAGGCGGGCGGCTGGATGCGCTTCAACAGCTTCCTGACCCACCACATTCGCGGCAACTTCTGCGCCGGCGTCTACAACGGCATGTTCGGGCGCGGCCCGGCAGGCACAAGCGACGAGTACCGGGCGACCGCCATGGGCCCGGGCGTGACGCCGATCGTGATGTGGCAGGGCCCCGGGCCCGGTCACTACGAGCCGGGCGGGTTCATGCACCAGGAGAGCGGCCTGCCCAACTACAATACGGCCCCGGCCCCTCCGTCGGGCGCCGCCTACGCGTACAGCAGGTCGCACGACGCCAGGTTCACCGCGGAAGAGCGGGCGGTCGCCGGACCGGGCGACTCGTGTTACGCCTCCGCCGGCAAGTGATCCTGGGCACGAGCGCCTGAGCGCGCCGCCACAGCCCCCGTCGATACACTGCAGCGCACGATGCCAAGGGCCGCGGACCTGTTCGTGCACTGCCTCGAGAACGAGGGCGTTCGGTACGTGTTCGGGATCCCCGGCGAGGAGACGCTCGACCTGAACGACGCCCTCGATGCGTCGAATCAGATCACCTTCATCCCGGTGCGGCACGAGCAGGGAGCGGCGTTCATGGCCGACGCGTACGGCCGGCTCACGGGTCAGGCGGGGGTGTGCCTGGGGACGCTCGGGCCGGGCGCGACCAACCTCATGACCGGCCTCGCCGACGCCTACCTCGACCGGGCCCCCGTGGTGGCGCTGACCGGCCAGACCGGCCTCGCGGAGATGCACAAGGAGAGCCACCAGTACATCGACATCGTCCGCATGATGAAGCCGGTGACGAAGTGGAACGCGAGCATCCACGACGCCGCGATCATCCCCGAGGCGGTGCGCAAGGCGTTCGCCGTGGCCGAGCGCGAGAAGCCGGGAGCGACCCACCTCGAGCTGCCCGACGACGTCATGGAGAGCGAGGTCACGGGCTCCCCGGTGCCGCGCCGCGCCCGGCCCCTGGTCGAGCCGGTCGCGAGCGAGCTGCACCGCGCCGCAGCCCTGCTCCAGAGTGCCGAGCGGCCGGTGATCCTGGCCGGGAACGGCGTGGTTCGCCAGAGCGCGTCGTCCGCGCTGCGCCGGTTCTGCCAGCAGACCGGGCTGAACGTGATCACGACCTTCATGGGCAAGGGCGTCGTCGACGCGGACGACCCGCATGCGCTCTTCACCGCCGGGCTGCGCTCGCAGGACTATCCGACCGGGTTCATGGGCCAGGTCGACCTGATGGTATGCGTTGGCTACGACCTGGTCGAGTGGTCGCCGGAGGCGTGGAACCCGACCTGCGAGCGGCGCATCATCTGCATCGACACGGTCGCCGCCGAGATCGACGAGCACTACGTGCCCGACGTCGAGCTCACGGGCGACATCGCCCACATCCTCACCCACCTCGGAAACCTGGTGTCCGAGAAGCCGCCGGCCCACCTCGCCGCCCCTCCCTACCAGGAGCTCCTGCAGGCGGCGCTCGACCACGGCTCCGACGACGGTTTCCCGGTGAAGCCCCAGCGAGTGCTGCGCGACCTGCGCGCCCTGATGGGGCCCGACGACGTGCTCATCTCCGACGTCGGCGCCCACAAGCTCTGGATCGCCCGGCTGTGGCCGACCCGCAAGCCGAACACGGTCCTGATCTCGAACGGCGCGGCCTCGATGGGCTTCGCCGTGCCGGCGGCCGTGGCCGCGCGGCTGGTGCTGCCACGTGACCGGCGGGTGGTGACCATTTCGGGCGACGGCGGTTTCCTGATGAACTTCCAGGAGCTCGAGACAGCCAAGCGGCTGCGGCTCCCGATCGTGAACATCGTCTGGACGGACAGCGCCTACGGCGTGATCGAGCTGCACCAGGGGCGCAAGTTCGGGCGGCTGGCCGGCACGAAGTTCGAGAACCCCGACCTGGTCGGTCTGGCGGAGTCGTTCGGCCTCGCCGGACTGCGCGTTGAGTCGGCCGATCAGGTGACGCCCGTGCTCCGCAGGGCGCTCGAGCTGGACATACCCTCGGTGGTGGAGATTCCGATCGATTACCGCGAGAACGTGCGCTTCTCGCAACGCCTTGCCGACTTGAGCAAGGTCGAGGAAGGAGTGGTCTAGATGGCGACGACGACAGAGCCCGTCCGGAAGATGCTTGTCGACGGTGACTGGTACGAGACCGGCGAGACGCTTGACGTCACCTCGCCCTTCGACGGAAGCCTGGTCGCGCAGGTCGCCTACGGCGGCGGCGACGACGCCCGCCGGGCGATCGACGCCGCGGCGAAGGCCATGCGCACTCCGGTTCCGGCGCACGAGCGCGCCCTCGTCCTCGACCGTCTGGCCGCCATCGTGCGCGACCGCCGCGACGAGTTCGCCGAGACCATCTCGCGCGAGGCCGGCAAGCCGATCTCGACCGCCCGGGTCGAGGCGGAGCGGGCCGTTCAGACGATCCTCTTCTCGGCTGTCGAGGCCCGCTCGCTCGGCGGCGAGGTGATCGGCATGGACGCGCACCCGGCGGGCGCCGGACACGCCGGCCTGGTCATGCGTTTGCCGATCGGCGTCGTGGGCGCGATCTCGCCGTTCAACTTCCCGCTCAACCTGGTCGCGCACAAGGTCGCGCCGGCCTTCGCCGCCGGCTGTGCCGTCGTGCTCAAGCCCGCGGGGTCGACGCCGCTCTCGGCGCTGCTCCTGGCCCAGGCGTTCCAGGAGGCCGGCCAGCCGGCCGGCTGGCTGAACGTCGTCGTCGGCCGCTCGAGCGACATCGGCGACGCGCTGATCGCGGACGAGCGCGTCCGCCTGATCACGTTCACCGGCTCGTCCGCCGTCGGCTGGAAGCTGCGCGAGCGAGCGGCCCGCAAGAAGGTGTCACTCGAGCTCGGCAACTCGACGCCCGTGATCGTGCTCGCCGATGCCGACCTCGAGAAGGCGGCGGCGTCCGTGGCGGCCAACGGCTACGCGTTCGCCGGCCAGAGTTGCATCTCGGTGCAGCGGGTATACGTCCAGGACGCTGCCTACGACGAGTTCGCCGCCCGGCTCCAGCCCAAGGTGGAGGCGCTCGTGACCGGCGACCCGCTCGACCCCGCCACCCAGGTCGGCCCGGTGATCGACCCGCCCAACCGCGACCGCATCATCGAGTGGGTCAAGGAGGCCGTCGCCGGCGGCGCGAAGCTGCTCGCCGGCGGGGAGGTCGACGAGGCCGGACTGCTGCGGCCGACGCTCCTCGGCGATGTCGACCTCGACATGAAGGTCGCGTGCGAGGAGGTCTTCGGCCCCGTCGTCACGCTGGCCCGCGTCCGTGACCTGGACGAGGCGGTCGAGCGCGCCAACGGCACCCGCTACGGCCTGCAGGCCGGGATCTTCACCTCGGATATCTCGACCGCGATGCGCGCGACGAGGCTGCTCGAGTTCGGCGGCGTCACCGTGAACGAGGCCCCCACCTACCGGGCCGACCAGATGCCCTACGGCGGCGTCAAGGACTCCGGCAACACCCGTGAGGGCCCGCGCTACGCGGTGCACGAGATGACCGAGCCCCGCCTGGTCGTGATCGGCTACTAGCCGTGTGTGAATAAATGGGGCCTGGCCCCATTTATTCACGCCCACCGGGTGTCAGGCGATGGATATCTCACGCGCAGCGTGAATATTCGGTGCCTGACACCGAGCCGCGGCCGAAGGCCGCGAGCCGCCCAACCACCCAACGCCACAGCCCGGTATGCACGCGCAGCGTGAATGCCGGGCACAGACCGGGGCGCGTGAATATTCGGTGCCTGACACCGAGCCGCGGCCGAAGGCCCCGAGCCGCCCAACCACCCAACGCCACAGCCCGGTATGCACGCGCAGCGTGAATGCCGGGCACAGACCGGGGCGCGTGAATATTGAGTGCCTGGCACCGAGTATTCACCGCTATTCCGCGAGGGCGGTGAGGACGGCGGCCGTGCTGTCGCGCAGCGCGGTCAGGTCGTAGCCGCCCTCCAGCACCATCACCGGCCCCGCGCCGATTCCGCCCATCTCGCGGGTCATCGTGGCGAAGGACCCGGCGTCCAGGCCGAGGTCGCACAGCGGATCGGCCGCGTGGCCATCGAAGCCCGCAGACACGAGCAGCAGGCCGGGGTCGAAGTCGCGTAGCGCCGTTAGGGCCCGCTCCCGGAACGCGGCCAGGAAGTCGTCGCTCCCGGTCCCCGCGGCAAGGGGAATGTTCACCGTCGCACCCGTCCCCGCCCCACCGCCCCGCTCGGCCGCCGACCCCGTGCCGGGATAGAACGGAAACTGATGCAACGAGACGTACAGCACGGTCGGGTCATCCCAGAACATCGCCTGGGTGCCGTTGCCGTGATGTGCGTCCCAGTCGAGCACCGCCACGCGCTCGACTCCGGCGGCGCGGGCGTGGGCCGCCGCCACCGCCACGTGGTTCACGATGCAGAAGCCCATCGCGGTCGCGCGCTCGGCGTGATGGCCGGGCGGCCGGCCACAGGTGAACGCCGACCGGATCTGGCCCGCGAGCACGGCGTCGACGGCGGCCACGGCCGCGCCGGACGCGCGCACCGCGGCCTCGTAGCTCTCCGCGCTCACCACCGTGTCGGGGTCGAGTGCCCCGCCGCCCTCACTGCAGATGCGCCTGATGCCCTCCAGGTAGCCCTCGTCGTGGACGCGCAGCAGCGCCTCGAGGGGCGCCGGCGGGGCCTCGGCGACCTCGGCGCCCGACGCCTGCACCGCCTCGCGAACCGCGTCATAGCGAGCCGGGCGGTCCGGGTGCGGACCGGGATCGTGACGCCGGAACACGTCGGCCATGTAACAGCGGAGGCTCACAGTTTGTGACACAGGCGCCCGGGAGAAAATCGTTGGGAATTTGCGGATTTCGCCGAATGAACCGGGGAGGTTAACGTGCCCTTAACACTAGTCCCTGGTCAAGTGAACACGCGATCGGGCATACTAGCTCTCAGCCGATCCCCGAATTTGTGACAGCGCGAGGAGTTCGCATGTACCGATTCAGCAGGGCCATCTTCGTCGAGATCAAGGACCTCGTCGACCCCCATCCGGAGACCATCACGGCGCCGGAGGCGAAGCGATACGTCCTGCACTGCTGCGAGGCCACCATCGAGCGGCTCGCACGCGACCCTCGCTATTTCGCAAAGCCCAGCCAGAGCCTCTTCTCGGAAGTGCGGCACCTGTTCTCGATCTCCGACCAGGCCCGCGTCTACCGCTCGATCGAGCGGCACATCTCGCAGGCCATCGAGTACATCATGGAGGAGCTCGAGCGGGCCGGGGAGGGCACCGCCCAGCAGTGCCGCGCAACGACGCGCAAGGGCAAGCCCTGCCAGCGCACGCCGCTTCCCGACCGCGAGTACTGCCCCTCGCACCAGCACCTCGAGGAGCGCAGCCCCGCCGTAGCCTAGGGTTTCAGCTCAGCCCCGGTCCCCGGCAGCACGAGCTGTTTGTGCCGGTCGAAACCGGCCACGCCGACCCCTGCGAGCCGGATCGGCCCAGGACGCTGGCGCAGCGCGCGGTCGAGCAGTTCGCAGGCCAGATTCCCGATCGTCTCGGCGTCGTCGATGCCGACCTCGAAGCTCTGCGAGCGGGTGACGATGGCGAAGTCGGGGTAGCGCAGCTTGGCGGTGACGGTGCGGGCGGTCATGCCCCGCCGCGCCAGCGAGCCGGCCAGCGACTCCGCCATCTCGCGAAGGTGGCCGTGCAACTCGGCGCGGTCGCCGATGTCGCGCGGGAACGTCTCCTCGCTCGAGATCGAGACGGCCTCGGCGGGCTCGGCCGTGACCGGGCGCGTATCGACGCCGCGGGCACGGCGGCGCAGTTCCTCGCCGACGCGCCCGGGAAGCAGCCCGCGCAGGCGGCCGTCGTCGAGCTCGGCCAGCCGGCCGATGGTGGTGACACCGGCATCCGTGAGCCGGCGCTGGGCCTTGGGCCCCACACCGGGCAGGGCGCGCACGGGGAGCGGCGCCAGGAAGGCCGCCTCGCCGCCCGCGGCGACGACGGTGATCCCGCCCGGCTTGCGGGCATCCGAGCCGATCTTGGCCACCACCTTGCAGGTGGCGACGCCGAGCGAAGAGGACAGGCGCAGGCGCTCGCGCACGGCCAGCTGGATCAGCGCGGCCTGCTCGCCGGGGTCGCCCTCGGGCAGCACCAGATAGCCCTCGTCGATGCCCACCTGCTCGACCACCGGTGCCAGGCTCGAGACCAGCGCCCACACCCGCCGTGACCAGTCGCGATAGGTGCGGTGGTCGGGCTGGAGGAAAATCACCTCGGGACAGCGGCGGCGCGCCTCGGCGCTGCTCATCGCCGAGCGGATGCCGTAGCGGCGGGCCTCGTAACTCGCCGTCGCCACCACTCCGCGCCCGTCCGGGTCGCCTCCGACCACCACGGGCCGGCCACGCAGATCGGGGTGCCGGTGCAGCTCGACCGCCGCAAAGAACGCATCGAGGTCGAGATGCGCGATCACACTCCGAGAATAGTCCGCGGAGGTGACGAATTCTGCCCGCCCCCGGCACGTGCGGCCCCGGCGTCATTTGGCCCGCGGCCGGTAAACTCCACCCCTGCCTTGACCCACGACGCCGACAAGCTCATCCGCCAGCTCTCGCTCGTGGCCTACCTCATGGCAGAGCAGCGACCCGTCACCGCGCGCGACGTGAAGCTGCGCGTCGAGGGGTACGCCAACATGGGCGACGAGGCCTTCGCTCGCCGCTTCTACGCCGATCGCTCGGAGCTGCAGGGCCTTGGCGTGCCCATCGCATCGGTGCGCGACGAGTTCACCTCGGAGGAGCTGTACAGCCTGCGCGAGGAGCACTACTTCCTGCCCCCCGTCGAGCTCACCGACCCCGAGCTGGCCGCGCTCCAGACGAGCTTCTACCTGCTCGAGGGCCAGTTCGCCTACGCCGAGCCGCTGCGGCTGGCCCTGCAGAACCTGGCGCTGGGACGGGCGTGGCCGGTTGCCGACCCTGGGCCCAAGACCGCGACGGTCGAGCTGCTCGGGCCCTCGTACACGAGCGAGGTCGCCCAGCGCCTGGCCAAGCTGGAGCAGGCGATCTCGCGCCAGCGCACCGCACGGTTCCGGTACTGGACGATCGGCACCGACTCGGAGGCCGAGCGCACGGTCAACCCCTACGGGCTCTTCGAGCTGAACGGCGTCTGGTACGTGGTCGGCGACGACCTGGGCCGGCCCGAGGACTCCGACCGGCGGCGCACGTTCCGGGTTTCCCGGATCCGGGGCGAGATCAAGTTCGCCACCCGCCGCGAGCGCGACTTCCGCATGCCCGCCGATTTCAACGTCACCGCATACCGCGACCGCGCCCCGTGGAAGCTCAGCGCCGACGAGGCCGGCACGGCGACGGTGACGGTCGCGGCCGACTCGAGCTGGCTCGTGCAGCGCCGCTACGGCGCCTACGGCGACTTCGACGAGCTCCCCGACGGTTCGGCCCGGTTCACGACCGCCTACTCGCAACTCGAGTCGCTGTCGGCCTGGATCCTGTCGCAGGGCGGCCGCGTGGTGCCCATCGAGCCGGCCGCGGTGGTGGACGCCGTCGTGGCCGACCTGCAGGCGGTGGTCGACGCGCATGCCGCGCCGGCCAGGACGCTGCCACCCCCGGCGGAGCCGCACCGGCCGCCCGCGCCCGAACTTCCGCAGCAGCCGCGCGGGCCCAGCGTCGTCGCCCCCGAGCGGTTCGCGCTGCTGCAGGCACTGCTCGCGTTCCTGCTCGCCCGCTGTGGCGAGAGCGCCTCCGCCCGGGTCGAGACGGCCGAGCTCGAGCTGCGCTTCCAGCTCACCCCGCAGGAGCTGAAGGAGAGCCTCGAGCTGCTGAACCTGGTCAACTTCGGCGGCGGCTGCTATGCCGTTTACTGCCACTCCGACAACGGCGACGTCGTGGTCGACAAGGAGCTCTACGGCGACGCCTTCCGGCGCCCGGCCCGGCTCTCGCCGCTCGAGGCCAAGGCGCTCCTGCGGGCGCTCGACGTGGTCGCGCCGCTGGTCGCCGCCGAGGCGAACACGTCGCTCCAGACCGTGCGGGCCAAGGTCGAGGCCGCGTTCGGCCGCTTCCCGCTCGCCGACACGCCCATGCCCCAGCACGAGGACGCCGAGGAGCGGGCGGTGACGATCCTGAACGAGGGCGTCCGCAACCGCCGCCTGGTCGACATCACCTACCTCTCGCGGTCGTCCGACGAGCTCTCGACGCGCACGATCGAGCCCTACCTGCTGCGTCGCGACGACCGGGGCTGGTACGTCGAGGCCTACGACCGCAGCCGCTCCGGCCGGCGGACGTTCAAGGTCGCCTACATCAAGGATGCGACGCTCGGCGAGGGCGGGTACGAGCCGCGCGCCGAGATGGGCGATCTCGAGCACTCGCTTGGCGGCGAGGTCGGTGTCGCCCGGGTGTGGTTCGGCGCGGAGCGGGCTCGGTGGGAGCTCGAGGGGCGGCCGGGAACCCGGCCGCTCGAGGACGGATCGGCCGTGGCCGAGGTCACCTACGGCTCGCGCGCATGGCTGATCTCGGAGATCCTGCGCTACCGCGGCCAGGCCGAGGTGCTCGAGCCCGCCACCGTCCGCCACCAGGTGGCCGCCTCCGCCGAGTCGCTCCTGCGCGAGTTCACCGCGGTCGCCACGGGCTGAGCGCCGGGGCCGCGCAACTGGTTGCGGCTACCTGGACAACCCCGGGAACCGCTGCTAGCTTGGGAGTTTCGGCCCCCGGCCGGATTCCGCATGCATCGACGCATCCTGACCACACTCCTGCTCTTTGCCACCCTGACGTCGCTCGGGGCGTTCACGGCCACGGCGCACGCGAGCAAGCTGCTTGACCGCACCACGAAGTGGCAGAGCCTCAAGGTCGACGGCCACGTCGCCCTGGTGACCTACTTCGCCCGCGGCCACACCATCCACGCGCTGCTGTGGGGAGCGGTGAACGCGCTTCCGCCCAATCCGGACCATCCCAAGAGCCAGGTCAAGTTCAACGTCAACTACGCCGGTGGCCGCGGCTCCTCGCTCGGCGCCGGCTACTGGCACACCGTCGCGGCGCACAACCAGTGCGGGCCGTACACCGGGCCGGCGCTCTTCGGGCTCGTGACCGCGTGCACCATGCCGGACGGGTCCAGCTGGGCGCTGCAGGTGTGGCAGCGCGACCTGCCCGACAACGGCTGGAACCCCAAGACGGCCGACGAGTCGGCCTGGGAGCTGCATGTCAGCCACTGGTCCGGGCCCCTGCCCGACCTCTGGTTCAAAATGGACTGGATCTACGCCAAGGCACCGGGCGGGCCGTTCGACCACCTGTACGGGACGTTCAGCTACAGGGGGCACCCGGTGTACGGCTTCGGCTCGAACTCGGCGGGCGCCCCCACCGACAGCTTCGGCCGGCTGATCTCGATGGACACCCTGAACCCGCCGTGGAAGCGCGGCTACCGCCAGGTGGGCGGCTGGTACCGCTACAACACGTTCCTCGCCCACCGGCCGTACGGCGACTTCTGCACCGGGGTCTACGGCGCCATCGCCCACGTCCGCACGCGAACGCACCCGGGCCGTGGCACCGAATACCGCATCACCGCCAACGGCCCCGGCGTCACGCCGGTCGTCTCGTGGCGGGACTACGGGCCGGGGTACTACGTCCCCGGGCTGCAGCACCTCTTCCCCACCCGCCACATGCGCGGCCCTTACTCCGCCAAGCTCGACCACGCCCTGAACGCCGACCAGCGGGCGATCGACCCGGAGCCGACCGGCCCCAACAGCTGCTACCACACGCACTAGCCCGCCTTGCCCGAGGCGTGCAGGCCGGCCTGCCACAGCATCACGTAGGGGGTCAGCCAGCCGCCGATCTCGGCGAACCCCTCCGGCCGCACCGCATACACCCGGCGCTGCGCAGCTGTGCGCGACTCGACCATGCCCGCCTCGCGCAAGATACGCAGATGACGCGACGTGTTCGGCTGGCTCATACCTGCGGCGGCCGCAAGCTCGCCGACCGGCCGGGGCGCGGCCAGGAGGAGGTCGAGAAGCAGGCGCCGGGCCGGCTCCGCAACGGCATCGAAGGAGCTCGCCATGCGACGTATCAAATCACTCGCATATATGTGTGTCAAAACATATATGCCGGGCCGACGTCGATCCCGCGGCCGCCCGCTCGTCCTCTGCCCGAACATCCACCACGCAACAGGAGGAACCGATGAAGTACATGATGCAGATCTTCCAGGGACACGCGCTCGAGGCATGGAGCACGCTCTCGGAGGAGGACCAGCGCAGCGTTGCGGCCGACTACATGGCCATCAACCAGACGCCGGGAGTCACCACCGGCGAGCAGCTTGCGCAGCCGGAAACCGCCACGACGGTGCGCGTCGAGGACGGGCGCACGGTCACCACCGACGGCCCCTTTGCCGAGACCAAGGAGGCCCTCGGCGGCTACTTCTTCTACGAGGCCGACGACCTGGACGCGGCGATCGCGCTCGCTGCCCGCGTGCCCGCCACCCGCTTCGGCGGCGCGGTCGAGGTGCGGCCGATGGTCGCCCAGACCTGGTAGCTACTCGGTCGGCGCCGCGGTGACGTTCGCCAGGGCGACGCGGGCATTTCGCTGCAGGTGGCGACCGTCGCGGTCGGGGACGTACAGGCGCCGGTAGCGCTCGGCCAGCTCATCGGGATCGGCGTCGAGCCACTCGTGGAGAGGTGGGAACGCGTCGTCGACCGCGTCGGGCTCGCGGTCGGCGGCGCGGCGGTCGGCGCCGGTGTTCCAGGGACACACGTCCTGGCAGATGTCGCACCCGTACACACGATCCTCGAACTCGGCCGCATGGGGCAGCTCGGCGAGGCGCGACTGCGAGAGCCACGAGAGGCAGCGGCGGGCGTCGAGCACCCCGTCGGCGACGATCGCGCCGGTCGGGCATGCGTCGATGCAGGCCCGGCACGACCCGCACGCATCCCACGCCGGCCGGTCGGGCACGGGGTGCGTTGGCTCGAGCCGGGCGTCGGAGACGAGCACGCCCAGCACCACCCACGAGCCGTGCCGGCGGGTGATCGCCAGCGTGTTCTTGCCGTAGACCGCGATGCCGGCACGCGCCGCCGCCTCGCGGTCGACGTGGTGGTTCGAGTCGACATAGACGGCCGACCTGGACCCGGGCGCAAGGCGTTGCAGGCGCCGGCCCAGGTCGTGAAGCGCAGTGCGCAGCACGGCATACTCGTCGCGGCGCGTATAGCGGGGCATCCGCCCGCGCGGGCGGTCGGACGGCTTGGGCGGCTGGGGGCGGGCGTAGCTGCGGGCGGCGACCACCACCGAGCGGGCATCCCGCAGCAGCGTCTCGGGGTGGCACGAGCGCTCCGGCCGCCGGATCGTGAACCCCATGTCGGCGAAGAGCCCGGCGGCCCGGCGCTCCCGGATCAGCCGCTCGGTGCCGGTGTAGGGCTCGGCGGCACACACACCGCACGCGTCGATGCCCAGATCGGAGGCCTCCTGCAGCACTGCTCGGGTAAGCTCGGCCGCGTCCACGCCGGTCACTGTACGCGCAACCCACGCGTCCCGTCCGGCGTCAAACAGCGGTCACTTCGGATCCGAGCCGGGAGGCAGCATGTACGGTCGAGCCCAAACTGCGTCGCTTGAGCGGCTGTGGGAGAACGTGGGACTGGTGGTCGGGGCCGCTGCGGTCACGGCTCTGTGCGCACAGGTGTCCTTCGGATACCCCGTCCCCACCACGCTCGAGACGTTCGCGGTCCTCGGCTCGGGAGCGCTGCTGGGAGCCCGCCGCGGCGCCGCGGCGCAGCTGCTCTACCTGGGCGCCGGCGCGGCCGGCATGCCGGTCTTCGCCAACGGCCACGGCGGCCTCATCTGGCTCACCCGGGCCGACCCGCTGCACGTCACCGGCGGCTACCTGTGGGGCTACCCGCTGGCGGCGCTCGTGGTCGGCCTCATCTGCGATCGCTTCGGCCGCAGCTTCTACGTGACCGTCCCGGCGATGCTCGCGGGCAGCGTGTGCCTCTACGCCACCGGCCTCATCTGGCTGCACCAGGCCCTGCCGACCGCATGGGCGGGCGGCGGCGCGACCACCATGCACTACGGCCTGTGGCCGTTCGTCCTCGGCGACCTCGCCAAGATCTTCGCCGCGGCGGCGATCATCGATCCGGCCGCTCCGTGGGGCCGCTGGCTGCACAGACGCCGGTCGTAGGGGCTCGCCAGGGCTAAAAGCCGAGCACGAACTTGGCGTCGTCGGACATCCGGTCCGGCGACCACGGGGGCGTGTAGGTCAGCTCGGTCGTCACCGCTTCGACGCCCTCCATGCTGCCCACCGCGTCCTTGATGTCCTGCTCGATCTGCGCGCCCGCGGGACAGCCCATCGAGGTGAGCGAGTAGAGCACCGCGACCGCCGCGCCGTCCACCGTCACGTCGTAGACCAGACCCAGATCGACGACGTCCATCCCGAGCTCGGGATCCTCGACGACCCGCAGCGCCTCGAACACGTCTTCCTTGGTCAGGCTCATGCCGGCATCGTAGCCGCCGTAGCGGCCCGCCCGTCCCAGAGTGCGGCGAAGGTGCGGGCATGCTCCTCGGACGCCACCCCGGGGCGCAGCAGGCGCTTGGTCTCTGCCAGCGCGTGACGGTCGGCTCGGCCGATGCGGACGGCGAGCGACTCGGCCCGCGACATGAGCTTGTGGGGGGCGACGACATCGTCGACCACGCCCATCAGCCGCGCCTCCTGCGCCGAGACCAGCTCGCAGGTCGCAAACAGCCGCAGCGCGGTCGGCGCCGGGACGAGTGCGACCAGGCGCTCCAGCGCCCCCCACGGGGGCGTGAATCCGAGCTCGTTGTGGATGAAGCGCAGCTTCACGCCCTCCACCGCGACCCGCCAGTCGCACGCGAGTGCCAGGTCGATACCGCCGCCCACGACGTGGCCGTTCAGGAGCGCCACCGTCGGCACCGGGAGGTCGGCGAGCCGCCGAAGCGCGGTGCCGCCGCGACGGGTGATCTCCTCACCGGGGAGGCCCTGCAGCGCCTTCAGGTCGGCGCCTGCCGAGAAGATGCGGGTGCCCGCCCCCGTGACCGCCACCAGCCGTACCGCCGGGTCGTTCGCCAGCCCCTCGGCGACCTCCGCCAGCTGCTCGAGTGTCTCGAGCGCGAGTGCGTTCTCGCCCCCGCCGCGAAGCGTGATCAGCCCGAGGCCGGCGCGCACCATCACCTCTGCGGTCGTTGGACCGGCCGGAACGGTGCCCAGCGCGTCCAGGAGCTCTGTCTTGGTCATCCGCCGGTAGCCCTCGATGCCGGAATCCCGGGCGCGGTCGTGCAGCTCGTGGAGCAGCGGTTCGGCGGTCGCCATCACGTCGGGGAGGGAGCGTACCGCCCCGACCGGCGGCTCACAGCCGGATCTCTTCGTGCCGGTCGCTCGAGAACAGGTGGATCGAGTCGATGAAGCGCACCCGATTGCAGCGCGAGCACAGCACCAGCGACTGGGTGCGGGCGCCGTCGGCCATGTAGCGGACGCCCCGCAGCATGTCGCCTCCCGAGATGCCGGTGGCGACGACGGTCTGGGGGCCGCGCACCAGGTCGTCGATGCCGAAGACGCGGCTGACGTCCTCGATGCCATCCCCGGCAGCGCGGTTGATCTCGGTGCGGCTGGTCGGCCACAGCTGGCCCTGGATCTCGCCCCCCAGGCAGCGCAGGGCTGCGGCCGCGATGATGCCCTCGGGCGCTCCGCCGATGCCGATCGCAAGGTGGTCGTTGGTGCCGCGGATGGCGGCGCTGATCGAGGCCACGATGTCGCCGTCGGCGATCAGCTTGATGCGGGCGCCGGATTCGCGGATCTCGGCGATGAGATCGTCGTGCCGGGGCCGGTCGAGCACGATCGCGGTGACGTCGGCCACCTTGCGGCCGAAGGCGTCGGCGATCGCCTCCAGATTTTCGCCCACCGGGCGCTGCAGGTCGATGCGGCCCTTGGCGACCGGGCCGACGGCCATCTTGCGCATGTACATCCGCGGCACCTGCATCAGCCCGCCGGGATCGCTGGCGGCCAGGATCGAGAGTGCCCCCGCGCGCCCGCCCGCGACCGCCGACCCGTTGCCGACCGGATCGCAGGCGAGGTCGAGCGGCCGTCCGCCGGCGCCCAGCTCGGCACCCTCGCGCAGCGCGTGGTCGTCACCGTCGCGCCCGATCACGAGCGTGCCCGAAACCGGCACGCCCGCCAGCCCGACGCGCATCGCCTCGGATGCCGCCTGGTCCGCCGCCGCCGCATCGCCGCGGCCGAGGAAGCGGCCGGCCGCCAGCGCGCTGCGCTCGGTCACGGATGCGAGGTCGGTACAGGGGCAGCTCCCGGCCGATTCCGAGATCCGCTCCTCCTCGGCCAGCTCGGCCTGCCGCTGCGTCGACGCCATGCCGTCAGGGTATCGCGGCGGCGTGGGCGATGGCGCGCTCGAGGATCAGATCCATGACCGCGAGCAGCGCAGCGTCGGGATCGCCGGCCTCGATGACCGGCCAGCCCTGCTTCTCGGCCCGGGCCACGAGATACTCCTGGATCCGGCGGATCTCACCGAGCCGCCGCAGATAGCGGTCCATCGACCGCATCGCCCCCGGCTCGGCGCCGCGTGAGAAGAAGTGCGACCGGTGGCTGTCCTCGTCGGTGATCGCCAGCATCAGCTGCACCACCACGGCGCCCGCGTGCTGCTCGGCCGTCACGAGGCCGGGCACGACGTGGACGCCCTCGATCACCGTCGAGAGCCCTTCGAGCACCGCCCGCTCGACCACGGCGTTGGCGCCCACGGCCACCTGCCCCGCCTGCTGGATGAACCCGTAGAGCGCCCTGTCCTCGTCGTCGGGGTCGGGCATCGGCACCTTGAGCCCCTCGGCGGCATCGAACGACGAGTAGTGCAGCTCCGGCATGAGCTCGGGGGCAAAGAAGGCCCGCATCGCCTGGCGGATGACGTCGGTCGAGGTGATGCGGCTGATCCCGAGCCGGTAGGCGATCTCGGTGGCAAGCGTGCTCTTGCCCGTGCCGGTGGCACCGCCGATCAGGAGGATCAGGGGCCGGTCGAGCCGCAGCACCTCGCGCCAGCCGTGGTACCGCGAGACGAGCGCCGGGCTCTCCTCGCGCGCCAGCACCTCCTCGACCATGCCGTGCAGCTCGTCGATGGGGATCTCCTCGGCGCCGGTGCCCGTCACCTGGCTCTCGATCCGCAGCGCGAGCTGGTAGGCGCGTTCGGGGTCGGCGCCCGCGAGCACCAGCGCCTGCGCCATCCGCCCCTTCGAGAAGGGCATCGGCGCACCCCGGCTGCGGATCCGCGGCTCGCGGGCCGCCGGCGGCTGCACCGGCTCGGCCACGGGCTCCTCGCGGCGCAGCCAGCGCGGCCGTGGCACTCTCGGTCTAGGCACCGACCGCCACCACCTCTGCGGCCAGATCGAGCGCGACGGTGTCGAGATCGGGCTCGCCCGGAAGCGACCGGGGCCGGTTGTCGCAGAAGACGATGCGGACTCCGCGCGCGCGGGCCGCCTCGGCCACGACATCGATCGCGGCCGCCTTGATCTCGATCAGGTAGGTGGCCGCCGCCAGCACGCCCGGGGAGTCGAGATCCGCCGCAAGCGCGGGACGGTCGCCCAGCGAACCGACGACCGCCGTCACATCGGCACCGTGCTCGCCGGCCAGGTCGGCCGCCAGCTGCTCGTGGATCGGGGCGGCCGCGGTGGTGAAGAGCGTGACCCGCTCGCCCGCGATCGGCTCGGCCGGGCACGGCCGCATCACGGCCGCGATCACCCTGGTATCAGGCCGGAGGTCGCGCACCGCCGCCCGCACCGACGCGACCTGATCGGCATCGGCCAGCGGCGGCTCGCTCATGGTGATCACGACCACGTCGGACACCAGCACCCGGTAGGGGCCGAGGCCCGTCCGCAGCGTCTCGGCCGGCCGCATCGCCGACGTGATGAGGACGGTGCGGTCGGCGGCCACGGGCGGCACCGCGGCGCCGGATCCCTCCAGCAGCAGCAGCTCGGGATCGAGGCCACGGGCGAGCTCCACCGCCTGCTCGACATTCGAGAGGAACGGCGCGCCCGCCATCCCGCCGCCGCAGCGCCGCGCCCCGACCACGGCGACGCGGGCGAGGGCGGCATCCTCGAGAAAGTCCGAGGCGGCGTGCTGCCCCGAGCGCGAGCGCTGCAGCAGGTCGTCCACCGACGGCGGGTCGGCGGCGCCGTCCAGCAGCTCGGGCAGCTCGGGGCCGCCTCTGCCCATTGCGACCAGGACGACGCGGTGGCGCTCGCCCAGAACGCGGGCCAGATGCCCGCACACCGCCGTCTTCCCGATCCGCTTGCCCGTGCCGATGACCGCGATCGCGGGCACGCCGGCCGCCGCTCGCGGCGGCGGCCAGAACTCGAAGTCGGCGCCGCGATAGGACAGGCCCGCCGCGAGCGCTCGGTTGATCAACCGGAAACGCTCGTGCTCACTCAGCACAGGCTCGTCGGACAGGTCGACGACGCGCTCGGCCGCGTGCTTCCGCGCCGCGGCGACCATCGCCGCTGCGGCGTCGGCGCCGGCGTGCTCGAGCGGCACACCGTACTCGGGCTCACCGCGCAGCTTCTCGGTGCCGCCGAGCAGGAGCGCGGCCACCACCAGGTCGTCCCGCCCCACAGCCGCGATCGCAGCCCGCACCACCGGCGGGTAGTGCTCGCCGTCGACCAGCACGAGCGCGCGCTGCGTCATGGCCGCCCCGCGGCGGGGTCGTGAGGCGGCGGCGCGTGCTTCTCGTACTCGAGCGTCCGCGGCGAGAACCTGATCAGCGTCTCGCGGCCGTGGAACGGGTACTTCTGGTACACGCCAACCTCGTCCGGCGCGATCTCGACGATGTTGTAACAGGGGCGGGTGTGGCCGCGCAGGCGCAGCGACGACACCGTGCCGGCGTTGACGACGAACAGGTCCTCGAGCCGCCAGGCGTAGGGCACGTGCTTGTGGCCCGACAGCACCAGGTTCACGTTCGCCCGCTGCAGCACCTCGAGGGTGTCCCCGGCGTCGTAGACCACATTGCGCTCCCGGCCCGTACCCGGGATCGGCAGCAGGTGATGGTGCAGCACGAACACGCGGAAGTCGGCGGGCGGCGAGAACTGCTCCTCGATCCACGGATAGCGGCCGCGGCCGACGGTGCCGTGGTCGAGGTCGGGCTCGGACGAGTCGACCGCGACGAACGTGATCCCGTTCTTGTGCAGGACGCTCGCGCGCGGACCGATCAGCTCCTCGAAGTGCACGTGGCCGACGTTGCGCGAGTCGTGATTGCCCGGGATCGTGATCACGTCCGTGCACTCGAGCCGGGCCAGGTACTCGCGCGCCTGGCGGAACTCCTGCTTGTAGCCGAACGTGGTCAGGTCGCCGGAGCACACCACGACGTCGGGCTCGAGCGCGTTGATCTCCATGATCGCGCGCTGGAGCAGATTCTCCACGAAGTACGGCGATCCACAGTGGAGGTCGGACAGATGCGCGATCACAAAGGGGCGGATCCCTGCCACAGAAGCCGCATGGTACCGACCTTCACGACCCCGCTCCACGCGGCTCCATCCGACCCGGTCAGTACGCTGGCAGCGCCGGATGCCACCACGCTTCGCCAACGACACCGAGCGCGATCTCTCTCGTCTGCTCGACTACCACGGCATCGCCTGGCAGTACGAGCCGCACACGTTCGTGCTCGAGGCGGGGCCGGGCGGCGAGGTGCGGGTGGCGTTCACGCCCGACTTCTACCTGCCCGACCAGGATCTCTACATCGAGGTCACCACGATGAAGCAGTCGCTCGTCACGAAGAAGAACCGCAAGATGCGGCTCCTGCGCGAGCTCTATCCGGACCTCCGGATCAAGATCCTCTACCGGCGCGACATCGAAGCCCTGGCCGACCGTCACGACCTCGCCCGGCCGGCATGACCGAAACCGCCGAGCGCCCGGCCACCCCGGCGCCCGGCGAGGTGTACCTGCCGGCCGAGCTCCTGGCCGCCCGTGTGGACGAGCTCGCCGCCGCGATCGACCGTGACCACCGCGGCCAGCCGCTGGTGCTCGTCGCGGTGCTCAAGGGCGCGGCGCTGTTCACCGCCGATCTCTCGCGCAGGCTCACCGTCCCCCACCGGCTCGACACGGTTGCGCTCTCCGCCTACTCGGGCACCGACCAGCGCCGCGGCCGGATCCGGCTCCTGAAGGACGTCGACGAGCCGGTGCGCGGCCACCACGTCATCGTGGTCGAGGACGTGATCGACACCGGCCTCACCATGCACAACCTCGTCCGATCACTCCACATCCGCGGCCCGGCCTCGGTGCGCATCTGCACGCTGCTCGACCGGCCCCACCGGCGGCTGGTCGACCTGGACGCACCGTACGTGGGCTTCACAGCCTCGGAGCGGTTCGTGGTCGGCTACGGGCTGGGACACCACCAGCGCTTCCGCCACCTGCCCGACATCCACTTCCTGGCATAAGGTGGTTGGTCGGTATCTCTCGCGGGCCAGGCCGCACGACGGCTTGGAGTAGTTCAGCGGTTGGCGGCGCTACGGCTGCGAACCGTCGCCCTGGACACCACGGAGATACCGATCAGCCATCTTGCGCTCCCCCCTCAGTTGAGGGGGGTTCCAATCCTGCGCGAGCTACACTTTTGGGTATGGCACGAGGACGAGGAACGCTCGATCGGGACAGGGGTCTGACCGCCCGCATGACGGGCACGATGTTCCTGCTCGGACTGCTATACGTCATCTTCTTCGTCGTGCTGCTGCAGGGCGTCGGAATGGCGCTGCCACTGGTGATCGCCATCGCCGGCGGGCTCCTGGTGGTGCAGTACTGGACGTCCGACAAGATCGCGCTGGCCTCGGCCAGGGCGCGCATCGTCGAGCAGAACGAGGCGCCCGAGCTGCACGCGATCGTGGAGCGGCTGTGCCTCACCGCCGGGCTCCCGATGCCGCGGATCGCGATCGTGCCGACGGATATGCCGAACGCCTTTGCCACCGGCCGCAGCCCCAAGCACGCGGCCGTGGCCGTCACCCAGGGCCTGCTGAACCGGCTCGAGCCGCACGAGCTCGAGGCCGTGATCGCACACGAGCTGTCGCATGTCGCCCACCGCGACGTCGCCGTCATGACGATGGCGAGCTTCTTCGCCATGATCGCGGGCTTCATCACCCGCTGGGGCTTCTTCTTCGGCGGCGGCTTCGGCGGCGGCCGCAACAGCCGCGACAACTCCGGCATGTCGTTCATGGTCGTCCTGCTGGCGTCGGTCATCGTGTACGCGATCTCGTTCGTCCTCATCCGGACGCTCTCGCGCTACCGCGAATTTGCGGCCGACCGCGGCTCGGCCATCCTGACCAAGTCGCCCTCGAGCCTCGCCTCGGCGCTCGTCAAGATCTCGGGCTCCATGAGCCGCATCCCGCAGCAGGACATGCGCATGGCCGAGGGCCTGAACCAGTTCTTCATCATCCCCGCGAAGCTGAAGACCGGGATCTCGACGCTTGTCGCCGACCATCCCCCGCTCGAGGCCCGGCTGGAGCAGCTGCGCCGGCTCGAGCGCCAGCTCGAGACGCTCTGAACATCGGATTCCTCGACGGCATTCTCGGTCGCACCAAGGTCGCCAAGCCGACGCTCGAGCGGCTGTTCGCGATCTCGACCGCCGAGATCACGCTCGACACCAGCCTCGGGCTGAAGCCCTCGCAGAACGCCGCCATCTGCTTCAAGCCGATGGCGTCCGCCCGGTTCCGGGAGAGCGGGACCGACATCGAGGACATGGTCAAGCTCGCGTTCAAGGATGAGGGCACGCAGCTCGACAGGAGCGTGGACGAGTACGGCTACGAGTGGCTGAAGCTGACGGACAAGGATCTCGACGACCTGGTCACGACGATCCACGTCGCCGCCCAGTCGATGACCGACGACGGGTTCGGCGAGCAGCTCCTGTGCGCCGTGTTCGGATTCGAGCCGGGGCACATCCGCTTCATCTACAACTTCAAGCGCGGCTTCTTCTACCCCTTCGTGCCGCTGGCGAAGAACAGGCGCGACTCCGAGCGCGAGCTGCAGCTGCAGGCGAAGCTCGAGCAGGAGCTTCCGATCGAGCCCGACCTGGAGCGCTGGTACCCGCTCTGGGACGCCCCCGTCTAGAGACCTCCGGGCCGAATCCCTTACGGGATCCCCACGGGATCGTTGCTCGGTGTTAACACCGTGGGCGTAGCCTGCCCGCGGCAGCACACGCCAAATCGGTGGCGCCAACCACGCGGTCAGGACCAGCCTTCGCCCAGGCATTGTCCACCGCACGCGCACCGGCCGTCTACCCCGGGCCGATACACACATCGGCCCGGGAAGGCGCGGCCGCCGATGTCTACCCGGGCAGCGCGCCCTGGCCGGCGAAGGCCTCGCGAGCCTCTTCCAGCGTGGTGTCGACGTGCGGCAGGACGTGGTCGGACGTGATCAGCTCGGCGTCAGGCACCGGCGTGCCGTCGTGCTCGACCATCTCGATGAGGGCGGCGAACGCGCGGGCGAACCCCGCCTCGTCACCCGCGGCAACCGCGGCCGCAACCGCGTTGTCGAGCTCGTTGAGGCGACCGATCAGCCCGTCGTCCAGCCGGAACTGACCCGCCCCCACGATGCGCACGATCACGGTTTCGCCTCCTCGGTGGACGCGGCCTCCGGCGCGGTCTCGGGCGCGGCCGCCGGCTCCGGCGAGCCGGCCTCGATCTCTCCGGCGGCTCCTCCCGTGCCGAGCGACGCCTTCATCTTCGCGAGCTCCGCGTCGACCTGGTTCCCCGACGTGAGCGCCGCGATCTGCTGGTCGAGATCGGAGCCGGCCGGCGCGGTCAGGTCGTCGATGGCGCCGGTGTCGACCAGCTCGGTCACGGCTGCGGCCCGAGCCTGCATCTGCTCGGTCTTGTCCTGCGCCCGCGACAGCGCGAGCCCGACATCGGACATCTCCTCGCCGAGCCCGGTGGTCGCCTCGCCGATGCGCACCTGCGCCTCGGCCGCCGAGTACTGCGCCTTGACGACCTCCTTCTGCGTGCGGAACGACTCGACCTTGGCCGACAATCGCCGCTCCTGGTCGATCAGGCTCTGCTGCTGCTGCTCGAGCTGGGCAATCTGCGTGTCCATCCCCTGCAGCTGGCCCTGGATCAGCGCCTTGCGCTCGAGCGCCGTTCGGGCGAGGTCCTCGCGGTTGGCGGCAAGCGCCTGGCGGGCCTGGCCGTCGAGCTTGACGATGCTCTCCTCGAGCTTCGCCGTCTGCAGCTGCAGACGCTTCTTCGAGGTGACCACGTCGGCGACGCCGCGCTTCACCTTCTGCAGCATCTCGAGCTGCTTCGTATAGCTGTAGTCGAGCGTCTCGCCCGGGTCCTCGGCCTTGTCCAGCGCCTTGTTGGCCTTGACCTTGAACAGAGTGGTGAATCGGGACATCAAACCGGCCATTTATCCTCCTCGAAGCAGTCCATCTAGCCTAGCTGATCCAGCTCCCGCAGGGCCTCCGCCGCCTCGGCCCGCAGCCGCGCCCGTTCGGCCTCGTGATCGCGGGGGGTGATCTTGCCGGTGTGCAGCTCGAGCTCCAGGTCGCGCAGGGCCTGGTAGGCCTCGTCGCAACGCTCGCGCAGCTCGAGCCGGCGGCGATCCGTCTCGCCCAGAGCGGGCTCGGGCGGCTCGGCCTCGGGCGACGCGAACGGCCAGGCCACGAACAGCACCGCGGCGGCGACCAGGACGGCCACCGCCACCACGGTGGCGATCGCGCTCATGCCTCGCTGCGGGCCAGCAACTCCCCGTAGCGGCGGGCGAGCTGGCGGGCCTCGCGGGGATCGGGCCAGATCGTGATCAGCGCTCCCAGCGCGAACACGACGCCCGCGAGCCACACCAGCCCGACGGCCGGATTGACCAGCATCTTCACCGAGACGCCGCCCGACCCATCCTTGTCCACCCCCTGCAGGATCGAGTACAGATCGGTGCCGGTGGTGTAGCTGCTGCGGATGTCCACCTGGTTTCCGACCTGGCCGGTGTCGTACACGCGCTGCCCGGGGTCGAGGATGCCGTCGGCATGGCCGTTGCGGGTCACCGCCAGCCGGGCGAATTCGAACTCGTAGTTTGGTCCCTGGCGCTGGTAGACACCGTCGTTTCTGACCGTGTAGCCGTCGATCCGAAGCGACTGGTGCAATGCCAGGTGCGTCTCGCGCACGGTCGTGTAGGCGCTCGACGCGGTCACGCCGACCACCAAGAGCACGATCGAGAGATGCACGACGTAGCCGCCGTAGCGGCGCCGGTTGCGATCGACCAGGTCAAGCAGCGCCCGCGGCCAGGAGCCGCCCGAGAGCGCCCGCCGCGCAGACGTGCCGCGCGCGAACTCGATCGTGATCGTCACGGTGACGAACACGCACAGTGAGAGCGCCGTCAGCCCGGCCGGGCTCGACCCCAGGCCGGCGAGCCACAAAAGCACCGCCCCCGTGAGCGCCGAGATCACCGGCCACCGGAACATCCGCCACAGGCTGCCGGGCGATGCCCTGCGCCACGCGATCAGCGGCCCGATCCCGGTCAGCGCCAAAAGCGGCAGCCCGAAGATGACCAGGAAGAAGTCGTAGTAGGGGGCGGCGACGGTGGCCCGCACGCCCCGCACGGCCTCGCTCAGGATCGGGAACACAACCCCCCACAGGATCGCGAAGGCGAGCGCCAACAGCAGCAGGTTGTTGAACAGGAACGTGGCCTCGCGCGAGATCACCGACTCCAGCTTGTGATCGGCCCGAAGCGTCGGCAGCCGCACGATCAGAAGCCCCACGGAGAACGCCAGCACGAGCGCCAGGAACGCGAGCAGGTACGGCCCGACGGCCGACTGCACGAACGAGTGCACCGACTGCACCACCCCGCTTCGGGTCAGGAAATCGCCGAACAGGCACAGCGAGAACGCCGCGATCACCAGCACCATGTTCCAGACCTTGAGCATGCCCTTCTTCTCCTGCACCATGATCGAGTGCAGGAACGCCGTCGCGGCCAGCCACGGCATCAGCGCGGCGCTCTCGACCGGATCCCACGCCCAGTACCCGCCCCAGCCGATCTCGACATACGCCCAGTGCGCGCCCAGCAGCATCCCGATCCCAAGCCCCGTCCACGAAAGCAGCGTCCAGCGCCGCACCGACACGAGCCAGCGGGCATCGGCACGGCCCGTGATCAGCGACGCCATCGCAAACGCGAACGGCACCGACATCGACACGTAGCCCAGATACAGCATCGGCGGGTGGGCGGCCATGTAGAAGTTCTGCAGCGACGGGTCGAGCCCCGCGCCGTCGGACGGCACCGCGCCGGGGACGTGCGCAAACGGCGACGACACGAACGTCGTCATCCCCGCGAAGAACACCGTGATGGAGCCCATCACCGCGGCCACCCATGGCATCAGCTCGCGGTTTCGGTGCCGGTTCTGGCGCATCGCGATCGTGCCCGAACCCGTCAGCACCAGCAGCCACAGAAGTAACGACCCCTCCTGGCTCGCCCACAGCGAGGTCATCGTGTACAGCAGCGGCAGCTTCCGGCTGGTGTGCTCGGCAACGACGCTCAGCGAGAAGTCGTGCGTGACCAGGCCGTACTCGAGCGCGACGATCGCAACCAGCGCCGCGGCCAGGGCGGCCGCAAACGCGTTCTGCACGCTGCGCATCGTGCGCCGGTCACGCCGCAGCCCCGCCACGACGCCGCCCACCGTGGCATACACCGCCAGCGCGAACAGGAGGTAGAGGGCGACTCGACCGACGGTGGTCAGATGAGCCTCCTACGAGCCGCCGGAGGTGTACTTGCTGGGGCACTTCGTGAGCAGCGAATCCGGCTGAGCCACGAACACCCCGTTCACCAGCCTGCCGGTCACGATCACCCGGCGCGACGGCTGGAACGCGTCGGGGACAGACCCGGAGTACGACACGGCCACCGTCTGCTTGGACGTCTCGTCGCGGAGGACAAACCGCATCGGGCTGCCGTCGCGGGTGGCTCGCACCACGGTACCGGTGAGCGTCACCTGCTTCTGGGCGGCGCCGTCGGTGTCGCTCCGAAGCTGGGCCACCGAGACGAGCAGCGTCCCGGAGTTAAAGAGCGCCTGGTAGGCCAGGAACACCGCCAGAAGCGACCCCACCACGAGAGCGACGACCAAGCGCGGACGCGGGGACATGGGGCTCAGATTACCACCCTCCCCCCCACGACCCCGAGGGGTACCGCACGTGCGGAATTCTAGGCCGCGGGATCGGGGACGCGGTAGCCGAGATCGAGGCACAGCTGCCCGCGCCGGGTCTCGCGCAGCGCGTCGGTGTAGCCCTGGCCGTAGGCCGCCCGCAGGAACCAGCCCAGGAGCTCCTGGTCGAGCCTCGACGGCTCGACTTCGAAGATCTCGGCCCACAGATCGGCCAGGCGGAGATCGATCGCCATCGCCAGCTCGCACTTGCGTTCATCCATCGTTTTCTCATGGTAGGTCCCCGGTCGGACGGACACCGGGAACCACAGGGCGCAAACCGTGGTCAAACGGGTGCATCCTGACCGTCCGCCACGGAGGAACACCATGCCCGACATCCGCCAATTCGTCACGACCGCCGCCGTCGCGGTGCTCGCGATCGCCGGCTACCAGGCGCTGCACGGCGCGGCGCAGGCGCCGGCGGCGTCCACGCCCCGCCCGAGCGGCATGCTGCAGCCGTTCATGCGCTTCACGGGCACCGGGACCGCCACGATGCGCCCCGACCGGGGCACGATCTCGTTCTCGACCCACGGCATCGGCGCCACGCTCCTCGACGCCCAGAATCAGGCGAGCGTGGCGATGAACGAGCTGATCGCCCGCCTCCACTCGGACGGCGTGCCCAGCATCGAGATGCAGACCAACGGCGTCAGCGGCTACAGGCGCCAGCACCTCTCGGGCTACGCCGCCGACCAAAGCCTGACGGTGACGGTGCGCGACGTGTCCAAGATCGGCAAGCTCCTGGCCGACGGCGCCGCCACCGGCGCGCAGTCGAGCTCCGGCGTGGACTTCTCGACCACCGACAAGCGGCGCTCCTACAACGAGGCGCTGACCGCCGCCGTCAACGATGCCCGCGCAAAGGCCGAGGCGGCTGCGGCCGCAGCGGGCCTGCACGTGAGCGGCGTCGTGTCCGTGGACGAGACGCAGCAGTCAACGCCGGTCTACTACGCGGCCGAGGCCGCCCCGGCCGCCCTGTACCACGCGGTGCGGGTCCCGGTCAAGCGCGGCACCCAGCAGATGTCGGCCCAGGTGACGGTCGTCTTCTCGTACACGGGCTGACCCCAACCGGGGACAGTCCCCCACCGATCGGCGTTGCACATTCGTGACGCAATTCGACCGGGGACTGTCCCCGCTTTTGGGGGTCAGTCGAGCGGGAGCGGGCGGCGCGGGACCGGGGCCGAGTGGATGATCGACGTGGTCGTCTGGCCGTGGGGCGTGAAGCGGTCGAGGAGCGGCTCCAGGGCGTCGATCGAGCGCAGGTGCACCTTGATGAAGAAGCAGTCCTCGCCGGTGATGCGGTAACACTCGACCACCTCGGGCGTCTCCGCGGCGATCTGGCGGATCCGCTCGAGCTCGCGGCTGCCCGGGCGGATGCGCACGATCGCGGCCAGCTCGTAGCCGAGGGCGCGCGGATCGATGACCGCGTGGTACCCCGTGATCACGCCCGCCCGCTCGAGCCGGCCGATGCGCTCGCTCACAGCCGGCGCCGACAGGCCCACGCGGCGGCCCAGCTCGGCAACCGAAACGCGGGCATCGGCCTCGAGCTCAGCCAGCAGCCGGCGGTTGGTCTGGTCGAGTAGCGATTCGTAGTCAATATCCATGACATACCTCTGATCAGTGGGTACTAACCGCCAGCATATCATCGAATCTCCATGGCGATCGCCCATCCGACGGTCGATACTTCATACCATGACCGCACTCCGGCGATCGTTCCCCGCCGAGGGCTACTTCGCAGGCAGCGCGGTGTTCCATTACCTCGGCCCCGCCTTCGCCGTGCTCCTGTTCGCACACGTCGGGGTGCTGGGCGTGGCGTGGCTGCGGATCGCGTCCGCCGCGGTGGTGTTCGCCGCCTGGCGGCGTCCGTGGCGCTGGTACGCCCGCCTGGGGCGATCCGAGCAGTCCACCGTCGTTGCCCTGGGGCTCACCCTGGCGGTGATGAACGCATGCTTCTACCTGGCGATCAACCGGTTGCCGCTCGGCACCGTGGCGGCGATCGAGTTCCTCGGCCCGACCATCGTCGCGGCGGCGGGGATGCGGACGCGCCGCAACCAGCTCGCGCTCCTCCTCGTCGTCTGCGGGGTGTACCTGGTCACGGGCGTGCAGCTGCACGGCCAGGCGGTCGGGTTTGCGTTCGCCTTTGCCAATGCCGCCCTGTTTGCCGCCTACGTCGTGCTGGGCCACCGCGTCGCCCGCGCGGGCGCCAACATCGACGCGCTGGCGGCTGCGATGCTGGTCGCCGCCGTGGTGATCACGCCGATCGGCGTCGTCGCCGCGGCCCCGGCGCTGATCGTCCCGGCAAGCATCGCGGCCGGCATCGGGGTCGGCGTGACCTCATCGGTCATCCCGTACGTGTGCGACCAGCTCGCGATGGCCCGGCTCGACCGGTCGGCCTATGCGCTGATGGTCTCGCTTCTGCCCGCCACGGCGGTCGCCGTGGGGATCGTCGTGCTCGGCCAGGTGCCGACGCTCGCGGCCGTGGCCGGCGTGGCCCTGGTGATGGTGGGCGTCGCCGCCCACCGCGACCGCGATCAGCCCGCCTGAGCGTCCCCTGCGGAGCGATGCCGCTCGACGCAGCGAGGGCACACGAGCTCCTCGTCGGCGCTGTCGGTTGCCACCCTGTCCCAGCGCTCGGGCGGCGACGCCGCCTCGTTGCCGTGGCGGACGGCGACCTCGCCACACTCGCACCGGTAGACGGCACACACGTAGGGATACGGCGCGTCGATCACTTCGTACGTCACGGGCATCACAAGTATCGTCGCACCGCCCGCCCCCCGGGGCAAGCCCGGGGCTCCCGGACCGAACCAATTTGCCTCGCCAGGCGAATATCAGGGCATGGGCCGGGGTAACAAGGATGTCTCCATATCGTTACGTGACGCTAACCAGAAACTGATGTGGCCATGTCACAATGATTCCCATCTGGTATGGGCGCAGCCCCGCGTGGGTGTGCCATACTTCGTGCGGTGATGGAGGTTCGGTGGAGCAGCTCCAGGTGAAAGAGGATTTGACAGCCCTTCGGCAGCGAGTCGTCAGCGAACTCGCTGCAATCGACGTGGTCGTCTGGCCGCGGCGCAAGCGCAGCCGGCGAGAGCGGCTGACGCGCTTCATGCTCCATCGCGCCCGCAAGGTGCGGCGCACGATCCTGTAGCAACTAGCGGTTGCGGTCTTCGGGTGGGTACTCGGCGTCGACCCACCGCGGGTGGTGGTGAGCGGCCCAGTCGGCGTCCACCTCGCCGAGCGTGATCCCCCGCAAGGCGTGCCGCGTTCCCGGATTGATCACGGCCATGTAGATGTGCCCGGCGATCAGGACGACCATCGCGATCGCCGCCAGATGGTGCAGCGGCCCCTGCGGCCCGTGACCCGCGAACACCAGGGCGAGCCCGGTTCCGTACAGCGCGGCGAGCCCGAGTCCCACCAGCGCAAAGTTCACCTTCTGGCCGGCGTTGAACCGGCCGGCGGGCGGCGGAGCGCCGCCGTTCAGGGCGCGCAGCGGCGCTCCCCGCAGCCAGGCGCGATCGCCCTCCTCCGCCGTGGTCAGGTCGCGCACGGTCGCGCGCAGGGCGCGCCGGTTGGCCGCAAACAGGAGAAACGCCAGCCCTCCGACCAGTACCACGGCCGCCCCGACGTGCACGTCGAAGGAGATGTCCGACACGCTCCAGTGGTGGGGCACCATCGTCCCGGTCAGCAGCATCACGCCGAACGTGACGGCCACGAGCCAGTGCGCCGCGCGCTCGGTGAGTGTGAATCGGGGCAGACGGACGATGGCCACAGTTCGAGTATCCGGGCGCGCTCTGAGAACACCTTGAGAAGTGTTCGTGAGCGATTGGAGCCCCTCGTCGAGCCGAATCGCCAGATGTTCACCACCCCGACACCGCATCTTCACCCCCGCCGGCCCGGGCGCCGCCATCCTTGAGGGAGGCACCAGGAGGGGACGATGGTCGTGATGTGGATAGCGGTGGTCTGGCTGGGAACGAACGTCGCCGTGGTGGCCGTCCTGGTCGCGCTCGCCGAGCGCGGCGAGCGCCGGACGGCGGCGATCCCCCCGGCCCGCGGCGCGGGATAGCGCGGCACCGACCTTCGGTGTGGCTATGATGGCCCCGCGCGATGAGGCTCGCGCTCAACCGCCCTCGGGCTGATGGCCTCTACCTCACGGTAGAACCACGTCCTGGAGGTGAGCGGTGAGCGACCTGGCCCTGGCATCAGTGCTGGCAGTTGTGATCCTGATCGCGAGCATGGTCTCGGTGGAGGTCGCACTGTCGGCGGCGCTTCTGGAGCTGGCTGGCGGCGTGATCATCGGAAACGTCTTCACGGTGACGGTGCCCGACTGGCTCACCTTCATCGGCTCCTTCGCGGGCGTCGTGCTCACGTTTCTGGCGGGCGCCGAGGTGGACCTTCCGCAGCTCCGTCGGGAGTGGCGAGCCAGCGCCGCGATGGGCGTTGTCTCGTTCGGGGCGCCGTTCGTGGTCGCGCTCGTCACGTGCCACTGGTTGATCGGCTGGAATCGCGACCAGTCCGAGATCGGCGGGCTGGCGCTCTCGACGACGAGCCTGGCCGTGGTGTACGCGGTGCTCGTCGAGAGCGGGCTCAACCAATCGGTGATCGGCAAGCGCATCATGTCGGCAACGTTCGTCACGGACATCCTGACCGTGCTCGGGCTGTCGGTCCTCTTCATCACGCCGAATCTGTGGATCATCGTGTTCGCGGCCGCGTCGGTGCTGGCGATCTGGGGCCTGCCGCGAATGGCGCCGTGGTTCTTCGGCCGCTATGGCGACCGCGTCATCGAGCCGGAGATCAAGCTGGTGTTCGCGATCCTGTTCGTGCTGATGTACCTCGCCGACCGGGCGGACAGCCAGGCGGCGCTGCCGGTGTTCGTGCTCGGCCTGGCGATGGGCGGCCACTACGCCGCGCATCGGCGCGAGCAGGAGCGGATGCGCGTGGTCGCATTCGCGTTCCTGACGCCCTTCTTCTTCCTCAAGGGCGGCCTGAACGTGTCACTCCCCGCCGTCTTCTCGAACCTGGGCGTGCTCGCACTGCTCGTGGCCGCGAAGATCGTGCCGAAGTTCGGCGGCGTCTACCCGCTGGCGCGGCGCTACACCGCTCCCCACGCCGCCTTCACGACCCTGCTGATGAGCACCGGCCTGACGTTCGGCACGATCACCTCGCTCTACGGCCTTCAAAGTGGCATCATCGACCAGACGCAGTTCTCGCTCCTGATCTCGGTGGTGGTGTTGTCCGCGATCATCCCAACGGCGATCGCTCAGCGCTTCTATCAGCCGCACGCGCCTGTGGCGGATACGGTGCCGGCCGCCACGGAGGCGGTGACCTAGATGCCCTTCCAGCGCATCCTGGTCGCGATCGACGGCTCGCAGGGGGCCAACCGGGCGCTCATGACCGCGCTCGACCTGGCGCGGATGGCAGATGCGCACCTGACCGCACTCGCAATCGAGGGCCCTCTGCCGGCATACGCCGCCACGATCGGCGAGGTCGACGAGGTCAAACGGCAGAAGGACCGCTTCTTCGAGGGGGTCGCCCAGGACGCGCGCGAGCGGGCGGACGAGGCGGGCGTCGCGCTCGAGGTGGTGGTGCGCGCAGGGCACGCCGCCGAGCTGATCACCGAGTACGCCCGCGAGCATGGCGCCGATCTGGTCGTCGTCGGCCACAAGGGCCACTTTCTGCAGGATTACGTGCTGGGGTCGACGGCTGACCGCGTCGCCCACCACGCCCACTGCCCGGTCATGATCGTGAAATAGGAGCGGTCAAGGCGGCGCTCCGGCGCCGCGGTATCGTTCCGGCGTGCGCGCAAGGACGATCGTGGGCTCTCCCGGGCAGGCGCGGCGCGCGGAGCTCATGATCGCCGCCTCCCTGCTGTTCGCGGTGCTCACCGTCGCCGCCATGCTGGCCTACCCGGGCGGCGCCCTGTACGACCGCACGAGCGGCGGCTACCTCTTCTTCCAGAACTTCTTCAGCGACCTGGGCGCGACGAAGACGTACTCGGGCCACGGCAACACCACGTCGCACGTGCTCTTCGTCATCGCGCTCGTCTGCGTCGGCCTGGCCATGATCGGCTTCTCGACCACCTGGCGGACGATCGCGGCCCGCCGGGACGCAGGGCTCGGCTTCGGACGCGTCGCGCAGGCCGCCGCGATCATCAGCGGCCTCAGCTTCATCGGCGTCGCGGTCACCCCCTGGGACCGGGTGCTGGATGCTCACAACCTGTTCGTCAAGCTGGCCTTCGGCGTCCTTTTGGTGTTCATCCTCTGCC
Source organism: uncultured Actinomycetes bacterium (assembly GCA_963703275.1). Lineage (GTDB taxonomy): Bacteria > Actinomycetota > Thermoleophilia > Gaiellales > JAICJC01 > JAICJC01. The sequence continues at coordinate 1,159,490 of OY969804.1, read as the reverse complement.
TGCTCTCGCTGCAGCTGCGCAACGGGTGGCCGGGGGGATACGTCGCCGTGAACGTCACCTACCTGATCGTGCTCGCGATCTATGTGCTCGTGCTGTTCGCGGGGCCGGGCCTGGGCACCCGCAGCGGCCTGAAATTCCAGGTCGCAGCCCAGAAGATCATCGTCTACGGCTCGATCCTGAACATCGCTGTCCAGGCGGAGGGGATCCGCCGGGAGGCCCGCTCGACCGCGAAGGCGCCCCGGGCGGCGCGGCGGCCGGGGACCCGCCGGTGACGGGCGCTACTGGATCAGGTTGACGGCGCGGGCCGCGAGCAGGCCGATCGTCGTCAGCGCGGCCAGCGACTCCACCATCATCAGCGACTTCGCCCACCGCGAGAGCGGCATCGTGTCGGTCGGGCTGAAGGCCGTCGCCGTGGTGAACGACACGAACAGATAGTCGAGGAACTCGGGCTTCCAGTCCGCGTCTGCGGGGTCGCCCGTGGTCATCTGGGGGAACAGGAAGTCGGAGCCCCGGCCGCCCTCGGCCCGGAGCACGATGCGCCGGTGCGGCCCGCCGCCGTCGAGCTCCCAGTACCACAGGCTGAAGGCGATCACGTTGGTCACCCAGATCAGGGCGGCCGAGAGCATCAGCCGGGTGCCACTGCTGAAATGGGTGGTGAACAGCAGCGAGATCAGGAACCCGAGCGATGCGATGTTGGCCGCGTTGACCACCGCGATCATGCCGATCGCGAGCGTGCGGTGCCACGCGGCCTCGTCCGGCCGCCGCTGGGGCGCCACGATCATGAGCACCAGGAGCAGCAGCGCCTCGAAGATGGGCAGGGCGAAGGGCGGGCCCAGCGTGAGCTTGTCGGGCAGCAGGGTCGAAAAGAGGATCGCAACGACGACGGCGATCGCCGCCGGCCAGCGCGGCTCCTGCATCGCGTGCGCGGCGTGGAGCACCGCCTGCTCGGCGGCGTCCTCGCTGCGGCGGGCGAGCGTCCTGGCCTCGACCTCCCCCGCATGGACGCCATGGCGGACCGCGGCTGCGGAGGCGTGGTGAGCGCCGCGTTCGGGCTGCTCGGGCTCGTCTGGCACCGCGGCCGAAGAATAGTGCGCGCCTCGGCCGCGGCGGGTTCAGCCTGCGGGCGGAGGGCAGCGCTCGGCGCGGTAGCGCTCGGCGAGCACGCGCTCCTGCTCGGGCACGAGCCGGCCGAGCTGCACCAGCAGGTCCTCGAGCTCGGGCAGCATCGAGCTCTGCCGGAACCGGGCCCGGAAGATCTCGTTCATACGGCCGTAGTACCAGACCTGGCTGGCCGGGCCCTCCTTGAACACCGCCCAGAACTCGGGGCCGCGCACGCGGGCATCGCGCACGGTGGCACGCAGGTTGGACAGCTTGTCGGCCATCGTCACCCGCAGCAGCGGCTCGGCCAGGTCACCCTCGATCTGCATCAGGTGCTCGAGGTGGCGGCACTTCCGCGCCCACCATTCCTCCTTCGGCTGCCCGGGCTCGGGAATGGCGTCGCTGGCCGCGCGCACGATGGCCGCAACACGGCCGCCGAACCTGCGCCGGATGTCGTCGAGCCGGGGCCACCCGCCCTGATCCTCGACCGCGTCGTGCAGGAGCGCAGCGACGGCCTCATCCTCGCCGCCGCCGTCCTCGAGCACCAGTCCGGCGACGCCGAGCAGGTGGGCGATGTACGGCACCGCCGGCCCCGCGCCGCTGCCCTTGCGGAAGTGCGCGCCATGCACCACCGATGCGTACGCGATTGCCTCGTCGAACCGCCGGCCCAGCATCTGGGTCTCCTCGCCTCGCCCGCTCCTGTCGCCCGCAGACTAATGCTCAGCGCGTGCGGGTGAAGCGCTGCACGGCCTCGAGCAACTCGCGCGTCTTGGTCTCGGCCTGCTCGCGGCTCCCCGACGCGAGCGCGTCGGCCACGCAGTGGCTCGCGTGATCCTCGAGCAGCTTCTGGGCGAGGCTCTCGAGCGCGGTGGACACGGCCCCGATCTGGGTGAGGACGTCGATGCAGTAGCGCTCCTCGTCGACCATGCGCTCGATGCCGCGCACCTGCCCCTCGATCCGGTGCAGGCGCTTGATCAGCGCATCCTTGTCGCCGACATAGCCATGCGTCATGCGTGCACCTCCGGTGGGACGGCTGCGCGGATGCCGCGGAAGCGGCGCAGGCGCAGCGAGTTGGCAACGACGAACAGGCTCGACCCGGCCATCGCGGCCGAGGCGATGATCGGGTTGAGCAGGCCGGCCATGGCCAGGGGAATGGCGGCGACGTTGTAGGCGAACGCCCAGAAGAGGTTGGCCCGGATCGTCGCGAGGGTTGACCGCGCCAGGCGGATGGCGTCGACCGCCGCCCGGAGATCGCCGGACACGAGCGTCAGATCGGCCGCTTCGATGGCGACGTCGGCACCGGTGCCGATCGCGAGCCCCAGGTCGGCCTGGGCGAGTGCCGGTGCGTCGTTGATCCCGTCCCCCACCATCGCCACCACCTCGCCCGATTCCTGCAGGCGCCGGATCTCGGCGACCTTGCCCTGCGGCGAGACCTCCGCCACCACCCGGTCGATGCCCACCTCGCGGGCCACCCGCTCGGCGACCGCGCGGCCGTCCCCGGTCAGGAGCAGCGGCGTGAGCCCGAGCCGCCGCAGCGCGGCCACGGCCTCGGCGCTCGACGGCTTGACGGTGTCACGCACGACCAGCGTGGCCCGGGCGTGGCCGTCCCATGCGACCGTGATCGCGCCCGCCACGCGGCCGATCTCGACCCGGTGGCCGTCGACCACGCCGTGCACGCCGCTTCCGGGCACGTTCCGGAAGCCCGTGACCGGCGGCAGCTCGCCCAGCTTCGGCGCGGGCGGCTGCGACCACGGCCTGAGCGATCGGATGCTCCGAGGCGGCCTCGACCGCTCCGGCGAGCCGCAGCACCTCGCTGCGGCCGGCGCCGTCGAGCGGCACCACCTCTGCGAGCTCCGGCCGGCCCTCGGTGATCGTCCCCGTCTTGTCGAGCACGATCGTCCCGATCCGGCGCGTCTGCTCGAGAATCTCGGGGCCCCTGATGAGGATTCCCAGCTGGGCGCCGCGCCCCGTGCCGACCATGAGCGCGGTCGGCGTCGCCAGGCCGAGGGCGCACGGGCAGGCGATGATCAGCACCGCCACCGCCGCCGAGAACGCGGTGGACGCGGACGCGCCGGTCGCGAGCCAGCCGGCCAAGGTCAGCGCCGAGAGGCCGAGGACGACCGGCACGAAAATCGCCGAGACGCGGTCGGCCAGCCGCTGCACCGGCGCCTTGCCGGACTGGGCCTGGTCGACCAGGCGGGCGATCTGGGCCAGCGCCGTGCCGGCACCGACCCGCGTCGCCCGCACGACCAGGCGGCCGTACGTGTTGACGGTCGCGCCGGCCACCACGTCGCCGGCCGCGACCTCGACCGGGACGGGCTCGCCGGTCAGCATCGACCCGTCGACCGCGGATGCGCCATCCTCGACCACCCCATCGGTGGCGATCTTCTCGCCGGGCCGGACGACGAAGCGGTCGCCGACGGCGACCGCGGCGATGGGCACCAGCACCTCGCCCCCATCGCGGAGCACGCGCGCCTCGTGCGCTCCCAGCTCGAGCAGCTGCTCGATCGCCGCCCCTGACCGGCGCTTCGCGCCCGCCTCGAGGTAGCGGCCGAGCAGGATCAGCGTCGTGATCACGGCGGCGACCTCGAAGTACGTCGGGGCATGCAGGCCCGCGGCGAGCACGACGGCCGACCACGACCAGGCCGCGAGCGTGCCGAGCGAGATCAGCGTGTCCATGCCGGCCGCGCCGTGCCGCGCGCTCTGAAGCGCCGAGCGGTGGAACCCCCATCCGGCGAAGAAGACGACGGGCGTCGACAACGCGAGCGCGGCCCACTCCCAGTCGGGGAATCGCAGCGCCGGGAACATCGCCAGCAGCACGACCGGCACGCTCAGCGAGACGGCGACCACGAGCCGGGTCAGGAGCATCCCGCGGGGCTCGTCATGATGGTGATGCCCACCGGCGGGACGGGCGTGGTAGCCGGTGGCCTCGACCGCTCCGATCAGGCGCTCCACGGTGACATCCGGCGGGCAGCGCACCGTCGCCTGCTCGGTGAGGTAGTTCACGCTCGCCGAGACCCCGTCGAGCCGGTTCAGCCCGCGCTCGACCCGTCCGGCGCACGACGCGCAGTGCATCCCGTCGATGTCGAGCCGCAGCTCTTCGCCCTGATACCCCATGCGGGTATTCTAGCGAGGCGGGCTACGGAGCCGGCAGCATGAGCGTGGCCCCGGCCTCGCGGACGGTCGCACGCCGGCTCGACTCCGAGTAGGCGACCGCGAACCGGCACCTGAATCCCGCCCGCGCGGTCACCGTCACGGTCGCATGCACCGCCCCCGACGGGATGTCCCACGTTCCGGTGCCGGACACCGCGGCGTCCGCGACGAACCGCACGCCGTGCAGGACGAGTCGCACATCCGGGCCGTTCTCGGTGCCTGTGAAGCGGCCGCCGTAGAGCCCCCCGCCCACGTCGCCTGTTGCCGACCACCATGTCTGGGTGGCGTCCCCGAGCGCTTCGGCGGCGACCGTCGCCGCGCGCCGCACCTGCAGCGATGCCGTGCCGGAGGTGACATCGGCGGGTGCTGCGCCGGAGAGCCGCAGCGGGAACGAGCCGGGCGTGTGGATCGGCGGAATCCTGCCCGCGCAGGATGCGTTGAGGGAATCGAGCCGCTGCGGCGCCGCGACGAACGCGCGCACCAGGTGGCGGCCGCAGCGCGTGGCGGCGGTCAGCAGGATGTCGCCCTCGGTCGAGGTGTGCACGGCGTTTCGGAGCACCACCAGGCGGGCCGACGGCCCGATCTGCCGGAGTACGGCCGGAGCGTCCGAGGCGGGCGTCCACGAGTCGAGATCGCCGCCCAGCACGAGCACCGGCACCCGGGCGGAGATCAGCGGGCGGGCGGGGCCGGCCGGGAGCTCAGGGTGGCCGATCCGCGGCCAGCGCAGGCACGACAGAAATGCCTCCGAGTAGGTGTTCATCGACAGCCACTCGCGGGGTGTGAACGGCCGCAGCTCGGCCGCGGGGGCATGCCGGATCGCTGCCCGCAGCTGGTTCCTGCGGTTAGCGAAGGACGAGCGCATGTCGAAGAGCTGCGGGTAGTCGACGCAGGCGACGGCGAAGTACTGCCCGTCCGAGTAGTCCCGGGCCGACGTGGGAGTCGAGTTGTCGTCCTGGGCGGCCTCGGCGGCGAGGCGCAGGAGCGGCTGGGTGACACCCGCCAGGGCGGCCCGGTCGGCCGCGTCCAGATCGCGGTAGATCAGCGGATCGAAGCCGGCGTCCGACGTCAGATCCACCATCGTGCGCACCGACACCGTCTGGTGCACCCGTCCCCCCTGTGGGGTGTGCGTCCACCCCGATACCGGGCGCGCGCGCAGGCGGGCCACGAGTCGCGTCACCCGCTGCCAGGGGTCGCCGCCGGCCTGCTGGCTGCAGGCCAGATCACGGGCGCAGACCAGCCGGAAGGCGGTGCGGGCGGTCGTGGCGGTCGACGCGTACCACGGGGACAGGTGGACCAGCGAGTAGGTGGAGTCGAGCACCACCGAACGCAGCAGGTGCGGGTACCGCGACGCAAACGACTGCGCGAACCACGAGCCGTAGGAATCCCCGTACAGGTCGACCGGCCCGGCGCCGAGCGCCCGGATCACGTCCGCCAGGTCGCGCGTCGCGTAGGCGGTCGCGTACAGATCCGAGGCCGGTGTCGCGCCGGGCCCCCTGCCGGGCAGGGCGCGGGCGAGGTGGCGGCCGCACGCGGCCACCATCGCATCGAACCGGGGCGTGATCGTCTTCCCCGGGAATCCCTGCAGATCCCGGCAGTCGATCAGCGCCGACCCGCCGGTGCCGCGGCTGTCGACCAGCAGCAGGTTCCGGGTCGCGAGCAGCGGCCGGAAGAGCGCGCGGTACTCGGGCGCGGAACCGGTCGACGGGAAGCCCGGGCCCCCCTCCTCGGCCACGATCGTCCCCTTCGCCGCGCCGGGCCCCGACGCCGGGTACCACACGAACGAGACCGTGAGCGAGCCCGCCCGGGGATGCGCCGGGTCGACCGGCTCGCGCCGCGATCCGCACCATGCCGGCACCACGTTGCGGCAGGCATGCAGCGTGACGGAGCCGACGTGCAGCGCGGCCGGCGACGAGGCGACCGCGGGCGTGGCCGCACTCGTCGCCGCAACGGCGACGGCCGCCAGCACGAGGCGATGGACCATCGGCGCGCGCACAAACATCAGGCCTCCCCCGGATACACCGATCCGAACATACCAGGCGGGCCAAACCGGGCTACCATCGAGGTTCGCTCCGGTGCCCGAAAGGAGGCGAGCTGTGACCGCGACGCCCGACTACTTCGAGCCTGTGCTCGGGTGGCGAGTGTGGTCGCTCGAGGTGGCCGACGGGCGGGCACGGCTCGCGAGCCACATCAGCCCGAGCGTCTGGCCCCCAGGCCAGGCGCTGGTCGCAACCTGCGATGCACGGCGGCGTGACCTACGGCGCCCGTGGCGCGTGCGCCCGACGGGACACGCCGCCCCGGCGCCGCGGTGCACCTGTGGCGTGCACGCGATGGGCGCGGTCGGGTACCTGAGCACGTACGTCCCGCCGCCATCGCGGCCCTACTCCTGGATGCGGCCCCTCGTCCACCAGGTGATCGGCCGTGTCGCACTGTGGGGTGACGTGGTGGAGGGCTCGCGGGGGTGGCGGGCGGCCTGCGCCTACCCGGACGAGCTCTGGCTGCCGCAGGTCGATGTCGACCGCAGGGAGGTGGCCGGGTCGGAGGCGTTCGCCATCGACCTGGCCGAGTACGGGGTCCCGGTGCACCTCTGTGACGGGCGCAGCCCGCGAGATGTGATCGAGGCGCTCGCCCGGACACCGCCCGCCCACCGCGTCGGGACGCCATGAGCGCACCGTACGATGCGGCGGATGGATCTGGAGCACGCCATCCGGAGTCGCCGCACGCATAAGGCCTACCGGCCCGAGCCGGTCGACCGGGCCGTGCTCGACCAGCTCTTCGACCTCGCCCGCTGGGCGCCGAACCACCACCTCACGAACCCGTGGCGGTTCCACGTGCTCGGCCCGCAGGCGCTGGAGCGGCTGAAGACGGTCGCCGAGGAGGAAAAGCCCGGCTCGGCGCGCAAGCTCGACCGGGCGCCGACGCTGGTCGCCGCCTGTGCCCGCCAGACGGGCGACCCGGTACAGGACCGCGAGGATGTGCTGGCGTCCGCGGTCGCGGCCTACATCGTGCTCCTCGCCGGCCACGCTTGCGGCCTCGGCGGCTACTGGCGCACCGTGTCCGCGCTCGACCTGCCCGCCGGCCGGGCCGCGCTCGAGATCCCACCCGACGAGGTGCCGCTCGGACTGCTCCACCTCGGGTACCCGATCCATGCCCAGGAGCCACCTGAACGCGCGTCCGTCGCGGACGTCGTCACGTACCTCGACTAGAGGTTGCCTCGCGGCGCCACATCCAGACACGCACCGCGACGAACACCACCACGAAGGCCGCCAGAAGGCCGATCGACAGCACCGGGTGGGTGGCGAACCGCAGGTCAATCAAGACGCCAACGACGATGAGCGCAACCACCACCGCCACGCGGCGCCTGCGGCCACGGATGCGGGGCAACAGCACGAGCACAGCATAGGCCGCCCCGGCGAACCCATCGGAGTGGCGAGATCGCGAACCGCGGCCCCGGTCGCGCTGTGGACGCGCGACCGGGCGGCGGTGTTTGGTCGGTGTCTGCGCCTACTTTGAGGCGTTCGTGGAAGTTGCCGGTGGGATGATGGGCTGGTTGTCGCCCAGGTGGCTGTACTGGACGCTCCAGGTGATCGTCGTACCCGGGTGTGTCGCCGGCCCGGATGCGGGACAATTGGGGACCCCGGCCCGGCACGACGGCTGCTGGAAGATGAAGCTGATCCGCTTCACAAGGCCGTCGTGGCCGACGATCATCATCAGCTTGGAGTGGTTCGGATACGTGCCGCCGGGTGCGTCGGGGTCGCTGGCGCCTTCGCCGCGGAGCTTGGCGAGCATCCTCGGTCACCTCGTTTTGGCTCAGGTTCATCGATGGGTCGACGTGTGCGTTTCGGATGGTGCCGGAGTACACCGTCGTGCCGCCTGGCCCGGGAGTTGTGCGGAGATCAGTGGCCATCGAGAGGATCTCGTGTGCGTTATTCGCATGGATATTGGCGTGGAGGCCGGCGACTGCGGGGCCAAGTTTGTCGCCCACGTCTGCCTCTCTGGCGTAGTGCACCCAGGTGCCGTCAGGGCGTTGCACATACACGCCGCCACCGATCAGCCGCATCTGGAGGTAGGGGCCAAGCACGTGTCCGAGCACCAGCGGACTCGACTGGCCCTTCTTGAGCGCGATTCGCTTGTCGGTCCAGCGCATGGTGTAGAGCGTCGTCCTGTTGATGGTGAGCCTCATCGTGCCCGAGCGTGAGGCCGAGGTGGCGGCGAGCGCCTTGCGTGCTGCCGCATACGCGCTTGGCGGCGAGGCCCCACCAAGGGTCAAGCTGGCAAAACGGCGGCGATCGCGACAGCGGCGGCGAACGCTGCGGAGAGGCTGATCAGGCGGCGGCGACGACGCGCGGGGCGACGCGACCGATCCGCGCCAGGTGGCGTGGATGTGATCTGGGCCCTGAGACCCTCGTACCGGTCGAGCGACCGGTCGAAGTCGGGCTGGTTGCGCGGACTGGCGTCGCGCAATGCCTTCAGGCTTGGGTCTGTCGACACGATTCGTGCTCCTTTAGTGAAGGGAAGCTGGTACTGCGAGCGCGTGCTGTCGCCACCAGAGGCGGTGTGGCGAGAGGGGGACGCGGGTCGCTGGCTCCCGCCTCCTCCTGTGAGTCGAACGCAGCCCGAAAGCGTCGCCGTGCCCGGTGCAGACGGCTGCGAACGGCGACGGCAGGGCGGTGTACCACTGCGGCGATCTCCGCTGCCGTAAGTCCTTCCCACTCGGCCAGCAACAGGACTTCGCGGTCGCGCGGCCCGAGAGCGGCGAGCGCCTCGTGCACCCTCCCGACGATGGGATCGTCCTCGGACTGCTGAAGCGACCGGATGAGCGCGCAGCCGCTGGCCCAGCCTGCCGCGACGAGCGTTCGCGCGCGCCTGGTTTGCCATCACACGGCGCGCCGCAGCGTAGAGCCAGGGACGAGTCTCCTCGCCCCTCGGCACCTCGCCAAGCCGGCGCCAGACGATCACGAACACCTCGCCGACGGCGTCCTCGCCGTCGCTTGGCGAATCCGAGCGCCAGCGGCAATACGACGCTACTGCAGCGACATGCTCTCTGAACAGGGCATCGAAGCACAGCCTCCGTTGCTCAAAATCCGAATCCGTCACACGCGCCCCCTCGGTCGGTGGGTCTCACCTGCATATGTCCGGACACGGGGCGAGCGTTGCACCACAGCCGCAGTCTGTCGGCGTAACCATGCGGGGTTTGGCGTAGTTAGGGCGAAGCGGACGACGGGTCTCGAACCCGCGACCTTTGGCTTGGGAAGCCAACGCTCTACCAACTGAGCTACGTCCGCGTGCGTGCAGATCATACGCCCCGCGCGGCGAGTCGTTACCCTCCCGCCGGTGCGGCGGCTCACCCGTGAACCGGAGCAGGCGACGTGACGACGGCCGGCCGCGTCGGCGTGTGCGGGTCCGTCAACATGGACGTATTCGGCTACGCGCCCCGGCTGCCCGCGCCGGGCGAGACGGTGCTCGGAACCCGCCTGGCCTATGCCCCTGGCGGGAAGGGCGCGAACCAGGCCGTCGCGGCCCGGCGGATGGGTGCCGAGGTCAGCTTCACCGGCGCCTGCGGACGCGACGGCTTCGGCGACCGGGTGGTCGACGCCCTGGCCGCGGACGGCATCGACCTGACCGGGCTGCGGCGGCTGGAGACCGAGACCGGCGTCGCGATGATCGTCGTCGACGACCGCGGCGAGAACCAGATCGTGGCGCTCCCCGGCGCGAACGACGAGGTCACCGCGCCGGCGCCGCGTCCCGACGTCGACGTGTGGGTGACGCAGGGCGAGGTGCCGGTGGACGTCGTCGCCGGGGTGCTCGCGGCCGCGCGCGCCACGGGGGCGCTCGCGGTCGTCACGCCGTCACCGGCGGGCCGGCTGCCGACAGAGCTCGTCGCCCGCTTCGACGTCGCCGTCCTGAACGAGACCGAGCTGGATGCGCTCGGTGGGCACCTGCCGCCTGCCGCGGTGCTCACGCGCGGGGCGCGCGGCGCCCGCATCCTCCCGGACGGGCCGGAGCTTCCGGCGCTCCGGGCCCGGGTCGTCGACACCACCGGCGCGGGCGACTGCCTGACCGGCGCGGTTGCGGCGGCGCTGGCGGAGGGCCGGGCGCTCGAGGACGCCGTCCGGCTCGGACTGGCCGCCGCCTCGATCTGCGTCGAGCGGCACGGCTGTCAGCCCGCGATGCCGACGCGGGTCGAGGCCGAGCGCCGGCTCAGCTCACCTTCTTGACCCCGTGCACGGGCCGGCCGAGCGCCCGCCACTGGAACAGGGTCATGATCGGGAGCGTGTCGTCGTAGTGGACGATGCGCGGGTTCCGGCCCACCTGCGCCGCCCGCGCGGCGTGGTCGATCAGGTCGTCGCGGTCGGGCGCGACGATGACGTGGTGGCATGCCGTCACATACGAGAACTCCTCGCTGCAGGCCGGGCAGGGCCACGGGTCGGTGTGGATCGCGTACCAGTCGCCGTCGCCCGTGCCGGCGTCCTCGCCGGCCAGAATCTCCTCGAGCTCCTCGACCTCGTAGACGGTCGGCGCGGTGGGCAGATTCGCCATCGCGGCAGGGTAGCAAGCGCTCACATCGAGTCGGGAGCTTCAACACCGACCAGGTCGAGCGACGTCGCGATCACCTGCGCCGTCGCGCGGCAGATCGCGAGCCGGCTGCGCTCGACGGCGGGCTCCTCGCCGATCACGCGGCACTGCTTGTAGAACTGGTGGAAGGCCTTTGCCGTGTCCTGGGCGTACCCGGCAATCCGATGGGGTCCGCGCCGATCCGCTGCCTCGGCGACCAGATCGGGGAACTCGACCAGCGCCTTGATCAGATCGGCCTCGGCCGGGCCGGGCAACCACGCCGGATCGGGCAGCGCATCGGATGCGCCGGCGTTGCGCAGGATCCCGGCGATGCGGGCGTGTGCGTACTGGCAGTAGTAGACCGGGTTCTCGGCGTTCTGCGCGGTGAGGAGGTCGAGGTCGAGGTCGATCGGCTGGTCGTGCCCGCGCTGCACCAGCGCAAAGCGGGCGGCGTCCACCCCGATCGCGTCGAGCAGGTCGTCGAGCGTCACGATGCGGCCCGCGCGCTTCGACATCTTGCCGTCGCGGAGCCGCACAAGCTGGTAGATCTGGACGTCGACCCGGTCGGGGTCGTAGCCGAGCGCCTGCGCCACCGCCTTGAGCCTGCCGACGTAGCCGTGGTGGTCGGCGCCCAGCACGTAGACCGCCGTGTCGAACCCGCGCTCGAGCTTGTCGGCGACGTAGGCCAGGTCGCCTGCGACATACGTGTGCGTGCCGTCTGAGCGCACAAGCACGCGGTCCTTGTCGTCACCCAGGGCGGACGAGCGCAGCCACAGCGCACCGTCGCTCTCGTAGGCATGGCCGGTGGCGCGGACGCGGTCGATGGCCTGCTGCACCGCTCCGCTCTCGTACAGCGACCGCTCGAGGAACCACGTGTCGAACGAGCACCGGAAGCGTGCCAGCGTCGTCCGGATCCGGGCGATCATCGCGTCGGTGCCGGCCCGCGCCCACTCCTCGGCAGGCGCGTCGGGCGCGAGCGCGAGCTCGGCAGCGATCTCGGCGACGTACTCACCCTGATAGCCGTCGGGGGGCGGCTCCACCCCCTGCGCCCGCGCCCGCAGCGACTCCCCGAAGAGGTCGATCTGGCGGCCGGCGTCGTTGAAGTAGTACTCCCGGCCGACATCGTGGCCCGCGAACTCGAAGAGCCGCGCCAGGCTGTCGCCGTAGGCGGCATTACGCGCGGTGGCGACCGTGACGGGCCCGGTCGGGTTGCCGGACACGTACTCGACCTGGATCCGCTCCGGGACGGACGCGGCGCCCGATCCGTACCGCGGCCCCTCGGCGAGGATGCCCTCGAGCGCGTTGCGGTACCAGGCCGCCGAGACCCGCAGGTTGACGAAGCCCGGGCCGGCCACGTCTGCCGACGCGATGTGGCCGGACGGGAGCTCGGCGGCGATCCGCGCGGCGATGTCACGCGGGGCCGACCGCAGCGGCTTTGCGAGCTGCAGCGCCACCGCGGTGGCGTAGTCGCCGTGCTCGGGATCGGCGGGGCGCTCGAGCCGCACCGGCACGCCGTCGCCGCCGACGGCGGCAACCGCCCGCTCGACTGCGGCTTCGAGTTCGTGGACTGCGCTCGCGCTCATGCGCCGGATCGTAACCTTGGTAGGGTGATGACATGGACGACGACATCCCTCGGGAGCGCCAGCTGAACATCCATTTCTCGCCAGAGATCATGGCCGGCGTGTATGCCAACTTCGCAAACGTCAGCCACTCCGACTACGAGTTCACCCTGACCTTCGCCCGCGTCGACCACGAGGTCGAGGATGAAGAGGTGCCGGGTGTGGTCGTTGCCCGCGTCAACCTGTCGGCGCGCTTCATGAAGGAGCTGATCGACGCGATGGGGGACAACTACTCCAAGTGGGAGACCAAAGAGGGCATCAAGAACCTGCCCGAGTTCGACGGTCCCGAAGGCGAGTAGTCACCCGCGGTGAAGGTCGCCGTCATCTCCGACGTGCACGCGAATCTGCCGGCCCTCGAGGCGACCCTGCGGGCGATCGAGGCCGACGGCAGCGACGAGCTGTGGTGCCTGGGAGACCTGACGGGCTACGGCGGCGATCCCGGCCCGTGCCTCGAGATCGTGCTCGACCGCGCCCAGGTCTGCCTGGCCGGCAACCACGACATGGTGATCACGGGCGAGATCAAGCTCGACGCCTTCTCGCACGACGCCCGCACCGCCGCGGAGTGGACGATCGGCGTGCTCGGCGCCGAGCAGCTGCGGCGGCTGTCCGAGCTGCGCCCGACCGGCGCGCGGCATGACGTCTCGCTCAACCACGGCAGCATCCGCGATCCCGTGTGGGAGTACGTGATCGACGACCGCACCGCCGCGATCTGCATCGAGCACCAGACGACGGCGCTCGGCATGGTCGGACACAGCCACGTGCCGCTGGCATACGGGTATGCAGAGGGCACCTTCATCGGCGGGCTGGCCCCTGCCGGAACCGAGATCGACGTGCTGCCCGGCCCCTTCCTGCTCAACCCCGGCTCGGTCGGCCAGCCCCGCGACGGCGACCCGCGTGCGGCCTACATGACGGTCGACCTGGAATCCGGCGCAGCCCGCTGGCACCGGGTCGAATACGACATCGCGGCCGCTCAGCAGGCGATCCGGACCGCCGGCCTGCCGGCCCGCCTGGGGACGCGCCTCGCCGAGGGCTACTGAGCCTGGGCGACCGTGGAGTGGCGGCCGCGGCCCGTGTGGAACCCGTCCCGCGTGAGCTCCGCAACCACCGTCTCGCGGGCCTTGTAGATGCGCCACTTGACGGTCGCGAGCGTCGTGTCCAGAGCCTCGGAGATCTCGGCGTAGGACAGGCCCACCACGTCGCGCAGGAGCAGCGCCATCTTCAGGTCGAGGCTGAGGCGGCCGATCGCCTCCCACACGGCATCCATGCTCTCGAGCGGCTCGGTCGGCGCCACCGACAGATGCAGCTGCGGCGCCGAGCTGAGCTCGACCGTGGGCCGCCCCCGCCGCTCACGTGCCCGCAGCTCGTCGACCACGCGGTGCTTTGCGACCTGGAACAGCCAGGTCGTGAACTGGCAGCGCGAATCGAAGCCGGGAAGCGCCTGGTACACGCGCAGGAATACCTCCTGGCACAGATCCTCGGCCAGCGCCCGGTCGCCGTTCAGGACGCGCGCGATGTAGTTGTAGAGCGGCGTCTGGTACTGGCGCACGATCAGCGCAAACGCACGCTCGTCTCCCCTTCGGGCGAGTTGGAGGACGGCGGGGTCAGGCTGAGGAAGGGGCAAGTGGTGAAGGCCTGGTTACGAGAACCACGTCGAGTATAGACATTCGCCCACATGAATCTGGTGGGCACCCGCCTGGCGCTCCACTAGGTGACGAGGGATGTCCCCTGCATGACGTCCGGCTGGGCCACGCCGAGCAACGCGAGCACCGTCGGAGCCACGTCCGCCAGCCGGCCGCCGGCGCGCAATTCCAGCCCGTCCCGGGTGGCGATGAACGGCACCGGGTTCGTGGTGTGGGCGGTGTTGGGGCTGCCGTCGGCGTTCAGCATCACCTCCGCGTTCCCGTGGTCGGCCGTCACGAGACAGATCCCGCCGCGGGCGTCCACCGCCTCCACCACCTGGGCCAGGCAGCGGTCGGTCGTCTGCACCGCCTCGACCGCCGCCGGGATCACGCCGGTGTGCCCGACCATGTCGGGGTTCGCGAAGTTGACGAGCCCAAAGCCGACCTCGGGAGACGCGATCCCGGCGCAGAACCGCTCGGCGACCCCCTCGGCGCTCATCCCCGGGGCGAGGTCGTAGGTGGCGACGTCGCGGCGCGAGGGGACGAGCTCCCACTGCTCGCCGCGTTGACGGTGCTCCGAGCCGCCGTCGAAGAAGTAGGTCACGTGGGCGTACTTCTCGGTCTCGGCGGCGTGCACCTGGGCGATCCCCGCCATCGCCAGCGTCGAGGCCAGGACGTCGGTCAGCGGCTCGCCCGCAAATGCCACAGGCACATGGATGTCCTCGGCGTACTCGGTCATCTGGACGAAGGCCGGCAGCGGCGGGGAGGCGCCACGGTCGAACTCGGCGAACCCGGGATCGGTCAGCGCCCGGGTGAGCTCGCGGGCGCGGTCGGGCCGGAAGTTGAAGAAGATGGCCGTGTCGCCGGCGCGGATGCGGCCACGGGCGGGATCGCCGATCACGATCGGCTCGATGAACTCGTCGGTCTCCCCCGCCTCGTAGCGCGCACGCACGGCCGCGACCGGGTCGTCGGCGCGCTCGCCGACCCCGTGGACGATGGCGTCGTAGGCACGCTTGACGCGGTCAAACCTGCCATCGCGATCCATGGCGTAGTAGCGCCCGCACACCGTGGCCACGCCGGGGATGCCCTCGAGAAAGCCGGCCCCTCCGGTCGGCGACGTGTCCCGCCCGTCCGTGAACGCGTGCACGTGCACCTCGTCCACATGCTCCCGTGAGGCCAGCTCGAGCAGCCCCCGCAGATGCCGCACGTGGCTGTGCACACCCCCGTCGGACACGAGCCCGAGCAGGTGCAGCGCCGCACCGCGGGCGCCGCGGCAGGCCTCCACCAGCACCGGATTTTGAAAGAACGCGCCGGACTCGAGGTCGTCGTCGATCCGCACCAGGTCCTGGCGCACGACCCGGCCGGCGCCGAGGTTCGTGTGGCCGACCTCGGAGTTACCCATCTGCCCCTCCGGCAGCCCGACCGCCCGGCCCGACGCATCGAGCCGGGTGTGCGGGAAGGTTGCCCACAGCCGGTCGAACTGCGGCGTCGCGGCCAGCTCCACCGCGTTTCCCGGCCCGGGCGGCGCGATGCCCCAGCCGTCGAGGATCACCAGGCAGACGAGCGGCCCCTTCATTGCGCGGCCGCGGACACGATGGCGGCGAAATCGTCCGGCTCGCAGGCTCGCGCCGCCGATCAGCCCGCCGTCGATGTCCGGCTGGGAGAAGAGGTCGGCGGCGTTCTCGGGCTTGACGCTCCCGCCGTATTGGATGCGCACCCGTTCGCCCACGCCGTGCAACTCCTGGACGAGGCCGCGGATGAAGGCGTGGGCGGCCTCGGCGATCTGCGGCGTCGCGGTGAGGCCCGTGCCGATCGCCCAGATCGGCTCGTACGCGAGCGTGGTCGCCGCCACCTGCTCCGGGTCGAGCCCGTCGAGGCCGGCGGCCACCTGGCGCTCGAGCACCCGCTCGGTCAGCTCGGCCTCGCGCTCGGCGGCGGTCTCGCCGACCGCCAGGATCACCCGCAGTCCGGCGGCGTGGGCGCGGGCGACCTTCGCGTTGACAGCCGCATCGGTCTCGCCGAAGAGCTGGCGGCGCTCGGAGTGCCCAACCAGAACCCCGTCGACGCCGGCGGCGAGCAGCATGCCCGCCGACACCTCGCCCGTGAACGCCCCCCTCTCGGCGGCGTGCATGTTCTGGGCGTAGACGGCGATCCCGCTGCCCGCGGCTGCCCGTGCGGTCTCCGCCAGCGCGGTGAACGGCGCACACACCGCCACATCAACGCCCGCCGGGATGCGGCCGGCGAGCGCCTCGACGAAGGCCACCGCCTCGGGCGCGGTCTTGTGCATCTTCCAATTTCCGGCAACGAATGGCCGCCTGCTCATACCGGCGCCGACTGCTCGAGTGCGGCCACGCCCGGCAGGGTGCGACCCTCCACCAGCTCCAGGGCCGCCCCGCCGCCGGTCGAGACGTGCGTGATCTGCCCGGCCACGCCGGCGGCGTTGACCGCCGCCACCGAATCGCCGCCGCCGACGACCGACACCGCATCCGAGGCTGCGACCGCCTCGGCCACCGCCAGGGTGCCGCGGGCGAACGGGGCGAGCTCGAACACCCCCATCGGCCCGTTCCAGAACACGGTGCGGGCGGTGGCCAGCCGCCGCGCGTACTCACGCGCGGTCTCGTTGCCGATGTCGAGCCCCATCCACCCATCCGGAATCGCGTCGGCCGCGACCGTGCGCACGGCGGCATCCGCCGCGAACCGGTCGGCCACCACCACGTCGACCGGCAGCACGAGCTCGCAGCCACGCTCGCCGGCATCGACCAGCGCCCGGCGCGCGATCGCCTGGCCCTCGGAGTCCTCGTGCCGTGACGCTCCCACGGCATGGCCCTGCGCCGCCAGGAACGTGAATGCCATCGCGCCGCCGATCAGGATCGCGTCGGCCAGCTGCGAGAGCCGGTCGATGACGCCGATCTTGTCGGCCACCTTGACGCCGCCGAGCACCACGACGAACGGGCGCTCCGGCGCGTCGAGCAGGCGCTGAAACGCGGTGAGCTCCGCCTCGAGCAGCAGGCCGGCTGCGCACGGCAGCAGGTGCGCGACCGCCTCGGTTGAGGCGTGCGCGCGGTGGGCGGCGCCGAAGGCGTCGTTCACGTAGAAGTCGGCAAGGCCCGCCAGCTCGGCGGCCAGCGCCGGGTCGTTGCGTTCCTCGCGGGGATCGAAGCGCAGGTTCTCGAGCAGGCGAAGCGGACCGTGCTCGCGGTCAAACGCGACCGGCTCGCCCAGAAGCTCGGACATCCGCTGGGCCACCGGGCGCAGCGACAGCTCGGGAACGACCCGGCCCTGCGGCCGGCCCAGGTGCGAGCAGACCACGACCTCCGCCGAGCGCTCGCGCAGGTACCTGATGGTCGGCAACGAGGCCCGGATGCGCGAGTCGTCGGTGATCGTCGCGCCCTGAAGCGGCACGTTGAGGTCGGCGCGCACGAGCACCCGCCTGCCCTCGACGGGCAGATCGCGGACCGTCCTCACGCCACCTTCTGGACCAGATCGACCACCCGGCACGAGTATCCCCACTCGTTGTCGTACCAGGAGACGACCTTGACCAGGTTCCCGTTCACCATCGTCAGCGGCGCGTCGAAGATCGAGCTGTACGACTGGCCGACCACGTCACTGGAGACGATCGGATCCGTGCTGTACCGGAGGATGCCCGTCAGGGCGCCCGTGTCGGCGGCGGCCTCGAACGCGGCGTTGACCTCATCGCGGGTGGTCTCGCGGCCGACGACCGCCACGAGGTCGGTCGCCGAGCCGTCGGTGACCGGGACGCGCATCGAGATGCCGTCGAGCTTGCCCAGCATCTCGGGGATGACCAGGCCGATCGCCTTCGCGGCTCCGGTCGACGTCGGGATCACGTTGGCCCCGGCGGCGCGGGCACGGCGGAGATCCTTGTGCACCGCGTCGAGGATCTGCTGATCCTGGGTGTAGGCGTGCGTCGTGGTCATGAACCCGCGCTCGATGCCGAAGTTGTCGATCAGCACCTTGGCCAGCGGCGCGAGGCAGTTGGTCGTGCACGACGCGTTGGAGATGACATGGTGCGTGGCGGCGTCGTAGCGATCGTCGTTCACCCCGATGCAGACCGTGAAGTCCGGATCGGTGGCCGGCGCGCTGATGATCACCTTGCGCGCGCCCGCCGCGAGATGCTTGGAGGCCGCCTCGCGCTTGGTGAAGAGGCCGGTCGACTCGACGACGACCTCGACCCCCATGTCGGCCCAGGGCAGGTCGGCCGGGTCGCGGTGCGAGAGCACGCGCACGTCGCGCCCGTCCACGACCAGCCCGTCCGCGCCGGCCTCGACCTCGCCGCGAAACCGTCCGTGGACGGTGTCGTAGCGCAGCAGGTGGGCCGCCATCTCCGGATCCATGAGGTCGTTGACCGCCACGATCTCGAACCCCGTCCCCCGCTCCCGAGCCGCACGGAACACGTTCCGCCCGATGCGCCCGAACCCGTTGATGGCCACGCGTACGCTCATGCAGAACCCTCCGTCGCTCGCTCGACGGCGAATACTAGTAGGTCGGACGCCAGGGCCCGACTCGGCCGGGGGAGCCGAGCGGGAAGGGAGTCATCGCGGGTGACCGGCAGAATCGGGCAGCGTCAGATGGGGTCTGGATCCGTCGCGCGGGGGATGCCGGTCACCCGCGAACACCTTCACCATCTTCGGGGAGGGCGGGTACTCGGGCCACCCCCAAATGGGTGAATCGTGAAGAAAATGTTAGCAAAACATCACGGAGTGCTGGGAGGGGCGAGCACAGGGCCGGTGGTAGGGTTCGCGCCCGATCGCAGGAGGAGGCGCCGAGTGACGTTCCGGCACCCGAACGAGAGCGCAAAGAACCGGCTCGTCTACCGCACCTTCGAGGCCGCGCTGAGCGACGCCGCGGCCCGGTTCGCGCGCGGCCGCATGATCGACGTTGGCGGTGGCCGCAAGCCGTGGCAGCCGGTGTTTGCGCCGTACGTCTCCGAGCACATCTGCGTCGACCACGTCGAGAAGGACGACGTTCGCGGCCCCATGGTCGACGTCGTCGCGACGGCCTACGACATCCCCCTCCCCGACGCCGGTGCCCAGACGGTGCTCCTGACCGAGGTGCTCGAGCACCTGGAGCGCCCGGCCGACGCCGTCGCCGAGTGCTTCCGGCTGCTCGAGCCGGGCGGGTACATCATCGCCACCACCCCACTCTTCTGGCCGGTGCACGACGCCCGCGACTTCTACCGCTACACCCCACAGGGGCTGCGCTACCTGTTCGAGAGCGCCGGTTTCGAGGTCGTCGACCTGCAGCCGCTGGGCGGCCTGTGGTCGACGGTCGCGATCGAGGTGAGCTACGGACTGCAGCGTTATCGCAGGCGGTACACGGCGGCCGCGGTCGACGCGACCTGCCGATCGGCGCAGTGGCTCGCAAAGCGTGTCGAGCGCCTCGACAACCAGCCCAAGTTCAGCTGGAACCACCTGATCGTCGGCCGCCGGCCCGAGTCGGACGGGTAGGCTCGCCCGCCGCGCTCACCAGCAGGCGCATCCGGCCCGCAACGGTCGACTTGGCCAGGGGCGGGCGCGCCCGCCGGCCGAGCTCTGCAAGCGACAGGTCGGGATGGCGCAGGCGCAGGTCGGCCACCTGGCGCAGGTGGGTGTCGAGGTCGTCGAGATCGAGGGCCGCGATCGCCTCGGCCTGGGCGCGGGCCGCGGCTCCCAGGCGGACGAGGTTGGCCTGGTCGCAGTTCGTGGCCCGGTTGGCACGCTCGCGGGTGCGGCTGATGACCTCGGCCTCGTCGAGGCTGAGCACGGCGTCGTGGGCGCCGATATGGGCCAGGAGCTCGCGGATCGTCGGCTTGCCCTTCGCGTAGGCCACGGCGTGGCCGCGGCGAGCGGTGACCTGCAGCGGGATGCCGTCGGTGCGGGCGACCCGCTGCACCAGAAGCGCGCCCTCGGGCTCGGGGACGCGGATCTCGAGGTGCCCGGGCGCGCGCGGGGCCGACACCGATCCCGCGGCCACGAATGCGCCACGCAGATAGGCGGCGCGGCAGCAGCGCCGCTGCAACAGCCGGCCTGGCGGCTCGTCGAGCGGCGCGAGGCCGGTCGAGAGCACGCCGACCTCGTGCAGGAGCTGCAGGCTGCGGTCGCCGTGGAGCCGCACCAGCACGCGCGTCCCGCGGTCGAAGCGGGGCTCGCGGAACGTCGCCAGCTGACCGTCACCGCCCAGATCGCGCACGAGCGTGTAGGCCAGCCGGGCGGCCGCGGCATCCCCCAGCTCCACCCGCACCGCCACCCCGTCGCCGCTCAGCTCGAGCGTGCCCGCGTGCCGGAAGAGCCCGCACAGGAGAGCGCCGCTGCAGCACCGCCGCCGCGGCGGGCGCTCGGTCAGCTCGCGCCGCACCTGTTCGCCGAACGCCGACCGGGCCGTCACGGACGTGGCTCCCGGCCACGGCGGCCGAGCCGCACGAGGAGCCGGGCCAGCCGCTCGGGATCGTGCTGCCACTCGCCGGCCAGGCGTCCCCCCACGACCTCGACGCCGAGCCGCCGCAGGCCGCCGCGATCGACCGGCACCGGCGTGCCGAAATCGGCCCGGTTGCGGCTGACGACCACGGTGTCGACCAGGCCCGGGCCGACGTGGTCGATGATGCGGGAAACGTGATCGGAGGCGCGGTAGCCCTCGGTCTCCCCCGGCTGCTGGAGCAGGTTGCAGACATAGATGCGGGGCACGTTGACCGAGCGCACCGCCTCGGCGATCCCGGGCACGAGCAGCGGCGGCAGCGTGCTCGTGAAGAGGCTCCCGGGCCCCATCACGATCAGCTGCGCGCGGGCGATGGCCTGCAGCGCGCGCGGATGCGCGGACGGGTCGGGCGGGTCGAGCCGGACGTGCTGGCACTGCGCCCCGTCGGCGGCCAGCGCCGTCTCGCCGTACACCTCGTGCCCGTCGGCGAACTGCGCCACCAGCTCGACCATGTCGATGGTGCTCGGCACCACACGGCCCGCGACCGCGAGGACGCGGGCCGACTCGAACACCGCCCGGTCGAAGCTGCCCAGCAGATCCGTGAGGCCGGCCAGGAAGAGGTTGCCGAAGCTGTGGCCGGCCAGCTCGCCCGTGGTGAAGCGGTGCTGGAAGAGCTGGCCCACGAGCGACTCGTCCTCGGCCAGAGCGGCCAGACAGTTGCGCACATCCCCCGGCGCCGGCATGCCGAAGTCGCGCCGCAGCCGGCCGCTGCTGCCGCCGTCGTCGGTGGTGGTCACGACCGCGGTGACCGCGGCGATCCGCTTCAGGCCGCGCAGGATCATGGACAGACCGGTGCCGCCACCCAGGCACACGACGCGGAGGCTGCCACGCCGGCGGTGACTCGGGACTGAAGGGTCGTCGGGCGAGTCGGGGATGAGCGGCACCCGGTGAGGTTAGCCCGCGCCGGAGGCGGGTGAACGGCTCCGCCGGGCCCTGACGAGAAGCCATCCGCTCAGGGCAGCGGCGAGCACCATGACGGCGACGAAGACGCCGCGCGGGCCGCCGAGGTTGGTGACCACGCCAGCGCGGCCGCGCCAATGCCCACCGAGGATGTCCTCGGCTGTGGACGCCGGTACGACCGGTCCGGCGCGAGCGATCCGGCGAGCGATGACCACCAGGCCGACCGAGCCAGGCACGCGGCAGAACCGCCCCTGGATGCGTACCGCCTGACCGGTGCCGACGTACGGGATCCCGTTGTGGGTGAGCCCCTCAAGGTGCGTCCGGCCATCGACGACGAGGTCGATGAAGTCATGTCCGGACAGCCGCACGGGACGGCTGGACCGGACGTCACGGAGACTGAGCCGCCCCGTCGATGGGAGCGCCCGTCCGGAGAGCGTGAGCGGAGCACCGAGCCGGCAGTTGCGGGTCTCGTCCTCGACGGGTGCACCCCGCCGCACCAGCGGGAACCCGGCGACCTGGGGGAAGTACCCGGGTGCGATCAGGATGCCGCCCTGCGAAAGGATCGCGACATCCGTGCTCACACCGCGGATCGCCGTCGCACCGACCGGCGAGGGCGCCGGGACATCACCGCCCGTGTCGTTGCATCCGGGCTGGACCGGTCCCCGCAGCGACGGCCCGGGATCGGCGTGTGGCGCGGCGGCCACTGACCAGTACTGGAAGTACGCCCTGTCGTGCCAGACGATGACATCCGCGCATGAGGCGCGCGCCGCCTGCGGCCGGGCCCCGAAAACGGCGGTGGCGGCCAGGACGATGGTGAGCGCAAATAGCGAACGGCGCATGTCACTAGGACGGCCGCGCGGCCGCGTTGGTTCGCTCAATCCGTGCGGTGGAGCGCGGCGTGGATGTCGCGGCCGACCTTGGCGGGGACGCCGGGCACCGACTCGAGCTCGTCGCGCGTGGCGTTCACCAGCGCATCGGCCGTCTCGAATCGCAGCATCAGTCGCCGCCGTCGGGCGGGGCCGACCCCGGGGAGGCTGTCGAAGATCGAGTCGACGCTCGCGCGGCTACGACGCTGGCGATGGAAGCCGAGCGCGAAGCGGTGGGCCTCGTCGCGCACCCGTTGCAGGAGCTGGAGCCCTGCGGAGGCGCGGTCGAGCACGATCGGCGCCGACCGGCCCGGAACGAAGATCTCCTCGGCCCGCTTGGCCAGCGAGATCACCGCCACCCGAGGCAGCTCGAACCCGGCCATCGCCTCGACAGCCGCTGCCAGCTGGCCCTTGCCCCCGTCGATCACGACCAGATTGGGCGCGGTGGCGAAGCTGCGGTCGTAGTCGTCGGCCTCGATCGCCGCCATACGCGCGAACCGGCGCCCGACCGCCTCGGCGATCATGGCGAAGTCGTCCTGCCCGGCGCTGTGCCGGATCCCGAACTTGCGATAGTCGGACTTCTTCGCAACCGCGTCCTCGAACACCGACATCGAGGCCACCGGGTTCGACTCGCCCAGGTTCGAGATGTCGAAGCACTCGATCCGGAGCGGCAGCACCTCGAGGTTGAGCCGCTCGCGCAGCTCCTCGAGCGCCTCGATCCGGCGCGCCCGGGTACGCTCGCGCATGAGCGTGTCGTGCTCGAGCGCGAGCTCGGCGTTGCGCGCCGCCAGATCGGCCAGGCGGCGCTTCTCGCCGCGGCGGGCCGTCCGCACCTCGACCGTCGCACCCCGGCGCTCGCCCAGGAACGCCTCCAGCAGGTCGGCGTCCTCGAACGAGCTCGGCACCACGACCTGCCCCGGGATCGCCACCTGGCCGCCGTAGTACTCCAGGGCGAATCCCCACAGCACATCCGAGGGATCGCTGTCGGCGACGTTCTCGAGATAGAAGCCGTGCCGGTCGGACAGGCGGCCGTCGCGCAGATGGAACAGCTGCACGTTGGCGGTGTCGTCCTTGCAGGCGACGCCGAGGATGTCGGCCGAGCCCATGCCCGGGCGGTCGGCGACCTGGCGCTCGGACAGGTGGCGCACCGCCATCAGCCGGTTCCGGTAGCGGGCCGCGTCCTCGAACTCGTGCTCGGCCGACGCCCGCTTCATCTCGGCCTCGAGCCGCCGCTCGAGCGGCCGCACCCGGCCCGAGAGGAACTCGACCACGTTGTCGATGACGGCCCGATACTCGTCCCGGCCGATGTAGCCGACGCACGGGGCGGCGCAGCGGCCGATGTGGTAGTCGAGGCAGGGGATCCCGGAACGGCGGCCGGGCTGGGGCCCCTCGCAGGGACGGTACGGAAACACCCGGTTCAGCACGTCGAGCGTCTCGCGCACCTTCTTCGCGCTCGAGTAGGGGCCGAAGTAGAGGACGCCCTTGCGATGCCGCTCGCGGGTGAACATCACCCGCGGGTACTCATCGCCGGCGGTGACGGCGATGTAGGGGTAGGACTTGTCGTCGCGCAGGCGGATGTTGAAGGCCGGGCGGTGGCGCTTGATCAGGTTCTGCTCGAGCAGCAGGGCTTCGGTCTCGGAGCCGGCGGCCACGAACTCGATCTCCTCGATCCGCTCGACGAGCCCGGCCGTCTTGACGGTGGCGTGGAGATCGCGGCGGAAATACGACTGCACCCGCTTGCGCAGCGACTTGGCCTTGCCGACGTACAGCACCTCGCCCTCGCCGCCGCGGAACATGTACACCCCGGGCTGGTCGGGCAGGGCGCGGAGCTGGGCGTCGAGACGCTGGGTGCGCTCGCTGCGGGCGACCGCTGACATGGGGTTCATCGTAGCCTCGCGACCCGCGGATGCCCCTGGCGTGGCGGTGATTACCGGCGTGTGCCGGGACAAGGGTCGAATGGATCCAGCCCTGCTAGCATCGCATCCAATCCAACCAAGGGGGAGCCCCGTGTCCGAACTCGACGGGATGCTCGCGGCCAACCGCGACTTCCAGCAGAGCTTCACCGATGGCGACAAGCCGATGCCGCCCGCCCGCAAGGTGGCCATCGTCACATGCATGGACGCCCGTATCCACCCCGAGGAGGCGCTCGGACTCGAGATCGGCGACGCCCACATGATCCGGAATGCGGGCGGCCGCGTCTCTGACGATGCGCTGCGCTCGCTCGTGATCTCGTCGCGCCTGCTGGGCACGAACGAGTTCGCGGTCATCCACCACACCGACTGCGGCATGGTCACGTTCACCAACGACCAGCTCCGCGCCAAACTGCACGACGAGACGGGCGAAGACGCATCGCACATCGACTTCCTGCCGTTCCCCGACCTCGAGCAGAGCGTCCGCGACGACGTCGCCGCCATCCTGAGCTCGCCGTTCATCGACGACAGCATCCCGGTGTCGGGGTACATCTACGATGTTCACACGGGCAGCGTCGACCAGGTCGTCGCCCCCATCCGCGGCTCGGCGGTGGGCGCGTAGTTCCGCATCAGAACGGGTTCAAGGCACCAACCAGAGAGCGGCCGGCGTCGAGGACGGCGCCGGCCGTTCGCCTGACCGCGCCGGCCACCCAACCCCACTCGCGAAAGATGCACGCTCCCGCGAGCACGATCACTCCGGCCAGCATCAGGGCAATGCCAACCGGTGGCACCTCGGCGCTCGCAACTCCCCCGGTGATGAGGTCGGCGCCGAGGGTCATCGCACCGGCCGTCGTCAGCAGGGTGCTCGCGGCCTGGGCCCCGTACCAGATGCGATCGCGCCGGCGCCGGGCGGTGAGCGCATCCCAGGTGAAGAGCGCGATGTACGCGATGCTGATGGGGATCACCGTCCGCGTTGCGTAGAGCGACCAGCGGCCAAGCACGAGCCCATCGGCGAGTGCCCGCGCGCTGCGGACACCGTCCCAGACGGCCCCTGCGAACATCGCCAGGTCCTGCAGGTGCGGGTTGGGCAGAAACGCGGCCAGGCCGGTCAGGCCGAACCGCAGCACGTTGCGGAAGCCCGCCGCGGCCTGCACGGACACCCTGCTGCCGGCCTGATCCATCTGGTCGCCGGCCCCGGAAAGGCCCCGCCGGAGCACGCTCACGACGCGACTGACGCGCACGCCACCCCCGGCCTGTGACCCGGCCACGGCCCCGGCGGCTGTGGGGGCCGCGACGGGCGTGGGCAGCAGTCGCACGGCCACCCCGAATCCGTCTCCGAGATCCGGCCCGGACGCGGACCTCAGCACCAGCGCGGCCGCCGACGCGTCGCCGAGCGCGTCCGCAAGCGCCGCCTCGAGGTTGCCGGGATGCCGCCGGAGCGCCGCGGCCAGCGCCGTTGCGGCCCCGCGGGGGTCGGCCGCGAGACCGAGGCGCAGCTCCGCCCCGAGCGCGTCCGGCGGCACCTGGTACGCCCGGGCCGCCGCCTCGACAGCCGGATCGGGCGGAGGCGTTCCCGGCTGCGCCACGAGCATCCGCGCAAACCCGTCCCACCCACCGACCGCGAGCGGTTCGTAGCGCACGCTGGCGCCGGTGTGCGGTGCCACGACGACCATCCCACCGCCGACGTACATGCCCACGTGATCGGGCTCGCCGCTGGCCGTGCCGACGAACACGAGATCGGCGGGCGCGAGCTCGGCGGCAGCCTCCGGGCGGGCCATCCGCCAGAGGTCGGCGGCGGTGGGCCGGCCGGGCAGAGGATCGCCGGCCGCCGCATAGGCGTAGTCGACCAGGCCGGAACAGTCGAAGCCACCCTCCGCCCGGCTCTCGCCACCCCACCGGTACGGCCATCCCACCTGGGCCTCGGCGGCGGCCACAGCCGCCAGCGGGCCGCGCGCCCCGTGCAGGGCGACCGGCCGGAACCCGTCGGCCGGCAGCGTGGCCGAGAACACCACCCCGGCCCGGGCGCGGGCCACCACCCGCCGGCGCTGGCGGCCCGCGACGGGCACCGACCCCTTCACCGCCACCGCCACGGCCACGTCGACCGCCCGCGGCACCGACCCGGTGCGCACAATCCGCAGCCAGGCAACGCGGCCACCGTTCGCGGCCGCCACCGCCTCGGCCGCGCGGCGCAGCTCGGCGCCCGACGCGTCCGGGTTCGCCCCCAGCCGGCCCGCCGCGGCGATCGCCGCCAGGTCGGCCGCGCGCTGGGCGTGGCCGCCGCCTGCGGTCACCATGCTCAGGTAGCCCATCAGCACGCCGCCGAGCAGCACGAGGGTGATCGCCCCGACCGCCGCCACCGAGATCTGGCCGCGTTCCCTCACGGCAGCACCGCCCGCGCGACGACGTCGGTGCGTCCGAGGCCTCCGGCCAGCCTCACCGGAATCGTCACGACCAGCGTGTGGCCGCGCACGCGGATGTCCGCCTCGTGCCGCAACGCGGGCGGAAGCGGTCGCTGCTCGGAAACGATCACCGCCGCCTGGTCGGCGATCCCCTGCGCGCGTCCCTGCGCCGCCCAGAGCACGAGCAGCGCATGCACGCCGACCGCGACGGCCACCGCCACGACCGCAAATGCCACGAGCTCCACCGTCGCCTGTCCCCGCTCGCGGTTCACTGGCGCACGACCGCCGCGGACGCCGACACATCCATCGCGAAGCCCGGCAGCACGGCCGGAATGCGCACGCGCACCGTCACGCCGCCGCTCCTGATCCGCACGCCTGCGCCGGCCCGCATCCCATCCGGCAGGGCGGCCAGCGCCGCGCTCCGTGGGGCCGCTCCCGCCAGGGCCGCCCGCGCCGCCGCGCGCGCCGCGGACTCGGCCTCCACAAGCGCCCAGCCGGCCATCACCGCCTGCCATAGCGCGAGCGTCAGGACCACGAGCACGGGCACGAGCGCAACCGTCTCGACGCTCGCCTGCCCGCGCTCCCGGTGTGTCCGTCGCTGCACCGGTTGAACGTAGGCTCGATGCCCGTCACGGGACAACGCCGGGGACGTTGCGGGAGTGTCAGGAATCGCCTGCTACGATCGAAACCGATGAACGCGAACGGCACCCCCCCGAACAACTCGGCCGGTGAGGACCGCCAGTTCGTGCACTTCTCGTTCTACAAGCTCGACCCGGCCTGGCGGCGCCTGGCCGAGGCAGAGCAGGACGCCTCGCGGGCGGAATTGACCGCGACCATCGAGTCGTTCGGCGACCGCTTCGCCCTGCGCCCCTACACGGTCGCCGGGCTCCGTCCGGACGCGGACTTCATGCTGTGGAAGGTGTCCGAGCGGCTGGAGGACTTTCAGGAGCTCGGCACCGCCGTGATGTCGACGGCCATGGGCGGATACCTGACGACGCCGTATGCGTATCTCTCGATGACGCGACGGTCGCAGTACGTCAAGGGCGAGGGCCGCTCGATGCACAAGCGCGGCCGGATCATGTGGAACCCCGACTCGCGCTACCTGCTGATCTACCCGATGGTGAAAACGCGTGCCTGGTACCAGCTGTCCAAGCCGGCCCGGCAGGGGATCATGAACGAGCACATCGCCGCCGGCCACCAGTTCCCGACCGTCAAGATCAACACCACCTACTCCTTCGGCATCGACGACCAGGAGTTCGTGGTCGCGTTCGAGACCGACTTCGTCGGCGACTTCCTCGACCTGATGATGACGCTTCGCGAGACCGAGGCCAGCCGCTACACCGAGCGCGACACCCCCATCTTCACCTGCATCTCGTGCTCCGTCGAGGACGCGCTGCGCTCGCTGGGCGGCGCGCCGGCGGCGATCTACACCACCGAGTAGGCATCACCGCCACGCACACCCGGGCGGGGGATTGGCGGCGTGCGCAATCGGCGTACGTTTGAAGCCCCCCCGAGGATGATGCATGAGACGAGTCGTTCTGCTGCCGCTGTTCGCGGCATTCGTAATTGTGGCCGCCGCGCTGCCCACCACCGCGCTTGCGACCAGCCGGGCAGCCTGCTCCAGCACGTCGCCGGGCACGATGAGCTGCTTCGCTCGCGTGCTCGCCAAGGGCCTCCGGCCGGCGGTCGCCTCGCCGCAGCTCCGCCTGCCCGCAGGCTATGGGCCGCCCCAGTTTCATCATGCATACTCGCTGCCCAACCTCACGCCGCACGTCAAGGGAACGTCGGGGCGCCGCAAGCGCCAGACCATCGCCATCGTCGATGCCTACAGCTCTCGCACGGCGTTCGCCGATCTCACCCACTTTGACGCCACCTTCGGCCTGCCGGTGTTTCCCCGCTGCAGCAAGCAGATCACGTCCGCCTGCTTTCAGTCCATGAACCAGAACGGGGGCAGCACGCTGCCCACTTCGGGCGTTCCCTACGGATGGGACGTCGAGATCTCGCTGGACGTGCAGGTCGCGCACGAGATCTGCCAGAACTGCAAGATCTTGCTGGTCGAGGCCACCTCCGCCGACTTCGTGAACCTGGCGAAGGCCGAAAACACCGCGGTCGCCAAGGGCGCGAACGTGGTCAGCAACAGCTACGGGTCCTACGGGGCCGACTCGACCATCGCCGGCACGGGTCTGAGCGCGTATGACCACCCGGGCCACGCGATCGTCGTCGCCGCGGGCGATTCCGGATTCGGCCCGTCCTACCCCGCCGACCTGAACACGGTGGTCGCGGTCGGAGGCACCAGCCTGCGGATGTCGGATGGCGCCTACCTGAGCGAGACGGCGTGGAGCAACAGCCCGACCAGTGCAACCGGCAGTGGCTGCGATGACACCTCGCTCGCACGCACCTGGCAGACGGCGGTGTCCACCTGGGCGGCCGTGGGGTGCGGGATGTTCCGAGGGATGAACGACGTGTCGGCCGATGCCGACCCCAACACGGGAGCCGCGGTGTACGACTCGGCCCGCGGCGGCTGGATGCAGGTCGGCGGCACGAGCCTCGCCGCCCCGCTGATCGCCGGCGCCTACGCGCTGGCCGCCAACTCGAGCACGGTCAGCTATCCCGCCTCGCTCGCGTACTCCCACCCCCGCGCGCTGCACGACATCACGGGCGCCGGCAACCGGTCCGGCACAGCGGCCTTTCCCTGCACCGTGATCCGCCAGTGCAACGCCCGGCCGGGCTACGACCTGCCGACCGGCCTCGGCACTCCCAACGGGTTGGCGGCCTTCTGAGCGGCGACCGGCGGATCCCCCATACGGGGATTGGAGCGCGGGCGCACGGCGCATACCCTGTGGGCCGATGTTCCCCAAGGGTGGACGCATGAGACGATCCGTTCTGCTGCCGCTGGCCGCGGCCCTTGCCGTCGCGGCCGCGGCGGCGCCGGCCTCCGCGCTGGCGACCAGCCGCGCCGCCTGCGCCGCCCCGCGGCCGGGCACAGTCAGCTGTTTTGCCCGCGTCGTCATCCCCTCGCGCGCGCACCCGGCCTATGCGCCCGTGCCGCTCGCACTGCCCGGCGGCTACGGGCCGGCGCAGTTCCACGGCGCCTACTCGCTGCCCAACGACACGCCGCTCGTTGCCGGGACGAAGAGGACGCGCAAGAAGCAGACGATCGCGATCGTCGATGCCTACAACTCCCTGACGGCCTTCGCCGACCTCACGTATTTCGACAAGACGTACGGCCTGCCGGTCTTCCCGCGCTGCACGGCGAAGATCAAGGCCGCCTGCTTCCAGGCCATGAATCAGCGGGGTGGCCCGACGCTGCCCGTCTCGGGTTTCAACTCGGGCTGGGACGTGGAGATCTCGCTGGACGTGCAGGTCGCCCACGAGATCTGCCAGAACTGCAAGATCATGCTGGTCGAGGCCACGTCCGCCGGGTTCGGCAACATGGAGGCGGCCGAGAACACCGCGATCGCCAAGGGCGCGACCGTGGTCAGCAACAGCTATGGGGCCTACGGCGCGGGGTCGAGCGCGGCCGGCGCCGGCGCAAGCGCCTACAACCACCCCAAGCACGCCATTGTCGTCTCGGCCGGAGACGACGGCTTCGGCCCGGCGTATCCCGCCGACCTGAACACGGTCGTCGCGGTCGGAGGCACGAACCTGCAGCTGGGTGCGGGCAACACCTACGGCAGCGAGACGACCTGGAATACGGGCTCCACCAGCGCGACCGGCAGCGGCTGCGACGACGCATCGCCGGCGCGCACCTGGCAGACGGCGGTCTCCACCTGGACCGCCATCGGCTGCGGATCGTTCCGGGGGATGAACGACGTGTCGGCCGACGCCGACCCCAACACGGGGGCGGCGGTGTACGACTACGCCCGAGGGGGCTGGATGCAGGTCGGTGGGACGAGTCTGGCCGCCCCCCTGATCGCCGGCGTCTACGGGCTGGCGGCAAACTCGGGCACGGTCGACTATCCCGCCTCGCTCCCGTACGGCCGCCCCACCGCGCTGCACGACGTCACGAGCGGCGACAACCTGCCCGGCGAAGGCAGCCTCACGTGCTCGTTGACCCCCCAGTGCACCGCCGGGCTCGGCTACGACCTGCCGACCGGCCTGGGCACTCCCGACGGGGTGTCGGGCTTCTAACGCCACCCGTAACGGTGCCAGGCACCGCAACGGCCGGCGACACCGGTCCGCGCGTGTTCTGGAACGGTGCCCGGCGCCGGGATGCGGCTCCCGGAGGGAGCTGAGCAGCCCCGGGGGGATCGAACGGACCGCTCGGCCACCCGCCTGGTGCCAGGCACGGTGACGCGGGCGGTGCACCTCCCGTGCGCTCGCTGTGACGGTGCCTGGCACCCTCACAGGTGGTAGCGCTTCGACTCCTCCCAGGCCCACAGCATCGCGAACCCACCGGCCAGGGCGAGCAGCACGATCGGTAGCGAGAACCCGCCCAGCGAGACGAGCCCGAACCGCGACAGCGAGTACGCGCCGGCGGCGACCGTGACCGCGCCCATGCCGGCGTAGAGCGCCTGCCGCTGCCGGTCGGGCATGAGCGAGATCGTCATCCTGTTCGACCGGTACCAGGCGTATCCGAAGTACCACATGAGGACGATGAAGATCAGGCCGATCGTCCCGAGCAGGATCCCGAACACGCTCGACGAGACGCTGAAGAACACGGTCGAGATGATCGCGAGGCCGATCACGATCAGGAACGCGCGTACCGACTCCCGGCTCATCAGTGCGGCCCCGTCATGAACGCGCGCACGCCCAGGGCGGCAACGAGCCCCGATCCGATCGTAAACAGCAGCAGGTTGCGCCGCCCATCCTCACCCCTCAAAGCATAGGGGTAGGCGACGCACAGCAGAGGAAGCAGGCCGTATACGAAGTGCAGGTCGTCACCCGGCCGGTAGCCCTCGGAGATCAGCACGAGGCCCAGCGTCGCCTGGGCGATCACGAGCGTCTGGGCCATCGCGAGCGTCTGGCGGAAGAACTCTCCGGGGGGCCGGTTGCGGCGGTAGGCGATGTACCCCCAGACCGCGACGGCCGCGTTGACCACGATCAGGAGCGACCCAACGATCGCGTGCACCACCGGCATAGGCGCGCAGGCTACCAGGCAGTGATTGCGGACAAACCATCTAAGCTTCGACCATGGTCGAAGTGGGACAGCCGGCCCCCGATTTCGCGCTCCGGTCCGACACTGGCGACACGGTCAGGCTGAGCGACCTGCGCGGCCGGCCGGTGGTCGTCTACTTCTACCCCAAGGACGATACGCCGGGGTGCACGCGCCAGGCGTGCGCCATCCGCGACAGCTGGGGCGACTTCGAGCGCGCCGGGGCGACCGTGCTTGGCATCAGCCCCCAGTCGATCGAGTCGCACGTCAAGTTCAAGGACAAGTTCTCGTTGCCGTTTCCGCTGCTGGCCGATGAGGATCACGCCGTCGCCTCGACCTACGGCGCCTGGGGTCCGAAGACCCGCTACGGCAAGACGTTTGACGGCCTGATCCGCTCGGGCTTTGTGATCGACCGCGACGGCACGGTGGCGGCGGCCAAGGTCAACGTCAACGCCGACAAGCACCGCGAATGGGCGCTGGCCGAGCTGGCGAAGCTGCCCGCCGCAGCCACGGGCTGACCCACCCACCGCCTGTGTCCGACCTCCCCCTCGCCGACGTCCGGGTGCTTGACCTGACCCAGATCCTGGCCGGGCCGTACTGCACGATGATGCTGGCCGACCTGGGCGCCGACGTGGTCAAGATCGAGCGGCCCGGCGGCGGCGACGGCAGCCGTCAGTGGGGGCCGCCGTTCGTCGCGGGCGAGAGCGCCTACTTCCTGCAGGTGAACCGCAACAAACGCTCCGTTGCGGTCGACCTCAAGCACCCGGACGGCGTGGGCGTTGCTCAGCGGCTGGCGGCCGGCGCGGACGTTGTGATCGAGAACTTCCTGCCCCACGCCGGCGAGCGCTTCGGCCTCGACGCGGCCTCCCTGCGCGCCGCCCATCCCGCCATCGTCCACTGCTCGATCCGCGGCTACCCGACCGGCCACCCCGAGGCGGACAGGCCCGGGTACGACTTCGTGATGCAGGGCATCGGTGGGATCATGAGCATGCAGGGGGAGCCGGCCGGCGAGCCGATCAAGGTGGCGGTGGCGATCTCGGACATCGTCGCCGGCCAGTTCGCGAGCTCGGCGATCCTGGCCGCCCTGCTGCGGCGCGGCCGCACCGGCGAGGGCGCGGCGCTCGAGGTGTCGCTGCTCGACGCCCAGGTGGCCTGGCTCGCCAATCGGGGGGGCGACTGGCTGATCGGCGAGATCGAGCCCGTCCGGCTCGGGAACGCGCACCCGTCGATCGTGCCCTACGAGACGTTCCGGGCCGAGGACGGCTACGTCAACCTGGCGGTTGGGAACGACGAACAGTTCGCCCGCTTCTGCCGCGAGGCCGGCCTCGACGAGCTCGGCGCCGACCCGGACTTCCGCACAAACCGGCTCCGGGTCACGCACCGCGCGCGTCTCGTGCCCGCGCTGGCGGAGACGATCGCCCGCCGCCCGGTCTCGCACTGGCTGGGCGTGCTCGACCGAGCCGGGGTGCCGGGCGGCCCCGTGCTCTCCGTGCCCGCCGCCCTCGCCGGGCCGGCCGCCCACACCATCGAGACCGTCGACCATCCCACCGCCGGCCCGCTGCGCATGGTCGGCTCGCCCATGCAGATCGACGGCGATCGCCTGCACGCACGCCGGCCGCCGCCGCGGCTGGGCGAGCACACGGCCGAGGTGCTGGCCGAGGCCGGCTACCCCGCCGACGAGATCGCGCAACTCCTGACAGGGGCGTGCGCGCCCGGATAAACTGCCGTCGCCCGCGGATGTGGCGGAATTGGTAGACGCGCACGGTTCAGGGCCGTGTGGCCGCAAGGTCGTGGAGGTTCAAGTCCTCTCATCCGCATAGCAGGCGACTCGAACCCGACCGCGCAAGCGCGCGTTTGGGGGATCGAGTTTGGCGGGATCGCGCCGAACACAAGAGGAGGCGCGCTGTTGGTGCGCGTCCGCGCGTCCCGACAGCCATTCAAGGAGCACCGCCTCTCGTGTCTCGTCATACCCGTCCTGCCGCAGTCGTCCTTTCCGCCGTGCTCACGCTGCTCGTGTTCGTCGCGCCCAGCTACGCATCGCTCGCCGCGCCCACTCCCACAGGCCCGGCTTCAAGCGTCACGGTGGACGCCCTCCCGACCTTCACCTGGACGGCTGTCTCGGGCGCGGATCACTACACCTTCCAGCTCGGCGGCTCGACGGGATTCAACCCGCCCCAGTTCACCGCAAGCACCAAGAACACGCGCATGGCGCTGACGACCGCGCTCGCCAACGGGCTCTACAACTGGCGAGTGGCTGCGGTGAGCGCAAACGGTACGGTGGGCGCCTGGTCGAACATCCGCAGCTTCACCGAGGACTGGTCGGATCAGCCGCAGCCGCAGTCGCCGGCCGACGGCGCCACGCTGACCTATCCGCAGCCGATGCTGCTCAACTGGACGGCCGTTCGCGGCGCGCAGGAGTACCAGCTCTCGATCGCGACCGACCCGCTGATGAGCACCCTCGTGGCCGGCTCGCCGATCACGACCTCCGCCAGCGCGTACTCGATCCCCACCCGCCTGACAGACGGCACGTACTACTGGCAGATCACGCCGGTCGACGCCGAGGGCAACCTGGGCACGGCCTCGCCCGTGTACAGCTTCAACTGGTCGTGGCCGAACACCACCACGCTGACGCTGAACGACCTCGACCCGAGCTCGCAGGTGTTCGACCCGCAGTTCTCGTGGACGGCCATCCCGGGTGCGGCCTACTACAAGGTCGACGTCAACACCGATCCCAACTTCCCGAGCGGCTCGAACGTGTGCTGCACCGGCTACACCGTCGCGACCTCGCTGGCGCCGACGACGCTCCTGCCCGCCGCCAACTCCTACTACTGGCGCGTCACACCGTACGACTCGTCGCTGCAAGCGGGGACGCCGACGGTCTACAGCAGCGGCGGCAACCCCCAGACCTTCACCGTCAACTACGACACCGGCCCCGGCGCGATCACGAACCTGAGCATGCGCGACGACCAGGACAACCCGATCACCTGGACCACCGCCGGCGTCAACACCACCGATCCGATCGTGTCGTGGGACCCCGTTCCTGGAGCGGCGGCCTACGAGGTTCAGGTGTCGGGCTATAGCGTCACGGGCCAGGGCCCGGAATGCGACTGGAGCACCTCGATCTGGGACGGCACCACCGTGTCGACGAGCTGGACGCCGCTCGGTACGAGCAACGCGGGCGCCGACCCGTGGCCTAACCCGCAGACTCTGTCCACCGACAGCCTTCCGATCTCCCCCGGCGGCCAGTACTGCGTCCGCGTTCGCGCCGAGCGCAACGAGGACACGGCCAACCATGTGGTGTCGGGGTCATGGACAGACCTCGGCGACGACACGGATCCCTCGTTCAACTTCACCGGGTATCCGTCCGGCGCCGCCTGCCAGGCATGCACGAACGGATATCTGGGTGCGGCCGACTACGAGCTGCCGCAGACCGGGCAGGTCTCGAGCGGCATGCCGCTCTTCACCTGGAAGCCGATCAGCGGATACCAGAGCTACTACGTCATCGTCGCCACGGACGCGTCGTTCCAGAACGTGATCGACTACGCGTGGACGCAGACCACCGCCTACGCGCCCCGCACCGGCAACCAGGTCACCGACTATCCCGACGCCACCTACTACTGGGCGGTGCTGCCGGCTCAGAACTTCAACGGCACTGGCGTCGTTGCCCGGCCCGACTTCGCTCCGACCGAGACGTTCCAGAAGCAGTCGGCCGCTCCCACGCTGACCGCGCCGACGAACGCCGCCTCCATCTCGACATGGCCCGTGTTCCAGTGGACGCCGGTCGACGGCGCCTATGCCTACCACATCCAGGTGGCGACCGATCCGAACTTCAGCAACCTCGTCGAC
Organism: uncultured Actinomycetes bacterium; assembly: GCA_963703275.1. Lineage (GTDB taxonomy): Bacteria > Actinomycetota > Thermoleophilia > Gaiellales > JAICJC01 > JAICJC01. Next base: position 1,123,965 of record OY969804.1, on the reverse strand, counting down.
AACCAGACGGTGGACGAAACCTCCTACACGGCCGCCTCGACGTATCCGGCGGGCCAGAAGCTGTACTGGCGCGTGCAGGCCGAGGGCGAGACGAACGGCACGTCGGTCGGACTCGCCTGGTCGAGCCCCGGCAACTTCACAAAGACGCTGCCGTCGCCGAGCTTCACCACGCCGACGACCTTCACGAACGCCACCACAGGAGACTCGATCCCCGTGTGGCAGTGGAATCCGGTCGCCGGGGCGGTCTCGTACGACGTCCTGCTGAACTGCCCGACCGGGATGTCGTGCACCAACGGCACCGGTCTTGACACGACCGCCGTGGCGATGACACACCTCACGGGCACCAAGTCGTTCACGTGGCAGGTGCGGGCGAACTTCCCGACCCTGCAGAGCGGATTCCCCGCCACCGCCGTGTCCGGCGCATACACGGCCGCACAGCCGTTCCAGCGCACGATTGCGGCCCCCACCGGTGAGGTGACCAGCACCGGCGGGCTGCACAACTTCTCGATGAGCTGGGCGCCGAAGCTCGGGGCGAAGACCTACAAGTTCGAGGTGTCGACCACGCAGGCCCAGAACTCCGATGGGTCGTTCGCCGCGCCGTTCGACTACTTCAGCACGGACACGACATCGGCGGCGCCGACCATGATGAACGCGTTCACGACGTATCAGAACGGCGGGACGCTGTACTGGCACGTGGCCGCGGTGGACGCCGACGGCAACCTGGGCGCCTTCTCGCCAATCCAGAAGCTGACCCTGCCGGTGAAGCTGACGATGGCGATCGCGACGGGCGGTCTCCTGCCCAAGACGGCAGCCACGGTGACGGTGACCATGACCAATGCGGCCGGGAACGTCATCTCGGGCGTGACCGTCAAGGTGGCGGGCGCCGGCATCAAGGCCCAGTCGCTCAAGACGGGCACCAACGGCAAGGTCAAGTTCAAGGTGAAGCCCACGAAGAAGGGCACCCTGACCTTCACGGCCACGAAGACCGGCTGCACGGGTACCACGGGCACCTCCACGGTGTACTGACCTGGACGGCCTCGTGATCGGCGGGCGGTGGCGGGCGGTGTTTGCCCGCTACTGCACCGTCGGCGCATCGGGCTATGTCGTGAACAGCGGTCTGTTCGTGCTGCTCGAGCGGGTGACGCCCTATCCGGTCGCGTTTGCGCTGGCGTTCGTCGCCGCGGCGACGAGCAACTTCGCGCTCAACCGGGTGTGGACGTTCCGCGCCACCGGCAGGCGAGCGTCCCCGCAGTACGTTCGCTTCCTCGCGGTCAGCCTCGGAGCCCTCGCGGCCGACCTGCTCGTACTGGTGGGGCTGGTCGAGGGTGCAGGCGTTCCGCGACTGGCGGCCGCCGCCCTTGCGATCGGCGTCGCGACGCCGGCGAGCTTCCTCGGCAACCGCTTGTGGACGTTCCGGGCGCCGGCGCCCGCTCAGCTGCGGACCGCGACCATCCCGCCGTTGCGGTGATCAAGGATCCGCCAGCCTGAGAGCGTGGGCAGCGCCTTGCACACGGTCGGATGCAGCGAGCAGGTCACGGCGATCACCTGGTAGGGCCGCGCGGCCGCTGCCCAGGACGGGCCCGACACGAGCAGGAACCGGGCGAACGCGATGAACTGCGACGGCTTGTAGATCTCGGTGCGTGCGTCGAACCCGACCCGGCCCTCGAGACTCGGGTAGCGCCAGAGCAGCGCCGAGCCGGTGACGTCGTCGGCCAGGATCCGAGCGTGTGGATGCTGGGCGGCATAGCGGACGGTGGCGTGCACCGCGGAGTCCGAGATCCACTTGCCGTACGCCGACGACGGCGTCCGCACGAGGATGCCGCCCGCCACGACGGTGGCGGTGAGCAGCATCGCCCCGGCGGCGATCACGATCACCCGGGGCGGCGGGCGCAGCCCACCGCGCCGCGACCACGTGCGCGTGACCGCGAGGGCGAGCAGCGGCGCGACGCCGAGGGCAAACCAGGTCTGGTAGCGCACCGCGTGGGCCGCCATGGTGCCGAACACCGCCGCCAGGAGCACCATCTCGACGGGCAGCCGCACCCCCTTGCCCCTGGCGAAGCACACGACTCCGAGCGTGCCCATGACTAGGACGATGAAGGGCAGATTGAGCGGGCCGAACGTGGTCGGCCGCCACTCGGCGATCGTGGCCAAGGCGGGATCCCCCAGAACGCGCACGTAGTACCCGACCATCGCTGTCCCGTACGGTGTCGCAAAGACGCACGCGCCCGCAAGCACGGAGAGCAGGAGCTCGCCGGCCACCGGTCTCCACGCCCTCCGGCGCAGACTGCGAACGGCGTTCCAGGCGCAGCACACGACCACGACCACCACGCCGAGGAGCACCGATCCATGCACGTTTGCCCACAGCACGAGCAGCGGCAGGATCAGCACCGCTCGTCGCAGCGGGCTGCGGTCGGACTGGGAGAGCACGACCCACAGCAGCCCCACGAAGAGCGGATAGGCATAGCTCTGGGCGCGCGTCTCGGCAAAGAGCAGGCACTGCACCAGGGCGCCGGCGAGGGCGAGCAGAACTCCGACGGGAGCGGCTCCGCGCCGCAGAAGGAGGACGGCCAGCATCCCGAAGGCGAGCGCAAACGCGAGCGCACTCGAGGCGCCGACGGCGGCGTCGCCCCCGACCCGCCAGAGGTCATACATGAACAGGTGCGCCAGCCACTGCTGATCGACCCAGGGACGACCCGACCCTGCGACGGTCAGATGGTCGGTCGACGGGAGCCCATGGGCGTGGATGTAGCGGCCCGACGTGAGCGAGATGTACGTGTCCGAGAAGAAGATCCGCGCCCAGGACATCGCCATCGCGGCGAAGACCAGCGCCGCCGTTGCCAGGGCCCAGGCGAGCTGCTGTGAAACCGGCACGGCCGGCGCGGTGGCGGGGTCGCTCGCGGGAGGGGCGGGCGCATCCGCCAAAACGGTGCGTACCGTCAGCTCCGGCTCTGCCGCGCGCGTCGATGGGTCCACGCCCACCCATCGGCACGCGGCGGCCCGTTCATGAGAGAGTCCCGCCGTGCCCCGCCCGCTTCGCATCGGAGTCCAGCTGCCCGAGGTCGAACGGGAGGTGCGATGGCCCGAGTACGCGGCCATGGCGACGGCGGCCGAGGAGGCCGGCTTCGACTCGGTCTGGGTCGGCGACCACATGCTCTACCGCGGCGATGAGCAGCCCGAGCGGGGGCCGTGGGACGCCTGGGCGGTGCTGGCGGCACTGGCCGCGATCACGAGCAGGGTGCAGCTCGGGCCCCTCGTCGCCTGCACCGGATTCCACCCTCCCGGGGTCATCGCCCGCATGGCGGCCGCGATCGATGAGATCAGCGGCGGCCGGTTCGTGCTCGGGCTCGGCTGTGGCTGGAACAGGGGCGAGTTCGCCGCGTTCGGGATCCCCTACGACCATCGCGTCGCCCGTTTCGAGGAGGCGTTCGCGATCGTGCGCGGCCTCCTGGCCGGGGAGCGCGTGAGCCTCGAGGGCCGCTACTGGCAGGCGGCGGACGCGGTGCTGCTGCCGCCCCCCGCGCGCCGCACCCCGCTCGTGATCGGCTCCAACGGTCCGCGCATGCTCGGTATCGCGCTGCCCCACGTCGACGCCTGGAACACCTGGTTCGACGGCTACGGGAACACCGTCTCCGGGTTCGCCGATCTGAATGCGCAGATCGACGCCGCCGCGGAGCGGGCGGGCAGGCGGGCGGGCGAAATCGCACGCAGCGCCTGTGTGCTCGTGAGCCTCGACGCCCGGGCGGCCGAGCGGCGGCCGCTGCCCGACTCACCTGCGATCGCGGGCGACCCCGGCGCCGTCGCCCAGCACCTTCGCGGCCTGGCCGAAGCGGGCGCCGACGAGGCCATACTGGTGCTCGACCCGATCACCATCGAGTCGGTTCGCGCAATGGGCGAGGCCCTCGCGCTGCTCGACGGGCGCTGACCACCCCGTCCGCGCCCAAAACCCCCTGCCTCCCCACCTTGGCGGCGCAATTTCACTCGGAAGAGTTATGCATGCCGGGGCCGGAAACGCCGACACCTTACCTGTAGCGGAAACCCATCCAGTGGTACGGGGGAGGTGATTCCCATCAACGAGTTTTTCTCCACGCTGTCTGAGGACGTGCGCGACGAGGCCGGCCAGACCATGGCTGAGTACGCTGTCGTCCTCGGCGTGATCACCATCGCCGTTGTCGTCACGCTCGGTCTTCTGAGCACCGCGATCAAGGGCACGCTGACCAACGTCATCGCGTCCCTGTAGCACAGCTTCATCCGGGCCCGGACGGCAATCCGTCCGGGCCCGTGCTGATTCCGAGGTCACCCTTCTTGAGTGGGCGGGGAGGTGAATTCCCATCAACGAGCTTTTTTCGACGCCTTGTGAGGATGTTCGTGGCGAGATCGGCCAGACGATGGCCGAGTATTCCGTCGTCCTCGGGGTGATCGTGATCGGCGTCGTCGTCACGCTCGGTCTTCTGAACGCCGCGATCAAGGGCATGCTGACCAACGTCATCTCGCTGATCTAGCCAGGCTTCCTCACGGGCCCGGACGGTGGTTTCGTCCGGGCCCGTTTTTTGTGCGCCCGGGATAGAGTGATGCCTGCTGCGCGCACCGCCGCGGCGTCGGCTCCGGACGGAGGAGATCAGATGAACGAGCACGAGAACTGGCGCGAGCTGGGGCAGCAGCTGCGGGTCGACTCTGTCCGCGCGGCCGCGGCCGCCGGTTCGGGGCACCCCACCTCATCGATGTCCGCGGCCGACCTGATGGCCGTCCTCCTGGCGAAACACCTGCGCTACGACTTCGACCGGCCCGAGAACCCCCTAAACGACCACCTCGTGTTCTCCAAGGGCCACGCCTCACCACTGCTCTACTCCCTCTACCGCGCCGCCGGCGCCATCACCGACGAGGAGCTGCTGACGTTCCGCAAGCTCGGCTCGCGGCTGCAGGGCCACCCCACCCCGATCATCCCCTGGGTGGACGTCGCCACCGGCTCGCTCGGCCAGGGGCTGCCGATCGCCGTCGGCATCGCGCTGGCCGGACAGCGGCTCGACCGGCTGCCGTTCCGGGTGTGGGTGCTGTGCGGCGACAGCGAGATGGCCGAGGGCTCGATGTGGGAGGCGTTCGCCGCCGCCGCGCATGAGGGCCTCGACAACCTCGTGGCGATCATCGACGTCAACCGGCTCGGGCAGCGGGGCGAGACGATGCTCGGCTGGAACACCGCCGTCTACAAGGCCCGGGCCGAGGCCTTCGGCTGGCGCGCGATCGAGATCGACGGCCACGACGTGGCCGCGATCGACGCCGCCTACGACCAGGCTGCGGCCGCCGACGGCCAGCCGGTATGCATCATCGCCCGCACCAAGAAGGGCAAGGGCGTGGCCGCGGTCGAGAACAAGAACGGCTGGCACGGGAAGCCGCTGGCCGACCCCGATGCCGCCGTCGCAGAGCTGGGCGGCCGCCGCGACATCCAGGTGCGCCCCCAGGCGCCGCCGAGCACCGGCCGCCCGCACGAGTTCGCGACCACGAAGGCCGACCGGGCGGCGTGGCCGGTGGGCGAGAAGGTGGCAACGCGGCGCGCCTACGGCGACGCCCTGGTGGCGGTCGGCGCGCGCGACGGACGGGTGGTGGCGCTCGACGGCGAGGTCGGGAACTCCACCTTCTCGGAGCTCTTCTCTGAGGAATACCCCGAGCGCTACTTCGAGATGTACATCGCCGAGCAGCAGCTGGTGGCCGCCGCGGTGGGCATGCAGGTGCGGGGGTGGGTGCCGTTCGCATCCACGTTCGCGGCGTTCCTGGCACGGGCGTACGACTTCACCCGCATGGCGGCCGTGAGCCAGGCGAACATCTGCCTCGCCGGTTCGCATGCGGGCGTATCCATCGGTGAGGACGGGCCGTCCCAGATGGCGCTCGAAGATCTGGCCTCTTTCCGGGCCGTGCACGGCAGCACCGTGCTCTACCCGAGCTGCGCCAACCAGACCGCGAAGCTCGTGGAGGCCATGGTCGACCGGCCGGGCATCGTCTACATGCGCACGACGCGCGAGGCCCTGCCCGTGCTCTACCCGGCCGACGAGCCGTTCCCGATCGGAGGCTCGCGTCTCACGCGCTCGTCGGAGTCCGACGACGTGACGGTGGTGGCCGCCGGCATCACCCTGCACGAGACGCTGGCGGCGGCGGAGACGCTCGCCGGCGAGGGCATCTCGACCCGCGTGATCGACCTCTACTCGGTCAAGCCGCTCGACGAGGCGACGCTGGTCGAGGCGGCCGAGGCGACCGGCGCGATCGTGGTGGTCGAGGACCATTGGCCCGAGGGCGGGCTCCACTCCGCCGTGCTCGAGGCGCTCGCTCAGTCGAGCGCCCGGCCGCAGGTGGTCGGCCTCGCCCCGACCGGCATGCCGACGTCGGGGACGCCCACCCAGCTGCTCGACCAGGCCGGCATCGACCGGGCCCACATCGCTGAAGCGGTGCGCTCGCTGGTGCGCACGGCCCGCTGAACGCAAGACCGGGGACAGTCCCCGGTCGAATCGCGTCACATCTTTGTCACGGCGAATGTTCGGGGACTGTCCCCGGTTTGCGCTCGCGCGATAACCGGTCAACCCGGCGTGACTTTCGGCACTCCGGCACAAAAGTTACCCCAAAAGGGGGAGGGCACCCCTACCCGGGAAGCGGACAATCCCGCCCGTGGCAACCCCTTCAAGTGACCTCCGCAGTCGCGCCGGGTTGATGGTCGTGGATGGAAGATCCCCCTCCCTCTCCTCCCACGACGTTCCGGCGGGGCTGCGGATGGTCAGGGCGCTTGACCGGGCGGTGCTCGAGGCGGCCCGCCGGTTCGAACTGCGGCCGATGGAGCTGTACGCGCTGCTGCTCTTGCGCTCCGAGGAGCCACTGGAGACGACTCGGCTGGCGGCCCAACTGGCCGCCAGCCAGAGCCAGGCCAAGCAGATCGCCCTGCGGTTGTGCGGGCGGGGTCTCGCAGTCCGGGGCGGCGCGTTCGGCCGCACCGAGCTGACCGCGTCCGGGCGCGAGCTGGCCGATGCTGCGGCGAGCGATCTCGAGCATGCGGTGGCGGGGCGGATGGCCGCCATCGACCCGGCTCTGCGCGTGCTGGGCACCGCCACGCTGGCCGACCTCACCCTCCCGACCTCCGCGTAGCGTCCCGGTCCCGGGCCGGCGTCCATTCGCCGGCCCGACCGACCGGATCTAGGCGAACGGCCGGTCTTCGGCCATACTTGCAACATTCATCGGCGCCCGAGCGTCCTACTCGGCGTCTATCCGTGTTTATCGGGAAGGGGTCTCATGGGTGCATTCGAGGGGCGGGACGTCGAGCAGACGACCACCATGGCGCTTGAGGAGAAGGGGCATCTGCACAAGAGCCTGCGCCGGTTCGACATGCTCTTCTTCACCGTCTGCGCATTGGTCGGCCTCGACACGCTCGGCCAGGTGTCCGGGTTCGGCGCACAGACGTTCACATGGCTCGTGATCCTGGCGGTGGTATTTGTCTTCCCCTACGCCCTGGTCATGGCCGAGCTCGGGTCAGCCTTCACGCAGGAGGGCGGGCCGTACGAGTGGATGAAGCTGAGCTGGGGCCGGCTGCCTGCCGGGCTCGGGTCGGTGCTCTACTGGGTTACCAACCCGCTCTGGGTCGGCGGCTCGCTGGCCTTCATCGCCACCGCCGCGTGGAGCGACAATCTGCATGCGATCGGCTCCGGGTTCACGGTGGGCAACATCGTCTTCAAGGTCGTCTTCATCTGGATCTCGATCGGCGTCGCGATCGCCTCGCTGCGGCACGGCAAGTGGATCCCCAACGTCGGCGCGATCATCCGCATCGGCGTGCTGGCGTTCTTCGCGGTCACGGTGCTGATCTACGGGATCGAGCACGGCATTCACGGCTATGCGGCCGGGAACTTCAACCCCAGCTCGCTCGTGGTCTTCCTGGGCCTCGTGCCACTGCTCCTGTTCAACTACGTCGGCTTCGAGCTGCAGAACGGCGCCGCCGAGGAGATGCAGAACCCGCAGCGCGACGTTCCGGTCACCGTCCTGCAGAGCGGCGTGATCACCGTGCTCGCCTACTCCATCCCCGTGTTCGGCATCCTGGCGGTGCTGCCGTCAAGCCAGATCACCGGCATCGGTGGCTTCCTGGACGCCGTCCACACCACGTTCGGCGTGTACGGCGGCGCCCAGAACTTCCTCACCGACCTGATGGTGCTGGGGTTCATCTTCGCCCTGGTCACCTCGGGCGCCGTGTGGATGATGGGCTCCGACCGGATCCTGGCGGTCGCCGCGTACGACGGCGCCTTCCCCGGCTACTTCGGCCGGTTCCATCCCAAGCTGGGGACGCCCGTGCGCGTGAACGTGATGTCCGGCATCGCCTCGACCATCTTCATGCTCGCGGCGGTGTACCTCCTGAGCGGATCCGCCACCGCGGCCGCCAGCTTCACGATCGTGCTCTACCTGGCCACCTCGACCACCCTGCTCAGCTACCTGCTGATCTTTCCGGCGGCGATCAAGCTGCGCAAGAGCCACGCCGGCGTGCCACGGCCGTACCGGCTCGGTAAGTCCGGAGACGGGCTCATGTGGCTCTGCACCATCGTCTGCACCGGGTGGATGGTGCTGGGATCCTGGGTGGCCATCTTCCCCGGCATCCTCGAGCGGCTGACGGGCCACAGCTACAGCATCGAGTCGAGCTACGGCGTCTCGCGGGTGCGGTTTGAGGTGTTCACCCTCGGCACGCTGGCGGTCATCCTGGTCTTCGGGCTGATCGGGTACGCGCTGGCGGCGGACGTGCGCGCGCGGAGCATCGAGGTGCCGCTGGATGCCGGACTGGAGCCGGCGGCGGGCGACTGAGCCGCAACGGCCGGCCGGGCCTCGATCGAGTGGGAGCGATCGGGGCCCGGCCCGGGCGTGTGCCGAGCGTATGAGCCGGCCCAGTATCGGGATCACGAGCTACTGGGCGGCGGTCGCCATGGGCGTCTGGGAGCTCGACGCGGCGTACATCGCCCAGGGCTACGTCGAGGGCGTCCGGCTCGCGGGAGGGCGCCCGCTGGTGCTTCCGCCCGATCCGCTGTGGGAGCACGACCCGGACGACGCGCTCGACCTGCTGGACGGACTCGTGGTGGCGGGCGGCGAGGACGTCGGCCCCGACCTGTACGGCCACGCGCCCCACCCGCGCACGGCGCCCAAGCAGGTGCGCCGGGACACCGCGGAGCTGGGACTGCTGCGCGGCGCCCTCGATCGCGACCTGCCGGTGCTCGCGATCTGCCGCGGCATCCAGCTCCTGAACGTGGTCAGGGGCGGAACGCTCGTCCAGCACCTCGCCGACGTCACCGACCAGAGGCCCCATCGGCTCGACGACGCCACGTTCGGCCAGCACGAGATCGTGACGGTGGCAGGCACGCGCACGCGGGCGATCGTCGGCGAGCGCTCGCTCGTGCGCTCACACCACCATCAGGGCATCGGCACCGTGGGAGAGGGCCTGACCGTCTCGGCCCATGCCCACGATGGCACCATCGAGGGTCTCGAGGTCGGCGGCGCCCGGTTCTGCATCGGCGTCCTCTGGCATCCCGAGGCCGAGGTGCCCGGCGCCGGGCAAACCCTGTTCGACGGGCTGGTATCGTCCGCAAAATGAGCACCCGGCTATGGCACCCGTTCGCCGACATGGCGGTGGTGAAGGACGCCGAGGTCGTGATCGCACGCGGAGAGGGCGCCCGCGTCTGGGACGAGCAGGGTCGCGAGTACATCGACGCCCGGGGCGGCCTCTGGTACTGCGCCGTCGGCCACGGCAGGGGCGAGCTCGCCGATGCCGCCGCGACCCAGATGCGGCTTCTGGCGGCCTACGACACCTTTGAGCGGCTGGCCAACCGGCCGGCGCTCGACCTGGCCGAGCGGATCTCCGAACTGGCGCCGTTTGCCGGCGGCGCGGTGTTCTTCACGAGCGGCGGCTCGGAGGCGGTCGACACCGCTGCCAAGCTCGCCCGCCGCTACTGGCACGCCCTGGGGCGGCCCGAGAAGCAGATCATCGTCCACCGCCGCCACTCCTACCACGGCATGAACGCCTACGGCACGAGCCTGGCGGGCATCCCGGCCATGCGGGAGGGCTTCGGCACGCTCATCCCCGATGTCGCGTCGGTGTCGCACGAGGATCCCGCCGAGCTTGCGACCCTTCTCGACGAGCACGGCGACCGGGTGGCGGCGTTCATCGGCGAGCCCGTCATCGGCGCCGGCGGCATCCTGCACCCACCCGACGGCTACTGGGCCGAGGTGCAGGCGCTGTGCCGCAGCCACGACGTGCTTCTGGTCGCCGACGAGGTGATCACCGGATTCGGTCGGCTGGGGAGATGGTTCGGGAGCGAGCGGCTGGGTATCGAGCCCGACCTGATCACGTGCGCCAAGGCGATCACGTCGGGGTACCTGCCGCTGGGAGCCGTGATCGCGACGCAACGCGTGCAGGAGCCGTTCTGGTCGCAGCCGGGCAGCCTGTTCCGGCACGGCTTCACCTACTCCGGCCACCCGACGGCGTGCGCGGTCGGCCTGGCCAACATCGATTTGATGGAGCGCGAGCGCCTGGTCGAGCGGGTCGCCGAGCTCGAGCCGGTGCTCGCGGCGGTGTTCGAGCCCCTGCGCGCAGCGCCACTCGTGACCGAGGTGCGGGCCGGCCTGGGGCTGCTCGCCGCGGTCGAGTTCGACGCCGAAGCCCGAGCCGCCGATCCCGGCCTGGTCGACCGGATCGTGCATGCGTGCCGCGACCAGGGCGTGCTCACGCGCGGCCTGGCGGGACGGGCGCTGCAGATCTCCCCGCCCTACGTGATCACCGAGGCGGAGCTGCGCTCGGTGGCGACGGGCATCGCCGCCGCGATCGCGACGGTCGCCGCCGCGTCACCCGCGGCCGCCGCCGTCTGAGCTCAGCTCTGCGCGAGCACCCGGGTGATCCATGCCAGGCGCTCGTGGGTCGGCGCGGCCGCCTCGAGCAAGCGCTCGGTCTCGATGACCGCGCGGGGGTCGACGTCAGGCCGCTCGAGCCCGGCTGCGATCCGGTCGGCGTCGTCACAGTTTTGCGCCAGCAGCCGCGCGACCGGCGGCGCCAACCGCTCGCCCTCGAGCCCGAGGTCGGTGTCGCGCCGCACCGCCCGCGCCAGCGCCGACCGGTGCCGCTCGGAGAGCAGCTGCTGGAGCCGGGCGACCGCCGTGCGGCCCATGGGCGCGTCCGGGTCGAGCACCCATCTGACGACGGCCCGGTCGGCCTCGCGCCGCCCCTTGGGAGTGTGCGTCGCCCTGAGCGTCGCAAACGTGCCGAATACCGCCTGTGTGTGGTGCATCTCACCCCTCCCGCGATGGCCCGTAACCTCCAACCATTCTACACCGGTTACAGTTACCTGTCAAACGGCTTCGGTGGTATCATGACGCTGTGTCAGACACCACCGAGCGCGCCCCGGCCCCGGGATCGCTGCGGCTCGTCCAGGAGTTCGTGAACACCCGCGACGCCGAGTCGGGCGCGGATGAGCTGGCGACTCCGGAGGCGCTCGCCGCGTGGCTGCGCCGGGAAGACCTGCCGGGTGCCGGCGGTACGGTCGGAGTGGACGAGGTCTCGGCCGCGGCCGAGTTGCGCGAGGCGCTGCGGGCGGTGCTCCGGGCCAACTCCGGCGCGGCACCGGATCCCGCCGCCGCCGCCCTGGTCAACCGCGCGGCCGAGCGCGCACCGCTGCGGCTCCGACTCGATCCCAACGGCGGCGCGCGGCTCGAAGAGGCCGCCGGCACCGCCCGACTGGGGGTCGAGGCCGCGCTTGGGCGCATCCTGGCCGCCGCCTACACGGCGATGGCCGAGGGCAGCTGGACACGCCTGAAGGTGTGCGCCAGCGACGACTGCGAGTGGGCGTTCTACGACCGCTCGCGCAACCACTCCGGCCAGTGGTGCGACATGGCGGTCTGCGGGAGCCGTCACAAGGTGCGCGCATACCGGGCGCGGCATACTTCCGCCTGACCAGGAGGAACTCATGCCGACACGCGCCCACAGCCCGATCACCCGGTTCGGACTTCAGATCAACAGCTTCACCTTCCCCGCCGTGCCCGACGGGGAGCTGTTCGAGCGGATCGCCCAGATCGCGGTCACCGCCGACCGGTCGGGCTTCGACTCGCTCTGGGTGATGGATCACTTCTACCAGATCTCCGTGAACGGGGCCCGTACGGAGCCCATGCTCGAGGCCTACTCCCTGCTCGCGGCGATCGCGGCCCGCACCGAGCGGGCCCAGCTCGGAACGATGGTCACGGGCGTCACCTACCGCAACCCCGCACTCCTGGCCAAGACCGTGACGACGCTGGACGTGATCTCGGCCGGCCGCGCGATCCTGGGCATCGGCGCCGCCTGGAACGACGACGAGCACGCCGGGTACGGCTTCGACTTCCCGCCGCTGCGCGAACGGTTCGAGCGGCTCGAGGATGCCGTGCAGATCTGCCGGGCGATGTTCACGCAGGAGGCGCCGAGCTTCGAGGGCCGCCACCACCGCATCGAGGGCGCGCTCAACGTGCCCCGCCCGGTGCGGCCGGGCGGGCCGCCGATCCTGATCGGCGGCAGCGGCGAGCGGCGGACGATCCCGCTGGTCGCCCGCTACGCCGACGCGTGCAACTTCTTCGGTGACGTCGCCACGATCCGGCACAAGGTGGACGTGCTCGAGCGCTGCTGCGAGGAGATCGGGCGCGACCCCGGCGAGATCACGAAGACCCGCTTGGGTGCGGTCATCATCGCCGCGACATCGGCCGAGGCGGAGCGCAAGACGGCCCAGGTGGTCGCAACGCGTAAGATCGATCCCGAGCGCGCCCGCACGTCATTCATCACCGGCGACCCGGACTCCGTGGCGGAGAAGGTCGACGCCTTCCTCGACGCCGGCATGGACGGCATGCTGATCAGCCTTCCTGACGCCCACGACATCGAGCCGGTCGAACTCGCCGCGCGCACGCTCGCCCCCCGCCTGGGGTCGACAACCGCGGTGTAGCCCTGCGCCGCTCAGCCGTGCAGGTGCATGTGATCGTGCAGGAACGAGTCGATGCGCATGGCGTGCTCGACGCGCGTGGCCGCGTGATGCAGACGCGCGCCCAGATGGAAGGCGACCGCCGGCACCATCAGCGTCAGGATCAGCGGCACGGCCGCGGAGGCGGCAACCCTCCACGTGAACGTGTGCTGGCCCGCGACGATGGCGAGCCACACGGGCCAGGACATGAACGCAAACACCGACAGAAGCCCGATGCGGATCGCGTAGCCAACGTCTTCCTGCTGCTGCTGCTCCATGGTGCTCCTTTCCGGCTCATCGTGACGACTGCCACAACCCAGAACCGGATTTTAGCACCGCGAGGCTTGGACTCTTTTTAGGCCGCCCAGCGGTCGAAGGCGTTGGTGAATGCCGCCACCAGCGCCGCGTGCAGGTCTTCGGGCTGCGCCGAGCGCAGCCGCCGCGCCCATCCCACCCGGTCGCGGGCGCGCTCGACCAGGCGCTCATCGCCCAGGCCGCCGGCCTCGGCCACGCCGGCCTGTGCCCGGGCCTCGATCGCCGCGCGGATGCGGGCCGCCTCGGCGGGATGAGCCTCGAGCCGGCGCAGATCGACCAGGCACTCCGGGCACGGCCGCAGCACCGGCCGCTCGACCGCCGGACCGGCGCAGATCCCGCACACGGGGCAGGCGAAGGCGGCCAGGCGCACGCGCCCGGCCGGCACCTCCGCCCCATCACCCAGCACCACCCATGCCGGGGCGAGCGGGTTGCCCACGATCGTGCCCGCGACCACCCTGGCGTCGCCGTCGTAGGGCCACACACGGACCAGATCGCCCGCCCGAAGTCCGGTGCGGCGGCAGATCGGCGCGGCCTCGGGCGGTGCGGGCCGCGGCCGGGCGGGGCCGGTTCCCGCGGCGGCCGGGGCGGCGGTGCGTGGCCAGTCACGGCCGGAGCCGATCCACTCCTGCACGACGGCGCGGGCGTCGTTCAGCGCCCGGGTGAGCGTGTTGGCCGCATCCGAGCGCTCCGCCGAGGCGATATGCAGGTCGGGGTGCGCCTTGGCGATTCGGGCGCGATAGGCGGCCGTCAGCGCGTCCGGCGTGACCGGGGCCTCGAGCCCCAGGAGCCAGAGGGCGCGGGCGCAGTCACGATCGGTCATACGGCGGCGAGGCACGGGCGCAGACTACCCCCGGGTGAACGACATGGCCGCCTGCGACAATCCGCGCATGAGCGTGGATCAGCCACACCGCCCCGACTGGCTGGGCCGCCTGCCGTGGCCGTCGGCGTTCGGGCACCGCGAGTGGTACCGGTCGCGGGGCGCGGCCGCCCTGATCGCGGCCGCCAGCGTCGCCGCCTCGACGGGCGTCGTAGGGCTGCTGACGCCGAGCGTGCCGACCCGGTCGGCGGGGGTCTTCTATCTGGTCGCCGTGCTCGCGATGTCGTCGATCTACGGGCTCTGGCTGGGACTGGCCACCAGCGTGGCATCGGCGCTCGCCTACAACTTCTTCTTCCTTCCCCCGCGCCACACGCTCAGCATCAGCTCGTCCGGCGACTGGCTCGCGCTGGCGGCGTTCGTGGTCACGGCGCTCGTCACGAGCCATTTGGCCTCGCGCGAGCGCGTCGAGGCCGAGGAGGCTGCCAGGCGGGCGGCCGAGGCACAGCTGGGAGAGCGCCTGGCGACCCTGATCGCCAACGGATCGCGGCTGCAGGAGGCGCTGCCCCTGCTCGGGCGCCAGGCCGCCCGGGCGCTCGGCGCCCGCGACGGCGGCATCCATCTGGGAGCGCCCGGCCCTGCGGCCAAGGCGGCCGAGGTGGTGCCGATCGAGCTGGACGGCCGCCGGCTCGGAGAGCTGCGCCTGATCGACGCGCCCCGGGGTACGGCCGGCTCGCCCGACGCCGAGCGGATCGGCCGCGTCCTGGCCGGACTGGTGGCGCTCGGCCAGGAGCGCGAGCAGCGGCTCGCGCACGAGGTCGAGTCGGAGGCGCTGCGGCGCTCGAACGAGCTGACCACCGCGCTCCTGCGCACCGTCTCGCACGACTTCCGCTCTCCCCTGACCGCGATCGCGACGTCCGCGGAGGGCCTCCGCTTCGCAGAGCTCGACGCGGACGAGCGCGAGCTCCTGGACACGATCGCCGACCAGAGCGGCCGCCTCGGGCGCCTGGTGACAAACCTGCTCGACCTGTCGCGGCTCGAGGCGGGCGCGGCGGCCCCGGCCGCGGAGTGGGTCGACATGCGCGACCTGATCGACGCCGCGGTCGCCGATGTGGCGGCCACGTCCACGGTTTCCGTCGACGTCCACCACGACGGCGACGTGCCGCTCGTGCGGGTCGACGCGGCGCAGCTCCAGCGCGTGCTGGTGAACCTGATCGAGAACGCCGTCAAGTACTCGCCCCCGGGCGAGACCGTGCGCGTGTCGGCGTCGGCTGCGCCGGGCCGGGTCGTCGTCGCGGTGGCCGATCGGGGCCCGGGAATCCCCGAGGCCGACCGGGCGCAGATCTTCCGGCCGTTCTTCCGCGGCCGCACGGTGGCGGAGCCGGGCTCGGGGCTGGGACTGGCCATCGCCCAGGGCCTGGCAACGGCCAACGGCGCGACGATCACGCTCCAGCCGGCGGACGGCGCCGGCACCACCGTGACCCTGTCGGTGCCCGCTTCTCCCAACGCCGACCGGCGGCCGCGGTGAGCGGCGAGCAGCGCATTCTGGTGGTCGACGACGAGCGGCCGATCCGGCGGGCACTCGAGGTGACCCTGTCGAAGGCCGGCTATCGGGTGCAGACCGCCACGACCGGGGACGAGGCGCTGACGGCGGCCGCGCTCACGCCCCCCGACCTGGTCATCCTCGACCTGATGCTGCCCGACGCTGACGGCGCCGACGTGTGCCGGCAACTGCGCGACTGGCTGGCGGCACCGATCCTGCTGATCTCGGCGGTGGGGGATGAGGCGGACAAGATCCGCGCCCTGGACGCCGGCGCCGACGACTACGTCACCAAGCCGTTCTCGCCCGGCGAGCTCCTGGCGCGCTGCCGGGCGCTCCTGCGCCGGGCCGACGGCCAGCGTGGCGGCGAGGCCGTGATCGAGATCGGCCAGCTCCGGATCGACCTCCCACGGCGCACGGTCACCGTGTCGGGCGAGGAGCTGCACCTCACGCCGACCGAGTTCGACCTCCTCAAGGCGCTGGCGGTGGCCGGCGGGAGGCCGCTCACCCACCAGATGCTGCTGCGCACCGTGTGGGGGCCGGGGTACGCCGACGAGATGCACCTGCTGCGCGTGAACATGGGTCGGCTGCGCGACAAGCTCGAGGCCGAGGGGGTCGAGCGCGGGGCGATCGAGACGCTGACCGGCGTCGGCTATCGCCTGCGCACCGATGGGCCGTGATGCCGCTGTGACCTGATCGAGACGCTATTGGGACGCCGGCGGCCGAAACCGTGATGCGGCCTTGACCTGACCGGGCCTACCTTGAGGAGTGATGGCGCTCCCGCCGCCCACTCGCTACCTCGTCTGCCCCACCCGCACCCGGGTGAAGCCCGAGTTGCTGGCGACCGCGATCGCCCAGGTCGCGACCGGCAACTGCTACGTGCACGTCATCGTGCCGGCGGTGCTGCCCTCGACGATGCCGATCTCGGCGTACCCGCCCCGGCTGTCCGAGCGGCTGGAGCAGGCGCGAATCGCGGCCGTGCGGGCGGTGCGCGAGCCCATGCGGCGCGGCCGGGTCGAGATCCTGCCCTGCCGCAGCGTGCAGTCGGCCATCGCCCAGGCCTTCGTGCGCGGCACCCCTGACGAGATCGTGCTGGTCGGCCCCGCCTCCTGGAGGTTGCGGCGGTCGCTACGCCACGTGGCGCCCTACCGCGTGGTCACCCAATCTCGCGCCCCTCAGGCCGCGCCCGCCACATTGCCGCGAACGACGGCACCCGCCCGCGCGGCCCGCCAGGCCTCCGCGCCTCCGGCGGCGTAGATGGTTGATCGATATCTCCGTGGTGTCCAGGGCGGCGAGAACCGAGCCTCGCAAGGACGCAGGGAGCGTTCATACTGGTTCAAGTATGGGCGCGACTGAGGACGCCGCGAGGCGACGGTTCGCAGCCGCAGCGCCGCCAACCGCCGCACTTCTCTAAACCGTCGTGCGGCCTGGCCCGCGAGAGATATCGACCAACCATCTGGACAGTTCGCTACCGGCCGAGGCCGGGCCGGGCGTTCTTCTCCCGGTACATGGCCCGGTCGGCGCGGCGCAGAAGCCCCTCGGCGCTTCGCCGCGAGCCGGCGGTCACGGCGAGGCCGACCGACACGCCCACCTCGGCGCGGCCGCCTTCCACGACCACCGGTCGGCACACGGCCACGCCGATGCGGCCCGCGACCTGGCGGCAGGTGGCACGCAGCTCGCGCCCGGTCTCCCCCGGCCCACCCGTGATCAGGACGACGAACTCGTCCCCGGCAGGCCGGCAGACCAGAT
Organism: uncultured Actinomycetes bacterium; assembly: GCA_963703275.1. Classification (GTDB taxonomy): domain Bacteria; phylum Actinomycetota; class Thermoleophilia; order Gaiellales; family JAICJC01; genus JAICJC01. The sequence continues at coordinate 1,106,582 of OY969804.1, read as the reverse complement.
CCTGCGCCTTGCAGACGCCGCGCAGCCGGCCGGCGACCGCACGCAGCACCTCGTCGCCGGCGGCATGGCCGAGCCGGTCGTTCACGCGCTTGAATCCGTCGAGATCGCACAGGATCACCGCCACCGGGGCCGGCTCGGCCAGGGCCTGCGCCAGCCGCTCGTCCATCAGCGTCCGGTTGGCGAGACCGGTGAGCGGATCGTGCGTCGCGCGGTGGGCGAGCGCGCGCTGGGCGAGCATCTTCTCGGTGATGTCCTCGCCGAGCGAGGTCGTGCCGACCGGCCTCCCCGACGGATTCGTCACCAGCGTGTGCGACCAGCGGATCGTGCGCCGCTCGCCCTCTCGGGTGCGGATCTGACCCTCGTGGTGGCGCTCGATCCGGCCGGTGGCGACACCCTCCCCGTGCAGCGCCCTCGCCCCGCCGTCATCGGCCGGCACGCAGGTCTCGAACCAGTCCCGCCCCAGGAGTTCCTCCGCCGACCAGCCGACCAGCCGGCACAGCTCCGGGTTGCAGTACGTGATGGTGCCGTTCGCGTCCATGTTCAGGGCGGCCAGATCGACATTCTCGAGCACGTCTCGAAACAGCCGGGCCGACTCCGCCAGCTCCTGCTCGGCCCGGACGCGGGCGGTCGTGTCGCGGATGTGAGCGACGTGGCGGACGGCGCGGCCCCGGTCGTCACGGCGGGCGGTGATCGACTCGACCACGTGCACGACGGCGCCGTCGGCGGCCAGGTAGCGCTTCTCGGCCTGCACCGACCCCGCGCCGGCCTCGAGCGTGGCGAACATCTCGAGCCCGACCGCGAGATCGTCCAGGTGGGTGAGATCGTTGAAGTGCCGGCCCAGGAGGTCGGCCCGGGGACGGCCGAGGATCGCGCACCAGGCCGGGTTCACCTCCTGCCAGCGGCCATCGCCGTCGATGATGACGATCCCGAGCGGCGACTCGTGGAACGCCGCGGCGAGGTCGAACCCGAGCAGCTCCAGGCGCGCGCCGCCGGACACCGGCAACGAACCCGGAAGCGCCTGACCGCCCGTCAGTGTCTGATCGCGACCCCCCACCGTCCGGCTCATCGGCGCCGGGCGGCCGGTCCTTGTCCCCCCGAAGGCGTATTTCTGCCCCCGCCTCGCGAAGCGCGCGCGCACCCCCGCCTGATACGCTGTTTTTGTTGGAGGACGTTTGAAGGTTGCGCGCTTTGCCTTCCTGACTCGTTCATGAGCGTGGAAGGGAGGTGTTTTTTATGGCAACCGGAACTGTGAAGTGGTTCAACGACCAGAAGGGCTACGGGTTCATTCAGCCTGACGACGGCGGAAAGGATCTGTTCGTCCATCACAGCGAGATCTCCGGCAGCGGCTACAAGAGCCTGCCGGAGGGTGCAAAGGTCTCATTCGAGCCCCGCCAGGGTCAAAAGGGCCCCGAGGCGACGGGCGTCACACTGGCAGGTTGAGAGGAGCACGATGAGCGTCAAGGAAGAGAAGGTCGAAGTGGAGGGCGAGGTCACCGAGTCGCTCCGCAACGGGCTCTTCCGGATCGAGCTCGACAACGGCCATCTGACGACGGGCTACATCGCCGGCAAGATGCGGCGCTACCGGATCCGGATTCTGCCTGGCGACCGAGTCAAGGTCGAGCTTTCGGCCTACGACCTGAACCGCGGCCGGATCGTCTACCGCTACCGGTGATCGACTGATCGCCCGGATCGCCGGTCGGTGCGACGTCCCGACGGCGATCCGGCCCCCGGGCGCGTCCATGGCTCCGGAAACGTGCGGAAATTCACAAGCTCCGGCTCGCGCTGATAGGCTGACGATTGACAACTCGAAGGGACGTCTCGTCATGTCATTCCGCCGCTGGTACGCCGTTGCCGTCATCAACGGCAGGGAACACCGCTACGGTCCCTACCCCACTCGCCGGGCGGCCGCGCGGAAAGCGGAGTCACACGCGGGCGAGGCGAGCCAGGCAACGGTGTTCTACGACCACCAGCCCCCGCCGCCCGTGCCGCGCCGCTCCTCGTCGATTTAGAGGCAGCGCTAGGAGTGCAGGACGACGCTGTAGTTGACGCCGCCGCCGAGCCCGAATGCCCCGGTGATGCCGGGCACCTTGATGGGAGACGTGCGGTTCGTCGTCGTGCCGTCGCCGAGCTGACCGGTCGAGTTCAGGCCCCAGGCCCACACCGACCCGTCGCTCTCGATCGCGAGGCTGTGCAGCCGGCCGTTGCCGATGTCCACGACGTTTGTGAGCGCGGTCACCTTGACCGGCATGGCGCTGTTGGTCTTGGTGCCGATGCCGAGCTGGCCGTCGTTGTTCTGGCCCCACGTCCAGACGACGCCGGCTGACGTCAGCGCCATGCTGTGATCGGCGCCGGCGCTGACCATGGTCACGCCGGTCAGGCCCGTGACCTGCACCGGGCTCAGCACGTTGTTGCCCTTGGTGCCGTTGCCGACCTGTCCGTACTGGTTCCAGCCCCACGCCCACACGGTGCCGTTCGACTCCACGGCCAGGCTGTGGTCACGGCCGCCGGCGATCGCAACGACGTTTGTGAGCGTGTTCACCTGCACCGGAGTCGTGTGGTTGGTCGTGTTGCCGATGCCGAGGTTGCCGTACTCGTTGTCGCCCCACGCCCACACGGTGCCGTTGGCCTCGAGCGCGAGCGAGTGGTCGCGGGCGCCCGCGATCGCGATCACGTTCGTGAGACCCGATACCTCGACCGGCTTCGTCGCGTTGGTGGTGGTGCCGTTGCCGAGCGTGCCGTACTTGTTCCAGCCCCACATCCACACCGTGCCGTCGCTCCTGAGCGCCATGCTCGTGTAGTGGCCGGCCTCGACCGCGATCACGCCCGTCAGCCCCGAGACCTGCACGGGCGACTGGCGGTTGGTCTTGGTGCCGTCGCCGACCTCGCCGTAGTTGTTGTGGCCCCACGCCCACACCGTGCCGTCGCTGCGCAGTGCCACCACGTGCTCGCGTCCGCCGTCGATCTGAGTGACCCCGGTCAGACCGGCGACCGCAACCGGCGTCGTGCTGCTGCCTCCGCTGCCGTTGCCGAGCTGTCCATACTCATCCGACCCGAACGACGAGACGGTGCCCGTGGTCGCCGCGGTCGCCGCGGCCCCCAGCGTGAGCGGGAGCGCCAGGACCGAGACGGCGAGCAGGAGGGCCGCACGCCGCAAATATTGGAACTGCATTGGAAAAGGATACGGGAGGGATCCACCCGCGTCGACCCTCGCGACTCGGCGATGATACGGGCGTCGTCGAGCGAAGGAGCGAGTCGAGGTGGATGTCGCAACGGAGATCCCGGCCGGAACGGCGGTTGAGCGCCAGCCCTTCGGCTATCACCTGAGTCTGTGCCCCGCGGTGCCCGAGCCGGGCTTCCACGATCCCGGTGAGCTCGAGCGGGTGTGGGGCCGGCGCTGGGGTGCTTCCGACGAGGTCGGGCGGCTGCGGTCGGTGCTCGTGCGTGCACCGCAGGACGAGTGGGCGGTGGTGCGCGCCGACGCGTGGAACGAGGCGGCGGGGGCGCTGGTCGATCCCGGCGGGATGTGGTACTGGGAGTCGCGCACGCCGCCGGATCTGGCGCTGGTGCGCGCCCAGCACCGGGGCCTCGTCGCCGCGCTCGAGGCCGAGGGCGTCGAGGTGGTGCAGATCGAGGACACGGCGCCGCCGCACCTGACCCGGCCGATCTACACCCGGGATCCGCTGGTGACCGTGCCCGGCGGCGCGATCATCGGCCGGATGGCGCCGGCGATGAGACGGGGCGAGGAGCCGATCGTGACGAGGGCCGTTGCCGCACTCGGCATGCCGATCCTGCGCACGATCACCGGGACGGGCCTGGTCGAGGGCGGAAGCCTGATCAAGCTGCGCCCGGACGTGGCCGCCTACGGCACCTCGATCCGCTGCAACGACGAGGGCGCAGCCCAGCTGCGGGCGGCGCTCACGGAGCTGGGGATCGAGCTGATCGTGGTGCCGATGGTCGGCTGGTCGATCCACCTCGACGGACACCTGGGAATGGTGTCGCCGGAGGCGGCGCTGGTGGAGGTCAACGGACTGCCGTACTGGTTCCTGGATCGGCTCCGGGAGCTCGGGATCGAGGCGATCCCGTGCCCGGCTGGAGAGGAGTGGGCGATCAACTCGCTCGCCCTCGCACCCGGCCGCATGCTGATGGCCGACGGCTATCCCCGCACCCGCGAGCTGCTCGAACGGCGTGGGTGCGAGGTCATCGTGATCCCCTACGACGAGATCCAGAAGGGCGGGGGCGGCGTCCACTGCTCGACCATGGAGCTCGTTCGCGACCCGGCCTGATACCGTCCGGATCGTTTTCCGTGGGAGATCGCCGGTGGCGTTGTTTCGCAACCAGGGTGGCCCAAGCGGGCGCAGGCCCGAACTCGAGGTGACGACCGCCAAAGCGGTGGCCGGAACACCGATGCAGGGGCTGGTGCACGGCCTGTCCGAGCCGGCCGACGTGACACTGCTGCGGATCGAGACCTGCCCGTCGGGCAGGCTGGCAACGCCGATCTCGGCGTGTGACCTGTCGCCCGACGGGGATGAGACCGCGTTCGAGTTGCCGATCCCGCTCGCAACCCCACCCCCCGTGGCCGGGCCGCGCTGCCGGCTGAGCTTCGCGGTCCGCGCGCGCAGCCCCGTGTCGGGCCGGCGCCGCGGTCAGGTGCTGGTGCCGGTCGAGATCTCTGGCGGCGAGCGGCCCGTGCACGAGACGATGAGCCGCCACGACCGGGTGATCGCCTCGTTCCCGGCCCGCCATTTCCACATCGAGCTGGCCGAGGCCGTCCTCGAGGGCGGAGGCCGGATTCAGGGGCGCGTGCACGTCGCCGACGGCGCGAGCCGCGAGGTGGAGGTGACCGTGCGCTGCGAGGAGTGGTGGCGCATCAACTTCCGGTTCCGCCACCACCGCCAGCCGCCCCTGTGGCGCAACGAGCTCCTCTGGCAGGACGACCAGACGATCGCGTGCGACGCCGACCGGCGCTGGCACCCCTTCGCATGCACGATCCCATCCGGAATGCCGACGGCGGTCGAGGGTCACATCGTCTGCTGGCGATACGAGGTCGAGGCCCGCCGCGCCGTCCGCGTGGGTCCGGCCGAGCGAGCGGTCGTCACGCCCCTGCGCTTTGACGTGGAGTGAGCCGCCTGGGGTAGGCTCGGCATGTGGCGGGTGGGACCGATCGCACGCACGCCCGGTTGGCGGAGCTCGTCGCCGCGCTCTCGCTCGGCGTCGACCTCGGCTTCGGCCAGCCCATGGAGCACGTGCTCCGCCAGTGCCTGATCGCCCTGCGCCTGGCCGAGCGGATCGGGCTCTCGGACGAGGAGCGCGCGGTCGTCTACTACACCGCCCTCCTGGTCAACGTCGGCTGCCACTCCGACGCCCACGAGCAGGCGAAGTGGTTCGGCGACGACATCGCCCTCAAGTCGGGCAAGTACGACCATGAGTTCGGGAGCCTGGGCGGGACGGCCGCGGCGCTGCGGCTGCTGGGCTCGGGCAACCCTCCCCTGCACCGCTTCCGGGTCGGCCTCGAGTTCGTGCTCTCCGGCCGGCACGAGCTGGACGGCATGATCGCCCAACACGCCGCGATGGCGCGACTGCTGGCCGAGCAGCTCGGACTGCCGGATGCGGTGCGGGCCGCCCTCGGAGGGGCCTACGAGCAATGGGACGGCCACGGCTGGCCCGGCGAGGCCGAGGGCGAGGCGGTGCCGGTGGCGGCACGGCTGGCGCAGCTGGCGGAGTTCGTCGAGGTCGCCCACCGTGTCGGCGGCACCGATGCGGCCGCGACGCTCGCGCGCAGTCGGGCCGGCACGCAGTTCGATCCGGCGCTGGCGGAACTCGTGTGCGCCGACGGGGAGATGATCCTGGCGGGCCTCGAGTCGGTCGGAACGTGGGACGCGGTGATCGACGCCGAGCCCTCGCTCTCCATCATGCTCGAGGGCGAACGGCTCGATGCCGCCCTGCTCGCCATCGCGAACTTCGTCGACCTCAAGTCGCCGTACACGCTCGGCCATGCCGGGGCCGTCGCCGGTCTCGCCGGCGCGGCCGGCGCGCAGCTGGGCATGACAGAGGGCGAGGCGCGCACGCTGCGTCGGGCGGGTCTCGTGCACGACCTCGGACGGCTGGGAGTCTCCAACGCGATTTGGGACAAGCCCGGGCCGCTCGGCGCCGGTGAATGGGAACGGGTGCGGATGCATCCCTACCTGACCGAGCGCATGCTGCATCAATCCGAGACGCTGGCGCCGCTCGGCGCGATCGCCGTGCAGCACCGCGAGCGTCTCGACGGCTCGGGCTATCCGCAGGGCCTCACCGGGGCGGCGATCTCGTCACCCGCGCGGATCCTGGCCGCGGCCGATGCGTACCAGGCGATGCGGGAGCCGCGCCCCTACCGGCCGCCGCTCCCGGCTGCCGCCGCCGCCGCGGAGCTGCGAGGCGACGTCCGGGCGGGAAGGCTCGACAGGGACGCCGTCGCGGCCGTGCTCGGCGCGGCCGGACATCGCGTCCCCCGGCGCCCCGAGGGGCCGGCGGGGCTGACACCGCGGGAAGTGGACGTTCTGCGCCTGCTCGCCCGCGGCCTCTCGAACAAGGAGATCGGTGCGCGGCTCGTGATCTCGCCCAAGACAGCGGGCAGCCACATCGAGCACATCTACGCCAAGATCGACGCCTCGTCCCGGGCCGCCGCGAGCCTGTACGCGGTACAGCACGGCCTGCTGCCGGAGGACGACGTCACGGCGGACGTCGTCTCCTGAAGATCGGGCGAATGCCCGATGCCGGTGATGGCCGCCGTCCGTACGCTGACGTGGATCGGTTCACACGCCAAGGAGGACAGGCATGCCCAAGGTATCGAAGCAGAGCGCCTCGACGGTCGGGGGCGCCGGCCCTGTCGAGGACCGGAGTGAGGACATCGACGGGTACACGATCAACTTCCTGTCGTTCGGCGCGGACGTGGACGGGACTCCGCTCCTCCGCGGTATGCCGGACGATCGCTGCCAGTGCCCGCACTGGGGCTACGTCCTCAAGGGCCGTCTGACCTACCGCTTTGCCGACCACGACGAGGTGTTCGTCGCCGGCGATGCGTTCTACCTCCCGCCCGGTCACATCCCGCTGGCCGACGCCGGCAGCGAGCTCGTTCAGTTCAGCCCCAGCGCGGAGCTGCACGAGGTCGCCGCCACGATGGAGGCGAACATGCACAGGATGATGCAAAGCAGCGCCTGAGCGGCGAGCGCGTTCAGCGTGCCGAGGTGCCCGCCCCCGGCTGGACGAGTCCACTCTCGTAGGCGAGCACCACGGCCTGCGCGCGGTCGTGGAGATCGAGCTTGGCGAAGATGCGCGCAACATGCGTCTTCACCGTCGCGTCCCCGACGACCAGTTCGCGGGCGATGTCGCGGTTGGACCGGCCGCCCGCGATCAGTCGGAGCACCTCGAGCTCGCGAGGTGTGAGCTCGGCAAGCGCCGCCGGCCGTTCCGGGGCCGGCGGCCGGCGGGCATAATCCTCGATCAGCCGCCGGGTGATCGACGGGGACAGGAGCGCGTCGCCCGCCGCGATGACGCGGACGGCGTGGAGCAGCTCGTCGGCACCCGCATCCTTGAGCAGGAATCCGCTCGCGCCCGCGCGCAGCGCCTCATACACGTGCTCGTCGAGGTCAAACGTCGTCAGGATGAGAACGCGCGGAGCCGATCCACCATGGGCAATCCGGCGGGTCGCCTCGATGCCGTCCAGCTCGGGCATGCGGATGTCCATCAGCACGACCTGCGGCCGCAGCGCTCTGGCAACCTCGATCGCCTCGAGCCCATCCCCGGCCTCCCCGACCACGTCGAGGTCGGGCTCCGCGCTCAGAATGACGCGGAAACCGGTGCGCACCAGTTCCTGATCATCGGCGATCACCACGCGGATCATCGGAGAGCGCCCCGATGGAGCGGCAGCCGGGCCCGCACGGCATACCCGTGGCCGTTGCGCGCGCCGGCCTCCAGCAGACCGCCGTAGAGCGCGACGCGCTCGCGCATCCCGATCAGGCCGTGCCCCGAGCCGTCACCGCCCGTGCCTCCCCCGGAGCCGTTGTCGACCACCTCCAGCTCGAGGGCCGTATCGTCGTACCGGACGAGCACCTCCGCCTCGGCATCCCCGGCGTGCTTCAGCGAATTCGTCAATGCCTCCTGGACGATCCTGTAGGCCGAGAGGTCGATTCCGGCTGGGAGCTGCACGGGCACTCCCTCCACCCGCAGCTGAACGCGCAGGCCGGCGGCGCGCACCTGGTCGACGAGCGACTGCAGCCCGCCCAGGCCCGGCTGCGGGGCGGTCACCGGCTGCTCGTCGCCGGTTCGGAGAATCCCAAGCAGCCTGCGCAGCTCGACCAGCGCCTCACGGCCGCTGGCCTCGATCGCGCGGAATGCGCCGCGTGCCTGCTCCGGCTCGCCGAGCAGGCGCGGGCCCGCCTGGGCCTGCACCACCATGACGCTGACGCTGTGGGCGACGACATCGTGGAGCTCGCGGGCGATCCGGGCACGCTCCTCGAGCACGGCCTCCTGCGCCGCGACGTCACGTTCGCGCTCGGCCAGCTGGGCGCGCAGGTCGCGATCGCGCACCACGCGGCGAACGATGAGGATGACGACGACCATGAGCAGTGTCCAGGTGAGGCGATTCTCGAATCTCGGGCCGGGGACGAGGTCGACGGCCACGATTGCCGCCAGCCCGAGGGCGAATCGCCGGGGCGGAGACCAGACCGCGAGGGCATAGAGCGCGCAGAAGTACGCAACCGCGTTGCTGATCACCTGCGGATCGCCGCGAAACGCGATCTCGAGACCGGCGATCGTCCCGGCGCCGACCCCTGCGAGCGTCGGGTACAGACGCCGCACCGCCACCGCGGCCCCGAACAACAGCACGATGAGCGCCGGGACCAGCCGCTCCTGGCCGGCGATGCCGCCCAGTGCCACCTGCAGCAATCCCGCAACCGTGAGCAGGCCCGCGAGCACACAATCGAGCGTGAGCGGATCGGGCCGCAGACGCCAGAACCGGGTTAGACGAGCACGCACATGCCTACCGTAGACCCGCGCGATCGGCGTGTCATCACCTCACAGGCCTACTGAGCAGCCGCTGAAGATCCCCCTGGTGGTGTACGCGAGTTCACCCTCCGCTCTGACGACACGCCGCATGCGGCTCCGTACGCTCGCCGGTGTACCCACAACCGGAGGTTCAGATGCCAACGCGACCAACCCCACGTTCCCCGCTCACCGACCGCCGCCGCCTGCTCACGGCGATCGCCATCCTGCTCGCGCTCGGCGAGTTCGGCGACGCGTTTTTCATCAGCTTCTGGGAGGGCGCGCTCGTGTTCAGCGTGCTCTTCACCGCCGCTGCGATGTGGATCCGGCGCGGAGGCATCGGCGGTCCGATCCTGGTCGCTGCGCTCTGCGCCTTCGAACTGCAGAGCTTCCCGTCCTGGCAGCGCGGCGGAGTGGCCGACTGGATCAGCCAGATCGCCTTTCTCGTCGTCTCCACCCTCGGCCTGATCGTCGCCCTGGCCGTGCTCAAGAGCGCCTTCGACACGCGCCGTGCAAAGCACCGCATGGCACGCGTCAGCGCCTGAACGGCCCCCGCCCCCGCCCCCGCCCGCGCCACGGGCGGGGGCGGCGGTCACACGCATCGACTCGTGAGCGCATCCCAGATCCGGTCGGCGAGCTGGCTCGGTGAGCGCTCGGCCACCGCCCGAGCGGTGCGGACAAGCCGCACGCCGGAGTCCGCGTCGAAGGGGGAGCGCGACCGGGACGCGTTGGAGATCACCTTGGCCGCCAGTTCCGCGACATTCAGGGCGACGTGGAGCCCAGGGTCGCCGGGGTGCGAGTCGTGGTGGAGCGTCTGGGTTCGGATCGCTTGGAACAGCGAGTGACCCTCGGCCCAGCGGCCGGGGTCAGCCGCGATCTGGGCGACGTCGTCGAGCAGGTCGTCGACGGACGTCTGCCCGGTGCCTTCCCGCACGGCGGCCAGCACCGCCGCTGCCCACGCGGGCTGGTCGCGGGTCGGGGTGGCAGCCACGATTGCCGCAGCGGCGGCCACGTCGCCGCTCGCCCACCGCGTTCGCAGCCCGGGCAGGTCGGTCAGCGGGTGGCGGACGACCTCGGTGTCAACGACGGTGTTCTTTCCCAGGAGCTTCGCCAGCTGCCACGCGGTCCACACCACCTCGAAACCACCCGAGTCTGCCTCGCCTGGGCGGGCGAACCCGATGCCAAATGACGCCGTGACCGGAGTCCCCGCCTCGATCGCCCGGCGGGTGCGCTCGGCGGCGGCGAATAGGTCGTCCGGCGCGATCGGCGCGGCCGCGACGGCGGCAAACTCGTCGCCGCCGAAGCGGAAGAGCTCGAACTCGGCACCGAGGGCATGCCTGGCCGTTACGGCCGCCTCCCGGATCGCCTCGTCGCCGGAGGCGTGGCCGTGGACGTCGTTGAAGCCCTTGAGATCGTCGAGGTCGAACTCGATCAGCCCGACGTCACCGTCATGAATACGGGCCTCGACCGCGCTCGCCATGCCGTGCATCGACCGCAGCCCGGTGAGGGGATCTACTCGCTGATGGGGTGGCGGAGGATCTGAGGTCATCGGGTGCGGTCGGGTCGTCAGTCTACGGGTCGCGGGCGTGAGAGGATCGGCGCCGGACACCCCGATCACTGGAGGCGGCTCGTGCCTGATCTGCTCGAAGGAACGTCGGTCACCGACGTGCACTGTCATGGCTGGCGTAGCGACGAGGTTGCGGCCGCACCGCAACGCGGGTTTCTCGACCGGATCACGATGCTGGGCATGTGCCTCATGAGCTCCGGCCTCGAGGACGAGAGCCTGCGGGACATCCTCGAGCTCACCACCGACACCTCGCCCGTGGCCGTGGCGATGGCCGACCGGCTGGCCGCAGTGCTTCACTGCGAGCCCACGCGTGAGGGCCTGGCCCCGGCCCGGGTGACCGCGCTCGCCGACCACCGCACGTACCTGCGCGGGCTGTGGGCGGACGCCGGCGTGACCGACCTGATCATGGACGAGGGCTACCCGCTCCCGCGGATCGACGGGCGGGCACTCGGCGCTGAGGTCGGGCTGACGGTGCACCGGGTGTGCCGGATCGAGCCGGTCATCACCGACGTGCGCAACGCCGCCACGAGCTACGCGGAGCTCGAGGACGCGTTCACCGCCGGGCTCGAGGCGGCCGTGGCGGATCGGTCGGTCGCATTCAAGTCGGTGATCGCCTACCGCACCGGGCTCGACGTGTGCGAGTGGAGCGCGTCGGAGTGCGAGGCGGCGTTCGCCGCGTGGCGGGCCGACGGCTGGCGTGAGACCCGCGAGCACGCAAAACCGGTGCGTGACGCGCTGCTTCGACGCGCACTGGCCGTGGCGCGCTCAGCCGGCCTGCCGGTGCACATCCACTGCGGTGGCGGCGATCCCTCGATCGTCTTCGCCCACGCCCGGCCGTCCGACCTCTTCCCGCTCCTCTCGGCGCATATGGACCAGCCGATCGTGCTGATCCACTCGGGCTGGCCGTGGGTCGAGGAGGGGGCGTTCGTCGCCTCGATTCTCCCCCACGTCTACCTGGATACGTCGCTCTCGACGCCGTGGGCGAGCCTGGCGATCGACAGCCGACTCGAGATCCTGCTCGGCCTCGCGCCGCCGGCGAAGGTGATGTACGGCTCCGACGAGGCGAGCGAGCCCGAGGTGATCTGGCTCTCGGCGCAGCTTGCGCGCGAGGCGCTCACCCGGGTGCTCGAGACCGGCGTCGCACGCGGACAGCTGAATCGCGACGCGGCCCGGCGGATCGGTGAGGGCGTTCTCGGCGGTAACGCCCAGCGGCTGCATGGGCTGGGAGCGGCCGGATGAGCGCAGAGGCGTTCGCGGCGGCGGGCGTCCGCGCGCTGGCCATGACGATGGTGGACAACGGCGGTATCACCCGGGTCAAGGTGGTGCCGCTGTCGCGGCTCGAGCGGGTCGCGGCAAACGGCGTCGGGATGGCCTACATCTGGGCCGCGGCCGGTACCGACGACCTCTTCGCCGAGGTCGCGCCGTTCGACAATCCGAGCGGCGACATGCGCCTGATCCCCGATGTCGGGGCGGCGCGGGTGCTGGCGGGGGCACCGGGGTGGGCGTGGGCTCCGGTCGACCAGATGAGCCAGGAGCTCGAGCCCGTCCCGGCGTGCCAGCGCACCGTGCTCAAGCGGGTCGTCGAGGCGGCGCGGTCGGCCGGACTCGACCTGCGGGCCACGTTCGAGATCGAGGCGACGCTGCTCGATGCGGAGGGCCGGCCGGCCCACACCGGACCGGGCTACAGCACGCGCGCCCTGTCCCTGCTCGACGGCTTCCTGCTCGACCTGGTTGAGAGCCTCGAGGCGTCCGGCATCGAGGTCGAGCAGTTCCACCCCGAGTACGCACCCGGCCAGTTCGAGGTCTCGATCGCCCCCCGCGACGTGCTCGGCGCCGCCGACGACCAGGTGTTCGTGCGCACGCAGATGCGGTTCGTGGCCCGCCGGCACGGCCTCGACGTGAGCTTCGCGCCGATCGTGTTCCCCGGCGAGGTCGGCAACGGCTGCCACCTGCATCTCAGCGTGTGGCGCGACGGCCGCAACCTGCTGCAGGGCGGCGATCTGGCGGCGGGGACGACCGCCACCGGAGCGGCGGCGCTCGCGGGGGTCGTCGATGCGCTGCCGGGGCTCCTGGCCGCAGTCGCCCCCAGCCCGGCCGCCTATGTGCGGCTCCAGCCGCACCACTGGGCGGGCGCGTACGCCTGCTGGGGCATCGAGAACCGCGAGGCGGCGGTGCGATTCATCCCCGGTACGGTCACGAGCCGGGAGCGGTCGGCGAACTTCGAGGTCAAGGTCTGTGACGGCGGCGGGAACCCCTATCTGGTGGTGGCGCTGCTCGCCGCGGCGGCGCTGGACGGGGTCGAGCGTGACGCGTCGCTGCCCGATCCCATGCAGGACGACCCGGCGTCGCTCACGGCCGCCGAGCTCGAACGCCGCGGCATCGCCCGGCTGCCCGCGACGCTCGACCAGGCGACCGATCTGCTCGAGGCCAGCGCGCTCGCCCGCACCGTGCTGGGAGACGTGCTGCACGCTGCGTTCGTGGCCGTGCGCCGGCGGGAGTGGGTGACGCACGGGTCGCTCTCGGAGGAGGAGCTCGCCGAGGCGTACCGGTGGCGGTACTGACGGACGGCCGCGCCTACAGCGACGGCTCGTAGGGCAGGTTGGCCGGCCACCGCTCCCGCGGCGGCCACCATTCGCAGTAGAAGTCGGTGAGGGACTCCACCATGTCCTCGTGGCCCTCGATGGCCTCATCCTCGCTGTCCCACGTCCACTGGCAGAGGATGCCGTCGGGATCGGTGGCGAACTCGAGCTTGCCCCAGATGGTCTCGCACGGTTCCGTCGCCGACGCGGCGACGGTGCTGATGCAGGTGCCGTCGAGCGACGTCCACGCGAGCAGTTGGTCGGGGTCGGCGTGCCTGCTCAGGTCATCCACCGGTGGCTCCCGTGGCGGCCCGCTGACCTCGGGTCACGGCGGCCCACCGACCCGGGGTGAGGCCGTATGTCCGCGTGAAATGGCGCGTCATGTGGCTCTGGTCGGCGAAGCCGGCGGTGGCGGCGGCATCGGTCAGCGCCGCTCCCGAGGCGATCGCGGATCGCGCCAGGGCCAGACGGCGCATCGTGCGGTAGCGGACGGGGCTCGTGCCGAACGCGGCGCGGAACTGGCGCGCGATCGCCCAGCGGTCGATCCCGCCAATCTGTTCGAGCGCGTCTGCGCGCGTCGTCTGTGTCGGATGTGCCGCGAGGTGTTCCCGCACCGCCGAGACCGCCTTGAGGTCAACCGGTGGGGCGGGCTCGCCGTGGCCGGCGGCGGCCGAGAGCGCGTCGGCGATCGTCGCCGCTGCCTCCGCGCGCCAGAGCTCGTCCGTGGGCTCGTCGATGTCGGCGAGGAGGGCGGCCAGGGCCGCTGTCGGGGCAGCCGGATCCTGCACGGGCTCGTCGACAAAGGGCAGCCGCCGTCCACCGAGCGCCGCCTGCACGAGCCACGGATCGACGTACAGGATGCGGTACCCGAAACCCTCCGGCGTGCCCGAGAACCCGTCGTGGATCTCGTCGGGATGCAGAAAATGCAGCTGCCCCGGGAGGCACAGCCGCCGGGCGCCGCGGTAGCGGAAGAGCTGCACCCCGCGCGTCGTGATCCCGATCGCGTAGGTGTCGTGTCGGTGCGGCTCGAACGCGCGGCCGCCGAAGAACGCCTCGACGCGCTCGATCCCTGCGCCGCCCGTCCCGACCCGGATCGTGTCGCTGCGCACCCCGCACGATCGTTCAAGACGGCCGGTGTGAATGGCCGATAGCGTCGCCAGCACCCGCCCAGTCTAGGCGCAGCCGGTGCCCGAGTATCTACTCTCGACGTCATCCATTCGCTGGTCATCGCTCGCAGCGCTGCTCCTGACGTCGCTCGCCATCATGGGCAGCCCGGGGCCGGCGACGATCAGCCTCACCGGAAGCGGGGTCGCGTTCGGCGTGCGCCGCTCGGCCCGCTACCTGGCCGGGATCATCGCGGGGACGGCGGTCGTCCTGATCGCGGTCGCCGTCGGCGTCACGGGCGCGCTGCTCGCGATCCCGGCGGTGCGACCGGCCCTGATCGCCGGGGCGGCGGCGTACATCCTGTATCTGGCCTACCACATCGCAACGGCACCGCCGCTCGAGGGCGGGCGGCCGCCGGGACCCGCACCGACCCTGGCGGGCGGCCTGCTCCTCGGCGTCGCGAACCCGAAGGCGTGGGTCGCAATCGGCGCGGTGTTCGTCAGCGTTCGCCTCTCCGGCAACGCCGTCGTCGACGCCGGCCTGAAGACCTGCGTGCTGACCGGGATGATCGTGCTGATCAACACGGGCTGGCTGCTCGCCGGCGCGTCCCTCGCCCCGCTGCTGCGCGACCCGGCGCGCTCGCGCCGCATGAACCTCGTCCTCGCGGCCGCGCTGGTCGTCTCGACGGCGGCGGCCGTGCTGCGGTGACCCGCGCAGGGTAGGCTCGCCGGATGCTCCAGCCCGGCCAGGTCGCGGAGATCGCCCGTCTGTACGGCCTCGGCGACGGCGCCGCGCTCACGGGCGTCGTGGCCCGGGGAGAGCTCGGCCAGGTGTGGCAGATCGAGACGGCGCGCGGCCTGTGGGCGGTCAAGTCGGCGTTCGAGCCGCTCGCCGACGTCGATGGCGAGGATGCCGAGTTTCAGTCCGCGGCCCGCGCGGCCGGCGTCCCGGCGCCCGCGGTCGTGCGCGCGCTGGACGGCGAGATCCTCGGCGAGGTGGATGGCCTACAGGTGCGCGTCTACGAGTGGGTCGACCTGCTCTCGGTCGACCGCGGCCTGGATCCGGCCGCCGTGGGCCGGCTGATGGCGGCAATGCACCGCGTCGCATTCCACGGCCGGCGGCCCGAGGACGAGTGGTACACCGAGCCCGTCGGCGCCGCCCGCTGGGATGAGCTGATCGAGAAGCTGACGGCGGCGGGAGCCCCGTTTGCCCCGGATCTGGCAGCGCTGCGCGACGAACTGGTTGCCCGGGAGGCCGTCATGGAGCCGGCCCGAGCGCTCCGCACCTGCCACCGCGACCTGTGGGCCGACAACCTGCGCCTCACAGCCACGGGCGAGCTGTGCGTGATCGACTGGGATAACTGCGGGCTCGCCGATCCGGGGCACGAGGTGGCGGTCGCGCTGTTCGAGTTTGCCGCAAACGACGCCGGCCGGGCCCGCACCCTGTACCGCGAGTACGTTGGCTGCGGTGGTCCCGGACGGGTCGAGCGGCCGGGTGACTTCTCGATGGCGATCGCCCAGCTCGGTCACATCGACGAGATCGGCTGCCGGCGGTGGCTCGACCCGGCAACGCCAGAATCGGAGCGTGAGCACCACGCCGGCCGGCTGACCGTGAGCATCGCGGAGCCACTGACGCTTCGGCTGATCGACCAATTCCTGGCTGCAGTGGCCGAGTAGGCTGCTGCCGAACCCAACCGAAGGAGCACGACATGGCCGAATACGCCCGCGTAGCCACATTCGAAGCCGACGGAGCAGCGCTCGACGCATTGCTCGCCGCGATCAACGCCAACGGCGATAGGCCGCCCGAAGGCGTCCCGGCCTCACGCATCACCGTCCTGGCCGACCGGTCGGCCGGAACGGTTGTCGTCGCCGTCCGCTTCGGCTCCGAGGAGGATCTGCGCACGGGCGCGGCGGTGCTCGACTCCATGAGTCGCCCCGACGCGGGCAACATGCGCCGCGTTTCGGTCAGCTCGTACGAGGTCATGCTCGACCGCCAGGCCAAGTAGCCGGCGGCTCAGACTGGGCCGGAGTGCCCCCGTGGATCAGGTGATCGGCGCCTGATCCACGGGAGAATCAGAACCCGATGGGCCGGCCGGCGCCCGGTCGGGAGCGGCTCTCCGGGGTCAGCCCCGGATCACGTTGTGGACGTGGGCGGGCATCGGCGGCGGGCCCATCTCGACTCCGAGCCCGGTGAGGATCGGCACCAGCGTCTGGCCGAACACCTCGAACTGCTCCTTCGACTCCCAGATGTCGAACACCTGGATCTCGCCGTCGGATTCGAGCGCCACATGGTACGTGCGTCCCGCGGGTGCCCCCGCTCCGGCCGCCTCGAGCTGGCGGATCGCCTCGTTGTATTTGTCCGGCGTGAAGCCGGAGTGCACGAAGTAGAAGCCAAGAGCCATCGGGGGCCGCCTATCTGCGCGGTGAGCCCGCGCGATTGTCGTGGAGCGGAACTGGGGCCGACCGTATCACGGCCCGTTTTCTCGGGATACCGCAGGGGCGCTGATCGCCTGTACATCTCACCCAAGACCGCCGATCACCACATCCAGCACATCTACGGCAAGATCCTTCTCCACACGGGCCGCCGCCGCCCTGTGGTGCGATGGAGCACGCCGTCGTCCAGTGAGGCGTCGGGTGGTGATGCTCGCCCAACTTGCAGCACGCCTTCAGTGATGGGTCGCGGTCAGCTCGCGGCGGTCGCGGATTCCGAGTTTTCGGAAGACTCGACCGAGGTGTGTCTCGATGGTGCGGGGGCTGAGGAAGAGCAGCGCTCCGATCTCGCGGTTGGTGTGGCCATCGGCGGCGAGTGCGGCGATTTGGCGTTCCTGTGCGGTGAGGTCGTCGCGAGCCTCGGGAGTTTGGGGGCGGCGGTGTTCGCCGCTCGCGCGGAGTTCGCGGCGGGCGCGCTCGGCCCATGATGCGGCGCGCAGCTGGTCGAACGTGTCGAGTGCCAATCCCAGTTGCCGGCGGGCGTCGCGGCGGCGATTGGCGCGGCGGAGGCGTTCGCCGTAGCAGAGCCGGCTGCGCGCGCATTCGAACACGTTCTCGGTCGCGGTGAACAGCTGGACGGACTCGTCGAACAGCGCATCGAAGTGGTCGGGGTCGGCGAGCAGCCCACGACAGCGGAGATACGCACCGCGCGCTTCGTGGAGGTGGACGTGCGTGGCGACCTGGTCGAGGCGGGTGCGTGCCGCGTCGGGACGCCCGGCGCGGATGTAGGCCTCGATCAGGTCAAGCGCGTTTGCGGACAGCTGTTCGATCGTGTATCGCTCGGTCTGCTCACGGCTTGCAATTGCGAGATCGGGCTGCCCCGTGCCCAGCGCGAGCAGACAGCGTGAGCTGCGCTCCATTGCGAGAGTCGACGCCCCGTCCCCGGCGTAGCGCGCGGCGCGGGTGTTCAGCGCTTCGAAGCACTCCGCATCGCCGCGCCACGCCGCGATCTGCGCCTGGCGGGCCAGCGCGGCGGCGACGCTGGTCAGCTGTCCCGTGGCCTCGCCCAGCCGGATCGCCTCTGAGAGTCCCCCCTCGGCCTCATCCCACTGGCCGACGTCGATCTGCAGGCCGGCGAGATCTGCCAGCGCCGACGCCACGGTGCCGGCAAGTCCGAGCTCGCGGCCCCGGTTCACCGCCTGGGTGAGGAGTGCGTACGCCCGGCGCGGGTTGCTGCGATACCACGCGCAGGTGGAGGCGGTCTCGAGTGCGCGCGGACTGGCCGGCCGGCTGGCGTCGCCGACGAGGGCGCATTCGGCCGCTGCGAGGAGCGGCATGGCTTCATCGAACGAGCCCTCTCGTGTCAGCTCGACTCCGAGGACATAGTCGAAGAGCGGGTCGTCACTTCCGCCTGCCGCATTGCGCGCGGCGCGTGCGAGCTCGACGTTCGGATCGGAGCCCCACGTCGAGAGCGCCAAGGCGGCGTCGGCAAGCAGGTATGCAGCTCGCAAGGAGTCGAACGGAGCGACGGCGTCTGCCTCCGCGCGTAGCGCAGCCGAGAGCTCGTGCGGGACCCCGCCCAGGTACGACTTGATATCCGCGCGAACGCGAACGATGTCGGCGTGCAACAGCGGGTCTTGGCACACCGCCAGAGCCGCATCCGCATCCTGGTTGGCCGCGAGGCTCGAACCGCCCTCCCACCCGGCCTCGCTCGCGGATAGCAGGCGACGTGCCCGAGTATTCAGGTCTGGCGTGAGCTCGGCCGCGCGGCGCCACGCCGCCGCAGCCGCCGCGAGACCGCGGCGCTCCTGGGCGTCGACCGCCAGCTCTTCCAACGCGCCGGCGAGACTCTCGTCCGGCTCCACCACGGAGGCGGCGCGATGCCACACACGCCGCGACACCTGCTCCCGCGGCAGCGCCTGTGCCAGCGCCGCATGGGCCGCGCGCTGCTCGGTCGATGACGCCCGCTGGTAGATCGCAGACCGCACGAGCGGATGTCGAAACTCGAGCCGAGCCTCGACGATCCGGACGAGGCCGGCGTCCTCGGCCGGACCCAGCGCCGCGAGCGGGGTCGCCCGGCCGAGGATGTCGATCAGCCCCATGTCGTCGACGGCAGCGATCAGGAGTGCCGTCCGGGTGTCCTCTGGGAGCTCTTCGACGCGCGCCCCGAACGTGCGCTCGATATGCGTCGGGATCGGCGCCAGGCCGTCGAGGACACCGGTCTCCGAACCGGCCAACTCGAGCACTGCCAGCGGGTTGCCGTCGCTCACCTGTGCGATTCGCTCCGCCTGCTCGCGTGAGACTGGCAGTCGTGAGGCAGCCAGTGCGATAGCGTCGGTTTGGGTCAGCCGAGCGAGTTCGATGACCGCGAACTCGGTCGCATCGAAACCGCTTCGCCGGCCGGTTCTCACACCGACGAGCACCGCGATGTCGTCGGCGTCGAGCCGCCGCAGCGCGAACGCGAGCGATGCCGCCGACGCGTCGTCCACCCACTGGGCGTCGTCGATCACCAAACACAGCGGCGTGGCGCGTGCGCCAGCGGCCAGCAGGCTCAGCGTCGCAGCGCCGATCGCAAACCTGTCCCCCTCCGCCGCCGGCCCCATCGCAAGCGCCCCCTCGAGCGCCCGCCGCTGCCGATCAGGAAGGTCGCCGATCGACCCCAGAAGCGGACGGCACACGTCGAACAGCGTGCCAAACGGCATCGTCGCCTCCGACTCGACACCGACCACACGAATCACCCGCATCCCGCTCGCGCCGTCGACCGCGTCGCTGATGAGAGCGGTCTTCCCAACCCCGGCCTCACCCGAGACGACCAAGACCCCGCTGCGGCCTTCCCGGGCATCCGCCAGGAGGTCGCCCAGTCGCGCACGCTCGATGTCCCTGCCAACGAGCACCCACCCAGTCTACGGCGAGTGCAAGTGCCACGCTGGGCGGCACTCCCGTATGTAACCGGCCCAGCCGGCAGGGAAGACACGGGGGTGACCCCGACGCGAGTCGCCACGCGCTGGGCGAGGGTGAACGCAGCCGAGACAACGACTCGACCCCACGCCTACCTAGGAGGACGACCATGACCTCCTGCGTTGCCAAAATCACGACCTGCGTCGGGGCGCTGAACATCCGCGGCCGGAACGAGCCGAGGTCCGTGTAGTCACCTCCCGCTCGCTGGAGTTCACCATCGCACCGTGGTGAGAATCGCGTTGGAAAGCCCCGCAAATGGTAGACTCGCCCGGTGCCTAATCTGGTGGCGATCGTCACTTTTTGAACCAAATCGAGGAGCTACAAATGCCGCGCTACATGGTCGAGAGGACATTCACGGTCGCGATCGAGGAGATGCCGCCTGTCGGGCGCAAGTCGAAGGAACTCACCGAGGGCGAGTTCCCCGAGATCACCTGGGAGCACAGCCACGTCGTGGTCACCGACGACGGAACGGTTCGCACCTACTGCATCTACGACGCGCCGGATGAAGAGACGGTCAGACGCCATGCACTCGCGCTCGGGAGTCACGTGGTCGACGTCGTCCATGAGATCGCCGGTGACGTCTCGCCGAGCGACTATCCCGAGGTTGCGTCGCAGGCTTAGTCGGCCGTCGGCGGCCGCTGGATGACCGGCAGGTCGACCAGGTGAAAGCCCGACTGGTAGGCGACGGTAAGTCGTCTGCGCAGCTCCCGGCGTAGCTCCGGGTCGCTCTCGGGGACCAGTTGCAGCGCCTCCCGGTAAAGGGTCACTGCCAACTCCTTTGCCCAACCCCGCCCGGCGTGCTCGGCGGCCAGCGTGAAGTACTGGACGGCGCGCTCGTCGCGACCGGCCTCGCGCCAGTGCCGGGCAAGCTGGGCCGCCGCTTCTCCGAACTCGTCCGTCTGCCCCTCGAGGAAGGTTGCAACCTCCGCGTGCCGCCGCCGCCGGTGCGCCCGCGGCAGCATCTCGTATGCGGTGTCGCGGATCAGAACGTGCTTGAACACGAACTGCGGGTCGCCCTCGATTGCGGACACCGTCTCGCGCCGAATCAGATCACGTTGCTCGAGCGCGCTCAAGAGCTCCGAGAGTCGCGCCTGATCGCCCGCCGACTCCACCAGCGCACCGCGCCAGAAGACCCGACCGACGACAGCCGCGTCAAGCAGCACCGACCGCTCGTCCGGCGGGAGCGCGTCGAGGCGCGCCGTCACGATGCCGCGGATCGTCGTCGGCAACGGACCGGCGGGATCGGTCGACCGCTCCGAGACGACGGCGGCCAGCTGCTCGATGAACAGCGGGTTGCCCTCGGCCCGTAGCGCCAGCTCCGCCGCCCGCCTGCGCCGCTGATCCTCGTCCAGCCCCTCCAGCAGCCCGGTGGCCATCCCGAACGCGTCGGCTTCGGCCAGAGGTTGAAGCTGCAGGGCGGTGTAGGCCGGCAGGCCGCCGGCCCAGCCCGGACGCCGGTCGAGCAGCTCGGGCCGGCTCAGCGTGAGCAGCACGATGGGGAGCTCGTGCAGCCGCGCCGCCAGCAGTTCGATCAGGTCGAGCAGACTCGAGTCCGCCCAGTGGATGTCCTCGAATACGAGCAGCGTCGGCTGGTCCCTCGCCACCGCGTCGATGAAGCAGCGCACCGAGAAGAACAGCGTCTCCCGGTCGGTCACCGACGAGTCAGGGTCCAGACCGAGGATGATTCCCAGGTTGCGCGCGACGACGTCCGCATCGACCGCGCCGAGCGTCTGAACGATCGTGCGCAACTTCTGCATGCCGACATCGACTGGGTCGCTCTCGAAGATGCCCGCCAGCTGCTTCACCTGCACGGCGAACCCGCCGTACGCACTGCTCTCACGATAGGGAAGGCACCGGCCACGCACCGCCCGGCCGCCCATGTCCGAGACGAACCGCGTGAACTCGGATCCCAACCGGGTCTTCCCGACCCCGGCGGGCCCGAACACCGTCACGAGGTGGGGCGTGTTTCCGGCGATGACCCGGTCCCAGATGCCGCGCAGAAGGTCGAGCTCGGTTGCGCGACCGATCAGCGGAGATGCGCCGTGACCGCGCTCCGATGACGCCCGCACCGGCTCGATCGCGAGCCACGCCTCGACGGGCGCCGACTTGCCCTTCGCAACGACGGCCTCCATCGGCTCATAGCGGATCCCCTCGCGCGTGCACCGATAGGTCTCTCCGCCCACCACGATGCCTCCGGTGGGAGCGGCCTGCTGAAGCCTCGAGGCGGTGTTGATCACGTCCCCCGCCACCATCGCCTCACCGCGTTCCGGCCGGGCGCCGAGCGTGACCAGCGCCTCGCCCGTGTTCAGGGCCATGCGCACATGCAGCTGGAGCGTCCGATCATTGGCGTTCGACTCCTTGATCCCGTCACGCACCGCAAGCGCGGCGCGCACGGCCCGCTCTGGGTCGTCGCCGAACGCGATTGGCGCGCCGAATACACCCACGACCGCATCGCCGATGAACTTCTCGACGACACCGCCAAACGACTCGATCTCGGAGCGAACGCGCTCGTGGTAGGGGGCGAGAATGCCCTGGACGTCCTCCGGATCCAACCGTTCCGCGCGAGAGGTGAACTCAACCAGATCGACGAAGATGACAGTGACAATCCGTCGCTCTTCCCGCGGCCACGAGGTGTCCGCCGCCAGTCCCCCGCCGCAGGCCAGGCAGAAGCGGGCAACCGCTGGATTGTCCTGGGCGCACTTTGGGCAGATGGTCACAAGCGGAAGGCTACTCCGCGGGGCGGAATCCAAATAGTGAGACAGCTGTAGGAATGCGCTTGCGGCGCAACAAGGCCGACTCCGACTTCATCGGCGGCCGTCGGGGTGGGGCGCAGCGCGGCCACGCTGGCGGCGGCAATCACAAGCGATCCGGCCAGGCCGATCCACCCGCCCTCCTTCGCGTGCGGGCTCTGACCACCAGCGCCGAAGTGGGCCGTCAGTGAGTAGCCGAGGTAGCCCACCCACAGAAGCGCCGAAGTCCATACCCGACTGAGAGCTGGCCGTACCCCGCTCCTCCCTCGGGCTTCCCCCGAAAGCATCGCGGTGTCAACCAGACCGGGTCAACTCCACCCTCCAGTTAGGCGTCGATGGTTCTCTATCTCCAGAGCCCACACTCCGCCGATCGCGCGGTCACGCGGCGCTAGGATTGCGCGGTGGGTGCGGGTGCCGAAGAGCTGTTGGATTGCGAATTTGCTTGGCTCCGCGGTGGTTTTCCGTCGGCGGTGGCAGCGTTCGCGGAGGCGAGTCGCATCCTCGAGAAGTGCTGCCCAGCGGCAGGTCAGCCGTCTATCGAGGTGATCGGCGATTTCGTTCTACCGCCAGCGGACGGACACGAGAGCAGGGACTTCCAGACCTTGCACTTCGATTTCGGTCTGCCGCTGGACCCCCGGGTCGAGCAGGACGTTGCGCGGTACACCGCGCTCTACATCCCGCAAGACCGGCAGAAAGTCGCCGCGGTCACGCGGCTTGTCCCGCTCGCGGCTCTCCTCCAACAGCGATCCTGGCCATCCGAGCAGGAGTTGCTCGAGCGCGTGGCTGTGTACGGGATGACCCATGGTGCCTGGAGGGGCGAGGACGGATACGCCGAAGGCAGCCTTGCGCGGATCGTTGAGGCGGCAGGCGGCGCCCCGCCCGAGCTGCCGAGCGTGAAGGTCTATCCCGAGTTCCTCTGCGGGACGGAGTTCCACGACGTGTCTTCCGAGCTTCGGTTCTTCGCGCGACACGGCCTGAGCATCGAGGCGGTCGAGGTCGACATTGCGCTGCGGCCGGGCGACCTGCTGATCTTCGACGGCCTCGCTCTGGCCCACGGTCGTCGCGGAACTCGACAACCAGGCGAGCTTCATCAACGCGTCTTCGGTTACCGGCGCCTCGCCGTCTCCGGCCAGTGCGCCCTGCGCGATGACGTCCTGTCAGCGTTCGCGGCCATGTCGATTCCGTAGGCGGCGACGAGGTGGCCGTCGCGTGGCGAAGCCCCTGCGGATCGGCGACTCGGACGCGGGGCTCCTTCGACGACGAGATCGACCAGACTCCGGGGTCAGCTGGGTTTGGCGTATGTGCTGGCGCCGTACCAGTCGACGACGACGGCTGGTTCGTCTCCGACGACCCAGGCGTCGTGGCCGCTTGGTAGCGAGGTGATGTCGCCGGGTTCGGCGACGAGCTCGGTGCCGTCGTCCATCCTGATGCCGAGCCTGCCGCTGACGTGATACTGGAAGTGGGGCGCTTCGCAGCTGTCGGTGCCCGCGATCGGTTTCACGTCATTCGACCAGCGCCAACCCGGCTCGAACACGAGCCGGCCGATCTCGGCGCCGCCGACGCTGAGGATCTCGGCGCGGCCGTTCGGGAAGTCGCGCAGCTCGTCGGGGCGCTCGAAGCTCTTGTGCTCGGTCTGGTGCGTCACGGCCATCATTTCCCCCTTTGCCTCATGGACTGAGCGTATTCTTACCTACCAGTAGGTAGACAGTCAAGGGACCGTTCTGCAACAATGGCGGGATGGCAACGACACAGGGCGGCCGCAGGGCTCGATCGAATGAGAATAGGCCGGGGCCGGACACCGCCGAGCGGATCCTCGACATCGCCGAGCGGCTCGTCCAAGCCCGCGGCTTCAACGCCTTCAGCTACGGCGATGTCGCCGCCGAGCTCGGCATCACCAGGGCGAGCCTGCACTACCACTTTCCTGGCAAGGCGGAACTCGGCGAAGCGCTGATCGCCCGCTACACCGTCCGCTTCACCGACGCACTCGACGCGATCGACACCGCGGCGCCCGACGGGGCGGCCAAGCTCGCCGCCTACCTCGAACTTCACTCCGATGTGCTGCGCGGCCAACGCATGTGCCTGTGCGGGATGCTCGCGGCCGACTACCAAACGCTCCCAACCGGAATGCAAGACGCCGTCGTCGCGTTCTTCGACGCCAACGAAGCATGGCTCGAACGGGTGCTCGACCGGGCCCGAACCAACGCCGAGCTCCGCTTCTCCGGAGCGGCCCGCGACACCGCGCGGATGATCGTCAGTGCGATCCAAGGCGCGATGCTCGTCGCCCAGCCCCGCCACGATCACCAACGCTTCCACGCCACCGCGACCCGACTGCTCGCCAGCATCGCAACGCCCGCCCCGGCAAGCGCCTAACGGCTCGCCGATTAGATGTTGCGGCGAGCCGAAATGACCGCGCGGCTAGAAGTGCCACGGGCCTGGCCGCAGCCCGACCCAAACCAGTGCGACGCCTAGTGTCGTGAGAGTGACCATGACGGCCATTTGACTGTAGTACCCGGCCCTTGCGCGCTCGAAACGTTCGGGCAGAGACCGAGTGCCAGTCATCCTAGACAGTCCAGCGTTTCGGCAACCTTGTGACGGGCCACTGCAGCGCTACCCGTGAGCAGCCATCTGCGACCGTGATTACGGGTGGCGGAGATTCCGCGCTTCGCACGCGGCCCTGAGCCAGTTCCGGGCCACGAATCCGACCGGGCCGGCTGCCACGCTGCACGCAGGGACGGGAACCTTCGCGACTTCGGCTGCGTCTATAGGAGTAATGCCATTGAGACGCGTCCAACCCGTACGGACTGCCATCGCCTTGGTGATAGGTGTAGTGGCGGTGAGCGGTTGCGGGCAGTCTCGCCAGTCGGCCTTGACGACTCACTCCCGCGGGATCGGGGCCGTAGCGGTTCCCGCCGCGTATGCACCGGTGATCGCGGGTGGCAGCCCGGCTGAGCGAGCGTTGCTGCGTCGGATTGTGCGTGGGATGCGACCGACGCAGCTGCGAATGCTCACGGTCGAGCCGGCACCGAAGGAGTGGCATCCGCTTCGTCCCGGAGACGTCGAACTGGTGGCGACCGAGGCTCGTGTGGCGCGTGGTCATGACAATTCGCTGGGCGACTGGGAGGCGTGGCTGGTGGGTGGAGCATTTCGCGACCGTTCAGCGTCTCTCGGCTTGCCACGGGTGGTGGTCGTGGCAGATGGGTCGGGGGCCAGCCGAGTGACCGGAGGACGCTCGCTGCCGGCGGCCCGGCCGGACGGGCTGGCGTCGTTCCGGCGCCGAGTGGTGGCGGCGGCAGAGACGTCCGGCGGGCACGTGCTCTTTGTCCGCGCGGCCGAGCCAGACGGATACTCCGCCGACGTCGCGCTCCAGATCGCCCACCCGGTTTGGTTCTTGCGTCGGCGCCTTCAGCCCTTGCAGGTGCGACTTCAGCGCCTTCGCAGTGACGGCATCTTCCTCGCGCTGTATGAGGCGAACGGCAAGCCACTCTATGTCAGTGGTCAGTCGACGAGGCTCTCAAGCGGTCTCGCAGACGTGGCTGATCGCCGCTACCAGTCGTGCGTCGAGGTGGGCTTCGGCCCGGCAACGCTCGCTCCTCCGCTTCCGTGCCCGAGCAACTGGCGGCCACCGTCGACCACGCCACCCAAACGGCTCGTGCTTCAGGGATGGGAGTCTGGGGGCAAGGCAAACGGCGGCAGCGGCGGTGCCGGAAACAGCGTCTCCTACCTCCCCGGAACCACGCTCGGACTCGGCTTCATACTCGAAAACCCCAACGGGCACCCCGTCACCGTGCTGGCGGTCACGCCCGTGGTCTCCAAAGCCGCGCCCATCCGCTACACCGGCGCCAAGATCCTGATCCCACCGTCACGAGCCAATCCCGGAATGGCGGCAGAACTGCAACAGCCGTACTCTCCTGAACCGCCGATCAGACCGTTCACGATCCAGCCCGGGGACTGGGTCGGCGTCAACCTGCACTACAACATCGCCCCCGCATGCACCACGGCCACCGCCGGCCACCGCATCACCGAGAACCGCACCCTCACCATCACCTACACCCTCGATCACAAGACCACCCACAACACCTACACCAGCCTGCCGCTCACCATCACCCTCCCCACCACCTGTCCCAACTAACGGAAATGGGACAATGGGGACGGAATCGGGCGTTAATGACCAGATCTCACGATCTAGCGTGACATTTCGCACGAACTGGATTTGGCTTGAATAGAGGGATGGAGGCGGCGGGAATCGAACCCGCGTCCACGATCGTACGAAAAGAGCGTCTACAAGCGTATTCCGGGTTTTGGATTCGCTCGGGCAACTGCCCCCGGACGGGCCACCGCTCGAGCTAGCCCCTCTTTGAAGTCCCGGTCGGCGGCGGAGGCGTTCCCCCTTCCGGCAAGCCCGCTATTTGACACCGGGGGTCCCTCCCGCGGGCTGGAGGGGCCGATGCGCTACCTAGTGTTAGGCAGCGAGTGCGAGATCAGATTCCGCACTTGCGGTTTCCAGGGGATTTACGAGGCCACCTGGAACCTCGGCTTGCAACTCTCCTCGAAAGCCAACCGTGTCGAAACCAGGTCGCCCCCTTGCGGAGATGGGTACTATGGTACCGGATCGAGGGGAATCGGCCGGGCACGGCCGTGGATCATGGGGTTGGGTCGTCTTGAGCATGGTCGAGACATTTGCGGTCGCCGTCGTGGGCGGTCTCACCGGGAGCGCCTGCGGTGCGGGCATTCTGATGTGGGCCCGCCACCGTGAGCGTGAGATCGACGTCGAGGAGCGCTCCCGTGACCAGATGGCGGCCGAGGCGAACACGTTTGCCGGCGCTGCGGCCGCCGCCCAGAGTCTGCTCACCGCGGCGAAGTGGGAGGGCGTGCGCAAGGATCGCGACGACCTCTTCGCGCGCATGATGGCGCGTCACGACGAGATGGCCGAGCGACTCATGCAGATCCACTCGGCGTTCGGGTCGACCTCGCAGGCCACAACGGCGGCCGTACGCGTGAACGAGGAGCTCGAGGCCTGCCTGGGTCATCTCCATGGGGTCTACAACGCCCTGAGCCGCGGCGAGGACGTCGATGAGGAGTGGGAGCTGCTCGAGGCCGAGGAGCGCGAGCTGAGCGCCTGCAGGACGCACTTCGGCGAGGCGGCGCGGGCCGAGGTCATGTCGAGCGCAAACGGCCGGGCGCGCATCTAGATGGTCGATCCCGGCGAACGCGACCGGCTGCGCGGCCGCCTCGGGCGCGTCGGTGCCTGGCTGACGCTGCTCGGCCTGCAGTCGGCCACCAGCGAGCGCGCGGCGGCCGGGGAGCTGGAGGAGCTCGGATACCCGGCGGTCTGGTTCGGCGAGACGGCGGTGAACAAGGAGGCGTTCGTCCACGCCGCCATCCTGCTGGCGGCGACCCGGCGGATCACGGTGGCCACGGGTATCGCCAGCATCTACGCCCGGGATCCGGCGGCCACGAACGCCGCCGCGCAGGCGCTCGCAGAGGCGTTCGACGGCCGGTTCGTGCTCGGGCTCGGCGTCAGCCACGCGCCCGCCGTGAAGCTGCGCGGACACGACTACGGACGGCCGGTGAGCGCGATGCGCGACTATCTGGGCGAACTCGACCTGGCCGTCTACCGGGCGCCGCCGCCCGCCGAGCCGGTGCCGCTGGTGCTCGCGGCGCTGCGCCGGCGCATGCTCGAGCTCGCCCGCGACCGCGCGCACGGCGCCCATCCCTACCTGGTCAGCCCCGCCCACACGGCACGCGCCCGGTCGGTCCTCGGCGCCGGGCCTGTGCTCGCCCCCGAGCAGGGCATCGTGCTCGAGACCGATCCCGCGCAGGCCCGCGCGATCGCACGCGAGCACCTGGGCCGTTACCTGCAGCTCCCGAACTACACGCGCAGCTGGCGCGAGGACGGGTTCGACGAGTCCGACCTCGCAGACGGCGGCAGCGACCGCCTCGTCGACGGGCTGATCGCCTGGGGCGATCCCGAGGCGATCGCCGAGCGCGTGCGCGCACACCTCGACGCGGGCGCCGACCACGTCGCCGTCCAGCCCGTGACCGCCGACCCGGACAGGGCACTCGCCGAGCTGCGCGCGCTCGCCCCTACGCTCCTCGCGCTGTAGCGACATACACCACGTCGTCCGGCCCGCGGGCGACCGGGATCGAGACCGTCGCAACCTCGCCGAAAAGGCGCCGCAGGCGGCCCTCGAACGCGGCATCGGGCGCCGCCGCCCACACCGCCAGCCGGCCCCCGGCCCGCAGCCGCCGGCCGAAGAGCTCCAGCCCGTGGTCGGTGTACACCTCGGCGTTCGCCTCGTGCACGAGCCACCCGGGGCCGTTGTCGACGTCGAGACAGACGGCGTCGAAGTCGCCGTCGACCTTCTCGATCGCCTCGCGGATATCAGCCACCACCAGCCGGACGCGCGGGTCGTCGAGGCCATGCCGCGTCAGTCCGCGCAGTTGGGAGCGCGCCCACTCGACGATGGTGGGTTCGAGCTCGACCACGACCACCTCGCGCACCGCGTCCGTGGTGAGCGCCTCGTCCAGCGAGAAGCCGACGCCGAGGCCGGCGAGCAGCAGGCGCACGCCGTCGCGGCCCGCGATCGCCTCCCGCACGAGGGCCCGCTCGGAGCGGCCGTCGCGGGTGTCCATCAGGAACGTCCCGTTGGCGATCACCTCGAAGTGCTCGCCGGCGCGCCGCAGCACGAGCTCGCCGCGCGGCGTCTGGCGGCGGTCGACCACGACCGCTCTTGGAGCATCGCCGGTCAGACCGGTTGGGCGCCGGTCTGAGGCTCGACCGCCGGCCGTGGCTCCCGATCGCTGCGGCGGATGAGGAAGACCGCGACCGACAGGGCAATCGCGAGCAGACTGAGGGCGCCGAGCTGCAACAGGAGATTGGTGAGGCCGCGGCCGGCCGACGGGAAGCTCTCGATCGACGCCGTCACGATCAGCGTTCGCCGCACCACGGCGATCAGGCCGATGAACAGGAACGGCTCGGCCGAAAGCTCGTGCGTGTGGATGACGAGGCCGAGGGTGTACACCAGCTCGGCGACGATCAGCATCAACAGGATGCGGTCGAGCACCAGCACGCCGATGTCGACGGCGTTGGAGCCATTGCTGACGGCGTTGCGGAGGTCGTTGACCGTCCCCACCAGCAGGAACCCTGCGGCGACCGTCAGGAACACCCCGACCGTGATGTAGATCGCCGTTTCCAGGACATGCAGCAGCTGGTGGGTGATCGCCGACTCGCCGTCCGGGGTGGCCATCATGGCTTTGAATCTTCCCGATTGCAGGCAAAAACCCTGCAAATGCCGTCGCCTTGGTAACCGCCTACGTGTACCACGGCGGTGGATCGACTCCCGGCGCGGGCGGCTCCGCGGCCTGGCCGCCCGCGTACTCGGCCCGGCCGGTGGTCGCACACCACACGGACGCGCGCACGAAACGCTCGGCCAGCAGCCGCGCCGTCACATCCTGCATCACCGCGTCGGAGGGCGATGCCAGCCCGTCGGTCTCGATGACGAGCAGGCCCTCGCCGCCGTCGGGGAAGTAGGTCGCCCGCACCCCCGTCCCCGAGAGCGGCTGCTTCTGCCAGTGAAAGCCGATGCCGTCCAGCTCGGGGCCCCAGTCGAAGCGGTAACCGAGCGGCTCGAGAAACGCCCGCATGGCCTCGACCGGGATGGCCTCGAAGCGCACGTCGAGCCTCATTGCGCGGCCCTCCGAAGCGGCTTCAGAAAGTGCTCGGACACCTGGTCATAGCCCTGGCTGCGGTAGAAGTCGTGCGCGCCGTCGCGATGTCGGGCGCTCGTCACCTCGATACGCACGCACCCGGCGGCCCGGGCCCGCGACTCGGCCTCGGCCACGAGCGCCCGAGCGATACCGCACCGGCGGGCCGACGGGGCCACCACGAGCGAGGTCAGGCGGCACCAGTCGCCCGGCTCGTGCAGCACCGGCACCATGTGGAGGGTGATGACACCGACGACGCTGCCCGCACGCTCTGCGACGAGCACCGCCGACCGGCCGCCGCCGGCGGGACCGGCGATGCCCCGCACGACGTCGGCGGGCGAGAGCGGATAGCCCAGCTCGCTCATGAGCGAGGCGATGCCGGCGGCATCGGCGGGGAGCGCCGGCCGCACCGCGGCACTCACCGCCGCTGCCGCTCGACCGAGCGCAGCGCCCTGTCCATCTGCCGCTTGGCGTCGCGCTCGGCGATCGCGTGGCGCTTGTCGACGCCCTCCTTGCCCCGCGCCAGGCCCAGCTCGAGCTTCACCCGCCCGTCGGCGAAGTAGAGCTGGAGCGGAACCAGCGTCATCCCCCGCTCGGCCACCTTGCGCCCGAGCTGCTCGATCTCGCGCCGGTGCAGCAGCAGCTTGCGCTCGCGCATGGGCTCGTGGTTTTGCATGTTCCCCTGCCGGTAGGGCGCGATGTGCGCCCCGACCAGGAAGACCTCTCCGTCGTGCAGCTGGGCGTAGGCCTCGCGCAGGTTGCCGCCGCCCTCGCGCAGCGACTTGACCTCGGTCCCGGTGAGCGCGATGCCCGCCTCGAGCCGCTCCAGGATGTGAAAATCGTGGCGGGCCTTGCGGTTGTCGACGATCAGCTTGCGTCCGGCGGGCATGCCGGAACTGTAGTTAGTACTACGTGCGCCGCCGTTCGAGGTCGAGGAAGGGCAGATCCACCACCCGCGCGCCGACACGGCCGCGCTCGCCCTCGACCGACCACTCGATGTCGAGCGGCGCGTCGGGCCGCAGGCCGGGCCCGAGCGAGGCCAGGGCGATCATCTTCTTGAGCGTCGGCGACCAGCAGGTGCTGGTGGCGCGGCCGACCTGGTTGCCCGCGTAGAAGATCGGGATCGGGTCGCGGTTCACGGTCGCGGCCACCGCCGGAGCCAGGCCGTGGCGGCCGAACGCCGCCTCGATCCCCTGCCAGTCGAGCTCGATCCCGGCCAGCCGCCGGGCCGGCACGCCGGCGTCGCGGTCGCGGACGAGCGCCCGCCGGCCGACGAAGTCGGGCTTGTCGAGGTTGACCAGCCGGCCGAGCCCGATCTCAAACGGCGTGTACTCGTGCTCGGCTGTCATGGCGTGGCGGGCGCTCGTGTAGTCGACCTCGAGCAGGATCAATCCGGCCTCGACGCGGGCGACGTCCATCGCCCGGATCCCCGCCGGGCGCAGGCCGTGGTCGGCGCCGGCGGCGATCACCGCATCCCAGAGCTCGGGAGCGCGATCGGCGTCGACCCAGAGCTCGTAGCCCAGGTCACCCGTGTAGCCGGTCCGGCTGACGTCGATCTCGATCCCCGCCACGGTGGCCGCCCGGCGCCGGAAGTAGCCGACGTCCGACCAGTCGGCACCGGTCGCCTGCTCGAGCACCGCCCGGCTGCGCGGGCCCTGCAGCGCCAGCGCGCCGACCGTGTCGGTCACGTCCTGGATGTCGACCTCGAGACCCGCTGTATTCAGGTGCAGCCAGCGGTAGCAGGGGTCGGCGGCCGTCCAGCGGAAGCTCGTGTCGCCGAGCCGCGCGACGGTGCCGTCGTCGATCACCTTGCCGCGCTCGTCGCACCATGGCGTGTAGCAGACGTGCCCCACCTGCAGGCGAGTGGCGTCGCGCGTGATGACCCGGTCGACGAGCCGGACCGCGTCGGGGCCGCTGACCAGGTACTTGTAGAGCGGCGAGACGTCGATCAGCGCAGCCGCCTGCCGGATCGCGTTGTACTCGATGTCGTGACTGTCGGCATACGCCGCAGCCGCCGCGTAGCCGGCCCAGTCGCCCCAGGCCAGCTTGCGGTTGAGGGGCGCGGTGCGCTCGTGGAAGGGGGTGCCGACGCTCACCGGGCCAGTTTACGGGGCTTGGGCGCGTCCGTCCCCGGTAGGCTCGGGCGAGCATGGCGGAGCGCTACGACGCAATCGTGGTCGGCGGGGGGCACAACGGCCTGGTGACGGCCGCATACCTGGCCCGCGCCGGCCTGCGCGTGGTCGCCCTCGAGCGCCGCGACGTCCTCGGCGGCGCGGCCGTCACCGAGGAGATCGTCCCCGGCTTCCGCTTCAGCGTCGCCTCCTACGTGGTGTCGCTGCTTCGGCCCGAGATCGTGCGCGAGCTGGAGCTGCCGCGCCACGGGCTCGAGATCCTGCCGCTCGACGGGACGTTCACCCCGCTCGACGGCGACTTCCTGTGGCGAACGAACGACCACGCGCGCACCATTCGCGAGCTGCGGCGGTGGTCGCTTGCCGACGCCGAGGCCTACGACGAGTACGGCAACGCGATGGTGCAGATGGCGCGGTTCGTGAAGCCGATCCTGGCGGCGGTGCCGCCCGACCAGGGCCGCATCGACCCCCGCCAGTGGCTGCCGCTGGCCGGGCTCGGGCGCAGCTTCGCCGACCTCCCCCGGCGGCTCAAGGACGCCTTCATCCAGCTGATGACCATGAGCGCGGCCGACTTCCTCGATCAGTGGTTCGAGACCGACCCGCTCAAGGCGACGATGTCGGCCTCGGGCATCATCGGCACGTTCCAGGGCGTGCGCTCGCCCGGCACCGCCTACGTGCTGCTGCACCACTACATGGGCGAGATCGACGGCGCCTTCCGCGCCTGGGGCATCCCCCGCGGCGGTACCGGCGGAGTGAGCCTGGCGATCGCCTCGGCCGCCCGGGCGCAGGGCGCCGAGGTGCGCACCGAGGCCGAGGTCGCACGGATCGACGTTCAGGGCGGCCGGGCGACGGGCGTCACCCTCGTCTCGGGCGAAGAGCTCCAGGCCGATGCCGTGCTCTCGAGCGCCGACCCGCGCGTGACCTTCAATCACCTGCTCGAGCCGGGGACGCTCGACCCCCAGTTCGAGGCCGACCTGGCCCGCTACCACTTCCGCGGCTCGTCGGGCAAGGTCAACCTGGCGCTCGACGGCCTGCCCGACTTCACCTGCCTGCCCGGGAAGGGCGAGCACCTGCGCGGCGCGATCAGCTTCTCGCCGTCGGTGGACTACATGGAGCGGGCCTACGACGACGCCAAATACGGCCGCTTCTCGGCCCGTCCGTACGTGGACATGATCATTCCGACGCTGGTCGATCCCGCCATGGCGCCGGCCGGGAAAGCACGTCATGAGCTGCTTTGTGCAGTACGCCCCGTACCACCTGGCCGGCGGCGCCGAGTGGGACGACGCCGCCCGGGACGCCTTCGGAGACACGGTGATCGACACGATCGCCGAGCGGGCGCCGAACATTCGCGACCTGATCGTCGGCCGCCAGGTGCTGACGCCGCTCGACATCGAGCGCCGGATCGGGCTCACCGAGGGCAACATCTTCCAGGGCGAGCTCTCGCTGGAGCAGCTCTTCTTCAACCGGCCGGTGCCCGGCTGGGCCCGCTACCGGACGCCCGTCGAGAACCTGTGGATGTGCGGGTCGGGCGCGCACCCGGGCGGCGGGCTCATGGGCGCGCCGGGCCGGATCGCGGCTCTCGAGCTGCTGCGTCATCGCGGCCGCAGAAGGGGTGTGCGTGCCCGACTATGACGTGATCGTGGCCGGAGGCGGCCACAACGGCCTGGTGTGCGCCGCGTACCTCGCCCGGGCCGGCCAGCGGGTGATGGTGCTCGAGCGGCGCGCAGCCATGGGCGGCATCGGCGATGTCTTCCACACCGCCGGGCGGCTGCAGTCCGCCGTGATCGACGACCTCGACCTGGCCGGGCATGGCCTCGAGCTGATCCGGCCGGCCGTGCGCATGACCGCTCTGCGCGAGGACGCCCCCGCACTCGTGTTCTGGAGCGATCCCGAGCGCACCGCCGAGGAGCTCGCGCGCCATGTTCCGGGCGACGCCGAGGCGTTTCTGCGCTTCGATGCCCACCTGCGCCTGCTGGCCGCGTTCGTGGCCGAGGTGCAGGCCTCGACCCCGCCCCGGCTCGACCGGGCGGCGCTGGCCGACGCGCCCGCGGGCCTGCGACTGGCCCGGGCCTACCGCCGCCTCGGCACCCGCACCGCGCGTGAGCTCACCCGGGTGCTGCCGATGGCGGTCGCAGACTTTGTCGGCGAGTGGTTCGGGGACGACGGCGTCCGGGCCGCGGTCGCCGCCCGTGGGACGCAGTTCACGGCCATGGGCCCATGGTCGGCCGGAACGGCGCTCGTGCTCGTGAACGACTCGGCCGGAAACGACGGCGGTGCCGCGGGCCAGACCGCCTATGTCAGCGGCGGGCCCACCGCGCTCGCCGGCGCGCTGACGGGGGCGGCCCGCGCCCTGGGCGTCGATGTGCGCACCGGCGCCGAGGTCGTGTCGGTGATCACCCGTGACGGCGATGTGGCCGGGGTGGAGCTGGCGTCGGGCGAGGAGCTGACCGCGTCGGCGGTGGCCTCGGCGGTCGACCCCAAGACGGTGCTCACCCGCTGGCTCGACCCGGTCGTGGCCGGTCCGCGGATGCGCTGGCGGGCGGGCAACATCCGCACTCCGGGCGCGACCGCCCGGCTCGACTTCGACCTGACCGCCCTGCCCACATTCCCCGGTGTCGAGGACGACCTGGCACTGCAGGGACGGCTCGTGGTCGCCCCGGGGATCGACGCCGTCGAGCAGGCGTTCGACGCCTGGAAGTACGGCCGCGTGAGCGACCGGCCCGCCCTCGAGGCCACCATCCCGACGCTGTCTGACCCCGCCCGCGCGGACGACGGCCACCGCATGACGGTGCTCGCCCAGTGGGTGCCGTATGCCGCCGACCCCGGCGAGGTGGCCGAACGGGTCGTGGCGGTGCTCGAACGGCATGCACCGGGGATCGGCGGCCTGATCGGCGAGACCCGGGTGCTGACTCCGGCCGGGATCGAGCAGGAGTACGGTCTTTCCGGCGGCCACCTGTATCACGCCGAGCCCGCGCTCGACCAGTTCTTCGCCTGGCGCCCGGTGATCGGCCTTGCCCGCCACCGGCTGGGCGTCCGCGGCCTCTACCTGTGCGGAGCCGGAGCCCACCCCGGGGGCGGCCTCACCGGCGGGCCGGGCCGGAACGCCGCCCGCGAGATCCTGCGCGACCTGCGCCGGGCGGGCTGACCGGCCCCCGATCCACCACAGGCAGCATCGGCTCGATCCCGAGCATGGCGGGGATGTCCGGCAGCCGGCGCACGAGCTCGAGATAGCGGGGCTCCTGGGCGAGCAGACCGTCGAGGTGGGCCCGGGCGGCTTCGACCTCGCCCGTCAAAACCGCGGTGCGAAGCGCGGCGAGGGTGACATGCGGCTCCTCGAGACCCGCCGCGAGGGCGGCCGCGACCGCCGCGGCGACGGAATCGGCCCTGGCCGGGGCCCGCAGCGCCTGGTTTCGCAGCACCAGCCGGCGCAACTCGGCCACCGGCTCGGGGTGATTGTCGACGCGCACGTCGCAGACGACGTCGCGCCAGGGGCTGCCGCTGGGCTCGCCCGAGACGACCAGCACCCGCCCCGCCTCCTGGCCGCGCCAGTCGCCGCCCTCGCCCTGTCCGGCCTCGAGTGCCGCCACCAGTCGCTCGGCCATCGATCCGGTCGCGCCCCGAAACGTCTCCAGCATGGCCGGCCACACGGTGGCCCGGTCCATCATGTTCGCCTGGCAGGCGACGTTCGTGCGGTGGACGTGACCGGCCTGGGGAATGCACGCCCGGCCCGTGAACGCCGCGGACGTCCCCGTCGCGGCCACCACGCCCACCTGACGGTAGGGCGAGAGCCGGTCGCGGCGGGTCGCGCCGGCCAGCGCGGCGGCGGCCGTCGCGCCGCTCCGCAGCGCGAGCAGGCAGAGCGGGCCGTATGACGGGTCGCTGAACGACTGCGTGGCGACGGCGCCGACGCCGGCCTCGACCCAGAGGGTGCCGACGCCGCAGCAGAACGCCTTCGACTGGATGGCGGCTCCCAGCTCACCCGTGTCCGCGTCCCGGGCCACGATCGAGTAGGTCATGCCGGGAGTTTCGCAGGCTCGAGGCCCGGCAGCCGCTGCGAGCCGATGAAGAGCCCCGCCCCGAGCATGATGAGCACGGCACAGAAGCCGAATCCGACCGTGTAGCCGTGCTGCTGGATCAGGTACCCGGTGAGCGGGAAGAGCCACAGCATCTGCACCGAGAAACAGCCCTCGGCGATCGACATCGACGTGGCCCGGAACTCCGACCGGGTGTTGTGCTGCAGGTAGGTCGACAGGGTCACGTAGACGAGCTCGGGTGCTCCCGCGATCAGCATCAGTACGATCACGGGCCCCGCCAGGCCGGGCAGCGCCGCCCCGATCACGAGCCCGGCCGCCGCCACGGCCGAGGCGACACCCACCGCGACGGTCAGCGGGACGCGCTCGCCCAGCCGGCCGCCGATCCACGAGAAGCCCGAACCC
The DNA here is from genome assembly GCA_963703275.1 of uncultured Actinomycetes bacterium. GTDB lineage: Bacteria > Actinomycetota > Thermoleophilia > Gaiellales > JAICJC01 > JAICJC01. The sequence continues at coordinate 1,069,911 of OY969804.1, read as the reverse complement.
GCCAGCAGGGCCCCACCCAGCACGAAGCCCAGGAGCGCGTCGGATGCACCCCGCTCCTGGAACAGCGGCGCAGCGTAGAACCACCAGCTGGTCACGGCCGCCCAGTAGACGCTCCACGCCAGGGTCAGCACGCCCAGGCGGGGCGAGCGCAGCACCGCCCGCACGCCGTCGCCCGCCACGCGTACCCCGTCGCCGACCCGGCCGCGGGCGTCATCGGGCAGGCGGGTGGCGATGGCGCTCGCGGTGAGGGCGCAGACCGCGGTCATCCAGAACGCCAGCGGCGGCGAGACCGTCGCGATCAGACCGCCGACCATGAACGAGATCGCGCTCGCGAACTGGAACACCGCCCACAGGCCGCCCAGCATGCGCGGGTACTGCGCCTGGGCGTCGTCGTGCGCGAGCGAGTCGAACAGGTACGCCTCGTCCGCGCCCGTGCGCAGGGCGAACGCGACCCCGTGCACCGCCCCCGCGACGCAGATCAGCGCAAAGCCGGGCGCGTACACGTATCCCAGCTCGGCGGCGGCCGAGAAGAAGCCGGCCGCGACCAGCAGCCGCCGCCGGCCGAGCGCGTCGGCGAGCGCGCCCGTCGGCACCTGGGCCACCAGCATGCCCACGTGCAGCGCGGCCTCGACGAACCCGAACTGGGTCAGGCTGAGGCCGCGCGACAGCAGGAACACGGCCCAGATGGGGCCGGAGAAGAGGATGCCGTTGAAGAGCTGATAGAGGCGGAAGACTGCGAGCGTGCGAGCGTTCATGGGTCCTCGAGAGGGTGTGGACGACGGACCTGCGGGGTCGGAGGCCGCCCTGTGGGCGCACCTCTCCCCTGGCGGGGGCCGTGTCAGCCCTGAACGCGGGCGATGCAGTGGCGCAGGAGCCTGACCGTCTGGCGGATCGACTCGACGTTTTGGCTGCGCGGGTGCATGGCGGCGGCCATGCTAGCAGACGGGACGCTCACTGGCCGAGCGCCGCCTCGAGCACCTGGCGGGCGATCGGCGCGGCCGTCTCGCCGCCCACGCCGCCCTTGACCACCAGCACGGCCACGGCGACCTTGGGCGCCCCCACCGGGGCAAACGCGATGAACCAGGCGTCGGTGGGGACGTTGGCCGGTCCGACCTCGGAGGTCCCGGTCTTGCCGGCCACCGTCACGCCGGGGATCGCCGCCGCCGTGCCGGTGCCGTAGCTCACGACGGCCTCCATCATCGTCGTGACCTCGGACGCGACCCGCCGCGAGCACGCCCGCACGGGCACGTCAGGCTCCCGCGCCCGCAAGGGCCGCCGGATCAGGAACGGCGGCCTCCGGGTGCAGCCCGAGGCGATCGTCTGGGCGACCGAGGCCATCTGCAGCGGCGTCGCGTCCACCCCGCCCTGGCCGATGCCGGCGACGCCCAGATCGAGCGTCGAGGTCATCCCCGACGGCGGCCGGGTGACGCTCTCGGGCACCGGGTAGGCGATCGTCGCCGGGTGGTTGAACCCGAATGCATCCGCCATCGCCACGAGCTTGGGCGCGCCCACCTCGTCGGCGAGCGGCGCGAACACCGAGTTGCAGCTGACGGCGAACGCCTCGACCAGCGAGCCGCCGCACGACTCGTGGTGGAAGTTGTGCAGCCGGAAGCCGTCCAGGGTTGCGTAGCGGGCGTACGTGTACTCGGACTCGAGCGTCGCCGTCCCCGCCGTCAGGGCGGCGGACGCCGTGATCACCTTGAACGACGATCCGGGCGGCTGGATCAGGTCCATGCCCAGGCCGGCGTCGGCCTCGACCGCGCCCGTGCGGGCGCTGAGCACGACCACGCCGCCGTAGCGGGAGCCAAGCGCGGTGGCGGCCGCCTGCTGGATCGGCACCCGCAGCGTGGTGGTGACGTTGCGCGGGCTCTGACCCGGTCGCAGCGCCAGCACGCGGATGCGGCCGGTCACCTTCGAGACCGCCCGCAACGCGAATCGCGGGGTTCCGGCCAGGATCGGGTCGAGCGACTCCTCGAGGCCGCCCTGGCCGTAGGGCTCCGTGGCCGGCCAGCCCGCCCGCACCCGGGCCGCGACCTGCTCCGGATCGGGCGTCTTGACGTAGCCGGTGATGACCGCAAAGGCCGAGCCCTGCGGGTAGATGCGGTGGGTTGCGGGGCCCTCGGCGAGCACCGCGCCGCTGCGGTCGAGGATCCGCCCGCGGCCCTTCGGCGGGACCACATGCACGACCAGGCGCTCGTCCGACCCAAGCCCCGGGAACGTGAGCCCCCGGGTCCACGACACCCGTTCGCCGGCCGCCGTGCGCACCATGGGCACCGACATCACGTCGGTCACCCGGCCGAAGAGGCGCGTCGCCACCGACATCGTCACATCGACGGCCCCATGATCGAGGCGGAGGCGGCCGACCGAGTGCAGGCCGCGCATCGTCGCCACCGCGGCCGTGTGGCGGTACAGGGCGACGAAGCGCGAATAGGGCACCCGCGCCCGCGACCGGGGGGTGATTTCGGCGTACATGCTGTGGTAGTCGTCGGTGTGCCAGGCCGCGACGAACCGCGCCACCGGGGCAAGCGGATCGGAGGGCGATGTGCGGGCGGCGTCCCCGCGCGACCCGGTCAGCACGAACGCGACACCGCCGATCGCCGCGACCACCAAAACGAGCACGGCAAGCCGCGTTGCCCAAATCCCCTTCCCGCGCCCCGGTGACATCGAAACGGATTGTGCCTACTACGCGCCCGCCGCGCGAATCCTCACCCGCCCGCCGACGCGGTCGACCGTCTGCACCGCCACCTCCACCGGGTCTCCCAGCCGCAATCGCCGCCCGCTGCGACCGGCGATGAGCGCCACTCCGTGCGGATCGAGCTGCACGTACTCGCCCGACCACGACCGCCCCGGAAGATAGCCCTCGTAGAGGTCGCCGAAGCGCACGAACGCGCCGGAATCGATCAGCCCCACCACCTCGCCCGGGAACGTCGCCTCCCAGCCCTGTTCGTAGAGCACGTCGTCGAGCAGGAAGGCGGCGCAGATGTCGTCGCCGCGGCGCTCGAGCCGCTCGGCGGCTCTCTCGGCCTCCGAGGCGTGCACCGCGGCGGCACCCACGTCCTCGGCCGCCGGCGGCGGCGCTGAACGCGCTCCGAGGTGGCGCAGGAGCGCCCGGTGCACCATCAGGTCGGGGTAGCGGCGGATGGGAGACGTGAAATGGCAGTACGCGGGGCTCGCGAGCCCCGCGTGCCCGCGGTTCACGGGGTCGTAGCGGGCTTTACGCAGCGCGCGCAGCACCATCCCCGGGAAGGCCTCGCGGCCCCGGCCCGAGTTTCGGACATACCGCGCCACCGCCTGGCTGAGCAGGCCCGCAAAGCGCGCGGCCGCCTGCCCCGCGTGGAGGTCGGGCACCGGCGGCGTGGGCACATCGAGCGCCTCGAGCCGCTCGACCAGGGCGTGAAGCGCGTCCGGCTCGGGCGGCTCGTGCACCCGAAACGGCACCACCGCGCCGGCGCCGGCGAGCTCGGTGGCGACCGCTTCGTTGGCGGCCAGCATGAGCTCCTCGACCAGCCTGTGGGCGGCGCCGTCCGGGCGCCGTCCACCCTCCATCACCACTCCGGCGGCGATCCGGAACGTCCGCTCCTGCGTCTCGACCGCAATGCCGCCGCGGGCCAGGCGGGCGGCCGCGCTCCCGTCTGCAAAGTCGCTGAGCCGGCGCAGGGCGGACACCAGGTCGGGTGGCCCCTCACCGCTTGCCAGCATCACCTCGGCCTGCTCGTAGGTGAGCCGGTGGTCGCTGCGGACGAGGCTGCGGTACGCGCGCAACGGGCCGGCCCCGCCCACCTCGACCGTGACCGCATATCGGTCGTCGCCGGGGACCAGGCTGCACAGATCGGACGAGAGCCGCTCGGGCAGCATCGGGTCGACACGGCCGGGCAGGTACACCGAGTTCGCCCGCCGGGCGGCCTCGGCGTCGATGGCGCCGCCCTCGCGCACGAACGCGGCCACGTCGGCGATATGGACGAGGAGCCGGTCGCCGTCCACCGACAGCGCATCATCGTGGTCGCGGGCATCCGCCGGGTCGATCGTGAACGTGAGCAGGGCACGCAGGTCGCGGCGCTCCGCATCCTCGCGCAGCCCAGCCGGCAGCCCTGCGGCCTCGGCGGCCACGGCGTCCGGCCAGGCGGCGGCCGCACCGGCCTCGATCGCGAGCCCATGCAGGACGGCCGACACGTCGTCCGGTGGCCCCAGATGGGCGCTGACGACGCCCCGGCCGGGGCCGGTGACCACGACCGCGACCAGATCCCCGGGGCGCGCGTTCACGCTCCCGACGCGGCCCAGCGTCAGCGGCCGGCCCGACGCGAAGTACGGCTCGCCCACCATCACCCGCGCCCGCAGCGACACCTGGCAGACGACCGGCGCCGCCGCCGGCTCGGGCGTCAACGACCCAGTGCCCGCAGGGCCGTGAGAAGCACGCGGTCGGTCCGGCCGGGGCGGGCGTCGACCGGGATCGTCGGCTGGATTCCGCGTCCCTCGACCACGAGCCCGCCGCGCAGCGTGTACCTGGCCACCGTCAGCTTGAGCGCTCCGCCGCCGGCGAGCGGCTCGACCGCCTGCACGGTGCCCTTGCCGTAGCTGCGCCGCCCGACGATGACGGCACCCGCATCGGCGTGCAGCGCCCCCGCCACCACCTCGGCCGCGCTCGCCGTGCCGCCGTTGATCAGGACGGCGATGCGCATGCGCCCGACCGCGGTGTTGTCGGCGTAGAACTGCCGCGGTGGCTCGTGCAGCCCCTGCGTGCGCACGACCACCCCTCTGCGGGCGAACACCCGCACCACGGCCACCGCCTGCGACAGCAGCCCCCCGGGGTTGCCGCGCAGATCGAGGATCACGGCCTCGTGGCGGCGGTGGGCGCGCCCGGCGAGGGCGCGCACCCTCGCGCCGGCCGTCGCCGGGAAGCCCAGCAGCTTGATGACGCACACCCGCAGGCCGCCGAAGTCGACCACCCGGCTCGACACGTACGGCAGCGCGATGTGGCGGCGCACGAGCGTCAGCGACAGGGGATGGTCACGGCCCTGGCGGACGACCCGCAGGTGCATCGGCGTCCCCGCCCGGCCGCCGATGAGATTGAGCGCCCGCCGGTAGGACAGGCTGGCGAGCGACGTGCCGTCGATGGTCGTGATGACGTCACCCGGGCGAATCCCGGCCTGACGCCCCGGGAACCCCGGGAACGACGCGGTCACCCGCAGGCCGCGCTGTTCGCGCGCGAGCGCGAGCCCGACGCCGGGGTAGCTGCCGGTCTCGGCGGCCCGCAGCTGGCTGTAGGCGTTCGGCGGCAGGTAGCGGGTGTACGGATCGGCGAGCGCCCGCAGCATCCCCTTCACGCTTGTTGCGTGGAGCGCCGCCACCGGCACCGCCTCGTAGTAGTACGCCCTCAGGTCCTGCAGCACCTCCGCCCGCAGAGGCGCGGGGGCAGCGGGCGCCGCGGGTTGCGGAAGCGACCGCTCCCGGAGCTCGAACCCGACGGCAAACGATCCGCCGAGCGCCGCGGCGGCAAGGGCGAGCACGAATATCCGGCGCCCCTTCACCGACTGGTGATTGTAACGGTTGCTGCGGCCTTTGGCCGTGAGCCGGGTCAGACGCGCAGGAAGCGGCGCAGGGTGAGGCCGGAGCCGAACGCGCCCAGAAGCAGGCCGAACGCGGCCAGAAGGCCGATCAGAAGCGGAATTCCGACCAGCCGGGCGGGATCGGTGATGCCGCGATTGAAGTTGTCGACCGCGACGTAGACCACCGCCAGCATCACCACCGCTCCGACCGCGCCCAGAAGCCCCGTCAACATCCCCTCCAGCATGAACGGCAGCCGCACGAACGCGTTGGTCGCCCCCACCAGCTTCATCACCTCGATCTCACGCCGGCGCGAGAAGATCGAAAGCCGGATCGTGTTCTGGATCAGGACGACCGCGGCCACGCCGAGCAGGATCATCAACCCGAACACGAAGTAGAGCACGTACTTGAGCGTGTTCAGCACCTGGTCGGTGATCTTCTTGCCATACGTCACGCACGGCGGACTGCCACAATTCCGGATCGGGTCGATGTTCTGGGCCGCGTTGGCCGTCTCCGACGCCTTGTTGGGGTCCTTCAGCTTCACGTAGAAGGCCGGCGGCAGCGGATTCGAGTTCAGCTGCAGGATCGCGGCCTGCTCGGACTTCGACAGCATCTTCACGGCCTGGGCCGGTGAGATGTAGGCCACCGACTTGACGTTCGGCAGCCGGTCGACCTGGTTTGCGACGTCACCGCGCTTGGCCGCATCGGTTCCGTAGGCGATCGGCAGGTACAGCTTGACCGTGACCTCGTTGCGGACACCGACGGCGTAGTCGTACACCCACCAGGCCGTGCTGACGAAGATGCCCAGCAGGAACGTGACGATCAGCACGGTCACGGTCGCCGCGAGCGTCGTCGCAGCATTCGACCGGATGGAGGCAAGCGCCTCCCAGAAGAAGAACCGCCATCTCAACCCTCGTAGCCCCCACGGCGGTCGTCGCGAACGACGCGCCCGTCCTCAAGCTGGATCACCCGCCGCCGCATCTTGTCGACCATCTCGCGGTCGTGGGTTGCCATCACCACCGTGGTGCCGGCGCGGTTGATGCGGTAGAGCAGCTGCATGATGCCCACGGACGTGTCGGGATCGAGGTTCCCGGTCGGCTCGTCGGCGATGAGGAGCGGCGGGTGGTTGACGAACGCGCGCGCCACCGACACGCGCTGCTGCTCGCCACCGGAGAGCTCGTGCGGGAAGCGGTCGCCCTTGTCGGCCAGCCCCACCAGGCCGATGATGTCGGGCACCTTCTTGCGGATCTCGGCCCGCGACTTGCCCTGCACCTGGAGCGCGTAGGCAACGTTCTGGTAGACGCTGCGGTTGGGCAGAAGCTTGAAGTCCTGGAACACACAGCCGATGTTGCGGCGCAGCGTGGGCACCCGGGAGCGCTTCAGCTTGGGCAGCGACCGGCCGCCAACGATCAGGTTGCCGGAACTGACGTCGAGCTCCTTCAGGAGCAGCTTGATGAATGTCGACTTGCCCGACCCCGACGGCCCGACGAGGAACACGAACTCGCCCTTGTCGATCTGCACGGAGACGTCGCGCAGGCCGACGACGTCGCCCTGATACGTCTTCGTCACACCGTCGAACAGGATCATCGCCTGCGACGCGGGACGGGTCGTTTCGGACGGCGGTGGGTCGACGGCGGTGCGGCGGGGACCCGGACCCGATTCGAAGGCCGGGGGCGGTGCATCCGACACGGCCTGATGGAGTCTGATTTGGTCGGTCATGATCGGCTCCGGATCGCCGGCAGGGGCGATGGACGCGAGTTCAGGGTACCGGTGTGACCGGATGGGTGCAAACGCGACCCCGCCCAATCCCAGCATCTGCCAAGCGGCCCCTGCTGCTCGTGCGCATGAATAAATGGGGCCTGGCCCCATTTATTCATGTTTGCAGCGAACCGCACCACTACCGCTCCGCCGCGCGGCGCAGGAGCTCGGCGTGCACCAGCTCGTCCAGGTCGCCGTCGAGCACGCCCTGGGCGTTCCCGATCTTGAGGTTGGTGCGATGGTCGTTCACCATCGTGTAGGGATGCAGGACGTATGACCGGATCTGGCTCCCGAACGAGATGTCCTGGGCCTCGCCGCGCGCCTTGGCCATCTCTGCCTCGCGTTGCTCGCGCTCGCGCTCGAGCAGGCGGGATTTGAGGATCCGCATCGCCTGAGCCTTGTTCTGCAGCTGGGAGCGCTGGTTCTGGCACTGGACGACGATGCCCGTCGGCAGGTGGGTCAGGCGCACCGCCGAGTCGGTCTTGTTGACGTGCTGGCCACCGGCGCCCTGCGAGCGGTACGTGTCGATGCGCAGGTCGCCCTCGTCGATCTCGACGTCGACGTCGTCGTCGACGAGCGGGGCCACCTCGACCTGGGCGAAGCTCGTGTGGCGGCGGTGGGCGGAGTCAAACGGCGACTGCCGCACCAGCCGGTGGACGCCCTTCTCGGCCTGCATGATCCCGTAGGCGTTGTCGCCGGTGAGGGTGAACGTGGCGCTCTTGAGGCCAGCCTCCTCGCCCGGTGTCGCCTCCAGGAGCTCGGCCTTGAGTCCGCGGCCCTCGGCCCAGCGCAGGTACATGCGCAGCAGCATCTCGGCCCAGTCCTGGCTGTCGGTGCCGCCGGCGCCCGCGTGCACGCTCACCACCGCGGGGCCGGAGTCGTACTCACCGGTGAAGAGGGCCTCCTCCTGCAGGCGGGCGACATCGCGCTCGAGGGCGGTCACCGACCGCTCGAGCTCGGCCTTCCACTCCGGATCTTCCGCGGCCATCTCGAGCATGCCGTCGAGCTCCCCGGCGTCGAGCTGGAGCCGCTCGAACAGGTCGAGTTTTCGCTGCGAGCGGGCCAGCTCGGAAGATACCCGTGCGGCCCGGCGCTGGTCATCCCAGAAGTCCGGCCGGACGGTCTGCGCCTCGAGCTCGGCCGTTCTCGCGCTCAGTGCATCCGGGTCAAAGGTAATCACGAACCCAGTGCAACTGGGCTCTGATCTCCTCGACCGCCTGGCGCAGCTCGTCGAGCGAGCGCTCCGAGCTCACGACGTTATGCGCCATGACACCGCTTGAACTTCTTGCCCGATCCACACCAGCAGGGGTCGTTGCGGCCCACGTCGCGCTCCGGGTCGACGGTGTGCTGCTCGACCACCGGGAACGCCTCCTCCATGGGCTCGTCGCCGTTCGGGAGGCCGGCCGCGGCCAGGGCCTCGAGCGAGGCGCCCGTGTCGTGGGCGTAGCTCAGCTGCTCGTGGCGGTGGGGCGAATGCTGGTACTGGCCGTCGTCCTCGACCTCGACCTCGACGTGCATGAGCGCGCGGACGGTCTCCTGCTTGACCAGGAAGTCCATCTCGTCGAACATCATCGCGCCCTCGGAGCGGTACTCGACCAGCGGATCCTTCTGGGCGTACCCGCGCAGGCCGATGCCCTGGCGCATGTAGTCCATGTTGTCCAGGTGCTCGCGCCAGCGGGCGTCCAGCACCTGCAGGACGATCCAGCGCTCGAGGTTTCGGGTCAGCTCCTCGCCCCACTCCTGCTCGCGCTGCTCGTAGGTCGAGATCGCGTCGTCGAAGATGCGGTCGAGCAGCTCCTCGCGGGTGATGTTGTGGCGGTCGATCGTGTTCAGTTCGACCCGGATCGGGTAGACGGACTGGAGCGCGACCCACATGCCCTCCCACTCCCAGTCCTCGGCGATATCGCCGCCGCCGGTGTGGGAGTCGACGGCCGCCTCGATGACGTCCTCGAACCAGCCCGCCACGAGCTCGTGCAGGTCGCCGCCCTCGAGGATCTCGCGCCGGGTGGCGTACACCTGCTTGCGCTGCTCGTTGAGGACGTCGTCGTACTTGACGACGTTCTTGCGGTTGACGAAGTGGAACTCCTCCACCTTCTTCTGCGCGCCCTCGATACGGCTCGTCAGCATCTTGGCCTCGATCGGCTCGCCGTCGGGGGGCCCGAAGCGCGAGTCGAGGATCTTGTAGATGCGCTCGCCCGCGAACAGGCGGATGACCTCGTCCTGGGCCGAGAGGAAGAAGCGCGACTCGCCCGGGTCGCCCTGGCGGCCGGAGCGGCCGCGCAGCTGGTTGTCGATCCGGCGCGACTCGTGCCGCTCGGTGCCCAGCACGTACAGGCCGCCGCGCTCGGCCACGCCGTCGGAGAGCTTGATGTCGACACCGCGGCCGGCCATGTTCGTGGCGATGGTGACCGCGCCCAGCTGGCCGGCGTTGGCGATGATCAGCGCCTCGCGCTCGTGGTTCTTGGCGTTCAGCACCTCGTGGGGGATGCCGCGGCGCTCGAGCAGCGTCGACAGGTGCTCGGACACCTCCACCGAGATCGTGCCCACGAGCACCGGCTGGCCGGTGGCGTGGCGCTCGGCGATGTCCTGGGCCACCGCGGCGAACTTCTCGTCCTTGGTGCGGTAGATCTGGTCGTTGTAGTCCGCGCGCACCATCGGCCGGTGGGTGGGGATCGGCACCACCTCGAGCGCGTAGATGTCGTGGAACTCGTTCGCCTCGGTGAGGGCGGTGCCGGTCATGCCGGCGAGTTTCTCGTACATGCGGAAGTAGTTCTGGATCGTGACCGTGGCGACGGTGACGTTCTCTTCCTGGATCTTGACGTTCTCCTTGGCCTCGACGGCCTGGTGCAGGCCCTCCGACCAGCGCCGGCCCTCCATCATGCGCCCGGTGAACTCGTCGACGATCTTGACCTCGCCGTCGACGATCACGTACTCGTCGTCGCGCTTGTAGAGCTCCTTGGCCTTGATCGCCTGGATCAGGTGGTTGACGAGCTGCCCGTTCTCGGGGGCGTACAGATTCTCGATGCCCAGCGCCTTCTCGACCTTGGTGACGCCCTCCTCGGTCGGGGCCGCCGTCTGGAATTTCTCGTCGACCTCGTAGTCGTCGGTCAGGCGGAGGTCGCGGACGACCCGGGCGAAGCTGTAGTAGGTCTCGGCCGCCTGCTCGGGCTGGCCCGAGATGATGAGCGGCGTGCGCGCCTCGTCGATCAGGATCGAGTCGACCTCGTCTACGATCGCGAACCAGTGGCCGCGCTGGACGGTCTGGGCGATATCGGCGGCCATGTTGTCGCGCAGGTAGTCGAACCCGAACTCCGAGTTCGTGCCGTAGGTGATGTCGCAGGCGTATGCCGCCTTGCGGGCCGTCTGGTCCTCGTCGTCGGGCATGTTCGACTGGATCACGCCGACCGTGACTCCCAGCGCCTCGTAGACCGGGCGCATCCACTCGGCGTCGCGCTTGGCGAGGTAGTCGTTCACGGTCACCAACTGCACGTTCACGCCGGCGATCGTGTTGAGATAGAGCGGCAGGGTGGCCACGAGCGTCTTGCCCTCGCCGGTCTTCATCTCGGCGATGCGGCCCTCGTGGAGCACCATCCCGCCGATCAGCTGCACGTCGAACGGGCGCATCCCGAGCGTGCGCCTGGCCGCCTCACGGACGCACGCAAACGCCTCCGGCAGGAGCTCGTCGAGCTCCTCGCCCTGATCGAACCGGGCCCGGAACTCGATGGTCTTCTCGCGCAGCTCGTCGTCGGAGAGCCGCTCGATCTCGGGCTCGAGCGCGTTGATGTCGCGCACCCGCTCCTGCATGCGCTTCAGGGTCCGCCCCTCGCCGGCGCGGAGGATCTTCTGGAAGACACTCATCGTTTTGGATGGTATCGAACCGGGCGCCGGCAGCCTTGAGGATGGGCGGTGGAGTGTGGCAGGGGTGTGGCGGGGATGGCATGGAGGCTGGGAAAGAGCCAATTGGCGTTTCGTGTTAATGCCAATTGGCCGTTAAGCCTCCCAACCCGGACTACGGTCCGTCGTGTGCGCCTCGACGACGACGATTTCGTACGCGGCCAGTACGGGTCGACAGCCAAGCTCACAGCCCGGATCGCGGTGTGGCATCCCGACGACGAGGGTCGCTGGCCGCAGGATGTGGCGGTCACGGCGCTGGCGGAGTTGAAGCCCGGGCGACTGCTGGAGGTCGGGTGCGGGACGGGCGCATTCGCGGAGCGGTGCGCGTCTGAGCTCGGGTGCGAGGTGATCGCGCTTGATGCGTCCCCGGAGATGGTCGCGGCGACCAGGGCGCGCGGCATCGGCGCGGTGGTCGGAGACGTCCAGCACCTGCCGTTCGACGACGCGGAGTTCGACGGCGCGATCGCCGCGTGGATGCTCTACCACGTCCCCGACCGCAACCTCGCGATCGGCGAGCTCGCCCGGGTGCTTCGCCCCGACGGGCGGCTCATCGCGATCACGACCGGCCGCGAACACCTGGCCGACCTGTGGCAGCTGGTGGGTGCCACCAAGTACGAGTCGAGCTTCAGCCGGGAGAACGGCCAGGAACAGCTCGAGCGGCATTTTGGACACGTCGAACGTCACGATGTCCAGTCGAAAGCGGTGTTCGCCGACCGCGCGGCCGCCGCCGCCTACATGGCCACGCTCGACCGGGGCACGCTCGGAGAGCAGCTCCCGGAGTTCACGGAGCCATTTGTCGCCCGCGGCGCCATCGCCGTCTTCGTCGCCTCAGCGCCCCTTGATCAGCCGCCGCCGTCCCCGTCCCAGGCCGGCTCGATCAGGCCGTAGTTGCCGTCGCGGCGCTTGTAGATGACGCACACGTCCTCGGAGTCGGCGTTCACGAACACGAAGAAGTCGTGCCCGATCAGCTCCATCTGCAGCATCGCCTCCTCGGGAGGCATCGGCTTCATGTTGAACCGCTTGGACTTGACGATCACCGCGTCCTCCTCATCCGGCAGCACCACCGGCTCTCCGAGCGGCGGCGCGACGTGGGTGGCGATGTGGTGCGCGCCCTTGCGAGAGCGCCTGTTGCGGTACCGCTTGACCTGCCGCTCGAGCTTGTCGGCGACGAGGTCGATCGAGGCGTACATGTCGGTGGACGACTCGCGGGCCCGCAGGACCGGCCCCTTCGTCCACACGGTCGCCTCGGCCACCTGCTTCTCGTTGATCGAAGGGTTGTGCTCGACGGCCAGCTCGAGCTCACACCGGCTCTCGTCGGAGAGGTGTCGCGCGAGCTTGCCCAGCTTGCGCTCCGAGTACGTGAACAACGCATCGGTCACGTCCACATTTCGGCCCTTTACCTGCAACTTCATGCGCGGCTCCTTTGGACGGAGGAGTGCTTCGGAAACATACCCGCTCGCACGTCACATGCGAACGACCCGGGCGAGGCTGACGGCGCAAACGGCCGTGGCGTCGCCCCGCCGCAGCGCCGTCCCGCAGGCCGACAGGGTGGCGCCAGTGGTGTAGACGTCATCGACGAGGACGACGCGGCGCCCGGCCGCCTCGGGCCGGGGCCGGAAGGCGTCGCGGACGTTGCGGCGCCGGGCGGCCAGATCGAGGCCCCGCTGGGGCCGCCGCAGCGGCGCCGCTCCGAGCAGGCCCTGCGCCGGCATCTGCCACCGCCGCGCGAGCGCGACCGCGAGCACCTGCGCCGGGTGGTAGCCGCGATGCAGGGTGCGCCAGCGGTCGGGAGGCACCCAGGTGACGACATCGCACACAGGCCGCTCGACGACCGTCGCGATCAGGCCGGCGGCGAGCTCGGCCAGGCCGCGCAGGCCGGCGTCCTTGAAGCGCACCACCAGGTCGCGGCCGCCGCCCTCGAACGCGATCGCGGCCACCGCCGTGTCGAACCCCAGCCGGCGCCCGTGGCACTCGCGGCAATCGGCGACCGGCTCGGCGGTGGGCTTGCCGCAGCGGGCGCACTCCGGCCCGCCCAGCACGGGCAATGCGGCCACGCACGCCGGACAGACTGGATCGCCGCTCCCGCCGCACAGGGCGCACGTGGCGGGGACGAGCAGATCGAGCAGCGCGCGCACCCGGACAACGCTAGGCCAGAAGGTGTCAGGCGTGGGTGCGGAGCGGTGCCGGAAGCGCTACGAGAGGGTGAACGGCTGGTCGATGACCGTGCCTGCGGGCACCCGCTCGGCGAGCGTGCCGGGATCGGCGGAGACCAGCGGGCTCACCTCGATCGGCACCGCGGCCGAGCCGTCCGTTCGCCGCCGGACGATGGCCCCGGCCGCCTCCAGGACGTCCGCAGCCGCGTCGCTCAGCCGCCGCCGCACCGACTCCGGCGAGGAGCCGCCGGTGGCGTTCTTGAGCGGCTCGAACTCCGCCGCCCGGCTGGTCTCGAGCACCAGCGAGCGCCGCGCCAGGGGCAGCGTGTCGAAGATGAACTGCTCGAACTTGATCGCGTTTGCGATCGCCGGCTCGACCCGGTCGCCGGCGTCGTCCACGTACGGCACCTGCTTGCGCGCTCGGTGGAAGGGGAGCTCGGCCGACCGGGCCAGATCCGCCATGAATTCGAGCCGGAACACGTGCAGCGCGATGCTGCCCGCGGAGAAGGCCAGGCTTCCGTCCGCCTGCCGCAGCTCCGCCAGCGCCGGGGGCAGGTCGGAGTACTCGATGACGAGCTGGCGACCTCCGCGCTGCGCCACCACGCCCACCTTCTCGGCCGGATCGCGCTTGCGGACGACCTTCGACGCCACGTCGGCGCCGGCGCGCAGGTGCGCGCCCACGAACCCCGGGTCGGCGATCGCCACCATGGGGTTGTCGACCTGCAGGTAGAAGACCGTGTCCACTCCGCGGCTGCGCATGTCGTCCAGGCAGCCGCCCCTGTCAAGCGCGCGCAGCGTGCCGCCGTGCCCGTCCGGGCTGAGAGCGACCCGGTCGCGTTCGGCCAGGAGCACGGCTCCCGTGACCGCCGACACCGCCGGCATCGTCCCCTGCCGGAAGAGGTGGGCGTGGTCGAGGCCGAAGTTCTCGTGGCGGGCCAGAAAGCGGGCCGTCGGCTCGTGGTTCTCGTCGCTCGTCATCACGTAGACCGGCGGCGTGCGCCCGTGGAGCAGGCCGAGGGCGGCGATCTTCTCGAAGTGGATCTGAAACAGCGAGCGGTCGGTCACAGGTCCGATCGGATAGCACCCCTTCGGCCCCTCGAACCCGAGCCGCGTCCCCTGGCCGCCGGCCACGATGACGACCGCCACGCCGCCTCGCCGCAGCGCCGACTCGCCCGCGCGGATGTCCTCCGGGGACGCGACGGGGGCGGGCTCCACCGGCTCGACTCCGGTGACGTCGATCGGCGCCTGCGGGTCGTGCACGAGTGTCGCGATCAACGTGTCGAGAAGCTCGAGGTCGATCGAGCGCAGGTCGCGCTCGAGCCTCTCTCGGCCCGCGCCGTCGAGGTCGTCCCAGAACCGCAGCAGGTGCTCCTGGCCGTGCGCGGCAAGAGCCGCCTGCAGCTGACCGAACGCGTCATCGCCCATCCGCCTACCCTACCGGCGCACCGGCCCGGATCTACGCGAACCGGTACGGCGGCCGGCGCACGCCGTGCTCGGTGATGATGGCGCTGATGTTCGCCGCCGGGGTGATGTCGAAGGCGGGGTTGTAGACGCCGAACCCCTCGGGCACGGCCGGCCCCAGCTCGTCGGGCCGGCGATGCTCGATGGGGATCTCCTCGCCGGTCGCGATGGCGGTATCGATCGTCGAGGTGGGCGCCGCGACGTAGAACGGCAGGTTGTGGATGCGGGCGAGCGCGCTCAGCGCGTAGGTGCCGATCTTGTTGGCCACGTCGCCGTTGCGGGCGATCCGGTCGGCGCCCGTGATGACCGCGTCCACCTTGCCCTGCGCCATCAGCCAGCCGGCGGCGGAATCGGTGATAAGGGTGGCGGGAATGCCCTCCTCGCGCAGCTCCCAGGCGGTCAGCCGCGCGCCCTGCAGCAGCGGGCGCGTCTCGTCGACCCACACGTGCAGCGACGGGTCACGCCGGTGCGCCGCGCGGATCACGCCGAGGGCCGTGCCGATGCCCGCCGTGGCCAGCGCGCCGGCGTTGCAGTGTGTGAGCACCTGGGCGCCGGCGCGCAGAAGCTCGGCGCCGTGCCCGCCGATCCGGCGGCAGCGATCCACCTCGTCGGCGTGCAGCGAGACGGCCTGGTCGAGCAGCGCCGCCCGCATCGCCGCGGGATCGGCGTGAGGGTCGGCGGCACGCTCGCGCATGCGCTCGATCGCCCACGCCAGGTTGACCGCCGTCGGCCTGGTCGCGACCAGGCCGCAGCAGGCGCGCTCGACGTCTTCGCGCAGCACCTCGACACTGCCCGCCCGGCTGCGCGCGGCCGCAAGAACGACGCCGTAGGCCGCGGCGATCCCGATGGCCGGCGCCCCGCGGACGACCATGCTGCGAATCGCCTCGGCCACCTCCTGCCAGGTGACGAGCCGCACCTCGACGACCGCGGCGGGAAGCCGCGTCTGGTCGAGCAGGACCACCGCGCCGTCCTCGAAGCGGGCGATCCCATGCGGCGCAAGCGCGAAGGAGCGGGGGGACGCGATCACCAGTTGCTCACTATACGCACTACGGCTTCAGCGCCCGCTTGAGCGCGGCGATGTTGTGCACCGGCGTGGGATCGACTCCGCGCGCGAGCGCCGCCCAGTAGCTGACCCAGTCGCCGTGGGCCACCAGCGAGAACGCACGCGCCGCCGCCGTCTCGCCACGGCCCTCGACCACCTCGACCAGCGCCGCCTCGGCCGCCACCAGCGCGGCCGTCGCGTCGATGCTCCGGCGGACGGCATCGTCCTGGCCCGGATCCGACAGGAGCACGGCCGCGAACGGTGCCGCCGGCGTGCCCTCCCAGCCCACGATCTCGTTGTGCGCCAGCTCGGGCAGGGCGTGGCTGAAGGCGTGCATCTTGGCGTTCTCGTTCAGCTGCGTCTTCCACCGGTAGGCGACGGCGCCGATCGGGCCCGCCCCGTAGATGAGCGGGATCGTGTCCGAGAGCCGCTCGCCCAGCTCCCGTGCGGCGGCGACATCGACGTCCTCCACTCCCTCGGCGGCCGCCGACGCGATCCCCTCCGACGCCAGTCCGCAGGCGCCGAATGCGCCGGCCATCGCCCCGAACAGGTATCCCAGCGCGGCCCGCGGCTGGCCGGTGGCGACCGCACCCGGCACCTGCGCATAGGCGACGTCCCACTCCTGGGCCAGGCTGACCAGCGTGCCGCCGGCGCCCACGATCAGGAGCCCGGCCCCCTGGCGGTGGGCCTGGCGGGCGCAGGCGAGCGCCTCCTCGGTCTCGCCCGAGTAGCTGACGCACATCACCAGCGTCCCCGGGCCGGCCCAGTGCGGGATGCGAAAGCCGCGCACGCGCGTGATCGGAACCGGGCACTCCCCGGCGACCAGCGCCCGCAAGAGCTCGCCGCCCATCGCCGAGCCGCCCATGGCCGCGATCACGACCGCTCCGGGGAGCGCGACGTCAACGCCCGCGGCCGCGCCGACAGCCTCGCCCTGGCGCAGCTGCTCGGCCATTCCGGCGATGGCGTCCGCCATCCCCGACGGGTCGGCCGCCGTCACCACACCGGTTCTCCAGTTTGTGCCACCACTCGATTCTGCACGGTTCGGCCCCCGGCCACAACCGCACCGGCCAGAAGCACCGATCCCAGGACGCGGGCTCCGGCCTCGACGCGGCACCCTGGGCCGACCACGGAATCCATCACGCGCGCCCCGGGAGCGATCTCGGCCGACGGGTCGATCAGGCCGCCGGGAGGCATCTGCTCGAGGTTGGCGTCGAGGTAGCTCTCGGGCGTGCCGATGTCGCGCCAGGCGCCGTCGAAGCTCCACGCGTACAGGCCCGAGCCCACGAGCAGCGGAAATACCTCGTACTCGACCGAGACGGCCCGGCCCGCCGGAATCAGGTCGAGCACACCGGGCTCGACGACATACGTGCCGGCGTTGATCGTGTCGGCCGGTGCTTCCCCGGCCGCCGGCTTTTCGACGAACGCCATCACGGCACCGTCGGGCGCGGTGACGACCACGCCGTAGCGGCTGGGATCCTCCACCGGGTGCAGCGCCAGCGTCATGCGGGCGCCGTGGTCGCGGTGAAGGCGCTGGAGCGCGGTCAGGTCGAGGTCGGTGAGGACGTCGCCGTTTGCGACCACGAACGGCTCCTGAAGGCCGCGGGCGGCGTGCGCGATCGCGCCCCCGGTACCCAGCGGCTCGGGCTCCACCACGTACTCGAGGGCATCCCCGAAATGCGCCCGGATCGCATCGGGGCGGTAGCCGCAGGCCAGGATGATGCGATCGGCCCCATGCCGGCGCAGGTGCTCGACCTGATGCTCGAGGAACGGCCGGTTGGCGATGGGCAGCATCGCCTTGGGGATCTCATAGGTAAGCGGCCGCAGACGCGTGCCCTCGCCACCGACCAGGATGATCGCGATCACTGAGCGGCGACGCCGGCGTCGGCCGGGGGGCGGAGCAGGTCGGCGGGGTCGGACGGGCGTCCCACCGACTCGTACGCGAACCCGGCGGCGCGCGCCTGCCCGGGGTCGAGCAGGTTGCGGCCGTCGACGACGAGCGGCGTCCGCATCACGTCGCGAACCGCCGCGGTGCACACCTGCCGGAACTCGCCCCACTCCGTCACGATCACCACCGCATCGGCGCCGGTCACCGCCTCGATCATCGATCCCGCCAGCTCGACATCCCCGCCCAGAAGCTCGGCGGCGTTCGTCATCGCCACGGGGTCATAGCCGACCACGCTCGCACCCTCGGCCCGCAGCCGCGCCGCCAGCACCAGGCTCGAGGCCTCGCGCATGTCGTCGGTGTCCGCCTTGAAGGCCAGGCCCAGCAGGGCGATGCGCGTGCCGCGCAGCGACCCCAGGTGCCGTTCGAGCTTGCCGACCACCCGCCGCTTCTGCAGGTCGTTCACCTCGATCACCGACATCAGGAGCTGGAAGTGGTACCCGGAGTTCCCGGCCAGCTGTTTCAGCGCCTTCACGTCCTTGGGGAAGCAGCTGCCCCCGTAGCCGATCCCCGGGCGCAGGAAGTGCGGGCCGATGCGGGCGTCGAGCCCCATCCCCTGGGCGACGACGCCGACGTCCGCGCCGACCTCCTCGCACACGTTGGCGATCTCGTTGATGAACGAGATCTTGGTCGCCAGAAAGGCATTCGAGGCGTACTTGATCATCTCGGCGCTGGCGATGTCGGTGCTGATCACGGGCGCGCGCAGGTCGGCGTAGAGCGCCGCCACGGCCCGGGCATCACCCGGGTCGGAGGCGCCGATCACGATCCGGTCGGGCTCCATGAAGTCGGCCACGGCCCGCCCCTCGCGCAGGAACTCGGGGTTGGCCACGTAGCCGACGTGCTGCAGGCCGCGCGCGTCCAGGTCGCGTCGCACCTTCTCGCCGGTGCCAACCGGCACGGTGCTCTTCATGACCAGCACGAACCGCTCCCCGGTCGTCGGCAGCTTGTCCACCACCGCCCGCACGCGCGAGAGGTCGGCGTCGCCCGAGTCGGTCGACGGCGTGTCGACGCAGACGAACACGATCCGGCACCGGTCCAGCACCTCTGCCAGGTCGAGCGTGAACCGCAGGCGCGACCGGTTGCGCTGCAGCAGCCGGTCGACGCCGGGCTCGTAGATCGGCACCGCCCCGGCCCGGAGCGCGTCGATCCGCTCGGGCTTCACGTCGAGGCAGACGACGTCGTGGCCGAGGTCGGCAAAGCAGGCCGCCGTCACGAGGCCGACGTAGCCGACCCCGATCACGCCGACCGGCTCGGTCTTCCCGGAAACGCTCATGCGACCGGCCGCAGCGACCTGGCGATCGCGATCATGTCGGCGTTGGAGAGGTCGTCCAGGAGCGTGTTCTGCACCCAGTAGGCGGTGCCGTTCTGCAGGAAGGCGATCATGTGGATCTTCGAGCCGTCGAAGTAGAACCGGTAGCTGCGCCGGCCGATCGTGCGCGTCGCGCTCGGGTCGGCCAGGATCGGCGCGGCGGTGAACCGCGTCTCCTCGATCCCCCAATCGGCGCCGGCGATGTTCGGCATCTGGAAGTAGGCGTACATCGAGCTCCAGTGCCGGCCCGCGTTGGGGATGTGATACGCCCGGATCGGGAGCGTCTCGGGCACCTCGGAGCTGTTCTGGGTGACGGTCGGATACATCACGGGGAACCTGACGTGGGGCGTCATCGCCCTGAACTCGGTCAGGTACGCCTGGCTGTCGGGTGTGATGTCAGGCGGCAGCGTCGACGCGGCCGACGCCGCCTTCGGCGCACTTATGGCAAGGCGGCCGGGGAAGTCGCTGCCCAGCACCACGACGACGTCCTGGGCCGACGCGATCGCGGACGGCAGCGGCCCCGTCTCGGCGCCGTGGCCGATGATGTGGGCGAGGTCGGTCGCTGCGCGGGCATGCCCGGAGCCGTAGTACACCCAGGTCTGCTGGTAGGCCTGGGTGGGTGCGTTCCCTGACGAGGTCTGGTAGCCGAACTTGCCGAGCTGCTGCGCGGTCGTCGCGGCCTCGCCCGTCTTCACCGTGCCGTTCAGGATCGAGAGCGACACCGTCGCCGGGGCGACCGCAGGCTTGAAACGGTGCGTCTTCTTCTTCGCGGCGGGCGGCTTGGGCAGCTGGTTCGTCGGCGACGGGATGTTCTGGGGATGGGTGAACGCATAGACGGCCTGTTTCATCGCCTCCGGCGTGGTCTCGACCACCGACGCCGCCCCGACCATGCCCGTGCCGGCCTGCAGGCGGGAGGCGACGAGGTGACCCCTGCTGGCGTAGGCCAGCGTCGCGTACTTGAGCATCGTCTGGATGCCGATCCCGCCGTGCGCGCCGGCGACGTCGACGTTGCCCGAGATCGTGTCGATGATCGATTTGATCGTGCCCAGGTCCGACAGGCTGATGCCGTGGAAGCGGGCGGACACCTTCTGCTCGAATGCATGCAGGAAGGTCTGCTGGCGGGCATTGCGGTAGAAGTCGGAGTCGGTGTGCCGGAAGCGCGAGAACGCGAGCGCGTTGCTGCCGTTCAGGAGCTGGTAGCCGGGCAGGAGATTGATCACCGACCAGCGCTCGCCCGGCGGCAGGGCGTTGTTCGCCGCCTGGGTGTGGATGTAGGCCTCGTCGACCGGGATGTAGACGCCGCCCAGGTTGTTCACGAGGCTGACGAAGCTGTGGAAGTTGACCCCGATCAGGTAGTTGACGTGCAGGCCGGTGACCTCCTTGACCGTCTCGAGGGTCAGCTTGGGACCGCCGTCGGAGTAGGCCGCGTTGATCTTGTCCTCGCCGTGGCCGGGGATGTTCACCCACAGGTCGCGCGGCAGCGAGAGCAGCGAGATCAGGTGGGTGCGGGGATCCATCCGCACCAGCATCAGCGTGTCCGAGCGGGCCGGCGCCGAGCCGTCCGTGTAGCGATGGTCAGAGCCGATGACGAGCGCGATGGCCGCGGCGTTGGCCTCGGGCAGAGTGTCGATCTGATGCTCCGCCTGCTGGAACGACTTCGGGGGCGTGGCCAGCCGGGTGTAGTCGCGGTAGAAGAGGAAGAACCCGGCCGCGACGACGGCGATCACCACCGCGAGCAGCGACCCACCCGTCCACAGCGCGATCCGCACCCAGCGACGGCGGCGGCGCGGCCTCCGCGGCGGCGGCGAGCCCCCGCCGTACACCGTCATGGCACGGGGCGTCCCGGGCGGCCTGTCGCCGCCCCCCCCATCGCTCGGCATGGTTGGCGGAGACTGGGTTGCCATGGGCTCGGAAAGACGCGGGCCCGCAACCGCAGGCCCGGGGGAGTATAGACCGAGGGTTCGACCTTCCCGACCCCTGTCCTACCCCGGAACGGCGCGCGCCAGCGCGCGCGCGAACTCCACCAGAATCCGCCGGTACGTGACGAGCGATGCGATCTCGACGTGCTCGTCCGGGCCGTGGTGACCGGCCCCGGCGGGCCCGAACTCGACGCAGGGAATCCCGCGCTCGAGGAAGAGCACCGCGTCGGATGCGCCGTGCCGGCCGACGCCGAGCGCCCTGCCCTCGCGATGCTCGCGGACGACGTGGCGCAGCAGCGCGACGTGGTCGTTGTGCGGGTTGAGCTGTGCGGCGGGGACCTGGTAGAGCAGCGTCAGATCGACGCCGAGCGTGCGCAGCTGGCGCATGACCTCGTCCGGGTCCTGGGTCGGCAGGTGACGGATGTCGACGTCCATCCAGCACGAGTCCGGAACGGCGTTCACCGCCCGGCCGCCGCCGATGCGGCCGAGGCTCACCGAAGGTCCGTCGAAGAGCTCTGAGTGCTCGGAGGCGAACGGCAGCGCCCCGATCCGGTGGTACAGATCGATTGCCTTCAGGACGGCGTTCTCGCCCAGCCACGGCGTCGAGCCGTGGGCAGCGCGGCCGCGCACCTCGAACCGCACCACCAGCGCGCCCTTGGCCTGGACGCCGATCTGCAGATCGGTCGGCTCGCCGCAGATGGCAAACTCGCCCAGGTTGCCGTCGTCCGCGAGGCGCGCCGTCGCCTTCGCACCCAGCGAGTCTGCGTCGGACTCCTCGTCGGCGGCGATCAGGAGCGTGACCCGCAGGCCGGCGAGCCGTTCGGGCGCAGCGGCCAGGTCTGCGAGCGCCAAGAGCATCGCCGCGAGCGCGCCCTTCATGTCATACGCGCCGCGGCCGTAGAGGAGGCCGTTCTCGCGCCGGGGCGAGAACTGGTCGGGGTGGCCGGGGACGACGTCGACGTGCGCGCTCAGAACGAGCGTCCGCGGCCCGTCGCCGACGGCGGCGACGATCGCCGGCCGGCCGTTGACGTCGGCGACGCGATGGCCGATCGCCTGGCTCCCCAGCCATCCGCGCAGGAACCCGACCGCGCGCTGGATCCCCTCCTCGGTGGACGTGTCGTAGCCGATCAGGCTCTCGGCCAGCGCAAGATCGTCACCACGGTCCACGCCCCGATTCTGGCAGAGCGCTGAATACCCGGTGCCAGGCACTCAATATTCACACCCCATGCCAGACCCGTAACCGGGGCGCCGATAGCCTCCTCCCATGCCGCGCCGACCCCGTGTTCAGTACTCAGGCGCCATTCACCACGTCGTCGCACGGGGTAACGCGGGCGGCAACATCTTCCACACTCGCCGCGATGCGTTGGTGTTCCTGGCGACGCTCGGCGCCGCCATCACCTCCACTCGATGGCGATGCCTGGCCTACTGCCTGATGCCGACCCACTACCACATGCTGGTCGAAACGCCGGAGCCGAATCTCTCGGACGGGATGCATTTCCTGAACACGAAGTACGCGGCGGGGTTCAATGCCGCCCACGAACACGCGGGTCACGTGTTCCAAAAGCGGTTCCACTCTGAGCTCGTGACCCGCGACGAACACCTTCTCGAAACTCTGCGATATGTCGTCCTCAACCCCGTGCGGGCGGGACTGGCCGAGCGCCCGGAAATCTGGAAGTGGTCGAGCTACCGAGCGACAGTTGGGATCTCGCGGGCGCAGCCGTGGTTCACGCCGGAGCGGGTGTGGGCGCTGTTCGCACCGGACCCACACGCTGCCCGGCGCGAATATCGCGAATTCATCCTGGCTGGAATCGATCATCGCCCGACCGTTCGTCCGGACCTCGACCAGTTGATCGTCGAGCTGTCCGCCTCCCAGATCGTCACGGCCCGCGACGCCCACGGCTACACACAAGTCGAGATCGCCGCCCATCTCGGCGTCAGCCAGCCGACCGTCTCGCGGATCCTACGGGCCGACCGCAGCGGGCATGAATATTGAGTGCCTGGCACCGGGTATTCAGCCGGCGCGGATGCCGCGGCGGGCGCTGAAGTAGATCGCCTGGGGATGGTGGATCACGATTGCTGCGGTCGTCTGTTCCGGGATGAACTGGTAGGCCGGGGAGAGCTCGATGCCGAGCTCGGCCGTCGCCGGGTGGAGCAGCCGCAGCACCAGCTCGTGCTGCTCCAGGTCGGGGCAGGCGGGATAGCCCCAGGAGTAGCGGCGGCCGCGACCGGGCTCGAGCCCGAGATCGGCCAGGATCCGGCCGTGGACGTACTCGGCCAGGCCCTCGGCCGCCTCGACCGCGAGGCCGTGCGCGAAGTACGCCTCGCTGTACTCCCCGGCCGCCTGGAGCGCGTCCACGTGCTCGGTCGCCGCGGCTCCGGCGGTGACGATCTGCAGGGCGATCACGTCGGGGCCGTCCGCCGCCGGGCGCAGGTAGTCGGAGATGCACAGCCGGTCGTGCCGGTCCTGGCGGGGGAACTCAAACCGGCCCAGCTCGCCGCCGTCCGCGTCGAGCACGACGGTGTCGTCGCCGTCTGCCGCCGCGCGGAAGAAGCCGTACACGGCCTGCGGTGAGATCCATCCCAGCGCCAGCGCCTCGGCCTGCATCCGCGCGCGGCGGGGGCGGAAATCGTCGGCCAGGAGCCGCTCCCAGTCGTCGCCGCGCACGCCCTTCCCACCCCACGAGAGCTTGTACAGCGAGCGTTCGTCCATCAGCCCGAACACCGCCTCGGGATCGATCCCGGCGACGACGCGCGCACCGAGAAACGGCGGCTCCGGCACCGCCACGTCCGCGCGCAGCGTCGCGCGGCCGGCCCGGGCCGGCGCCGCCTCGGCAGCGGGCTCGGGCTTCGGCACATCCCGCTCGGCGACCGCCTGCTCGCGGCGCTCGGCGATCACACCGCCGCGCAGTTCGGCGTCGCTCAGCCGCTCCATCACCGCCAGACCCTCGAACGCGTCCTTGCAGTAGAACACGCCCGGCTCGTACGGGCGGCCGTCGTCCAGAAACGCGATCCGGCGCCCGAACGTGCGGTTGATGGCCGCGCCGCCCACCAGCACGGGAAGGTGCAGGCCGCGATGGTCGAGCTCGTGCAGCGCGAGCGGCATCTGCCGCGACGTCGACACCAGGAGCGCAGAGAGCCCCACCGCGTCCGCCCGCTCGGCGACGGCGCTATCCATGATCACGTTGAGTGGCACCTGGCGGCCGAGATCGACCACGCGGTAGCCGTTGTTCGAGAGGATCGTCCCCACCAGGTTCTTGCCGATGTCGTGCACGTCGCCGAACACCGTCGCCAGCACGACCGTCGCCTTCGCCTGGCCGTCGAGCCGGTCGAGGTACTGCTCGAGATGGGCGACCGAGCGCTTCATCACCTCGGCCGACTGGAGCACGAAGGGCAGGATCAACTCGCCCGCGCCGAAGCGGTCGCCGACGTCCTTCATCGCCGGCAGAAGGACGCCGTTCAGCACGTCCACCGCACGGTCGTTGTCGCGGCCGCCGCGCTCGTCGAGGGCGAGGTCGATGTCGTCCTCGACGCCCTCGCGGACGCGATGCAGGATCTTGGCGTGGATGCGCCCGTCGGTGTCGAGCCCCTCGAACGGATCCGCCTGCGGCCGGGCGACCACCTCGGTGTCGTCGAAATGGGCGATGCAGCGCTCGAGCGCGTCGGGGCGGCGGTCGAGGATCAGGTCGTCGGCCAGCTCGCGCTCGTCGGCGGGGATCTCGTAGATCGGCCGCACATGGGTCGGATTGACGATGGCGGCGTCGAGGCCGGCCTCGATCGCGTGGTGCAGGAAGACGGAGTTCAGGACTGCGCGCGCGGGCGGGGTGAGGCCGAACGAGACGTTCGACACCCCGAGCACCGTCCACACCCCGGGCAGCTCGCGCTTGACCGCGCGGATGCCCGCGATGGTCTCGACGGCGCTCCTGCGGAACTCCTCCTGGCCGGTGGCCAGCGTGAACGTGAGCGTGTCGAAGATCAGGTCGCCCCCGTCCATGCCGAACTCGCCCACGCAGATGTCGTGGATGCGCCTTGCCACGGCCAGCTTGCGGTCGGCCGTCTTGGCCATCCCCTCCTCGTCGATCGTGAGCGCGACGCAGGCGGCGCCGTGGCGGACGGCGTGCGGGACGACCGCGTCGATGCGCTCGCGCCCGCTCTCCATGTTGATCGAGTTGATCAGCGCCCGGCCGGGGTAGGTCTCGAGCGCGCGCGCAATCACCGCGGCGTCGGTCGAGTCGATCACGAGCGGCATCTCGACTCCCATCGCCAGCCGCTTGACCAGGGTGGCCATCATGTCGGCCTCGTCGGCGCGCTCGGTCAGCGCCACGCACACGTCGAGCGCGTGCGCCCCACCGTCGACCTGGTCGCGGGCGATGGCCAGCGCGCCGTCGTAGTCGTCGGCCAGCATCACCTGCTTGAAGGCACGGCTGCCCTGGGTGTTCACCCGCTCGCCGATCAGAAGCGGCTTGGGCTGCTGCTCGAGCGCCGAGGCGGTGATCGCACTTGCGAGCGACCGCTCGAACACGACCTGGCGGGGCGCGCGGGCCGCGCTGCTGACCGCCTCGACCAGGGCGACGATGTGCGCGGGGGTGCTGCCGCAGCAGCCTCCGACCACCGGCGCGCCGAAGTCGGACACGAACTGGCCCAGCTCGCGGGCCATGTCCTCGGGCCCGAGCGGGTAGGACGCCACGCCGTCGACGTTCCGGGGCAGGCCGGCGTTCGGGATCACCGACACGGGGCCGGGCGCGTGCTGGCACAGGTACCGCACCGGCTCGCGCAGGTGCTCGGGCCCGACCGAGCAGTTGACCCCGATCACGTCGGCCCGCATTCCGTGCAGGATCGCGAGCACCGCGCCGACATCGGTGCCGAGCAGCATCCGGCCGGTCACGTCCAGGGCGACCTGCACCTGCAGAGGCACCGACCGGCCGAGATCGCGGAACGCCGCCCGCGCACCGTCGATCGCGGCCCTCGTCTCGAGGATGTCCTGCTGGGTCTCGATCACGAGCAGGTCGGCCCCGCCCTCGACCAGCGCCGCCGCCTGCTCCCTGAACGTGTCCGAGAGCTCGGCGAAGGACACCCCGGAAAGGGCCGGATCGTCGCTCGAGGGCAACATCCCGCTCGGGCCGATCGCACCCGCCACGAACCGCGGCCGGGACGGCGTCGCAAACGCATCCGCCGCGGCCCGGGCGATGCGGGCGGCGCACAGGTTGATCTCACGCGTGTGCTCGCCCACCTCCCACTCCCGCATGCGGATCCGCGAGGCCTGGAAGCTGTTGGTCTCGACGACGTCGCAGCCGGCCTCGAGATACTCGGTGTGGATGCGCTCGATCACGTCGGGGCGCGTGATCGAGAGGTGGTCGTTGTTGCCCTGCTGGCGCTCGCCGCCAAAGTCGGCCGCGGTCAGGTCGGCGCCCTGGATCTGCGTGCCCATCGCGCCGTCGAAGATGACGGCGCGGCGCTCGATCAGGTCCAGATACGGGTGGGTGGCCACCCGGGGATGCTAGATGGTGCTGTCCTGCGCGGGTGGGCCGGTCCACGGCTCGGGATCGGGAAGGGTCTCCTCCTGGAACCAGGGATAGGCATCGGTCAGCAGGAGCAGGTATCCGGTGGTGCGCGTCTGGTAGCGCTGTGGGAGCTCCATCACCTCGAACAGCCCCTTGGGGAGACGGCCGGTGAAGATGATCACGAACCAGGCGAAGAACGCCAGCAGCCGGCCGAGCAGCTGCAACACGTACATCACGAGGTACGCGGGGATGGCGAGGATCAGGCGGAAGAACGTGGTCAGCCGCGAGAGGCGCTCGGGAAATTCGGCCGACACCTGCACCGGGTAGCCGTCGGCGCTCGAGCCGCCGCCGAACGGCGGAAACCGGTCGGTCAGCAGATACAGGTAGCAGCTGACGCGGGTCGAGTAGCTCAGGAACCCGAGGTTGAAGTTGAACAGGCCCTGGGGGTAGCGGCCGGTGAACACGATCGCAAACCAGGCGAAGAGGACGGTGAACTCGACCAGGATCGCCCACAGCGTGAGCACGATCAGGTGCGGGATGACCAGGATGAGCCGGAAGAAGGTGGTCAGCCGCGACTGCCGCTCGGGCAGCTGGACATCGAAGTGAACTGGGTATGCCATGCCCCTACCCTAACGATCGAGACAGACGTTACCCGGCCGCGGTCTTGACCAGCGCCTCGGCGAAGTCGACCTCGCGCTTGGCGGCAGGCACGTCGCCGTCGCCGCCCTCGGCCCGCTCGAGCGCGGCCCGCGCCTCGTCCAGCCGGCGGGCCGCCTCGGCCGCGTCGATCGACTCGGCCGCGACCGCCGCACCCACCAGGACGACCGCGTGGTTATCGCGCACGTGCACGTAGCCGTCGTCGGTGGCGTACCGGCGCACCGTCCCCTCGGCGTCGGTCAGGTGCGTCTCGCCCGGGTCGAGCAGCGACACCAGGGGCGCGTGGTTGGCGAGAATGGCCAGATCGCCGGCGGCGCCGGGCACGACCAGCTTCTCGGCCTCACCCGAGAACGCCACCCCCTCGGGGGTGATCACCTCGACCGGATACAGGCTGTACTCGGGCACTACGCGGCCGCGCCGATCCGCTCGGCGGCCTCGACCACGTCCTCGATCCCGCCCACCAGCCGGAACGCCTGCTCGGGGAGGTCGTCGTGCTTGCCGTCGAGGATCTCGTCGAAGCCGCGGATGGTGTCCTCGAGGCGGACGTACTTGCCGTCGGTGCCGGTGAAGACCTGGGCGACGAAGAACGGCTGGCCAAGGAACTGCTGGATCTTGCGGGCCCGCGACACGGTCACCTTGTCCTCGTCGGAGAGCTCGTCCATGCCCAGGATGGCGATGATGCTCTCGAGGTCCTTGTAGCGCTGGAGCACCTCCTGGACACGGGTCGCCGTGCGGTAGTGGTCGTCACCGATCACGCCCGGCTGCAGGATGCGCGAGTTGGAGTCGAGCGGGTCGACGGCCGGGTAGATGCCGCGCTCGGAGATCGACCGCGAGAGCACGGTCGTCGCGTCGAGGTGGGCGAACGAGGCCGCCGGCGCGGGGTCGGTGAGGTCGTCCGCCGGCACGTAGATCGCCTGCACCGAGGTGATCGAGCCCTTGGTGGTGGACGTGATCCGCTCCTGCAGCTGCCCCATCTCGGTGGCCAGCGTGGGCTGGTAGCCCACGGCGCTCGGCATCCGTCCGAGCAGCGCCGAGACCTCGGAGCCCGCCTGGACGAAGCGGAAGATGTTGTCGATGAAGAGCAGCACGTCCTGCCCGAGCTGGTCGCGGAAGTACTCGGCCATCGTCAGGCCGGTCAGACCGACGCGCAGGCGCGCTCCCGGGGGCTCGTTCATCTGCCCGAACACGAGCGCCGTCTTGGAGATCACGCCCGACTCCATCATCTCCAGATAGAGGCCGTTGCCCTCACGCGTGCGCTCCCCCACACCCGCGAACACCGACAGGCCGCCGTGCTCCTGGGCGATGTTGTTGATGAGCTCCATGATCAGCACGGTCTTGCCCACGCCGGCGCCCCCGAACAGGCCGACCTTCCCGCCCTTGACGTACGGCGCGAGCAGGTCGATGACCTTGATCCCGGTCTCGAAGATCTCGGTCGTCGGCGACAGGATGTCGAAGGCCGGTGGGTCGCGGTGGATCGGCCAGCGCTCGACGTCGCCCAGCGGCTCGCCGTTGTCGATCAGCTCTCCGAGCACGTTGAAGATCCGCCCCAGCGTCGCCTCACCGACCGGCACCGAGATCGGGCCGCCGGTGTCGATGACCTCGAGCCCGCGGGACAGGCCGTCGGTCGCGTCCATGGCGATCGTGCGGACGCGCCCGTCGCCCATGTGCTGCTGCACCTCGGCCACGAGCGTGCGGCCGGAGGTCTGCCCGGCCGCCGCCGGCACCTGGATCTCGAGTGCATTGTTGATGGCGGGCATCTCGCCGTGGAAGACGGCGTCGACGACGACACCTTTGATCTCGACGATTGTGCCGACGTGGGCGGACTGTCCGTTCTGGGACATGTAACTCCTTGGGAGAGGCCGAAGCGGGGGGTTCTCGGCTGGCGAAGCGGGATTCTACCAGCGCCAGATGGCTGCGACGGCCGACATTGTGACACCGACGAACCGTCGCCTCCCGGCCCGGCGAGGCCCATCCGGGCGCAACTGCGTCCGCACATTGTGCGCTTCGGTGGCGGCCGCCACACGGGCGGCCTGGTCAATGTGTCAGCAGCGTGAACCGGCGGCAGAGAGAAACGCCATGGTCTCACTGTACCGCCCCGCCCCCACCCTCACCTGTGAGCTACACGATCACGCCGCGCAGGTGCGGCGAATGCACCTTCGGCGGCGGGAGCCGCAGCTGCAGCCGGCCGGCGCGGATGAGGCGGAACTGGTGGTCGAGCGGCGCCCGCTCGGCGATGACGATGGCACGCGGGCGTGTGAGCGGCTGGGGCCTGGAGTGCGATGCGACCATCGCGCCGGCTGCGGCCGCGGCCACCGTCGCGGTGACGCCGATCAGGCGGTAGGCCGAGCGGCCCGCGCGGCGCCGGCGGCGAACCACCAGGGGCGCGGAGGACGGCTGCAGCGTGCGCGAGGGCTCGATGGCGGGCGCCGAGCGCAGCCGGCCGGTCACGTCCTCCATCACAGCCACCGCGTGCGCGCAGTCCGCGCACGACCGCAGGTGGACGCGCAGCGCGGCCAGATCGAGCTCGGCCGGGGCGGCGTCGAGGGCATGCGACGCCAACGCGCGCGCGCGGTCACATTCCGAGCCGTGAAAGTACCTGGGGAGTGCCATCCACCAATCTGCGACGCGAACAGCCGCAGAAATGTTAGGTCAGCGGGTGCCGACGATCGAACAGTACCCCGAAAAACAGGAGCACAAGACCCAGCGTGACGAACACGGCGGAGCTCGAAATCGACTCCTCGCGCTCCTCGGGGCTCGCGAACCGGACCGCGCCGCGGCCGTAGAACGCGCCGAAGAAGCTCCCGAACACGCCGGCGCTGCTGTCCTGGCGCACCGGTGGGCGAGTACCGTAGAAGAACCCGAGCGTGATGAAGAGCGCGCCGACCAGATAGAACCCGATCGAGAGCGACCGCAGCAGCGACGCGCCGAACACGACTCCCGCAAGGATCGACAGCACCGCCGTGGTGACGATGGCTCCCCCGGCGATGACCGCGAACCGGCGCAGCCCGGCCAGGAGTCGGCCGCGGCTCACTCCCGCACCGCCCTCAGCCGGCTGCCGCGCCGCTCTGGGGCCGGCGCAGGTCTGTCAGCGGCCAGCTCTCGAGCGGATAGTGGCATGCCACCAGGTTGCCGTTGCCGGTGTCCTCGAGCTCGGGAACCCGCACGTCGCACACGCCGCGCTCGAACCGCGGGCAGCGGGGGTGGAACCGGCATGCGCTCGGCGGGTTGATCGGGCTCGGCACGTCGCCCTCGAGCACGATCGGCGTGCGGCTGCGGGCCACGTCTGGGTTGGGAATCGGCACGGCCGAGAGCAGCGCACCGGTGTACGGGTGGCGCGGATGGTCGTAGAGCTCCCGTCCCTTCGCCTCTTCGACCACCTTGCCCAGGTACATCACGGCCACACGGTCGGAGATGTGCCGCACGACGTCCAGGTCGTGGGCGATGAACATGTAGGTGAGATCGAACTCGCGCTGGAGCCGCTTCAGCAGGTTCAGGATCTGGGCCTGCACCGACACGTCGAGTGCCGACACCGGCTCGTCGCACACGACCAGCTTCGGCCGGATCGCGAGGGCGCGGGCGACGCCGATGCGCTGGCGCTGGCCGCCCGAGAACTCGTGCGGGAAGCGGTTGTAGTGCTCGGGGTTCAACCCCACCACGTCCAGCAGGTCCTGAACGCGCTTCTTGATCTCGGCGGCGGTGCCGATCTTGTGCACCTCGAGCGCCTCGCCGATGATGGCTCCCACCCGCTTGCGCGGGTTGAGCGACGCGTACGGGTCCTGGAACACCATCATCATCTCCCGCCGCACCCGCAAGAGCGCGTTGCCCTTGATGTGGGTGATGTCCTGACCGTCGAACGTGACCTTGCCGCCCGTCGATTCGAGCAACCGCATGACACACCGGGCCATGGTCGACTTCCCACAGCCGGACTCGCCCACCACCCCCAGGGTCTCGCCCTTCTTGATCGAGAACGACACACCGTCGACCGCCAGCACCCGCGCCACCTCGCGCTGGAAGATGATCCCGCGGGTCACGGGGAAGTGCTTCTCGAGACCCTCGACGGTCAGCAGTTCGTCAGCCATGGGCTCCTCAGAGGGTCGCGGCCATCGTCTCGGCCACGAGGGCCTCGGACTCGCGCCGTCTGACCTCGGGGTCCAGGTGGCATGCGGCGCGATGAAACTCGGTGCCCGGCACCGGATCGAAGGCGGGCTCGGTCTTGGAGCACTCGTCGAACACGTACGGGCAGCGCAGATGGAAGCGGCAGCCCGGCGGGGGGCGCAGGAGTGAGGGCGGCGACCCCGCGATCGGCCGCAGCTCCTGCCCCTCGCCGACCAGCCGCGGCAGCGAGCGCATCAGCCCCCAGGTGTAGGGATGCTGCGCGTTGTAGAAGATGTCCCTGTACGTACCCTGCTCGGCCGGCTTGGCCGCGTACATCACGAGCACCTCGTCGGCGGTCTCGGCCACGACCCCCAGATCGTGCGTGATCAGGATGATGGCGCTTCCGAAGTCGCGCTGCAGATCGTTCATGAGATTCAGGATCTGGGCCTGTGTGGTCACGTCGAGAGCCGTCGTCGGCTCGTCGGCGATCAGCAGGTCGGGGTTGTTGATCAGCGCCATCGCGATCATCACCCGCTGGCGCATCCCGCCCGAGAACTGGTGCGGATAGTCCTCGAGGCGCGTTTCGGCGCGGGGAATGCCGACCGCCTTCAGCATCTCGACGGCGCGGCGACTGGCCGCCGCCTTCGTTTCGTTGGCGTGCAGCTGGACCGCCTCGCGCAGCTGCTTGCCGACGCTGTGCACCGGGTTCAGCGAGGTCATCGGGTCCTGGAAGATCATCGAGATCTCGTTGCCCCGCACCCTGCGCAGCTCCGACGGCGGCAGCTCGAGCAGGTTGCGGCCCTTGAACACGGCCTCGCCGGTGGTGGTGGTGTTCACGCGGTTGTTGAGGCCGAGGATCGTCAGGCAGGTGACGCTCTTGCCACAGCCCGACTCGCCGACGATCGCGAGCGTCTGGCCCTTTTCGACCGAGAACGACACGCCGTCCACCGCGCCGACGACCCCATCGTCAGTGCGGAACTGCGTCTTGAGGTCGCGGACGTCGAGGAGCCCCACGGGGTCAGTCTATCCGAGCGCAGCTGGATTGTTCGGTCCGCAATCTAGGCGAGTCTGATGCGGGGGTCGATCCAGGCGTACAGGAGGTCGACCAGGAGGTTGAAGACGATCACGCATACCGACGCGAAGACCGTCACGCCCACCACCGTGGGTAAGTCGAACTGGTACACCGACTGGATGGCAAGATCGCCAAGACCGGGCAGACCGAACACCTCCTCGATCAGGACGGCGCCGCCGAGGGCGATCGCGATGTCCATGCCGAGCATCGTCACCACGGGCAGCATGGCGTTTCGCAGCACGTGGCGCCGCATGACGATCGATTCGGGCGCGCCCTTCGCGCGGGCCGTGCGGACGTAATCCTCGTTGAGCGTCTCCATGACGTTGGCCCGGATCATGCGCACGTAGAACGCCGAGTAGAGCACGGCGAACACCAGCCACGGCATGAGCATGTGCGTGAACCAGTCAACCGGGCCGCCGCAGTCCTGGCCTGCCCCGGCGCCCCGCAGGTTGCAGTAGCCCTGGATGGGGAGCACGCCGAGCTTGTAGCCGAAGATGTAGGAGGCCATCAGGCCGATCCACACCGGATGGGCCGAGATGCCGGTGAGCACGCCAATCATCGAGACGCGGTCGAGCACCGACCGCGGCCGCAGCGCCGAGAGGATGCCGACTGGAACCGCGATCAGCATCCACACGATCGCCCCGCCGAGCACCAGCGAGGCCGTCACCGGAGCGGCGGCGAAGATCGTCGAGTTGACGCTCTGGCGATTGTTGAAGGAGTAGCCCAGGCTGTGCTGCCACACGAGCTGGTACAGGAAGTGCCCGTACTGCACGTAGATCGGCCGGTCGAGATAGAGCCGGTGGGCGACCATCTTGACCTCGGCGGGTGTGGCAGACTTGCCGGCCACCAACCGGGCGGTGTTGATCGGTATCAGGAAGAAGATCAGGTACGTGACAATTGTCACGGCGAGGAAGAGCACCACCGCCCAGAGCAGGCGCCTGATCACATACCGAACCATGCCGTCGTTCTCCCGTTCGTTTCAGATTCACGGGGCGCCGGTTTCGGCCGGCGCCCCGCGGTCTGATTTCGGTTCCTAGTCTAGCTCCGTACCTACTTCCTCAGGCACATCGTGGTCAGAGACATGAGGTACGACGGAGTATCGACCGTGCAGCCCACGTTCGGGCCGAAGAAGTCGATGTTGTTGGTGTAGAGCCACGGGGCCCACGGCGGGTCTGTCTGCATCATGCTGGTTGCAATCGAGCCGTATGCCTGGTAGCGCGCCGTCCCCGTGAGGGTGTTGGCGTGAACCATCTCCGAGTTGTACTTCGGCACGTCGTAGTACGCGAAGTTGTTGCCTCCGGTGGCGGGGATCTTCGACCCGTCCAGGAGGATGTTCATGAAGTCGTACGGATCGGGGTAGTCCTCGATCCAGCCCTCGTTGGCGATGTCCATTGCAACGCCCTTCACGCCCTCGTTCTGGAACTGGATCGAGCGGGTGAAGTACTTGGGCTTGACGATGATCCCGATCTTGGCCAGGTCGGCCGTGAGCACGGCGTCTGCCTCGCTGACCGACTCGGTGCCGGCGGTCGAGTACTCGATCGCCGTCAACGGGAGCTTCACCCCGGACTGCTTCATCAGGGCCTTCGCCTTGTTGATATCCGCAGTCGTCGGACTGGTGGTCGGGTAGAGGCTCTTCTCGTACTGGCTGCCGGGAAGTGCAGGCGGCAGGATCTTGTCGCCCGGCGTGCCGTAGCCGTATCCGTACGGCTTCTCGATGGCCGGCCGGTCGATCGCGTAGTTGACCGCCTCGCGGACGAGGGGGTTCTTGAACGTCGGCCGCGCCGTGTTGAGGGCGAAGTACGAGATGATCGCCGCCGGCGTGATGAAGAACCGCTGGTCATCCGTCGACTTCGTCGAGGTGCCGTCCGGTCCGTAGGCCTGGTTCAGCTGGAACGACTGGCTCAGAGCGACGCAGTCCGGGCAGTAGTCCAGCTGGCCGTTCTTGAGCTCCAGCGTGCCCTGGTTCTGGTCAAGCGTCATCTGGGTGTAGTCGATCTCGTTGAGGTAGTGCGGCCGTGGGCCGTGGTAGTACGGGTTCTTCTTCAGCACCAGCGAGCGGTGCTGTACCCAGCTTGCGATGTAGAACGGGCCGGCGCCTGCGATCGACTGGACGCCCTTGCTGTCGATCGGCGTGTTCTTCGGGATGGCGCAGGCAAACGGCGTCGCGATCTTGGACAGGAAGCCGGCGTCCTTCTCGGTCAGCGTCACGGCCAGCTTGTCGCCGGTGACCTTGATGCCGGACACGTGCGCGGGCAGGCCCTTGTAGGTCGAGGCGCCCTTCACGTCGCTCAGGAAGGTGAGGCCGAAGTATGACTGCTGCTTCGGGCTCAGGTCGCGCTCCAGTGAGTGCTGGAATGTGGCCGCGGTCACCGGCTCACCGGTGTCGAACTTGTACTTCCCGGGCGGGACGGTGAACGTGTAGGTCTCACCGTTGTTCGTCACCGTCGGCATCGCGGATGCCGCTTCAGGCTGCAGCACCTTGCCGGCGTTCCCCGACACGTCGGGGTAGTTCAGAAGCTTCACGCAGGTGGCGTACTCCACCTGCCACGACGTCTGGTAGTAGGCGAGCGCGGGATCGATGTAGTCAATGTCGCCGTGCATCGCGGCCTTGAGCGTGCCGCCGTTGATGTGCGGCGGCAGGCCGCCCGTGCTGGTGCCCCCGGCGCCGCTGCTGCTGCCGCTGCTGCTACCGCCGCAGCCGGCCGCAACGAGGAGCCCGATCCCCGCGGCGAGCGCTCCCACCGCTAACCACAATCCCGGTCGTCTCATGTGTACCCCTCGAGGTTGGATTCCAGGGACCACGGGCCAGGGCGGCCCCATCAGTCCCCATGCTACGACCCCTAAGACGCCCGCGTGATCCGGTTAGTTAGGGGCGCGCCCGGCTACAGCGACGAGCGCGGGTCGATCGCGTCGCGCAGGCCGTCGCCGAGGAGGTTGAACGACAGCGTGGTGACGAAGATCGCGAGGCCCGGCCACACGATCAGCCACGGGTCGACGGTGTAGTAGCTGACGGCGTCGGACAGCAGGTTGCCCCAGCTCGCGTTCGGCGGCGGCAGGCCGACGCCGAGGTAGGACAGGGCCGCCTCGAAGAGGATGTTGGTGGCGACCGTCAGCGTGCCGTACACGATGATCGTGCCAACCAGGTGCGGTAGCAGGTGTGACCGCATGATGCGGAAGTTCGAGCCGCCCACCATCCGCGCCGCCTCGACGAACTCCTTCTCCCGCAGCGACAGCACCTGGGCCCGGATGATCCGGGCCGGGTAGTACCACGAGAAAATGCTGATAATCAGGATCAGCGTGACGATGCCGGGCACAAACACCCCGCCCATGGTGTACGAGTTGAGGCGGGGGCCCACCGTCGCCGCGATCGCGATCGCGAACAGGAGCAGCGGGAAGGCCATCACGATCTCGGTCAACCGCGAGACGATCGTGTCCGCCGCGCCGCCGTAGAACCCTGCCACTGTGCCCATCACGACCCCGATGAACAGGCCGATGATGGTCGCGATCACGGCGACCTCGAGCGATACGCGCGCACCGTAGAGGACGCGCAGGAACTCGTCGCGGCCGATCGCATCGGAGGCGCCCAGGATGTAGAGCGACTCGTTCCCGTTGGCATTCTTGACGTGCGTCCACGGCGGCGCCGGGGAGTAGTTGATCACGGCATTCGTGTTGATGGTGTTCGGGCCGTGGCCGAGGAGGTGGACGGCGATCGGCGCGCCGATGAATGCCACCAGCACGATCAGGATGATCACGATCCCGCTCAAGACGGCAATCCGGTCGCGGCGGAAGCGGCGCCACGCCTGCTCCCAATACCCCCTGGCCCGGATGTCGTCGGGCTCGGTCTGGAGCCCGCCGCCCACCCCGATCCCGGCGGCGACACCGGGAACGAGCGAGGATCGTTCTTGGTTAGTTGCCATGGGGCGGTCTCAGGATATCGATCGCCGTGGCGGACGGCAAGGGCGCCGGCCGCAGTTCACGGCTGCGCTGACGGAACCGGCGGGTTCACGCCGACCGGCGCGAAATAGCTGATCAGCCAATGGTGGCCGCTCGGCACGAGCTCGAGGAAGTTGTCCGAGGGCGCAACGCCCAGCTTGTGTGACGACAGCAGCACCTCGAGCAGGATGCTGCGCTGGCGAGAGCGGTCGATCTTGAACTTGGCGCCGGAGAACTTCTCGGCCGGGAACGGGACGACCGGGATGTCTCCGGTGTCCCACCGGGCCTGGCTGAAGCCGGCCCGCTCCTTCGGCGTCGTCAGCGCCCACGAGGCTGCCACATCCCGGCGCAGCACGGCCGTCCTGATGAACTTCTGGGCCGTCCGCACCGCGTTCGGCGGCACCGGGATCGGCTGGCCATACAGCGCCGTTTGCGAGGTCGGCTGCACCGCCGGCCCGCCGGTTGCGCTGGCCACGTTTGCGGGATGGCGCGACTCGACGAACAGCACGAGGCCGGTCACGAGCACGATGACGGCGATGGTGCTGAAAACGGCCCGCACCACAGACCGGTCCCACATATGACCCACGCGTTCCACGGCCGAAGCTTAGCGCCCTACTCGAGGGCGTCGGCGCCGGCAACCACCTCGAGGATCTGCTGGGTGATCTCGGCCTGGCGGGCGCGGTTCATCTCGAGCGTGAGCGAGTCGATCAGGTTGCCGGCGTTCTCGGAGGCGTTGCGCATGGCGGTCATGCGCGACCCGTGCTCGGACGCGGTCGACTCGAGCAGGGCCCGGTAGATCGTCACCTCGATATAGGTCGGCAGCAGCTTGCTCAGGACATCCGAGCGGTCGGGCTCCTCGAAGTAGGCGCCCTGGATCGGCTCCACGTGCTCGCCGTCCAGGCCGGTCTCGGGCACCGGCAGCACGTCAACCGTCTCGACCTGCTGGGTCAGCGCCGACACGAACCGGTTGTAGACCATCACCACCAGGTCGACGTCACCCGCGGTGTAGAGCTCGGCCACCCGTTCGGCGATCGAGCGGGCATCGCCGGAGGCCGGCCGGTCGGTGATGCCGGTGTAGGCGGCGTCGATCTGCTGGCCGCGGAAACGCAGCGACGAGCCGCCCTTGCGCCCCACCGCCAGCCAGCGCACGTCGTGACCGGCCGCCCGGTGCTCGTTCGCCACCGCCAGCGACCGGCGGATGACGTTGGCGTTGAACGCCCCGGCGAGGCCGCGGTCGGCGGTGAGCGCGAGCACCGCCACGGCCCTCACGTCACGGCGTTCGAGCAGCGGCTGGTTGTACGCCCGCAAGCTCGACGCCGCGACCTCGATGGTCATCTGCTGCATGTGATCGGCATAGGGCCGCAGCGCCTGGACGCGGGCCTGGGCGCGACGCAGGCGCGAGGCGGCCACGAGCTCCATCGCCTTGGTGATCTTCTCGGTGTTCCGCACCGAGCGGATGCGGCGGATGATGTCCTGCTGGGAGCTCATCGGATGGTTTGTTTCCAATCATCGTGATGCTCTGGGCGGTGAGAACCGAGCATCGCAAGGACGCAGGGAGCGTTCATACCGGTTTGGTATGGGCGCGACCGAGGACGCAGCGAGGGGACGGTTCGCAGGCGCAGCGCCGCCAACGTGTGCTGACCAACCGGCGTACATGGCGCCCAGGCGCGCGATGATTGGGAATGAACCATCTAGACCGCAGCGCCGGCCTGCTCCTCGACGAAGAAGCTCGACTTGAACGAGTCGAGATGCGCGCGCAGCTTCGCGACCGCCTCGTCGGGCAGATCGCGCGTCTCGACGATCTGCTTGAGGATCTCGCCCTCGGCCTGCAGCGACTGGATCAGCTCGGCGTGGAAGCGGGACACGTCGACCACCGGGATGTCGTCGAGGTAGCCGTTGGTGACCGCCCAGATCGAGACCACCTGCTCCTCGACCGGCCACGGCGAGTACTGCGGCTGGTTGAGCGACGCCACCACCCGCTGGCCGCGGGTGAGCTGCTGCTGGGTGGCGGTGTCGAGCTCGGATCCGAACTGCGCGAAGGCCTCGAGCTCGCGGTAGGCGGCCAGGTCGAGCCGGAGCCGGCCCGCGACCTTCTTCATCGCCCGGATCTGGGCGTCGCCGCCGACGCGTGACACCGAGATGCCGGCGTTGATAGCCGGGCGCACACCCGAGAAGAACAGGTCTGATTGCAGGAAGATCTGGCCGTCGGTGATGGAGATCACGTTGGTCGGGATGTATGCCGAGACGTCGCCGGCCTGGGTCTCGATCACCGGCAGCGCGGTCAGCGATCCGGCACCCAGATCGTCGGACAGCTTGACCGCCCGCTCGAGCAGCCGCGAGTGCAGGTAGAAGACGTCGCCCGGGTAGGCCTCGCGGCCCGGCGGCCGGCGCACGAGCAGGGACATCTGGCGGTAGGCGTCGGCGTGCTTGGAGAGGTCGTCGTACATGACCAGCGCGTGCTTGCCGTTGTAGAGGAAGTGCTCGCCCATGGCACAGCCCGCATACGGCGCCATGAACTTGATCGGCGCCGCCTCGGTTGCGGACGCGGCCACGATGATCGTGTACTCCATCGCGCCGGCCTTGCGCAGCACGGCCTCGACCGCGCGCACCGTCGACGCCTTCTGGCCGATGGCGACATAGATGCACACCATGTCCTGGCCCTTCTGGTTCAGGATGGTGTCCACGCAGATGGCCGTCTTGCCCGTCGTGCGGTCGCCGATGATGAGCTCGCGCTGGCCGCGCCCGATCGGGATCATCGAGTCGATGGCCTTGATGCCGGTCTGCACCGGCTCCTTGACCGGCTGGCGGTCGACGACGCCCGGGGCCTTGAACTCCATCGGCCTGAACTCGGTGGTCTCGATCGCCGGGCCGCCGTCGATGGCGATGCCCAGCGGGTCGACGACGCGCCCGATCAGCGCCTCGCCGACCGGGATCGACATGACCTCGCCGGTGCGGCGGACGGTGTCGCCCTCCTTGATCTCCTCCCAGGGGCCGAACAGCACGCAGGCGACGTTGTCCTCCTCGAGGT
Organism: uncultured Actinomycetes bacterium; assembly: GCA_963703275.1. Classification (GTDB taxonomy): domain Bacteria; phylum Actinomycetota; class Thermoleophilia; order Gaiellales; family JAICJC01; genus JAICJC01. The sequence continues at coordinate 1,030,609 of OY969804.1, read as the reverse complement.
TCAGCGCAAGGCCGGTGACGCCCTCGCCGAACTCCAGCTTCTCCATCGCCACGCACCGGTCGAGCCCGTAGACGCGGGCGATGCCGTCGCCGATCTGGATGACCGTGCCGACCTCCTCGACCTCGGCCTCGACGTCGTAGCGCTCGATCTCGGTCTTGAGGATGTTCGCAATCTCGTCTGGACGCAGCTTCACGCTTCACTCCCAACGGGCAAGGGTGTACGGATCAGGGCGCGCCGGAGCTCTTCGAGCCGGCGCTTGACGGAGGCGTCCACGAGCACGCCGCGGGCTCGCAGCACGAGCCCGCCGATCAGGACGGGGTCGACACGGGCGGTGAGCTCGGCCCGGCGGCCGACGGCCTTCGAGATGCGCTCCTGCAGGGCGTCGAGCGCGCTCTGGTCGAGCGCGACCGCGGTGGTCACCTCGACCGGGAGCACCTGCTCTTCGGCGGTCGCCAGGTCGGCGTAGGCGAGCTGCAGGTCGACCAGGAGCGAGAGCCGCCCGTGGCGGACGAGCACGAGCACCGCGTTTCGCGCCAGCGGGTCTGACTGCTCGAGCATCCGCGCGAGGATGCGGCGCTTGGCCTCGCCGGGGAGCGCCGGGTTGACCAGAGCGCGCAGCACCGCCGGGTTCTCGCCAAGCGCGGCCATGAAGGCGCGCAGGTCGCGATCGACGTCCTGCACGCTGCCGGCGTCCTGCGCCGCCTGGTAGAGGGCGTCCGCATAGACGCGCGCGGCGGGGTCGACCCGGTCGGCCACGTCAGTTGCTCCCGGGGCCCGAGTCGGGCGGCACGAGGGTCGAGAGGTCGACGTCGGCAAGCGCCTCCTCGATCAGGCGCCGCTGCTCGGCCTCGTCCAGCCGGGCGCGCACGACCTTCTCGGTTGCGACCAGCGTCAGATCTGCCACCTGCTGCTTGATCGCGTTCAGGGCCTGGCGCGTCTCGGACTGGATCTCCTCACGGGTCTGCTGCATCAGCCGCGCCTTCTCGGCCTCGAGCTCGGCCACGGCCGCGGCCCGCCGGTCGTCGCCGACGCGGCGGGCGTCCTCGACGATCTTGTTCGCCTCCTTGCGCGCCTCTGCCAGCTGCTGGCGGTACTCGTCCAGCGACGCCTGGGCCTCCTCGCGGGCCGACTGGGCGGCATCCAGGTCGGCGACGATCGCCTCGCGGCGGGTGTCGATCACCTGCTGGATCGGTCCGAAGGCGTACTTGCGCAGCACGATCAGCACGATCACGAAGGTGACGAGCGTCCAGATCATCAGCCCGGTCGTGGGCGTGATCAGCGTCGAGTCGTACAGGATCATCGACAGGGCTCCGATCTCACGCGATGGCGTAGGCCACGAAGGCCATGCCCAGGGCGTAGAACACGATGGCCTCGGTCAGCGCGAACCCGAGCCACATCAGGCCCTGCAGCTGGCCGCGCATCTCGGGCTGGCGGCCGACCGCCTCGATCGTTTTGCCGAAGATGAACCCGACGCCGGCGCCGGGGCCGATCGCGCCGATGCCGGTCGCCAGGCCCAGGGCGAGCACCTTGGCGGAGTCGTGGACGTTACCGGTGAGAGCCATGCGGAACTCCTAGTGGTCGGGGTGGATCGCTCCACCGATGTAGATGGCGGACAGGGTGGCAAAGATGAACGCCTGCAGACCGGCGATCAGGGTGGACTCGAGCAGGTAGAGGGCGACGCCCATGGGGATGCCGACGATCAGGATGAAGAAGGTGCTGAGCAGAGAGGCCAGCCCGAGGAAGACGGCGATCACCAGGTGGCCCGCCAGCATGTTGAAGAAAAGTCGGAAGGAGAGCGAGACGATGCGGACGAGCTGGGAGAGCACCTCGATCACGGCGATCAGCCCCACCAGCACCAGCACCGCCGGCGTCTTGATCCCGAGCGGCCGCGGAGACGGCAGGCCCGACGGCATCCAGCTCTTGAAGTACTTGATCACGCCGTTGTAGCGAATGCCCTCGATGTGGGTGGCAAAGAAGGTGACGAGCGTCAGCGCCAGGGTCACCGACAGGTTGGCCGACGCCGCGTAGATCTGGAACTCCGGGATGCTGGCCCCGAACAGGCTGAAGTGGCGGTCGCCGAAGGGCAACGGGACGAATCCGACCAGGTTCATCATCCAGATGAAGACGAACAGCGTGGCCACGTACGGAAACCAGATCCGCATCCCCTCCTCGGGCAGGCCGCCCCGCGCGATCTGCTCCTGGCACAGGTCGTACACCATCTCGACCGCGGTCTGCTTCCCGTCCGGCCGCAGCCTCAGGCCGCGGCGGACGATGAGGAGGGTGATCCCGATCGAGAGCGCGGCCGCCAGCCAGATGTAGATGACGGCCTTGTTGATGTCCATGCCCAGGGGCAGCTTCACGTACGGGTTGTGGACGAAGCCCGTGAACTCCTCCACCGGGTTGAAGTCGACCTTGAGCAGCGGGAGCAGCACTACTGCTCCGCCCCCGACACGCCGGTGCCGATGTTGCGGTGGGTGACGATCCGGGTGGCGAGGTCAACCGTGAAGAGCAGCAGGAACAGGAGCACCGACGACGCCGCGAGCGTCTTGTCGTGCCGGGTGATCAGAAACAGCGCCAGCATGCCGATCCAGGGCCGCAGGAGCATGCTCGCACCCATCGCCCCGACCCCCCGCAGCGCGCCCATCCGCACCGCCCGGCGCTCGACCGCAGCCTGGGTGTAGCGGTTCAGGGCCCAGAGCGCGGTCGCCCAGAACCAACCGGCGAGCGGCAGCCCGGTGATCGCGAACAGGGGTAGCGCCACGATCGCCAGGATGGCGTCGATGTTGTGGGCGCAGAATTGCGCCGGGCGTGTGGTTCGGGCGGTGGTCACAGGTCTCGATACGTGAGGTACACCAGGTAGAAGCTGAGAGGGATTCCGATCACCGCTCCGACGACCGCGCCGGCGGCCGGACTGCCCGCGGCCCATCCGATGCCGAGGCCGGCACCGACACACAAAACAAGTGCAGCCAGGAGTTGAATCCCGGCCAGCGCAGCGGATGCTGCAGGTCTCCCTGCCGTGGCGGTCCTATCGTCGGGGCGGACGGTGAAGCGGGCGCGCGTAAGTATGCCAGACGATCGACTTCGTGACAAGAAGAGTTCATGCGGGACACCGCCAGAATAGCCTATTTAGGGCGGATTATATGCTTCCGCGCTCAGGCGGCGGGCCGAGTTTGTGTCACTTCGGCGGGCTCGTGCCGGGCGGCGCGCATGGCCCTCAGCCTGCGCAGCTTGAGGATCTCGAGCGTGTACACGACGTACACCGACGAGCCGAGCGCGAGCAGGCCCAGGCCGCCCAGGACAACGAGCGACACCGGGCTCCAGCCGTGCCGGTGGGCCGGGACGAACCGGATCGCGAGCGCGAACACCGACAGCACCGTGCACCACGCGTACAGCGTGAGCGCCGTGCGCCGCTGCGAGAAGCCAATGTTCGAGAACCGGTGGTGGAAGTGCCAGCGGTCGGCCTGGTAGATCGGCTGGCGGTACTTGAGCCGCTTCAGGATCACGAACGACGTGTCCAGGATCGGCAGGGCGAGGATCACGAGCGGGAATACGAGCGAGACGGCCGCGGCCGTTTTGAGCACGCCCTCGATCGCGATGGTGGCCAGCAGGTACCCCATCATCAGCGATCCCGAGTCGCCCATGATGATCGTGGCGGGGTGGAAGTTGTAGCGCAGGAATCCGAACGCGGCACCGGCCAGGATGGCCGAGACCGCGGCCGCGTCCAGGCGCCCGAGTGAGGCCGAGAGGACGGCGAAGGTCACCGCGGCGATGCCGCAGAAGCCGGCCGCGAGCCCGTCCAGCCCATCGATGAAGTTGACGACGTTACAGATCGCGACGATCCACAGGATCGTGATCGGGTAGCGGCCCCAGTCGAGATCGAAGACACCCACCACCGGAAGCGTCACGTGGTTGATGTCGATGCCCAGGTGCACCGTCAGGGCCGCGATCAGGATCTGGCCGGTCAGCTTGACGAGCGGGTTCAGGGGGCGGATGTCGTCGACCGCGCCGAGCAGGGTCATGAGTGCCGCGCCCAGCATCACCCCCCAGAAGCCATGCTCGTTGCCGAGGGCGGCCGAGGGCACGGCGATCGCGGCGAAGATGGCGATCCCGCCGAGGCGGGGCATCGGCTGGCGGTGCAGGCGGCGATCGTCGTCGGGACGGTCGAGCAGGCCCGCCCGCCATGCGGCCAGCGAAACGGCCGGCGTCAGCAGCAGCACCAGAAGGAATGCCACCACGAAGCCCACAACAGCGGCCTGGTAGTCGAGTAGCGATCCGGTCATGAGGTCGGGCGCCCTGCGCGTGGAAAGGGTAACCCTTCGCCCGGAATCCGGGTCCTCCTCCCCCGCCCCCCAACCGCGAACACCAACCGGGGACAGTCCCCCGAATCGCCGGCGGCGTGAAACGGCACGCAATTGTGACACCACGGGAGAGAGGCGTGCGGGGCGGGGCCGGTACCGTCGCCCGATGGCCCGTCACAACCGCATCCAGATCGCGGGAACGCACTACCACATCGGCGCCCGCGGGAACGCGAAGGCGACCGTGTTTCACTCGGATGAGGATCGCCGCAGGTTCCTCGACACCCTCGCCGATGTCGTCGAGCGCTACCGCTGGCGCTGCTCGGCGTACTGCCTGATGAGAAACCACTACCACCTGGCGCTGACCACACCCGAGCCGAACCTCGGCGCCGGCATGGGGCGCCTGAACCAGCTCTACGCGCAGTGGTTCAACCGCCGCCACGACCGGGTCGGCCACCTGTTCCAGGAGCGGTACCGGAGCGACGTCATCGAGACCGAGGCGCACCTGTTCGCAACCGTGCGCTACATCGCCGAAAACCCCGTCCGGGCCGGGCTCTGCGCGAGAGCCGAGGACTGGCGGTGGTCAAGCGCGCGGGCGGCGGCGGGGATCGCACCCGTCCCGGCGTTCCTCGATCTGAGCGTGCTGACCCTCAAATTGAGCAGGTGTCACGAAATTGCGCCAAAACACGCGCCGCCGCATTCGGGGGACTGTCCCCGGGTGGTTAGCGGGTGCCGAACAGGCGGTCGCCCGCGTCGCCCAGGCCCGGCAGGATGTAGCCCTGGGCGTTGAGCTCGCGGTCGAGGGAGGCCGTGTACACCGCCACGTCGGGGTGGTCGGCGGCGATGCGCTCGACGCCTGCGGGCGCCGCCACCACGCAGAGCAGGCTCGTGCGCACCGCCCCCCGGCGCTTGCACAGCCGCAGCGCCTCGGATGCCGAGCCGCCGGTCGCGAGCATCGGGTCGAGCACGAGCACGTCGCGCTCGGCCAGGTCGCCGGGGAGCTTGCAGTAGTACTCCACCGGCTCGAGCGTCTCCTCGTCCCGGTACACGCCCACGAAGCCGACGCGGGCGACCGGGATCAGGTCGAGCACCGCATCGAGCATCCCCAGCCCCGCCCGCAGCACGGCGACCACGCCCAGCTTCTTGCCCGACACCCGCCGAGCGGGCGTCACCTCGAGCGGCGTCGTCACGCGGTACTCCTCGAGCTCGAGGTCGCGGGTCGCCTCGTAGCAGAGGAACGCCGCCAGCTCGCCCATGAGGTGGCGGAAGTCCTTCGTATTCGTGCTCGCATCCCGCAGCAGCGCGAGCTTGTGCTGCACGAGCGGATGGTCGAGAACGACCAGGCGGTCAGACCGCAGGGAAGCCATGCGGAAGCCCGGAGTAGAGCGGCCGCCCGGCCAGAAGCTCGCGCGTGCGCTCGCGCAGGGAGGCCAGGTCGGCCGCCGGGTCGAGGGTGTCGAGGATGATCGCGCCCACCTCGCGCATGTCGTCCTCGCTGAACCCCCGCATCGTCGCGGCCGGCGTGCCGATGCGCACCCCAGACGCGATCGTCGGCGGGCGCTCGTCGTACGGAACCGTGTTGCGGTTGACCGTGATCGAGACCTCCGCCAGCCGCTCCTCGGCGTCCTTGCCCGACCACTGGGTTGAGCGCAGGTCGAGCTGGAGCAGGTGGATGTCGGTGCCGCCGGTGAGCAGCTCGAGCCCGCCGTCCATCAGCGTGGCCGCAAGCGCCTTCGCGTTCGCGACGATGCGCTGCTGGTAATCGCGGAACGCCTCGGTCGCCGCCAGCCTGAAACAGATCGCCTTGGCCGCCACGATGTGGCACAACGGCCCGCCCTGCAGGCCCGGGAACACCGCCTTGTCGACCGCGGCGGCATGCTCGGCGCGGCACAGCACGAGCCCCGCCCGCGGCCCGGCGAGGGTCTTGTGCGTGGTCGACGTGACCACGTCGGCGTACTCGACCGGGTTGGGATGCAGGCCGGCGGCCACGAGGCCCGAGAAGTGGGCCATGTCGACCATGAGCCGCGCGCCGACCTCGTCGGCGATCGCCCGGAAGCGGGCGGCGTCGATGATGCGCGGATACGCCGAGGCACCCGCCACGATCAGCCGCGGGCGGTGCTGGTGGGCCAGCCGCTGGACCTCGTCGAAGTCGATCAGCGAGTCCTCGCGGCGGACGCCATAGGAGTGGACGTCGTAGAGCCGGCCCGAGAAGTTGACCTTGAGGCCGTGGGTCAGGTGGCCGCCGTGATCGAGCCGCAGGCCGAGAATCGGGTCGCCGGGCTCGAGCATCGCGAAGTAGGCCGCCAGGTTGGCGGGGCCGCCCGCGTGTGGCTGCACGTTGGCATGGTCGGCGCCGAAGAGCGACTTGGCCCGGTCGATCGCCAGCTGCTCGACCTCGTCCACCCACTCGCAGCCGCCGTAGTAGCGCCGGCCCGGGTAACCCTCGGCGTACTTGTTGGTGAGCACCGACCCGGCGGCGGCGAGCACCGCCGGCCAGGTGAAGTTCTCGGACGCGATCAGCTCGAGCTGCTCGCGCTGGCGCTGGAGCTCGCGGTCGATCAGCCCGGCGATGTCGGGGTCGAGGTCGGCCAGGCCGGCCGACCGGAGATGCTCGAAGGTCTGTTCGGTCGTGGCCACGGATGCCTCCTCGAATCGACTGGCGCGACTCTATCGCAGCCGTGCCAGCGCCGACTCGGCGTCGGCCCCGGCCCGGATCAGCACCGGCTCCCGCCCGGTCACGTCGATCACGCTCGACGCCGCCCCGGCGAGCTCGCCCCCGCCGACCTGCACGGCGCACAGGCGGCGCAGGTCCGCCGGGACGTCGGCGAGCCGGGCGGGCGGCGGCTCGCCGCGCAGGTTGGCGCTGGTGAGTGCGAGCCCGCCGACCGCGTCCGCCAGCAGCGCCACCCCCGGCACGAGCACCGGCACGCGCACCCCGATGCGCTCCGGCGTCGCGCCGCACAGATGCGGGAACCGGCCGGCGGGATTGGGCACGATCAGCGTCACCGGCCCGGGTAGCACCCGCCGGCACAGCACCGCGACCCGGCCGGTGAGCTCGGGCAGGACGTCCTCGAGCAGGCCGGCCACCGAGCCCAGCACGAGGGCGGTGGGCTGTTCGGGCGGGCGCGACTTGCACGCATACAGGCGCTGGCAGGCCTCCCGGTGACCGGCGGCGCAGCCGATCCCGTAGACGGTGTCGGTGGGCAGGATGGCGAGCGCGCCGTCGCGCAGCGCCCGCTCGGCGCCGGTCACTCCCACCGGCCGCCGACGACCCGCTCGATACCCGCCAGGTCGCGGTCGACGACCACGTCGCCGGCGCCCGCCCCGGCCATCGCCTCGCGCACGCCCGGCGCCTGACCGGCGCCGCACTCGACCACCAGCCACCCACCCGGCGCGAGCGCCGCTGGCGCGGCCGCGATCAGCCGGTCGAGCACCTCGGGGCCGCGCGCCCCGCCCACCGTGGCCAGCCGCGGCTCGAACCGGGCCACCTCGGGCTCGAGTCCGGCCATCTCGCTCTCGGCGATGTAGGGCGGGTTGGACGCGATCAGGTCGAAGCGGCGGCCCGCGAGGCCGGCGAGAAGGTCGGATTCGACCAGCTCGATCTCGAGGCCGAGCGCGGCGGCATTGGCGGCGGCGACCGCGAGCGCATCGGCCGAGATGTCACACGCCGTGACCTCGGCGTCAGGGCGGGCGGTCTTGACGGCAAGCGCGATCGCGCCCGAGCCCGTGCCGATGTCGAGCACGCGGGCCGCCTGCCCCTCGCCGAGCAGCGCCAGGCAGCGCTCGACCACGAGCTCCGTCTCGGGCCGCGGCACGAGCACCCGCGCATCGACCGCCAGGTCGAGGCCGTAGAAGCCGCAGCGGCCGAGGATGTAGGCCACCGGCTCGCGCCGTCCGCGCCGCTCCAGGAGCGCCCGGCACGCCGCCAGCTCCGGCTCGGTCAGGGGCCGGTCGAAGCTCGTGTAGAGCGCGATCCGCTCCATCCCGAGCGCGTGGCCGATCAAGAGCTCGGCGTCCAGCCGGGGCGTCCCGCTGCCGTGCTCCTGCAGGTACCCGGTGGAGAGCCGCAGCACCTCCGCCAACTGTCTCACCCGCCGGCTGCCGCGGCCAGCTTGCGCCGGCGCTCGTCGGCCGCGAGCGCGTCGGAGAACTCGCTCAGGTCACCCCCGAGCACCCTGTTCAGGTCGTGCACGGTGAGCCCGATGCGGTGGTCGGTGACCCGGTCCTGGGGATAGTTGTAGGTGCGGATCTTCTCGGAGCGCTCGCCGGTGCCAATCTGGGCGGAGCGAGCCGCCGCCTCCTCCCGCGCCTTGCGCTCACGCTCGGCCTCGTACAGGCGCGCCCGCAGGATCTTCATCGCCCGCTCCTTGTTCTGCAGCTGCGAGCGCTCGTCCTGGCACGTCGCGACCGTGTCGGTCGGGATGTGCGTGATGCGCACCGCCGAATCGGTGGTGTTGACCGACTGGCCGCCGTGTCCGCCCGCGCGGTAGACGTCGATCCGCAGGTCGCCGGGCTCGATGTGGACGTCGACGTCCTCGGCCTCGGGCAGCACCGCGACGGTCGCCGTCGACGTGTGGATGCGGCCCTGAGACTCGGTGGCCGGCACCCGCTGGACGCGATGCACGCCGCTCTCGTGCTTGAACACGGAGTAGGCGCCGTCGCCCTTGATCTCGAACACGAGCTCCTTGAAGCCGCCGGCGTCGCCGCCGTTCGCCGAGAGCGTGTCCGTCTTGAAGCCGCGCTGTTCGGCGTACCGGGTGAGCATCTGGTACAGGTCGCCGGCGAAGATGGCGGCCTCGTTCCCGCCGGTGCCGGCACGCAGCTCCACGATCACGTCCTTGTCGTCGGCCGGGTCGCGCTCGAGCATGGCCGCCCGGATCTCCTCCTCGAGGCCGGGCAGCGCGGCCCGGGCCTCGGCGATCTGATCCTGGGCGAACGCCCGCATCTCCTCGTCGGGGTCGTTCATCAGCTCGGCCGCGTCGGCGACCTGCGCGGTGCGCTCCCGCCAGCGCCGGGCCAGCTCGGCCGCCGCGGAGAGGCGCTTGTGCTCGCGCGCGGCCTGCGTGTAGCGGGCCTGATCGGCGATCACGGCCGGATCGCTGAGCTGTGCCTCGAGCTCGGCGAAGCGGCGTTCGATCTCTGCAACCAACGGTTCCATGGTGCTTGAAGGATAGTGATCGCACCCGTCACGACCCTGTCACAAACCCATCAAGCCAAACGGTGGGGGACTGTCCCCGGTTAGAGCTTGCCGAGCTGGCGCATCACGCTGACCGAGTCCGAGTAGACGTCCTTGCGGACGAACAGGCCGTCGCGCGTCGGCAGGATGTCCATCCCGTCCCAGGTCGCGCTGCGGCCGCTCTCGGCGTGCGTGCCGGTGGCCGTCCACTCCTGCACGACGAGCGCCTCGCGCACGTACAGCGTGCGGCCCGTGAACCGCATTCCCGGCCAGTTCTTGAAGATGCCGGCGATGTGCTCGCGGACGGGGCCGGAGCCCTCGACGGACTCGCCCGCCGTGTGGTTGTGGAACACGATGTCGTGCGCGTGCATGGAGTCGATCGCCGCGACGTCCTGGCGGTTCCAGGCGTCGTTGTAGCGCTCGATCAGCTCGGTCAGCGCTTGCGGCGAGTCGGCGGCGGACACGAGTCCGAGTTTACGCCATCACCTCGACGGGCGTACCGACGCCGCCGGCGCGCTCGGCGTCGAGCACGTCGCGCAGGGCCTGGATCGAGACCTCGACCTGGTCGAGCGTCGGCTCGCGGGTGGTCAGCCCCTGCAGCCACAGCCCGGGCGTGAGCAGCGTGCGCACCACCCGGTTGTTCGGGTGCATGCCGCCGAACCGGATCACCTCGTAGGCGAGGCCGGCGATCACGGGCAGGAGCAGGATGCGCGACGCGATCAGCGTCGGCCAGGCGGGCCGGCCGACGAACGCGAACACGAAGATCGCGATGACCATCACCCAGAGCAGGAAAGCGGTGCCGCAGCGGACGTGGATCTTGGAGTAGGTCTGCACCCGCTCCGGCACGAGCTCGGCGCCGTCCTCGTAGGCGTTGATCGCCTTGTGCTCGGCGGCGTGGTACTGGAACACGCGCCTCAGGTCGGGCACGAGCGAGATCAGCGCCAGGTAGACGATCAGGATCGTCACCCGGATCGCGCCCTCGACGAGCACGAACTCGATGGTGTTGTGGATCGGCAGCAGGTCGGTGAGCACGGCCGGCGACACCTTGAACACGAGCACCGCGAACCCGATCGCGATCACGAACGAGAACGCGATCTGGCCGCGCGTGAGCTCGGCCGCGGCCTCGATGTCGGGTTCCTCGCCCTCCTCGACCGCCGCAAACGACGCCGACACGGCCAGCGCCCGGAAGCCGATCACGAGCGACTCGCCCAGGGCCACCACTCCGCGGAGCACGGGCAGGCGCAGCCAGCGGTGGCGCGACGCGGCACTCGATACCGGCCTGCAGACGCGCGCCAGCCGCCCGTCGGGGCGGCGCACGGCGACCGCCCACGAGCCCGGGCTGCGCATCATCACGCCCTCGAGCACCGCCTGCCCACCGACGTTCGCGCTCACCGACGACACCTGTAGCTCACCGGGTTGTCGTCGGCAGCGGAGGTCGTATCCGTGAGCCCTACCGCTACGCGGGGGTGCCCGAGCGGGCCTGGCGGCGCCGGAAGCGCTCGACGCGGCCGCCGGTGTCGACCAGCTTCTGCTTGCCGGTGTAGAACGGATGGCAGGCCGAGCAGATCTCGACGTGGAGCTCGGGCTTCGTGGCCCGGGTGATGAACTCGTTCCCGCACGAGCAGCGCACGTGCGAAACGACGTAGTCAGGATGAATGTCGGCCTTCATGAGATTCAGGATAGCACGCGCCCCGCGGCCTCCACGGCCGCGTCAACGGCGTCGCCGTCGGCGTCCAGATGGGTCACGAATCGCACCGTTCGGTCGTCCAGCGAGGCGCACAGAACCCCCACCGCGGCCAGCTCTTCGACCAGCGCCGGCGCCGGGGTGCCGTCGGTCACCGTCGACACGATGATGTTGGTCTGGATCGCTCCGGGATCGAACCGCAGCCGCCGGTAGGCGCCCATCCCCTCGCCCAGCCGGCGCGCGTTTCTGTGGTCATCGGCCAGCCGGTCGTAGTTGTGGCGCAGGGCGTACAGCGCGCCGGCGGCGATGATGCCCGCCTGGCGCATGCCGCCGCCGAAGAGCTTGCGGTTGCGGCGCGCCGACGCGATGAACTCGGCCGAGCCGACGACCGCCGAGCCGACCGGAGCGCCGAGGCCCTTCGAGAAGCAGACCGAGGCCGAGTCGACCGGCGCGGCGACCTCGGCGGGGGTGCGGCCACTCGCGACGGCGGCATTCCAGATGCGGGCGCCGTCCAGGTGCACCCGCATGCCGTTCTCGTGCGCGAAGCCGGCCAGCTCGGCCAGGCGGGCCTGAGGCACCACCCGCCCACCGGTCTCGCCGATCGTGTTCTCGAGGCACAGCAGGGTCTGGGTGGCGTGGTGGACGTCGGCCGGGTCGCGCAGGCGCGCCGCGATGGTCTCGACGTCGACCAGCCCGTTCTCGCCCGGCAGAAGGCGCGTCTGGACACCCGCCAGCGCGGCGGCGCCGCCCTGCTCGTGGACGACGACATGGGCGAGCTCGTGCACGAAGATCTCGTCGCCCGGCCGCGTGTGGGAGCGGATCGAGATCTGGTTTCCCATCGTCCCCGACGGGACGTACACGGCCGCCTCCTTGCCCAGTATCCGGGCAACCTCGGCTTCGAGCTCGATCACCGTCGGGTCGTCGCCCCAGACGTCGTCGCCAACATCGGCCTCGGCCATGGCCTGGCGCATGGCCGGCGAGGGCCGCGTGACCGTGTCGGAGCGAAGGTCGATGATCCGCATCGCGCGCAGCGTATCCTTCCGGCGTGGCCCTGGAGATGCGCACCCGCTGCGAGCGCTGCGACGCCGCCCTCGACCATACCGCCGCGGCCCGGATCTGCAGCTTCGAGTGCACGTTCTGCCCCGCCTGCGCCGACGCGATGGCCGGCGTGTGCCCCAACTGCGGCGGCGAACTGGTCGCCCGGCCGCGCCGGGCGGCGCTGAGACAGCCATGATCGAGATCCTCATCGGGGCGGCCGAGCTCGGCCTCGGGATGGCGGTCGGATTTGCCGGAGCCCGTGCGGAGGGCCGGTGGTTCCCGAGCGCGATCGGGCTGGGTGCGCTCATCTGCGCAGGCATGGTTGTCTACGCCGCGATCGTCGTCGATCCTTCCGGGGAGGAGCCGATCACATGGGCCAACTGGACGTTTCTCGGCGTCGCGATGGTCGGGTTCTGGTTCGTGGCGGTCGCGATGGGCTACGCCCTGAGCGACCGCTTCCGCTCCCCCGCCTGACGCCTACGCCGCCGGTGCAGAGGCGACGACCGCGGCGACCCAGGCCTGCAGCGGGCGCACCGGCCGCAGCCGCTCGGCGCACCACCGCGGGAACTCCGCGGTGAACGCCTCTGCCGGGAGCGGATCGGTCGTCGCCGCGACCAGGCCTCCGTGGCGCAGCAGGTCGGCCCGGGGATGGTCGGCGGGGTAGGGAGCCGGGACGCGCTTCCAGCGCGCCGGGCCGAACTGGGCGCCCGCGAGCCGGGCCTTGCGCACAGCGCGATCGAGCGCGGCGCCACGGCGAGTGTCGGCAACGGCGCGCCGGTATTCGGCGAGCACGGGGCCTTCGAAATGATGCATGCCGGCGCCGAGCGTCACGGTGTCGGCATCCAGGCGCACGAAGAAGCCCGAGCGCTCGCGGCTCGGTCCGTCGCCCTCCCAGAACCACATGTCCAGGTGTGACCGGTACGGGCGCTTGTCGGGGGAGAAGCGGGTGTCGCGGGCGATGCGCAGGATCGAGCCGTTCACCCGGGGATCGGCATTGATGCCCGGGACGACCTTCGCGAGCCGCTCGCCCATCGCCACGACGAATCCGCGGGCGGGCTCGAGCAGGAGCGACCGGTACTCGGCCTCGTGCGCGTGGAACCAGGCGCGGTCGTTGTGGCCGGCCAGATCGCGCAGGAAGGCGCAGGCGGCGGGCTCGAATCCGGGGAACGACGACATGCGGCCACGATACGGGCGCGCCCTGTCAGGTGTCTGGCGCGGACGGTGCCGACACCGTCACGAACTGGCCGTTAGCATCTGCGGCCGTGGCGCGGCGACCGTCAGACTACCCACCTCCGGTCAAGGTGCGCGAGTTCGTGGCCGAGCCGCACGCGGCCGAGGATGAGCGCATCGACGTCGGCGTGCTCTTTGTCGGCGGCGGGCCGGCGGGCCTGGCCGGCGCCATCCGCCTGGGGCAGCTCCTGGCCGACGACCCGGCCACCGCCGAGGCCCTGGGCGAGGTGCCGATCGCGGTGCTCGACAAGGGCCGGGTGGCCGGCGCCCACCTGCTCTCCGGCGCCGTCGTGAACCCCTCGGCGCTGCGCGCCCTGCTGCCGGAGACACCGATCGAGCAGCTCCCGAACTTCGGCCCGGTGCGGCACGAGTCGGTGTACTTCATGCGCCCCGGCTACGGGATCCGCATCCCCACGCCGCCCCCGTTCCACAACAAGGGCAACTGGATCTTCTCGCTGGCCCAGCTCGGCCGCAACCTGGCCGAACGGGCCGAGGAGCTGGGCGTGATGGTGCTGCCCGAGACCGACGCGCACACGCTCCTGATCGGCGAAGGCGCCGTCCGCGGCGTCGTGACCGGCGACAAGGGCCTCGACCGCGGCGGCGAGCCGCTCGGCATGTACGAGCCCGGCTCCGAGATCCACGCCCGCGCGACCGTGCTCTCGGAGGGCACGCAGGGGCACCTGACCGCGGCCCTGACAGAGGCCTTCGGCCTGACCTCCACGAACCCCCAGGTGTGGAGCCTGGGCGTGAAGGAGCTGTGGCGGGTCAACCGGCCGCTCGACCGCGTCGTCCACACGCTGGGGTGGCCGCTGCGGGCCGCCGCCAAGTACGGCGAGAGCGGCGGCAGCTTCATCTACCCGATGGGCGAGGACCGGATCGCGCTCGGCCTCGTGGTCGGCCTCGACCACCACGACGCGTCGCTCTCGGTGCACGACCTGCTCCAGCAGTTCAAGACGCATCCCCTGATCAGGCCGCTGCTCGAGGGCGGCGAGCGGATCGGCTGGGGTGCGAAGACCATTCCCGAGGGTGGGCTCCTGTCGGTGCCGTCGCGCCTGTCGGTGCCGGGCGCCGTGATCACGGGCGACGCCGCCGGGTTCGTGAACGTGCCGAAGCTGAAGGGCATCCACTACGCGATGCGCTCGGGGATGCTGGCCGCCGAGGCGATCTACGAGCAGCTCAAGGCGGGCGCCGACCCCGCCGCGGAGGGCGTGCTGTCCGGCTACGACGCACGGGTGCGGTCAAGCCACATCTGGTCCGACCTGAGACGCGTCCGCAACATGCGCCAGGCGCTCAACCGCGGCCTGGTGGTCGGCGGCGCCCTGGCCAGCGCCATGGACGTCACCCGCGGCGCCATCCCAGGCGGGACGTTCCGCACCCACCGCGACGCCGAGGCGCCGATGTCGATCGAGACTCGCGACTACCCGGCGCCCGACGGCTCGCTCACGTTCGACAAGCTCTCGAGCGTGTTCCTTTCGGGCAACCGCAGCCGAGACGACCAGCCCAATCACATCCGCGTGCAGACCCGCGTCCCGCGCGAGGTGGGTCAGACCTGGGTGTCGATGTGCCCCGCAGGCGTGTATGAGTTGCGCGACGCGGGCGGGGACATGGTCGACGTCGAACTGACCCCGTCCAACTGCGTCCAGTGCGGGGCGATCACCGCGAAAGGCGGCCGCCTCACGCCGCCCGAGGGCGGCAGCGGCCCCGAGTACACCCACATGTAGCGATGGCGGCCGAGCGCGACCGCATCGACGCGCTGATCGCCCAGCTGGAGGAGTTCCTGGCGGGGACCGACCGCCGCCGGATCGAGATCCCCATCGAGGTCGGCGCCGACCGGCGCTGGTCGACCCGCGACACCGCGCGCCTGTTCGCGCGGCTGGGGCGGCCGGTGCCCGTTGCCCCGCCCGACCAGCGCCTGAGCGACGTGCTCGCCGAGGTGGTGCGGCTGCGAAACGCCCTCGTGGCGCTGCGCGACGCCGAGCCCCCGCCGGAGGGTGAGAACTAGCCCCGGCGGGCGGCGACGAGCTCGGTCAGCTTGGGCAGGATCGTCAGGGCGTCGCCGACCACGCCGACGTCCGCGAACTCGAAGATGGGCGCGTTCTGGTCTTTGTTGATGGCGATGATCGTGCCGGCGTTGGCCATCCCCACCTTGTGCTGGATCGCGCCCGACACGCCACAGGCGATGTAGAGCTTGGGCGTGACCGTCTTGCCGGTCTGGCCCACCTGCATCGAGTACGGCACCCAGCCCGCGTCGACCACCGCGCGCGTCGCTGCCACCTCTCCGCCGAGCGCCTTTGCCAGCGCCTCGACCAAGGGGACGTTCTCGGGGCCGCCCAGGCCCCGGCCGACCGTGACCAGGATGTCGGCCTCGGTGATGTCGACACCGCCGCCCTCGGCCGCCTCGCGGCCCGAGAGCACGGCCGCCCGCGCCCAGTCGCTCACGCTCACCTCGACCCGCTCGACGGGAGCCGAGCCGCTCGGCTCCTCGCGCGGAGCGAAGGCGTTTGCCCGCGCCAGCACGACTCCCGGCGCCGAGGCGAAGCCCGACTCGACCATGACCGTGTCGCCGAGCGCCGGCCGGGTGGCGACGATGCCGCCATCGCCGGTGGCAAGCTCGGTCGTCTCGCAGGCGATCCCGGCGCCGAGGCGCGCGGCCAGCCCGGCGGCGACGTCGGCCGAGACCACGCCCGCGCCGAACAGCACCGCATCGGCCGCGCGGGCGTGCGGCTCGATCGCATCCACGATCGGCTGCGAGAGCCCGCCGGCCAGAACGGGATCGTCGGCCACCAGCACCCGGGCGGCGCCGTGGCCGCCGAGCGTGGCCGCCCAGCCGTCGTCGACACCCGAGCCGGCGACGAACGCCGTCACCTCGCCGCCCAGCGTCGCGGCCTTGGCCAGCACGCCCAGGCTGTTGGCGGAGAACTCGCCGTCGTCGTGGTGGATGTGGACCAGGAGGCCTGGCATGGCTAAATCAGTCCCTTCTCGGTGAGATACGCGACGACCTTCTCGGCCGAGTCGCCGCCCGCATCCTCGATGCGCAGGCCCCCGGCCTTGGCCGGCGGCGGCGAGACCGACCGCACCTGCGATTGCGACCCGTCGCCCCCAACGCGAGCGAGGTCGAGCTCGAGATCGGCCGCCGAGAGCGTCTCGAGTGGCTTCTTCTTCGCGCCCATGATCGCCTTGATCGAGGGCAGGCGAGGCGTGTTGATGGCGTCGGACACCGAGATCACCGCGGGCAGCGGCGCCTCGATCAGGTCGTAGCCGTGCTCGGCCTGGCGCTTGGCCCGCACCGTGGCGCCCTCGAGCTGGAGCTCGGCCACCTGGGTGACCAGCGGCCGGCGCATGTGGTCGGCCACCGCCGCCGCCATCACGTAGCAGTCGCCGTCGGCGGCCTGCTGCCCGAGCACGACCAGCTCGGCATCCTGCTTGGCCAGGACGGCGGCGAGCACGTAGGCGGTGCCGGCGATGTCCGACCCGGCCAGCGCGGGATCGGTGACCAGCACCGCCCGGTCGGCCCCCAGCGCGAGCGCCTTGGTGAGGATGCGTTGCGCAGATTCGGGCCCCATGCACACCGCCACGATCTCGGCCACGTCGGCGCCGCGCTCGCGGATCCGGATCGCCTCTTCGAGCGCGTGCACGTCGAACGGGTTCGGCTCGGAGTCACCCGAGCGGTCGAGCCGGTTCGTGGCCGGATCCAGGCGCCTGTGCGACGTGGCGCTCGGCACCTCCTTGACGCAGACTGCGATGTTCACGCGCACATCCTCCTCGTACCCCGATTACTTGCCAACGAACGACGGCGGCCGCTTCTCGACAAACGCGTTCAGGCCCTCGCGGGCGTCGTCAGTCGAGAACATCAGCGAGTACAGGTCGGCCTCGTGGACGAGGTTGCCGCCGATGTCGCCGTGCAGCGCCCGGTTTGTGGCCTCCTTGGCGTAGTACAGCGCCACCGGGCTCTTGGAGGCCATCTCGGTCGCGAGCCGCATCGTCGCCGGCATCAGCTCGGCCGCCGGATACACATGCTGCACCAGGCCGCGCTCGAGCGCCTCGGCCGCATCCACCATGCGTCCGGTGAGGATCAGCTCCTTGGCGTAGCCGATGTTGGTCGCCCGGGCCAGGCGCTGGCTGGCGCCCCACCCCGGGATGATGCCGAGGTTGATCTCGGGCTGGCCGAACTGGGCGTGCTCGGACGCCAACCGCAAGTCGCAGGCGAGCGCCATCTCGCAGCCGCCGCCGAGTGCGTAGCCGTTCACCGCAGCAATGGTCGGCTTCCGCATCGTCTCGAGCCGGTGGGCGATCTCCTGCCCCAGCTCGGAGTACGCGCGCGCCTCGAGCGGCGTCTTGCCCGCCATCTCCTTGATGTCGGCCCCGGCGATGAACGAGCGCTCGCCCTCGCCCGTGAGCACCACGACGCCGACTCCGGGGTCGCCGCCCAGGTCGCCCAGCGTCGCGAGGAGCTCCTCGAGGAGCCCCGAATCGAGCGCGTTCAGCACGTCGGGACGATCGATCGTGACCGTGGCCACCCGCCCGTCGAGCGCGATCCGAAGGCCGCCGGGCACTACTGGGCCGCCCCCAGCCGCTCGCGCAGGTAGTCGACGATCCCGGCGGTGGGGGCGCCCGGCGTGAACACCTCGGACACCCCGAGCGCCTTCAGCTCGACCACGTCCTCACGCGGGATCGTCCCGCCCACGATGACCACCACGTCACCGGCCTCGCTCTCGCGCAGCAGATCGAGGATGCGCGGCACGAGCGTCATGTGCGCGCCCGACAGGATCGAGATCCCGACCGCGTCGGCGTCCTCCTGCAGCACCGTGGCCACGATCTGCTCCGGCGTCTGGTGCAGACCGGTGTAGATCACCTCCATCCCCGCGTCGCGCAGGGTTCTGGCGATGATCTTCGCTCCCCGGTCGTGACCATCCAGGCCAGGCTTGGCGACGACCACACGGATGGGCCCACTCATAGCGGGGCGAGTGTATACGCGCTCACTCCTCGGGGGGTGCGAACACCACGAGCACCGTGAGGTTGGCGGTGATGGTGTGGAAGCGGTGCTCGACGCCGGCCTCGACGAACACGATCGACCCCGCACCCACGTCGCGGTCGTCCTCGCCGACGCGGATCGTGCCCCTGCCGGAGACGACGTAGTAGAGCTCGTCCTGGTCGTGCGGGGTCTGCGGATCCTGCTCGCGGGCGCGCAGCACGTAGAGGCCGGCGCTCATCGAGTCGCGCCGCAGGAACTCGTGGTACTGCTGGCTCCTGGCCAGCCGTGCGGCGTCGATCCCGTCGACCTCGAAGATCTCCATCGGCCTCATCCTACGCGGTACGTGGCGGGTAGGGCGCCTCCCGAGTCCCGTTCATCGGGTGTGAGCACGCCGTGCTCTTCGCCGCTCATGACCGCCAGCATACCGCCCGTGTCACGGGAGCTCGGACGCGCCGCCAGGCGGCGCAGCGGAGGCGAGATCGCATCTCGCCGGAGCGACTCGGCCTTGAAGGCAGACCTTAAGGAGGGGGCTCGCGGGGGAACCCAGGGTTCCCCCGCGGTTCAAAAGACCGGCGTCTCGCGGTAGACGCCCCACACCGCCCGCAGGGCATCGCAGATCTCGCCCTCGGATGTGTAGGCCCGGGCACACTCGACCAGCGCGGGCATGACGTTTCGGTCGGAGGCGGCATCGGCCGAGAGGCGCTGCAGCGACTCCGCGACGGCCGCGCCGTCGCGGCGGCCGCGCACGGCATTCAGGCGGTCGCGCTGGCGCCGCTCGACATCGGGCGAGATGCGCAGGATCTCGACCTCGTCGTCACCCTCCGAGGTGTGGGCGTTCACGCCCACGATCAGCCGCCGCCCCTCCTCGACCTCGCGCTGGTAGCGGTAGGACGCCTCGGCGATCTCGCGCTGGAAGAAGTTCTCGTTCAGCGCCGGGATCACGCCGCCGAGCCGGTCGATGCGCTCGAAGTACTCGTAGGCCTCGCGCTCGAGCCGGTTGGTCAGCGCCTCGACCAGCCACGATCCGCCCAGCGGGTCGGCGGAGTTCACCACGCCGGTCTCGTGCGCGATCACCTGCTGGGTGCGCAGCGCCAGCCGGGCGGCGCCCTCGGTGGGAAGCGCCAGGGCCTCGTCGTAGGAGTTCGTGTGCAGCGACTGCGTCCCGCCCAGCACCGCCGCCATCGCCTCGAGCGCCGTGCGGACGATGTTCACCTCGGGCTGCTGGGCGGTCAGCGACACTCCCGCCGTCTGGGTGTGGAACCGCATGAGCAGCGACCGCTCGCCCGTCGCGCCGTAGCGGTCGCGCAGCTCCCGCGCCCAGATCCGGCGGGCGGCGCGGTACTTCGCGATCTCCTCGAAGAAGTCGATGTGGGCGTTGAAGAAGAAGGACAGCCGGGGCGCGAACTCGTCGATGTCCATACCGCGCCGGCGGCACTCCTCGACGTAGGCGAAGCCGTCGGCGAGCGTGAAGGCAAGCTCCTGCGCGGCGGTCGCACCGGCCTCGCGGATGTGGTAGCCCGAGATCGAGATCGGGTGCCAGCGCGGCATCGTCTCGGTGCACCACTCGATCATGTCCACCATCAGCCGCATGG
Source organism: uncultured Actinomycetes bacterium (assembly GCA_963703275.1). Taxonomy (GTDB): domain Bacteria; phylum Actinomycetota; class Thermoleophilia; order Gaiellales; family JAICJC01; genus JAICJC01. The sequence continues at coordinate 1,010,622 of OY969804.1, read as the reverse complement.
ACGGCTCGGGCGGGAAGATCCACTCCTTCTGGGCGATGTACTCCTTGAGGATGTCGGCCTGGATCGTGCCTCCGAGGACCTCGGGCGGGATGCCCTGGCGCTCGGCCACGCACACGTACTGGGCCAGCACGACGGCCGCCGGGGCGTTCACGGTCATCGACGTCGTGACGCGGTCGAGCGGGATCCCGGCGAACAGGTCCTCCATGTCGGCCAGCGTGTCGACGGCGACGCCCTCGCGCCCGACCTCGCCCAGCGACCGGGTGTGGTCGGAGTCGTATCCCATCAGCGTGGGCATGTCGAAGGCCGTCGAGAGGCCGGTCTGGCCATGGTCGAGCAGGTAGCGGAAGCGGCGGTTCGTCTCCTCGGCCGTGCCGAACCCCGCGAACTGGCGCATCGTCCAGAGCTTGCCGCGGTACATCGTCTCGTAGATCCCGCGCGTGTAGGGATAGCTGCCGGGGTCGCCCAGGTCGCGGTCGTAGTCGATGTTCGCGTCGGCCGGCCCGTACACCGGCTCGTAGGGAACGCCCGAGATGCTCGAGCGCTCGGGCTCCGCGGGCGGCTCGGAGGCGCGGGCGCGGCCGGCCGCGCTCACGGCGCAGCCACCGACCCGCCGGGGCGCCAGAGCACGTCGGCGCGGCCGTCGTCGTTCGCGACCCGCGCCAGGATGAAGAGCAGATCGGAGAGCCGGTTCAGGTAGGCCAGGGCGGCCGGGTTGACCGGCTCGGACTCCGACAACGCCACCGCGTGGCGCTCGGCCCGGCGGCAGGTCGTGCGGGCGACGTGCAGCGCCGCGGCCGCGGGCGTCCCTCCCGAGAGGACGAAGCTCTCGAGCGGCGCCAACCGCTCGCCCAGCTCGTCGCAGGCGCGCTCGAGCGCGGCCACGTGCGCGTCGGTGATGCGCAGCCGGCTCTTGCCGTGCCCGCGCTCGGTGTCGAGCGGCACGGCGAGATCGGCCCCCACGTCGAAGAGATCGTTCTGGACGCGGCCGAGCAGGTCGGCCAGCGGCGGGTCAAGCCCGGTCGCAACCGCCGTCCCGATGGCCGCGCCCGTCTCGTCGACCGTGCCGTACGCCCAGATGCGCAGAGTCGTTCTTGGAGACGCGCTCGCCGTCTCCGAGGGACGTCTGCCCGGCGTCGCCTCCCCGCGTATAGATCCGGTCGATGCGCACGCTTGCACACTAACCGACCCTCCTTCGCGGGTGGGTCCCAGTTCCCCCATTCGGGGTTTATGAAGGAGATGTGAACGACCGACTACCAGTGGCACCGGTTCACTCCGACTCCGCACCAGAAGGGCAGCCATGTACGGTCTCACCCATCGCTTCGCAGCCACCACGATCGCCGATGTGACCCCCATCGGGGCCTCCGTGACCGTGATGGTCATCGACCGCGACCGGCTCACGCTCACCCTGGTGCGTGAGGCGATCGCCGACCACTATCAGATCGTCTCCGCCTCCGACAGCAGCGAGGCGCTGGCGCTGATCGACGCCCACCGGCCCGACGTCGTCCTGATCGACATGAGCCTCGACAAGGCCGAGATCGCGATGGTCACGGTTGCGCTCGCCGCGTGCGACGAGCTCGACTCGACCCCCGTGATCATGATCGCCCCCGAGCAGCCGACCAACGCACTTGGGCTGCGGACACGCATCGACGAGGCCATCCGGGTCACCCGGCGCGTGTATCTGGGCGGCGGCCTGCGCCACCGCATGGCTGCCTAGAGGGTCACCGCCGTCGCAGGCGCGCGTCCTGCAGGGCGGGCGGCGCGGCGCGGTAGTTGTCGGCCGGGTTGAGCTCGGTGCCCGGGGCGACGATCGCGTCGATCCGGTCGAGGACGTCGTCGCTCAGTTGCACGCCGGCACCGGCCAGCAGATCGTCGAGCTGCTCGGGTGTCCGCGGGCCGATGAGCACCGACGTGACGGCCGGGTGCGAGCGCACGAATGCGATGGCGAGGTGCGTGAGCGGCATCCCGGCATCCGCGGCGAGCTCGCTGAGCCGCCCGACCGCCTCGAGCTTCGCCCGGTTCTCGGGCACGGTGAGGTCGAAGACGCCGCTCGCGCCGGCCGCACGGTGCCCCTCGGTGGGGTCGGCCCGCCCCGAGAGCCAGCCGCTGGCGAGCGGTCCGTAGGTGAGGACACCCATGCCGTACCGCTGCGTCGTCGGCAGCACGGAGGCCTCGATGGTCCTGTTGAAGATCGAGTAGCGGGGCTGCTCGGTCCGGAAGCGGTGGTGTCCGCGCCGATCCGCGACCCATTGGGCCTCGACGATCAGCTCCGCCGGGAACGTGGACGAGCCGATGGCGCGCACCTTGCCCGCACGGACGAGGTCGGAGAGCGCCCCCAGTGTCTCGTCGATGTCCGTGTCGTAGTCGGGGCGATGCATCTGGTAGAGGTCGATGTGGTCGGTGCCCAACCGCCGCAGGCTGTCCTCGACCGCACGTGCGATCCAGCGCGGCGAGCCACCTGCCTGGTTCGGGTCCTGCCCCATGGGGAGGGCGAACTTCGTCGCCACCACCACGTTGTCGCGGCGGCCCTTGAGCGCTTTGCCGACGATCTCCTCGGACTCACCGGAGGAGTAGACATCGGCCGTGTCCACGAGGTTGATGCCGGCATCCAGCGCGGTGTGGATCATCCGGATCGACTGCTCGTGGTCGCGGTTGCCCATCGCCCCGAACATCATCGCCCCGAGGGCGAACTCGCTCACGGACATGCCCGTCCCACCGAGGATCCGACGCCGCATGGATCGGTAGTCTGCCGCGCATCGGACGTGGGCGCTCCATCCTGGTGCTTGCGATCGCGTCGCAGGCGGCGTACTCGCTGATCTCGTTCGGCCTGCCCGCGATCGCCATCGAGATCCGCGGGCGGCTCGATCTGGGCGTGGCCGGGTTCGGGGCGGTGTTCGCGGCCGTCAGCCTGGGCTCGGCGATCGCGCTGATCCCGGCCGGGATGCTGGTCGACCGGCTCGGGGCTCGGTGGGTGCTGGTGGTCGGCGGCATCATCGACGGGCTCGGCATCCTGACGGCGGCTGTGATGACCTCGCCGGTGGCGTTCGCGGCCGCGCTGCTCGTCGCCGGGATCGGCGGCGCCGCCGTGCCCGTGGCCGGGATGTCGTCGCTGATGCGCGCATTCGCGCCGGAGCGGCGCGGCGTCGTCATGGGCTGGCGCCAGATGGCGGTGCCGCTCGGGGGCACGATCGGCGCCATCGCGCTGCCGCTGCTGGCGGATGCCGGCGGCGTGCGCCTGGCCCTCGTCGTCTGCGCGGTCGCCACGGCGACGACGTCGATCGCCTTCGGCCTGCTGACCGGGCACGCTCCCGCCGCCGCCGGCGGGGCCGCCCGCGGCGGGCTCCGCGACCTGCTGCGGGCGCCGGGCATCCGGCCGGCGCTGTCGGTCGCGATGCTTTACATCGTGGGGCTGAGCGCGGTACTCACCTACTACATCCCGGCGGCGCGCGCCGCGGGCCTCACCCGCTCGGAGGCGGCGATCGGCTTCACGCTCGTGAACGTGGTCGCCGGCGTCTCACGGCCGCTGTGGGGGCGGCTGGCAGACCGCGACGGCGGCACCCGGCGCACGCGGACGCTGCGCGACACGGGCATCGTCGGTGCAATCGCGGCCGCGTTCATCCTGCCGGCGCTCACCGCGGGCTTCGCGCCCGGTCTGGTGGTCACCACCGTGCTCGCCTTCGGCGTGTTCGGGTTCAACGGCATCCTGTACGTCACGGTCGGGGAGCTGGCGGGGCCGGCCCGTTCGGGGGTGGCGATCGGCCTGGCGTCGACCATCGTCTTCGGCGCGGGCGCCCTGGTGACGCCGGTCGCCGGCCTGGCCGTCGAGAACCTTGGCTACGGCGCGCTGTGGGCGATCGCCGGCATCGGCAGCGCGGCCGGGGCGGCGGTGGCGTGGCACTGGCTCCCGGAGGGCCGCTACAGGGGCATGACGCAGTCGCTGCAGGCGACCAGCCGCACCGCGTGCCCGGGCACCGTCCAGTGCCCGGTCGAGTAGCCGTGGGCGCCCGTCGCAAACACGTAGTAGCGCTTGCCCGGCTTGAGCCCGTCGAACCGGAACTCACCGTTCGCACTCGTGGTGACGGTCGCGATCGGCTTCGGCGGGTCGGCCGAGATCGGGCCGCCGGCGTGGACCGGCTGCAGGTACAGCCCCACCTTGACGCCCGCCTCCGCCTTGCCCGCGTGCGGATGGCTCGTGTCGGTCACGACGACGACGCCGGTCACGGCGCCCGCCGGGATGGTCTTGGAGCCGCCGCCCGAGGAACCGGACTGAACCGCCCCGCCGCAGCCTCCGATCACCATCGTGACGGCGGCTGCGAGCAGGACGGTCGTGGCTGCGCGAACGTGCATACCCAGTTAGTCGGCGGAACGGGCCAAAAGGTTCACCGCCGCGGGCGCCGCGCGAGCACGATCATGCGGCGGCTGTCGACCGCATAGTCCGAGCCGCGGAAGTCTCCCCAGGCGTGGTCGACCACGAATCCGGCCTCGCCCAGCATCTTCACGAGCTCGACCAGCGTGTACGCCCGGCTCGCGAAGGCCATCTCGATCCGCTCGCCCGACGGCTCAACCAGCGTCCAGCTCGAGTGCATCCGGCCGCCCCAGGGGTCGAACGCCCGCTCCTCGAGCAGCAGCCGGCCGCCGCCCAGCTCGTGCCACGCGCGCGGCTCGAAGCGGCGCAGGACGCCGTAGAGGTTGATCGTCTCGATCACGAGCGCGCCGCCGGGACGGAGCGCCCGCCACGCCCGCTCGAGCACCAGCCTGTCCTCGGCATCGGACTCGAAGTAGCCGAACGACGTCCACAGGTTGAGGACGGCGTCGAACTCGTCGCGGAACTCGATCTCGCGCATGTCCAGGCGGCGCAGATCGAGCTGCACGCCCGCGTCGCGCGCGGCCGCGCGGGCGAGGTCGAGCGGCGCCTCGTTGAGGTCGACCCCGACGACGCGCAGCCCGCGCCGGGCCAGCTCGATGCTGTGGCGGCCGTGGCCGCAGGGCAGATCGAGCACGCGCTGGCCGCTCTCGAGCCCGAGCTCGCCGATCAGGAACTCGACCTCGGCGGCGCTCTTCTCCTGCGAGTGCGTCAGGCTCGAGATCGTGAGCCAGTGCTCGTCGAAGAACGTCTGGTACCAGTTCGGCTCGAGCGTTGCGGCCATCGCCGGATCAGTCCCCGTAGTCGTAGAAGCCGCGGCCCGACTTGCGGCCCAGACGACCCGCCTCGACGTAGCTCCGCAGCAACGGGCAGGGGCGGTACTTGTCGTCGCCGAGCCCGTGGTGGAGCACCTCCATGATTGCGAGGCAGGTGTCGAGGCCGATCAGGTCGGCCAGCCGCAGCGGGCCCATCGGGTGGTTCATGCCCAGGCGCATGACCGTGTCGATCGAATCGCGGTCGCCGACGCCCTCCATCAGGCAGTAGACGGCCTCGTTGATCATCGGCACCAGGATCCGGTTCGAGATGAACCCGGGGTGGTCGTGCGCCTCGGCCACCGTCTTTCCCATCCGCTCGGCGGCGGCGCGGACGTAGGCCGCGGCCTCGTCGGACGTGTCGAGCCCGCGGATCAACTCGACCAGCGGCATCAGCGGCACCGGGTTCATGAAGTGCATCCCCACCACCCGTTCGGGCCGCGCGGTCACCGCCGCCAGGCGGGTGATCGGGATCGAGCTCGTGTTGGTGGCGAGCACCGCATCGGGCCCGGCGGCCTCGTCGAGGCCGCGGAAGATGCGCTCCTTGAGAGCGACGTCCTCGGTGGCGGCCTCGATGGCGAGATCGGCGGCCGTCGGCTCGGCCGCCGGCGCGATCCGGGCGACCGCGGCCTCGGCGGCGGCGGCGTCGACCGATCCCTTCGAGACGAGCTTGGCCAGCGAGCGCTCGATGCCGGCCCGGGCGCGGTCGAGCTGCGCGGGCGAGACGTCAACGAGCGTCACGTCGTACCCGGCGACCGCGGCCACCTGCGCGATCCCCGCCCCCATCTGACCGGCGCCCACCACGCACAGCCGCGTCACCCCGAGAACACCTCCAGCACGGTGGCGTCTCCCTGCGCCGCCCCGGAGCAGATCGCGGCGACACCGATCCCGCCGCCACGGCGGCGAAGCTCGTGCACGAGCGTGACCAGAAGCCGCGCCCCGGAGGCGCCGATGGGATGGCCCAGCGCCACCGCCCCGCCGTTCACGTTCACGCGCTCGGGGTCGATGCCGAGCAGGTCGATCGTGTTCAGGGCGACCGAGGAGAACGCCTCGTTCACCTCGAGCAGGTCGATGTCGGCGATGGTCAGGCCGGCCTTCTCGAGCGCCGACCGGGTCGCGCCGGCGGGCGTCCGCACCAGGTAGGCGTAGTCGTCGGCCACGTACCCGGACGAGCGGATCACCGCCAGCGGCTCGAACCCGTTCGCGGCCGCCCAGTCTTCGGATGCGAGCACCAGCGCGGCCGCCCCGTCGTTCACCCCCGGCGCGTTGCCGGCGGTGGTCGCGCCGTCCTTCGAGAACACCGGCGGAAGCGCCGCCAGGCGCTCGGCCGACGTGTCGCGCCGCGGCCCCTCGTCGGTGTCCACCACCGTGTCGCCGCGCCGGCCGGGGATCGTCACCGGCACGATCTCGTCGGCAAACCGGCCGGCGTCGATCGCGGCGATTGCGCGCTCGTGGCTGCGCAGCGCCCACGCGTCCTGCTGGGCGCGGGTGATGCCGACCTCAGCCGACACCGCCGAGTTCTGCGCGGCCATGATGAGGCCGTCGAAGGTGCAGGTGAGCCCGTCGGAGGTCATCGAGTCGACCAGGACGCCGTCGCCGAACGTGTACCCGAACCGGGCCTTCGGCAGCAGGTAGGGGGCGTTGGACATGCTCTCCATGCCGCCGGCGACGATCACCTCGTGCTCGCCGGCGCGGATCAGCACGTCGGCCAGCGTCGCGGCCCGCATCCCCGATGCGCACACCTTGTTGACGGTCTCGGAGCCGACCGTGGGGCCGAGGCCGATCCCCACCGAGACCTGGCGCGACGGAATCTGGCCGGATCCGGCCTGCAGCACCTGGCCCATGAACACGTAGCCCACGTCGCCCGGGTCGACACCGGAGCGCTCGAGCGCGGCGCCGGCGGCGGCGATGCCGAGCGCTGGGGCGGACAACGAGGCGAGGCTCCCGCCCAGCCTGCCGAAGGGCGTGCGGGCGGTGCCGAGGACGACGGTGCGCGGCAATGCGATCCTTTCCAACTTGACGACCGGGCGCCGATGCAGCATAGTCAAGGCCGAAATGACGACCTGCGGAACATGGTGGTGGCGATGCGTGCGAGGTGCGGCCCGCTAGCTCTGCCACGGCATCCGCGCTTCGCACCAGGCCTCTTCGCCGTCCGGCGGGAGGCTTTTTTGTTGCCATGAACGACGATCTTGACACCCGTGAGCTGCCCGCCGACCTCCTCACCCCGGTCGGTGCGTACCTGCGCCTGCGCGAGGCGCTGGGCGCGCCCGCCTTCCTGCTCGAGTCCGTCGAGCGCGGCGAGCAGGTCGGCCGCCACTCGTTCCTCGGCGCCGGGCTGCCCACGGCCGACTCGCTCGAGGCGGCGGCCGCCTTCGCCGCCACCCGGCCCGGGCCGCTGCCCGGCCAGCCGCCGTTCGCCGGTGGCGCGGTCGGCTTTCTGAGCTACGACTGGGTGACCCAGCTCGAGCCGGTGCCGCTCCCGCCCGCGACCGCGACCGACGCCGGGCTGCCGGTGATGCGCTTCCTGCTCGCCTCGACCTCGGTCGGCTTCGATCACGTCCGCCGCACCATGACGGTGACCGGCCCCCGCTCCCAGGTCGAGCGGGTGGTGGCCGCCCTGGACGGCCCGGCGGCCGCCCCGCCGGCCCCCGCCGTCGCGGCGGGAGACAGGACCGAGGAGATGACGCGGGAGGGATTCATCGCCGCCGTCGAGCGGGCCAAGGTCCACATCGCCGCCGGCGACGCCTTCCAGATCGTCCCCTCCCAGCGCGTCCGCCGCCACACCGAGGCATCACCGTTTGCGATCTACCGCGCGCTGCGCACGGTCAACCCGTCGCCGTACATGTTCCTGCTGGACATGGGCGAGTTCCAGCTGATCGGCTCCTCTCCCGAGACCCACGTCCGCCTGGGCATCGACGGCACCTGTGAGCTGCGGCCGATCGCCGGCACCCGCCCGCGCGGCGCCGACGCCGCCTCCGACGACGCCCTGGCGGCCGAGCTGATGGAGTCCGAGAAGGACCGGGCCGAGCACGTGATGCTGGTCGACCTGGCCCGCAACGACCTCGGCCGGGTGTGCGTGCCCGGCTCGGTGCGGCTGGAGCGCTACATGGACGTCGAGCGCTACTCGCACGTCATGCACATCGTCTCGCGCGTCTTCGGCCGGCTCGCGCCCGGGCGTGACGCCGTCGACCTGCTGCGGGCGACCTTCCCGGCAGGCACGGTGTCGGGCGCGCCGAAGGTGCGGGCGATGCAGATCATCTCCGAGCTCGAAGGCCGCCGCCGCGGCGCCTACGCCGGCGCGGTCGGCTATCTGGGGTTCGGCGGCGACATGGACACGTGCATCGCCCTGCGCACGATGGTGCTCCGGGCCGGCGTCGCCTACCTGCAGTCCGGCTGCGGGATCGTGGCCGACTCCGACCCCGGCGAGGAGTACCAGGAGGCGATGAACAAGGTGGCTGCGCTGGGCGCCGCGATCGACCGCGCCGAGACGGGGGTGTACGGACGATGAGCAACCCACGCGTGTTCGTGCTCGACAACTACGACTCGTTCACCTACAACCTGGTCGACTACATCGCGACGGCCGGGGCCGAGGTTCGCGTCGAGCGCAACGACGCCGTCACGGCGGAGGAGGCCGAGCGCTGGGGGCCGACCCACCTGGTCGTCTCCCCCGGCCCCGGCACGCCGGCCGACGCGGGCGTCTCGGCCGCGCTGATCGAGCGGGCGGCCGGGCGCATCCCGGTGCTGGGCGTCTGCCTCGGCCACCAGGTGATCTGCGAGCTCTACGGCGGCGTGATCGACCGCGCCGGCCGGATCGTGCACGGCAAGCCCGACCAGGTCAGCCACGACGGCTCGCCGCTCTACGCGGGCATCCCGAGCCCGTTCGAGGCCGGCCGCTACCACTCGCTGGCGGTCGTCGGGGCCGTCCCCGAGGTGCTCGTCGTGACCGCCCGCACGCCCGACGGCGAGGTGATGGGCGTGCGCCACCGGACGCACGCCGTGCACGGCGTACAGTTCCACCCCGAATCGGTGCTGACCCCGCATGGGCGCACCGTGATCGGGAACTTTCTGGCCATGGAGGAGCGGCGAGCGTGATCACCGACGCGATCCGAGCGCTGGTCGAGGGTCGCGACCTCTCGGCCGAGGAGGCCCACATCGCCATGATGCAGGTCATGAGCGGCGACGCCTCGCAGGCGCAGATCGCCGCCTTCATCGTGGCGCTGCGCGTCAAGGGCGAGACGCCCGACGAGATCGCGGGCTGCGCGCGGGCGATGCGCGCCCACGCCACGCCGGCCCGGCCGACGCGGCCCGACCTGGTCGACACCTGCGGGACCGGGGGCGACGGCATGAACACGTTCAACATCTCGACGTCGGCCGCGCTCGTGGCCGCCGCGGCGGGCGCGACCGTCGCCAAGCACGGCAACCGGGCGATGTCGTCCAAGACGGGGTCGGCCGACGTGCTGGAGGCCCTCGGCGTGCGCATCGACCTGCGTCCGGAGGATGTGGCGGCGTGCATCGACGAGGTCGGATTCGGGTTCCTGTTCGCCCAGGCCCACCACCCGGCCATGCGCCATGTCGGGCCGGTGCGGCGCGAGCTCGGCATCCGCTCGGTGTTCAACCTGCTCGGGCCGCTGACCAACCCGGCGGGCGCGCAGCGGCAGGTGCTGGGGGTGTATGCGAGGACGCTCGTGGAGCCGATCGCGCAGGTGCTGGCAAAGCTCGGCACCGAGCACGCGATGGTGGTGCACGGCGCCGGCGGCCTGGACGAGCTGACCCCCACCGGCGAGAATCTCGTGTCCGAGGTGCGAGACGGCGACGTGCGCACCTATACGCTCGACCCGCGACCGCTCTCGACCGGGGCCGGGCCGGGCAGCCCGGATGACCTGTGCTGCGGCGGCGACCCGGCCCAGAACGCCGCGGTGATCCTGACGGTGTTCGACGGCGAGAAGGGCCCGCGCCGCGATGCGGTCATCCTCAACGCCGCCGCGGCGCTCACCGTGGGCGGGGTCGTGCCCGAGATCGAACAGGGGATCGAGCTGGCGGTGGCGACGATCGACTCCGGAGCGGCGCTCGCCAAGCTCGACGAGCTGGTCGCGTACACCCGCGCGCGGGCGCCGGAGGCGGCGTGAGCGGCTACCTGACCCGGCTCTCGGGCGACATCCGGCGGGCGGCGCCCGAGCCCGCGCGCGGCTTCGCCGAGGCGCTCACGGCCGGGCCGGACATCGCCGTCGTGGCCGAGATCAAGCGGGCGTCGCCGTCCCAGGGCTCGATCGCGCCGGCGGCCGACGTTGCCGAGACGGCCCGTGCGTACTCGGCGGGCGGCGCCGCGGCCATGTCGGTGCTGTGCGCCGAGCGCGACTTCGGCGGCAGCCTGGGCGATCTCACCGCCGCCCGGCGGGCGGCCGGGCTGCCGGCGCTGGCAAAGGACTTCACCGTCTTCACCGAGCAGGTCGCCGCCCAGCGGCTGGCCGGGGCCGATGCGATCCTGGTCATCCTGGCGCTCGTCAGCGACGACGAGGCCCGCCGGCTGCTGCAGGCCGCCGAGCTCCTGGGGATGGACGCGCTCGTCGAGGCCCACTCGGCCGCCGAGATCGAGCGCGCACTCGCGCTCGACGCGCGCGTGGTCGGCGTGAACGCGCGCGATCTCGACTCGCTCGAGGTCGACCGCGACCGCCAGCTCGAGCTCGTCGCCTCGCTCCCGGCCACGGTCGTGCGCGTGGCCGAGTCAGGGATCGGCGCGCGTGCCGACGTCGAGGCCGCCCGCGAGGCCGGGGCCGACGCCGTGCTGGTGGGGACGGCGCTGATGCGCCGGCCGCAGCTGCTTGCAGAGCTCGCCGGGGTGCCGCGATGACGCTGGTCAAGATCTGCGGCCTGACCCGGGCCGAGGACGTGGACGCGGCGGTGGCGGCCGGGGCCGACCTGGTGGGGTTCGTGCTGGTGGCGGACACGCCGCGCTGTATCGACCCCGACCACGCCCGCGAGCTGGCCGCCCGCGTCCCCGCCACGGTGCGCACGGTCGCGGTGATCGGCCACCCAACCGCCCCACCCGCCCCAAGCGGGGACAGTCCCCGGTTGGTTCTGGGGTTCGATTTGGTGCAGACATATGACACCCCGGCACACTTCCGTGACACGATCGTCGCCAGCCGGGGCGAGCCGCGCCCGGGTGTCCCCGACTCCGTGCCGGTGCTGCTCGACCTGCCCTACGGCTCCCGCCCCGATCCCGCCGAGCTGCGGGCGCACTGGCAGCGGGCGGCGGGCGTACGCCAGCCGGTGATCCTGGCCGGGAGCCTCGATCCCGAGAACGTGGCCGAGGCGATCGCCGCCGCCCACCCGTGGGCGGTCGACACGGCCCGCGGCGTCGAGTCGGCGCCCGGCGTCAAGGATCACGACCGCGTGCGGGCATTCGTGCGCGCCGCCAAGGAGGCGCCGTGACCACCGCCCAGCCGGACGAACGCGGCCGTTTCGGCGACTTCGGCGGACGGTTCGTCCCCGAGACGGTCATGGGCGCGCTGGACGAGCTGGCCGAGGGCTACCGGATCGCGGCGGCCGACCCCGCCTTTGCCGCCGAGGTCGAGCGCCTGGGACGCGACTACGTCGGCCGGCCGACGCCGATCTACCTGGCCGAGCGGCTCGGCGAGCCCGCCGGCGCCCGGATCTGGCTCAAGCGCGAAGACCTGAACCACACCGGTGCGCACAAGATCAACAACGCCGTCGGCCAGGCGCTCCTGGCGGTGCGGCTCGGCAAGCGCCGGATCGTGGCCGAGACGGGAGCCGGCCAGCACGGCGTCGCCGCGGCCACCGTGTGCGCCCGCTTCGGCCTGGACTGCCACGTCTACATGGGCGAGGAGGACATCCGCCGCCAGCACCCAAACGTCGTTCGCATGCACATGCTGGGGGCCGAGGTGGTGCCCGTCAGCGCCGGCTCGGGCACGCTTAAGGACGCGATGAACGAGGCCATCCGCGACTGGATCACGAACGTCGAGACCACGCACTACCTGATCGGCTCGGCCGCGGGCCCCCACCCCTACCCGATGCTGGTGCGCGACCTGCAGTCGGTCATCGGCCGCGAGGCGCGCGCGCAGATGCTCGAACGCGAAGGCCGGCTGCCCGACGCGATCGCGGCCTGTGTCGGCGGCGGCTCAAACGCGATCGGCCTCTTCCACCCGTTCCTCGCCGACACCGAGGTGCGGCTGTACGGCGCCGAGGCGGGCGGCGACGAGCGCGGCCACGCCGCCACCCTCTCGAAGGGGCGGGTGTCGGTGCTGCACGGCTCACGCTCCTACGTGCTGGCCGACGACGACGGCCAGGTGCTCGAGAGCCATTCCATCTCGGCCGGCCTCGACTATCCCGGCGTCGGGCCGGAGCACTCCTACCTGAAGGACTCGGGCCGGGCCGCCTACGAGCCGGTGACCGATGCCGATGCGCTGGCGGCCTTCCACCTGCTGTGCCGGCGCGAGGGCATCATCCCGGCGCTCGAGTCGGCCCATGCCCTCGCGCTCGCGCTGCGCACCGCCCGGCCCGGCGAGGTGTGGCTGGTGGGCCTCTCGGGGCGGGGCGACAAGGACGTGGACACGGTCGAGGCGGTCGAGCGCGGATGAGGCTCACGCCGCCGGTCGTGTCGGTGTACCTGATGGCCGATGCCGAAACCGCCGAGCTGGCGGCGGCCGCGGTCGCGGGCGGCGCCGGCCTGCTCGAGATCGGCATCCCCTACTCCGACCCGCTGGCCGACGGCCCCACCGTCCAGCGGGCGGGGCAGCGGTCGCTGGCCGCCGGGATGACCACCCGCCGGGCGCTCGGCGTGCTCGCCTCCGTGCGGGCGCGGGTGGACGTGCCGCTCGTGCCGATGACCTATGCCAGCCCGGTCATGGCCTACGGGGAGCGCCGCTTCTGCGCCGACGCCGCGGCGGCGGGAGCCGATGCCCTGATCGTGCCCGACGTGCCCGCCGACGAGGCCGGCGAGCTGCTCGCCGGCTGCCGCGAGCATGGCCTCGACCTGGTGCCGCTGCTCGCCCCAACGTCGGCCGAGGACCGCATCGCCCTGGCGTGCGCCCAGGCGGGCGGCTTCGTGTACCTGGTTTCGGTGGCGGGGATCACGGGCGCCCGCGCCCAGCTCTCGGACCGGGTCGCGGGACTCGTGACTCGCGTCCGCGCCCACACCGATCTGCCGCTCCTGGTCGGGTTCGGCATCTCGGCACCCGAGCATGCGGTGGCCGCCCTCGATGCCGGCGCAGACGGCGTCATCATCGGGTCGAAGGCGATCGAGGTGGCCGAAAAGGGCGGCGCGGCGGCGCTGCAGGAGTTCGTGCACTCGGTGACCGCGGCCGTACGCGGTTGGAATATGCCAATCGCAACTCGCTAGGCTTGGTGCATGCACATCCTGGTGGTCGAGGACGACCGGCCCCTGGCCAGGATCCTGCGCAAATCCATCGAGTCCAGCGGGCACACGGTCGACATCGTCGCCGACGGTGACGAGGGGCTGCGCGTGGCCCGGATGCGCGCCCACGACGCACTGGTGCTCGACCTGCAGCTGCCGCGGCTCTCGGGGATCGAGGTCTGCAAGCGCCTGCGCGACGACGGCAACACGGTCCCGATCATCATGCTGACCGCCCGCGGGGCCGTGGCCGACCGGATCGAGGGCCTCGACGTCGGCGCCGACGACTACCTGGCCAAGCCCTTCTCGCTGGCCGAGCTGCAGGCGCGGCTGCGGGCGCTGCACCGGCGCGGCAAGGTCGAGCCCGAGCTCCTGCGCTCGGGTGTGCTCGAGCTCGACACGAGCGCCCGTGAGCTGCGTGTCCACGGCACGGTGGTCGAGCTGACCGGCACCGAGCTCGCCCTGCTCGAATACCTGATGCGGAATCCCGGAGTGGTGCTCTCGCGCGACCAGCTGCGCGAGGAGGTGTGGGGCGATGGCTTCGAGCCCGCCTCGAACGTCGTCGACATCTACGTCCACTACGTGCGCCGCAAGCTGAAGCGGGCCGGCGTCGAGCACGACCCCATCCGCACGGTGCGCGGGCTCGGCTACGCGTTCCGGCGCGCCGACTGAGAATCTGGTCGTGTTCACCAGCGCCCGCATCCGCCTGACGGCCTGGTATGTGGCGGCGCTGGCCCTGTTCCTGCTCGCGCTGGGGACGGCCGTGTACCAGCTCGAGGAGCACCAGCTGCGCTCGAACGTCGACAACGGGCTGCGGTCGATCGCCCAGCGGGCGAAGGCCCAGGCGGCGGTGAGCGGGATCAACACGGCCATGGCCACGAACTACGGCGCCTCCTACACGGTCTCGTGGAGCGACGGATCGGCGGCGCCGGTCGACCCCAACGGCACCGCGGCCAACCGGAGGTCGGTGCTCGCCGCCCTGCAGCATGGATCCGACATGCGCACGATCCGCATCCGCGGCGTCGCCGAGCGGGTCTACTCGGTCCCCCTCACCGGACGCCACTTCGTCGTGCAGGTGGCCAGGTCGATGGAGCCCGAGGAGGATGCCCTGCACGGCCTCCTGGCCTACATGCTGCTCGGCGTCGCCGGCAGCCTTGCGCTCGCGGCGGTCGGCGGCTGGTTCCTGGCCGGCAAGTCGCTCGCGCCGGTGCGGGCCGCGTTCGAGCGCCAGCAGGCATTCGTGGCCGACGCGTCGCACGAGCTGCGCACCCCGCTCGCCGTGATCCGGGCGAACGCCGAGTTCCTGCAGCAGGGTCAGCCCGAGAGCGAGGAGGCGACCGAGATCCTGGCCGAGACCGACCGGCTCGCGGCGCTCGTCGACTCGCTGCTCGCGCTCGCCCGCGGCCAGGAGGCCGCGGCATCCGACGACCCGCTCGATCTGGGCCGGCTCGTCTTGGACTCGGCCCAGTCGATGCAGCCGCTCGCCAGCCACCGCGAGGTCGCGCTCCAGGTCGAGACGGCACCCGGCCTCGAGGTGCGCGGCGATCCCGACCAGCTGCGCCGCCTGGTGGTGATCCTGGTGGACAACGCCCTGCGCTACACCCCCGCCGGAGGGCGGGTGTCGGTCGACGCCCACCGCAACGACGGGACGGCGGTGGTGGCGGTTACCGACACCGGGATCGGCATCGACCGCGACGCCCTCCAGCACGTGTTCGAGCGCTTCTACCGGGCCGACGAGGCCCGCACCCGCGCATCGGGCGGGGCGGGCCTGGGGCTGTCGATCGCCGAGCAGCTGGTGTCGAGCCACGGCGGCCGGATCTCGGCGGCCAGCATCCCCGGCCGGGGCAGCACGTTCACCATCATCCTGCCGCTCGGCCGCACCGCCTGACCCGTCGGGTCACGCGCTCGCGGTCACGTTCTCAGGCGCCCGCGCGACGAGGATGTCGCCGCTCATCGAGGAGACGCGAAGCTCGATGTCGGCGTGCCCGGCGGCCGGCGTCTCGCCGCTGACCGGAAGCTCCGAGCTGACATCGCCCGACTTCGAGTCCGCGTCAACGAAGAGGGTGGCGCCGCGGGCGATGCCGGCCCTGACGTCGCCGGACATGCTGCGCACCTGGATCGCACCGGTCGCTGCGCGCTCGATCTTGATGTCACCCGACATGGTGTTCACGCTCAGGCTGCCGCTGGTCTCGCCGACGGTCACGTCGCCGGACATGGTGCTCACGCTGCCGCCGGCGCGCAGCGTGCGCGTCCTGACGTCGCCGCTCGCCGTCCTCACTTCGGCACCCTGCTCCGCGGTCTCGATCGTCACGTCGCCCGAGGCGGTGCTCACGTCGGTCGCTCCAACCCGGCCGCGGACGATGATGTCGGCGGACGCTGTCGCCCCATTCAGGTCGGCACCGTGTGGCGCGCGGATCCGGACGAGCACCTGGGCGCCCTTGAGGCTGGAGAGGAAACCACGCTGCTTGGGCATCTCGACGAGCAGGGTGTGCCCGCCTCCCGAGCGCGATGACAGCTTTTCGATCATCGCCTCGGCCGCCTCGCGTGAGGCGGCGGATCCGTTCATCGGCTCGGCCTCGACGACCGTCTCGGTCGTGTCGGCGGTCTCGATCTCGCAGCGGCCGGCGCTCATCCGCAGCTCGAGCCGGACTCCGTCGGGTGTGTGATGGGTTGCCATGCTGGTGACTCCTTCGTTTACGACCGGGCGAACCCGGACAGGTGGTGGATCGCGCGCCGCGTGACGGTGCGGGCGGTGACGATTTCGGCGGCCTGCGGGGCGAGCCCGGCGACGGGCTGCTCGTGCACGTGGCGGCGCGAGCGGGCCGGCGCCAGCTTGGCGCTCTCGGACGCCGGCAGCCGCAGATTGTGGGTGGCGTTCATGGGTGCTCCTCTCATCCGGATGCAAATCCTCGTAGCCGGCGGCCTGGCACCGGGCGCTGGGTCAGCGCGGCGCTGATCGCCCGCACGAGCCAGGTGTTCGTCGAGACGCTCTCGCGGTCGGCGGCAGCCTCGGCGTCGGCCTTGAGCCGCTCGGGCAGCCGCAAGGTGATCCGGGCCGACGCGTCGTCCTCCGGTCCGGCTTGGGCGGGCGTGTCGACGACATAGGTCAGCTCGACCTCGCGGCCGGCCAGACGCACCTCGACCCGGCCCGATGCGAGCTGGCGGGTCAGTTCCATGGAGGCCTCGGACATGGCGTCCAGCAGGGCCAGCCGCATGGATGCCTCAAGCGCCGCCGAGAGCCGCCCGGCGGCCTCGACCAGCGCCTCTCCCCCGACCGCCGCGGCGGCTTCGAGATCGGCTTTGACCGCGTCGATGAATCTCGTTGTGTCCATGACGTCATTATGACATCACTACTGATGTCTGTCAAGTGTCAAGCTGACATCCAGGCCCCGTGGGTAATCTGCCCCGGTGCCGCGCATCGCCAGCCGCCTCGACCCCGACACGGACGAGTTCCGGCAGAACCGCGAACACATGCGCGAGCTCGTCGCGGAGCTCGACGCGCACCTCGAGCACGCCCGCGCCGGCGGTGGCGAGACCGCCGTCGAGCGCCACCACGCCCGCGGCAAGCTGCTCGCCCGGGAGCGGATCGAGCGGCTCGTCGACCCCGGCGCGGCCTTCCTGGAGCTCGCGCCGCTGGCCGCCCACGGGCTGTACGACGGGGAGGCGCCGTCGGCCGGCATCGTCACGGGCATCGGCCCGGTCGCAGGGCGGCCCTGCATGATCGTGGCCAACGACGCCACCGTGAAGGGCGGCAGCTACTTCCCGATGACGGTCAAGAAGCACCTGCGCGCACAGGAGGTCGCGGCCCAGAACCACCTGCCCTGCATCTACCTGGCCGACTCGGGCGGGGCATTCCTGCCGCTGCAGGCCGAGGTCTTCCCCGACCGCGACCACTTCGGCCGCATCTTCTACAACCAGGCCCGCATGTCGGCTGCCGGCATCCCCCAGATCGCCGTCGTCATGGGCTCGTGCACGGCCGGCGGCGCCTACGTGCCGGCGATGAGCGACGAGGCGGTGATCGTGCGCGGCACCGGCACGATCTTCCTCGGCGGGCCGCCGCTCGTGAAGGCCGCCACCGGCGAGGACGTGACCGCCGAGGAGCTGGGCGGCGCCGACGTCCACGCGCGCCGAAGCGGCGTGGTCGACCACCTGGCGGCCGACGACGACCACGCCCTCCAGATCACGCGCGAGATCGTGCAGAACCTGGGTGATCCCGCCCCCGAGCCCTGGCTGCGGCGGGAGCCCGCCGAGCCCGCGTACGACCCGGCGGAGCTGCACGGGGCCGTCACCGCCGACCTGCGCAAGCCGTTCGAGGTGCGCGAGGTGATCGCCCGCATCGTCGACGGATCGGTGATGCAGGAGTGGAAGGCGCTGTATGGCGATACGCTTGTCTGCGGGTTCGCCCACCTCATGGGCTACCCGGTTGCGATACTGGCCAACAATGGCATCCTCTTCTCGGAATCGGCGCTCAAGGGAGCGCATTTCATCGAGCTCGCCGCGCGGCGCCGGATCCCGCTCGTGTTCCTGCAGAACATCACCGGGTTCATGGTCGGCCGCGAGTACGAGGCCGGCGGCATCGCCAAGGACGGCGCCAAGCTCGTGACCGCCGTCGCCTGTGCCGAGGTGCCCAAGTTCACGGTCGTGATCGGCGGCTCGTTCGGCGCCGGGAACTATGCGATGTGCGGCCGCGCGTACTCCCCGCGGCAGCTGTGGATGTGGCCGAACGCGCGCATCTCGGTGATGGGCGGCGCACAGGCCGCGCGCGTGCTCTCGACCGTCCGCGGCGACATGGACGAGTCCGCGCGCGAGGCGTTCGAGGCCCCCATCCTCGAGACCTACGAGCGCGAGGGCAGCCCGTACTTCTCCACCGCGCGGCTCTGGGACGACGGCATCATCGACCCGCTCGACACCCGCCGGGTGCTCGCGCTGGGACTCGCGGCGGCGGCCTGCGGGCCGGTGCCGGAGACGACATTCGGGGTGTTCAGGATGTGAGCAGCGTGCGCATGGAACGAAACGGACTGGTGGCCACGATCACCCTCGACCGCCCCAAGGCGCGAAACGCGCTCGACCGCGAGCTGATGGTCGAGCTGACGCAGATGTTCAGCGCCCTGTCGGGCGACGGGACCCGCGTGATCGTGCTGACCGGCGCGGGCAGCGCATTCTGCGCCGGCGCCGACATCGAGTGGATGCGCAAGGCACGCGATTTCGACCACGACGAGAACGTGGCCGATGCCGCTGTCGCCCGCACCCTCTTCGAGACCATCGACGCCTGCCCCCGGCCGGTGATCGCCCGCGTGAACGGCCATGCCCTGGGCGGCGGCGCGGGGCTCGTCGCCTGCGCCGACGTGGCCGTCGCCGCGAGCGATGCGGTGTTCGGATTCACCGAGACGCGCCTCGGCCTGATCCCCGCCGCGGTCTCGCCCTACGTGCTGCGCACCATCGGCCCCGGCCACGCCCGGGCGCTCTTCACCACCGGCGAGCGGTTCGACGCCGCGCGCGCCCTGGCGATCGGCCTCGTTCACCGGGTCAGCGAGCCCGACCGGCTCGACCACGCGGTCGCCGACGCCGTCCTCGCCTATCTCGCCTGCGGCCCGGATGCGATCGCGGCCGCCAAGCAGCTCATCCGCGACGCCACCGTGGGCCTGGCGCTGGCCGACCTGCCCGAGCGGCTGGCGATCACCCGGGCCGGCAACGAGGCCCGCGAGGGCATGGACGCGTTCCTGGGCAAGCGGCCACCGACATGGTCGCCGGAATCGCCCGCCTCCTGATCGCAAACCGCGGCGAGATCGCGGTGCGCGTGATTCGCGCATGCAGGGAGCAGGGCGTCGAGGTGCACGCGGTGTACGAGCCGGACGACGCGGGGGCGCTGCATGTCGAGCTGGCCGACGGCGCCACGCGGATCTCGAGCTATCTGAGCATCCCCGACGTGGTGGCGGCCGCGACCGCCGCCGGAGCGGATGCCGTCCATCCGGGCTACGGCTACCTGGCCGAGAACCCGGAGCTGGCCGAGGCCGTCGAGCACGCCGGCATGCGCTGGGTGGGGCCGCCGGCGGCGGCGATGCGGGCGCTCGGAGACAAGATCGCGGCCCGGCGGCTGGCCGAGGCGGCCGGCGTCGCGGTCGCACCCGGATACGCCGGGGACGACCTGTCAGACGCGGCGCTCGAGCGTGAGGCGCACCGGCTGGGCGCCCCGCTCCTGGTGAAGGCGGCGGCGGGCGGCGGCGGCCGTGGCATGCGCGCCGTGGACGATCTGGCCGACCTCGGGCCGGCGCTGGAGTCGGCCCGGCGCGAGGCCGCGGCGGCGTTCGGCGACGACCGCCTGTACCTGGAGCGGCGCCTGACGGGCGCCCGCCACGTCGAGGTGCAGGTGCTCGCGGACGCGCACGGCGCCTGCATCCACCTTGGCGAGCGGGACTGCTCGCTGCAGCGCCGCCACCAGAAGATCGTCGAGGAGTCGCCCTCGCCGGTGGTCGGCGACGACCTGCGGGCGGCGCTCGGCGACGCGGCGGTCGCGATCGCGACGGCGGCCGGATACCGCGGCGCCGGCACCGTCGAGTTCCTTGTCTCCGACGACGGCGAGTGGTGCTTCCTCGAGCTGAATGCCCGGCTGCAGGTGGAGCACCCGGTCACCGAGGCCGTCGCCGGGATCGACCTTGTGCGCGCCCAGCTCGACATCGCCGCCGGCGAGCCGCTCGAGCTCGAGCAGGCAGACGTCGAGCTGCGCGGGCACGCGATCGAGTGCCGCCTCTACGCCGAGGATCCGGCTTCCGGGTTCGTCCCCGCGACCGGCCGGCTGCTGCGCTGGCGGCTGCCGGCGTGGCCGGGCGTCCGCGTCGACGCCGGCGTGCGCGAGGGCGACGAGGTCGGGGTGCGCTACGACCCGCTGCTGGGCAAGCTGATCGCCCACGCCCAGGACCGGGACGCCTGCATCGAGCGGATGGCGGCGGCGCTCGCCGGCACGGTCGTGCTCGGGGTGACGACGAACCTCGGCTTCCTGCGCTGGCTCCTCGACCAGCCCGGGTTTCGCGCGGGCGAGGCCGGAATCGACTTCGTCGAGCGGGAATGGCGGATGGAGCTCGCGCCCGAGCTGCCGGAGGCCGTGCGCCGTGCCGCCCTGGCCGCGGGCCACACCGACGTCTGGTACGCGTTCGGCTCGCCCGCCGCGCATGTCGAGACGGCCGGCGGCTACGTGCTGCACGAGGGCTGGCAGTACCGAATCGGCGCCGACGACGCCGCTGCTGCTGCGATCGCCGTGGCCCCGGGGGGATCGCTGCAGGCGCCGATGCCCGGGACCGTGCTGCGGGTGGATGTGCGCGAGGGCCAGGAGGTGGCCGCCGGCGAGGCGCTGATGGTGCTCGAGGCGATGAAGATGGAGCTGGCCGTGTCGGCACCGGCGGCCGGGACGGTGACGTCCGTGATGGTGCGGCCGGGCGACCTGGTCGCCCGCGGGCAGGTGCTCGCCGAGGTCGACCCGCTGTGAGCGGGGCGGTGACGGTGGTCGAGGTCGGTCCCCGTGACGGGCTCCAGAACGAGGCGGCCGTCGTCCCCACCGCCGCCAAGGTCGAGCTGATCGAACGCCTCGCCGCGGCCGGCCTGGCGGTGGTCGAGGCAACCTCGTTCGTCTCGCCGCGGGCGGTGCCCCAGTTGGCCGACGCCGACCTGGTGCTGCCCGCGGTGCATCGCCGCCAGGGCGTGCGCTACCCGGTGCTCGTGCCCAACCTGCGCGGCCTCGAGCGGGCGCTGGCCGCGGGCGCCGACGCGGTGGCGGTGTTCACGGCGGCGTCCGAGGCGTTCACCCGCGCGAACATCAACATGACGATCGCCGAGTCGCTGCACGCCTTCGCGCCCGTGATCGAGCGGGCGCGGGCCGAGGGCATGTGGACGCGGGGATACGTCTCGACGGCGTTCGGCTGCCCCTACCAGGGCGCGGTCGCGCCGGACGCCGTCGCGGCCGTCGCCGGCGCGCTGCACGAGCTCGGCTGCGACCAGGTCTCGATCGGCGACACGATCGGCGTCGGCCGGCCCGAGCAGGTGCCCGAGGTCGTCGGTGCGGTGGTCGCGCGCGTGCCCCTCGAGCGGGTTGCGCTGCACCTGCACGACACGGGTGGCCTCGCGCTCGCGAACGTGGCCGCGGGGCTCGCGGCCGGCGTGCGCACGTTCGACTCGTCGGCCGGGGGCCTGGGCGGCTGCCCGTTTGCGCCCGGCGCGCCCGGAAACGTCGCCACCGAGGCGCTGGTCGGGATGCTCCACGACCGGGGGTTCGAGACCGGCGTCGACGTCGAGGCCGTCCGGTCGGCGGGCGTGTGGATGCGCGGGCTGCTCGGCCGGTGAGGGCAATCCTGCTCGATCTGGACGATACGCTCGTCCCCGACCACTCCGCGTTCCTGGCCGCGGTCGACGACACGGCCGCCGCGGCGGGGGTGGGCACCTCGATGAGTGCCGCCGTGCGCGCACGGGCGCGAGCGCGATGGCGGGAAGCGGCGCCCGAGACGCAGCTCCGTATGACCGACATCAGCTCGTGGGAGTCGCTGTGGGCGCCGTTTCCGGCCGACTTGCGGGCGTGGGCAGAGGAGTTCCGCATCGGCGTCTGGCGCGAGGCCCTCAGGGATTGCGGGATCGGTGAGCCCGGCCTCGCCCGGCGGCTGGCTGAGTCGTTCCCGGAGCACCGGCTCGCCCGCTGCGCGCCCTATCCGGAGGTCGTGGGCGTGCTCGCGCAGCTGCGCGGGGTCGCGCGGCTCGCCGTGGTGACGAACGGCATGGAGGAGCACCAGCGCACGAAGCTCGATGCGGCCGGCCTGACCGGCCTGTTCGACGTCGTGGTCTGCTCGTCGGCCGTCGGCGCCTCCAAGCCCGATCCGGGCATCTTCCAGGCTGCCCTCGCGGGCGTCGCGGCCCCCGCGGCCGACGCGATCATGGTGGGCGACAACCCGGCCCGCGACGTCGCCGGGGCTCAGGCGGCGGGCATGCGGGGAGTCTGGATCGACCGCAACGGGGGCGACAACGCCGGCGTCACCCCGGACGCCCGCATCACCGATCTGGGCGGGCTCGCGGCGCTCGGGTGGTGGTAGCGGGCGGACGGGGCAGGGTGCGGGCGGTGGCGGAGAGATACGCTCTGAGCATGCGGTCGATTTTTCCCGTCAGGCTGCGACGCGTCCTCGTCAAACTGCTCCCGCCAGGGAACCGTCCTGGCCACGAGGACACGCCCGCCTACCGAAGCGACGACATCGCGATTGACGGCGAGGCCACCGCACGCGGCGCGACGGGAAGCGCACACTGGCAGCAGCCGGGGCACTCCTCGCCCCGTAGCTGGCGCTAGAGCACTCGGCACTCGGCGCGGCGCCGGGCACAACGGCGGCGCCGACGCTCTTCCCACGACGCCGCTCCCCAAGCGGGTGAGCGGGACGCGATGGCTTTGGGGGACGACCATTGTCTCGAACGGCCAATTGGCCGTTCGAGACAATGCCAATTGGCGCGGTTTCCGGGGTGGCCAATTGGCGCACGCGACGAGCGCCAATTGGCGCGTTGCGTGGTGAAGTCGCCACCGTCTCCGGCGCGTGGTCGGCAGACACCTCGAGGCTGTTACGTTCCCGTCGTGACGCTGATCGGCGACTCGTTCGTGGTCATCGAGTGGACTGATCCGGGCACGGATCCGGGCCGGCCGGTCGCCGACCTCCACGTCCATCACGAGGATGACGAGGCGTGGTACGTGCTCGAGGGCCAGCTCGGGTTTCGCCTGGACG
This sequence comes from uncultured Actinomycetes bacterium, assembly GCA_963703275.1. GTDB lineage: Bacteria > Actinomycetota > Thermoleophilia > Gaiellales > JAICJC01 > JAICJC01. The sequence goes on along the minus strand of OY969804.1, from coordinate 987,342 downwards.
ACGCCGAACGTGTTGTGGGCCAGGGCGAGTCGATCCTCGTCCGCCGGGGCACGGCCCACACCTGGTGGAACGCCCATCCTGCGCCCACCCACTACCTGCTCATCACCACGCCCCGCATTCACAGCCTCATCGAGGCACTGCATGCCGGTGATCCCGCCGACCATCCGAGGATCTTTACCGACCACGCATCCGAGCTGATCGGGGATCAGTAGATCGAGCCGGGTGGCCGGCGTTCGCGGGGTCGGCCAATTGGCACACTCAGACAATGTCAATTGGCCGATGAACTCAGCCACCCTCGTCCAGGCCACAGCCGCCAATCACCGCGCCTGGTTCCGCCGGCAGGTACAGGTGAACCACGGGCGGGTGGAGCGGGTGGGGGGCATGGACATGACCGTCGACGGGTGGGGAGCGACCATCGCCTTTCCCCGGTCGCGGAGGGTGGAGGCGGCCGTGAGCCGCATCCGCGAGCTGCGGCTGCGAAACGCGAGCTGCTGGTCGCTCGGACCGGACCCGGAGCTGGGGACGCGGCTGGTGGCGCGCGGGTTCGGGTGGGGCTGGCAGCCGCACTGGATGGCGCTCGACCTGGCGCGAACCCCGGACGATGACGGGCGCCACAACGTTGTTGCCCGTCATGGCCGCATTCCCAAGGACGTGCCGTACGCGTCTGGCGAGATCGACCCGCCGGCGACCGTCCACCTGGCCGTCCACCTCGAGGGCCAGATCGTCGGGCACGCGGCCGTGAACCCGTGGCGGGGCGTGGCCGGGATCTACTCGATGGGGGTCGCACCGGCCCACCGCCGCGCGGGCGTTGGCCGGGCGCTCACCGTCGCCGCCGCCCGCATCGCGGCGGAGCGCGGATGCAGCCACGCCGTGCTGAACGCGACCGACCAGGGCGAGCGGCTCTACCGCAGCGTCGGCTTCGAGTCGCTCGGCCGGGGCCAGACGTGGTGGTACCGAGCGGGCCGCGAGCCGACCCCGCGGCAGACCGCGCTGGCCGAGGCGATCGGCTTCGGCGACCTCGGGGCCCTGACCGCGCTTGACCCCTCCCCCGCCGAGCTCACCCGCCGCCTGCCCGGCGACACGAGCCCGCTTCGGCTCGCGCTCGTCACCGGCCGCCTGGACGTGGCGGCCTGGATGCTCGATCGCGCCCCGGCGCTCGCGCACCGACGGTTCGAGCCGTTCGGCGGCACCCTGCTGCACCTGGCGGTCGAGTGGAACCGGCCCGACTTCGTCCGCCTCGCGCTCGCCGCGGGCGCCGACACGGCGACGCGCGACCGCACATGGGACGCAACGCCGCTCCAGTGGACGGAGCACTTCGAACGGCCCGACCTCGCGCGCCTGCTCGCGGCGAGCCCCGGCGCACCTACTCGGCGCTGACGGTCACCTTGTCCATCGTGACGGGCTCAGTCGGCCGGTCGCGGCCGTCGCGGTCGACGCTCTGGATGGCGTCCACGACGTCCTGGCCCGACGTGACCTGGCCGAAGACGGTGTGCTTGCCGTCGAGCCACGGGGTGGCGTCGGCGGTGACGATGAAGAACTGGCTGCCGTTCGTGTTCGGGCCGGCGTTGGCCATGGCCAGCGAGCCCTTGACGATGCGGTGCTGATTGATCTCGTCCTTGAACTTGTACCCGGGGCCGCCGGTGCCGGTGCCCTCGGGGCACCCGCCCTGGATCATGAAGTCGGGGATGACGCGGTGGAAGATGAGGCCGTCGTAGTAGCCGTCGGCCGCCAGCTTGGTGAAGTTCGCCACCGTCTCGGGCGCGTCGTCGGCAAACAGCTCGAGCTCGATGGTGCCCTTGCTGGTCTCGATGGTTGCGTTCGTCTTCGGCATGCGGCGACCTTTGGGTTGGGTGAGGCGGACACGCGCACGATAGACAAGCCCGTCACTCCCCGATCCCGGTCAGCGCGGGGATCGCGCCCAGCCGCTCATAGGCGCTTCGGGCGCCGTTGAGGTCGCCGGCGAGCTCGAGGCAGCGGGCACGCTCGAACTGGCAGCCGAGCCGGCCGAACTCGTCGGTGGCGCGGCGCAGCGCGACCTCGTCGCCGGCGATCCCGCGCACCCGGTCGAGCTGGGCCATCACCCGCGGCAGCTCCGCGACGCCGGGCGCGGCCTCGACACGGGCCAGGGCGGCGTCGAGCTCGTCCCAGCGGCCGAGCATGGCCACCGCCTCGGCGCCGACCGCGAGCGCCAGCGGCCGCAGCCGATCGACATGCCGCAGCCGGTCGAGGGCGAGCTCGGGCTCGTTGCGGCCGAGCAACGCCTGGGCCACCATCAGGTGGAAGTCGGTCATCGCGCCGGCGCCGAGGCGCTGCTCGAGCTCCTCGGCCCGGGCCTCGTCACCGCGCAGCAGGTGCACCGCCGCGGCCACCCCGCTGGCCCGCGCCGGGGCCTTCCCCGCCCGGCGCCCACCGCTGCGCCGGTACACCGCCAGGAAGTTGTCGTACGCGCGCAGCGCCTCCTCCCACTGATCCCAGTAGAACAGCGCCTCGGCCACGTGCAGCGCCGGCCACGCCTGCCAGTGCTCGTCCTGCTCGCCGCCCTCTGCGGCGGCGAGCGCGCCCGCCGCGATGGCCCCGGAGTAGTCGCCCACCGCCGTCCGCGTCCACACGGCCTGCGAGCACGCGTCCATCCGGTCCTCGCGCCGGCCGGTCGCGAGCACCAGCTCCAGGCGGTGGTCGGCGATCTCGCGCGCGTCGCGGTAGCGCCCCAGCGAGACGAGCAGCACGCCCGTCGCATCCATCGCCGCCGACCGCAGCGCCGGGCGGCCCAGCTGCTCGCCGATCGCGAGCGCGGCGGCGGCCGCCTCCAGTCCCACCAGAAGGGCCTCACGGTCGCCCGAGTCGTACCGCCAGCTGATGAGCGCGCTCGCCACCAGCAGCCGGCCCTCGATCGCCGTGGCCTCGACGGCCCGCGCCTCGGCCAGCCCCTCGGCGACGACCAGATCGACGCTCCTGCGGGGCGGGCGCTCGGTGAGCATCGCGCCCCACCGCGTCGGCATGTCCGCCCACTTCCAGCGCAGGCGGGCCAGGTCCTCGGCCGGCAGCGGAACGCGCTCGCCCTGCTCGAGCGCCAGCCGGTAGGCGGCCCATGCCTCGTCGGCGGCCTCGGTCATCCAGCGCGCGTCCCCGACCGCCTCGGCCGCGAGCGAGCGCTCGCGATCGTCCGCGGCCAGCGACTGGGCGAGCGTCGCCTGGCGCAGCGCGAGACCATGGGCGTAGAGGCCGCGCGCGTCCGACGCCGCCGCGAGCAGCAGCCGCACGGCGTCCGCCCGCGCCTCACCCGCCCCCAGCGAGGCGGCGACCGCGTAGTGGTTGGCCAGGGCCTGCCGGCTGACGCCCGGGTCACCCTCGAGCGACCGGGCGAGCGCCAGGTGGAGCCGGGCCCGCTCGCTGCGGGGAATGCTCTCGTAGGCGACGTCGCGGATGAGGGCGTGCTTGAAGGTCCGGCCGCCGCCCGGCTCCGAGACGATCAGCTCGCGCTCGCCCAGCCGGCGCAGGGCGCGGGTCAGCTGCGGCTCGTCGGCCAGTGCGGCCAGCTCGGCGGGCGTGAACCGGCGCCCGACCACTGCGGCCCGCTGCAGCACCTGCTTCACCTCCGGCGCGAGCAGGTCGATGCGCGCGGCGATCACCCCCTGCACGGTCTCGGGGACGCGGTCGCCGCCCTCGCTGCTCATTGCCAGGATCTCCTCGAGGAAGAACGGGTTCCCGCCGGCCAGGCCGACATCGCCGGCGCCGTCGCCCCCGAGCGCGCTCGCGAGCCGGCGCATCTGATCGCCGCCGAGGGCCGAGAGCGTGATCGTCGTCTCGTCGCGCATGCCCGACCCCCAGCCGGGATGCTGGACGAGCAGGTCGTCGCGGGCGATGCAGATCGCCACCAGCGGCACCCGGTCGTCGGTGCGGATGACCGACGCGATCAGCTCGAGCAGCGCCGGCTCGGCCCAGTGCGCGTCCTCCAGGACGAACAGCGTCGGCTGGCGGGCGGCCATCGCCAGGAGCAGATCGCGCCAGGCGTCGCGGCCGCTGTCGGGGCCCGGTTCGAGCTCGTCGGGTTCGCGGCCGGCCAGGCGGCGCTGGTTCGACACCGTCCGCAGGAGCTCGTCGACCCATTCCGGCGTGGCATCGGGCACGAGCGCGCGCAGAAAGCCGGTGGTGCGGGCGATCGCGTCCTCGCGCGAGTCGTCTGCACGCACCGCCGCCGCCCGCAGCAGTACGTCGCGCAGCGGTGCGTACGGCCCGGCCTCGCCGTAGGGCAGGCAGCGTCCGACCCAGACGGCCGGTGGCTCGTCCAGGCGGCGCAGCTCCACCACCGCCTCCTCGAGCAGGCGGCTCTTGCCGATGCCCGGCTCGCCGACGATCGTGATCAGGTGCGGCCGGGCGTGCTCGACGGCCCGCTCGACCAGCGACCGCAGGAGCGTCAGCTCGGCCTCGCGGCCCACGAACGGCCCGAACGGGCGCCGGCGGCGGCGGTACGCGCCCGCCGGAAGCATCCGCTCGACCGCGTACGCGGTCACCGGCCCGGCGCGGCCCTTCACCCGCAGCGAGCGCGGCGCGACGGTGCGCGCCAGCGGCTCGACCGCCCGGAACGTGCGCTCGCCGAGCAGGATCTCGCCCGGCTCGGCCGCCTGCTGCAGGCGCGCGGCCAGGTTGACGGCCTCACCCGTGACGAGGAAGTCGCGGCCCGGGCTGACTCCCGTCACGACGAGCCCGGTGTTGATCCCGATCCGCAGCGCCATGGGGATGTGACGGCGCTCGCCCAGGCCGACGAGCCGCGAGCGCATGACGAGCGCCGCCCGCACCGCCCGCTCGGGGTCGTCCTCGTGGGCGACCGGCACCCCGAACACCGCCATCACCGCGTCGCCGATGAACTTCTCGACCGTGCCGCCATATGCCTCGGCGGCGCGGGAGAGCTGGTCGAAGAGATCGGCCAGGAGACCGCGCAGCGCCTCCGCATCCATGTGCGTCGAGAGCTCGGTCGATCCGGCCAGATCGGCGAAGAGCACGGTCGCCAGCTTGCGCTCGGCCGCGTCGCCGGCTCCCAGCGGGCGGCCGCAGTTGGGGCAGAAGCGCGCCCCCTCGGGGGGAGAGGCGCCGCAGTTGGGACAACGGGTGGACGGCATCGGTGTGAACGGTAGGATGCCCGAGGCCGCGCGACGGGGCCCTCCATTCGGATGCGCATCACCACCACCACAACGTCACCCCTCAGGGCCAGCGCCGACATGCTGGTGGTGCCCCTCTCCCAGCCGCCGCTGCTGGAAGGGCCCGCGGCCGTGATCGACAAGGCGCTCGGGGGAGCCCTGAAGCGCGTGATCGATGCCGGCGAGTTCCGCGGCGCGCGCGGCCAGGTGACGGTTGTCCACACCGACGGCGGCGTGCGCGCCCGCCGGGTGGCGGTCGCCGGCCTGGGCGAGTCGCCCGGCGCCGACGAGGTGCGCCACGCGGCCGCGATGAGCGCGCGGGCGGCCGCGGCGGCCCGGGCGCGCTCGATCGCCTTCGTCGTCGAATCCATGCCGCTCGAGCCCGAGCTCGCGACCCGCTGCGTGGTCGAGGGGACGATGCTCGGCGACTACCGCTTCGACCGCTACCTGAGCGCTCCCGCGACCGAGCGCCCGAGCCGGCTCGAGTCGCTGGCGCTGATCGGCGGAGACCGCCGCCAGGCCCAGCGCGCCGGCACGGTTGCCACCGCCGTGAACCGCGCCCGCGACCTGCAGAACACGCCCTCCAACCACCTCGGCCCGCAGCAGCTGGCCGAGCGGGCGCGCGCGATCGCCGCCGAGCACGACACGGTCACCGCCACCGTCCACGACCGCCGCTTCCTCGAGCGGCGCCGGATGGGGGCGTTCCTGGCCGTCGCCGCCGCCGGTGGCACGCAGCCTGCGCTCATCACGCTGCGGCACCGCCCGCCGCGGGCGCGCCGCGGCGATGTCGTGCTCGGGCTGGTCGGCAAGGGGCTCACGTTCGACACGGGCGGGCTCTCGCTCAAGCCGGCCCGCAGCATGACGGGCATGAAGTTCGACATGTCGGGCGCGGCCGCCGTGCTCGAGGCGACCGCGGCCATCGCCGAGCTCGACCTGCCGGTGCAGGTGGTGACGGTCGTCGGCGCCGTCGAGAACCTGGTGTCGCCGAGCGGGATGCGCCCCGACGACGTCGTCCGCGCCGGCAACGGCAAGACCATCGAGATCACGAACACCGACGCCGAGGGCCGGATGGTGCTGGCCGACTGCCTGCACCACGCCCGCAGCCTCGGCGCGACCCACGTCATCGACCTGGCCACCCTCACCGGCGCCGTCGTGGTCGCGCTCGGCGACCTGCACGCGGGCATGTTCGGCCGCGACGACGAGTTCGTCGACCGCATCCGCGCCGCCGGAGAGCTCGGCGGCGAGCACGTGTGGCAGCTGCCGCTGCACGACACCTACAAGCGGTTCCTGCGCTCGGAGGTGGCCGACATGACGAACAGCTCGACCGCGGGCAAGGGCGGCCCCTGCTACGCCGCCCGCTTCCTGCAGGAGTTCGCCGGCGACGGGCCGTGGGCCCACCTCGACATCGCCGGCACCGCCGACGTCGACCGCGACCGCGGCGATGGGCTCGGCAAGGGCGGCACCGGCTTTGGAGTCCGGCTCCTGGTGGAGCTCGCCCAGTCGCTGTGCTGAGCTACGACCTCTCAGACGAGCACCGGCTATTCCGGGATACCGTCAGGGAGTTCGCCGAGGGAGAGATTGGCCCCGTGGCCGAGGCGCTCGACCGCGAGGGCCGCTTCCCGCTCGAGCTGGTTGCGGCGGCAGCCGAGCTCGGGCTGCTGGGGATCCCGATTGCGGCCGAGTGGGACGGCGCGGGCGCCGACACGCTCGCCTATGCAATCGCGATCGAGGAGCTGGCCCGCGTCGACCAGTCGTTCGCGATCACGGTGGCCGCCCACACGTCGCTCGGCACCCAGCCGATCAACCTCTTCGGCACGCCCGAGCAGAAGCGCCGCTGGCTGCCGCAGCTCGCCTCGGGCAGGCGGCTGGCGGCGTTCGGCCTGACCGAGGCCGGGGCCGGCTCGGACGCCGGCGCCACCCGCACCACCGCCCGCCTCGAGGACGGAGAGTGGGTCATCGACGGCAGCAAGATGTTCATCACCAACGCCGGCACCGACATCTCGGCGCTGGTGACGATCACCGCCCGCACCGGTGAGGACGAGATCTCGAACATCGTCGTTCCGAACGGCACGCCCGGCTACACCCAGTCGGAGCCGATGAAGAAGATGGGCTGGCGCTCGTCCGACACCCGCGAGCTTGCCTTCGCCGGCTGCCGCGTGCCGGAGTCGCACCTGCTCGGGCCGCGCGGAGCCGGGTTTCGCCAGTTCCTCGAGATCCTCGACGGCGGCCGCATCAGCGTGGCCGCGCTTGGCCTGGGCGCCGCCCAGGGCGCGTACGAGATGTCGCTCGCCTACGCCCGCGAGCGGGAGCAGTTCGGGCGACCGATCGGGCGCTTCCAGGCGATCGCGTTCAAGCTCGCCGACATGGCCACCGAGATCGAGGCCGCGCGCAACCTGGTCTACAAGGCCGCCTGGCTGAAGGACGCCGGCCGCGACTTCGCCCAGGTGGCGGCGATGGCCAAGCTCTACACGGGCGAGCTGTCGCGGCGCGTTTGCAACGAGGCCGTCCAGATCCACGGCGGCTACGGGTTCATGGACGAGTACGCGATCAGCCGCTTCTACCGCGACCAGAAAGTGCTCGAGATCGGCGAGGGCACCAACGAGGTGCAGCGGATGGTGATCGCGCGCGGCCTGGGTCTGTGAGCGTCTCCGCCGGCGTTGTCGCCGCCGGCGTGGTGCTCGCCTGCGCAGTCACCCTGGCCACCGTTGTCTCGCGGATGCTCCCGCCCGGAGCCGGCCGCCGCCTGACCGAGGAGACTGCCCTTATCCTGGGCTTCGCCACGCCAGCGCTCGCGCTGCTCTCGCCGTACCTGCACGATCGCCTGTGGCCGCCGGCCGCGATCATCCTGTGCGGCTACGGCGGCTTCTACCTCGTGCGCATGCGCCAGGTGCGCCGCGCCAACCGCGACAGCGTGCGGATGCTGCTCGGCCTGGAGCGCGACGCCACCTTCGGCGAGGTGTGGCAGAACGCCGAGCGGCTCGAGCCCTCGCCGCTGACCAACACCCAGCGGGCCGTGATCGTGGCCGCGGCGACGGGCGTCGTGGTGCTCGGCTACGTGCTGGGCCGCTCCGACACGGCGCTGATCGCGCTCATGCTGGGCGCCGCCGAGAGCACGCTGCGGCCGGCCTATCACCGCGCCCTCGTCAAGAAGGTGCGCGAGATCGCCCACTAGGGCGTGGTTCCAGGCCTGCGGCGGAGGTCCCGGACGTCGGGGCGTCGTTGGAAGCCGGCCGACGTGTAGGTGGCGACGGCGGCGGCGTTGGAGCTCGCGGTGCACACGATCGCGCTCGACGAGCCCAGATCCCGGAGGGCGGCCGCCGCGGCGACGGTGATCGCGGTGCCGTAGCCGTGACCGCGATGGTCGCGGTGGACGCCCATCGGTTCGAGCAGGCCGGGCTTCCCTCGACCGGCCGACCACACCGTCGCCGCCGCCACCGCGTCGCCTCGATCGTCGTATGCGAGCAGACAGCGAGCGTCGGAGTAGGGCCACCCGGCGGCCATCGCGTGCCAGCGCTCGTCCGTGAACGTCGACCCGCTGAACGCCGCGCGCTGAACGGCTGCCCGCACGCGGGCCCGCTCCGAGCCGATCACGTCGATCCGCACGCCGCAGTCCTCCACCCTCTCCGCCAGGTCGCGCCGGAGCGGTGTCCACGGCTCGTCGCCGACCCACCCGGCATCGAACAGCAGCCCCTGGAACGCGGCGCCGAACCGCGCTTCGATGCAGGCGTCTCCCTGCGGCAGGACGCCGCGCTCTGCCCGGGTCACGTCGGCGAGCATCCGTTGGGCCAGCGCCTCGTCGTGTTCAGCTTCCGGCGCGATCGCCAGTCGCAACAGCCCGGGACCGTCCAACAGCCCGACGGCGAGAATCCCTCCCTCGCGGCTCCACGTGCGCACCGCCGCGGCCGTCGCCTCTGCGCCGAACCGCCAATACCAGCCCAGATCCCCGGGGTGCAGCTGCATCGGCGCCCCGTCGTGCTGCCACTCCCGCAGCACGGCCACCACCTCGCTCAGCCCACCAACTCCCGGCGTGCTCACCACGATCGTCAGTGCATGCGGGTGACCGGGTACCCGGCGTTGCGCACCAGCTCGACCACCTCGTGGGCGTGGGCCTCGTCGCGCGTCTCCAGGATCAGCTCGATGCCGGTCTCGGCGACGGCGACGTCGACGCTCTCGCGGTGGTGTGACACGACCAGGAGGTTGATGTGGTTGTCGGCGATCACCTGCAGCAGGTGCATCAGCTGGCCGGGGCGGTCGATCAGGCGGGTGCGGATGACCAGGTAGCGGCCGGCGTTCGTGAGTCCGAAGCGGATCACCTGCATGAGCAGCGGCGTATCGATGTTGCCGCCCGAGAGCACGGTCACGGCCCGTTTGGCGCGCACCTTGCCGGCCAGGAGCGCGGCCAGGCCGACGGCGCCCGCACCCTCGACCACCGCCTTGCTGCGCTCGAGCAGCTGCACGATGGTCTGGCTGATCTCGGCGTCGGTGACCGTGACGACGTCGTCGACGTACTCGCGCACGAGTGGGAAGGTGATCTCGCCGGGATGCTTGACCGCGATGCCGTCGGCGATGGTCTCGGTCTGGGGCACCGGCGTGATGGTGCCGTGCTCGAGCGACCCCACGTACGGCGCGCACCCGGCCGCCGAGACGCCGATCACGCGCACCTCCGGGCGCAGCGTCTTTATGGCGATCGCGATCCCCGAGAGCAGGCCACCGCCACCCAGCGGCACGACCACGCAATCCAGATCGGGGACATCCTCGAGGATCTCCAGGGCGACCGTCCCCTGGCCGGCGATCACGATCTCGTCGTCGAACGGGTGCACCAGGGTGCGGCCCTCCGACTCGACCGCCCCCCGGGCGGCCGCCACCGACTCCTCGACGCTCTCGCCGACCAGCCGCACGGTGGCGCCGTAGCCCTGGGTCGCGCCGACCTTGGCGAGCGAGGCCGCCTCGGGCATGTACACGGTTGCGTCCACGCCGGCCGAGCGGGCCGCGAACGCGACGGCCTGGGCGTGGTTGCCCGCCGACGGCGCGACCACGCCGGCGGCGCGCTCGGCGTCCGAGAGCGAGCGGATCTTGGTGTAGGCGCCACGGATCTTGAACGACCCGGTGCGCTGCTGGTTCTCGAACTTCAGCCACACCTCGCCGCCGCACTGGCGCGTGAACGTCTCGGAGCGCTCGGTGGGTGTGCGCCGGGCGACGCCCTCGAGTCCGGCCGCGGCGGCGCGGATGTCGTCAATGGTGACCACGGGTGGCCGCGAAGGGTACCCTTTTGCGACCGTGGCCGACGAACCCCTCTACGCCCTGATCGAGATCCCGCAGGGGAGCCGCAACAAGTACGAGTACGACCCCACCCTGGGCCGGATGGTGCTCGATCGCACCCTGTGGACGAGCGTCGTCTATCCCGCCGACTACGGCTTCCTGATGGACACCCACGGCCGCGACGGCGACCCGGTGGATTGCCTCGTGCTCGTGGCCGAGCCGACGTTCCCGGGGTGCGTGATCGCGGTCGAGCCGCTGGGCGTATTCGAGATGCACGACGAGAAGGGCGAGGACGACAAGGTGCTGTGCGTCCCCTTCAAGGATCCCAAGTGGAGCCGCATGCACGACATCGGCGACATCCGCGTGTCGCTGCTCGACGAGATCGCCCACTTCTTCGACGTCTACAAGGACCTCGAGCACGGGGCGGGCACCGAGATCGGGGGGTGGCGCAACCGCGCCTACGCCGACGAGATCATCGCCGAGGGCCGGCGGGCCTTCCAGGCGCTCTAGCCGATCTTCTCCGCGAGCTCGACGATGATTCCCTCCGGGCCGCGGACGTAGCAGAGCCGGTAGCTGTCCTCGTAGCGCACCAGCTCGCCGACGAGTTCGGTGTCGCGGGCCCGCAGGTCGGCGACCATGGCGTCGATGTCCTCGACGGCGAACGAGACGTGGCGGAGACCCGGCGCGTTCGCCGGCCCGTCCGCGCGCTCGCCCCGGCCTGGCGGCGAGTGGAACTTCGACAGCTCGATGCGTCCGCCGTCCGGGGCTTGCATCATCACAATGTCCGCCCGTACGCCCTCGAGCCCCACCACGCGGTCCACCCAGCGACCTTCGACGGGCGCCTCGCCCTCCAGCTCGAGTCCGAGCTCGGCGAAGAACTCGGTCGCGGCTGCGAGGTCGTCGACCACGATCCCCACGTGATCCATCCGCTGGACTGCCATCTGCAGCACCCTACTCCGTCCGGAACACCCGCTCGCTGATCTCGCGGGTGGCGGTGAGCGGGTCGAGCCGGCGGGCGTGCACCTCGTCCAGCAGCCGCTGCAGCTCGGGGTCGGCCTCGAGCGCGGCGCTCAGCCGGCGCCGGGCCTGCGCGACCGCGACCGCGACGATCTCGTGCTCGATGCTGCGGCGGCGGCGCGTCTCGAGCTCGCCGTCGGCGACCAGCTGGGCGCGGTGATCGAGCACCGCCTGCCACAGCTCGGTGATGCCCTCGGCCCGGAAAGCCTCGGTCTCGACGATCGGCACCCGCCGGTCCGACGCCGGCCCGAGCGAGAGCACCGAGCGGATCTCGGAGCGCATCGTGCGGGCGGCCGGGTGATCGCTCTTGTTGATCACGATGATGTCGGGGATCTCCATGACGCCCGCCTTGAGCGCCTGGATCGAGTCGCCCGAGCCGGGCTGCAGCACCAGGACGACCGTGTCGGCGAGCGAGGCCACCTCGACCTCGCTCTGCCCCACCCCGACCGTCTCCAGCAGCAGCACGTCCATCCCGGCGGCATCGAGCACGAGCAGCGCCTGCAGCGTGGCCTCCGACACGCCGCCCAGGTGGCCGCGGGTGCTCATCGAGCGGATGAACACCCCCTCGTCGGTGAAGTGGTCGGCCAGGCGGATGCGGTCGCCCAGGAGCGCTCCGCGCGAGAACGGGCTCGACGGGTCGACCGACACCACCCCCACCCGCTGCTCCTCGCGGCGAAGCAGCGTGACCACGCACGCGATCAGGCTCGACTTCCCCACCCCCGGCGGGCCGGTGAACCCCACCACCGACGCGGCGCCGGTGCTCGGATAGAGCTCGCGGACGAGCTCGTAGGCCAGCGGGTCGCGGTTCTCGACCAGCGTGATCGCACGCGCCACGGCGCGTATGTCGCCGCCGCTGACACCCGCAACGAGGGTCTGCAGGTCGGTCGGGCGGCGGCTCACCGCGGCTGCAGCGCCCGCGCCAGCGCGGCGGCGAAGACGGCGTTCTCGTCGGGGGTGCCCACGGTGATGCGGACGCTGCCGGGCGCGCCGAACGGCTCGAGCGGGCGCACGATCACGCCGTCGGCCTCGAGCGCATGGGCGAGCGCGCGGCCGTCGCCAACCTCGACGGCGAGGAAGTTCGCACAGGCCGGGTGGGGAGCCATCCCCACCGCACGCAGGGCGGCCTCCAGGTCGGCCCGGCCGCGCTCGTTCAGCTCGCGGCGGCGGATGAGCTCGGCGGGGTCATCGAGGCTCGCGAGGGCGGCGACGTGGGCCAGCTCGGACACGTCGAAGGCGTTTCGCACCTTCTGCGTCTCGCGCACGACATCGGCGGGACCGACCATGTAGCCGACCCGCAGCCCGGCCAGGCCGTAGATCTTCGAGAAGGTGCGCAGGGCGGCCACGTTCGGGCGCTCGGTGACGTGCTCGGCGATCGCATCGGGGTAGTCGGGGTCGGTCACGTACTCGTGGTAGGCCTCGTCGACGACGACCAGCACGTGCTCGGGGACATGGTCGATGAACGCCCGCAGCCGGTCGCGCCCGACCATCGTCCCGGTCGGGTTGTTGGGGTTGCAGACGTACACGATGCGGGTGCGCGGGCCGATCCGCTCGGCCATCGCGTCGAGGTCGTACACGCCGTCGCGCAGCGGCACGGTGACGGGCGTCGCGCCCTGCTTGATCGTGTCCAGGCGGTAGCTGATGAACGACGGCCAGCCCATGACGGCCTCGTCGCCCGGGTCGAGGTAGGCCATCGCCAGGCAGCCCACGATCGCATCGACGCCGTTTCCGACCGCGACGCGCTCGCGGCCGACGCCATGGCGGGCGGCCAGCCGCTCGGCCAGCTCGCCGCCGAGCTCGGGATAGCGGTTCAGCTCGGGCGCCTGCCGGGCGATCGCCTCGAGCGCCGCGGGGAAGGGGCCGTACGGGCCCTCGTTCGAGGCCAGCTTGACGATCCGCTCGAGCCCAAGCTCACGCCGGACCTCGGCGGCCGGCTTGCCCGGCTCGTACGGTCGCAGATCGGCGAGGGCGGGTCGGGGGCGCACGGGGCAAGCGTACCAACCGGCTCGCCGCCAACCTCACTACCATTGCCCTGTGGATCCGGCGACGAGGTAGTGGTCAGGCGCGGCTGATGCCGCGTTTCCTGCGCGGCGCGTCGAGGCCGAGTGATCGGCCTTCGGCGCCGCGCGCCACAACGACTTCGGGAGGATCACCATGACACGACAGAACCTGTTCTCCGGCGAGTGGGACGCAGACGACCAGGAGCCTGGAACGCGGCGCCGCGTGTTCTGGCGGCCCGACGACGCTCGGACGGGAGCAACGCTGTACGAACTCGCCCCCGGCACGCCGGAGAGCCGCATGCACATGCATTTCGGAGCCGAGGAGATGTTCTTCGTCCTCGGCGGGCGCCCGGTGTTCCGCAACCAGCACGGCACCGAGACGCTCGCCCCGGGGGACTTCGTCTTCTGCCCGGAGGGACGGGCCGGGATGCACACATTCAGCAATCCGACCGACGAGCCCGCGCAGATCCTGGCGACCAGTGCGGGGAGCTTCCCCGACGTCGTCGCCTATCCCGAACACGGGTACGCGTGGGTGGCCACTCGCGATCCCGATCCCGACCTCCTGGCGCAGGGAGGCGATCCCGGCATCATCGCCCGGTTCGAGATCCCGATCGAGTAGCCGGCCGCTCACATCGCTCTAGACTTCCAGCGCCATGTCGGCCCGCGAGATCGGCCTGTTCCCGCTCGCCGCGGTGATCGTTCCGGGGGAGCTGATGCCGCTCCATATTTTCGAGGAGCGTTACCGGCGGCTGATCGCAGACTGCGAGCGGCACGGGCAGGAGTTCGCGCTGCTCTACGCCGACGACGACGGCACCCGCGAGCTGGGCTGCATCGCCGAGCTGGCGGAGGTCATCGAGCGGTTCGACGACGGCCGGCTGAATGTCGTCGTCCGCGGCGGCGAGGTGGTGCGGGTGGTCGAGATCACGCGTGGGCGGGCGTACACCACGGCCCGGGTGGAGCCGGCCGAGGACGACCCGGACGCCGGTGGTGAGGCCACCTCCGCGCTCGAGCTCTACCTGCAGGTGGCCGAGGCGACCGGCGCGGAGGCCGACCCGGGCATCACGGGGCAGGCCGATCTGGTCTCCTACGCGATCGCCGCCCGGGTCGAGTTCCCGCCGGCCGAGAAGCAGCGCATCCTCGAGGAGCGCAGCGAGCGCGGCCGGCTCGCCGTGATCGCCGAGCTGCTCACCCGCGGCCTGAAGAACCTCGCCGACGCCGCCGAGATCCGCGACCGCGCCCACACAAACGGCAAGGTCGCCCCGCCGCAGTAGATGTGCTCCTCAGGAGTCGAGCACGATGCCCGTGCCGCCGCGGCGGGGGTCGCCCGCGGCCTCGGTGCGGCCCGCGCGGATCAGCACGGCGTTCGCGCCGCCGAAGTAGAGGTTGAGGCCCTGGAAGCGGTTGACCTGCTCGCCCCACTCCTCCAGGAGCTCGATCTCGGCCGGGTCGAAGCCGCCCTCGCAGTCGAGCCGGTCGCCCTCGACGTGGACGCGGGGATGGTCGATCGCCTCGGTCGCCCCCATGCCGTGGTCGATCGCGTTGATCGCGACCTGCATCACCGCGGAGCGCAGCCGGTTGGAGCCGCTCGATCCGACCACGAGCTCGATCCCGCGGGGGCCGACCACCATCGTCGGCGATTGCATGCTCGTCAGGCGCGTCCCCGGCGGCATCCCGCGGCCGGCGGCCAGATCCTCCTCACCCATCATGTTGTTCAGGTGCAGGCCGGTGCCCGGGACGATCACGCCGGAGTGGCAGCCGTTCGACGACGTGAACGCGCAGGCGTTGCCGTCGGCGTCGATCACCGAGATGTGCGTCGTGCCCCGGTCGGACGACATCGCCGGCGCGGCGCTCGGCGCTCCCTCCAGGGCCGCGGCGACCGCGCCGCGGCTGCGTGCGACCGCCTCGTCGGACAGCATGTGCCGGGCGAGCCCGCCGCGGTGCAGCAGCTGCTCGAAGCGGCGATCGCGCATCCGCCCCGCCGCCCGCATCGCCTCGGCGTAGGCGCGCAGCGTGCGGGCGCGCCCGGGCGGAAGCGGGCCCGCGACCCCGCGCAGCACCGCGAGCATGTGGGCGATCAGCACTCCCCCGGACGACGGCGGCGGGTTGGTCACGATCTCGCGCCCGCCGTGGTACGGCACCCGCAGCGGCCGCCGCCACACGGCCCGGTAGCCGGCGAGGTCGGCCATCGTCAGCCGCCCGCCGGTGGCGGCCTGGTGATCGACCATCGCCGTCGCCAGCGCCCCGTCGTAGAAGTCGGCCGCACCCAGCTCGGCGAGCCGCTCGATCGTCCCCGCCAGGTCGGCCTGGCGTACGCGCTCGCCCTCGTGCACGAACCGCCCGCCCGGCGCGAACACCTCCCGGGCCTCGGGCGTGTGCTCGAGCACCACCTGGATCGCGGTCAGCACAGCCTGCTGGCCGCCGGTGGAGGCGACGCCCTCGTTGGCCGCCTCCGCCGCCGGTATCAGCAGCTCGCGCCACGGCTGCGACCCGAAGCGGCCATGGACGGCGGCCAGCCCCGCAACCACGCCGGGGACGGCGCAGGCCGCGGCCCCGATCTGAAACACCTGGGTGGTCTGCTCGTCGAACGGCACGTCGACCCGATCGACGTCGGCCAGCGGCCGGTCGGCCGGCAGATCGCGCCCCGGAATCGTCGTGAAGGCGTCGAGCAGGTGCAGCTTGCGCGTCCGCGCCGGCCGCACCAGGAAGAACCCGCCGCCGCATGGGCTGATCAGGCCGGGCTCGGCCGCCCACGACACCGCCGCCGCCGCGACCGTCGCGTCGACCGCGTTCCCGCCCCGGGCGAGCACGTCCCCGGCCGTGCGCGTGGTCAGCTCATGTCCGGCTGCGGCGGCCGCCCTCATGGGCGAATCGTACGCAAACAGCCGCAATCGCAACGAGAATCCGGCCGTGACAGACGAACGCGAGACGCTGCGGGCGACCTTCGACACGGCCGCCGACCGCTACGACCGGGCCCGGCCCGAGTACCCACGGGCGCTCTTCGACGAGCTCCTGCGCCGCACCGGCCTCGCCGCAGGCGACCGCGTGGTGGAGGTCGGATGCGCGTCCGGCAAGGCCACCCGGGCGCTCGCATCACGCGGCCTGCAGGTGACCTGTATCGAGCTGGGGCCCGCGCTGGCGGCCGCCGCCCGCCGCAATCTGGCCGGCTTCGCCAACGTCGATGTCATCCACGCGCCGTTCGAGACGTGGCGGCCGCCGGAGGGGGCGGCCTACGCCGCCGTCGTGGCCGCGACCTCGTGGCACTGGGTCGATCCGGCCGTGCGCTACCGGAGGGCGTGGGAGCTGCTGCAGCCCGGCGGGCATCTGGCGTTCTGGAGCGCCATGCACGTGTTCCCGGTCGGCGGCGACCCCTTCTTCCACGAGCTTCAGAGCGTCTATGACGAGATCGGCGAGTCGCATCCGAACGTCTGGCCGCGGCCGCGCGAGATCGGCGACGACCGGGCCGAGATCCTGGCGAGCGGCCTCTTCGAGGCGGTCACCGTGACCCAGTTCGACTGGGAGCTCCGGTACGACTCCGAGCACTACATCGACCTGCTCGAGACGTTCTCGGGCCACATGGCGATGTCGCCGTGGCGGCGGGCGCGGCTCTACGACGAGATCCGCCGCCGGCTCGCGCAGCGGCCCGACGGGCTGGTGCGCCGCCACTGGGGCGCCGCGCTCCACGTCGCCCGCCGCGCCGAGACCGGCTAGTTCAGGAAGCTGGGCGGCTCGAGCGGGTCGTCGTCGAGCTCTACCCGCGGCGGCGGCGGAGCCTGAGAGCGTGCCGGTGCCGCGGAACGGGCGCGCGGGCGGGGCGCATCGCCCGGAAGCGGGAAGCCCGTCGCGACCACGGTCACCCACAGCTGGCCGGCCAGCCGCTCGTCGACCGTTGCGCCGAAGATGATCGTCGTGTCGTCGTCGGCCGCGGCCCGCACGACCTCGGCGGCCTCGTTGACCTCGTGCAGCGCCAGATCGCTGCCGCCCGAGATGGCCAGCAGGATCCCCCGCGCAGCCTTGACCTCGTGGTCGATGAGCGGGCTCTTGATGGCGTGGGTGGCCGCCTCGGTGGCCCGGTGCCCACCGGTGGCCATGCCGATGCCCATCATCGCGCTGCCGGCGCCGGACATGATCGTGCGCACATCGGCGAAGTCGAGGTTGATCAGGCCGGGGAGCGTGATCAGGTCGCAGATCCCCTGCACGCCCTGGCGCAGCACGTCGTCGGCGACCCGGAACGCCTCGACCAGGCTCGTGCCCTTCTCGAGCACGTCCAGCAGGCGGTCGTTGGGGATGACGATCAGGGTGTCGGCCGCCTCGCGCAGCTCGCGCACGCCGGCGATCGCCTGCGTGCGGCGGCGGTTGCCCTCGAAACCGAACGGCGACGTGACGATCGCGACCGTCAGCGCCCCGACCTCGCGCGCAATCCTGGCCACCACGGGAGCCGCACCGGTACCGGTGCCGCCGCCCTCGCCGGCGGTCACGAACACCATGTCCGACCCGCGCAGCGCGGTCTTTATGCGGTCGTAGGAGTCCTCGGCCGCCTGCCTGCCGACCTCCGGGTCGGCGCCCGACCCCAGGCCCTGGGTGCGCTCGCGGCCGATGTGGATCTGCACGGTCGCGTCGGACATCTGCATCTGCTGCAGGTCGGTGTTGAGCGCGATGAACTCGACTCCGCCGATGTCG
The DNA here is from genome assembly GCA_963703275.1 of uncultured Actinomycetes bacterium. Taxonomy (GTDB): domain Bacteria; phylum Actinomycetota; class Thermoleophilia; order Gaiellales; family JAICJC01; genus JAICJC01. The sequence goes on along the minus strand of OY969804.1, from coordinate 969,257 downwards.
GCGTCGACCATGCGGTTGACGGCGTTACAGCCGCCGCCGCCGACCCCGACCACGCGGATGACGGCCAGATACGGCGAACTCGACGCCGTCGGCACCGGCGCCGAGGCGAAGTCGTCGGCGGGGCCCAGATCGACGACCCGCGGGCGCTCCTGCTCGAGCGCGGGTTCCACCGCGGTGGGAGCCTCGTCCTCGTCGTCGGCGGGCAGGATGCCCGTCTCCGGCCGGTCGGTCGCCTTGAAGAGCGCGGCCAGCGGCCCGTCCCTCATGCTATGGCGCTTTGCCATTGCGAAGCACCTCCCCGGCCAGATCGCGATACGCCCTGGCCGCGTTCCCGTTGGAGTCGTACTTGAGTACCGACGTGCCCTTCACCGGCGCCTCCGCGTAGCGGACCGTCTTCTTGATGCGCGTGTCGAACACGAGCGGCCCGAAGTTCTCGGTGAGGATCTCGACGGCCTCGCGCGCGTGCAGCGTGCGACCGTCGAACATGGTCGGCAGGATGCCCTTGATGCGCACATCGGGGTTCAGGTTCTCACGGATCATCGCGAGCGTGTTCTCGAGCTGGATCAGCCCGCGCAGCGACAGGTACTCGCACTGCACCGGCACGATCACGCCGTCGGCGGCCGTGAGCGCGTTGATCGTCAGCAGGCCGAGCGACGGCGGCGTGTCGATCAGGATGTAATCGTAGGTGGAGCGCAGCGGCAGGAGCGCCTTCTGCAGCGCCCGCTCGCGGCCGATCATCGACGACATTGCCAGCTCGGCGCCGGCCAGGTCGATGCTCGACACGGCCAGGTCGATCTCGCAGGGGACGATGATCTCCTCCATCGGCACCTTGTGCACGAGCACGTCGAACATCGACCGCTCGAGCTCCTCGGGATCCAGGCCCTGGCTCATCGTCAGGTTGCTCTGGGGATCGAGGTCGACCGCCAGCACGCGCTTCCCCCGCTCGGCCAGCGCGACGCCCAGGTTGAGGGTGGACGTGGTCTTGGCCACGCCGCCCTTCTGGTTCGCGAACGCGATCACCTGACCCAACGGGTCACGTCCTTCGACCGCTCGCAGGCGGGGAGTCGATTCGGGCTCGAGAACGGGGTACGTGGGGAGTGAGACATTTCGCATCAGGCTGCTGTTCGCCTGGAATAAGTGTATTCCTGCCCGCGGGGGCGCGTCTTCAGGCTGCCCGAGCGCCCCCGCCGAAGCGCGCGACCCGGATCCGCTCGGCCGGCGTCGGGTGCGACGACGTGAGCAGGTGGTAGATCCGGGGCGGCTCGAGCTCGCCCAGATTGCCCGCAACCAGCCGCTCCAGCGCCCGCGCGAACGTCTCCCCCTCGCCGGCCAGCGCGGCGGCGTAGGCATCGGCGGCCCGCTCGCGCCGGCGCGAGTAGGCGGCCGCCAGCGGCGAGACGACCGCGGAGGCGAGCGAGAACCCGAGCACCGCCGCCGGGATCGTGGAGAGGTGACCGATGCCGTCCGGCGCCCACAGCTCGACCGCCGCCCAGGCCCCGGCGACACCCACGGCGATCGTGCCCGCCGAGACCGTCAGGAGCCGCCACACGTCGTGACTGACGTAATGGCCGAGCTCGTGGGCGAGCACGACCCGGGTGCGGGCCAGCGCGCCGTCCTCGTCCTCGTCAGCCGCCGGCTCGGCCAGCGTGTCGGACACGTAGATGCGCACCGTCGGCCCGAGCCCGGCCACCATGGCGTTGGCGGCGGCCGTCTTCTCGCCCATCTTCAGCAGGCGCAGCTCGCGGACGCGCACCCGGGCCCGCCGGGCCGTCTCCCAGAGCTCGTCCGCGAGGCGCCCCGATGCGAGCTCCTCGCTGCGCAGGAAGAGCGGCAGGAGCAGCACGGGCCAGAGCGCCGCCATGAGCGCGCTGAACGCGACGATCGCGGCCCACACCGGCACCGGCCACCAGGCGCCGGCGACGCGCTGAATGCCGAGCACCGCGGCGCCCCCCGCGACGCCCAGGACGAGGCCGATGCCGGCGCCCTTGGCCCGGTCGGCCGCCCAGCCCGCCGTCGTCTGGCGCGAGAGGCCGTGCGCGCGCGCCAGCCGGTAACCGGCCACGCCGAACGGCAGCCCGAGCAGGGGCAGGCCGACCACGAGCGCCAGCACCGCCCACACCCCGCCGATCGTCGGCGTCGCGGCGACGATCGCGACCAGGGCGACCAGATCGACCACGGTCGACGCGAGCCCCAGCCGGCGGCGGCGGCGCTGGTAGCCGCGGGCCTCGATCTGCCGCAGCGGGTCGTCAGAGGTCATGGGTCGAGAATACGCGCGACTCGGCGTATGTCCTGCAGCGGTGGCGGCGGAGAGGCTCGACGATCAGCGGTGGCCCGCGGCTCTCGGCGTGCGGTATGGGCATGTGCGCCTGGCGACCGACACGGGGGACGAGTGGGCGTGGGTCTACGACCGGGTTGCGGCCACCTTGCGGGAATCGCTCGGTGATGCCTGCGCCGGTATCGAGCATGTCGGATCGACTGCCGTGCAGGGGATGGCGGCAAAGCCGATCATTGACGTGGCCGTCGGCATGCGGCCCGCCGCGATGTCCGCCGCCGAACTGCGGACACGGATCGAGCGGCTTGGCCTCATCCACCGCGGCGACAAGGGATCGGAGGGCGGGGTGCTGTTCGTTCTTGAGAGCGCGCCCGCATACCGAATCGCGCATGTCCACGTGGTGACACACGGCGATGAGGCGTGGGTGCGGTACCTCGCGTTCCGTGACCGGCTCCGCATCGACCCGGCCGCGCGCGAGTCCTACGCGGCCCTCAAGCAGCGGCTCGCCGAGCGGTTCCCCGACAACCGGGCCGCCTACACGGCGGGCAAGGAGCGGTTCATCGCGGCGACGCTCGCGGGCTGACTATGCTCGTGGGCCATGTCGCTCTATTCGCGGCGGCTTGTGATCGTGTCGGGCAAGGGCGGCGTGGGCAAGTCGACCGTCTCGGCGGCGATCGGCATGGCGTCCGCCGGCCGCGGGCTGCGGACGCTCCTGATCGAGGTCGCCGCGCAGGAGCGGATGTCGCTCCTGTTCGACCAGGGCGGCCCGATCGGCTACCACGCAACGCCCGTCTACCCGGGGCTGGACGCCTTCTCGATCGATCCCCAGAAGGCGCTCGAGGAGTATCTGGTGAGCCAGCTCAAGGTGCGCGCGGTGGTCGAGCGGATGGTGTCGAACGGGGCCTTCGGGCACCTCACCGCCGCCGCTCCGGGGCTGCGCGAGCTGGTCACGCTGGCCAAGATCCGCCAGCTGCTCGAATCGGGCCGCCACGACCTGGCGGTCGTCGACGCGCCCGCGACGGGACACGGCCTGGGGTTCCTGAAGGTGCCGCGCACCTTCACCCACGTCGCCCGGGTGGGGCCGGTGCACACCCGCGCCACCTGGGTGGCCGAGTTCGTTGAGGACCCGGAGCGCACCGGGGTCGTGTTGGTGACGACCCCCGAGGAGCTGCCCGTGACCGAGACGCTCGAGGCGATCGCCGACATCGAGGGCGAGCCGGTGCCGTTTGCGGGCGTGATCGCAAACGCGGTGCTCGAGCCGCTCTTCGATGCGGCCGATGCCGCCGCGCTCGGCGGAGTGCGCCGGCGCGGAGCCGCGGCCGCCGCGGCGGCGGCCGCACACACGCGGATCGCGCACACCGCCGACCAGCAGGATCAGCTCGAGCGCCTGCGCCCCTGCCTGGCCGAGCTCCCGTTCCTGTTCGCGCCCCGGCTCGACGTGGCCGCGGTGGCGGGGCTCGCCGAGAGGCTGGCCGGCCTGTGAACATGGAGCAACTGCTCGCGCGAACCCGGGTGGCGGTGTGCGCCGGGGCCGGCGGCGTCGGCAAGACGACCACCGCGGCCGCGCTGGCGGCGGGCATGGCCCAGCGCGGCCACCGGGTGCTCGTGCTGACCATCGACCCCGCCCGGCGCCTGGCCGGTGCGCTCGGCCTGCCCGAGACCGACGACGGCGAGCACCCGGTCGACCTGGCCGCGCACGGGATGAAGGGATCGGGCAGCCTGCACGCCGCCATGCTCGACGCGCGGGTGACGTTCGACGCGCTGGTGCGCGACCAGGCGCCCTCGCCCGAGGCGGCCGAGCGCATCCTGCACAACCCGATCTACCAGCAGATGGCGGGAGCGGTGGCCGGCTCGCACGAGTACATGGCGATGGAGCGGCTGTACGAGGTGTGGTCGAGCGGCCGCTACGACCTGATCGTGCTCGACACGCCGCCGTCGCGGCACGCCCTGGACTTCCTCGAGGCGCCCGGCCGCGTGATCCGGTTCGTCGACGGGCGCACGCTGCGGCTGCTGGTGCGGCCGGGCGTGCGCGCGGGCCGGCTCGGCCTGCGCGCGCTCCGCGCCGGCCCTGGCCTGGCCACGGGCATGATCGAGCGGCTCACCGGAGGCGCCGTCCTGGCCGACCTGTCGGAGTTCCTGACGAGCTTCGACGGCATGTACGAGGGCTTCCAGCGCCGCGCCGACGAGGTGAACCGGCTGCTGGCATCGCCCGAGACGACCTTCGTGCTCGTCACGGTGCCGCTGCCCGAGCCGATGACCGAGGCCGACTTCTTCTGGCGGGCGCTGCGCGAGCGCGACCTGCCCTTCGGCGGCGTGGTCGTGAACAAGGTGCATCCGAGCTACACCGGCGGCGGCCGTGGCCACCTGCGCCCGCGCGCCCGCCGCGCCCTGCGCGACGCGGGCGTGCCCGGCGCAACCGCGAGCCGCGCGGCGGCGAACCTGCTCGATTTCCAGCTCCTGGCAGACCGCGATCGGGCCAACATCAGCCGGCTCGAGCAGCGCATGGGCGCCGAGGCCGTGGTCGAGGTGCCGCTGCTCGAGCACGACGTGCACGACCTCGAGGGACTGGCCGCCATCAGCCGCCATCTGTTCGCCGGAAATTGATCCGGCGCGATAGTTGCAGCGGCCGCAACCTCGCGTATCCTCTAGAGCGTTCCCCGACCGATTGGAGTCCCCGCGTTGCGTCCTTCCAAGCTGTTCGTCGTTGCGTGCGCAGTGGCAGTCTGCGCCGCCGCCCCACCCGTCGCCGCATCCGCGGCGCCGCAGGCGCCCACGGCCACCCTGGCCGGTTCCGTTCTGCCGTCTGTGGCCCGCTCGGCGTTCGTCGGGCAGACCGCCCCAGCCGCCACCGTGCGGGTGGAGCTGGTGCTGCGCCCGGCCCACGCCGCCCTGCTGGCGAAGATGGCGGCGCGATCGAGCGGCCGCACCGGCCTCTCCCAGGCACTCATCAACCGGCTCTTCCGGCCGATGCCGGCCGCCCGCGCACAGGTGGCGGCCTACATGCACTCGCGCGGGTTCCGATCGGTCGGATCCGGCGTGCTGACGCAGTCGTTCACCGGCACGGCCGCACAGGCCGAGGCCGCCTTCGGCGTCTCGCTCGGCAACTACCGGCTCAGTGACGGCACCGCCTACCGGGCGCCGTCCGGCGCGATCCACGTGCCGGCCACGCTGGCCGCACACGTCATCACGGTCGACGGCCTGAACACGCTGCCGCTCGAGCAGCCCGCCGGGCTCAAGCACGCGCCGGCGCCGAGCGCGAAGCACACGCCCAATACGGCCCGTCCCGAGCGGGTGCACCGACTCGAACAACGAGCAGACGTCGTACCCCCGGCAGCCTGCAGCCCGCCGACCTCGCCGGCCCCCACGCCTACAACTCCGCGCCGCTCCTGGCGGCGGGCGGCGACGGCACCGGCGAGAACGTCGCCCTGGTCGAGTTCTCGAACTACGCCAACAGCGACCAGTCCACCTACCAGACGCTGCTACGGCACGTCCGTCCCCGTTCACCACGTGTCGCGTCGACGGCGGCAACGGCGGCACGAGCGGCGGCGACGAGGTCGCGCTCGACCAGGAGGTGCTGGCCGGCGAAGCTCCCGGCCTCGACGGCATCTTCACGTTCGTCGCGCCCGGCTCCGACACCATGGCCGACGATGCTCGACTCGATCCTGAACCACCACGGGGCCGAGGGCGTCCAGATCGTCTCCGACAGCTGGGGCACCTGCGAGCTGGCCGAGCTCGAGTCAGACGCCGCGGCGACCAACGCCGAGCTGCAGCTGATGGCCGTGGCCGGCATGTCGTTCTACGCCGCGTCGGGCGACTCCGGCTCGTCGGACTGCGAGCGCTTCGGCATCACCGCCCCCGAGGTCGACGACCCGGCGGCCCAGCCCTACGCCACCGGCGTGGGCGGCACCAACCTCAACCCGACCTCGTCGCACAACGAGACCGTCTGGGGCGGGCACGGCCCGTCGGCCGGCGGCGGCGGGGGCGGCGTCTCGACCAACTTCATCAAGCCCACGTGGCAGGTCGGGGCCGGCGTCATCCGCTCCGGCGTCTCGAGCAAGAGCCGCTGCGGCGGCGGCAAGACGCACTACTGCCGCGAGGTGCCCGACGTGGCCTTCGACGCCGATCCCAACACCGGCTACGTCATCAACTGCACCGCGGGCAGTTGCACTGCTCCGGGCTGGACAGGTGTTCGGCGGCACCTCGGCGGCGGCGCCGCTGATGGCGGCCTTCACCGCCGACGCCAACACCTACAGCCTCGCCCACGGCGGCAAGCGGCATCGGGTTCGCCAACCCGTTCCTCTACCACGAGTTCGGCGCCGACCACGCGATGTTCAACGACATCACGGTGGGCAACAACAACATCAACGGCGGCACGACGTTCAGGGCCCAGGTCGGCTACGACGTCGCCTCCGGCCTCGGGTCGGTGGATGCCAGCGAGATGGCGACCGACCTGGCCGCGCACACGCGCAGCCCGGTCGTGATCGACGGCAGCGCCATCACCGCCGGCTCGAGCCGCAACCCGATCGCACCCGGCAAGCCGGCGATCCTGAGCGGCAAGCTGAAGGACCGGCACACGCACAAGTTCCTCGCCCACCGCGGGATCATCATCGAGGGCTTCATCAGGAACGGCGACTACCGGTTCTTCCGGGTGCACACCGGCCTGCACGGCAGCTGGGCGCTCAAGCTGACCACCAAGCTGATCCCGAGCAAGTTCCAGTGGCACGCCGTGTACCTCGGCGAGCAGGGACACGCTCCGGCCGTCTCGCCGATCCGAAACCTCGGCGTGAGCTGAAGCAGGCGCGGCCGCGCCCCGTTCGCGGGGCGCGGCCGTAAGCTTCGGCCGTGACGGCGGCGAGCGCCACGGGCACATTGGGCTGGAGCTGGCGGCGGCGGCTGCCGGTGATGATCGTTGCCGCCGCGCTGATCACGGCGGTCGAGCTGCGCGCGGCCGTGACGATCCAGCACGCCCACCACCGCGTCTACCAGCTGCCCACGGCGGCGGTGATCACCGTGGTGGTGGCAGGGGCGATCGCGGCGCTGGCGGCGGTCGGGCTGGTGCTGGTGCCGCGGCCGCTCAAGGCGGCCATGGTGGCCGCCGTGTCGGCGCTGGCCTTCGCAGGCGCCGCAACGGCGCTCGGCATCGGCGTCCTCGTTCTGGCCGCCGCCGTGGTGGCCGCCTTCGGGCTCGCCCCCGCCCTGCGCAGGGACGGAGCGCGCGACCTGACCCTCGCGGTCATCTGCGGCATCCCGCTCGGCGCCGGCCTGGTTGCGGTCACGATCGTCAGCACGCAGCCGCCGCTTCTGCGCTGCAGCCCCGGCACGGTCACCGAGTCGCAGCGGACCTGGTGGGGCAGCGGCACCGGCACGTCGTCGGGCACCGCCTGGATCAGCCCCACCTCCGGCCGCGTCACCGCCGACGGCCACACCTTCGTCTACGCCTGCCGCGGCCAGAGCCTGGTGCACTTCAGCGAGTCGTAGCGCGCCCGGGGGGATGCCTACACTCCGCGCGTGACCTGCCCGAGCTGCGAGAGGGATCTGCCGGGGGAGTTTCCGTTCTGCCCGTTCTGCGGCCACGCGCTGGCCGAGGCGCCGTCCGGGCCGGTCCGCGAGGAGCGCAAGGTGGTCACGGTGCTCTTCGCCGACCTGGTCGGCTTCACGGCCCGGGCCGAGACGCTCGACCCCGAGGACGTGCGCGCGCTGCTCCTGCCCTACCACGCCCACCTGCGGGCCGAGCTCGAGCGCTTCGGGGGCACGGTCGAGAAGTTCATCGGCGACGCGGTGATGGCGCTGTTCGGGGCACCGGTCGCGCACGAGGACGACCCCGAGCGGGCGGTGCGGGCGGCGCTCGCGATCCGTGACTGGGCCATCGAGCAGGGCGAGCAGCTGCAGGTGCGGATCGCGGTCAACACCGGCGAGGCCCTGGTCACGCTCGACGCGCGGCCGAGCGAGGGCGAGGCGATGGCCGCAGGCGACGTCGTCAACACCGCCGCGCGCCTGCAGGCGGCGGCACCGCTGAACGGCGTGCTGGTCGGCGAACAGGCCCACCGGGCCACTGCGGACGTGATCGAGTACCGCGAGGCGAATCCGGTGGCCGGCAAGGGCAAGCGCGAGCCGATCCGCGCCTGGGAGGCGCTGCAGGCCCGCTCGCGGTTCGGCGTCGACGTCTCGCAGCGCACGGTCGCAGCACTCGTCGGGCGCACCCGCGAGCTCGACCTGCTCGTCTCGACGCTCGACCGCGTGCGCGAGGAGCGCGCGCCGCAGCTGGTCACGCTCGTCGGCGTGCCGGGGATCGGAAAGACCAGGCTCGTGCTCGAGCTCTTCCGGGTGGTCGACGAGGACGCCGCGATCGTCACGTGGCGCCAGGGGCGCTCGCTTCCCTACGGGGATGGGGTGACATTCTGGACACTGGCGGAGATCGTCAAGGCGCAGGCCGGCATCCTCGAGAGCGACACGCCCGCGCAGACCGAGGAGAAGCTGGGCCGGGCCGTCGCCCGGGTGTGTGCCGACGCCTCGGAGGCGCAGTGGGTCGAGCGGCACCTGCGCCCACTGGCCGGGCTGGCCGACGAGAGCACCACCGACCCCGAGGAGGGGTACGCCGCGTGGCGCCGCTTCCTCGTCGCGCTGGCCGAGGAGCGGCCGCTCGTGCTCGTGTTCGAGGATCTCCACTGGGCGGACGACGCCATGCTCGACTTCGTCGACCAGCTGGTCGAGCGGGCGGGCGGCGTGCCGCTGCTCGTGCTCGGGACGGCTCGGCCCGAGCTGCTGCAGCGGCGGTCCGGGTGGGGCGGCGGCAAGCCGAACGCCCTCACGGTCTCGCTCTCGCCGCTGTCGGACGACGAGACCGCACGCCTCGTCCAGGACCTGCTCGAGTGGCCGCTCTTCGAGGCGCAGACCCAGGCGGCCCTGCTCGCCCGGGCGGGCGGCAACCCGCTCTACGCCGAGCAGTACGCGCGCATCCTGGTCGAGCGCGGCGACGTGCTGGAGCTCCCCGAGACGGTGCAGGGCATCATCGCGGCCCGGCTCGACGGGCTCACCGAGCAGGAGAAGCGGGTGCTCCAGGACGCCGCCGTCGTCGGCAAGGTCTTCTGGCTGGGCGCGGTCGAGGCGATCTCCGGTGTCACCCGCTGGCAGGCCGAGGAACTGCTGCACGCACTCGAGCGCAAGGAGTTCGTCCAGCGCTCTCGCACCTCGTCGGTCGCCGGCGAGAGCGAGTACGCCTTCCGCCACGTGCTCATCCGCGACATCGCGTACGGCCAGATCCCGCGGGCCGCGCGCTCGCACAAGCACCAGCGCGCCGCCGCCTGGCTCGAGTCGCTCGGACGGCCCGAGGACCAGTCCGAGATGCTCGCCCATCACTACCTGCAGGCGCTGGAGCTGGCCGAGGCCGCGGGGCTCGACGCGGTCGCCCTCGATGAGTCGGCCCGGCGGTCACTGCGAGACGCCGGCGACCGGGCCGTGGCGCTGCATGCGGTCGACGCCGCCGAGCGGTTCTACGACGCGGCGCTGCGGCTGTGGCCGATGGACGATCCCGAGCGGCCGGCGCTCCTCTTCCGCCGCGCCTCCGCCGGCGTCAGCTGGGGCGGTGGCGACACCGAGCGCCTGATCGAGGCGAGCGCCGCCCTGGTCGCCGCGGGCGACAACACCAGGGCCGCCGAGGCGGAGATGCTGCTGTCGGAGAGCTACCGGATGGAGGGCCGGCGCAACCTGGTGGACGAGCATGCTGACCGCGCGCTGGCGCTGATCGCCGATGCACCGCCGAGCCGGTCGAGCGCCAGGGTCATGGCCCGCGAGGCGTCACACGCGTTTCTGGTGGGTCAGTACGAGCGTTCCATCGAGCTCGGATCGCAGGCGCGCGCGCTGGCCGAGGAGCTGGGGTTCGACGAGGGCGAGAGCGAGGCGCTGGCCCTGCTCGGGTCGGCACGGGCGGACATGGGCGACCGGGGTGGGCTCGAGGATCTCGCCCGGAGTATCGAGATCGCGACCGCGGCCGGCGCGCTCGGCACGCTCTCCCGCTCGTACAACTACCTCGCCGCCAGCCACCAGAGCCTCGGCGACCTGAACGCCGCGTACGCCGCCCGGGTCGAGGGGGCACGGGTCTCGGAGCGGCTCGGATCCGCCTCGCAGGCGCGCTGGTACCAGGGGGTGATGAGCGACCACCACTACCGCCGGGGCGCGTGGGACGAGGCACTGCGGCTGGCCGACAGCTTCCTCGTCGCCGTCGAGGCGGGTTCGCCGCACTACAGCGCCTGGCAGGTCTACTGGGTCCGCGCGGCGATCCGCGAGGCGCGGGGCGATCAGGCCGGGGCGATCCGCGACACCGAGAACGCGCTTGCCTCCGGAAGGGCCGTCGGTGAGCCGCAGGCGGTCTACTTCGTGCTGCAGGCGTGTGCGCGCCTGTTCTCGGTCGCCTCGGAGCCCGGCCGCGCGCTCCCGCTCGCCCGCGAGTATCTCGACGCCCTGGGCCTGGGCGTCACGCTGCAGTTCGCCATCATCAACCTGCCCACGTTCGCGGTGGCCGCCCGGCGGCTCGACCTCAACCAGGAGTTCGCCGCCGCGCTCGCCGGCCGCCGCGAGCATCCGTTGACGGAGGCGGCGCGGGCATACGCGGGTGGCGACTTCGCCGCCGCCGCCGAGATCCTGCACCGGGCCGGGGCGATGCCGGAGGCGGCCGAGGCCCGGCTGCGCGCCGCCGAGCAACTCGCGGCGGAGGGCCGCCCCGCCCAGGCCGACGCGCAGCTGCAGCAGGCGCTCGGGTTCTTCCGCTCGGCGGGCGCCACGCGCTACGTGCGTGAGTGCGAGCAGCTCCTGGCCGCCGGGCTTCCATCCGGCGAGCACGAGGCGTAGACTGCCCGCAGCCAAGTGGGAGGAGCGCCTCGTGGGTGATCGACGGGTGTCCTGGCGGCGGCTGGCAGCCGCGGGAGCTGCGGCAATGGTCGTGGCGCTGAGCGTGGCTGCGGGCACCGCGTCGGCCGCGACACCGCGGGCGACCGCGCTCGCGAGGTGGCATGAGTGGACACTCGCCCACGGCGCCGGCATCCCCCAGTTCAACTACGCGTCCGCGGTCGCGCTCTCGGCCGGCCCCAGCGAGGTGCTGATCTCGGGCGTCCGGTACGAGATGAGCGTCCTGATGTTCGAGTTTCTCGGCAGCTCCCCGGTCGTCCCCTCGGTGACGGTCGACCTGGAGCGGCCCGGGCCGCCCGGCTCCGCGCGCAGCGCACTCCAGTTCCACGACTACTCCTTCAACCCCCAGTCGGGTGCGACGTTCACGTTCCCCAAGAAGACGCTCGCCACAGCCGACCTCGACATGGGCAGCTCGATCGCGCCCAGCACGCTCACCGGCACCTTCACCGCGTCCGGCCCTGCGACCGCAAAGCCCTGTCGCCTGGTCACCGGCGGCCACGGCTTCGTGCGCACCGCCACCGGCACCATGGCGTACCCGGCGTTCGGCATCGACACGTCCACCTCGCCGTTCTTCGGCACGCTCAGCACCGGCCCCGTGCAGGCCGGGCTCGACTTCGACCCCGGCTGCTCGGGCGTGGTGTCGTTCGCCTCCGCCGCCAACCCCGAGGCGAACGCCTGCCCCGGCCGCGAGAGTCTCACCGCCGAGACGGAGACCCAGGAATGGGGCTTCGGGAAGGTCTACGGCCGCCGCGCCGCGGCCCAGAGCGTCTTCACCGGCACCAACCCGAACAGCACCGCCGTGGCGTCCGAAGACCACGGGATGTTCGCAACGACGTCCATCTACACCCTGCCCCGGGCGGTGCACTCATCCCATGGGGCGACCGCGAAGGTGTTCGCTTCGGGCGATCCGTTCATGACCGGGTCGGCCGCGTTCACCTCGACCCGGGCCCCGGCGGTGGCCCGCCACAGCTGCATCGCCAAGGGCCGCACCCGCCACTTCACCTCCGAGAAGTACGCCGGGGAACTCGCGCCCACCGGCTCACCCCTGACGGCCGAGTTCGACACGGCCCCGGTCGCCCTCACGCCTCTCCCCGCGACGCTCACGGTTCGTCTCTACCCATAGCAACGACCAACGCGGGGGCAATCCGGTTCGCCTAGTGTCCCCCCGCGGTGCCTGCCCGCTTCACCACCCGCCTCATCGTGGCCGTTGCGGCAACCGTGGTGATCGTCGCCGTCGTGGCCGCCGCCGTGCTGGTGGTGGTCGACCGGACGGGCGGGGCGACCGCCTCGCCGCCGCCCAGGAGCACGACCATACCGGTCACGACCGTGCCGCACGTGACGCCCGGCCTGAAGCACCCGAACATCGTGCTGATCCTGACCGACGACCAGCGCTGGGACACGCTCTGGTCGATGCCGAACGTGAAGAAGCTGCTCATCGATCACGGCGTCACGTTCGCAAACGCGTTTGTGACCAACTCGTTCTGCTGCCCCAGCCGCTCGACCATCCTGACCGGGAACTACTCGCACACCACCGGTATCTACGGCAACCGCCCGCCCCACGGCGGCGCGGTCGACTTCCACCGCTACGGCGACGACAAGTCGACGATCGCAACCTGGCTCAAGGCCGCGGGCTACAACACCGCCCTGGTCGGCAAGTACCTGAACGGCTACCACGGCCGCTTCATCCCGCCGGGCTGGGACACCTGGGACGCTTTCAACTGGGGGTTCGGGTACTACGGCTTCCAGCTCTACCAGAACAACCATCCGCCGCAGTGCAACGGCGCATTCAAGTGCGCGGTCACCTATCCCAAGACCGCCTATTCGACGAACGTCCTGGCCGGCCTTGCGACCAGCTTCATCCGCAAGGCGCCGACGACCACCCCGCTGTTCCTGTACTTCGCCCCCTACGCGCCGCACCTGCCGGCGACACCCGAGCACCGCTACACCGACCGCTTCACCCACCTCAAGCCGTTCCGGCCGCTCAACTTCAACAAGGTGACCGCGTCGCAGCCGAAGTGGCTGCAGGCGATCCCGCCGCTGAAGGCGCGCGGGATCAAGTTCGTGGCCAAGTTCCGGCGCAGGCAGTACGAATCGCTGATCTCGGTCGACAACGCGGTCAAGAACGTCGTCGCCGCCCTCAAGGCGACCGGCCGGCTGCACGACACGATGATCGTGTTCGCGTCCGACAACGGGCTCGAGTGGGGCCAGCACCGGTTCCCCGCCGCCGTCAAGCGCGTGGCCTACGACGAGTCGATCCGCATCCCGATGGTGATCCGGTATGACCCGATGACGACCAAGCCGACGGTCGACCACCACCTGATCCTGAACACCGACTGGGCGCCGAGCTGGGCGATCCTGGCGCACGCCAAGCACCCCAAGACCGAGGGCCTCGACTTTCTGCCGCTGCTCCGCCCCAATCACGGCCATGTGCATTGGCGCAGCGGCTTTTTGCTCGAGAGCTGGGACGGCAGCCCGCCGACCCCCGATCCGACCTATTGCGGCATCCGCTCGAAGCACTTCCTCTACACCCAGTACCAGGGCGGCGAGCAGGAGCTTTACAACGTCATCAAGGACCCCGACGAGCTGCACAACCTCGTCGACGATCCCGCCTACAGCGCGCAGCTCAAACGCATGAACGCCTGGATGCTGCGCGACTGCCGGCCGCCTCCGCCGGGCTTCCACCCGCGCTGAATGTTTGGGCCGCCACGGGCTTGTGAGACCGGCGTAAGAACTCAGTTAATTCCAGCCCGCCTGGCTTGACCTGGCAGACGGGGCTGGGAAACGGTGGGCCTTCCCCCCGGAAGGAGTTGGAAGACTTGAGCCGTTTCGCAACGTCGTTCGCCGTACTCTGCATCGCCCTCGTGTGCGCCCTCGCGCTCCCCTCGCAGGCGTCCGCCGCCTGGCGACTGCGCCTCGACGCGAACTTCCGCCACGGACTGAACCACCGGGTGTGGACGCGCTACAACGGCACCCCCCGCTGCTGTCACGACACCCTGTGGAAGCGTTCCCACGTCGTCGTCAAGGGCGGCATCCTGCGGCTGCAGAACTACCGCGACCGAAACTACGGCGGCCGGTGGGTGTCGGCCGGCGTGTCGATGGGCCGCTCCCTGAACCAGACCTACGGCAAGTACCGGGTGCGGTTCCGGATGACCAAGGGGCGCGGCGTCGGCATGTGCATGCTTTTGTGGCCGGCCCACGGCTGGCCACCCGAGATCGATTTCGCCGAGGAGTCATCGTCGGTCGGCAGCCGCCTCTGGGAGACCTCGACGCTGCACTACGGGCGCCACAACAACGAGATCCACCACCGCGTCTACGCCAACTTCCGCAACTGGAACACGATCGGTGTCAACTGGAAGCCGGGCAAGCTCGTGTATACGCTCGACGGCCACGCCTGGGCGCAGGTCATCGGCAGCCACGTGCCGGACGTGCCTATGCACCTCGGCATCCAGACCCACGTCGGCTCGAACGGCAGCACCGGCTCGAACCCCGACTCCGGCACGCCGGCGAGGGTCGGCCTGCAGATCGACTGGATCAAGATCTACCGGTACCGCCGCTGATCAGTGGATGTGCAGCACCTCGAGCCAGGCGGTGCTGCCTCCGAACGGACTCACGATCGAGCGCATGCGGATGCGGTGCTTGCCGGGACCGAGGCGGGTGTCGCCCCTGCTGTAGCCGTCGTCGTTCCAGCCCTCCGACCCGGTCGTCGCGAACGGCTGCTCGAGGCAGGTCGTGTCGACCGGCACGTCCGAGGTCTGAAACAGCACGTGGCCGTGGTCGAGCACGCGGTAGCGGTCGCCGCGGCAGAACCCGTCGGTGACGCGCAGGCGCACCGGGCCGTCGCTTGTGAACGTGAACACGCCCTGGAAGTCGTAGGTGCCCTGTGCGCCGATGCCGAAGCGCACCCAGTGGCCGAATGGCAGCTGCTGGGTCTTCACCGCCGGAGCGGCGGAGGCAGACGTGAGCGGCAGCACGGCGAGCGCCGCCACCCCCACCAGAGTCGCTTGCATGCGCCAGCCCAAGAACTGGATGCTGCCACCACCGCGCTCCGCCGTCAAACCGGCGTGAATATTTGGTGCCTGGCACCGGGTATGCATCCGCGCGGTCTATAACCAGCGGCGGTGTCCGCATCCGCAGCCCGCAATCGCCGTATCGCGCTGGCCGTCGTCGTGCTCGCCGCGCTCGTCGTGGCCGGGTATCTGGTCGGCAGGGCGGTGCGGGGATCGTCCTCGGGAGCGCCGTCCACCCACCACCCCACGCCGCCGCCGACCAGCTCGTCTCCGCCGGCGTCCTCCGCGACGACCCAGGCGACGGCCCCGCACAAGCGCAAGCACCGCAAGCCGAAGCCCCTGGCCGGGAAGGTCGTGCTGATCGATCCCGGCCACAACGTGCGCAACCGGCTCCACCCGGACGAGATCAACCAGCCCGTGTTCTTCGGCGTCCCCGGCCAGACCAAGCCCTGCGACACCACCGGCACCGCGACCGCAAGCGGCTACACCGAGGCCGAGTACAACCTCACGGTCGGCCTGCGCGTGGTGCGCATCCTGCGCAACCTGGGCGCGAGGGTGGTCATGACCCCGGTCAACACCCGGCCGTGGGGCCCGTGCATCACCCAGCGCGCCGCGCTCGGAAACGCCGTCCACGCCGATGCCGCCGTCTCGATCCATGCCGACGGGTCACCTCCCTCGGTGCACGGCTTCTACGTCATCGTGCCGAGCACCACGCTCCCGGGCGTCGGCCTCACCCCGGAGCGGATCGCACGCGACGACCGCCTCGGCGCCGCGATGCTCACCGCCTATCACGCGGCCACCGGCATGCCCATCTCGAACCTCTACACCACGGGCTACCTGCGCTCGGACGCCTACGGCGGCACCGACCTCTCCCACGTGCCCAAGATCTTCATCGAGACCGGCAACATGCCGAACCCCGGCGACGCCGCCAGGCTCGAATCACCGGCCTTTCGCCACCTCGCCGCCATCGGCATCGCCAACGGCATCCGGCTCTTCCTGACGGGGCGCGACTAAAGCTCTCTGAGCAGCTCCCGCGCGATCACGATCCGCTGGATCTGGTTCGTGCCCTCGTAGATCTGGGTGATCTTGGCGTCGCGCATCATCCGCTCGACCGGGAACTCCTGGATGTAGCCGTACCCGCCCAGGATCTGCACGGCGTCGGTGGTCACGCGCATCGCCGCGTCCGAGGCGGCCAGCTTGCACATGGCCGAGAACTTGGTCAGCTCGGGGCCGTCGTCGCCGGCATCGAGCATCGCCCCGACGCGGTGGACGAGGCCGCGGGCGGCCTCGAGCGCCGTCGCCATGTCGGCCAGCATGAACTGGATCCCCTGCTGGTCTGCGATCGGCTTTCCGAAGGCGATCCGCTCGGTGGCGTAGCGGGCCGAGTGGTCGAGCGCGGCCTGGCCGATACCGAGCGCCTGAGCGGCGATGCCCGGCCGCGAGCGGTCGAGCACCCGCATCGCCAGCCGAAAGCCCTTGCCCTCGGGGCCGATCAGGCGGTCGGCGGGAATGCGGCAGGAGTCGAGCAGGAGCTCGCCCGTCGTCGACCCCTTGATGCCCATCTTGGGCTCGATCCGGCCGACGCTGAACCCGGGGTCGTCGGCCTCGACCACGAAGGCGCAGATGCCCTCGTCGGAACGGGCGAAGACGATGTAGGTGTGGGCGACGCCGGCGTTCGTGATGAAGCGCTTGACGCCGTCGAGCACCCACTCGCCGCCGTCGCGCACGGCCCGCGTTGCCAGCGCGGCCGCGTCGGAGCCGGCGCCCGGCTCGGTGAGCGCGTAGGCGGCGATCCACTCGCCGCTCGCCCAGCGCGGGAGGTAGCGCTGCTTCTGCTCGTCCGTCCCCGCGAGCAGCACCGGCAGGCCGCCCAGCGCCTGTACCGCGAGCAGCAGGCCGACGCTGGCGTCGGCCCACGAGAGCTCCTCGACCGCGCGCAGGTGGGTGAGCGTCCCCGTGCCCGTGCCGCCGTACTCCTCGGGAAACGCGAGCGCAAACACCTCGTTCTGGCGCAGCAGCTCGACCGCCTCCCACGGGAACTCGGCGCTGTGGTCGACCTCGGCCGCCCGCGGCGCGATGTGCTCGCGGGCGAGCGTGCGCACCGCGTCCACCAGCATCTGGCGGTCGTCGGTGAGCGGGTGCAGGTGGCCGGTGTCAGTCACGCACGATCAGCTCCTCGGATGCCGTGGTCAGCGTCTCGAAGCCGGAGCCGGTGACGGCGTACATGTTCTCGATGCCGACCGCCCCGCGGCCGGGGAAGACGAACTTGGGCTCGATCGCGACCACGTTGCCCTCCTCGAGCGGCTGGTCGAATCCGGGCGCGAGGATGGGGAGCTCGTCGATCTCCATGCCCACGCCGTGGCCCAGGAACCGTACCCGCTCGGCCCCCGCGCCCATGAAGTGCTCGCCCAGGCCGGCGCCGACGGCCATCTGCTCGGAGAGGGCGTAGAGCTGCGAGGGCACCGCGCCCGGCCGCAGCAGGTCCTCGACGGCACGCAGGATCGCGACGGCGGTCTCGTAGGCGGCGGCCATGTCGGCCGGTGGCCGCCCGACCGCGAACGTGCGCGTCTGATCCGACAGCCAGCCCTCGTGGCCCCCCACCAGGTCGGCGATGACCGTGTCTCCGCGCGCGAGCACGTGCCCGTTGGGGCCCTTGCCGACGGCCGGGTTCGGGCCGGGGCCGCACAGGGGCGAGTCGGAGTAGCCCGGCACGGCGCCGCTCGGGCCGCCCAGGATCTGGCCGTAGTGCATCTCCTGGTTGAAGCCGCGGAAGCGCAGCTGACCCTGGTGGCCGGCCAGGCGCAACACTCTCTCAACCTCAAGCTGAACGTGAGACTCGACCACGCCGACGCCGATCAGAAGCGGCACCGCCTCGGCCCCGCGGCGCACCTGCTCGGACGCGGCCGCCATCTGCTCGAGATCCCAGGCCGACTTGACCGCGCGCACCGCGCGCACGATCTCGGAGCAATCCCCGAGCTCGAAGCCCGGCAGGCGGCGGCCGTAGTCGAGGAATGCCCGGGCCGGCAGCACGTCGAGCTCGAAGCCGATCCGCCCACCCTCGGCCACGCCGCTTGCAACCAGCTCGGTCGCGAGCGCCGAGAGCGACCGCAGCGGCTCGATCCGCTCGAGCGGCGACTCGGTGCGGGCGCGCTCCAGCACCCGCCGCACGAGCAGGCGCGGGTCGCCCCGGGCCGGCACGACCAGGTGCGCCTGCTGGTTCGTGCCCGAGAAGTACGCCAGGTCGGCGTGCTGGACGATCACGGCCGCGTCCAGCCGCGCCCGCTCCAGTCCCTCGCGCAGCCGCTGCATCCGGCGCTCGATCTCGGCTGCGGGAGTCACGTGCCCTATCGTAACCCGCGCATGATCCTGCACAACGGGCCGGTGTACACGATGGACCCGCGGCTGCCGCGTGTCTCCGCGCTCGCGATCGCCGGCGCGACCATCGCCGGCGGAGTGGACGTGCGCGAGGGCGACGCCGACACCGTCGGCCACGAGCGCGTCGACCTCGAGGGCCGCTGCGTCCTGCCCGGGTTCACCGACGCGCATGTGCACTTCCTGGAGTGGTCGCTCGCGCGCACGCAGCTCGACCTGCGCGGGTGCGGGTCGAAGGCCGAGGCGGTGGCCCGGATCGCCACCGCAGCGCCGGGCGACGGCTGGCTGCGCGGGCGCGGCTGGGACGCCCAGCGCTGGCCCGACGGCCCGCCCGCCGCCGCCGACCTCGACGCCGTCACCGGTGCGCGGCCCGCGGCGCTGTGGTCGCAGGACGGCCACAACCTGTGGCTCAACTCGGCGGCCCTGGCCGTCGCCCCCGCCGAGGGCTCAACCGGCCTCCTGCGCGAGCTCGAGGCGTTCGCCTTCCCGCTGCCCGATCCCGAGCCGCTCGAGCGCTCGCGGGCCGTCCGGGCCGGGATGGCCGCCTGCAACGCCCGCGGCGTCGTCGGTGTGCACGACTTCCAGCGGGCCGGAGGGCGCGGCCTCTGGCAGCGGCTCGACGCCGACCGGCGCCTGCACCTGCGCGTGCACATGGCGGTGCCGGTCGAGCGGCTGGGAGCCGCGGCCGCGCTCGAGCTGCGCACGGGGTTCGGCAGCGAGCTCGTCCGCGTCGGGCCGGTCAAGGTGTTCATGGACGGCACCCTCGGGTCGCAGACCGCCTGGATGCTCGACGGCTCCGGCGAGGCGCTGGTGAGCGCCGCCGAGCTCGCGGAGATCGCCCGCGAGGCGGCCGCGAGCGGCCTCTCGGTGGCGGTGCACGCGATCGGCGACGGCGCCGTCCGGGCCGCCCTGGACGGGCTCGAGGCCTCCCGGGAGGCCTGGGAGCAGGTGCCGGTCATGCCCCGGATCGAGCACGCGCAGTGCGTCGACGATGCCGACCTCGGCCGCTTCGCCGAGCTGGGCGTGACCGCCTCGGTGCAGCCCGCCCACGCGACCGCCGACCGCGACCAGGCCGACCGCGTCTGGGGCGCGCGGGCGGCGGCCGCCTACCGCTGGCGCGACCTGCTCGACGCGGGCGCCCACCTGGCATTCGGCTCGGACGCGCCCGTCGCCGAGCTCGACCCGCTGGCCGGAATCCAGGCCGCGGTGCACCGCACCTCGGACGCGCGCGAGCCCTGGTACCCGGCTCAGGGCCTGGACGTCGCCGACGCGGTGCTCGGGTTCACGGCCGGCGCCGCGAACGCGGCGGGCGACCACCGCCGCCACGGCCTGCTCCTGCCCGGGTACTGCGCCGACCTGGCCGTGCTCGACACCGACATCATCGCCCACCCCGATCGCATCGACCGGGCGCAGGTGGTGGCGACGATGCTGGCCGGGCGCTGGGTGTACGGCGCCCCACCCTGGTGAATATCCGGTGCCAGGCACCAAATATTCAGCCCGTCGTGGGGCAGGCCGCCGAGTCGTTGATGCAGCGGTCGAACACGCGCGCGATCCTCGCGTAGTAGCTGTGCGGCGCGTCTGCGACCACCTGCGAGAACTGCCCGGCGGCGTCCTGCGGCTCCTCGATCCAGAGGTACAGGAGGCCGAGGTGGAAGTGCACCTCGGGGTTCTCCTGTGTCTGTGACTGCGACGCCAGGTTGCCGAGGGTGGTGATCCCCGTGATGGGCCGGTCCTTCACGAACCCGAGCACCGCCACCGCCACCTGCTCGGAGATGCCGTTGGGCTCGAGGATCTCCGCCCGGCGGGCGGCCCTGAGCGCCCCCAGCCGGTTGGTGCGCTCGAGGCCGCCGGCGAGCGCGAGCCAGGCCGCGGGGCTCTTTGGGTTCGTCCGCACCGCCGCGCGCAGTTGCGGCAGCGTCCGCCGCGGCCCCGGTGGCGGGAAGTAGGGCGGATAGCCCTTGGCCTCGCTGGGGTAGAGCAGGTTGTCGGCACTCGTGCCGTAGAAGCCGTACGGGTCGAGCTGCTTCACCTTGCGCAGCGTCTCGCCGGCCGCCGTCAGATCGCCGGCCCACACCTGCGCCAGCGCGAGCGCGAACTCGACCACCGGGAGCCGCTGTGGCAGCCGCTCGAGCGCGGCCACGGTGCGCGCGCGCTGCGCCGGGTTGTAGGCAATGATCGCCCGGGCCACGGCGAGGCGGACGTCACCCGCGGGCAGCCGCTCCCGCGCGGCGGCGTAGACGGCCGCGTTTCCGCCGGTCACCGGGGCGCCGGGCAGGTCGAGCACGAGCGGAGGCCGGCCGCCGAGGGGCTTGATCACCGTCGCCTTCGGGCTGCCGCCGCCACGGCTCGCGATCACCGCAACGGCCGCGACCACCCCGGCCACGAGCGCGACCACCGCCACGAGCACGAGCCGCTTCTGGGCCAGGGGAATACGCGCCCCAGAACTCACGTTAGGGATATCTGGGGGAAAGTTTGGATCCATTCGATTGGTAGACTTCTTGTGTGCACTGAAAGCTCGGAGGGAAAGGGTAGGTGAAGCTCGTGGTTTCGGCCCGCGATCACCTCGCAGCTGTGAAGCAGCAGATCAGAGAGGAGACGGCCCAGGAGGCCGCGCTCCGGCTCACCCGTGAGCCGCGCCCCGCTCTGATCGACGTGCGCGAGCGCGACGAGTACGAGCAGGGCTTCATTCCCGGCGCCGTCCACATCCCCCGCGGGAACCTCGAGTCGCGGATCGAGGCGCGGGTGCCCGACCGGACGACTCCGGTTGTCATCTACTGCGGCTCCGGCGTGCGCTCGGCCTACGCGGCCAAGACGCTGGCCGAGCTGGGCTACACCGACGTCGTCTCGCTCGCCGGGGGATTCTCCGGCTGGAAGCAGAACGGCTACGACTGGAAGCAGCCGCGCACCCTGACGCCCGCGCAGTTCGAGCGCTACAGCCGCCACGTCCTCATCCCCGAGGTCGGCGAGCAGGGCCAGCTGCGGCTGCTCGATTCCAAGGTGCTCCTAATCGGTGCGGGCGGCCTGGGATCGCCCGCCGCTCTGTACCTGGCGGCGGCGGGGGTCGGCACACTCGGGATCATCGACGCGGACATCGTCGACGCGAGCAACCTGCAGCGCCAGATCCTGCACACGGTCGATCGCATCGGCACGCCCAAGGTGGACTCGGCCGAGGCCACCATCCACGCGCTCAACCCCGAGGTGACGGTCGTCAAGTACGCCACCCGGCTGACGTCCGAGAACGTGCTCGATGTCATCACGGGCTACGACGTGATCGTGGACGGCACCGACAACTTCCCCACGCGCTACCTCCTGAACGACGCGAGCCTGGTCGCCGGGATCCCGGTGGTGCACGGGTCGATCTACCAGTTCGAGGGCTCCGTCACCGTCTACAAGCCGCACGACGGCCCCTGCTACCGCTGCCAGTACCCCGAGCCGCCGCCGCCCGAGCTGGCGCCGTCGTGCGCCGAGGGTGGCGTGCTGGGCGTTCTGCCCGGAGTGATCGGGACGCTGCAGGCGACCGAGGCGGTCAAGCTGATCCTGGGGATCGGCGAGCCGCTGGTCGGCAGGCAGCTGCGCTACGACGCGCTCGCGATGGAGTTCGTCGAGCTGCGCATGCGCCGCGATCCGGATTGCCCCGTGTGCAGTAAGGACCCGGACGAGATCGAGTTCATCGACTACGAGCAGTTCTGCGCAATGCCCGCCCGCGCGCTGTCCGCATCACCCGAGGAGGCAATCGCTTCGTGAGCACGGTTCGCATGCCCCCCATTCTGCGCCAGGCGGTCGGCGGCGCCCGCGAGGTGGATGCCTCCGGCGGCACCGTCCGCGAGGTGCTGGACGACCTGACCGGCCGCTATCCCGCCATCCGCACGCACCTGTTCGACGACGGCGGCGACCTGAACCGGTTCGTGAACGTCTACGTGAACAACGAGGACGTGCGCCTGGCCAAGGGCCTCGAGACGGCCGTCGGGCCCGACTCGACGGTGATCGTGCTGCCGGCCATGGCCGGCGGGAGCGCGGGATGAGCTGCCTCGAGGCTCCCCGCAGCGCCGCCCTGAGCGCGGTCGGCAACACCCCGCTGATCGAGCTGCCGCGGATGTCGCCGAACCCCGACGTGCGCATCTTCGCGAAGCTCGAAGAGCAGAACCCCACCGGATCGATGAAGGACCGGGTGGCGCTCTCGATGGTCGAGGCCGCCGAGGCCACCGGCGAGCTCGAGCCCGGCCGCCGGATCCTCGAGCCCACCAGCGGCAACACCGGCATCGCCCTCGCGATGATCGGGACGGTCAAGGGCTACCCGGTGACCGCCGTCATGCCCGAGTCGGCGACACCCGAGCGGGTCGAGCTCCTGCGCATGTACGGCGCCGAAATCGTCTTCTCACCGGGCAACCTGGGCTCGAACGGCGCGGTCGCGATGGCCCGGTCGATGGCCGAGCGCGACCCGTCGGTCTTCATGCCGTTCCAGTACGCCAACGCGGCCAACCCGGCGGCGCACTACTGCGGCACCGCGCTCGAGATCCTCGAGCAGGTGCCCGACGGGCAGGTCGACGCCTTCGTGGCGGGCCTCGGCACCGGCGGGACGCTCATGGGCTGCTCGCGGCGGCTGCGCGAGGCGAACCCCGACGTGCTGGTGGTCGCCGCCGAGCCGCTGCAGGGGGATCCCGTGATGGGCCTGCGCAGCCTCGAGGACGGGTACACGCCGCCGATCCTGGACATCACCCAGCTCGACCGCAAGGTGCTCGTCTCCAACGGCGAGTCGGTTGTGACGCTGCGCAAGCTGCTCTCGCTGGAGGGCGTGTTCGCGGGCGTCTCGGCCGGCGCGGCACTGGCGGTCGCCCGCCGCGTCGCGCTCGACATGGAGGGCGGGAACATCGTCGTGGTCTTCGCGGACGGCGGCTCGAAGTACCTGTCGGCCGGCATCTACACGAAGCCCACCGAGCAGCTCGAGCGCGAGATGGACGAGCGCGTCTGGTGGTGATTCCGGGAGCCGTGCGCGACGCGATCGTGGCGCACGCGCAGGCGGGGCTCCCCAACGAGGCCTGCGGCATCCTGGCCGGCCGCGACGGCCGCGTCGAGCAGTTCTTCCCGGCCGAGTCCGACGCGCCCAGCCCGTTCTACTACCGGATCGAGGCGCGCGACCAGATCCGGATCATGAACGCGATCGATGACGCCGGGCTGGATCTGGTGGGCATCTACCACTCGCACACGAGCTCGCCGGCCTACCCGTCGCGCACGGACGCCGAGCAGGCCTTCTGGCCGGACGCGGTCTACGTGATCGTGTCGCTCGCGGGCGGGACGGCCGACATGCGCGGCTTCCACATCCGCGACATGGCGATCACCGAAGAGGCACTGCGCTTCGAGTAGCGCGCGCCGGCGCCTGGGCCAGCCGGCGCAGCGCGGCGGTGCAGTTGGCGCGCACCCAGGGCGAGGCGTCCACGAGCCCACGCTCGAGAAGCGACGTGGCCGCGGGGTCGCCCATTCGCGCCAGCGACCAGGCCGCCTGGGCGCGCACGCGCCAGTTGGAGTCCGCCATCGCCGCCCGCACCGCCGCGACCGCAGCGGGCGAGCCGATCCGGGCCAGGGCGCGCACGATCCGGATCCGCAGCTCGGTCGCAGCCGCGGGCATCGCGGCCGCGAACACCTCCACCGCCTGGGGAGCCCCGGCCCGGCCGAGCGCATCGGCCAGCGGCACTCGCATGGCGACCGTCCGGGGCGCCCGGAACGCCAGAAGCAGCGCACCCGCCGCCCACGGCGCACCCAGCACCTCCACCAGCCGCTGCTCGGGCAGGAGCCCATCCTCCAGCGCGGCGATCAGGATCCGGGCAGCGTCCGGCGTCGCGATCCGGCCCAGCGCGCGGGCGGCCGCGAGCCGCACGCGCGGATCGCGGTCGTGCAGCAGCCGGTCGAGCTCGCGGACTCCCTCCGCCAGGCGCAGGTCGCCGAGGGCGCGGGCCGCGCGCATTCGCCGGGCGGCGATCCACGAATGGGTCGCCCGCAGGAGCGTCGTCGAGACACCCGCGGCGCGGGCGTGGTAGCGGAGCAGGTCGGCGTCGGGCAGCGCAAGCCCCTCCCAGGCCCGGTCGACCTCGAGGCCCAGGTCGCAGGCGGCGGACTCGGTGTGGCTCGCCTCGGCCGCGACGGCGCGCAGGGTGGCGGCGTCGGGGTGCTCGAGGGCGGCGGCGAACCGGGCCCGGCGGCGCTGGTGCCTCCTGGAATTTGCTGCCATGCCTCAACAGATACGTGCACGAACGCCCGCGGGCAAGCGCCCGGGAGGGTTACACGCTGGGCACGGGGGGCACGGGCGGAAGCACCGGGGCGGTCGCCATCGGCGCTACCCGGCGGCCCTCGAACTCGGTCGCCAGGACCACGACGGTCTTCGTGCGCTCGACCGACTCGAGCGCCCGGATGTCCCAGATCAGATGCTCGAGCGCCCGGGTCGACTCGGCCCGCACCTTCAGCATCAGGCTCTCCTCGCCCGCGATGTGATGGCACTCCTCCACCCAGGGCATGCTCTCGAAGGCCTCCTCGAGGCTGCCGCGCGGCCCGGCGATCTGGGTCACCAGGATGAACGCCGTGACGCCCGCGCCCAGCTTCTCCGGGTCGACCGAGGCGCGGTAGCCCGTGATCACGCCGCGGGCCTCGAGCTTCTTCACCCGCTCGTGGACTGCGGCGGGCGAGAGCCCCACGTTCTGCGCGATCTGGGCGAAGGTCGACCGTCCTTCGACCTGGAGCACGTCCACGATCGCACGATCGATGTCGTTCAGGTCTTTCACGATCAGAGAGACCCGGAACCATACCGCGGTTCCGGGGGTACCCTGCAGAAGTCCTACGAGGAGGGTCTCATGCCGGTGCTGGCCGAATCGGAGCTACGGGCGCAGGTGGCGGAAATGCCGGGGTGGGAGGTGCGCGACGGCGCGCTCGAGAAGGCCTACAGCTGCGGCGACTTCGACGGGTCGATCGCGTTCGTCAACCGGATCGCGAAGGCCGCCGCCGAGGCCGACCACCACCCCGACGTGGCGATCTCGTGGGACACGGTGACGCTGCGGTGGGTGAGCCACAGCGCGGGCGGGATCACCGAGCGCGACGTGCAGATGGCCAGGGCCGGAGACGACCTCGCCTGACGGCGGGCGCTAGCCCAGGCCCTGCTCGGCCATCATCCGGCGCACGCCCGGCCGCTCTCCCAGGCGGTGGAAGTGCCGGCCGAGGTACGGCCGGTCCCAGGCCGGCGGGTCGTCCGAGCGGCCCCACCGGGTGAGCATGAAGAGGAAGAGGTCGGCGCCGGTGCGCTCGTCGCCGACGAGCCAGGGGCGCGTGGCCAGCTCCGCGTCGATCCAGGTGAGGTGCTCGTGCAGGCTCGCCGCCGCGCGGTCGCGGACGGCGGCCACTCCGCCGGGATCGGTCGTGAACCGCTCCGGGTAGATCCAGCGCATGTAGGTCATCTGCACGGAGCTCGAGAGGTAGGCCAGCCACCGGTAGAGCTCGGAGCGGGCCCGTGTTCCCACCGGCGCGCCGAGCCCGGCCTCCGGGAAGCGGTCGGCGAGATGCAGCATGATCGCCACCGACTCGGTGAGCACGAGATCGCCGTCCTCGAGGGTCGGCACCTGCGCCCACGGGTTGAGCGCGCGGTACGCGGACGGCCGCTGCCCGTCGGCGTCCGTTTCGACGAGGGCCAGGGTGTAGTCGGCGCCGGCCTCGGCCAGCGCCGCGTGCGGTGCCATCGCCGCCGTGCCGGGGATGTAATGGAGCCGCAACACGGGTGTCACGGCCGCCGTTCGGGGACTGTCCCCGGTTGGGGGGGCTGCGGGCCGGAGGCGACCGCGAGCGTCACGTCGACCTCGCGGATGCGGGGGCCGTCGGTGTCGCTGACCTCGAACCGGGCGTCGTCGAACGTGACGATGTCCCCCACCTTCGGCACCCGGCCGAGCTCGCCGAACACGAACCCGCCCACCGTGTGGTAGTCGTCCTCGGGCAGGTGCTTGCCGAAGCGCTCGTTGAAGTCGTCGATCGGGAACGAGCCGCCGATCCTGACCCGGCCACGGCCGAGCCGGCGCACGCCGGCGTCCGGCAGGTCGAACTCGTCGCCGATCTCGCCCACGATCTCCTCGAGCAGGTCCTCGAGCGTGACCAGGCCCTCGACCGAGCCGTACTCGTCGACGACGATGGCGAGGTGGTTGGACGTGCGCTGGAACTCGGCCAGCAGCTCGTCCAGCGGCTTGGTCTCGGGCACCATGATCGCGTCGCGCAGGATGGCGCGCACGTCCACGTTCTGGAGGCCGCGCTCGTGCAGGGCCGAGAACAGGTCGCGCACGTGCAGCACGCCGACGATGTCGTCCAGATCGCCCTCGTAGACCGGATAGCGCGTGAAGGGGTGCGCCAGCACCAGCCGCAGCATCTCGGGGACGGGCAGGTCGACGCGCACCGCCACCACGTCGGGCCGCGGCACCATCACGTCCACCGCGTCCTTGTCGGCGAACTCGAAGACCTTGTGCAGCATCTCCTGCTCGTCCTCCTCGAGCACCCCCTTCTCGTGGCTCGCGGTGACGAGCATCTTCAGCTCCTCCTCGGAGTGCACCAGGGCGACGCCGGTCTGCGCGGTCTCGCCGAACCAGCCCAGCACCGCCGCGCTCGAGCGCACCAGCACCCAGATGAACGGCCGGAAGATGGCGTGGAAGACGCTGATCGGCCCGGCGGACAGGAGCGCCACCCGCTCGGGATGCCCGAGGGTGAACGATTTCGGCACGATCTCGCCCATCACGACGTGGAAGTAGGTCAGGATCGTGAACGCGAGGATGACCGAGATCGTGTCGGCGACACCCGTGTGCCAGCTCTGCGGCAGCAGGTCGAGCGGCCGCTTCAGGAGCTGCGAGACGACGGGCTCGCCGATCGCGCCCAGCGCCAGGCTCGACAGGGTCACGCCGAGCTGGATCGACGAGATGAATCTGGGCGGAGAATCCAGCAGCCGCAGCACCCGCCGAGCCCGGCGGCTGCCCTGCGCCTCCAGCTCCTGCAGGCGCGTCCGCCGCACCGTGACGAGGCCGTATTCGGCCGCGACGAAGAAGCCGTTCGCGGCCACGATCAGCACCACCGCCAACAGCTCGAGTGCGGTTGTCATCGTGTACTCGGACCGTCGTCGCTCAAGCGCGGCCAAGTATAGTCGGGGGGTTACCGGCACCAGAAAAAGGGGAAGAGCGCTCAAGCGCAGGCCGCGGCTGCCGATTCACTGCGGCAGGGAATACCCGGGAACCGGCGAAATCTGCATGCAGCCGCGCGACAGTGCTAACGGCCGCACGAAGTTCTGCCGATACCGGGTTCATCTGAGCTGGCGTTGCGACGAGTGGAGCACATGTGGCTGAGCCCATAACCTGTCTGATCGTTGATGACCACGAGGTGGTGCGTGAGGGACTGCGCCTGGCGCTTTCCCGCACGGACAACATCCGCGTCATCGGCGAGGCCTCCGATGGGGGCGCCGCAGTGGCGCTCGCCCGCCGGCGCCGGCCGAACGTCATCATCATGGACGTGCGGATGCCCGGCACCGACGGCCTCCAGGCCACCCGTGAGATCACGGCCGAGGTGCCCGATTCCTACGTGCTGATGTTCACGGCCTACGGCGAGCGCAGCCTCCTCACGCGCGGCCTCGAGGCCGGAGCGAAGGGCTACATCCTCAAGGAGGCACCGCACCAGACGCTCGTGCGGGCGATCCAGAAGGTGGCCGGCGGCGACGGGTACGTCGACCCGGCCCTCATGCCCGCGTTCCTCACCAAGGAACGCGAGAACATGCTCACCGCGCGAGAGCGCGAGATCCTCCAGCTCCTGGCCGACGGCATGTCCAACGCGGACGTGGCCGCCAAGCTGTTCATCAGCCAGGAGACCGTCAAGAGCCACGTACGGCATATCCTCTCCAAGTTGGAGGCGGATACCCGTACGCATGCAGTCGCAATCGCCCTCAGACAAGCAATCATCGATTAGCGCCCGGATCCTCGAGGTGGGCGGCGTCGCCCTGCTCGCGGTGG
Source organism: uncultured Actinomycetes bacterium (assembly GCA_963703275.1). GTDB lineage: Bacteria > Actinomycetota > Thermoleophilia > Gaiellales > JAICJC01 > JAICJC01. The sequence goes on along the minus strand of OY969804.1, from coordinate 940,698 downwards.
CCGTGACGGCGACGGCGTTTGCGCTCGGGGCAAGCCTCCTCGGCGACTCGTTGGCGCTCGTCGCCGCGGGAGTGGCCGCGATCGCGCTCGTGTGCGCCGTGGCGGCCGTGGCCGTTCGCCGCGATGCGGGCCGGGCGCAGGCATCAAACGAGTGGCAGCGCAAGCTGCGCGGCGAGCTGATGGCGCAGACCGCGTTCCTGGACGATGTCGTCGGCAGCCTGGCCGCGATGACCTCGAGCCGCGACGCCGCGCACGTGCTGGCGGCGACCACGGAGCAGGCCCACCGGCTGCTGCACCCCGACGCCACGGTCATGCTGGTGCCCTCGCCCGACGGGCGCGGGCTGCGTCCCACGGTCGCGCGCGGGATCGCTCTGGGCCCGATCGCCGACCTGGTGGTCGATCCGGCCAGCCCCGGATCGCTGCTCGCGGAGGCCGCGGCCAGCCGCACGCCGGGCGCCGGCGCCGTGCCGGCCCCGGGCGACGCGCTGTGCCGGCACCTGCGGCCGACGGCCGCACTGGCCGCACCGCTCGTCGTCATGGACGAGCTTCACGCCGTGCTGGTGCTATTCCGGCTGCAGGGCGATGCGGGGTTCGGCCCCGCCGAGGTGGCTCAGGCGATGCTCCTGGCCGACTTCGGCGCCAGCGCCGCCGCCAACGCCCAGCTCTTCGAGCGGGTGGAGTCGCTCCTGGCGCAGGCCCGCATGCGCGAGGCCGAGCGCCTCGAGCTCTCCCGCCGCATCCTCTCGGCCGAGCAGGACGAGCGCCGCAAGCTCTCGCTGTTCCTGCACGACGGGCCACTGCAGGCCATGTCCGGGATCGCCATGATGCTCGACGCCGTCGCCGAGGATACGGGCGACGGCAGCATCGACGCCGCCCTGCGCGTGCTCGACACCGCCCGGGAGCGTCAGCGGGCGGTGATCCGCTCGCTGCGCGAGCTGAGCTTCGCGCTCGAGCCGTGGGTGCTGCGCGACCAGGGCTTCGTCGTCGCCCTCCGGGCGCTCGCCGACGAGATGGAGCGCGGCCACGCCGTGTCGGTGGAGCTCGACGTCGACGCGGCCGACGAGCTGCCGGCCGACGACCAGGTGTTCCTGTACCAGATCGTGCGCGAGGCCGTCCAGAACGCCGTCAAGCACGCCGCGCCGCGATCGATCCACGTATCGGTCACCGGCGAGCCTGCGACCGGCTTCGAGATCCTGGTGCGCGACGACGGCACCGGATTCGACGCCGCCCCGCCGCGCGACGGCCTCCCCCACCACGGCATGACGTCGATGCGCGAGCGCGCACAGATCCTCGGCGGCCGGCTGCGAATCGACTCGGTGCCCGGCGCCGGCACCGACCTGCGGGTGCTGCTGCCCGCCCACGACCATGCCGATGTGGCGTAGACAGCGCTCCGCGACGACGCCGGTCGACGCGCTCGTGGAGGCCTGCGAGAACGGCCTCGACCTGCCGGCGGTCATGGCGGCTGCATGCGCCGCGGTCTCGATGACCCTGAGCGGAGCGGTCACCGAGGCCTACGTGCTCACCGAGGACGGCGCGAATCTGCGGCTGGTGTCCGGCGAGGGCCCGGACGAGCTCGACGCGCCCGAGCCCGAGGGGCCCGTGCACACCGGCGACCGCTGGCTGATCCCGCTGATCAGCGCCCGCCGCACCGTCGGCTGCATCGTCACCCACGCCCCGGCCTACGCCGACCTGAGCGGCATCCGCCTGGTCGCGGTGCTGGCCGCGCAGGCGATCGAGTCGGCCCGCCTGTGGGAGCGCGCGGGCGCCAGCTCGGGCACCCAGGACGTGCTCACCGGCCTGCCCAACCACCGCGGCTTCGAGCGGGCGCTGACCCGCGAGTTCGCCCGGGCGATGCGCGGCGGTACGCCGGTGTCGGTGGCGATGGTCGACCTGGACGGGTTCCAGGCCGCCAACGAGCAGCGCGGCCACGCCGCCGGCGACGAGCTCCTGCGCACCGCGGCCCGCTGCCTCGCATCGGGCGTGCGCTCCTACGACAACGTGTCCCGCATCGGGCCGGACGAGTTCGGCCTCGTGCTGCCCGGCATGGAGCCCGAGCCCGCCCGGGCGCTCCTGGAGCGGCTGGCGGCCGCGTTCGCGTCGTCGTCGCAGGGAGTGACGGTGTGCGCCGGGGTGGCCGGATTCCCGGCCGACGGCGACACCCAGGCCGAGCTGGTGCGGCTCGCCACGGGAGCGCTCTACTGGGCGCGCCGCGGCGGCGGCGGCCGTGCCGTCGCCTACGACGCCGGCGTGGTCGAGGCGCTGTCGGCCGAGGAGCGCGCCAGCCAGCTCGAGCGCGACACGTACGAGCGCACGATGCGGGCGCTCGAGGCGGCCCGCGGCCACTCGGCCAGCTCGCGCGCCGTCAGCGACTACGCCGGCTACATCGCCGCCGAGGTGGGGCTCTCGCCCGACCGCACCGACCGGGTGCGGCTGGCCGCCTTCCTGTACGACGCCACCACCCCCGGCGGGGATCCCGCGGAGCGGGCCCGGCTCGCGGCAAAGGTGGTTGCAAACGCACTCGACGCCGAGGCCGCCGAGTGGCTGCTCGCCGCAGGCGGCGAGGGCCAGACGCCGCCGATCGAGTCACGGGTGATCGCGGTCGCATCGGCGTTTGTCGAGGCCGGGGGCAACACGTCGCGCGCGGGCGCCGGCCGGGCGCTGGCCGACCTCTGGCAGCGCCGGGACGAGTTCGACCAGGTGTGTGTGCGGGCGCTCGAGACGCTTCTGGCCAATCAGGCCGTCGAGGTCTGACGCAGCACTCCATGCTGGTCGACCTGCACAACCACACCCGCCACTCCCCGGACTCCCGCAACCGCCTCAGCGACTACGAGCGCGCCCACGCGCGCGGCCGTTTCGACGTCGTGGCGATCACCGACCACAACACGATCGCCGGGGCGATGGAGTTCCGCGAGCGGGCGAGCTTCGCGGTCATCGCGGGCGAGGAGATCGACACCGCCGACGGCGAGCTGATCGGCCTCTTTCTGGAGGAGCACGTGCCGGTGGGCCGAAGCGCGATCGAGACCGCCGAGCGGATCCGTTCCCAGGGCGGCCTGGTGTACCTCCAGCACCCGTTCTACCGCCTCATCCGCGGCCGGCTGCAACCGGCGGCCCGCGAAGAGCTGCGCGGCCGGGGCCTGCTCGACATCGTGGAGGCGCGCAACGGCGGCCCGCTCACCGCCTCGGGCAACGCCCGCGCGCTGCAGTGGGCGCGGGCGTGCGGGCTGCCGGCCGCGGCCGCATCCGACGCGCACGAGCCGGCGGCGATCGGAAGCTGCCTCTCGGTCGTCGCGCCGGGCACCGTGGACGCCGCCACGCTGCCGGGGCTGCTGCGGACAGCGACGGTGATCGACCGCCGCTCGCCTGCTCCCGTGGCGGTCACGCGCCACGCCGCGAGCCGGGCGCGATCGTCGCTCGAGCTCGTGCTCGGGCGCGAGCCGCGGCGGACGCGGTAGGCCTACGCGGGTGCGGCGGCGCGGCGCGTCCACAGCACCGCGAATGCGCTCCCGGCCACGATCGCAACGAGGCCGGCGACCCAGATGTCCACCCGCTGCCCGAAGACGTGGTCGGTGGGGTCGATGCGAATCGTCTCCACGCACAGCCGGCCGACCGAGTACAGCGCCGCATAGAGCGCGAACACCGTCCCCGGACGCAGCCGGTTCTCCGTGCGGCGCGTGAACACCACGAGCACGCAGAACACCGCCAGATCCCAGATCGACTCGTACAGGAAGGCCGGCTGGAACGCCTGCCCGTGGATGTACGGCGGGATCGGATAGTCGATCCGGATCGCCCACGGCAGGCTGCTCGGGCGGCCGTAGAGGGCCTGGTTGGTGTAGTCGCCGAACCGGCCGATCGCCTGCGCCAGCACGAGCCCCGGCGCGGCGCAGTCGGCCACCGTCCAGAACGGCAGCCGCACGATCCGGCAGCCGACCGCCGCGCCGAGCATGCCGCCGATCACCCCGCCGTAGATGCCCAGTCCGCCCCTCCAGAACCAGAACGTGTTGTTCAGGTCGCGGGCGAACACCGACCAGTCGCCGAGCACGTGCTCGGTGCGGGCGCCGACGATGCCGACCACCACCGCGCAGACGGCCACCGGGAAGACCAGTTCGGGGTCAAGGCCGCGCGCGGCAAACCGGCGCCGGGTCACCCACACCGCGACGACGCCCGCCACCGCCAGCAGCACCCCGTACCAGCGCGGCTGCAGACCGCCGAGCTGGAAGACGTAGGGGTCGCCCGGACTGGGTAGTGAGAGCAGCACGGAGCGGAGAGCGTAGTGGAGCGATCCGCGGCGGCCCGCTCGAACCACCCGATCACACTGGACAGAAGACATTTCTTGGGTTATCACGTGACCAGGGTCGCAAAGTGCGCTCGCGACCGTCCCACCCCCGGCACCCCCGTGCCGTCATCGATGACCGGCACCCCCGAGCCCCCACCCCAGCCCGAGCTGATCCGCGTTGCGCTGATGCGCGAGCAGGCCGGCCTCCGCCAGCTGTTCGAGCGCTCCGGAATGGTGCAGATCGTCGACTCGGTGCCCGACGTGCTCGTCTGGTATCTCCCGAACGACGCCGAGACCCTTCCGTCCGATTTGCTTGCTGCGCTGGCCGACCCGGCCGCCCCGGGGGTCGTGGTGCTCGCCGGCCGGCACCCGATCCGCTGGTTCCAGGAGGCGCTGCGGCTGGGCGTGGACGACGTCCTGTGCCTGCCGCAGACACCGCAGTCGCTGGGCATGGCCGCCGCGAAAGCGCGCGCCGCCCGCGCCCGGCGGACGCCGATCGGCGGGGGCGATGGCGAGAGCGGGCACGTGTTCACGGTGTTCTCGACCAAGGGCGGCTCCGGCCGGACGGTCATCGCCACGAACCTGGCCGTCTCGTTCGCCCGCGCCGGCCTGCACACGCTTCTTGTCGACCTCGACCTGCAGTCGGGCGACGATGCCCTGGTGCTCGGACTGGCGCCGCGAACGACCGTCGTCGACCTGGTCGCCGCGCATCCTCACATCGACGCGCAGGCCCTTGCCCGCGCGGTCACCCGCCACTCGAGCGGCGCCGATGTGATGGCGGCGCCGGCCCGGCCCGAGGAGGAGGAGCTGGTCGCCGTCGACCGGCTCGCAAGCCTGCTGCATGCCGCGCGTGCGGGCTACGACGTGGTGGTGATCGACGCCGCCTCCAGCTTCTCGCCGACGACGCTGCTCGCGCTCGACCACACCGACACACTGATCCTCGTCGGCGCGCCGGACGTGCCGGCCGTGCGCAGCGTTCGGATCGCCCTCGAGACGCTGGAGCTGCTCGAGCTCGACCTGGCCGACGTGCGCGTGCTGATGAACCGCGCCGACGCCGACGTCGGCCTCGACGGCAAGGACATCGAGGCCATGCTGCGGCACGAGATCGACTACATGGTGCCCTCCGACCGCGCGGTGCCGCTCTCGATCAACCGCGGCCGCCCGGTCACGAGCGACGACCCCCGGTCACGCGCCGCCCAGGCGCTCGAAGAGGTCGCCTACTCGCTGCTCGCCGCGGTCGGGCGCCTGCCCTGAGGGGTCGTTCCAGGCTGGCGGTCGGCCAGGTACCAGACGGCCGCGGCGGTCACGGCTGACACGGTGAGCACCGCGGGCCACGCGCCGAACCGCTTACCCAGCGGATGTGACCCCGCGAAGGCGGCGACCGACACGAGCAGCAGCGTTCCCGCCACCGCCGGGCCGCGCGTGCGCAGCCACGAGCGCGTGCACCACACGCCGCCGGCGAGGAGCACCACGCCCCCGAGCGGCCGAACGCCCGTCTCCGCCGCCACCGCATAGCCCCCGATCAGCGAGCCGGCGGCAACCGCGGCGGTGGGAACCCGGGACACGACCCGAGACGATACCCGCGCCGACTACTCGATGCGGACGGTCGTGCTCGACTTGAGCGTGCCCGAGCCGGCGACGAATCCGAGCAGGCTGATCGAGTAGGGGTACGTGACGGTGACGGTCACGGTCTGCCCGGTTACCCAGGGCTGTCCGGGGGTGACGGTCACGGTCATGTTCGCCTTGTTCAGCCACCAGGTGGCGTTCTGGGCCGCGGTGATCGTGTCGGCGACACCGTTCGTGTCGCTGCGGGAGACGAGCGCCTTGCGGCCGCCGGTGCGGGCGGCGTTGGTCACCTGGATGTAGTCGGAGTAGGTCTGCCCAAACTGGTAGATGCCGAAGATCATCAGCATCAGGACCGGCAGGATGAGCGTGAACTCCACCATCGACTGGCCGCGGGTGCGGTCGCGCCTGCGCCAGCGCCCGCGCGGGGCGACGGTCGGGGTGAGGTCAGAAGATTCGGATCGGCCTGGCTGGGACATGGGCGAGATACCTCGGCGGTGCCGTCGGGCTCAGACCGCGCGTCTGGCCGCTTGAAATCGTGCAGCAGGACGTTTGGCAAACGTCCAATATGGCTCATCGGCAGATTCCGGCCCCTGCTTGAGAGCTTCTTCGCCGGATTCCTTGTTCAGCACGAGGTGCAGCGACCCGAGTCCCTCCACCGGCCGGGCATGGCCGGCCAGCCGGGAGAGCACCTTCTCGAGCACGCTCAGCGCATCCGCCGTGGCACTGATGAAGTAGCAGCCGGCGATGTAGACGTCGGGGCTCGGCGACTGGACACGGACGATGCGGACGTCCACCACGATCTCGCCCTCGAGGAACCGCGAGTTGAGCACCATGCGATCGCCGCTGCGCGGGCGCGAGTCGGTCATCGTCACCGAGCAGCCGGACTCGCTCAGGTCGGAGAGGGTGACGGGAATGACCTCGTCCGGGACGACCTGCTCGCAGATCACTGCCCGCAGCGACGCCGACGAGGTCACCGACAGCCGCTCGGAGCGGCGCCGGTACCCGTGCGCGACCACATCCACCACCTGCAGGACGATCGAGGCACGCGACGAGGAGCGGTACTCGGCCTCGTCGATGACCGCCTTGATCTCGATCGGGTGGCCGCCGTGGGCCAGCCGGCAGGTGATCTGCATCTCCTCGGCAACCAGGAGCCGCGGGCCGCTGCCGGTCACCGTCGCACCGTCGCTCGCGATCGTCCAGAGCTCGATCGTGTCGCCCCGATCGGTCTCCACGTCGATCGCGGATGCCTCCACCAGCAGGGCGGCGGCTTCGGCGAGGGTCGGGAGGGGTGTCTGGGGGTTGTCGGTCATGATGATTCGGCGCCTGGGGTGCATCCTCATCCTCCCGTCATCGGCCGCAGCGCCCAGGGCATTAGCACCATGAGACACCAGCGTCTCACCATCGGGGCGTGGCGTCGCGGTGCGCCGATAGAGGGAACCAATCGCGGCGGCGCGAACTTGACCCGGATGCCCCCCACCCGCCCCGGCGAAGGACCCTCATTCGAGCCGCCGATCGCGCGGCTCGCCGCCGAGCACCTCGAGCCGGCCCTCGGCGTGTTCGAGGCCGCTCAGGCCCTGTTCGCGCTCGACGACGTGGCCGAGATGCTGGCGGTGCTGGCACGCAACCTGTGCGAGCTGATCGACGCCAAGGCCTGCATGGTCTCGATGATCGACACGGCCGCGGCCACCGTGCGCGACCGGGCCGGGTACGCGCGGCCGCCCCACACGTGGAACCGGCAGGCCGGCGAGTTCCGCCTCGACGACTACCCGGCCACCGCCGAGCTGATCGAGCGCGATACGACGCTCGTGTGCAGGATCGACGACCCCGAGACCGATCCCGCCGAGCGGCGCCGGCTGGCCGAGCTCGGCTACCGCTCGCTGCTCATGTTCGCGCTCGCGGTCGAGGGCGAGCCGTACGCGCTGATCGAGATCTACGACACGCGCACGCGCTCGTTCGGCGGCGTCGAGGTGCGCCTGTGCCGCGCCCTCTCCGCCGAGGCCGGGAAGGTCGTCACGCAGGCGCGCATGGCCGAGCGGCTCGAGGAGGCCTACTTCGCCACGCTCGGAGCGCTGGCGGCGGCCCTCGAGGCCAAGGACGCCTACACCAACGACCATGCGATCGAGATCGCCGAGCTGGCCGGGGCCGTCTGCGAGCAGCTGCGGATCGCTCCCGCGGACACCCGCCTGATCCGGCTGGGCGCGCTCCTGCACGACATCGGCAAGATCGGCATCCCGGAGTCGATCCTGCGCAAGCCCGGGCCACTGACGCGCGCCGAGTCGACGGTCATGCAGCGGCACCCCCAGATCGGCGCCCGCATCCTCGAGCCCGTCCCCCACTTCGCCGAGCTCGTGCCGCTGGTACGGGCGAGCCACGAGCGCTTCGACGGCGCCGGCTATCCGGACGGCCTGGCCGCCGACCGGATCCCGCTCGGCTCCCGTGTGATCGGAGTCTGCGACGCGTTCCACGCCATGACCGAGGACCGTGTGTACCGCAAGGCGATGGCCGCGGACGCCGCGATGGCCGAGATCGAGCGCTGCTCCGGCACCCAGTTCGACCCCGTCTGCGCGCGGGCGCTGCTCGACGTCGTTGCCGCGCAAGGCTGGCCGCGGGTGGCCCGGGACCGGATGGTGCGGCTCCCGCACGAGCCGGACTGACGCCGGCCGATGAGCGGACTGACCAGGATCTCCGAGCACGTCCGCTGGATGCCACCGGGCCCGCCGGACCGGCCGTCGCTGTGTTGCGTGGTCGGCGATCGGCGCACGCTCATGCTCGACGCCGGATCGTCGCAGGCTCACACGAGGGCGTTCCTGGACGCACTGTCGTCAGAGACCGCTGAGCGCCCGGGCGCGGTCGTCTACACGCATTCCCACTGGGATCACGTCTTCGGCGGAGCCGAGCTGGGTGGGCTGGTGATCGCCCATGCATCGACCGCGGCGCAGCTGATCGAGCTGGCGGCGCTGGACTGGAGCGACGAGGGGCTCGACGAGCGCGTCGCCGCCGGCGATGCGTCCCCGCAGCACGCGGCGAACGTCAAGGCAGAGCTGCCCTCGCCACGAACGGTCGCGATCGCTCCGGCCGACATCGTCTTCCACGACGGGCTCGAAATCGAGCTCGGGGGAGTGACGGTCCGGGTCCGGCATGTCGGCGGCAACCACTGCGCCGAGTCCAGCGTGATGTACGTCGAGCCCGACCACGTCCTCTTCCTCGGCGACTGCATGTACGACTCACCGGCGGGCGTTCTGACACCCGAGCTGGCCTTCCCGCTGCACGACGCGATTCTGGGGTTCAACGCCGAGCTCCACGTCGACGGCCACAATCCCGCGGTGCTCTCGCGACCCGACATCGAGGCCTTGATCCGGAAGATGCGGCTGGCGTACGCGGCCGTCCGAGACGGTTCGGTGATCGCGGCTGCGGACGAGGAGACCGAGGACTTCATGCACGCGTTCAGAGCAGGGCGCGCGCCCTCTCCTGGTAGTTGACCGATCGCGGGCCGATGGGCAAAAGGGGGACGGCCAATTGGCGCTTTCAACGAGTGTCAATTGGAACTCCCACCGCCCCCCAGCCGCCCCGCGATCAGCCCCAGCGCACGCTCGAGCCGCGCGGCGTTGCCCGGCAGGTGCGGCCAGGGACTCGCCCCCGACGGGTGCGGAAGGACGAGCAGCGGCCTGCCGTCGGCGAGGTGCAGCTCGACTCCGACCGCGTCGTCGAGCCGAACGCCCGGGGCGAGCGTCTCGAGCGCCAGCGTCCCCACCCCGATCACCACCGGCGCGGGCACCAGCTCGAGCTCACGGCGCAGCCACGGCACGCATTCGCGCACCATCGCGGCCGACGGCCGCACGTCGCTCCCGCCGGGGCGCTTGCCCGGGAAACAGCGCACCACCGCGGCGATGTAGAGCCGGCCGTAGAACGACGCCTCGTCGCCGAGCCCGGCCGGCTCGAGCCACTCCCGCAGCCGCCGGCCCGCGGGCCCGCTGAACGGGGTCAGGTTGTCGGCCTCGCGCACGCCGGGCGCCTGCCCCACGAGCATCGCCTCGGCGTCGCGGCGGCCGGAAACGACGGGCATCGACTCCACCCGGATGCCCGCAGCCACGCACCGCCGGCAGGGCCGGAGCGCGGCCTGGAGCGCCTCCAGATCGGCGATCCGCTCGCGGTCGTCCACGCCGGTAGTATCCGCGGCCGTGAACCGCGCCGGCGCCAACCCGTTCCCCTTTGCCGCCGGCTACCAGTACTCGCAGTCGGTCGTCACCGAGGGCGCCCTGGTCTACACGGCCGGGCAGGGCAGCTTCGGGCCCGACGGCAGCGTCGCCCACGTCGCCGACGCCGAGGCCCAGATCCGGCTCGCATTCGCCAACCTGGCCGCGGTGCTCGAGCCCGAGGGGGCGTCGCTGCTGACAGTCGTCAAGATGACCGTCTACCTGGCCCGCGCGTCGGACTACGACGCCTTCAGGCGCGTCCGCGGCGAGCTGTTCGCACCGCCCTACCCGGCCTCGACCGCCGTTGTCGCCGGGGGCTTCCTGTTCGACGGCATGCTGGTCGAGATGGACGCGGTTGCGCGGGTCGGCGAGGTACGCACGTGAGCGCCGCAAAGGTGTACCTCTCGACCGACATCGAGGGCACGGCCGGGATCGTCGACTGGAGCCAGGTGATCGGGCCGGGAGCCGAGTACGAGGTCGGCCGGCGGCTGCTGCTGGCCGAGGTGAACGCCGCGATCGACGGCGCCGCAGACGCCGGGTGCGACCGCCTTCCTGGTCAACGACTCGCACGCGAGCATGCACAACCTGCCGCCGGCCGCGGTGCACGGCGAGGCGTCGTACCTGGCGGGCAAGCACAAGCCGCTCTACATGATGGAGGGCCTCGACGCGAGCTTCGACGCCGCGTTCTTCATTGCCTACCACGGCTCGATCGGCCACGAGCGCGCGATCCTGTCGCACACGTACAACCCGTCGGCGATCTGGGAGGTCAAGCTGAACGGCGTTGTCGTCGGCGAGAGTGGCCTGAACGCGCTCGTCGCGCTGCACCACGGCGTGCCGGTGGCTCTGATCACGGGCGACCAGGCGACCGCCGACGAGGCGCGCGCGCTGATGCCCGGCATCGAGGCGGTCGTGGTGAAGCGGTCGGTGAGCCGGTTTGCCGCCGAGAGCGTGCACCCGCGCCAGGCGTGCGAGCTGATCCGGGCCGGCGCCCGCACGGCGATCGAGCGCCTGAGTGGGATGGAACCGCCCGCGATCGACCTGCCGGCCGCCCTCGAGATCACCTTCCTGACCGCCGACATGGCCGCGGCCGCCACCGCCATTCGCGGTGTCGAGCTCACGTCGCCCCGGACCATCACGACCACGAACGAGGATGCCTTGGATCTCTACCGCACGTTCGTCACCATCGTCGCGCTCACCCGGGGGCTGGGCGAATGACCCGGCGCATGCTGCGGTTCGAATCGCCGGCGCTGCGCGATCTGGAGTGGCCGTGCCTCGAGGTGACCGGCGCCCGCGACGGCCCGCGGCTTTGCATGCTGGGCGGCATCCACGGGTGCGAGTACTCGTCGATCGCGGCGGTTGTGCGGGTGATGCGCGGCCTCGACCCGGCCGGCCTGGCGGGATCCGTCGTGGCCGTGCCGATCGTGAACCTGCCCGCGTTTCGCACGCGCACGCCGTTCGTCTCCCCGCCCGACGGCAAGAACCTCAACCGCTGCTTCCCCGGCGACCCCGGCGGGACGTTCTCGGACCAGCTCGCCCACCACGTCTTCACCGAGCTGATCGCGCCGTCCGACGCGCTGATCGACCTGCACGGCGGCGACCTGGTCGAGGCGCTCGAGCCGTTCACGATCTACGACTCCTCGCCGGTCGACGAGACGACGCGGGCGATGGCGATCGCCTACGGGCTGCCGTTCGTCGTCTGCACCGAGCGCGAGGGCGCCGCGATCGGCGGCACCACCTGCGGCGCGGCCGCCGATGCCGGCGTGGCCGGGATCACCCCCGAGGTCGGCGGATGCGGCCTCCTCGAGGAGGAGGCGGTTGCGGCGCACGTGCGCGGCACCCTGAACGTGATGCGCAGCCTGGGGATGCTCGAGGGTGCCGTGGAGCCCCCACCCGCGCCCCAGCGGTCGGTCGACCGGTTCGTGTGGCTGCGCTGCCGCGGCGCCGGCTGGTGGCAGCCGTCGGTGCGCGTCGGCGACGAGGTGCCCGCGGGCGGCCGGCTGGGAGCGGTGCTCGACCTCTTCGGCGACGAGCTCGAGGTCGTGACGGCGCCCGAGGCCGGCGTGCCGCTCTTCATCACGTCGAGCCCGGCCGTCGCCGACGACGGCCTGCTGCTGGGCCTGGGCGCGGGCATCTCCCCCATGTGAATATTTGGGGCCAGGCCCCATCTATTCACGGGCGGTAGTCGACCGACCGGAACCCCCACGTTTCCCGGAGCCAGCCGGGGACGGTGCCGGCGAGCGCCCGATCGAGATCGGTGCCGGCGGCGCGGTCGACGACCCACCACGAGACGACCGCGTCCGTCCCCGGCGGCGAGCCCTCGTCGGCCGGATCGATGTAGACGCAGCCGAGGAGCTCCGTCTCGTCCGCATCGAGCACGGCGTAGTTGAAGGTCTCCTGCGCCGCGATCTCGGCCTCGTGGCGGGCGAGGTCGGCCCGGTCCTGCTCGTGGGTCATCGTGGCCGGCGGCCAGCCCCAGGCCGCGCCGTACCTGGCCCACAACCGGTCGCGGGACCCCATCACTGCGGGGTAGTCGATGTCGACATCGGCCTCCCGGATCGGCCGCAGGTGGTGGCCGGTGGCGAGCTCCACCCGCTCGGGGGCGACGAAGCCGGGTGCAAGCCACGCCACGCCGCGGCCTACTTCCGCCAGCCCGACTCGATCAGGCCGCGCACCTCGTCGACGCCCGCGTTCCAGACCGCCTGCCAGTCGGCATCGGGGCGGCGGTAGTCGCCGCCGTAGCAACCGTCACCGAGCAGTGCGCGCACCCCGGCCGGGTCGGACACCCGCAGGACGGCGGGGTCGACCGGCTGCTTGTGGCCCTCGGGCGGCTCGACGCCGGAGACCCGCGTCCAGGGGAAGCTCTCGAGCCACGAGGCGTGCGAGGCATCGGGATCGATGGCCTGCACCACCGGCCACACCTTGGGCCCGTTCCACCAGCTGTGGAACAGCACCTGGGCGTCCGGGCGCTCGCGCATGAACTCGGGACAGACGGCGGCGACCGGCGCATTGCCGCCGTGGCCGTTCACCACCAGGAAGCGGCGGAAGCCCTGGTCGTACAGCGAGTCGAGCAGATCGCGCAGCACCGCCAGGTAGGTGGCCGGCCGCAGCGTCGGGCTGCCCGGGTAGGCCGCGAAGTACGGGGTGAGGCCGTAGGGCAGCGCGGGCAGCACCGCGACCCCCAGCGGCTCGGCCGCCTCGACCGACACCCGCTCGGACAGGATGGCGTCGACGCCCAGCGACAGATACGCGTGCTGCTCGGTCGAGCCGAGCGGGAGCACGATGCGGTCGTCGGTGCGCAGGTACTCCTCGATCTGCATCCAGGTGCAGTCGTGCACTCTCATCGCAGGGCCACCTCCTCGTATGTTGCCGCCACCGACAGCAGGAATGCGTCGCGGCCGACGGCGGCCATCAGCTGCAGCGCGGCGGGCAGGCCGTCCTCGGCCGCGCCGCAGGGCAGCGTGACCGCGGGCACCCGGGCCAGGTTGCACGGGCCGGTGAACCGGGCCTCGACCGCCCCCTCCGGGGTGCCGAACGGCGGATCCTCAGGCGGCGCGACGAAGGCCATCGTCGGCCCGGCCAGGATGTCGACCCGCTCGAGCTCGCGGGCAAACGCGGCGGCCACCTGGTCGCGCACCGAGAGCGCGTCGCGGTACTCGGCCGCGGTGATCCGCGAGGCCAGGTCGAGCAGCGCGCGCGTACCGGGCCCGTAGCGCTCGCCCTCGGCGCGGAAGCGGTCGGCGTGCACCTCCCACGCCTCCCAGAGGACGATGACGCCCAGCGCGTCGTCGGCCGGCTCGAGCTCGGGGATGTCGACGTCGCACAGGTCGTGTCCCGCTCCCTCCAGCGCCGCCAGCGCGTCGGTCACTCGCGCGCGCACGCCCGGGCGCACGTCGGGGTCGTCGAGCTGGCGGCGAATCACGCCCACCCGCACCCCCACGGCCGGCGTGAGCGGGCACGGCTGCCCGGACAGCACGGCCAGGAGCTCAGCGGCCCCGGCGACCGTCCGCGCCAGCGGTCCGATCCCATCGCAGGTATGCGAGAGCGGGGACAGTCCCCGCGAGGACACCGATCCGGTGGTCGGCTTGACGCCGACGATGCCGCAGTAGGCAGCCGGGACGCGGATCGATCCTCCGCTATCGGTGCCGACCGCCTGGTCGCACACGCCCGCGCCGACGAGCGCCGCCGAGCCGCTCGACGATCCGCCCGCCGTGCGGCCGGGATCGTGGGGGTTGAGGGTCATCCCGTAGGCCGGGTTGACGCTGCCGGCGCTGTACTCGAGCAGGTTCGTCTTGCAGAAGACATCGCCGCCGGCGGCCCGCACCCGAGCCACCACCTCGGCGTCGGCGGCGGCCGGTGGCGGCACGTCCACGGTCGAGGCGTTGGTGGTCACGAGGCCCGCGACGTCGATGTTGTCCTTGATCGGGATGGGACGGCCGTGCAGCGGGCCGGTGGCAGCCCGGTCGGGCGCCTCAATCACCGCGGTCACCGCGTTCAGGGGCCGGCCCAGCCGCTCGAGGCGCTCGTAGGCGGCGAGGAGCTCCAGGTTCGCCCGCTCGCAGACGCGGCGGCCGTCCTCGATGGCGTGGATCAAGGCGCCGGTGTGCCGGACGAGCGGGCCGTCCAGCGCCGCCAGCATCGCGTCGACCTCGGTCTTTCGGTGCCGCACCGCCAGGTCGCGGTAAATGCCGCTGTGCGTCTTGGCCGAGTGGCGGTTGAACTCGACCAGCCGGTCGATCGAGCCCTCGAGGTCGGAGGGGTCGAAGCCGTCGAACGGCTCCGGATCGGCCGTCGCCGCCGCCAGCACCTCACGCGCGAGCGCCAGGTAGAGCGGCCGGTAGCGGGGCTCGGCCAGGGCGTCTGCGATCGAGAGATCGGACACGGCCGTCGCAAAGAGGATCGCCCCGTAGGCCTCCTTCGCCCACAGAAAGCCGTGGATGTTCGCGGTCTGGCGCGCGTCGGCGATGTCCCGCACGAGGCCGCGCACACGCGGCGTGTCGGCCCCGTCGAGCTCGCCGATCCAGAACGCCGCCCGGTTGCCGCGCAGGATCCGGCCGGGCGCGATCACGTCGGCGCCGAAGTTGACGAAGGCGCCGACCACCCGGTCGCGTCCGACCGCGTCGGCGATCACGTTCTCGTTGAAGCCGTTCTGCAGCGAGACGATGAATCCGTCGGGCGCAAGCAGCGGCGCGATCGGGGCGACGGCGGCCGCCGTGTGGTGCGCCTTGACCGCCAGGAGCACGGCGTGCAGCGGGCCTTCCAGGCCGGCGGGCGTCACGGCCGGGGCGTGGACGGTGTGCTGCTCGACCGGCCCCTCGATGCGCAGCCCGCCGGCGTTGATCGCAGCGACGTGCTCGGGGTCGGCGTCGCACAGAACGACGTCGTGGCCGTCGCGCACCAGGCCGGCGGCGACGGTGCCGCCGATCGCCCCAGCCCCGATCACGGCATAGCGCATCGCTCGATCCTATCCTGGTGCGACGCTTCCATGGACGCAGTCCGGCGGACGTGAAATACTGGCGCCCCCCCGGTCCCAAGGAGCGACGAATGAAGATCTCCATCCCAGCTGGCCTGCTCATCGCGTGCGTCCTCGGACTCGCGGCCGGCTGCGGCGGGAGCTCTGGCGGGAGCTCGGGGGGATCGTCGAGCGCCGCCGGTGCGCCCCAGCACGGCGGCAACGTCACGTTCGGCTGGTCGGCCGAGCCCGAGTCGATGGACAAGGAGAACGTCTTCGACAACCAGTCGATCTGGGTGCTCGAGCAGATCATGGAGCCGCTGTACACGGTCGCGCCGAACGGCAAGGGCGTCGTGCCGTGGCTGGCGAAGTCGGTCACGCTGTCGCCCAACAAGATGACGTACACGTTCCACCTGCGCCCCGGGGTGAAGTTCTCCACCGGCAAGCTGATGACCTCGGCCGACGTCAAGTTCTCGATCGACCAGACGCGCAAGGCCGCCCAGGGCTGGGGCTATCTCGACGCAGCCATCAAGGACATCAAGACGCCCAACTCCGAGACGGTGGTCATCGACACCAAGTACCCGTGGGCGCCGTTCATGGCCGACATCGCCCTGTTCGCGAACGGGATCATCCCGAACAACTACGGCGGCGAGACGGCCGCGCAGTTCTACACGCACCCGATCGGCACCGGCCCCTTCATGTGGGGCCACTGGACGCACGGCGTCGAGATCCAGCTCAAGCGCAACCCCTACTACTGGCAGAAGGGGAAGCCTTACCTCAACACCGTAACGTTCAAGACCGTCACCGACACGAACACCCGCCAGCTCCAGCTCGAGGGCGGCCAGTCCCAGATCGACGAGTTCCCCGACTGGCAGACGGTCTCGACCCTGTCGAACACGCCGGGCGTGGTCATGAAGCTGTTCCCGTCGACGCGCACCGACTACATGATGATGAACGAGCGCATGCCGCAGCTCGCGGACGTGCACGTGCGCCGCGCGATCAGCTATGCGCTCGACCGCAAGGCCATGATCAGCTCGGTGCTGTTCGGCCATGGCGAACCGGCCAACTCCTTCATGCCGCCGCAGGTGCCGTACTACGACCCGAACTCTCCCGGGCTGCAGTACAACGTCGCGAACGCCAAGAAGGAGATGGCGATGTCGAAGTACCCGCACGGCTTCACCGTGCAGATGCTGATCGGCGCGGGCGTCGCCAACGAGAAGTCGATCGGTGAGATCGTCCAGGCCGAGCTCGCCAAGATCGGCATCAAGGTCGTGTTCAAGCCCACCGACCCGAGCATCGAGTTCCAGGACGAGCAGCAGTTCAAGTACCAGCTCGGGCTGAGCTACTGGACGATGGACATCGCCGACCCCGACGAGCTGGTGACCTTCGCGGTCGATCCGACATCCGGTGCCAAGTCGTTCTACACCGGCTACAACAACCCGGACGTGATCAAGTGGACGCACGAGGCCCAGCGCACCTTCAGCTCGACCAAGCGCCAGCAGCTCTACTCGCAGATCCAGTCCCAGGCCGCGCACGACGCGTTCATGGCGTTCCTGTACTACTCACCGTACGCGTATGCGTTCTCGAACAAGGTGCACGGCTTCTTCGTGTACCCGACCGGCAACTTCCACATGGGGGACGTCTGGCTCTCGCACTAGGGCAGCCCGGCTGACGAGAGGCAACGAGGAGACAGTCTGGACAGGTTCGCATACATCCTGCGCAGACTGCTGCAGGCCATCCCGGTGGTGCTCGGCGTCACCCTGATCGTGTTCTTCATGATCCACCTGGTGCCGGGCGACCCCGCGCGCACCATGCTCGGCGTGCACGCGGACCCGAAGCGGATCGCCATCCTCCGCCACCAGTGGGGTCTCGACCAGTCGCTCCCACAGCAGTACAAGCTCTTCATGACCCGCCTGCTGCACGGCAACCTGGGCGTCTCGCTGTTCTACCACGTGACGACCTGGTCGCTGATCAAGGGCCGCCTGCCGGTGACGCTGTGGCTGATCGTCTACGGCACCGTGCTCTCGATCCTGATCTCGCTGCCCCTGGCGATGCTCGCCGCCACGCGCAAGGACGGCATGCGTGACCAGACCGTGCGGGCGGTGCCGCTGGTGGGCCTCGGCTTCCCCCCGTTCTGGCTCGGGATCATGCTGCTGCTCGCCTTCGGCCTCAACCTCGGCCGGCATTTCCCCGTCGGCGGGTACGGCACCGGCTTCGTCGGCCACCTGCATTCGATGTTCCTGCCGGCCCTGACCGTCGCGCTCGGCATCTCGCCCATCCTGATCCGCAGCCTGCGGGCGAGCCTGTTACAGGTGCTCGAGTCGGACTACATCATGACCGCCCGCTCGAAGGGTCTTTCGGAGCGGCGGGTCATGGTCCGGCACGCGCTTCGGAACGCCGTCATCTCGACGGTGAGCGTGCTCGGGGTCAACATCGCCTTCCTGGTGGGCGGGACGCTCGTGATCGAAGAGGTATTCGCGCTCCCCGGGATTGGCCAGCTGATGATCTCCGCGATCCTCCAGCGCGACTTCCCGGTTGTGCAGGGCGTCACGCTGGTGTTCGGGATCCTGGTGGTGCTCGTGTACCTCGCGACGGATGTCATCCACTCGCTGCTCGATCCCCGGGTGAGGTTCGACTGATGACGATTGCGGTCGCCGAAGCGCTGGTCGAGGACGCGCCGAACTGGAACGCGGGCGGCTTCCGGCACCGCTGGTACAGGACGCCGTCGTTCGTGGCCGGCCTCCTGATCGTCGGCACCGTGGTCGCGCTGGCCGCGGCCGCCCCGCTGCTCACCAGCTTCGGCCCCAACACCCAGGACCTGCGCCACACCCTGCAGGGCCCCTCGTCCCAGCACTGGCTCGGCACCGACCAGCTCGGCCGGGACATCTGGTCGCGGCTGCTCTACGGCGCGCGGGTCGATCTGCGGGTCGCCTTCCTGGCGGTGGTGTTCCCCTTTATCCTGGGCACCACCCTGGGGTGCCTGGCCGGCTACTACGGCCGCTTCCCGGATACGCTGATCATGCGCCTTGTCGACGTCATGGTGGCGTTCCCGTTCTACGTGCTCATTATCGCGCTCGTCTTCGTGCTGGGGCCGGGGACGCGCAGCATCTACATCGCCATCACGCTGGTTGGCTGGGTGTCATACGCGCGCATCATCCGGGGCGAGATCGTGGTGGCCAAACGCCAGGAGTATGTGCTCGCCGCCCAGGCGGCGGGCTTCCGCGACCTGCGCATCATCCGCCGCCACCTGCTGCCGAACGTGATCACCCAGGCGATCGTGTTCGCGATGTCCGACATCGTGCTCGACATCCTCGCGATCGTCACCCTCGGCTGGCTCGGACTCGGCGTCCAGCCTCCGACGCCCGACTGGGGCGGGATGATCGCCGACGGCCAGGCGTTCCTGACCACACGGTGGGAGCTCTCGACGATCCCCGGCGTGGCGGTCATCATCACCGCCCTGGGGCTGTCGCTGATCGGTGACGGCCTGGCGGACCTGCTGCGGCCGGAATGACCGATCAGGCCATCCTCGACGTTCGCGACCTGCGGGTCGAGCTCCCGCTGAGCCGCGGCACGGTGCACGCGGTCGACGGTGCCAGCTTTACGGTTGCGCCGGGAGAGGCGATGGGGCTCGTGGGCGAGTCCGGCTGCGGCAAGAGCATGACCCTGCGCGCGATCCTGGGGCTCCTGCCCAAGCCCGGCCAGATCACCGGCGGCGAGGTGCTGTTCAGCGGCGAGAACCTGGTCACCGCCAAGACGGGCCGGCTGCGGGACGTGCGCGGCCGCCACATCGGCATCATCTTCCAGGAGCCGATGACCGCGCTCAACCCGGTCATGCGGGTTGGCGATCAGATCGCCGAAGGCCCGCTGGCCCATCTCGGCCACAGCCGCAGCGAGGCGCGCGCGCAGGCGCTCGAGCTGATGCGGCGGGTCGGCATCCCCGATCCGCACAAGCGCATGCGGGCCTATCCGCACGAGCTGTCTGGCGGTATGCGCCAGCGGGTGATGATCGCGATCGCGCTCGCGTGCAAGCCGCAGTTGCTGCTGTGCGACGAGCCCACCACCGCACTGGACGTGACCATCCAGGACCAGATCCTGAAGCTGCTCGCGGCCCTGCGGCGCGACTTCGGGGTCAGCGTCGTGTTCGTCACCCACGATCTGGCGGTGGTCGCCGAGACGTGCGATCGGGTGGCGGTCATGTACGCCGGCCAGGTCGTCGAGACGGGCACCGTCGACGAGGTGTTCCGGCGCCCACGCCACCCCTACACGCTCGGGCTACTGCGCTCGGTGCCCCAGTTCGACGTGCTCCGGCATTCGCTCGACTCGATTCCCGGCCAGCCGCCCGACCTGGTGAAGCCCCCGTCCGGGTGCCGGTTTCACTCGCGCTGCCCGTATGCGCAGGACGACTGCCTGACGGGCGACTTCCCGCTGCGCACGCTCGAGGGCACACGCGAGACGGCGTGCATCCACCCGGAGGCCTGCGTCGACGCCGTCTCCCGCGAGCCGGTGATCGCCGATGCCTGAAGCGCCGCTGCTGGAGGTGCGGGGCCTCGCCATGCAGTTCGTCCTCGCCGACTCGATGCTGCGCCGCGCTCGGGGGTTGAGGGCCGAGGTGCTGCGGGCGGTCGACGGGGTCGACCTGGAGATCGCGCGCGGAGAGGCGCTCGGGCTCGTGGGCGAGTCGGGCTGCGGCAAATCCACCCTCGGCCGCTGCGTCGTGGGCCTGTACGCCCCCACCGGCGGGGAGATCCGCTACGCGGGCGAAACGCTGCCGGCCAAGCGCGCCCGCGCCCAGCGGCGGCGGATGCAGATCGTCTTCCAGGATCCGTACTCGTCCCTGAATCCGCGCATGACCGTGCGCCAGGTGCTCACCGAGCTGCTGCGGGTGCACAACATGGTTCCGAAGAACCAGGTCGACAACCGCTGCCGCGAGCTGGTCGAGTTGGTCGGCCTCGGCCCGCGGGCGCTCGACTCGCATCCGCGCAACTTCTCGGGCGGCCAGCGCCAGCGCGTCTCGATCGCACGCGCCCTCGCGCTCGAGCCGGAGCTGCTGGTGGCCGACGAGCCGGTCTCGGCGCTCGACGTCTCCGTCCAGGCGACGGTGCTGAACCTGCTCGACGAGCTGCGCACGAAGCTCGGCCTGACGATGCTCTTCATCGCGCACAACATGGCGGTGGTGCGGCACGTCTGCGACCGGGTGGCGGTGATGTACCTGGGCCGGATCGTCGAGACGGCGACCACCGAGGAGCTCTTCTCCAACCCTCGCCACCCCTACACCCAGGGGCTCCTGAAGGCCGTGCCGCGGCTCGTGCCGGGCCGGCTCTCCGAGTCGGTGGCGATGGAGGGCGACCCGCCGAGCCCGATCAACGTCCCGTCGGGGTGCCGGTTCCACACCCGCTGCCCGATCGCGCAGGACGTGTGCTCACGCGACGACCCGGCGCTTGCGGGGAACGACGGACCGCACCTGGCCGCGTGTCACTTCGCCTGGACGGCCACCCCGGCGGCACACGTTCCCGAGGTGATCGCCGAGGGCTCCGACAGCCCTCCGTAACCGGTCCACCTGCGCTCCCCGGTTCTTATCCGACTCGTGGTCACCTGTTCACCAACACCGTTGGTAGCGTCACCCCATGCCCGTCCTTTTGATCATGGACATCGAGGGTGGGACGGTCGAGCAGTACGACGAGGTCGACGAGATCCTGGGCGGCACGAGCCCTGACAACGCGCCGGAGGGGCTGATCAGCCACACGACCGGAGAGACCGAGACGGGCTTCTACGTGGCCGACGTGTGGGAATCGCACGGGGCGATGCAGCGCTTCCATGACGAGCGGCTGGCCGACGCCCTGGAGGAGGCCGGCGTGCCGCCGACCCAGCCGCGGCTCCTGCCCGTGCACAACCACCTGGACGGCCGCGGCGATGAGGGTGGCGTCATCGTGATCCAGGCGCTCGAGGGGATGAGCAGCGACGACTACGACCGGCTCACCGCGGACATGCGCTCCCATGCCGGTGACGGCCGCGAGCACCCGGCAGTGGCGCACCTGGTCGCGATCGGCGACGACGGACTGGTGGTCGTCGACGTCTGGGGATCCGAGGAGGAGTTCGAGGCCTTCGCCGAGACGGGGATCGCTCCACGCGCGAGCGGCTGGATGGGCGAGATCGCGCCGCGCGTTGCCCGCCTCCGAAACCACGTCCCGGTCAAGACGCCCGTCGCACCCTGAAGGGCGAGACGGCCTATCGGGCGCGGTACCTGCTGAACGCCTACCCGGCGGTGTACATGCCGATCAGCCGGTGGCGTCACCGGGGCAAGAGTGAGCACATCGTCGCCCGCGACACTCAGCTCGTGATGGAAGGCTTCGCCCGGGCAGGCAACACCTTCATGTGGTTCGCGTTCCGGTCGGCGCAGCCACGACCGGTACGGCTGGCGCATCACACCCATGCGTCCGCGCAGGTGATCATGGCCGTGCGCTGGGGCATTCCCACGCTCGTGGTCGTGCGGCCCCCCGCTGATTCGGCCCTCGCGCACATGGTGCTCCACGGCGTCTCTGCGCGAGCCGCGCTCGCGGCCTGGATCCGGTTTCACCGCCGGATCATGACCGTCCGCTCCGGCTTCGTCGCCGCGGGGTTCGACGAGGTGACGCGCGACTTCGGCCTCGTCCTCCGGCGGGTCAACGAGGCGTTCGGGACCAGTTTCGGCGTGTTCGAGCACACCGGCGAGAACGAGGCCCGCGTGCTGGCCGCGATCAGCGAGCGCAACCGGCAGCGGTTCGGCGAGTCGATGACGACGGAGCGGGCGCTCATCCTCGCCCGTCCCAGCGCCGCGCGCCAGGCGCTCAAGGACGCCCGCCGGGGCGAGCTCGAAAGGCGTGAGCTGGCACCGCTGCGGGCACGCGCGGACGAGCTCTACCGGGTGATCCTCGACCGCCGGGGCCACGAGTGACGGATCGGGTGGCCGTGGCGATCCCCCAGGTGCTGGTGTTCGTCGGCGGCCTTCACCGCAGCGGCACCACGCTCGTGCAGCGGTGCCTGGCGTTGCATCCCGAGGTGAGCGGGTTCTCCGGCACGGGTGTCCCGGAGGACGAGGGCCAGCACCTCCAGACCGTCTACCCGCAGGACTTCCGCCTCGGCGGAGCCGGCCGGTTCGGGTTCCGCAGCGGGGCGCGGCTGACCGAGCGGTCGGTGCTCGTCTCGGCCGAGAACCGGGCCCGGCTGCTGGCGGAGTGGGGCCCGCACTGGCAGGCCGGCGCCGCCGTCGGGGTCGAGAAGTCACCCCCGAACGTGGTGCGGACACGCTTCCTGCAGGCGCTCTTCCCGGACGCGGTGTTCGTGATCGTGGTGCGCCACCCGGTTGCGGTCGCCGGTGCGACCCGCAAGGGCCGCAGGCGGCTGCTCAGCTACGAGCTCCTCGTCCGCCACTGGGTCGCCTGCCACACGATCCTGGCCGGCGACGCGCCGCTCGTCCGCAACCTCCAGGTGGTGCGCTACGAGCACCTCGTGGCCGACCCCGACCGCGCGCTCGCCCCCGTGTTCGCGGCCGTGTCGCTCACCCCGCCGGCCTCACTGCACGCCCCGGTCAAGCCGGGCCTGAACGACGACTACTTCCATCACTGGCAGACGTCCCGAAACCCCCTCGACCGCTGGGATCGCGGCTACACCATCACCCGCTGGGAAGCCCACGTCAACCGGTTCGGCTACAGCCTGGTCGACCTCGCCCGCACCGGGGACGCGGGTCTGCTGTCGCGGTGAGCTGGGGACGGAATACGGGCATTTGCAGGTGAATGCCAATTGGCGCTGCGTGTTAATGCCAATTGGCCGTCACAGCCCGCCGACCCTCAACCGAGGCTGGGCTGTGCCGATGGCGATGAGATGGACGTACCGGCCCTTCGCGTCTGCGGTGGCGATGTCAAGCCGCCGTGAGGTCGAGTCGCCCAGAACGAAGACGAACGGCGCCAAGCTCATGGTTGCGTTGATGTTGGTCGTTTCCAGGATCGAGGGATTGATCCGCTTCATTGCCGACAGGAGCACCGAGCCGCTCGCGAATGCGCCCGGTTGGTAGGGGCAGCCGGCCGGTTCACCCGTGCAGCTGTAACGCGCTGCGTGCCACTCGGCCATCAGCCGGTTGACGGTTTGCCCATCGACGCCACGGGGCACGTTCGCCGGTCGCACCCAGGCGGTTGCATGCCGGCGCGACGGCGCCGAGGAAGGCGAGGCTGAGGTTCCGAAGCATCCGCTGGACAGCATCGCAAGGATCGCGATCGTGACGGCGAACGACAGGCGTCGACTCATCACAGGCTTCCTCGTGGATCTTGTCACGTCGTCCAGTAGACCGCCGTACGGTGGATCGGGTTCCGCTCAGCTTGGCGTCCAGCCCCCCGCCCGTTCGCCGCCTCGCCCACGGCTACGGCGATGGGGACTGTCCCCGGCCTTTCGGGGACAGTCCCCGCCAGTCGACCCCACCCCACCGACCGCCGCCGCCACTACCGTTTCCCGATGCCGCCGCGCCTCACCGTCGCCGACCTCGACGCGCACATCCAGCACCTGTGCGACGCGCACGGCATCGAGCGGCTCGTCGGCAGGCGGGGGCTCGCATACCGGCGCGGGCCGGCGGGGCGGCGGCAGCCGGGGATCCGGATCCCGCCGGTGCGGAGCCAGATCACCTACAGCGTGGCGTTGCACGAGCTCGGCCACCTGCTCGGGCCGGGACGCTCGGGCACGCGCCTCGAGAAGGAGGCCGCGGCCTGGCGGTGGGCGCTCGCCAACTCGATCGTCGAGCTGAGCGACCACGCCCGCCGCAGCGCCGGACGGCGGCTGCGCTCCTACGTCACGTGGGCCGAATACCGCCAGCACCGGCGCCGGCCGCCGCGCATTCCGCCCGCAACCTCGCCCTTCTGGTCGCTCCTCGCCTACCTCGAGGCCTAAATGGTTGATCGATATCTCCGCGGGCCAGATCGCACGTCCGCCTGGAGTCGTGGCGACGGTTGGCGGCGCTGCGGCTGCGAACCTTCGCCTCGCGGCGTCCTCGGTCGCGCCCATACCAAACCGGTATGAACGCTCCCTGCGTCCTTGCGACGCTCGGTTCTCGCCGCCCTACACCACGGAGATATCGATCAACCATCTCGCCACCCGCCACCCACGGGCCGTCAATCTGCCCACCGGTAGACTCGTGCGATGCTCGACCGCACCCCGGTGAGCGTCGGCCCACGGGCCCTCGCGTACCTGCTCGACACGCTGGTCCTGGCGGTCACGATCGCACTCGTCGACGTCGCCTCGGGCGGATCGAACCCCGGCGCCAGCCGCAATTTCATCGCCGACCCGAACACGGGAGCGGTGCTGCTGATCACCGCTGCGAGCCTGGTCTACTTCGGGGGCCTCGAGAGCGCCTGGGGCGGAACGGTGGGCAAGCGCGTCGTCGGCCTGCGCGTGACCATGGCCAACGGCAGCGAGCTGACGGGACGGGCGGTGCTGATCCGGACGCTGTGCCGGCTGATCGACGGCATCCTCTTCTACGCCGTCGGCGCGATCCTCGTCTGGGCGTCCCCGCGCCGCCAGCGGCTGGGCGATCGCTGGGGCGGCACCATGGTGGTGCGGACACGCCGCCTGCCGCGCTGACGGGCGCCCCTCCATACCCCGGCGCCCATGCATCGGGGTACGATCCGGTGAACGATCGTTGAAGGGAGGTGATCGGAATGGCGAAGACCCTCACCAGGCTCACCGAGCCGCTGGTGCGCGAGAACGGGCAGCTGCGGACGGCGTCGTGGGACGAGGCGCTTGACCGCGCTGCGGCGGGCATCCGCGCGGCCGTCGAGGCCACCGGGCCGAACTCGTGCGGAATGTTCTCGTGCTCGAAGGCGACCAACGAGGTCAACTTTGTGGCCCAGAAGTTCATGCGCGCGGCCATCGGCACGAACAACATCGACAGCTGCAACCGCACCTGACACGCTCCCAGCGTCGTCGGTCTGGCGACAGTGTTCGGAGCGGGCGGCGGCACCAGCTCGTACCGTGAGATCGAGGAAACGGACGTCATCCTCCTGTGGGGGTCGAACGCCCGCGAGACGCATCCGATCTTCTTCCACCACGTCCTGACGGGGGTGCACAACGGCGCCCGCCTGTACGTCATCGATCCCCGCCGCACCGGCTCGGCGCAGTGGGCCGACGGCTGGCTCGGAATCGACGTCGGCACCGACATCGCCCTCTCGAACACGATGGCGCGCGAGATCATCCACGCCGGCCTGCACAACCGCGAGTTCATCGACAACGCCACCACCGGCTTCGAGGAGTACGCCGCGTCGGTCGAGGAGTGGACGCTCGAACGCGGTGAGCGCGAGACCGGCGTCCGCGCCGACCTGATCCGCGAGATGGCCCACGCCTACGCGCGCGCCGACCGGGCCGAGATCTGCTGGACGCTCGGGATCACCGAGCACCACAACGCCGTCGACAACGTGCTCTGCCTGATCAACCTCGGCCTCCTGACCGGACACGTCGGCCGCTACGGCTCCGGCCTGAACCCGCTCCGCGGCCAGAACAACGTCCAGGGCGGCGGCGACATGGGCGCGATCCCCAACAAGCTGCCGGGCTTCCAGGACATCGAGTCAAACCACGAGGCGCGCGAGCGCTTCGATCGCGCCTGGGATGTCACGATCACCCCCAAGTACGGCTGGCATCTGACCCAGATGTTCGAGGCCATGGAGCGCGGCGACCTGCGCTGCCTCTACGTGCTGGGTGAGAACCCGGCCCAGTCCGAGGCCGACGCCACGCACGCCAACGAGCTGCTCGAGGGCCTCGACTGCCTGATCGTGCAGGACATCTTCCTCACTCGCACCGCCGAGATGGCCGACGTCGTGCTGCCGGCATCGGCGAGCTGGTGCGAGGCCGAGGGCACCGTGACGAACAGCGAACGCCGCGTGCAGCGGGTGCGCAAGGCACTCGATCCGCCCGGAGACGCGCGCGACGACATCGAGATCCTCTGCAGCATCGCCAGGCGGCTCGGCCACGACTTCACCTACGCCTCCCCGGAGGACGCCTGGAACGAGCTGCGCACGCTCTCGCCCATGCACGGCGGCATGAGCTATGCGCGGCTGGAGGCGCTGAAGGGCATCCAGTGGCCCTGTGCCGACGAGGACGATCCCGGCTCGCCGTTCCTGCACGGCCGCCTGTGGGAGACCCCCGCCGGAGGCGCCAAGGCGCCGTTCAGCGTCGTCGTCCACGAGCTCCCGGTCGACGAGCTGACCGAGGAGTTCCCGCTGCGGCTGACCACGGGCCGGCGGCTCGAGTCGTACAACACCGGCGTCCAGAGCGGGGGCTACAGCTCGCCGCTGCGGCGGGGCGAGTCGCTCGATCTCTCGCCCGAGGACTGCGAACTGCTCGACGTCGCGGAGGGTGAGCGCGTCAAGATCAGTTCCCGCCGCGGTACGGTGATCGCTCCCGTGCGCATCGACCCGACCCTCCGCACCGGCCTGGCATTCATGACGCTCCACTTCCCCGACCAGGTCGAGACCAACGTCCTCACCATCGATGCGACCGACCCCCGATCGGGCACCGCCGAGTTCAAGGCGAGCGCGATCCGGGTCGAGAAGCTGCCCCTCGCGCAGGCCGAACCCCTCAGCGGACACGTGGCGATTCCGGCCAGATAGTGGATCTGCGACTCGATGACCATTCGGCCACCGCGGCCGAGCGCCAGGCCGTCGATGCCGTGCTCGGCGAGCCCGAGACGGCCTGGGTGGGTGGCGCGCGCTCGGAGGCCGATGGCCACTCCGCCCGCGGAGGGCACGCCGCACGAGGTCAGCGCCACCTGCTGCTGCCGGTGCTGCACGCCGTGCAGGCCCGGGTGGGCTGGATCAGTCCGGGCGCGCTCGGCTACGTCTGCCGCCGCCTGACCATCCCGCCCGCCGAGGCATACGGGGTGGCGAGCTTCTACGCCCTCTTCTCACTCGAGCCCCAGCCGCCCGTCGTCACCCACGTGTGCACGGACATCGCCTGCATGTGCCGGGGCGGGAACGAGCTCGTCGCCGAGCTCGAACGGACGGTCGGCCCGGCCGGGGCGCACCCCGGAAACGGGCGCGCCATCTGGCTCGAGAGCCCGTGCCTGGGCCTGTGTGAGCGCGCGCCGGCGGCGCTCGTGACCGTGGCCGGCGAGGAGCCGGTCGAGCGCTCGATCGCCCCCGCGACCGCCGCGGCGATCGCCGGGGCACTCGCAGGCAAGGTGCCCGGCCCGATGGTGCCCGACCCGATCCCGGCAGGCGGCGGCACGCAGCGGCTGCTGCGCCGTGCCGGGGTGGTCGATCCCGAGAGCCTCGACAGCTATCGCGCCCACGGCGGCTACGAGGCCCTGCGGCAGGCGTTCGCGCTCGGCCCGGCCGGCGTCATCCGCGAGGTGACCGAGTCGAAGCTGCTCGGCCGCGGCGGCGCCGCGTTCCCCACCGGGCGCAAGTGGGACGCCGTCGCCCGAAACCCGGTCGGGCCGCACTACCTGATCTGCAACGCCGACGAGTCCGAGCCGGGCACGTTCAAGGACCGGATCGTGTTCGAGCAGGACCCCTTCGCCATCATCGAGGCCATGACCATCGCCGCCTTCGCCTGCGGATGCGAGCACGGATACATCTACCTGCGCGGCGAGTACCCGCTGGCGTGGGACCGGCTGGTGAACGCCGTCACGGCCGCGCGCACCCGCGGCCTTCTGGGCGACGACATCATGGGCCACGGCCTGCGCTTCGACATCGAGCTGCGCAAGGGCGCAGGCGCCTACATCTGCGGCGAGGAGACGGCGCTCTTCAACTCCATCGAGGGCTTCCGCGGCGAGCCGCGCAACAAGCCGCCGTTTCCGGTCGACGTCGGCCTGTTCGGCAAGCCGACCGTGGTCAACAACGTCGAGACGCTCGCCAACGTGCTGCACATCGTCTCGGAGAGCGGACGCGCGTTCGCGGCCACCGGCACCGAGCAGTCGACGGGCACGCGCCTCTTCTGCCTGTCCGGCTGCGTCGAACGGCCGGGCCTGTACGAGGCGCCGTTCGGAGCCAGGCTGGGCGACGTGATCGACATGGCGGGCGGCGTCGCCGGCGGCCGCGAGCTGCGCGCGATCCTGCTGGGAGGAGCCGCGGGTGCCTTCGTCGGCCCCGACATGCTCGACCTGGAGCTGTCGTTCGAAGCCACCCGTGCGGCCGGCGTGACGCTGGGGTCGGGCGTGATCATGCTGCTCGACGACACGGTCGATCTGGTACCCATCCTGCTGCGGATCGCCGCCTTCTTCCGTGACGAGTCGTGCGGCCAGTGCGTGCCCTGCCGCGTCGGGACGGTGCGCCAGCAGGAGGCCATGCTGCGGCTGGCAAACGGCCGCCCGCGGGGCACCGTCGGCGACGAACTGGCGCTGCTGGATGAGATCGCGCGCGGGATGCGCGACGCATCGATCTGCGGGCTCGGCCAGACCGCGGCCAACGCGATCGAGACGGCGCTGCGGACGCTGCGGCCCTTCGCCGAGGAGGGGGTCGCGTGAGCGCGGTGCCGGTGACCCTGCGGCGCACCGTCGAGCTCGAGATCGACGGCGAGAAGGTGCGCGCCCGCGAGGGCACGACGATCCTGCAGGCCTGCCGCGCCCAGGGCCTCGAGATCCCCACGCTCTGCTACGGCGAGACGCTGACACCGGTCAACGCCTGCCGCGTCTGCATGGTCGAGGTGGAGGGATCGCGGGTGCTCGTGCCCTCGTGCGCACGCAAGGTCGAGGACGGCATGGTGGTGCGCACGACGTCCGAGCGCGTCCGTCACAGCCGCAAGATGGTGCTCGAGTTCCTGGCCTCCTCCGTCGACCTCTCCACCACCCCCGACGTCGGCCGCTGGCTCGGTGAGTACGACGCCCAGCCGGCGCGGTACGGACCGCCCGCGGCCCCGGCCAAGGCGGGCGAACGCGATCACGCCCGGACCGGGCACCACCACGCCGGCGACGGCCAGACGGCCGCCACCGTCGCCCAGCCCGTCAAGGTCGACAACGAGCTCTACGTGCGCGACTACAGCAAGTGCATCCTCTGTTACAAGTGCGTCGAGGGCTGCGGCACCGACTGGCAGAACACCTTCGCGATAGCGGTCGCGGGGCGCGGCTTCGACGCCCGCATCGCCACCGAGTTCGCCGTGCCCCTGCCCGACTCGGCGTGCGTCTACTGCGGCAACTGCATCGCCGTGTGCCCGACCGGCGCACTCATGTTCAAGAGCGAGCACGACCATCGCGCCGCCGGCACCTGGGACGAGGCGGCCCAGGCCCGCACCGACACGATCTGCCCGTACTGCGGCGTGGGCTGCACGCTCACGCTGCACGTCCAGAACAACGAGATCGTCAAGGTGACCTCACCGCTCGACCACGACATCACGAGCGGAAACCTGTGCATCAAGGGCCGGTTCGGCTTCCAGTTCGTCCAGAGCCGCGCCCCCAAGCGCCCCCGGTGAATACTGGGGCCTGGCCCCATTATCCAGCTGAGGTGATGCGCTCCGCCCCGGTGTAGATGTTGAACCGGCTGCCGCGCAGGAAGCCGACCAGCGTCATCCCGAAGCGGCGGCCCGCGTCGACCGCCAGGCTCGAGGGAGCCGACACCGCGCACACGATCGGGATGCCCGCGACCGCGGCCTTCTGCACGATCTCGAAGCTGAGCCTGCCCGACACCATCAGCACGCGCTCGGACAGGGGCAGCTCGCCCCGCAGGAGCGCATGCCCGACCAGCTTGTCGACGGCGTTGTGGCGGCCGACATCCTCGCGCAGCTCGAGAAGCCGGCCGCCGGCGTCGAAGAGCCCGGCCGCGTGCAGTCCGCCGGTCGTGTCGAACACGCGCTGGGCCTCGCGCAGCCGCCCGGGCAGCTCGACCAGGACGGCCTCGCCGACGCTCGGCCCCTCGGCGACCGGCTCGCACCGCACCGAGATCGAGTCGAGCGACGCCTTCCCGCACACTCCGCAGCTCGACGTCGTGTAGAAGTTGCGCTGGAGCAGGTCGGGGTCATACGGCCGGGCCAGATCGACCGTGACGACGTTGTACTGCTGCTCCTCGCGCGGCACCGAGCAGTAGCGCACGCTCCTGACGTCGCCGTTCGCGGCCACCAGTCCCTCCGTGTGCAGGAAGCCCGCCGCCAGCTCGAAGTCATTCCCGGGGGTGCGCATGGTCACGGCGACCCGGCGCTGCTCCATCCCCGGCGCGTCGACTCGGATCTCCATCGGCTCCTCGGTGGCGAGCGCATCGGCCGTGCGCGTGCGGCCGTCGCCGACCTCGACCGCGGTCAGGCGGATGCGGGTGACGCTGCCCGGACGGGCCACCTGGTCGTCGGACATGCTCACACCCGCAGTGTACGACCGCTCCTAGCGGGGATCCTCGCGGTCGATGTTCCAGTGCCTCGCCGTGGTTGCGATCCAGCCCTCGCCTTCGCCGCGCGGGCGCAGCGAGAACCGGGTGATCACCCGCTGGCCGCCCTCGTGGTCGCCGTAGAGGATGTCGACCGTGAGCGACGTGTGAGCTGCGATCGCATCGGCAGCCGCGCGGAAGTCGTCGCTCTCGGGCTCGCGAAACGCGCCCTGCCAGAAGCCGACGTCGCCGACCGGCACGTACAGGTCGCGCGAGAGCCGGCGGAACTCGTCGAGCCCCGGCGCGTCGCCGCGCGTCTGAAGCTGGGGGACGAACCGCCAGCTGTGCAGCACCGCCATCCCGCTTCCGACATTGCGCACCGAGATGGTCAGGTAGACCGCCTCGGCGGACGCCTCGGCGGTGCCGCCGCCGCCCGGCGCCATCACCCAGTGGTCATCGACAAAGCCCACCTTCTGGGGCGGATCCTCCAGGTGCGACGGCATCAGAAGCGGCCGCAGGCCGGCCATGAGCGCGCGCTCGGCGACGCGCGCCGAGCGGTTGGACGAGCGCACCGACGAGAAGGTCGCCACCGCCAGCACAAGCGTTCCGCCGGCGGTCGCAAGCGATGAGATGGTCACCCAGTCGGCCATCGGCCCGCGAGTCTACCCCGCGCGGCCGGCACGCTCGGGCTAGGGCATCGCCTGCATGTTCGCGTCCTGGCCAAGCGCGGTGAAGGCGGCCAGGACGGAGGGGTATGCCAGCAGTCTGAAGTCGTTGCCCTTCGGCGAGATCGAGTCGAAGAAGGTGATCGCCTTCACATGCGGGTGCAGCGCCGCCCAGGTTCCGTACGCCTCGATCCAGGCCGGCGTCTCGGCGTTGCTGCTGAGGCTGGCCGTCTCGCCGACGATGAACGGCTTGCCGTGGGCGTGGGCGAATGCCAGCGCGGGATCGAGCAGCTCCGCCTGGGTGCGAAACGGGGCGCCGGGGAAGTTGTAGGCGTCGGCGCCGATCCAGTGCACGTACGCGTTGCCGGGGTAGAAGCCGGCGGCGTCGACCTTCGCGTGCGCGCCGAAGTCATATGCCATCGGCGTCCACACGAAGTGAACGTTGGTCGCGCCAACGGCCCGGAACAGCAGCACCATGTGCCGCCACGCGGCGACGACGTGCTTCGGCCCGCCAATGAAGCGCTTGTGCCCACGCGGCTGGTCGAACTCATACCAGGGCACGAGCATGATCTGGGTGCCGGTGTCTCGCATCGCCCTGGCTGCGGCCAGGATGACGCGGTCCTGCGTGCCGGCTGCGATGGCAGCCGCGGTGGTGGTCGGGGCGGCCGACCAGGCGAGCTCGGGGATCCTGCCTGCGGCCTTGTCAGGAGCGACTCGGCTCGCCCAGCCGGTGAACGTCCACGGCACGTATGTGCGGTCGAGGGCGAGATTGCGGCCGATGGCCGTCTCGAGCGCCGTGATTCCACCCGGCTCGTTGGCGAACGCACCCAGGTAGACACCGGAGGCCGGGAGGATCGAGCCCGCGAGCGCCGGCGGAGCCGCAACCACGAGCAGGACCGCGGCGGAGAGCACAAGGGCGGCGAGGGTGCGCGGAAGGGCCATCCTCCAAGCCTCGACCATCCCGAGGCACCCGGCCATACCCGGAACAGGTGGGCCGCCCTCCCCGAAACTCGCGCCGGCGCCTACCCGCCGGGCGTCAGTCCTCGATCATGATCGACAGGGTCGGGCACGCGGCCTCGGCCTCCTCGACGCAGTCGCGCAGGCTCTCATCGGGCTCGGCGACGTACTCCAGCCGGTCGGGCGAGACCAGGTTGAACACCTCCGGGCAGGCGATCATGCACTGGCCGTGGTGATCGCACGTCTGGGTGTCGACGGTCACACGCATGGGGCCTCCTCGGGCCGGGTGGCAAGGAACGCGAGCGGCAGCTCCACGGCACCGGTCACACCGCTCTGGGGGCGGAACGTCGCCGGCCGCGTCAGCCGCACGCCCGGGAGCCGGCGTGCCAGCAATGGCAAGGCCTCGCGCATGTCGATTCGCGCCAGCCAGTGACCCAGGCAGTGATGGGCGCCGCCGCCGAAGCCGAAGTGCGCCCGCCGCTCCACCGTGATGTCGAACGGCTCGTCGCCGACCGCGAGCGGGTCGGTGTTGGCGGGCGGGCTGAGCAGGTGAAGGGTCGTCCCGCGCGGGATCTCGAGGCCCTCGAAGGTGATGTCCTCGACGGCGCGGCGGGTGGTCCACACCACGGTCGGGTTGAACCGGATCACCTCCTCGACCGCGTTTCCCGCCAGCTCGGGCCGCTCGGCCAGGAGCGCCCACTGGCCGGGGTGCTCGACGAAGAGCTGCAGGGCCAGTCCGAGCTGGTTCTTGGTCGTGTCCATGCCCCCGAAGATGATCAGCGCGATCATCGCCCGCAGCTCCGCATGCGTCAACCGGCCCTCGCCGTCGTGCGCGGCCACGAGGCCCGAGATGACGTCGTCGCCGGGCGCCCGCCGGCGCTCCTCGATCAGCTCGTCGCCGAGCCCATACAGCTTCGCGAGAGCGGTCTCGATCCGCTCGCGGTCCTCTGCGATCGTGATGCCGAAGGCGAGGCCGATGTCGGTCGACCAGTGGCTCACGTCCTGCCAGCGGCCCTCGTCGAGCCCGACCAGGCGGCACAGCACCCGGGCCGAGTACGGCTCGGCGAACTCGGCCACGAACTCGCAGCTGCCCCGGCCGGCGAACGCGTCGACCAGCTCGCTTGCCAGGTCGCGAAACCCCGGCACCATCCGCTCCATCAGCGACCGCGAGAACGCGGGGTTGGCGATCCGGCGCAGGCGGCGGTGATCGTCGCCCTCGACGCTGAGGACGTTCAGCGACCACCAGTCGGCCAGGAGGCCCTCGGTGATGCCGTTCTGGGCCGGCCAGGCGAAGCTGCCCTGGCGCAGCCGCCGGTCCTTCAGAAGCGCGCTCGTCTGCTCGTACCGGAGCACGGCCAGCCCGAAGTTCGTGCGGGCGTACCAGCTCTGCTCGCGGGCGGCCCGCACCGCCTCGGATGACGCCGAGAAGTCAGGATCCGAGACGTCGAAGTAGGGCACCTCGGACGCGGCGGCAGCGGTGGGCTTCGGCACCCTCTGAGGTTCTCACATCCGCGGCGGCCACACGTTCAGGGTGACCGCCCCGCCGCTGCCGGCGGTGGCCGCGTGCGGCACGCCGCCCGGGATCAGCACCTGCTGCCCGGGGCCGAGCCGCAGCTCGTCGGCCCCGGCGTGAAAGACGATCTCGCCCTCGAGGACGATCGTCAGCTGATCCTCCGGGTGGCGGTGCTCCTCCCACTCCGACCCGGCCGCGTACCGGTACATGGTCACGGTCAGGTCGGCGGACGCGATTGTGCTGCCGGAGATGCCGGGCCGCATCGCGGCGAACTCGCGCGCCTCCCAGTCGATCACAAGCGGACGTTTCACCCGCCGGCGAGGATACCCGCCTACCATTTCGAGCGGGATGACACCGGATGCACACACTGGCGCGGCCGCTGCGGCCGCGGCGGCCTTCGAGCCGCGCGAGAACCTCTACCGGCGGATCGCCGGGCTGATCGCCGCCGACCGCTGCGTCATCCTCGACGGCGGCACCGCCACCGAGCTGCGCGAGGTTGCCGACGACCGGCCGGAGCTGCAGGAGCGGCTGTGGGGGACGGGCGCGCTCGTGCGCTCGCCCGCCGAGGTGCTGCGGGTGCACCGCGCGTATGTCGACGTCGGCTGCGACGTGATCTCGACCGACACCTGGGGCCTTCCGACCGCGGTCCGCGACGAGCGCCCATCGCTGTGGGACGCCGACCGGCCCGTGCACTGGATGGACGTCGCCCGGCGCGGGATCGGGCTTGCTCGCCGGGCCGCCGCCGAGGGCGGGCGCGGCGGCGAGTGCGCAATCGCGTTCAGCATCAACGGCGACGTCGACACGCCCGAGGGCGCCGAGACCATCCGGCTGCTCGCGCGCGTGTTCGAGGAGGATCCGCCCGACATCGTCCTGCTCGAGACGCTCTCGCTGGTGCGGACATCGACCTATGCGACCGTCGAGCGCCTGCTCGCCACCGGCATCCCCGTCTGGCTCAGCTTCCGGCGCTGCCTGCAGGGTGTCTGCGGCGTCTACGGCGAGCACTGGGGCGGGCCCGAGGGCGACTCGTTCGGCCGCGCGGCGCGCCGGTTCGAGCAGATGGGCATCGCCGCCCTCCTGATCAATTGCATCCCGCCCGATCATGTGGGCGGCATGATCTCGTGGATGCGCGACTTCACCGACCTGCCGCTCGGCGTGTACCCGAACCTGGGCTACCTCTCGACCGCGGGCTGGCGCACCGAGGCGGGCGTGGGCGGCGCGGAGTACGCCGAGATGGCCCTGGGCTGGCGGGCGGAGGGGGCGCAGATCATCGGCGGATGCTGCGGCGTCGGGCCCGAGCACCTCGCGGCGGCGCGAACGGCCCTCGAGGGCGTCCCGGCCGGCCACACCCGGCCACGGGAGCTGGCCGCGGCGGTGGACGACCCGGGAGCGCGAAGCGGCGCCCGGGTCGAGCCGTGGACGGACGAGCGCGGCGCGGTGCTCTTCCCGCTCGACTTCCCCGATCTCCTGCGCGAGCCGGGGGTGTTTGCGCCCACGCAGGGCAGCTTCCTGGTGTGGAAGTACCTGTACCGCGAGGACGTCGGCCGCGGCCGCCGCTGCCTGGATGTCGGCTGTGGCACCGGCCTGCAGACGGTGCAGCTGGCCAAGAACGGCGCCGCGCACGTGCACGCCATCGACGTCGACGACCGGGCCGTGTCGAACACGCTCACAAACGCGTTCCGAAACGGCGTCGCCGACCGCGTGAGCGCGGCCGCGGTCGACCTGTATCCGTGGGTGCCCGAGGAGCGCTACGACGTGATCGTGGCGAGCCTCTACCAGCTTCCGGTCGACCCGTTCGCGCAGGCCTCGACCCACCGGCCGCTCGACTACTGGGGCCGGAATCTGATCGACCACCTGATCGCGATCCTGCCCGAGGCGCTGGCCGCCGACGGCGTCGCCTACATCATGCAGCTCTCGATCATCGGCCAGCGGCGGACGGCCGAGCTGCTTGACCGAGCGGGGTTTGCGTCGCGGGTCGTAGACTTCGCGTTCTTCGAGTTCAACGAGCTGTTTGCAGACAAGGAAGAGCAGATCCGGCGGGTGGAGCAGTTGTCCGACGCCTACCACCTGACGCTGGGCGACCAGAACGTCATCGTCGCGTACCTGATCGAGGTGACGCGAACTGGAGAAAGCGAGGGGCCACCGGCATGACCGCTGCCGACAACGAGTACCTGTTCACATCCGAGTCAGTCACCGAGGGGCACCCGGACAAGATCGCAGACCAGATCTCCGACGCGGTGCTCGACGCCGTCCTGCGCGACGACCCCTACGGCCGCGTGGCCTGCGAGACGCTGGTCAACACCGGCCTGATCGTCGTCTCCGGCGAGATCTCGACGACCACGCACGTGAACGTGCCTGACGTCGCCCGCGAGACGGTGCGCCGCATCGGCTACGACAACGCGCTCTACGGGTTCGACTGCAACACCTGCGCCGTGATGAACACGATCGACCGCCAGTCGCCCGACATCGCCCAGGGCGTCGACTCGGCCTACGAGGTGCGGGTGGACTCGACCGACGACGACACCCTCGACGTCGCCGGAGCCGGTGACCAGGGCATGATGTTCGGCTACGCCACCCGCGAGACCGACGAGCTGATGCCGATGCCGATCTGGCTGGCCCACCGGCTGGCCAAGCGGCTCGCGGAGGTGCGCCGGAGCGAGCTCATCCCCTACCTGCGCCCGGACGGAAAGACGCAGGTCACCGTGCGGTACCGCGACGGCAAGCCCGTCGCGATCGAGAAGCTCCTGATCTCGACCCAGCACGCCGACGGCGTCGACTGCGAGACGCGGATCAAGCCCGACCTGTGGGAGCACGTGGTCGGCCCTGTCCTGCCCGCGGAGCTGTACGACGAGGGGGCGCTGCGGGCCAACTTCATGGTCAACCCCACCGGCCGGTTCGTCATCGGCGGCCCCATGGGCGACTGCGGGCTCACGGGCCGCAAGATCATCGTCGACACGTACGGCGGCATGGCCCGCCACGGCGGCGGCGCGTTCAGCGGCAAGGACCCCTCCAAGGTCGACCGCTCGGCCGCCTACG
The DNA here is from genome assembly GCA_963703275.1 of uncultured Actinomycetes bacterium. GTDB lineage: Bacteria > Actinomycetota > Thermoleophilia > Gaiellales > JAICJC01 > JAICJC01. The sequence continues at coordinate 903,750 of OY969804.1, read as the reverse complement.
CCGCCCGCTGGGTGGCCAAGAACGTGGTCGCGGCCGGGCTTGCCGACCGCGTCGAGGTGCAGGTCGCCTACGCGATCGGGGTGGCGCACCCGGTCTCGGTGATGGTCGAGACGTTCGGGACGGAGCACATCGGCCGCGGCCGCATCGCCCAGCTGATCTCCGAGCACTTCGACCTGCGCCCGGGCGCGTTCCGCGAGGAGCTCAACCTGCACCGGCCGATCTACCAGAAGACGGCCGCCTACGGCCACTTCGGCCGCAACGATCCCGACTTCACGTGGGAGCGCACCGACCGCGCAGATGCCCTGCGCGAGGCGGCGGGGCTGGCGGCGCCCGCCGCGGTGCCCGCATGAGCGAGGCGGCGTCGCGATGGGCGTAACGGTCGTCGGCTCGATCGCGTTCGATCGGGTCAAGAGCCCCTTCGGCGAGCGAATGCGCATGCTGGGCGGAGCGGCGACCCACTTCGCGCTCGCGGCCTCGTTCTTCGACACGGTCTCGGTGGTCGGCCCGGTCGGCGACGACTTCGGCGAGGAGCACCTCGAGGTGCTGCGCACCCGGGGGACGAACGTCTCGGACATCGAGCGCGTCCCCGGCGGCAAGACGTTCTTCTGGCACGGCGAGTACGGCTGGGATCTCAATCAGTGCCAGACGCACGCCACCGAGCTGGGCGTGTTCGCAGACTTCGAGCCGAAGCTGTCGGCGGGCTCGCGCGAGTGCGACGTCCTGTTCCTGGCCAACATCCAGCCCACGCTGCAGCTGGCCGTGCGCCGGCACTGCCACACCGCCCGGTTCGTCGCCCTCGACTCGATGAACTTCTGGATCGACACCGCCCGCGACCAGCTGCTCGAGGTGCTGCAGACGGTCGACTGCGTGCTCCTGAACGACGCCGAGCTGCGCCAATTGACCGGCCGCCCGAACGTCCTCACCGCGGCCCGCGAGCTGCAGCTGCTCGGGCCGCGCGTGATCATCGCCAAGCAGGGCGAGTACGGCGCGGCGATGGTGACACCCGACTCGTTCTTCTCGCTGCCGGCATTCCCGCTCGCGACCGTGATCGACCCCACCGGCGCCGGCGACACCTTCGCGGGCGGCTTCCTGGGCTATGTTGCACGGCACGCGGAGCAGGGCCTGACCGACGATGTGCTGCGCCAGGCGATGGCGTACGGGACGGCGCTTGCGTCGTTCAACGTCGAGGAGTTCGGCACCGACCGCGTTGCCCGCCTCACCGCCGACGAGATCCGCGAGCGCGTCGACGGCCTCACCCGCATCACCGCATTCGAGCACACCCCGGTCGAGCTCGCGACCTCAGCCCTGATTCCCACACATCTGGAGAGCGAATGAATCCCACGGCAGTCACGACAGACACCGACTTCAAGGTCGCCGACCTCTCGCTGGCCGCGTTCGGCCGCAAGGAGATCCAGCTTGCCGAGCACGAGATGCCCGGCCTGATGGCGACCCGGCGCGAGTTCGGGGAGTCGCAGCCGCTGCGGGGTGCGCGCATCACCGGCTCGCTGCACATGACCATCCAGACGGCGGTGCTGATCGAGACGCTGGTGGCCCTCGGCGCCAAGGTGCGGTGGGCGTCGTGCAACATCTTCTCGACCCAGGATCACGCCGCCGCGGCGGTCGCGGTCGGGCCCGACGGCACTCCCGACGACCCGCGCGGCGTCCCGGTGTTCGCCTGGAAGGGCGAGACGCTCGAGGAGTACTGGTGGTGCGCGGAGCGGGCGCTGCTCTGGCCCGACGGCGGCCCGAACATGATCCTCGACGACGGCGGCGACGCCACCCTGTTCGTGCACAAGGGCGTCGAGTACGAGCGCGCGGGCGCCGTGCCCGCCGCGGATGCGGCCGACACCGAGGAGTTCCGGGTCGTGCTGCGCCTGCTGGAGCAGTCGCTCGAGCAGGATCCGCAGCGCTGGACGACCATCGCAGCGGGCATCAAGGGCGTCACCGAGGAGACGACGACCGGCGTGCACCGGCTCTACGAGATGCAGCTTGCGGGCCAGCTCCTGTTCCCCGCGATCAACGTGAACGACTCGGTCACCAAGTCGAAGTTCGACAACCTGTATGGCTGCCGGCACTCGCTGATCGACGGCATCAACCGCGCCACCGACGTCATGATCGGCGGCAAGATCGCGGTCGTGTGCGGCTACGGCGACGTCGGCAAGGGCTGCGCCGAGTCGCTGCGCGGCCAGGGCGCGCGTGTGGTGATCACCGAGATCGACCCGATCTGCGCGCTGCAGGCGGCGATGCACGGCTTCGAGGTGACCACGCTCGAGGACGTCCTGGAGCGGGGCGACATCTTCATCACTGCGACCGGCAACCGCGACATCATCACGGCGGAGCACATCGGCCGGATGAAGCACCAGGCGATCATCGGCAACATCGGCCACTTCGACAACGAGATCGACATCGCCGGCCTGACCGCGGTTCCGGGCGTCCGCCGCGTCACCATCAAGCCGCAGGTGGACGAGTGGGTCTTCCCCGATGGGCACTCGGTGATCCTCCTGTCGGAGGGGCGGCTGCTGAACCTCGGCAACGCCACCGGCCATCCCAGCTTCGTCATGTCAAACTCGTTCACGAACCAGGTGATCGCCCAGATGGAGCTCTTCACGAAGAGCGGCGCGTACGAGCGGCAGGTGTACACGCTGCCGAAGCACCTGGACGAGAAGGTGGCCAGGCTCCACCTGGACGCGCTCGGGGTGAAGCTGACGCAACTGCGGCCCGAGCAGGCCGCCTACATCGGCGTCCCGACCGACGGGCCCTACAAGCCGGAGCACTACCGCTACTGAGCAGCGCGCATGGTGACCGAGGCCGTCGTCGTGCGCGTGTGCAGCGTGAGCCGCCAGCACCCCCGTGAGGGGACGTCGATGATCGACGGCCCGAGCACCGGGAACGACTGGCGGAACCGGCCGGGCGCGTCGAGGCGTCGGCCGGCGATGACCATCGTGCCGCGGGCGCGGTTGCGGTAGTCGATCCAGAGGATCTTGGTCTGCGCGCCTCCGCTTCCGGGCACGACGCCGCCCGGGTAGATGCGAAGGCCCGGTGTGTGGTGCCGGCGCCAGGCGACCCCGGGGAGGGCGTAGTAGAAGAGGTGGCCGATGATCTGTGACGCGGCCGGGGTTGCGGCGACCCAGGGCAGGCCGCGAATCGACGACTCCACGCCGGGCCGCGCGGTGTAGTGGACGACGGTCATCGGACACGCGGACAGTGCGACGCGGGGGTGTGAGGCCGGCGGCGAGGCCGAGCTCCCGAGGCACGCGGCACACGCACCCGCGACCAGGGCGGCGGCCGCGAGCGACCGCATCAGCGTTTGCGGCCGTCGAGCCGGATCGTCCAGGCGTCGACCGAGTCGATGACCAGATGCGTCTGGTCCCAGGGATCGCGCGCGAGCGTGGCCCGGACGGCGGCCTCGGACTCCGAGCTAACGGCGAGCACCACCCGGTGCTCGTCGGCAAGCGGCCCGCCGAGCACGACAAAGCCCGAGTCAACGAGCCCTTCCATGAAGTCCGCGTGCTCCCTCCATCCGGACTGCCCCTCGAGCGGCTGTGCGGGATCCCACTCTCGGACCCCTGCGGCGGAGCACGACGAAGAACATCGCCATGCCGCCACTTTAGCGGCGCTAGAAGTGCTCGAGCAGCGCGCGGAAGTCGGGCACGTGCAGGATGCGGTCGTGCTCGGCGGGCAGCTCGTCGTGCTCGAGCCGCCAGGTGTGCGGGTTGGGGACGAACACGCCGCGCAGGCCGGCCGCGACCGCCGGCAGGATGTCGGATCGGGGCGAGTTGCCGATCATCCACGTCCGCTCGGGTGAGAGCGACTCCTCGGCGACCAGCTCGCGGTAGGTGTCGGCGGTCTTCTCGGGCGTGATCACCGTGCGCCGGAACAGGTGGGCGAGCCCGGAGCGCTCGATCTTGCCCGCCTGCTCGGCCCGCTCGCCCTTCGTCAGCATCAGCAGATCGTGCCGCCGCCGGAGCTCGGCCAGCGTCTCGGGCACGCCGGGGATGATGTCGAGCTCCTCCCACCGCAGCCGCGCCGTCAACCGGGCGATGGCCTCGCGGTCGGCCGGGGTCGGCTCGCGCTCGTGCAGGCGGGCGACGGTCACCTCGAGGCTGATCGCAAACACACCGGTGCCATAGCCGTGCAGGGCCGAGTGCTCGCGCTCGATCTCGTCGAGGGCGGCGCGCACCTCCTCGCGGGCGAGCGCCGGATGGTCGAGCCAGGCGATGAACTCGTCGATCACCTCCTCGAAGACGACGTTCGACTCCCACAGCGTGTCGTCGGCGTCGAAGATCAGGTGCTGGCGGGTGGCGGGCGTCATGTCAGACGCAGTATCCGTGAACTACGATCCCGCGATGCCCGGGCTTCCCAAGATCGAGCTGCACCTGCACCTCGACTGCGCCGCGAGCCATGCCGCGGTCGCCCGGCTGCGCCCGGAGATCACCCTCGAGCAGTACCGGGCCGACTTCATCGCACCGGCCAAGTGCACGAACCTGGTCGACTTCCTGCTGCGGCCGCCGCGGATCGTGGCGCTGATGCAGGATCAGCAGGGCCTCGAGACGATCGTCGATGACCTGTTCGACCAGCTCGCCCGCGACGGCGTGGTGTATGCCGAGCCGCGCTTTGCGCCGCACCTGCACACGGACGGCGGCCTCGAGCCGGCCGAGGTGGTCGAGATCGTGAACGCCGCGGTCGACCGGTCGGCCGCCGACTCCGGCGTCGCCGCGCGCCTGATCCTGTGCACACTGCGCCACTACGACGCCGCCACGAGCCTCGAGACGGCCCACCTGGTCGACCAGTTCCAGGGGTCGCTGGTGGTCGCGCTCGACATCGCGGGCGACGAGGCCGGCCACCCGCTCGATGCGCACGTCGAGGCGTTCCGGTATGCCGAGGAGCACGGCCTGCGGCGCACGGCCCACGCCGGCGAGGCGGCGGGCGCGGACAGCGTCTGGGAGACGCTGCGGCGGCTGCGACCCGAGCGGATCGGCCACGGCGCGCGCAGCATCGAGGACCCCGAGCTCGTCGAGCACCTGATCGCGGCCGGGATCCACCTCGAGGTGTGCCCGTCGTCGAACGTGCAGACGAACCTGTGCGACACCTACGCCGACCACCCCATCGACGCGCTCTACCGCCGGGGCGTCTCGCTCGGCGTCAACACCGATGGGCGCGCGATCACGGACATCACGCTCGAGCGGGAGTACGAGCGCCTCCGGTCGACATTCGCCTGGACCGATGACGACCTGATGCGCTGCAACCTGGCGGCGCTCGAGGCATCCTTCGCCCCACCCGACCTGCGCACGCAGCTGCGGGCGCGGATCGGCGGCCACGTCCCGGCGTGAATATCTGGGGCCTGGCCCCAAATATTCACGAGAGCGGGAAGGGCGGCTGCCACCACGGCGGCTTGGTGCTCGGCTGGACGGCCGTCACCCACTTGACCCACCAGAACCCCCGCCGCCCCGGCGCCACCAGCCGCGCGGGCGCACCGTGGTCGGGATCCAGGGGCACGCCGTCGAGGTGGGTGGCGATCATGAGCCCCGTCGCGGAGGACGGGTCGAACCGGCGCGTGTAGCCCGTCGCCGACCGCACCTCGATGCTGGTCGTGCCGGGCGGTGTGCGAAGGGGCAGGTCGGACAGCCGCACGCCGCCCCAGCGGTTGCGCGCGTACCAACCGCTCGTGCAGTCGAGCGTGCACGTCCATTCGTGCTGCGGCAGGCGGGCGAGATCGGCCAGCCCCAGCCGCCGGCCGCCGACGTCGAGCCGCCAGGCGGCCGGGCTGATGTGCTGCACCGAGTCGTTGATCCACACCGTGGGCGCGGGCTCGGCCTGCTCGAGCGACCCGGTCGCGGCGCGCGGCACGCCCAGAAACCGCTCGAAGGCGAACTTGGCGGCAACCGCCGCAACCGACAGCGTCGCGAGCCGCAGGAGCGCGCCGCGGGTGAGGTCGCCGTGCTGCAGCGCGATCGGGCGCCGCAGGAGGTGCACGAGCAGCAGCGGGACCAGGACGAGGGCGAAGGTGATGTGCCACCCCTGCGCGGTCAGCGGACCGACATCGCGGACGCCGAGCGAGTGGGCGACGCCGAAGCCGAGCAGGCCGACCGCACAGGCGGCCGCGACGACCGACAGGAAGACGTGCGGCCAGCGCCGCCGCAGACCGCGCCGGATCACGCCCAGCTTGCTCCAGACGAGCAGGATCACGGCGATGCCGGTGGCGCCGTGCGCCCACACGACGAGGTGGGCGTGGCGGTCGGAGACCCACAGGCCGAGCACGCCGGTCACAAACGACGCCAGGAGCGCGCTCCCGAGTAGCCACAGGTCGATACGTCGCCGCATCGACTCCCAGACTAGGCGGTCAGGCTGCGCGAGAAGGTGACAGCGAACGCACGCGGATCTCGGTCGGCACCCGGCCCCACGGATCACAGCGGAAGAAGGCCTCGTCGACGGCCGTTTCGCGATCGATGCTCACATCGAGGGTGACCCACGCCTCGCCGCGGCCGTACCGGACCTGCGTCTGGTAGGCCAAAACGGTGTCGGAGTTGGGATCGGTGTGCATCGCACCCCTGTTATCGGCGCGCGAAACCAGGACCTTCCAGACAAACGACGTAGCTTCGCTACGCGATTGTGGGGGACGCCCGGTGCTAGCCGAGCGGGCCGCGCTGGGCCAGATAGCGGGCGTTGAAGTCGTCGAGCAGCGCATCTTTCTCGGCGAGCACCCCGTGGGTGAAAGCGCGTGAGCGCACGCCGCGCTGGACGCGCTCGCAGACCACATAGTCCTGGTGTCCGACGAGCTCGGCGAACTCGACGACATCCGACGGATCGAACCCGGGATCGGCGATCGCCTCGGGCCGGAACAGATACTCCGAGACCACGGTCGTGAGGCCGGCCTCGCGCGGCCAGAGCGCGGTCGAGATGGCGCCGGTGCCGGTGACGTCGAGGAACATGTTCGGGTAGACCGTGCACCCGTACAGCGACGTCGCATCGTGCTCGTCGAGGCCGGGCATCAGCGGCAGGCTCGAGTGGCCGGTGCGCGTGAAGCTGTCGCCGCCCCCGGCGATGGCGACGCCGCCGTCCTGGCGGTGCGCGTCGAACACCGAGCCCTTGCGGAACGCGGGGACGACCGCGACCAGCTCGGGGTGCACGGTCGGGCAGTGCAGGCACTCGTTGTAGTTCTCGATCAGGATCTTCCAGTTCGCGTGTACCTCGTTCACCGTCATGTGGCCGATCCGGAGCTCACCCAGGTTGAACCGCGCGAACCCCAGCGGGCCGTCGTGCTGGTCTCCCAGCCACTGCTCGAGCGGCACCGGATCGGGGTCGAGGTGCACGAACACAAAGCCGTGCCAGGTGTCGACCGCAACCGGCCACAGGCTCAGGGCGTCCCGGTCGATCTCGTCCTTTGCGACGTTGGGCGTGCCGATGAGGCGGCCGTCGAACGAGTAGGCCCACGCGTGGTACGGGCACTTGACGGCCCCCTTCATGCGCCCCGAGGCCTCGTCGCACAGGCGCGAGCCGCGATGACGGCACACGTTGTAGAACCCCCGCAGTTCGCCGTCGCTGCCCCGCAGCACGATCACGCTCTCGCCGACGACGTCCACCGTCATGTAGTCGCCGGGCTCGGAGAGGGCCTCATCGCGTCCCGCGTAGTACCAGTTGCGGGCAAAGATCCGCTCGCGCTCGAGGTCGAAGACCTCGGCAGCGTGATAGTCCCGCCCAGGCAGCGTGGTCCTCACAGCCATTTCAGCCTACCAGCTTGGCGCCCGGCGAACGCGCAACAATGTATGAGTGATCACTCATGCTAGGATCGCCCTGTGCCCGCCGAGCTTCAGGGACCACCGGGGCGCGACGCTCGCGAGGCCGCCGAGCGGCTGGCGGGCGCGATGCATGCGCTCGCGGCGCCCAACCGGGTCATGATCATCGCCCGGCTGCGCGAATCGCCGTGCTCCGTGACCGAGCTGGCCGCGGCGGTCGAGATGGAGCAGTCCGCCGTCTCACACCACCTACGCCTGCTGCGCGACCTGGGCCTGGTCGTCTGCTACCGGCGGGGCCGCAGGATGATCTACGCACTTCACCGCAAGCGGGTACGGCTTGTGCTCGAAGACGCCTCCACCACCCTAGGGAAGGGATCCAGCGTGACCTACATCATTGCCGAGCCCTGCATCGACATCAAGGACAAGTCATGCATCGACGTCTGCCCGGTCGACTGCATCCACGAGTACGACCGGATGCTCGTGATCGATCCCGAAGAATGCATCGACTGCGGCGCCTGCGAGCCGGAATGCCCGGTCGAGGCGATCTACCCCGAGGACGCCCTGCCCGACAAGTGGCAGGACTTCGTCAGGATCAACTACGCCTTCCCGGACGCCGGCGTCATCAACGACCTCGTCGCGGTCTACGCGAGCGAGCACAACGTCCAGAACAGCCTGCCCGACGCCGGCTGACCCGACCCGCCCGGCGCTACGGCCTCGGGTCGATCGCCCCCCACAGGCGGCGGAACTCGTCGACGTCCTCGAGGAGGAGCTGCCGGTGCTCGGCGCAGAGCGCGATCCCCTCCTCGCCCTGGGGGCCGACCTCGAGGATCGCCTGCTGCTGGCACTGGGGAAACTTGCATTGCACGGATTCCATGTCGGCCGCCAGCCTACCGTCCTGAGCACCTCAGGAGCGGCGGGCGTGACCAATCCGGATTCGTAACGACGAAAGCCCCGCAAAACGGGGCTTTCGAGAGGTAGCGGGGGCAGGATTCGAACCTGCGACCTTCGGGTTATGAGCCCGACGAGCTACCGGACTGCTCCACCCCGCGACGAAGGACGGAGTCTAGCAGATGCCCTAAGATCCAGCGATGCTCCTGGTGGCGATAATCGTGTGGGCAGTGCTCGTCGGGGCATGCTTCGCCTGGGCGCTCATCTGCGCCCTGCGGACGTTCAGGCGCGCCCGCGCGGCCCAGGCGACGCTGCAGAGCCGGATCGCCGTGCTCGAGGCTGAGGGCCTGGCGACGCTCGAGACGCGCAGCGCCGAGCTGAACGCCAAGGTGGCCCAGATGCAGCGTGCACTCGAGGGGCTCGAGCGCTCGCTGGCCGGGCTCGAGGTGCTGACGACGCCGGTCGCCGGCGTCGCGGACGTGCTGCTGGCGGTGCGCCAGATCGTGCGTCGATGAGCCGGAGGGTCGGTGCGGTCGACATCGGCACCAACTCGACCCGGTTGCTGGTGGCAGACGTGTCGGCCGGTGGCGGCATCGCCGAGGTCGAGCGCCTGCTCGAGATCACCCGCCTCGGCGACGGCGTCGACGCAGAGCGCCGCCTGACGGACGAGGGGGTCGCCCGAGTCCGGGCGGCACTGGCGCGCTACGCCGCCCGCGCCGCGACGCTCGAGGCCGAGCCCGTGCTCGCGGTGGCGACGAGCGCCGTGCGCGACGCCGAGAACGGCCGGGAGTTCCTCGCCGAAGCGGCGGCCGCGCACGGGTTCATCCCCCGCCTCCTGACCGGCGAGGAGGAGGCCGAGATGACCTATCGCGGCGTCTGCTCGCGGCAGGCCGTCGGCGCGGGCACGCTGATCTGCGACATCGGCGGCGGCTCGACCGAGCTCATCCTCGGCGGGACGGACGGCGTCCACGATCGCGCCAGCCTCGACATCGGCTGTGTGCGCCTGTCCGAGCGCCATCTGCACACCGATCCGCCCACCGCGGCCGAGCTCGCCGCGCTGCGGGCCGAGGCGGCCGCGACGCTGCCGGCGCGGTTGACCGGTGAGGCCCGCGAGCTGGTCGGCGTCGCCGGCACGGTGACCACCCTCGCGACCATCGACATGGGCCTCGAGTTCGAGATCCCCGAGGCCATCGACGGCCACCGCCTGCCGGCCGAGGCGGTTGACCGGCTGCTCGGCGAACTGGCCGCTCTCCCCCTCGCCCAGCGAAGGCTGGTGCGGGGGCTGATGCCCGAGCGCGCGCCGACCATTGTGGCCGGCAGCGTGATCCTGTCGGCGGTGGTGGCGGCCACGGGGGCCGGCGCGGTCGTCGTGTCCGAACGTGACATCCTGCACGGAGCGGTCCTCGCGGCCGCGGACATCCTCGACGCGGGCAACCCGAAGGAGCGTGAGTCGTCATGAGCGAAGGGCAGCGCCAGATCGCGCGGTACGGCTGGAAGCCGAGCCTCCCCGACCATCGCGATCTGATCGCCGACACCACCGGGATCACACCCCTGCCCGAGGTCGATCCGCGCCCGAAAATGCCGCCGCCGTTTGACCAGGGTCAGCTCGGCAGCTGCACTGCGAACGCCGTCGGCGGAGCGCTCGAGTACGACGGCATCCTCGACGGGGCGCCCGCGGTGACTCCGAGCCGTCTCTTCATCTACTACTGCGAGCGCACGATCGAGGGATCGCTCGGCAAGGGCGACACCGGCGCGTTCGGCCGCGACGGCTTCAAGGCAGCTCGCAGGTTCGGGACGCCGCCCGAGACGGACTGGCCGTACGACATCGCAAACTATGCCGAAAATCCGCCGCCGCAGGCCTGGCAGGATGCAGCCGCGCACAGGCTGACCAAGAGCTACAAGTCGGTGCCGCGGTCGGTCAACCAGTTCAAGCTGGTGCTCTCGAACCAGCAGACGATCGCGTTCGGCTTCTCGGTCTACGAGTCATTCGAGTCCGCCGCGGTCGCGAGCAGCGGCGTCGTGCCGATGCCGGCGCCGAGCGAGCAGCAGGTGGGCGGGCACGAGGTGCTGGCCGTCGGCTACCTCGGCGACCAGCCCAACTATGTCCTCGTCCGCAACAGCTGGGGCCCGAGCTGGGGGATCGGCGGCTACTTCCTGATGCCCTGGCAGTACCTGCTCTCGACCGATCTTGCGAGCGACTTTCGCACGATCGTGCGGCCGACGACGAGCTGAGCTGGTCAGACCGCCCGGGTGCTGCGGATCTCGCCGCACTTGCGGCAGTACATGACCACGAACCACTGCGGCCCGACCTGCGGCATCTGCGATGCCGCCTCGAAGTCGTGCCCGCTGCCGCACGGATGCGGCTGGGGCGGCACCGCCCCGGGGGCAATCGTGTTGGTCGCGTGGTTCCAGTCCTCGGACATGCGCGCACTTTACCGACGCTCGAAGTCGTCAGGCGGCGGACCGGGCCCGCGCCGCGGGATCTGCAGCTCTCGCCAGAGCGCCTCCCGGCCGTCGGCACCGATCTGCTCCCAGTGCCCTGCGCACAGGTGGAACACGCCCGACCAGTGCACCCAGTAGGTCATGTTCGGTGCCGCGGGCTCATCGCAGCCCCTGGCGTCGCAGATGACCTTCGGGTCGGTCACGCCGGGAGGGTCAGCCCAGGCCGGAGTTTATGGGCACACAGTGTGGTCAAAAGCAGCACGGGATAGACGGAGCCTCTCAGCGGCGGCATTGCGACGTCACAGGGAACGCATGTTCGCACGCTGCCATCCCCCGCGCCAGCGTCGACTCAATGACCGCTTCGCGTTTACTTGTGTTGAGCGTTACGATCCGGCGGTCAACCACGGAAAGGGGCTCACGAATGACGCTCCAAGTCGTTTTGGCCTCCGGCGGTGTGTTGGTTGCGATCATCGTCGGGCTCTTGCTGTACTTCGTTCCGTCGATCGTCGCGTTCGTGCGCGGCCACCACAACAAGTGGGCGATCTTCGCGCTCAACCTCCTCCTCGGGTGGACGTTCCTCGGTTGGATTGGCGCTCTCGTGTGGTCGCTCACTCGCCCGTCGCCGCAGCCCCAGGTTGTGCACATGGTCCACGAGCAAGCCCAACCGCCGGCGGTATCTGCTCCCCCTGAGCCACCCGTGCAGGGCTAGGCGCATAGACCCTCCCTCCTTCTGCCACCTGCACATAGCCTCCGTCCAGCGTTCCCAGTAACCGTGCGGGAAACGGCTCTACTGGCGGGGTTGTCGGCGTGTGTCCTCGTCGTGGGAGTGACCCTGGTGGGACTCGAACCCACACGGCCCGGAGGCCTCCGGGGTTTAAGCCCGGTGCGTCTACCAGTTCCGCCACAGGGTCACCGGCGACGGTACACCCGATCCGCGCCCACGTCAGCCGGTGGCCGACCGGCGAGCCGCCCGGGGCGACCGCATAGGGTTTCGGGATGCGACGCGCGGTCCTGCTGGGAGCGGCCTTCGTGATTCTGACGGTGGCCGTCGAAGCCGGCCTGCTGCGTCCGCTCGACCGCTTCGCCATCCACCACCTGCAACCGCTCTCGGGGTCGTCGCTCGCGCAGACGGTGGCGCCGCCCGACCCGCTGGTCGCTCTGCGCCCGGTTGTCCACGACCACCGGTCGCTGCTGGTGAGCGCCGCGGCGGTCGCGTTCGCCCCCGCCGACACGTTCACCGCGGTCACCATTGTCGCCGCGACCTCGATCCTGCTCTACCGGCGGGGACGGCGGCGGGAGGCGCTGGCATGGCCCGTCGCGCTCCTGGCCGGGCTTGCGATCGAGGGCATCGGCAAGGGGCTGGTCGACCAGATCCGGTTTGCCCCCAGCACGACCATTCTCGGCGTGACCCTGAACGGGTCATACCCGAGCGGCCACACCATCCGCTCGGTGATCCTGGCGACGATGGTGGCGACCGTGTGGCCGCGCTCGCGCCCGTGGGTGATCGCGTGGGTCGTGCTCGTGACGAGCCTGCTCGAGCTGGGCGGGCTGCACGTCCCGAGCGACATCGTGGGCGGATTCCTCGCCGGCGGGGCACTGGCTTGTGCGGCGGTCGCCTACGGCCGCCCGCCCAATCGGGCCGCCGCCGGGTACGGGCCCGTACAATCCGGCGACCATGCCCCTCGGCAAGCGCCCGAACCAGCCAACGTACAAGGTCCGCCCGGAGCCGCCCGCCGTGGAGGTCGGTGACCGCGTGCGGATCGTGAGCCGCACCAGCCCCAAGGTTGGCGAGACGGGGGGCGTCGTCCGCGTCGCCGGACGCAGCGTCGTGATCGAGCTCGACCGGCCATACATGGCGGCCGGCACCCCGCAGCGGCTCTACTACAGCTACCCGGGCGAGCTCGAAATCATCCCGCGCGTGGGCAAGATGGGCGCCGTCGACCTCTTCCTCGACGAGGAAGAACCGGCCGCCGACGGCGGGAGGTAGCTACTCGCCCGGCGCGAAGCCGGTGAACTTCTTGTCGGGCTTGACGCCGGGAGGCAGGGAGCCGGCGACCACGGTGACCGCCTGGTGCTCGGTGGGCTTGGTGTTCAGGCCGTCCGGCGAGAGCTTGCCGTCGACGTACACCTTGACCCCGCCGCAGTAGCCGCCGATGCACTGGTCGCTCGCGTACACGCCCCAGACGTCGAAGAACTGCAGCACGGTCGCCTGGAAGTTCGGCACCGAGGACTCCACGTGGATGATGCCCGAGTGGACGTCGATGGCGACCGAATGGGTGTGGATGTCAGACGACATCTTCGGCGGGTTCTGCAGGCCGATGTTGCGCGGGATCACCACCTTCTCCCCGCCGACGTACAGGGTCAGGTGCCAGTGGTAGTGGACGACCGGGTTGACCTCGTTGGCGGGAGCGAGACCCAGGGCCACGAGCGCGCTCTGGAGGTTCGAATAGTTGGGCTGCCAGGTGCCCTGCGACACGAAGTCGATCTTGGAGTGGGTCAGCCGGTTCTGCACGACCGACGCCGACTGGCCGGCGCCCGCCGCACTCGAGTTGGAGCTCCGCGTGACGATGAAGGCGGCGGCGATGATGACCGCCGCGAGCAGAATCGATCCGCCCACCAGGAACGCCCACGCGGGCATGCCGCCGCTCTTCTTCCCCGAGCGCGCGACGCCGTCGCCCGTGCCCAGCCGCTGTGCCCGGCGCTGGTTTGTCAGCTCCTTCTTCGCTTTGCCCATCTCGTCGCATGATAACGACGGCGGGCGGGAAAGCACTGCGCCTATATTGACGGGCGTGGCCGAGCCTCGCTATTGCCCGTTCTGCGGCCAGCCGCTGGGGTCGTTCTTCGGCCACCGGATCACCGACGGCAGCCGCTGGTGTGAGCACTGTCAGGAATCTTTCCGCGTTTCGATCGTTAATCTAGATGAGGGAGTCGATCCCCCAGGCGACGGCGAAGGAGCCACATGAGCAGCGATATCCGAGAGGTCATCATCATCGGCGGCGGGCCGGCCGCCTACACCGCTGCGCTCTACTCCGCGCGCGCCAACCTGCACCCGCTCGTCTTCGAGGGCTTCGCCTACGGCGGGCAGCTGATGATCACCTCCGACGTCGACAACTATCCCGGCTTCCGCGACGGCATCCTTGGGCCCGAGCTGATGCAGACGATGCGCGCCCAGGCCGAGCGGTTCGGAGCCGAGATGGTGCCCGACGACGTCACCCGGGTCGACTTCTCGGAGCAGCCGCTGCGGGTCTACGTGGGCGACCAGGAACATCGTGCCCGATCGATCATCGTGGCCACAGGAGCGACGGCCCGCCAGCTCGGCCTCGAGAACGAGGTCTCGCTGCAGGGACGCGGCGTCAGCTACTGCGCCGTGTGCGATGCCGCCTTCTTCCGGGCCAAGAACGTGGTGGTGGTCGGGGGCGGAGACTCCGCGATGGAAGAGGCCACGTTCCTCGCGAAGTTCGCGACCAAGGTCACCGTCGTGCATCGCCGCGAGGAGTTCCGGGCATCGCGGATCATGTTCGACCACGCCCATGCCAAGCCGAACATCGAGTTCGTCACCAACGCGCTCGTGAGCGACGTGATCGGCACCGAGGGGGGCAAGGTCGAGGGCGTCCGCCTGACCGACACCATCACCGGTGAGGAGCGCACGCTCGCGGCCGACGGCCTGTTCGTCGCGATCGGCCATGACCCCACCACGAGCCTCTTCAAGGGCGTGCTGGACATGGACGCTGCCGGATACCTGCTCACGCAGGACGGGTCGACCGCCACCAAGATCGAGGGCGTGTTCGCCGCCGGCGATGTGGTCGATCACGTCTACCGCCAGGCCGTCACGGCGGCGGGGATGGGCTGCATGGCGGCGCTCGACGCCGAGCGCTGGCTGACGCATTCGGGAAAAGCTGAGGCGGCCGCACCCGCCGAGGCCGGCCGCGCTGCGTAGACCTACTCGAGCGTGAACCAGGCCAGGCGGCGGCGGGCGCCGCGCAGGAGCGCCTGTCCCAGATGGACGCCCGGCTGGACGGCCACGAGCTCGTCGACGATCCGCCTCACGGGCGGAGGGTTCTCGGGCAGGTCGTAGTCGATCCGCAGCACCTCCAGGCCGGGGTCGCGCTCTCCGGCGGTGACCGACGTCGTGAACCGCAGCGCCCGGTAGCTCTGGACGTCCTCGGGCCACCACGCCCGGTACGGCGCCGGTGTCAACCGCTCGCCGGCGCGGTAGGCGCTCATGTCGAACACGTTCTCGCCGCTCGCGGAGGCGGCGTCGAAGCGCTTTCCGAGCCACGGCAGCCACAGGCCCAGCAGCCGCTCGAAGACGAGGTCGGCCCCCGGCGCGAGCGTCAGGTGGAGCAGTGCCCCGTCGTAGCGCCCGTCAAGCGGCGGGTCGGGCGGGACGCCGCGCGCGAACATCCCCTCGAGCTCGGTGGTCGATCGGCCGGCGAGGCTGCGGGGACGGTTGGCGCCGGAGTGCATGCCACATGTTCGCACGCCGCGCTTGGCTACATTGCATGGCGTGCGATATTTCATCTGCCCCAACTGCAAGACCCGCGCCCTGGACGACGACGGCATGGCCGGTCTGACCCAACAGCCGGTCGGGTGCGAGAAGTGCGGGTTCGGCTATCTGTTCGAGCTGCTCGAGGACTTCTTCCCGCCCGCCGGCGCCGGGATGGTGACCTGCGACAGCGAGGCGCGGGTGCTCTCGTGCGGCCGGGGCGTGTTCGAGCTGACCGGCTATTCCGAGTCCGAGGTGATGGGCGAGCCGGTGGGCGACGCCTTCGGCCTCTCGGGGTTCACGAACGGTGACGACCCGATAGCGGTCGTGCTCGAGTGGGGCGTGCGCAAGCTCGACCAGCACGTGATGCTGCGCCACCACTCGGGCCGCGAGCGGCGCGTGCGGCTCGACCTCTTCCCCGCCTACGACGAGGACGGCGGCCTGATGATGTCGCTCGCCCCGGAGCTGGACGGCGGGGACGATTAGACCGGCGGGGCGGGCCGCGCGTCGGCCAGCTCCCGCTCGACGAGGGCCTGCAGCCGCTCCAGCGCCTGCAGCTGCCGCAGGCGCCGCTCGAGCAGCCGCCGCTCACCGGCATCGTCGACCGCCACGAGCACCCCGAGCGCTTCCAGCACCGCCGCGTCGTGTGCGCCCAGATCGGTGCGCACGCGCTGCTCGAGTCCCGCCCAGGCCAGCCGCAGCCGGGCGCCGTCGACGTCGTCTCGCAGCCGCTCCGCGTGGCGGGCGAGACGGTCGGCATAGAGCTCGAGTTCGATCCGGGACATCACGGCGATGATCGCGCCGCGGGCCGTGCCGGATCAACGCGCGGGGCGTCGCAACTTCGTGTCGAAGCGGAAGGCCGACGGGCACAGGTCGGTGACCGAGCACACATCGCAGCGGGGGGAGCGGGCGTGGCAGACCCGCCGCCCATGGAAGATGAGCACGTCGGACACCTGCAGCCACCGCTCCCGCGGGTAGAGCTGCATCAGCACGCGCTCGATCTTGTCCGGGTCGGTGTGGCGGGTGAGCCCCAGCCGCCGCGAGAGCCGGCGCACGTGCGTGTCGACCGCAATCCCCTCGCGCCTGCCGAATGCGTTTGACGCCACCACGGCGGCCGTCTTGCGGCCGACGCCGGGCAGGGCGACCAGCTCCGCCGTGGTGTCGGGCACCTCGCCGCCGTGCCGCTCGAGGATGGCGGCGCAGCAGCCGCGGATCGCCGCCGTCTTCTGGCGGAAGAAGCCCGTCGGCTGGATCGCCCGTTCGAGCTCCTCGGCAGGCACCGCCAGGTAGTCCTGCGGCCGCCGGAAGCGGCGAAACAGCGTCTCCGTGACCTGGTTCACGCGCACGTCGGTGCACTGGGCCGAGAGGATCGTCGCCACCAGGAGCTCGAGCGGCGTCGACCAGTTGAGGGCGATGTGGGCGTCGGGATGCTCGGCGGCCAGGCGGTCGAGGATCTCCCCCGCCCGGCGGCGGCGCTCCTCCTTCATCCGCCCCACTCCAGCGCCGGGCCTGCGCACAGCAGGTCGAGCGCCGGGCACTCCCGGCAGTGCGGCCCCGGCCGGGCCGGAAACCGGCCGGCGCGGATCGAGTCGATCGCGGTGCGCAGCTCGGCCTCGAGCGCGGGGACGTCGGCGGCGGAGAACCGGCGCACCGCGAGGGCGTCGGCATCCTCGAGGAATGCGTAGGCGATCTCGGCGGCGGGCGCGCCGGAGCGCAGCGCCGCCAGCGCGTAGGTCGTCACCTGCTCTGCGTAGTTCGTGTCCATCACGTCCTGGGCGATGCGCTCGCGCAGGCGGTTCGTCTTGAAGTCGACGATCAGCGCGGTGCCGTCGCCGAAGCGGCCGAAGATGTCGAACCGGCCCCGCAGCAGCACGCCGTCGACGTCGAATGCGAACGCGACCTCGTTCCGGGCATCGACGAGCTCGGCGACGCGCGCCCGCAGCGGCGATTGCACCCAGGCCGCGACGAAGCCGCCGATGCGGGCCTCGTCCTCGGCGCTCGCGTGCGGGTAGAGGTCGCGCCAGCGGCCGTCTGCGCGCTCCAGCTCCAGATGCACGGCATCGCCCAGCTCGAGCGGGTCGAGCCCCTCCCCCTCCGCCGCGACCCGCTCGGGCTCGGGCAGCCCCAGCACCCGCTGGGCGAAGTAGCGGTACCCGCAGCGGCGGTAGAGCGAGAGCGCGCTGTAGCTCAGGCGCCGCAGCGGCACGGGCGGCGCGGGCGCGATCGGCGCGAGCAGCGGCAGCGCCTCGACGGTGCGCCCACCCTGCCCAAAGAGCGCGAGCTGCTCCCCCACCGGCTGAATATCCGGTGCCAGGCACTCAATATTCACCCCGCCGTTCTGGCTGGGCGCATCGGCGGCGGGCGGGCGCTCGACGTGCACGCGCAGGCGGGCGTCGCCCACATCCACCTCCGGATCCGAGTCGAGATCGACCCCGAGGCCCCCGCACAGATAGGCGATCGACGTGTCCTCGCCGGGGTCAAGGGCGCCGCTCACGATCAGGTGGTGGCGGGCGCGGGTCATGCCAACGTACTGCAGCCGCCGCGCTTCCTCGCGCTCGGCCTGGCGCTCGGCGAGCGCCACTTCGGGGTAGCCGAGCGCCGGGCCAAGCAGACCGGTGGCGGGATTGACGGCGCGCAGGGCGACGCTGCCGTCGGCGGCGACCAGGATGTCGCGGGTGGCGCGGGCGGCCCGCTCGCGGCCGCAGTCGGCCAGCGCGACGACGTCGAACTCGAGCCCCTTGGCGGCGTGCACCGTCATCAGCACGATCGCGTCGCGGCCCTCCTCGGCGATCGCGGCCTCGCCCTCGCGCACCTGCAGGGCGGCCTGTTCGTCGCAGAAGCGGACGAAGCCCTCGATGTCAGGGCCGCGCACGGCCTCGAACTCCGCGGCCAGGCGGCCGAGCTTGCGCAGGTTGGCGAAGCGACGGTCGCCGTCGGGCATCGCCAGGCATGCCAGGTCGTAGTCGTGCTCGGCGGCGATCAGGTCGCACAGCCGCTCGAGCGAGACGTCGGCCGACGCCCGCACCAGCCGCGCGAACCGCTGCCCGAAGGCCAGCACCAGCCGCTGCTCGGCCGCCGACAGCCCGGCGGGCGGCTCGTCGCGCTCGAGTGCCGTGAAGATCGGCCGCCGCGGCGCCGCCCGGCGCACCCGCAGGAGGCCGTCGTTGGAGAGCCCGACGAGCGGCGACGCCAGCACCGTCAGGAGGGCGACGTCGTCGTAGCGGTTTCGCACCAGGCGCAGGTAGGCGAGCACGTCGGACACCTGCTGCTGGGCGTAGTACCCGCGCCCCGTCGCGCGAACGGTGGCCAGGCGCCGGTCGCGCAGGGCGGCCTCGTAGCGGGCCGCATCGGTGCCGGCCTCGAAGAGCACCACCACCTGGCCGGGCCGGCACTCGCCGCCGTCGACCAGCTCGGCGATCCGCCCGGCCAGTGCCCGCGCCTCGGCATCGCGCCAGCTCTGCCCCGACTCGCCGAAGCCGACCTTGTCGGTCAGAAGCAGGTCGACGCGCCCACCGCCCGGGGCGTCACCGTCGAAGACGCCCTCCGCGAGCAGCGGGTGGTAGCGCTCGCCGAACTCCCGCCGGTAGCTCTCGTTGACGGTGCCGATGACATGCGCGCGCGAGCGGTAGTTGCGCCGCAGCGCGATCATGTCGGCGCCCGCCTCCTCGCTCCGCGCCCGGTACACCTCGACGTCGGCGTGCCGGAACCGGTAGATGCTCTGGAACTCGTCCCCGACCAGGAAGAGCTCGGCGCCGGCGACGAGGTCGATCAGCTCGCACTGGAGCAGGTTCGTGTCCTGGAACTCGTCCACCAGCACGCAGGCGAAGCGCTCGCGGTAGCCGGCGGCGAGATCCGGCCGCGCCTGGAGGAGCGCCCGGGTGCGCAGCTCGAGGTCGGTGAAGTCGACCAGGCTGCGTTCGTCCTTGAGGTCGGCATAGGCGCCGTCCACGAGCCGCAGAAGCTCCTCCAGCAGCGCGAGATCGGCCACCGCGGCGGCGTCGCCCGCCGCGCCCTCGACCGCCTCCCGGGCGGCGTTGTAGTCGTGCCGGGCGGCGGTGTTGCGCACCTTGTACGCCGACAGGTCGGCGAGGACGGCCGGGTCAGGTGGCGCCTCTAGCAGCGCGGCCAGGCGCCGAGCCTGTTCGTGGTCGAGCTCGGCGGCGGCCCGGCGCGCGGCCGAGACAGAGGCGCTCAGGTCGGCCACCGCGTGTGGGCGCAGCTCGAGCGGACGGCCGGCGCTTCGCAGCTGCTCGTGCGTGTGCGACAGCGTCTCGCGCAGCCGCCTGCGGCCGTATGCGGCGAGCAGGTCGAGCCGGCGGCCGTCGCCCGCAGGCGCCTCGGCCAGGAACCGCTCGAGCGCGAGGTCGAACGCCTCCGAGCGGAGCAGGCGCGAGCCCACGTCGTCGGCCACCGCAAACCGCGGGTCGAGGCCGGCGTCAAACGCGTTTGCGCGCAGGATTCGCAGGCAGAAGCGGTGGATGGTCGAGATCCAGGCCGAGTCGATCGCGCGCGCCCGGTCCATCTCGCCGGCCAGCTCCAGCGCCTCCCGCACGCGCCGGCGCAGCTCGGAGGCGGCGCGGTCGGTGAAGGTGATCGCCAGCAGCCGGTCGATCGGCGTGCCGCCGAGCACCTGCTGCAGGACGCGCTCGACCAGCACGGCCGTCTTGCCGGTGCCCGCTCCTGCGGCCACGAACACCCGCCCGCGGCGCTCGATCGCCTCGCGCTGCTCGGGATTCCAGCGCCCGCTGCTCACGGTCGCGGCACCCGGCAGATCGTGTGCAGCGTGCACCAGCTCGGGCACTCGCCCGTGCGCGGATCGTGCCGCACGAGCCCCGACCGCATGCCCGTGACGGCCGCCTGGGCGACGTCGGCCGCCCTTGCCACCTGCGCCCAGAAGGCGTCCGTGTCGAGCAGATCCGCCCGGGCGAGCGCGCCGGTCTCGATCTCGCCCGCGAGCACCAGCCCCCGGGCCGCCCGCTTGCCCGCCAGCGCCCGGTACACGCCGCCGAGCGGCTCGATGCCCAGCAGGTCACGCAGCGCGAGGATGTAGAGCGGGATCTGCAGCCGGCCCTCGCGCTCCATCTCGCCGGCCGAGTGGGCACTCGCGCCCGACTTGTAGTCCCACACGAGGCCCCGGGGGGACATGCCCGGATCCATGTCGATGCGGTCGATCTGGCCGGAGACGGCGAAATCGCCGATGCGCAGGCCGTCCTTCAGCCCGGGCGCCGCCATCGGCCCTCCGAAGCGGACCTCGAACCGGCGCGGGACGAGCGGCAGGGCGAGGTCGGCCTCGGAGCGCAGGAACGCGTCCAGGTCACGCTCGAGCGCCCGGCCGAGCTCCTTGCCGGCCACCGAGTCGGGCACGCGCTGGCCGCCGAGGGCCTCGGACAGGCAGCGACGCATCAGCGGGTAGGCCGCGGGCAGGTCGTCCTCGGTCAGCCGCTCGACGCCCAGCTCGGCGGGAAGCAGCGTGAAGAAGCGGGCCAGGGTCGCGTGAGCGATCGACCCGCGCATGCGGGCGTCGAGCTCGAAGTCGATCTCGCGCGGCGAGAGCACGCGGTCGACGAACCACATCGACGAGCAGTCGCCGTAGCGCTCGAGCTCGGTCACCGAGTACCGCTCGACCCCCGCCAGCTCGCCCAGGAGCTCCGGGTCGTGCAGCCGCGTGTCGCGCCTGGTGGCGCCCGCGGCACGGCGCAGCTTGCGCTCCCAGCCCATCATGCCCGCGACGGCGGTGGCCCAGTCGGGATCCACGCGCATCTCCCGGGTGAGCGCCCGCAGCCGCTCCCGCTCGCTCGGCGCCGCGGTGAGTGGCCAGCTGACATCGGCCAGGCCGCGACGGCGCACGAGCGCCGGGGCCTGCTCGCCGAGGACGCGCACCACCTCCGTCCAGAACGGAGAGGGCTCAAGCGGCCGGCCGTCGTCGGTGGCGGCCTGGCGGGCGAGGTAGAGCGTCCGCCAGGGCCGGGTGCACGCGATCGTGAAGAGGTGGCGCTCGCGCTCGGCCGGATCCATCTGCTCGACGCCGAGCTCCGCGGCCGCGGCGGCGTCGAGCACCCGCCGGTCCGACCCGGCACCGGGCAGGGAGCCCTCCTCGAGCCCGAGCACGAACGCGACCTGGAAGCGGCGGGTGCGCGCCCTGCGCAGGTCGAGCACCGCAACGCGACCGGGCTCCGCTTCGGCGCCGATGCGCACGTCCAGGCGCTGGACCGCCGCCAGCAGCTCGTCGCGGGTCACCGGCCGTCCGAGCCCGCGCAGCTCGTCGACCGCTCCTAGCACGGCCCTGGCGGCGCGGATGTCGCCCCTGGCGTGCTCCGGCACGAACCGCGCGCCCAGCGACCAGGCCGCGCGCACCATCTCGCGGGCGAATGCGGCCAGCCCGTCCAGCGCGTCCTCGGCCGCGGTCAGCCGGTCGACCGCCGGGAAGGCGTCCGGCCCGGCGTGCTCGGCCAGGGCCGCGAGCACCTCGTCGTGACCGGCCACGCCCCGTCCGCGCAGGCGGCCCTCGAGGTAGTCGACGCGGCGGCGCAGCACGCCCGAGAACGGGCTGCGCAGGTACGCGAACAGCTCCGGTCGCTCGCCCGACTGCCACGCAAACCGAAGCGCGCCCAGGAGCGCCACGCCGAACGCCGTACGGGTCAGGGGGACGCGGGCGTCCATGGAGACCGGCACGTCGACGGCCGCGAAGGCCGCTTCGAGGACGGCCCGCTGGCCGCCGACGGAGGGCACGATGACTCCGATCTCCTCGAGCGCCAGGCCGGAGCCGGGCCAGGCCGGCGACCTCGGCCGCCACCTGCTCGGCCACCCCGCGGCGACCGCACGCCTCGAGCAGAACGACGGCTCCGTCCGCGTCGGGGGCCGGCGGCGGCGGCCGGTCCGAGAAGAGCGTCCGCCCCAGATGGGTCAGCGCGGCCGCGTGATGGTGGTCCGCCGGCGGCAGCTCCTGGAGGGTGGCCGACTGCGCGAGCGCCTCGACCAGCGGGCGCACCGCCGCGTAGGCGGGCCGGTCGACCTCGTACGGGAGCGAGACCGTCACGGCGCAGCGCGCGGCCAGCGCCCGCAGCGCCCGCACCTGCGCGCGCGTCATGTCCTCGAACCCATAGGCGAGCACGGGCCGCGCGTCCCAGGCGTCGAGGCGCCCCTCGAGCAGTCCGGCGGCGATCGCCCGCCGGCCCGGACGGTCGTGCCGGCCGAGGCGGTCGACCTCGGCGCGGTAGGCGCGCACAAGCGCGGTCAGCTCGCGGGCACGGGGGGACGCCGCGGCGGGATCCGGCTCGGCCATCGCCGCCGCCAGCTCATCGGCGAGCGCGCCGACGGCGTCCGCGAAGCCCGCGAACCGGGCCGACGCCGCGAGCGCCTCGAGCGGCGTTCCCGCCACCGCGGCCGTGAGCAGGAGGCGCCGCTGCACCTCGCCGACAACCGGGCGCAGCTCGCGGCAGCGCCCCAGCACCTCTTCGAACAGGTCGTCGAACGTCCCGATGCGACCGCCGGCGAGGACGCCACGGCGGCTGACGAGCTCCCGCTCGAGCGCCTCGACGTCGAGCCGGTTGGGCACGATCAGGAACGGATCGAGGTCGGCGTCCGCCGCCTCCAGGAACCGGTCGAGCAGAAGGGCGATCTTGCCGCAATTGGCCGGACCGAGGACGAGCTGCAGCGGCATCGCTGGATTCTATGCACCGCCCCTGGAGCACCCGGCGAGGAGGCCCTATCCTTTCCGGACGATGCTGGACACGCCCGCGAGCACGGCGACGTTCCGGGCCGCCCGCGACCTCCTGCTCGAGCGGCGGGAGGACTACGAGGCGGCCTACCGCGACTTCCGCTGGCCCGATCTGGGTGAGTTCAACTGGGCGCTCGACTGGTTCGACGTGATCGCCGCCGGGAACGCCCGCACCGGCCTGCGCGTGGTCGGGGAGGACGGGAGCGACCGGAAGCTCTCATTCGCGGATCTCTCCGCCCGCTCCGGCCAGCTCGCAAACTGGCTGCGCGCACAGGGCGTCGTCCGCGGCGACCGGCTGATCCTGATGCTCGGAAACCAGGTCGAGCTGTGGGAGACCATCCTCGCGGCGATGAAGCTCGGCGTGGTGATCATCCCCGCCACCACGCTGCTCGGGCCGGAGGACCTCGTCGACCGGGTCGAGCGCGGCGGCGCCCGCCACGTCGTCACGACCGCCGCCGACGCGGGCAAGTTCGCGCAGGTGCCGGGCGGCTACACCCGAATCGCCGTCGGCGAGCCGACGGCCGGATGGCTCGACTACGCCGACGCCGACCGTGAGCCGGCCGCGTTCACGCCGGACGGCCCGACGCGTGCGAGCGATCCGCTGCTGCTCTACTTCACGTCCGGCACGACCGCCCAGCCCAAGCTGGTCGAGCACACGCACGCGTCCTATCCGGTCGGGCACCTCTCGACGATGTACTGGATCGGTATCCGGCCCGGCGACGTGCACCTGAACGTCTCCTCGCCGGGCTGGGCGAAGCACGCGTGGAGCAACGTGTTCGCGCCCTGGAACGCCGAGGCGACGGTCATGATCGCGAACTCCGCCCGCTTCAGCGCGGCCGGCCTGCTCGATCAGATGGTGCGCTGCGACGTGACGACGTTCTGTGCCCCACCGACGGTGTGGCGAATGCTGATCCAGGAGGATCTGACGAAGTGGAGCGTGCCGGCACGCGAGCTGGTTGCGGCCGGCGAGCCGCTGAACCCCGAGGTCATCGAGCACGTCCGGCGCGTGTGGGGCATCACCATCCGCGACGGATACGGGCAGACCGAGACCACGGCGCAGATCGGCAACCCTCCCGGCCAGCCGCTCAAGATCGGGTCGATGGGACGGCCGCTGCCGGGTTACACCGTCGCGCTGGTCGACCCGATCACGGGCGCCGAGGGCGGCGAGGGCGAGATCGCGCTCGACCTGCGCCACCGCCCGCTCGCGCTCATGACCGGCTACCGCGACTCCGCCGAGCGCACCGCCGAGGCGATGCAGGGCGGCTACTACCACACGGGCGACGTGGCGAGCCGGGACGGGGACGGCTACATCACCTTCGTCGGGCGCACGGACGACGTGTTCAAGGCCTCGGACTACCGCATCTCGCCGTTCGAGCTCGAGAGCGTGCTGATCGAGCACGAGGCCGTCGCGGAGGCCGCGGTCGTGCCATCCCCTGACCCGCTGCGCCTGGCCGTGCCCAAGGCCTACGTCGTGCTGGCCGCGGGGCACGAGCCGACCCGTGCGACGGCGCTTGCGATCATGCGCCACGCCCGCGAGCACCTGGCGCCGTACAAGCGCGTGCGCCGGCTCGAGTTCGCCCCGCTGCCGAAGACGATCTCGGGCAAGATCCGCCGGGTCGAACTGCGAGCCCAGGAGGCCGACCGCCACGGCGGCGCGGGCGCCGACCCCGCCCGCGCACCGCACGAGTTCTGGGAGGACGACCTGCCCGAGCTCAAGACCTGACCGGGGACAGTCCCCGAACGTCCGCAGTTGCGTTTGCGTTACACCTTTCGACCGGGGACTGTCCCCGGTTCTCGGTCGGCGCTTAGGCGCGCTCCAGCTCCGCCCGGAGGTCGTGCAGCCAGCCCGGGACGTGGTCGGCCCACTCGGCCCGCTCCGGGGGCGGAACGCCGCGCAGCACCCGCATCCAGGCGAGCGCCCGCGTCAGCGGGCCCACCCGCAGGGCGAGGTCGAGGGCGGGCTGCAGCGAGGCCTGCCCGCCGAAGCCGGCCCACGGCGCGAGGTACGCGTCGCGCAGGCGGGCGGCGGCGGCGGTGCCGGGCTCGATGCCGTGGCTGTGCGCGACCGAGCGCATGACCACGACCATGCTGAAGAACGGGTGCGTGACGGTTGCCTCGTGCCAGTCGAAGAACACATACCCATCCCCCGGCGCGAGCACATTGGCGGAATGCAGATCGCCGTGATCGACGGTCAGCGGAAGGCCGAAGGCGTCGAGCTGGGCGCAGAGCGCGGCGATCCGCGGGCCCAGCCCGCGCAGGTCGTCGGGCCCGGTCTCCACCAGGTGCTCGTAGAGCCCCGGCAGCGCGTCGAGCCGACGGTCGGGAGCGCCGGCTGCGAGCAGTTCCCCGACGTGCTCCGACGCCCGCACCTGGAGCTCGGCGTAGCGCCCGAGCATCTCCTCCCACCGGCGCACGTCGTCTGACCCGTCGAGCCGGCTGCGCATGGCCGGCCCGCCGTCGGCCTGCAGCATCCAGCCTTCGGCGGGCTCCTCGGCCAGCACCGGAAGCACGTGCCCGGGATCGATCCGCGCGAGCAGACGCGTCAGCGCGGGCTCGTTCGCGAGCGCCGGCAGGTTGGCCTTGAAGTAGATGTCGCCCGCGCTCGTCGGCGCCCGCAGCACCGCCGACCACGGCCGCAGCTTCACCTCCTGCACCGCACCGCTGGCCTCGCGGCCGAGCGGGCCGAGCTGCGCGCGAATCCAGGCCTCCGCCCGCCCCCGCCAGCCCGGCTGCGCCCAGGGCAGCTCCACTACCGCAGGACGCGGCCGTCGACGCCCGAGGGGTCGAGACCCAGACCGTGCAGGACGGTCGCCGCGACGTCCTGCACGTCGGCCTCGCCCTCGGGGTGCGCGCCGCGCACGAGCACGAAGGCGTCATCCTGGGTGTGCATGCCGGTCAGCTTCCCGCGGCCCTGAAGCTCGGCCGTACGCACGGCGCCCTTCAGATCCCAGCCGTTCTTCGACACCAGCACGAGGTCGGGGGCCTGCTCCGTGTGCGGGCCGGCGAACGCCTCCTCGCGCGTTGCCACCCGTTGCACGAACGGGAGCGCCTCGGCCCACGCGCGCAACTCGGCCCGCACCTGCTCGTAGTCGGCGGGAGCGACGATGCCGCCGGGCTCGCGGCCGGCGAGGTTCAGGTACAGGCGCCCGGGATCCATGCAGTAGGCGCGGCTGCGACTCGGGATCACCGAGGCGATCGACTTGGCCGGCTCCTCGAGTGCGACCCAGCCGTCGCGCTCGAGCCAGCGGTTGACGAACACCTCCTGGTCGAGCCGGCAGAACCCGTGGTCGGAGAGCAGGATCAGCAGGCAGTCGTCGGGCAGCCGCGACACCAGCTCGCCCACCGAGGCGTCCACCGCCGCGTAGTAGTCGTGGAAGCGCGACGCCCAGGGCTCCTCACCGCGCTCCATCTGCTCCCACAGGAAGTGGTGCAGCCGGTCGGTGCCGGTGAAGGCGACGTAGAAGAGGTCGCACGGCTCGCCCTCGAGCAGGTCGCGAAGCGTCCGCGTGCGCGCGGCGTGGTGGGCAAACAACTGCTCACAGAACGCGTCGAGATCGCGGTGCCCGAGCCCCAGGTCGACGTCGATCAGGTAGTCGCGGTCCTGCAGGAACGGGATCAGCGACGGCGGCTGCACCGACCGCTCGAGCGTGGGCGAGACGAAGCCCGAGATGAGCACTCCGCCGTCGTTCGGCTGGGCCGGGTACGTGCCGGGGATGTTGACCACCACCGAGCGCAGCCCCGCCCGGGCGGCCGTCACCCACACCTGCGGCTCGGCGATGGTGAAGACGTTGGTGAACGTGATGTCCCATGTGCCCGGCTTGCGCTCGACGAACCCGAACACGCCGTGGCGGCCCGGATTGACGCCGGTCGATGCGCTCGCCCACGACACGGACGAGATCGGCGGCAGTGGCGCCCGCGCCGACATCAGCGTGCCCTGCCGCGACAGCTCCGCGAGCGTTGGCAGGGCCCCGTCGGCGATGCGCCGGCGCAGGTAGCTCGCGGGCGTCCCGTCGAGCCCGATCACACACACCCGGGGCCGGCTCACGGCCTAGATGTACCCGAGGTCCTCGAGCCGGGCGGCCACCTCGGCCTCCTCGTCGGCCGAGTAGGCCTCGTCCACGTCGGCCGGCGTTTCGGCGGCGTCGCCGTCGCCGCTCGGCGGGGCGCTGGGATCCGGGCGCTCGCCGCTCATTCGGGCGGCTTGACCTCGTTCACGAGCCTGTCGATCACGTCGCCGTCGGGGTAGGCGTAGTTGATCTTGACGTACGCCTCCCACTTGTCCGGCAGCGCGTCCTCGGGGTAGATCGCCTCGACCGGGCACTCGGGCTCACAGGCACCGCAGTCGATGCACTCCTCGGGGTCGATCACGAGCATCCGGGCGAACTCGTGGATGCAGTCGACCGGGCACACGTCGATGCACGACTTGTCCTTCAGATCGATGCACGGCTCCGCGATGATGTACGTCACACGCCCCTCCTGAGGCTCCCCACGGGAGCGCGAAGTCTACCCAACGACCTCGGCGATCAGGTCACCCAACCGCTCGGCCAGCACCGACCGGGGCACGACCTTGGCGAAGCCGGCCGACCGCGCTCCACGCAGGCCCGCAGCATCGGTGTGACGGCCGAATCCGAGCACGGGAACGGCTCCGGCGGCCGCCACGACGGCCTGGGGATCGCACCGGTTGACGTCGGCGACGATCACGTCGGCGGTCTCCCCGGGGGCCGCCAGGCGGTGCCCGCCGGCCGGGAGCATCGCCTCGATCTTGGCCCTGAAGAACAGGTCGACGTCCTGCAGGGCGACGGTCGCCATCAGCTCGTGAACTGCCCCACCCAGGCGTTCACGAGATAGGTCTTGTCGAAGAACACGAGCAGGCCCGCCGCGATCAGGATCGCTCCCGACACCGTTCGCACCAGGTTGTAGTGGTCACGCACCCGGCGGGCGCCCGACATCACCTGGCCGAGCGCGATTCCGGCCAGCATGAACGGCACCGCCAGCCCCGCGGCGTAGGCGGCCAGGAGCGCGGCCCCGCGGGCGGCAGTCGCGCCGGTCGCGGCCAGGGTCAGGATCGACCCCAGCACCGGCCCGATGCACGGTGTCCAGGCGAGCCCGAACGCGCCGCCGAGTAGGACCGATGAGCCCGATGCGCGGGCCGGCCCCAGCCCCGGCGCGAACGTGCGGTCGAGCGCCGGCAGGCGGATCAGCCCGAGCATCACGAGCCCCATGGCGACGATGACGATGCCGCTGAGCTTGACCAGCTGCAGGCGGTGCTCGGTCAGAGCGCCCCCGGCGAAGCCCGCTCCGGCGCCGAGGGCGATGAACACGAGCGAGAAACCGAGCACGAACGGCAGCGAGGCGATCAGCGCCCGGCGGGGATCGGTCGAGCGGGCGCCGATCGCCGAGAGGTAGGCCGGGACGAGGGGCAGCACGCACGGCGTCGCGAACGACAGGAGGCCGGCCGAGAACGCGACGGCGGCCTCTCTCACTCGTAGCCAGCCAGGTCGGCGTCGATGCGGGCGGCGGTCGCGGGGTCGATGTGCGGCGGCGGCGGGGGCGGGCCCCGGCGCCCGCCCGTCCAGCGCAGCGCCAGCATGCCCGCCACACCGGCACCGGCCAGGATGACCACTCCGGGAATGAGCCAGGCCAGGAGGTCGAAGCCCCGCTTCGGGGGTGACGCCAGGATCTCCTCGCCGAACTGCGCGATCAGGCGATTCTTGACCTGCCCGGAGGTGACGCCCGTCGAGCACCACGTGTACAGATGGCTGCGGATCTCGCTGGCGATCTGCGAGTCGGAGTACGCGAGCACCTGGTGGCAGGTGGGGCACATGAGCTGCGTCTCCATGTTCGGCTCGCTCCAGCCGTTGCACGCCTGCGCCGCGGCCGGGAAGGCGAGCAGCGCCGCCGCGGCCACCAGCGACATCAGAGTCGCCCGCCTCACGTCGTCCCCGTCCGGAGCAGCGGCCGCATCGCCTGCTGGAGCATCCTGCCGTCGACCTCGGTGACGAACATCTTTTGCACGGCGCCCTGGCGGTTGATCACAAACGTGACCGGAAAGCCGCTCGAGACGCCCCAGCGATTGGTGACGTTGTTCGACGTGTCGTGCACCAGGGTGTAGTTCACGTGCAGCCTGCGGGCGAACTTCCGGGCGGCACTGGCGAAGTCCTGTGAGTCGACGCCGACCACGGCCACGCCGCGGGGGCCGTACGTGGTCTGGATCTGGTTGAAGAGCGGTGCCTCGGCCTGGCAGGGCTCACACCACGACGCCCAGAAGTTGAGCAGGACGACCTTGCCGCGGAAGCTCTGCAGCGACACGTCGCCCTTTCCGCTCAGCCGCGGCAGGGTGAAGTTCGGCGCCGCCGGGCGCTTGCCGTCGCCCAGCTGCGCGGCGACCGTGGCCGAGCCCTGCAGCACGCTCTGGGCGAGCAGCGCCACGAGGGCCACCAGCAGCACGATCGCCGCTGCCTGCAGACCCAGTCTCACGCCTCTGCGCACGGCCCAAACTCTAGATGGCCGTGCGCCCTCGCGCCGCTGGACCTAGTCGTCCAGGTGCGACACGACCCGGGTGTACGGACGCCATGGCACCCGCTCCCACTCGGTTCCGTGACACATCGGACACACGGGCAGCGACCGGTACACGGTCACCCCGTAACTGCACCCTCCACATCGGAACTCGCCCTTGGCACGCGCCCCGGCGACCCATTCGGCGCCAGCGGCGTGACCGTCCTTGTTCAGCGTCGACTCCACTGCGTGCTCCTCGGCTCGGAGCTTGTACGGTAGCGGCTCGAGAGCCTCCGCTCAATACGGAATTCATACGTACTACACAATTGCTCAACCGCAGCGTCCGATATCGGCCGCCGGTGCGGCCGATATGCTGCCCGCCGTGACCACGCAGAAAGCGACTCTCAAGCCGTACCTGGAGGAGATCCGCCAGTGGGTCGAGCAGGGGCGAACCGACATCTGGATCGCCCATACGCTCAACTCGACTCCGGCGAGCATCTCAGCATTCCGTTCGCAACACGGAATCCTGCGCCGGGACGCCGCCGAGGGGCGCGGCGCCTCCGTCCCTCCCCCGGTGATCCCGCCGGACGCGCCGCCCGAGGAGCCCGCGACCAAGACCCGGCGGCGGCGGACGAAGAAGGCGACCGGCGGGGTGGCCCCGCTGAGCGGGCCGCTGCCCGACGCCGATCCGGCACCCGCAACGGCGAAGACGGCCGCGCCCGCGGCGGCCGGGGCCACGGACGAGGCGTCCGGACGCCGGCGGCGGCGGCGGGGCGGCCGCGGCCGCAAGCAGCCCCTGGGCTACGAGGCCGTGCTCGACCACGGCAACGAGGGCTACGGCTTCTGGCTCGACGGCGCCGTCCGCGACGACCCGGTGTTCGCCGAGCACTGGTCGAACCGGCGCGCGCTGCTGGTGCGGATCGAGGCCGACCAGATCGTGATCCGATCAGACGACCGCGAATGACTATTTGGGGCCTGGCCCCAGATATTCACCGGTAGTCGATCGCGCTGCGCGCGGCATGGGCGAATGCGGCCGGCTGCACGATCGAGATGTCGTACGCCCACGGCTCGTCGGTCACCCGCTGGACCAGGTCGCGGCACCACGCCTCGCTGGCCGCATACTCGGATGCGAGCAGGGCCAGGCCGAATGTCTGCCCGACGCGGCGGATAATCTCGGCCTCGAGCTCCTCGACCACCATCTCGACCACCAGCCGCCGCCGGTGCGTCAGCTCGAGGGCGGCCAGCCGCCGCGTCCCCTCGGCCCACTCCAGCATCGCCAGCTCGACCGCCGGCGTCACGGCGTGCAGCACTCCCGGACGGCGAAGATCGGTGCGGCCTCGGCCAGGATCCGCCGCCCGAGCGCGTAGTCGGGCTGCGCGAGCGCGAAGGCCGCGTGCGCGTGCAGGCACTTGACCGCCCCGGGCCGGCTCGTCCCGGCGATGCCGAGCCGGAGGCTCGCGCCGCCATCGGCCATCCGCCCCGCCGGCCGGCGCAGCTCGTGCTGGCGGGCGGCACCCGCGCGATACTCGGCGCCGGCGGCCGGGTCGGCGGCCACGAGCCGCTCGTAGCGGTCGACGCCGCCCGCGGCCTCGAGCGCATCGATGCGGGCGACCGCATGCGGGCAGGTGAGGTAGTACGTCGTCGGGAACGGCCGGCCGTCGGCCAGATAGGCCGGCTGCTCGATCACCGCCGGCCGGCCGTGCGGGCAGCGCACCGCCACCGCCGGCGCCCCCCGGGGCGGACGGCCGAGCTGGCGCGCGATGACGGCCTCGTCGTCGATGCGGTCAGGGTAGCCCGACCGCGGCGGCGATCGTCACCGGCAGGAGCGGTCGGCCAGTCCCTTGACGACGTAGGCCTGCTCGCCGGGGAAGATCCAGCCGCAGCTGCGGGCCACCCGGATGATCTCGGCCGGGGTGTGCAGCGCCGCCTCGACTCCCAGCAGGTGCCGGTGGCGGCGCTCGAGGTTGGCCACCCGCACCTGGCCGCCCGCAAGCTGGCTGCGGAGGCGGAGCTCCTTCTGGAGCGGGCCGACGTAGAGCGCCGCGATCAGGAGCAGCACGGCGGCGGCCACGACCCTGCCGGTGGTCAGGCCACGTCGGAGCGAGCGCGTGCGCGCGGGTGCCACGGTGCCCCGTTCGACACCGCCGGCCGGAGTCCTACTCGACCGTGCGCACCACGATGTGATCGGTCGTCCCGGGCCGGTTGAGCTGCGTCCCTCCCGACAGCACCACCCGCTGACCCGGCGAGGCCAGCCCGCTCAGGCGAATCGCCTCCATCGTGCGCCGCCACAGATCCTCGGTCGAGCTGGAGCTCTCGACCACGATCGGCACCACCGCCCACTCGAGGGCGAGCTGCTGGAGCACGACCGGATCGGGGCTCGCGGCCACGATCGGCCGCCGCGGCCGGAACTTGGACACGCTGCGCGCCGTCGAGCCCGACTGCGTCGGGCAGGCGATCACGGTGGCGTCGAGATCCTCTGCCACGTCGCAGACCGCGTGCGACAGGATCGAGATGACATCGCCGTGCCGCCGCCGGCCCGGGTCGTGGTACACGAGCGACGGCTCCACCGCCCGCGCGAGCCGGTTCATCGTCGCCACCGCCTCCAGCGGATAGGCGCCGACGGCCGTCTCGCCCGAGAGCATCACCGCCGAGGTGCCGTCGAGGACGGCATTGGCGACGTCCGAGGCCTCGGCCCGGGTCGGCTCCGGCTGGTGGATCATCGACTCGAGCATCTGCGTGGCGGTGATCACCGCCCGCCCGGCGTCGCGGCCGATGCGGATGATCTGCTTCTGCACGAGCGGCACGTCGGCGACGCCGATCTCGACCCCCAGGTCGCCGCGCGCGACCATGACGGCGTCGCTGGCCGCGGCGATCTCGTCCAGGTTCTCGACCGCCTCGGCCTTTTCGATCTTCGCCACGATGCGGGCCGACGAGCCCGCGGCGGCGATGCGGCTGCGCAGCCCCTCGACATCGGCCGCGGTGCGCACGAACGAGAGTGCGATGTAGTCGGCGCCGATCCCCAGTGCGAACTCGAGATCGGCCTCGTCCTTGGGTGTCAGCGACGGGATCGGCAGATAGGTGCCGGGCAGGTTCACGCCCTTGCCGGACGAGATCAGGCCCCCCACCTCGACCCGCGTCTGCACCCGCTGGCCGTCGACCGCCATCACCCGCGTGCGCACGACGCCGTCGTTGATCAGGATCTCGCGGCCGACCGAGACGGCCTCCGCGAGGCCCGCGAAGGTCACGTCCAGATCGCCGGGGGCACCCGCATCCGGCGGGGCGAGCACCAGCATGTCGCCCGGGTTCACCGACCGCGGCTGGCCGATCCGGCCGATCCGGATCTTGGGCCCCTGCAGGTCGGCGATCACGGCCAGCGGCCGGCCGATCAGCGCCTGCGCGCGGCGCACGGCCGCCACCACGTCGCGGTGGGTCTCGTGGTCGCCGTGGGAGAAGTTCAGCCGGGCGGCGTCCATCCCCGCCCACGCCAGCTCCTCGATCATCTCCGGAGCGGACGACGCCGGCCCGATCGTGCACACGATCTTGGTGCGGCGCGGCTGGGACTCGCTCACGGGGCTCGAGACGAGGAGGCGGCCGCCAGGGCGGCGAAGGCCGACCGGCCGGGATAGTGGGCGGAGGCCCCCAGATCCTCCTCGATCCGGATCAGCTGGTTGTACTTCGCCACGCGGTCGGTGCGCGACGGCGCGCCGGTCTTGATCTGGCCGCAGCCGCAGGCGACGGCGAGGTCGGCGATCGTCGTGTCCTCGGTCTCGCCGGAGCGGTGCGAGATCACCGTCGCGTAGGCCGAGGCATTCGCGAGCCGGATGGCATCGAGCGTCTCTGACAGCGTCCCGATCTGGTTGACCTTCATGAGGACGGCGTTCGCGACCCCCCGGGCGACACCTGCGCGGATGCGCTCGACGTTGGTGACGAAGATGTCATCGCCGACCAGCTGCACCTCTGCGCCCAGCCGCTGGGTGAGCAGCTCCCACCCGTCCCAGTCGTCCTCGGCCAGGCCGTCCTCGATGGACGCGATCGGGTAGCGGTCGCACAGGTCGGC
The DNA here is from genome assembly GCA_963703275.1 of uncultured Actinomycetes bacterium. Classification (GTDB taxonomy): domain Bacteria; phylum Actinomycetota; class Thermoleophilia; order Gaiellales; family JAICJC01; genus JAICJC01. The sequence goes on along the minus strand of OY969804.1, from coordinate 869,932 downwards.
GTAGACGTCGACCATCTCGGCGGATGACAGCGTGCGCCCCTCCCCGGGCAGGTGGTAGGCGCCGTCGCGCCAGAGTTCGCTGGCCGCGGGATCGATCGCGATCGCCACCTCGTCGCGGTGGCCGGCGGCGTCGGCGGCCTCGAGGATGGCGGCGATCGCCTCCTCGTTCGACGCGAGGTCGGGGGCGAACCCGCCCTCGTCGCCGACGTTGGTCGAGAGCCCTCGCGCGTGCAGGATCGCGCGCAGGGCGTGGAACGTCTCGGCGCCGATCCGGAGCGCGTCGGCGAACGAGCCCGCGCCCACCGGCACTGCCATGAACTCCTGGAAGTCGACGCTGTTGTCGGCGTGCACGCCCCCGTTGATGACGTTCATCATCGGCACCGGCAGCACGTGCGCACCCGCCCCGCCGACATAGCGGTAGAGCGGCAGCCGGGCATCCAGGGCGGCCGCCTTGGCCGCGGCGAGCGACGTCCCCAGGATGGCGTTGGCGCCGAGGTTGCCCTTGTTGGCGGAGCCGTCGAGCTCGATCAGCGTGGCATCCACGAGCCGCTGGTCGGTGGCATCGACGCCCGCGAGGGCGGACGCGATCGATGAGTTGACGTGCCCGACGGCCTGCAACACGCCCTTGCCGCCGAAGCGCTTGGGGTCGCCGTCGCGCAGCTCGACCGCCTCGTGGACGCCGGTCGACGCGCCCGAGGGCACCGCGGCCCGGCCGACGACACCCGACTCGAGGGCCACCTCGACCTCGACGGTGGGATTCCCGCGCGAGTCGAGGATCTCGCGGCCCGTGACGGAGGCGATGGCGGTCATCGTTCGGGCGAGATGATAGATGGCTTGACGAGCTTCATGGTGAACTGCGAGTTGACGCGCGCCAGCCCGGGAAGCGACGCCAGCCGGCCCATGTAGAAGCGCTCGTACGCGTCCTGGTCGGCGACGCTCACGCGGATGAGGTAGTCGGGGATTCCGAACATTCGCCGGCACTCGACGACCTCGTCGAAGGCGGCGACCTGGGTCTCGAAGTCCTCGACCGTGGTGCGGTCCTTGAGGCTCAGCTCGACATGCACGACGATCTCGAACCCGCGCCCGACCGCCGCGGGGTCGATCAGCGCCCGGTAGCCCTGGATGACCCCGCCGCGCTCGAGGTTCCTGACCCGGCGCATGCACGACGACGGCGACAGGTGGACGGCGGCGGCGAGGTCGGTGTTCGACATCCGCCCGTCCCGGTCGAGTTGGCGGATAATTTCACGATCGATCTCATCCATGACCATTTCCATCTCCAGATGCGGATCTCACCTGCAATTTCGCAAGTATTCATCATCGCACACGGACTATCGTTGCAGCAACATTCGAGGGCCCGAAACCGATGATGTGACCCGCAACGCAGCCGGCATCGGTGCGGCCGTCGGCGCGTTCGGGATCTCGTTCGGGGCGCTCGCGATCACAGCCGGGCTCACTCCGGCCCAGACCATCGCCATGTCCCTGCTCGTCTTCACCGGGGCATCGCAGCTCGCGTTCGTCGGCGTCCTCGCCGCCGGCGGCGGCGCGCTGGCCGCGCTGATTCCGGCGGTCCTGCTGGCGGTGCGAAACGGCGTCTATGGGCTCTCCCTGGTGCCGGTCATCCAGGGAACCCCGATCCGGCGGATGCTGAAGGCCCACCTGGTGATCGACGAGTCGACGGCGATGGCCCGCGCCCAGCGCTCGCCGACCGGCGCACACCGCGCGTTCCTCATGACCGGCATCAGTGTGCTCGTGCTCTGGAACGCCGGGACGATCGTCGGGGTGGCGCTGGGTCGGGCCATCGGCGACCCACGCACGCTGGGCCTCGACGTCATGTTCCCGGCCGCATTTCTCGCGCTTCTGGCCCCGCAACTCGCCCGGCCGCATGCGCGCGGGATCGCGGTCGGCGGCGGGCTGCTGGCGCTCGCTTGCGTGCCGTTCGCGCCCGCGGGTGTGCCGATCCTCGTTGCGTGCGCCGCCGTCGCCCCCGCTCTGGTCAGGCGATGATCTGGGCCGCGGTTCTGGCGCTCGCCGTCGCCTCGTTCGCGCTCAAGGCCGTCGGCCCGGTCGTGATCGGGCGGCGCCCGGCACCGCCCCTGGTCGCCGCGGCGCTCGACCTGCTCCCGATCCCGATGCTCGCGGCGATCGTCGCCGTCGCAACGGTGACCACCGGCCACCACCTCCAGGTCGACGCCCGCCTCCCCGGCCTCGCCGTGGCGGGGGTCCTGGTCTGGCGCGGCGCGCCGTTCCTCGCCGTGATCGTGGCGGCGGCGGCGACGACGGCCGCCATCCGCGCCTTCTGATCCCGGTCTACCCCCGCAGCGCCGCCTTCGCCCGCCGGTACCAGGCATCCTGCTCCTCCAGCCCGAGCCGGGCCCAGTCCTCACCGGCCTCGGCGGCAAGCCGCTCTGCGGTGCACACCCGGTCGCGGAACCTACCCGCCGCGGCCCGCAGGGCCAGCTCCGGGTCGACATTGGTGAGGCGGGCGACATTCGTCGCGGCGAACAGCAGGTCGCCCAGCTCGTCGACGACCGCCGCATCCGGCTCGTGCTCCGCGCGCGGCGCCGGGGCGGCGGCGAGCGCCGCCCGCAGCTCGCCGAGCTCGTCGGCCAGCGCGACCCAGGCACCGTCCCACGCCGGCCAGTCGAAACCGACCGCCGCCGCCCGCCGCTGCAGCTTGCGCGCATACAGCAGGGCCGGGAGCACTCCGGGAACGTCGTGGAAGATGCCGCTTCGGCCCTCCTGATCGCGCTTGATCTGCTCCCAGTTCTGGCGGACGGCGCCGGCCGTCGCGGCCTCACGCTCGCCGAACACGTGCGGGTGGCGCCGGACCAGCTTCCGGGTGATGCCGGTCGCGACTCCGCTCAGGTCGCCCGCACCGTCCTCCTCGCACAGGAGTGCCAGGAAGAACGTCTGAAACAGCAGGTCGCCCAACTCGTCCAGGAGCTTGGGGCCGGTGCCGGCGGCCGCGGCCTCGGCCACCTCGTAGGCCTCCTCGACCGTGTGCGGCACGATCGTCGTCACCGTCTGCTCGCGATCCCAGGGGCAGTCGTGCCGCAGCCGCTCGGTCAGGCGCTGCAGCCCGATCATCGCATCGCTCAGGAGCAACCGCTGGAGGGCTGCCCCGGCCGGCACCGTCTCATCCCAGGCCCGCGCCTCGAGCAGCCGCCGCAGCCGCTCGCCGGACGCGGCGGCCACCGGCGCGTCGGCCGCGATTGCGATCCCGTGAGCTCCCAGCCACTCCGCGAGCGGCTCGTCATCGGGAAGCGCCACCGGACCGGCCGCTTCGAGCGCCCGAAAGGACGCGAGCGGGATCAGGTCGGGATCGCCGGGTCCGAGCGCGATGAGCGTCGCCACGCACCGAGTCTAGTCACGGCGCGGCTCCGGGCTCAGGAGGTCGGAGCGGTGGTCTCGCCGGTGTCCGGCACGCCGGTGGCCGGTGTGGTCGTCTTCGGCGGCTTGTACCCGGCGGCGTAGCGCGTGATCTTCTTCTGCTCGGCCTCGAGCTTGTTGACGACCGCCTGCAGGTGCGCCGACTGGCGGGACTGGAGCAGGGTCTGCTGGATCGTGGCCGCGACGGACGCGTAGCTCTTCTTGGCGCCGCCCTTGACCACGTTGGCTGTGGGCCGGATGACGAAGTAGCAGTCGGGCTTGCACTTGCCCTTGAGGCTCGTGCTCGCATACGCCTTGTCGACCGGCACGAGCGCCGAGAGCTGGTTCGTCTTCAGGCCGAACGCCACGGTCTGGAATGCCTTGTCGATCTGGCCCTCGGTGGCCACGAACGGCTCGTGCAGCGAGCTGTCGTCGATCGCGCCCTCGGCGACATCGGCGAAGCCCTTCCCGGAGGCGAGCGCGGTATGCGCCTTCTCGGCCAGGGCCTTGCTCGGCAGGAGCACGTAGTCGACCTTCCGCGTGGCGGCGGTCGTCTCGTACAGCGACTGGTGCGTGTCGTAGTACTGGCGCATCTCCTTGGGCGTGACCGTGACCTGAGCCTTCAGCTTGTTCTCGATGTTCTGCTCGAGCAGCGTGAGCTTGAACTGCTCCTCGACATCCTTCTCGGTCAGGTCGTACTTCTTGAGGTCGGCCGCATACTTGGTCTTGTTGCCGCCGTAGTACTGGGAGATCGCCTGCTTGACCTGGGACTGGATCTGCGCGGGGGTCACGTCCACCTTGAGCTGCTTGGCGATGTTCTCCACCTGCGCCTGCGTCACCAGGTAGGCGACGACGGGCTGCACGATGGTGGTCGTGTACGCCGAGGTGCCGACCGCGGGCACCTTCTGGGTCTTGTTCTTGCAGTCCTCCTGCCCCTGCGAGCCGCCGGTGCACGACTCCGAGCCGACCTTCATCGCCTGCACCTCGAGCTTGATCTGGTGGTCGAGCTCCTGCTTGGTGATGTGCGTCGTGCCAACGACTGCGACGTCGCCCGACTGCAGCGACGCGGGCTGCGACGAGGACGACGACGACGAGCCGCATGCGGCTGTGCATGCCGCGAGCGCGGCGAGGATGAGGATGCGTAGTGTTCGGCCCATGCGAACTATGCCGCAACTTCGCGGCGGATATCCAGGATAGCATCGAGCAACTCGAGTCCCTGCCATACCCTGGGCCGCTGCGCCGGCGGCTGGGCTGAAAGGCGCAGGCTGAGCTCGCGGGCGGTCACCGAGTAGCGCAGCGCGGGGAACCGCTCCCGCAGCGAGCGCATCTCGGCCGATCCCAGGGCCACCGGGCCGACGGTGAACGTGCCGCCGCGAAGCGAGGCCGACAGGATGCCCATCTCGCCCGCGGCGAGCCGCAGCTCCTGGATCGCGAGCAGGTTTGCGACGGGCTCCGGCAGCGGGCCGAACCGGTCGGCCAGCTCCGCCTCGATCTCGCGCAGCTCCGACCGGTCGGCGGCGAGCGCGACCCGCCGGTGCAGGTCGATCTTGACGGCCTCGAGCGGGACGTAGTCGGCCGGCACGTAGGCATCGACCTGGGCATCCACCCGCACCGGCCGCGACACCGCGGGCGGAGCGCCCTGCAGCTCGGCGACCGCCTCGGCCAGAAGCTCGCAGTAGAGCTCGAAGCCGACCGCGGCCACGTGCCCGGACTGCTCGTCGCCGAGCAGGTTCCCGGCTCCGCGCAGCTCGAGGTCGCGCATCGCGATCCGGTAGCCCGAGCCGAGCTCGGTGTAGTCGGCCAGGGTGGACAGGCGGTGGCGGGCCTCCTCGCTCAGCTCGCGCCGGTCGGGGTAGAAGAGGAACGCGTGGGCGACCGCGTTGGAGCGGCCGACGCGGCCGCGGATCTGGTAGAGCTGCGCGAGCCCGAGCGTGTCCGCCCGTTCGACGACGAGCGTGTTCGCCTGGGGGATGTCGAGGCCCGACTCGATGATCGTCGTCGACACGAGCACGTCGAAATCGCCGCGCAGGAACTTCATCATCACCCCCTCGAGCGCCCGCTCGGGCATCTGCCCGTGTGCCACCCCCACCCGCAGCTCGGGCACCCACCGCCGCACCCGCTCGGCGACATCCTCGATCGTCTCGACGCGGTTGTAGAGGTAGAACGACTGGCCACCGCGGGCCGCCTCGCGCCGCAGCGCGGCGGCGATCAGCTCCTCGTCGAACTCGCCCACGTGCGTCTTGATCGGATGGCGGTCGCGGGGCGGGGTCGTGATGACGCTGATGTCGCGCAGCCCCGAGAGGCTCATGTGCAGCGTGCGCGGGATCGGCGTTGCGGACATCGCCAGCACGTCCACCTCGAGCCGCAGCTGGCGCAGGAGCTCCTTCTGGGCGACGCCGAAGCGCTGCTCCTCGTCCAGCACGACGAGGCCGAGCTCCTGCGGCACCACGTCGCGCGAGAGCACGCGATGGGTGCCCACCAGCACGTCCACCTTGCCGGCGCGGAAGTCGGCCAGCACCTTCTTGACCTCGGCCGGGGCCCGGAACCGCGACACCATCTCGACCCGCACCGGGAAGTCGCGGAAACGGTCGCGCAGCGTGGCGGCGTGCTGCTGGGCGAGGATGGTCGTCGGCACCAGCATCAGCACCTGGCGGCCCGCGGTCGCGACCTTGAACGCCGCACGCACGGCGACCTCGGTCTTGCCGAAGCCGACGTCGCCGCACACCAGCCGGTCCATCGGCTGGGGTGCCTCGAGGTCCTGCTTGACGGCGTCGATCGCCACCCCCTGGTCGTCGGTCTCGTCGTACGGGAACGAGGCCTCGAGCCGCGCCATCCACTCGTCGTCGGGGCCAAGCGGCGGCCGGGTGGCCGTCTGGCGGCGGGCGTACAGGGCCAGGAGCTCTCCGGCCAGCTCGCGCACGGCCACGCGGGCGCGGCTCTTGAGCGTGGCCCACGCCTTGCCGCCCAGGCGCGAGAGGGCGGGCGCCTTGCCGTCGGCACCGACGTAGCGGCTGACCTTGGCCAGCTGGTCGTGGGGGACGTACAGGCGGTCGTCGCCGCGGAACTCGAGGTACAGGTAGTCGCGGACGACGCCGCCGACCTCCTTGGTGTCGAACTGGACGAAGCGGCCGACGCCGTGATCCTCGTGCACCACGTAGTCGCCGCTGCGCAGGTCGGCAACGGTCGAGAGGGCGCGCCCGAACCGGGCCGGGCCGCGCGCGCCGCGGCGGCGCAGGAGCTGCGCCGCCGGCAGCACCGCCAGCCGCAGGCCGGGCGAGACGAAGCCGTGCCGGAGGGGTGACACGCAGAACGCGACGCCCGCCTCGTCCGGGCCGGCCCGGCCCGGGGCGGGCAGCTCCGCCGACACCCGCCGCAGCGACATGTGCGTGCGCCGGGCCTCGCCGAGATGGGCGAAGCACACCAGCACCCGGTACCCGGCCCGGACCAGCGCCCGCAGCTCGTTCTCGGCCTCCGAGATGCCGGTCGAGGCGAGCGCGGGCGGCTGTGCGTCGAACTGGAAGGGCTGTCCGAGCGGCATCTCCTCGAGCGCGGCCACCGACTCGATCAGCTCCGACACCGTCCTGCCGGCGACGTAGCCCTGCGCCCGCAGCTGGGGATCACGCAGCCGCTCGACGGCCTCGGCATGCGCCTCCTCGACGCCGGCGGCGAGCTCGCCCGGATTCCAGGCAACGATCGCGGCCGCCTCCGCCAGCTCCGGCCAGAGCGGCACGAGGCCGGGCGGCACGTGCGGCGAGTCGTCCCCCTCCTCCGTGCCCCAGCGTGAATATTCGGTGCCTGGCACCGAATATTCACCGGCCGGGTGGATCAGCACCTCGCCCAGGTCGCGCAGCGAGCGCTGGGTGAAGACGGAGAAGGCCGACAGCCGTTCGACCTGGTCGCCGAAGAACTCGATCCGCACCGGCTCGCGGCCCGTGGTGGCAAACACGTCCACCAGGCCGCCCCGCACCGAGAACTGGCCGCGCTCCTCGACAGCGTCTGAGCGCTCGTAGCCGGCATTTGCGAGCGACCGCACCAGATCGTCAAAGGGCAGCTCATCGCCCAGGCGCAGCGCCACAGGGGCCGGGCGGCGCTCGGGCGGCTCGATCCGCTCGATCAGTGCGTCGGCCGAGACGGCCACGAGCCCGCCCTCGGCGAGGGCGTGCAGGCCGCGGTGGCGCTCGCCGACGAGGTGCGGCGCCGGATCGAGCCCACTGCCCCAGCCCACCCCGCGCGAGGGCAGGAACGCCGCCGTGTCGGGTGGCAGGAACGCCGCCGCAGACTCGGCCAGCGACCGGGCGGCATCGTCGTCGGCCACGACCACCGCGAGCGCTCGCGGAACCGACTCCTGGCGCGACTGCCACAGCGCCGCGACGACCGCTGGCAGGACCGGCTCGGAGACGCGCGCACGGGTGAGACCGGCGGCCGTCCGGCGGGCGTAGTCGGCGAACGCCGGGTCTGCAAGAAGGTAGGGGACCGCGAGCTCCGCCCCGGCGAGCGGGCCGTCCACCTGGTGCTCCAGGCCGTCCACACCGGCATGGTAGGCTCCCCACCGCTATGCCGACGGAGGTCTCCCTGTGCGCCGTCTGATCGTCTCTCTGTACGCGCTCGCGCTCATGCTCGCACTGCCGGCCACCGCGTTCGCGGCGTCGACCACGGCGACGACGGCCGCGAGCACCGGCAAGCCGACCGGACACGACTGGACGATCGCGACGATCTTCGCGATCGCGCTCTTCATCCCATCGCTGCTCGCGTTCCTGACGCTCATCGACATCGCCCGTGGCAAGCACACCCAGCAGCACCATTAAGGATTCCGACCTCCAGCAGCTGTACGAGCTGCTGCGGATCGAGTCGGTCTCGAGCGACGGGAAGCATCCGCGCGAGCTGCGCGCAGCGGCCGACTGGATCGCCGAGCTGATCGGCGGCGCGACCGTCACGGAGGAGCACGGAAACCCGCTGGTCGACGGCCAGATCCCGGCCTCGGTCGCGGACGCCCCCACCGTGATCGCCTACGGCCACTATGACGTGCAGGCGGTCGGGCCGCCCGAGCTCTGGGACAGCCCCCCGTTCGAGCCGCAGATCCGCGACGGCTGGCTCTACGGGCGCGGCGTGACCGACGACAAGGGCAACTTCTACGCCGTTCTGCGGGCGGCGCTCGACCTGGCCGAGGCGGGCGAGCTGGGCGTGAATGTGCGCGTGCTTGCGGACGGCGAGGAGGAGATCGGCGGCCATTCGGTGATCCACCACCTGGCAACGGTGGAGGGCGAGTTCGCCGCGGCTCGATTTTCGACGGCGGCATGGTCGACGCGAAGCGGCCCGCGATCACGACCGGCCTGCGGGGGCTGGCCGGTGCGCAGCTGCGCCTGACCACGGGACGGCGCGAGCTGCATTCGGGCATCTACAGCGGCGCGGCGGCAAATGCCGTCCACGCGCTGAACCACGTGCTCGCCGGGCTCATCGACCCGCCGGCGGGGTTCCGGGCCGGGATCGCGCCGGTGTCCGAGCAGGAGCGGGCCGGCTGGGCGACGCTTCCGGCCGGCGCCGACGTGCTGGCTGACGCAGGCGCCATCGCGTCCGACCTCGGTGCCGGGGCGGCGTTCTACGACCGCACCTGGGCGCTGCCGGCGTTCACCGTCCACTCCATCCTGGCCGGCGACCCCACGCTGCACAAGACCAGCATCCAGCAGGAGGCGATCGCGTCGGTCTCGATGCGCCTCGCCCCGGGCCAGGACGCCGACGCGATGTCGGCGCTGATGGAGCAGACGCTGCGCGCCGCCTGCCCCGCGGGCTGCACCCTCGAGATCGAGATGTGGCCGCCGGCGCAGCCGGCCTGGATGGACTTCGACCAGCCCGTGCTCCGCGCCGCCTTCGACGGCATCGAGCGCGCGACCGGCACGCGGCCGCTGGCGACCCGCTCGGGCGGCAGCATCCCGATCGCCGCCGCACTGGTCGGCCGTGGCATCCCCACCATCCTGTCAGGCTTCGGCACCGACGACGACAACATCCATTCACCCAACGAGCGGATGGAGCTGCGCCGGCTCGAATGGGCGATCGCGTCGGCTCGCGAGATCTTCCTCGCGCTGGCGCGAATGGCCTAACGAGCGTCAAATTTCCAGCGGTTGGTGCTTTACTCCGTCCGCGGATCTCGGTACGCTTCCCGTCTCAATGCGGACGGCCTCCAGGGGAATGAGCGAGTACCAGGTGCGCACGCGCCTTTACGACCCACCCGAGGGGGTGCGCCGGCTCGACTCCAAGCTCGCCTGCTGGCGGATCTCACACGGCGCCCACATGCGCGGCGAGGAGATGCGCCAGGCCTTCGAGTCACGGCTCGACCAGCGCGTGCCCGACGTGGTCGCCGCACCGCAGTCGGGCAAGGGCCCGCGCATCCGCCTGATCGCCTGACGGTCAGCCCGGCGCCGAGGAGCGCCGGATCGACCACGCCGCCGCGGCGGCCAGAAGGGCGGCCGCGGCCGGGAGCGCGAGCAGGAGCACGCTGCCCCCTGCGGCGGGCGTGGTGCGGTCGCCGATCACGTACGCCCACGTGAGCGGCACGGCGGCCGCGAGCAGCGGCAGGCACGCGATCGCCGGGCGAGGATCGATCGGCGCGAGCGCCACAGAGAGCACCGCCGCCGCGGCGAGCGGCATGATCAGCACCACGGCACCACCCCAGACGTGGCTCAAGAACACGGCGGTCACAAGCGCGGTCAGGGTCAGGCCACCGCGAGGGCGACCCGCGCTCGGACAGGACGCCGTGTCGGCGCGCCCGCGACCACGATCAACCCCGCCAGGAGCAGGCTCGCCGGGAGCCACTGGCTCGGCTCGCGCGGAAGCGAGGAGCTGTTCGTCCACGCATACACCGCGAAATGGCCTCCCGGTACGGCGGTGTGCGGGGTGCGGAGGAGCTCGAACGCCTGCACCGCGAACCCGGCGAGCGCACACGCGGCCGCGGCCCGGCGGGCGCCGATCGCGAGCAGGACGAGCGTCGCGAGCGCGGTGACGGCGAAGGCCGCGAACCAGGGCGTGATCACAAGCCCGAGCACGTCGAGCCGCGGGCCGAACCCCCGGCACACCGAAGTCGACGCTCCAGCGCAGCCGCTGCTCCTGGATGACCCCCAGCAGCGCGACGGCGGCGTTCACGGTTGCGAGAACGTATGCGGCCAGAAGCGCGCCCGACCGCCACGATCTCGCGCGCCCGCCCGGGCTGATCGCCGCCCGCTGCCGCAGGCCGCCGGCCACAAGCGCGGCGACCTCGCGCGGTTCGGGCAGCGTCCCCTCGCCACGGGCGTCGAGCAGCGTCGAGAGGATCTCCTCGCCGCGCTCGGCGCGGTAGGACGCCGGGTAGGCGTGCAGCGCGAGCCGGTAGACGAGGTGGCCACGGCTCACGCCGGGCGCTCTCGCAGGCGGGATGCGTGCACCCGGCTCGTGACCACCGCGGCGGCCTGGCCCAGCCGCTCGGCCTCGGCGGCGATGGCGCTCTCACCCGGCCCGGTGAGCCGGTAGTAGCGGCGCCTGCGCCCCGAGACGACCTCCTCCCCGTCGGCCTCCACCAGTCCCTCGGCGATCAACCGGTCGACGGCGCACCTATGTATTGTCAACCGATATATCAGTCGGCCGCCGCGCCGTTGAAGCGGCGCATGGCCGCATCGACGCCGTCGCGGACGACCGCCAGCGTGCAGTCGGCGCCCTGCTCGACAAGCGCTGCCACGTCCACCTCGGCGGGGAAGGGTCGCAGCACCCAGTCGGCCACCGGGATCTGCACGCCCCGCTCCGGGCGCCCGACGCCGATGCGCACCCGGGCGAAGTCCGCGGTGCCGAGGTGCTCGCGCAGCGACCGCAGGCCGTTGTGCCCGGCCAGGCCGCCGCCGAACTTGGCCCGCACGTCACCGAGCGCAAGGTCGATCTCGTCGTGGACGACCACGAGCGCCGACGGCTCGAGCTTGTAGAAGCGCATCGCCGCGGCGACGCTGCGGCCCGACAGGTTCATGTAGGTCTGCGGCTGCAGGAGGGCCACGCGCAGGTCGCCGTCGCGGGCCTCCGCCAGGCGGCCCGAGAACTTGCTGCGCCATGAGGCCGACCACGCTCCCGCGAGCCGGTCGGTGACCATGAACCCGAGGTTGTGGCGGGTGGCCGCATACTCGGCCCCGGGGTTTCCGAGCCCGACCACGAGCGCGTCCAGTGATGGGCCGAAGTCGCGCCGCAAAAGGCGCACGCCGCCCGCCGCCTACTCGGTGGTCTCGCCGCCCTCGGCCTCGCCCTCCGCCTCGGCGGCCTCGGCCTCGGCTGCTGCCTCCGCGGCGGCCTCGTCCTCGAGGTCGGCCTCGGACTTGAGCTCCTCCTCGGACACCGGCGCCGCGATCGTCGCGAGGATGGTTCCCTCGGGGTCGTCGGTGAAGGTGATCCCCTCGGGCGGAGTGATGTCGGCGAGACGGATCGACTGGCCGATCTCGAGCGAGCTCACGTCGACGACGATCGCGTCGATCAGGTCGGCCGGGAGCGCCTCGACACGCAGCTCGTGCGTCGGCTGGCTCAGCGCGCCGCCCATGTTCACGCCCTCGGCGTGGCCCTCGATGTGCACCGGGATCGCGGTGTTGATCTTCTGGTCGAGCCGGATCTCGTGCAGATCGACGTGGATCACGCGGTCGCGCACGGGGTCGAGCTGGAACTCCTTGATCAGCACCGGCCGGACGGGCTGGTCGGCGATGGCGACGTCGAGGATGGAGTGCACGCCGTGGGCGTGGACGGCGTGGCGCAGGTCGCGGGCGTTGATCGCAATCGCCTGCGTCTCGCTCGTCGCCGAGTAGATCACCCCGGGGATGTCGCCGGACGCGCGCAGCGCCTTGGCATCCTTGGTGCCGCGCCCATCGCGCAGCCGCACCTGCAGTTGTGTTCGCTCCATACCGGCCTCACCACCTCAGAAGAGCTGGTTCCCGCCATGGAACAGCCCCGACACCGAGTCGTCGTTGAAAACGTTGCAGATGGTATCAGCCAGGATCGGCGCCACCGACAGCACCTGGACCTTGTCCGGGCGGTGCAGCGGATTGATCGGGATCGTGTCGGTCACCACGACCTTCTCGAACACGCTCGCCTCCAGCCGCTCGAGCGCCGGGCCCGAGAAGACCGGATGCGTCGCGCAGGCGAACACGCGGGTGGCGCCGTGCTCCATCAGCGAGACGCCCCCGGCGCAGAGGGTGCCGGCGGTGTCGATCATGTCGTCGAGCAGGATGCAGACCTTGTCGCGCACGCGGCCGATGACGTTCGTGACCTCCGCCTCCTGGTGCTCGGGCCGCTCCTTGGTGATGAGGGCCAGCCGGCCGCCGAGCATCTCCGAGAATTTCTTGGCGAGCTTGACCCGGCCGGCATCGGCGGAGACGACGACGACCTCTTCGGCGCCGTGGTCGAGCAGGTCGTGGAAGTACGCGGCCAGCATCGGCGCGGCGGTCATGTGGTCGACGGCGCCGTCGAAGAAGCCCTGCAGCTGGCCGGCGTGCAGATCCATGGTCAGCACCCGGTCGACCCCGGCGGCGGCCAGCATGTCGGCGACGAGCTTGGCCGTGATCGGCTCACGCGGCATGCTCTTCTTGTCCTGGCGGCCGTAGGGATACCAGGGCATCACCGCGGTGATGCGCCTGGCGGAGGCGAGCCGCGCCGCCTGGGCCATGATCATGAGCTCCATCAGCGAGTCGTTCGTGGGCGACGAGCACGACTGGACGATGAACATGTCGGCACCGCGGATCGACTCCTCGTAGCGGACGTACACCTCGCCGTTGGTGAAGGTCTTCAGCAGCACCTCACCGAGCTGGATCCCGATGCGCTCGGCGATCGCCTCGCCAAGGGCGGGGTTCGAGCGCCCGCTGAAGAGCATGAGCCGCTTGTGCGGCGCGCGCTCCATCCAGCTCGCGTGCTCAGCCGCCGTCATCCCCGGAGGCGCCGACATGCCTGCGGGCGAGAAGAGGGGCATCGCCGTTTCGACGCTAACCGCGCTTTCGTCGTCCATAACCTTCGATGTTCTTTTGCCGGGCACGTGCAACCCCCAGCGCGTCCGGAGGCACATCCTCGGTGATCACCGAACCCGCCGCAGTCCACGCTCCGTCTCCAATCGTCACGGGGGCGACGAAGACATTGTCGCAGCTGGTGTGGACGTCTTTACCGATCGTTGTCCTCTGCTTCTCCTGTCCATCGTAGTTGGCGGTGATGGCCCCCGCTCCAATGTTGGTGCCCTCGCCGATCGTGGCGTCGCCGATATAGGACAGGTGGGGCACCTTGGCCCCGGCACCGAGGTGCGAGTTCTTGACCTCGACGAACGTGCCCACCTTCGCGTCGCGCTCGAGGGCGGCGCCGGGCCGCAGGTAGCAGAACGGGCCGACGCTGGCCCCCGGACCGACGCTGGCGTCGACGGCCACCGCGTGCGGCCCAACGACGGCGCCCGCGCCGATGTCGGTCGTGCCGCGCAGCACCGTGAACGGCTGGATGAGGGCGTCGGCGGCGATGGTCACGGTCGGGTCGATCCACGTCGTGGCCGGATCGACGATCGTCACGCCGGCCAGCATGTGGTCGCGATTGATGCGGTCGCGGAGGAGCGCCGATGCCGCCGCCAGGTCGGCGCGGGTGTTGATCCCGAGCGCCACCGTCGGGTCGGCATGGTGGTGTCCGACCACCGTCTGCCCATCGGCCACCAGCAGGCCGACGGCGTCGGTGAGGTACAGCTCGCCCTGGTCGTTGGCGCTGTCGAGCCGCTCGAGGGTGGGCCAGAGGAGCTCCGACCGGAAAAGGTAGATCCCGGAGCTGACCTCGGTGAGATCGCGCTGCGCGGGCGTCGCGTCGCGCACCTCGACGATGCGGGCAACCGCACCGGACGGGTCGCGGACGATGCGGCCGAAGTCGGCGCCGATGGCCGCCGTGCGCGTGAGCGTGAGCACCGCCGCCGCCGCCGAGCCCGCCTGCCGGGCGGCGGCGAGGTCGCGCAGGCTGGCCGGGTCGGTCAGGGGATGATCACCGTTCAGCACGAGGACGTCGCCCTCGAAGCCCTCCAGTGCCGCGCGGGCGCTGCGGGCGGCGTCGCCCGTGCCCAGCGGCCGCTCCTGGGCGACGGACTCGATGCCCGGCGGCAGGATCGCCCGGATGTCGTCGCCGTCGTGCGGCACCACGACGACCGTGCGCGCAGGCCCGAGCTCCGCGACGGCCGCCACCACCCACTCCAGCACCGGCCGGCCGCAGGCCGGGTGCAGCATCTTCGGCACGGCCGACTTCATGCGCGTCCCGCGCCCGGCGGCAAGGATGACACATGCGAGCGGCGGGGTCGTCATGTCGGTGCTGGGGGTGGTCGGTGCTGAGCTGGGGCGCCTGGACTCGAACCAGGGATCACGGGACCAAAACCCGTTGCCTTACCACTTGGCCACGCCCCAACGGGCGCGCCTGCCGGGCCGGACGAGTATACCCAGCCGGTCCAATGAAGGCTCACTAGGATCGTTCCGTGAGCGCCCTGCTCCTCGTGGCCGCGACGTTCCTCGCCAGCGCCGTCGAGGCCGTCGAGGCGCTGACCATCGTGCTCGCGGTCGGAACCACCCGCGACTGGCGCTCGACGTTTTGCGGCGTGGCGGTCGCCCTGGTCGCCCTGGCCGCGGTCATCGCCGTGCTCGGCCCCGCGCTGACGGCCCTTCCGATCTCGGCGCTGCGTGTCGTCGTGGGCGGCCTGCTGCTCGTGTTCGGGCTGCAGTGGCTGCGCAAGGCGATCCTGCGCGCGAGCGGCCTCAAGGCACTGCACGACGAGGACGCGATCTTCCGCGAGCAGGCCGAGGAGGCCCGCGCCGCCGGCACCACGGCCACGGTGGGCATCGACTGGTACGCGTTCACGATCGCGTTCAAGGGGGTGCTCCTGGAGGGACTCGAGGTTGCGTTCATCGTCGTCACCTTCGGCAGCAACCAGGGCAGCATCCCGCTGGCCGTGGCGGGGGCCGCGGCCGCCATCGTGGTCGTGGTCGCAGCCGGCATCGCCGTGCGCGCCCCGCTCGCCCGTGTTCCCGAGAACACGCTCAAGTTCGGCGTCGGCCTGCTTTTGACCACGTTCGGGACGTTCTGGGGCGCCGAGGGTGCGGGCGCAACCTGGCCGGGCTCGGATCTGGCCATCCTCGGGCTGCTGGTGTTCTATCTGGCCGTGAGCCGCGTGCTGGTGCTGATGCTCCGGCGCGGCGGCGTGGGGGCGGCGACGCTGTCGGGGGCCGAGTGAGCAGGATCGCCGCATTCGGCCGCTTCCTGTACGAGTTCATCGTCGGCGACGATCCCACGATCGCGGCCGGCGTCGTCGTCGCGCTCGGCGTCACCGCGCTCGTGGGCGACCGGGCGGGCGGCGGCTTCTGGATCGTCCCGGCGTTCGTGGTCTGCCTGCTCGCCCTGTCGCTCAGGCGGGCCTCCACTCGATCCGGTAGCTGAGGTCGAGGCGGCGGGCGCTACTTGCGCATGCGATCGCCGAGCATGACCAGCACCAGCACGATCAGCAGCAGCCCGCCGACGAGGGCGAACATGAACACGCCCACGAAAATCAGCGGCAGCACGAGCCCGGCGATGCCCTGGGCCATCACGATCACCCACAGCGGCCGCCGGATCGCCGGCGGAATGTGATGGCGGATGTTGAGGTAGAGCAGCACCGCGACGACCCCGATCAGGGTCATCTCGATCTTGAAGCCGTTGATCCAGGCGAACACCGCCTCGGCGAGGCCGAGCACCACCGCGATGCGCAGCCCATTCTGGGACAGCCACCGCGTCGGCGAGCGCCGCTCGCGCGGTTCGATCGTCAGCGCATCACCAGAAACGTTCCACTTTGACATGCCCAGAATCATACCGGAGAGGCCGCAAACGACCCCGGTATCCTGGCCGCCGCCGCCTCGGCCGCCTGGCGGTGCTCGAAGAGGCCAAATGCGGTCGGGCCCGAGCCCGTGACGATCTGCCCGAGCGCCCCCTGGGCGCGCAGCGCGTCCAGCGCCCCGGCCACGTCCGGACGCAGCGAGAGCACCGCCGGCTCGAGGTCGTTGGCGAGCAGCCGGGCCACGTCCGCGACCCCGCGGACGGTGTGCATCGCCCGCACCAGGTCGCCCTCGACCGCCCGGAAGATCGGGTTGGGCTCGCAGGCGGCAAACACATCGGCCGTTGCCAGCCCGCGGTCGGACGGCACCAGCACGAACGCGTGGCCGCGGGGGAAGTCGGGCAGCGGCGCGATGCGGTCGCCGCGACCGGTGCCGAAGCCCGTCTCGGCGCCGGTCAGGAAGAACGGCACGTCGGCGCCGAGCGCCCGGGCGATCGCGTGCAGGTCGTTAGGGTCGCGGTCGCCGCGCAGCGCTCGCAGCACCGCGGCGGCATCCGAGGAGCCTCCGCCGAGGCCGGCCGCGACCGGGATCCGCTTGCGCAGCACCACCCGCCGCGTCTCTCCCAGCGCCGCCAGCGCCGCCGTCACCAGCGTGTCCTGCGCAAACCCCTCCACCACCGTCTCTGGCGCGTCGGCGAGCTCGAGCTCGTCGTAGAGGTCGATCGCCTGGAAGAGCGTCGTCAGCCGGTGGTAGCCGTCGCTTCGCAGCGGCCCGACCCGCAGACACAGGTTCACCTTGGCGGGTGCGCGCAGGATCACGCCCGCAGCTCCCGGGCGAGCTCTCCCAGCCGCTGCGGCGTGAGCTGCTCGGCCCGCATCTCGGCGACGTCGGCCGGAGGCGCGGGCAGCCCGGCCAGCCGCAGCGAGTTCTGGAGCGTCTTTCGGCGGTGCGAGAACGCGCCGTGGACGACGCGGCCGGTCCACTCCCAGTCGGGCCCGAAGGCGAAGCCCGGCCGGCGCTCGAAGGCCACCAGCATCGAATCGACCTTCGGCTGGGGGACGAACACCTGCCGCGACACGGAGCGGCCGCCGATGCGCTCGCACGCCAGCTGCACGAGCACCGACACGGCGCCGTAGGCCTTCGTGCCCGGCTCGGCGAAGAGCCGCTCGCCGATCTCGCGCTGCACCATCACGCAGAAGCGCTCGACGGCAGGCAGCGCCCGGATCAGCACGGGCGTTGCGACGCCGTAGGGCAGGTTCGCGACCATCACTCGCGGCGCCGGGTCGAGCCCGGCCAGGTCGACGTCCAGCGCGTCGGCGAAGAGCAGCCGGACGTTCGTCACCCCCGCGAGCGTGGCCTGGAGCGCGGGCTCGAGCCGGCGATCGATCTCGATGGCATGCACGAGCGCGACCCGCTCGGCCAGCCACGCGGTCAGGACGCCGAGGCCGGCGCCGACCTCGACCACGACGTCGGCGGGCGTCACCGGCAGCAGCCTGCCGGCGACGTCGAGCACGTTGCTGTCGACCAGGAAGTTCTGGCCCAGGTCGCGGTCGGGCGAGATGCCGTACTCGCGCAGCCGCGCCAGCGAGACCTGCGTCGTCACAGCCCGAACAGGCGGTCGGCGTTGCGGTCGATCTGGCTCGCGAGCGCCGCTGGCTCGACGCCCCGCTCGCGGGCGAGCACCTCGAGCGTCGCCGCCACATATGCCGGCTGGTTGGGGCGGCCGCGGTGCGGCGGCGGGGCCAGGTAGGGGCTGTCTGTCTCGGCCAGGATGCGCTCGGCCGGCACGCGGGCGGCGGCGGCGCGGAGCGGGCCGGCGGACGGATAGGCGACGTTGCCTGCAAACGAGCAGTGGTAGTCGCGCTCGATCGCCTCGTCCAGGCGGTCGACCGAGCTGAAGCAGTGCAGGACAACCGGCACCCGCGCCCGCTCGAGCATCCGGAAGGTGTCGTCGCCGGCCGCGCGCGTATGGATCACGAGCGGCATCGCAAGCTCGTTGGCAAGCTCGATCTGGGCCTCGAACACCCGCGCCTGGACGTCATGCGGGGCGTAGTCGCGGTAGTGGTCGAGCCCGCACTCGCCGACCGCCACCGCCCGTGGGTGCGCAAGCAGCGGGCGCAGCGCATCGACATCGCCGGCCGCCGAGGCCTCCTGGGGGTGGTATCCGACGATGGCCCACACCGTCGCGAACCGCTCCGCGAGCTCCAGCGCCTGCTCGCGGCCGACCGTGAGGATGCGGCCCACACCGGCCGCCGCGGCCGCTGCCACCAGCTCCTCGGCCGGCCGGTCGCACAGCTCGAGGTGGGCGTGGGTGTCGATCACGCCCGCGGAAACAGCGGGGGCGGCTGGGTGACGGCGGTGCCCGCGGGCAGGAGCCCGAGCCCCGCCCGCTCCCAGGCGACGGCGCCGGGATCTCCGATCGCCTCCAGCATCTGCGCAGCCGACCCGGGGATGAACGGGTGCAGGAGCACCGCGAGCCCGCGGACGGCGTCGGCGAGCGTGTACAGCGTCGTGTCGAGCAGCGCCTGGTCGGCGGCCGCCTGGCTGCGCGCGAGCACCCACGGCTGGCGCTCCTCCACATAGCGGTTGGCCGACCGCACGAGGCCCCAGATCAGCTCCAGCGCACCGGTCAGGTCGAGCTCGTCGAGCCGCTCGCGGACGGCCACGTCGACGGGCTCGAGCTCGGCGCGGCCCTCGGGGACGACGCCGCCCCGGTAGCGGACGACCATCGCGGTCGCCCGCGACACCAGGTTGCCGAGGTCGTTGGCGAGCTCGCCGGCGTAGCGGCGGTCGAGCCCGTCGCGGGTGACGCTTCCGTCCTGGCCCCACTGCACCTCGCGGAGCAGGTAGAAGCGCAGCGCGTCGGCGCCCAGCTCGTCGATCACGGCCAGCGGGTCGATGACGTTGCCGAGCGACTTCGACATCTTCTGGTCGCCGCTCGTCAGATAGCCGTGCACGAACAGCTTGCGCGGCGGCTCGTACCCGGCCGCCATCAGAAGCGCGGGCCACGACACGCAGTGCAGGCGCAGGATGTCCTTGCCCAGCAGATGCAGGGAGGGCCAGAACTTCTGCGACACGTCGTGCCCGAGGCCGTACTCCAGGGCGGTGTGGTAGTTCAGGAGCGCATCGACCCACACGTAGATGGTCTGCTCGGGCTTCCACGGCAGCGGGATCCCCCAGCTGACCGACGCCCGGCTGACCGAGAAGTCGCTCAGGCCCGACTCGATGAACGAGCGGGCCTCGTTGTAGCGGGCGCGGGGCACGACGTACTGGGGGTCGCGGTCGTAGAGCTCGAGCAGCTGCGGGCCGAACGCGGACAGGCGGAAGAACGTGTTCTCCTCCTCCACCCGCTCGACCGGGGTCCTGTGGATCGGGCAGATGTTTCCGGGCTGCTCCAGCTCGGACTCCGCGTAGAACTGCTCGCAGCCCGTGCAGTAGAGGCCCGAGTACGTGTCCTCGTACAGGTGGCCGGCGTCCCGCAGGCGCACCATGAAGTCCTGCACCCGGCGCTCGTGCTCCGGGTCGGTGGTGCGGATGAAGAAGTCGTTCGACGCCTCGAGCCGCTCGACCAGATCCCGGAAACGGGCCGAGACGCGGTCGCAGAACTCCTTGGGCGAGAGCCCCGCCGCCGCCGCGGCCTGAGCCACCTTGGCGCCGTGCTCGTCGGTGCCGGTGAGGAAGAAGACCTCCTCCCCGCGCTGGCGGTGATGGCGGGCGAGCACGTCGGCGGCCACGGTCGTGTAGGCATGCCCGAGGTGCGGGTCGGAGTTGACGTAGTAAATGGGAGTTGTAAGGGAAAACGGCATAATCGACCTGGCCTCTGGCAAATTGCCAGGAAGGCATCTATGCTCATGCGTGGGCTCCATCCTAACGAGATGGCGAGGGTCACTATGAGCGTTATCAGGCATTCCGCGGGTGTTCGCGGTCGGGCGGGATCCACGCGCGCGGGAGGCGTGGTGCGCAGGGTTGACGAACTGGGCCGGATCGTGATCCCGGTCGAGATCCGGCGCAGGTTCGGGATCGATGTCCGCGATCCGCTGGAGATCAGCGTGCGCGGCGAGTCAATCGTGCTGAGCAAGCCGCATGATGCGTGCGTCTTCTGCGGCCGCACGGGTCAGCTGGAAGAGTTCCACGGCCGCCAGCTGTGCACCACCTGCCGCGTCGAGCTCTCGGGCAGCGACGTCGTCAGGGCTTCGTAAGGGCCTGATACAGGCGGTTCCGGGGCAGGCCGGTCAGCCGCGACCCCAGCGCCGCCGCGCGCCGAGTGCCGACGGCCGCGGCCAGCTCGGCCAGCGCGTCGGCGGGCACGTCGGCGTCGGCCCGAGCCTGCGCGGCGGCCACGACCAGCGTCACCTCGCCCTTCGGCGGAGTGGCGAATGCAGCGGCCAGATCGGCCAGGCGGCCGCGCTCGACCTGCTCGTGCAGCTTGGTGAGCTCGCGGCACACGGCGGCAGGACGATCGGGATCGGCCCCGGCGAGGGCCGCAAGGGTGGCGGGCAGCCGCCGCGGCGACTCGAACGCGACGATCGGGAGCCCGCATGCGTCCAGGCGCCGCACCTCGTCCACCGCCCGCGCCGCCGGCCGGGGCAGAAATCCGGCAAACACGAACCCGGCCCCGCCGAACCCCGCGGCCGCGACCGCAGCCGTCACCGCCGACGGCCCCGGGAGCACGGTCACCGGGAGCCCCGCCGCCGCGACCGCGGCCACGACGAGCGCGCCCGGATCCGACACCCCCGGCATCCCGGCGTCGGTCACGAGCGCCACCCGCTCGCCGCCGCGGATGCGGTCCACGAGCTCGATCGCACGCACCGCCTCGTTGTGCTCGTGCACCGATAACAGAGGCACCGAGACGCCGTGCCGCTCGAGCAGGATGCGGGTGCGGCGGGTGTCCTCGCAGGCGACCAGGTCGACGGATCGCAGCTCCTCGAGCAGCCGCAGGGTGACGTCGGAGAGGTTCCCGATCGGCGTCGAGCAGACGACGAGCCCGCCGCTGCGGTCGCCCTCGGCGGTGGGTCTGCGGGAGGATTCGGGCACTGCGGGTACCATTAAAGCGTCGTGGCCGACTCCAAGCCGACCAAGCCGTACCGCACCTACCGCGGCGGCCGAGCCGGGGGCGACGACCCCGACTCGGCCCGCTTCAACTTCAGCGGCGGTGGCGTCGGCACCGCCGCCCCGCCGCGGCCGCGCACGCCGGAGGGGCTGCCTCGGCCCGACACCCGCGGCGGGGGTGGCGGCCTGCCCGGCCGGCCGGTCGCCGTGCCCGGGGCGCGCCCGCCCGGCGGGATCAGGCGCTGGCGCTGGAAGCGGATCATCGGTATCGCCGTCCCGGTCATCTTCCTCGCGTTCTGCGGATGGCTCTACCTCGGCTACCGCAGCTTCTCGGCGGAGATGGCGAATGCGAACAAGCGCCTCAACAAGGCGACGGTCGCGGCGCTCGCGCCTGCCGGAAACATCCTCACGAGCCCCCAGATCAGCATGATCATGGGCTCGGATAGCCGCGGCTCCAATGCCATCGAGGGCGCCCGGTCGGACTCCATCCTGCTGGTGCGCACGAACCCGTCCAAGCACCTGATCTCGATGCTCTCGATCCCGCGCGATCTCAACGTGCCCATCCCCGGGCACGGCACCGACAAGATCAACGCCTCGTTCGCCTACGGCGGGCCGCCGCTTCTGATCCACACCGTCAACCATCTGACCGGCCTCGGCATCAACCACGTGGTGCTGGTCGACTTCGACGGGTTCCGCGACCTGATCGACTCGCTGGGAGGGGTCACGGTGTACAACCCCACCAAGGTCGTCTCGTCCATCCCGTTCGACGGCCTGATCTGGCACTTCGCGAAGGGGACCATCCACCTGGACGGCCGCCACGCGCTCGCCTACGCCCGGATCCGGCACACGACCAACCCGGCCGACACCGACATCACCCGCACCGAGCGCCAGCAGCGCGTGGTGCAGGCGCTGATGCGCAAGCTGGTCACGCCCTCGTCGCTGTTCAACCTGCCGAGCCTCGGCCACGACCTCGCCCACCCGCTGGCCACCGACCTGTCGGCGCCGGAGCTGCTCGCGATGGGCTGGCTCAAGTTCCGGGCGTCGCGCACGCTCGAGTGCCACCTCGGCGGCACGCCCGCCTCAATCGGCGGCCAGGACGTGCTCGAGCCGAGCGAGCAGAACGCCGCGGTGGTGCAGATGTTCCTGGGCAACCAGGCGCCGCAGCCCCCGGCCCCGGGCCAGCTCTACGCCCCGGGCTGCACCGTCCACTGAGTACTGGTGTCAGGCGATGAATATCTCACGCGCAGCGTGAATATTCGGTGCCTGACACCGAGCCGCGGCCGCAAGGCCGCGAGCCACCCAACCACCACGACCCAGCCCGGTATGCACGCGCAGCGTGAATGCCGGGCACAGACCACGAGGCGTGAATATTGAGTGCCTGGCACCGAGTATTCACCACCCCGGCCGCGCACGGGCGCGTCAGCCTTCCGCGGCCTTCTTCGGTTCGCTGGAGCTCGAGCTCGAGCCGGAGTCCGAGGTCTTCTTCGGCTCGGACGACTTGGAGTCGCCGTCCTTGCTCTTGCTCTCGCCGGCCGACTCCGCGCGCTCGGCGGATGCCGCCTTCTTGCCGCGGCCGTAGTCCGTGGAATAGAACCCCGAGCCCTTGAAGTGGATCGCGACCGGGTGCAGGACGCGCACCGCCGGGGCTCCGCACACCTCGCACTCGGTCAGCGGGTCGTCGGCGATCCTCTGCAGGACCTCGAACCGGTGACCGTTCGTGCAGCGGTAGTCATAGATCGGCATACATCTCGAGTATACCGCGCGCGTCGCAGGCGAAACCGGCCGGGGTTGGCACACTCCCGGCGAGAGTGCCAGGTGGAGGCCGTTCGGTAGCATCAGCCCCGTGCGGATCGCGATCGTGACCGACTTCTACTACCCGTCCCTCGGCGGCATCACCGAGCACGTCGACGGCCAGGCGCGCGAACTCACGAACCGCGGGCACGAGGTGACGGTGGTCACGGGGCACCTGCTGCGCACCCAGCCGGTCTCGGACGACGCCATGCGCGTGCCCGAGCCCAACTTCGAGATCGTCCGCATGGGCATGACCTTCCCGATGTACATGCCGTACTGGGGGAACAACGCGCAGACATTGCACACCTACGGGCCGCGGCTCGGGCAGCAGCTGCGCGCGTTCTTCCGCGAGCGCGGCTTCGACGTCGTGCACGTGCACGCGCCGTACAACCCGCCGTTCCCGGCCTGGGCGATCGACCAGTGCCCCGACGACGCCATCTGCGTGGCGACCTTCCACAGCGTCTTCCCGCAGACGACCGGCATGGACATCCTGGCCGAGTGGACGCGGCCGTGGATCGAGCGCCTCGACGGGCGGATCTGTGTCAGCGAGGCCTGCATCGGCTCGCTCGTGCCGTACTACCCCTACGCCTACGACGTGATCCCCAACGGCATCGACACCGACCACTTCTCGCCCGCCGCCGAGCCAATCGCCGAGCTCGTCGGCGACCACCAGAACATCGTGTTCTGTGGCCGCTTCGACCCGCGCAACGGGCTCGACACCATGATCGAGGCCTACCGGCTGCTGTACCGGGAGCGGGGCGACCGGGTGCGGCTCGTGGTGATCGGCGACGGCCCGCTGCGAAAGCTCTACCGGCGCCAGGTCGGCAGCGAGCTCGCGCCGTTCGTCCACTTCGCCGGCCGCCTCAACCGCAGCCGCCCGAACTACCTCACCTCGGGCTCGGTGTTTTGCACGCCGTGCAACCGGGCATCGTTCGGCATGGTGCTGCTCGAGGCAATGAGCTGCGGCCGGCCGGTCGTCGCCAGCCGCATCAGCGGCTTCCAGCTCGTGATGGAGGACGGCCGCCAGGGGTTCCTGGTGCACCCGAGCGATTCGGCGGACCTGCACGCGCAGGCGCTGGCCCGCCTCCTGGACGATCCGAACCTGCGCCGGCGGATGGGAGAGGAGGGACGGAACACGGCGCTCGACCTGTACGCGTGGCCGCGGGTCGCGGCAAAGCTCGAGGCGTACTACGCCGACCTGCTGGCCGGAGAGCAACCGGTATGGGCAAGCGCGAAGTCATCACTCGCTTCGTAATCCTCGCGGCCATCTGGGTCGCGGCCACCGCGGTGATCGGACAGACGGTCGGGGGCATCGTCGGCGATGCCGTGGAGGGCGCGGCGGTGCTGATTCTCCTGCTCGTCACGTGGTCGGCGTTCACGCCGAACGCCCGCCTGTTCGGGCGCGTCATCGGGACGGGCTTCTCCCCCGCGCCCATGGTGGCGATCACGTTCGATGACGGCCCGAGCCCCGAGCACACGCCGGCGGTGCTCGAGGAGCTGCGGGCGGCGGGCGCCCGCGCGACCTTCTTCGTGCTCGGACGCAACGTCCGCGCGCATCCCGAGCTCGCCCGCATGATCGTGGCCGAGGGGCACGAGCTCGCAAGCCACGGCGACGACCACTCGCTGCTCATGTTCGCCGGCCCCTCCAAGATCGCGCACCAGTTCCGGGCGGCCGAGGAGGCCGTCTCGGAGGCCGTCGGCGCATCGGTGGCCCGGCTGTTCCGCGCGCCCCACGGCTACCGCGGCCCGTTCCTGGCGCCGGTCGCGCACCGGCTCGGCTATCGCATCGTCGGTTGGACGGGGGCGATCTTCGACACCGCCCGGCCGGGCGTCGAGGTGATCGTCGACCGCTGCTCCCGCGTCCTCGCCCCGGGCGCGATCCTGCTCCTGCACGACGGGGACGGATCCGGCCAGGGCGGCGACCGTTCGCAGACGGTCGCGGCGCTGCCCCGCATCCTCGCAACCGCCCGGGAGCGTGGCCTCGAGACCGTGACGGTCTCGGAGCTCGCCGCCGAGCTGCGGCCGCGCCGGCGCCGGGTTCCGCAGGCGGCGGCGTTCGGCGCGATCGTGATCGCGATCGTGTTCGCGCTCTCGCGCCGGTTCGACCTGCACGTCGTGGCCGACGTGTTCACCCGCGCGGATCCGCTGGACGTGCTGGGGGCGCTGATCGCGAACCTGGTGTCGGTGGCAGCGAAGGCCGTGACGTGGAAGACGGCCTTCGACGCGATCCCCGAGGAGGAGGGCGAGCCGCCGGTCGACGTGGGCATGCGCGACGTGATCCCGCCGATCTTCATCGGCTTCCTGCTGAACACGGTGCTGTTCGCGCGCCTCGGCGAGGTGGCGCGCGTCTCGGTGGTGCGGCGCAAGCTGGCCGCGAAGGGGACTCCGCTGCCCGTGTCGACGGTGGTCGGGACGCTCGTCACCGAGCAGCTGCTCTCGGGGGTGATGCTCGTGGCGGTGCTGATTGCCGTGGTGATCTATGTGCCGGTGCCGAGGGCGGCGGTCAACCTGCTGGCGGTGCTCTCGGGGGTGCTGATCTTCATCGGCCTCGTGGCCGCCGCGATCGAGGTGTGGAGCCGCCTGCGCCGCAACCAGACGCAGTCCGACGACTACGTCGAGCGCTGGTGGCACCTGCTCGGGATCAGCTTCACCGCGACCGTGAACTCGCTCGGCCGCGGCCAGGCCGTGTTCCAGCGGCCGAAGCTGCTGGCGCTCGGCCTGGGGGCCGCAACGGTGTGCTGGGTGTCGCAGATGGCCGGGATCTACCTCACCCTGTCCGCCTACGGCATCCACGAGGGAGTGGGCGCCGCGGCCGTCGTCTTCCTGGCCTCGAACCTGGTGCAGCTCTTCCCGATCACCCCGGGCAACCTCGGCGTATTCCAGGGTGCGACCGCGACGAGCCTGACCGTGCTTTACAGTGTCCCGGCCAACCTCGCGCTGACGTTCTCGATCGGCCTGCAGCTGATCGAGGCCCTGCTCGGTGTGGGTATCGGATTCGTGTTCCTGTCGATGGAGGGCCTGTCGGTGGCGGAGCTGCAAACCCAGGTCGAGGCCGAGGCCGAGACGGAGGGCGTGTGAGGCGGCTGATCGTGCTGGCCGGCGTCGCGCTGTGCCTCGCCGGATGCGGCGGGGGCGGCGGCTCGAGCTCCGCACCCGTGACCGCCCCGCGCGTCTCCACGCTGCCGACGTCCGGGACGGTCACCTACACCGACGGCCGGGTGTACACGGTCGCGCCGGTGCACACGGCGCTGCGCCTGGACGACATCACCGTGCGCGTGCGGAGCGTCACCTG
This sequence comes from uncultured Actinomycetes bacterium, assembly GCA_963703275.1. Lineage (GTDB taxonomy): Bacteria > Actinomycetota > Thermoleophilia > Gaiellales > JAICJC01 > JAICJC01. The sequence goes on along the minus strand of OY969804.1, from coordinate 843,637 downwards.
GCAGCGGTCGGTGAAGGTGGGGTTCAGGCCGCCGGGAACACGGATGTTCGCCCTTGTCAGGCTCACGGTCACCAACCTCACCCACGCCACCCAGAAGGTCGCACTCACCCAGATCTGGCTGCGCAATGCGGCGGGAGCCCCCTATCTCGCGGCCGCGGTGGCACAGGTGCCCCGAAACCTGCTCACGCTGCCGATCCCCCCGGGCAAGTCGGTCACCGGGACGCTGGTCTACCCGGTGCCGCAGCGCGAAACGGGCTATCTGCTCGTCTACCGCTTCGGCGATGCGAAGGCCATTGCCAAAGCCAAGCACGTCGGCCTTCTGGCCTACTCGTAGGCGCCAGGATCGGCCAGGGGTCGTGGGCGCCGGCGGCGACCGGCTCGGCGTAGCGCAGCGGCCCGCGGAATTGCATCCAGCCGAGCGTCGGCGGCGCCAGCGCGAGGCCCATGGCGGCCACCGCCGCGGTCAGGACGACCGCGCGCCCGATCCGGGAATGGATGCGCATACACGGCCATGATCGGCGGCGGCGCCCAAAAACTTCAGCCGCGTTCCCGCGCCAGCAGGTCGGAAACCGTCTCGCGGGCGACGATCGTGCGCTCGCGGCCGTCGTTGACCATGACCGCCGCCGGCCGCGGCAGGCCGTTGTAGGTCGACGACATGGTGGCGGTGTACGCCCCGGTCGCGGCCAGGGCGATGACGTCGCCGGGGTGCAGCTGCGGCAGCAGGGCAGACTCGATGAGCACATCGCCCGACTCGCAGTGCTTGCCGGCGACGGCGTATGTGTGCGTGGGCTCGTCGGAGGCCCGCTCGGCGACGAACGCCTGGTAGCGGGCGCCGTACATCGCCGGCCGCGGGTTGTCGGCCATCCCGCCGTCGACCGCCGCGTAGGTGACGCCGGCGGCGGTGTGCTTGATCGCCCCGACGGTGTAGAGCGTGATGCCGGCGGGACCGGCGATCGAGCGGCCCGGCTCGAGCACGAGCTCCGGCAGGGGCAGCCCGCGGGCGGCCAGGAGCCCCGTGAGCGCGGTCGCCGTCACCTCGACGGCGGCGCGCACGTCGGGGGCGGTGTCCTCGTCGGTGTATGCGATGGCCAGGCCGCCGCCCAGATCGAGCGTCGGCAGATGCCCGAGGTCGTGGCGATCGATGAACTCGGCCAGCCACGCCGCCACCTCGACGTAGGCATCCACGTCGCGGATCTGCGAGCCGAGATGGACGTGCAGGCCGGCGGCACGCACATGGGCGAGTCCTCCCGCCCGCTGCACGGCTCGGGCGGCATCTTCCGGCGCCAGGCCGAACTTCGAGCCGGCGTGGGCGGTGGCGATCTTGGGGTGCGTGTCGGCGTCGATCCCGGGGGTCACCCGGATCAGCACCGCCTGGGTGCGCCCGGCGGCCGCCGCCAGCGCCTCGATCTGATCCAGCTCGGCGGCGTGGTCGACAACCACGAGCCCCGCCTCGGCGGCGATCGCCGCCTGGATGTCGGCGTCGGACTTGTTGTTGCCGTGCATGACGACCCGCTCGCCGGCCACGCCCGCGGCGATGGCGAACGCCAGCTCGCCCTCCGACGCGACGTCCATACCGAGCCCCTCGGAGACCAGCACCCGCAGCACCGCCACCGTCGACTGCGCCTTGCAGGCGAACACCGCCCGTGCCGCGCCGGGGTATGCCCGCAGGCCCTCGCCGTAGGCACGCGCCCGCGACCGCAGCGTGACCTCGTCGTAGACCAGGAGCGGCGTCCCGTGCCGGGCGGCCAGGTCGTGCAGCGGGATCCCGGCGACGGTCAGCCGACCGCCGGCCACCGCCGCCGTTTCGGGCAGGATGCTCATGGCAGGCGATCGTAGACGCCTGCGGCCGGTATCCTGCCCGCCCATGTCGAACCGTGTGCTCGTCGTCGGCTGGGACGGCGCCGACTGGGACGTGCTCGACCCGCTGCTCCGTGCCGGCGACCTGCCCAATCTGGCCGCCCTGGCCGAACGCGGCGCCCGCGGCGTTGCCCGGTCGGTGCAGCCGTCGCACTCGTGGGCGGCGTGGCCGTCGTTCCTGACCGGCGTGGATCCCGCCGGGCACGGGGTCTTCGACATCCTCGAGCACCAACCCGGCTCGACCCGGCGGATGCCGGTGTCGTCTCGCTCCATCCTCGCCCCCACCTGGCCGCAGCGGCTGTCCGACGCCGGCCGCACCGTCCTGCTCGTCAACGTCCCGCTGACCTATCCGCCGATGCCCATCCGCGGCGTCGTCATCGCCGGCGGCGTGATCCCGCCGAACGCCGTCTACTCGCACCCTGCCGAGACCGGCCCGGCCCTGGGCTGGCCGATCAACGGCGGCTCGTGGACGACGTTCCGCAACCGCCCGCTCGACCTGGTGGCCGACGTGGAGCGGGTCACGACCGCCCGCGCTGCGGCCGTCCGCCGGCTGATGCAGTCCGAGCCGTGGGACGTCGCCTGTGCCGTGTTCGTGTCGCCTGACCGGATCCAGCACTGCCTGCTCGAGTACGTCCATCCCGGCCATCCCGATCACGGGCGGGTGGCGGCGAGCCCGGTGGCCGAGCGGGTGCGCGACGTCTACCGCCTGCTCGACCGCGAGCTGGGAACGCTCGTCGCCCTCACCGACGCCGGCGACACCGTGATCGTGATGTCCGACCACGGCCACCAGCCCTGCACGCGCACCATGAACATGAACCGCGTCCTCGAGCAGCTCGGGTACCTGCGCCAGGGGCGCGGATCGGGCCTGATCGGGCTCTTGGCCTGGGGCCGCGTGCGATCGGTCGCCCGCGTCGCCTACGACCGGCTCGGCCTGCATGGGCGAGTGGCGGTGCCGACGGCGCCGATCGACTGGGGCCGGACGCGGGCCTACACGAGCGTCGTCTCGACCGGCGAGGGCGTCTCGCTCGCCCTCGAGGGCCGCGAGCCCGAGGGCACGGTCGCGCCGGGCGACTACGAGCGCGTGCGCGCCGAGCTCGCGACGGCGCTCACCGAGTTCTCCGACCCTGACACCGGGGCGCGGCCGATCCGAAGCGCCGTCCCCCGCGAGCAGGTGCTCGCCGGCCCCTACCTCGACCGCGCCCCCGACCTCCTGCTCGAGGCCGCTCCGCTCTACTCGCTCACCCACGCCCGCCGGATCGTCGAGCCGGCAGACTGGCTCTCGGGCGACCACCGCCCCGAGGGCGTGTACGTGGCCGCGGGCCCCGGCAGCGGCCCGGCCGACGGCTCCGAGATCCTGCTCACGGACTTCGCCGGCGTGATCGCGGCCGCGGTCGGCGTCGAGCCGGCTCAGACGTGGTCGGCACCGAAGGACGATCCGGCGGGGGCGGTGTTCTCCGAGCAGGAGCAGCGCGAGGTCGAGGAGCGCCTGCGCGGGCTGGGCTACCTCGAATAGCCCGGCAATGAGCGACGAGCGCACGGTGCTCGCGGGGACGGGCGCGAACGTCATCGGCCTCGCGGCCGGGGTGCTCGCGGCGTTCGGGGTGCAGCTGCTGCTCGGCCGGCAACTCGTCACCGGCGGGCTCGCGCTGGTCACGGTCGCGGTGCAGTTCGCGTTCGTCGCCGCCGCGGGCGCCCGCTTCGGGATGGACCTGGCGAGCGTGCGGGCGGTCGCGATCGGTGTCGGAAACCGGGACATGTCCGGCCTGCGGAGCCTCGTGGAGCGGTGCGCGGGGATCGCGCTCCTGGCCGGGCTCGTGCTCGCAGCGATCGTGGTCGCGCTCTCGCCGCTGGCCGGCGACCGGGGAGAGGCGATCGCCGTCGGAGCCGCGTCCCTGCCCCTGATCGCGACCGCCAGCGTCTATCTGGGTGCGACCCGCGGACTGAAGCGGATGGCCCCGACGCTGTGGGTGTACTGGATCGGCCAGCCGGTGGCCTGGATCGTGCTGGCGGCCGCGGCGATCGTGGCCGGCGGTGGCACCGACGCGGCCATCGCCGCCTATGACCTTTCCTGGCTCGGAGCGGCCATCGTCGCCCGGGCCATGTGGCGGCGGGCAGCGGACTGGCCCGACAGCCGGCCGGCAACCCGCGCCGAGGTGCAGGCCGTGCTGCACTACGGCACGCCGAGGGCGCCGTCAGCGCTGCTGGCCCAGGCCCTGTTCTGGGGCGACCTGTTCGTGCTCGCGCACTTCGCCTCGGGCGGGCCGCTGGACGCCTACGCGGCCGCCGGGCGGATCGCACAGCTGATCCTGCTCTTCCTGACGTCGGTGAACCTGGTGTTCTCGCCGTTTGCCGCCGACCTGCACGCCCGCGGAGAGCGGGAACGGCTGGATGCCCTCTTCAAGCGCTCGACCCGCTGGGCGCTGGCGGCGACGCTGCCGCTTGCGATCGTCCTGTTCGTCGCCGCCCCGCAGGTGCTGCGGGCGTTCGGCCCCGCCTACACGATCGGCGCAACGCCGCTTCGGATCATGCTGATCGGCCAGACCGTGAACGTGGCCACCGGCGGGGTCGCCTTCGTGCTCGTCATGGCCGGGTTCACCCGCCTCGACCTGCTCGACAACATGCTGGCCGGGGCCGTCCTGTTCGGCCTGGCCATCCCGCTGGCGGCCACCGAGGGCCCGACGGGCGCCGCCGCCGCGTCGGCCACCGCCCTGATCGCCGTCAACCTGGTGCGGCTCTCGCAGGTGTCACGCCGGATCGGCGTTCAGCCCTTCGATGCCGCCTACGCCCGGCTCGCGATCCCGGCCGCAGCCTGTGCTGCGGCTGCATGGGCGGTGCGGGCGGGGACGTCCTCGCACCCCTGGTGGGTCGTGGTGGCGGCCACCACCCTCGCCGGCGGGCTCGCCTACGCGCTGTTGCTGCCCGCGGGGCTCCCGCCCGACGAGCGCTCGGCGATCGCCCTGTTCACGCGCAGGATCTCGAACCGGCCCAGGTGATCCGGCACGTCGGCCGGATCGCGGTAGATCGCCCGCAGCGCCGGGTCGGCCATGATCCGCCGCAGCACGTCGGGCGGCTGGTCGCGCAGATCGAGCAGGACATAGGCCACGTGCAGCCGCAGCAGGATCGCGTTCCGGCGGGCGGACGTCGTCTCGAGCGAGAAGAACTCCTCGGCCAGGTGGTTGAGCTCGGACTCGTTCACGCGCGGCACGGCCCGGGTGCGCGCCTCCGGGAGCACCGCCGCCCGCACGTCGGCGAAGGCGAAGAGCTCGAACAACCGCTGCGGATCGCCCATCACCACCGGCGGCGGGCCGTGCATGCGCCGGAATACCGACACCGCGCCGGGGCTGATCCGCACCGTCTCGAACGCCGGCGGCGACCGGTACGGGCCGGCCTCGGCCGAGTCGCGCACCACCGGCCCCCAGTGCCAGATCCAGGGCGCCAGCACCGCCGCGACCAGCACGACGGCGCCCGGTGAGAACGCGAGCGCGGGCGGCGACTTGGCGGGCCGGACGAACACCGCGATCGGCACGGCCACGAGCGCGGCGACCACGAGCACGCTCGTCGGGGTGTGCCAGACCCAGGTGACGTTGCGCACCTCGTGAAAGCCGAGCGCGATCACGATCGCCACCGGCCACACCCAGCGTCCCAGGAACGCCGCCGCCATGCACGCGCCCGCGGCGGCCACGGCCGGCCAGGCGAGCGGCTGCCAGAAGCGATGGAACTGGCCCATGCCCACGATCTTGATCAGCACCGTGTTCAGCCCCGGCAGCAGGAGCATCACGAGCAGGGCGAAGTTCGCCGCCGCCAGCGGCAGGAGCCGCCGGTAGCGGGCGATCACCGGCAGGAGCAGGATCGCCACCAGGACGTAGCCGCGCAGGAACACCGGCGCCCACGGATACATCAGCAACGCGTTGTGGCCGTGCAGGAGGAACTCGTCGGCGTGCGACAGTACCGAGTGGCGGTGCCCGCCGCGGATCGCGACCGCCCACAGCCAGATCGACACGGCGGCGATCAGCACCGTCGACCCCGCCAGCGTCAGCGCCGGAGTGCGGATCCGGCGTCCGCCTGCGAGCCACGCCCCGACCAGCAGGCCGGCGGCGAGCGCGAGCGTGGGGATGGCGTAGGTGGGGTGCACGAGCGCGATCGAGACCATCGCCGCCGCCGTGGCCGGTGCCGCCCGGCGCACGCGCCCGATCTCGAGCAGGAACAGGATCAGGACGGCCGGTGTCAGCACCCAGACGCTGAACGGCGCCGGCTGGTTGATCTGGATGACGAGGCCGTTCAGGAGCGAGCACAGATCCCACGCGACGAACACGGCCGCCAGCAGCCCGACCCCGCGCCGGCCCGTCAGTGCGCGGCCGAGCGCGTAGGCCGACACGATCGCGAGCGCCGCGCAGATCGGCTGGACGTCGCGAAAGGCGGTGACCGGATCGGTGCCCGAGAGGCGGGCGATGCCGGCGAACGCGGCGTGCATGATCGGGAACGCGTACCCGGCGTTGGCCGGCCCGTGCAGGAACGGCGACACATTTGCAAACGAGAGCCCCGGGGCGGCCTCCAGCTTGCGCATGAGCCCGACATGGAACAGGCCGTCGCCCACCACCGGCAGCGATAGCCGCCAGCCGAGATAGGCGAACGCGGCCGCTCCGGCCACTCCCCCGGCCAGCTCGCGCCGGCCCGCGTGCGGCAGCGAGCACGGGCGGCGCACGGCGACGACGAGGATGACGATCTCGGCCGCGACCGCCGCGAGCACGAATCCCAGTGGCAGCACAAGGGTGTAGCCGATCGCAAGCGGAGGCGCCCACACCACCAGTCCGAGCGCGGCCGCGACCGGCACAGATCCGGCCCGCCCGAGCTCTCCCTCGAGCTCGAGCGCACGCACGGCGAGCCATCCGGGGAGAAGCAGCACAAGGCCGCACGCGAGCCAGACGGCCGGCGCGTCCAATCCCAGGCCGCGGGCGGCGAGAAGGCCGGCGGCCATCGCCGCGACGGCGGCCAGCTCGAGCCTGCGCGCGTGCACGGCGGCATGCTAACGACGCATCGCCGGACGTGCAGACGGGGGCCGGCGGCCGCTATCGGCCACCATCGATAGCATTCCCGATATCGTAGGACCGCGACCGCAGGGGTCGTGACACACGCAAACGACGCACGGAGATGACGCGCATGCGAGTCTTGATCCTCGGCGGGGACGGCTACCTGGGATGGCCGACGGCGATGCGATTCTCGGGACGGGGGCACGAGGTTGCGGTCGTGGACAACTTCGCCCGCCGCCGCTGGGTCGATGAGGGCGGCGGCGATTCGCTGACCCCGATCGCGTCGCTGGACGACCGGATCGACGCGTGGCGGGAGGTGTCCGGCAAGTCGATCCAGCAGTACGTCGGAGATCTGGCCGAGGACACGTTCGCGAACGACGTCGTGGTCGACTTCCAGCCCGACACGATCGTGCACTACGGCGAGCAGCCGAGCGCTCCCTGGTCGATGCGGAGCGTCGACAACGCGGTTACGACCCAGCACAACAACGTGATCGGCTCGCTCAAGCTCCTGTGGGCGATGCGCGACCACGCGCCGGCGGCGCACCTGATCAAGCTGGGCACGATGGGCGAGTACGGCACCCCCAACATCGACATCGAAGAGGGGTTCATCGAGATCACGCACAACGGCCGCACCGACGTGCTCCCGTTCCCCAAGATGCCCGGTTCCCTGTACCACCTGTCCAAGGTGCACGACAGCCACAACATCCACTTCGCGTGCCGTGTGTGGGGCCTGCGGGCGACCGATCTCAACCAGGGCGTCGTGTACGGCATCGAGACGCCCGAGGCCAAGCTGGACGAGCGCCTGCTGACGCGCTTTGACTACGACGAGTCGTTCGGCACGGCGCTCAACCGGTTCTGCGTCCAGGCGGTGGTCGGCCTGCCCCTGACGGTCTACGGCGGTGGCGGCCAGACCCGCGGCTTCCTGAACATCGTCGACACGCTGCAGTGCGTCGAGCTGACCGCCGAGAACCCCGCCGGCGCCGGCGAGTACCGCGTCTTCAACCAGTTCACCGAGACGTTCACGATCACCGAGCTGGCCGAGAAGGTCAGGCAGGCGGGCGAGGAGCTCGGCATCGCGGTGCGCGTCGACCACGTCCAGAACCCCCGCTTCGAAGCCGAGGAGCACTACTACAACCCGGTGCACACGAAGCTGCCGTCGCTCGGCCTGCATCCGACGCTCCTGAGCGAGAACCTGATCTCCTCGACGCTCGGCGTGATCCAGCGCTACCGCGACCGCGTCATCGCGGACGTGATCGCCCCCAGCACGCAATGGCGGTCGGCGCCGCCGGTCGGCCAGCCCGCCTCGTGAGGGACGTCGGCCTGTGACACCGCTTCGCGACGCCGTCCTGATCGTGGCGATCGCCTTCGCCGTGCTCACGGTGATCGCCTACCGGAAGGGCTCGATCGGAAACGGCGACCTGATGGTGCGCCTGATCGTGTTCGTCGTACCGCTGCTCCTGTTCTCGCTCGACCCGGCCCCGCTGCAGTGGACGTTCACGGAGCTCTCGTTCCGCAAGGGCGGCGGCCATCGCATCCTCGGTGCCACGGTGCTGGCGGTCGGAGTCCTGTACCTGTTCGCCTTCTCACTGGCCGGTCGGGGCGAGAAGTCGCGCCGCGACCTGACCCGCCTGATCGAGAACCTGGCCCTGGAGCAGTTCCGCACCACCGGCCACCCCGAGCAGTTCGCCGGCGGCGTCGCGGTGGTCATCCCCGCCTACAACGAGGGGTCGAACATCGACCCCGTGCTCGGGGCGCTGCCCAACACCGTGTGCGGCTACCCGTTGCATGCGATCGTGATCGACGACGGCTCGTCCGACGACACCACCGACCGGGCCCGGGCGACCGGCGCGGCCGCGGTCCGCCTGCCGCTGAACCGCGGTCAGGGGGCGGCGCTGCGCACCGGCTACCGGCTGGCGCTGGCCACGGGCGCAGAGATCGTCGTCTCGATGGACGCCGACGGCCAGCACCAGCCCAGTGAGCTCTCGCGCCTCGTCCAGCCGATCGCCGACGGCGAGGCCGACGTCGTCAACGGCTCACGCGTCCTGGGCGACGCCGACCCGTCCCACGCGGCCCGCGAGATGGGCATCCGCATGTTCGCCCGGCTGCTCTCGCTCCTCACCTGGAGCAAGGTGACCGACCCCGCCTGCGGCTACCGCGCGGTGCGCACCGAGGCCCTGCGAGGGCTGGAGTTCCGCCAGGACCAGTTCCACAACTCCGAATTCATCGTCGAGGCCTCGAAGAAGCACCTGCGCACGATCGAGGTGCCGGTGACCGTCTCGACCCGGCTCTCCGGCAACTCCAAGAAGCCGCCCCACTTCCGCTACGGCATGGGCTTCGCCAACGCCCTCGTCCGCGCCTGGCTGCGTTAGCGGTTGCACACCCACCGTGGTGTCAGGCGATGAATATCTCACGCGCAGCGTGAATATTCGGTGCCTGACACCGAGCCGCGGCCGCAAGGCCGCGAGCCACCCAACCACCACGACCCAGCCCGGTATGCACGCGCAGCGTGAATGCCGGGCACAGACCACACGGCGTGAATATTGAGTGCCTGGCACCGGGTATTCACGCTGCGCGTCCATACCCGGTGCCGGCTGAATAATGGGGCCTGGCCCCCATTATTCAGCGGCGAACCAGTCCCAGGTGCGCTTGAGGCCCTCCTCGAGCGGCACCGCGGGGGCGTAGCCCAGCACCCGCCGGGCCTTGTCGATCAGCGAGTAATTGCGCAGGATCTCGCCCGGGCGGGGCGGCTCGCGGCGGACGCGGGGCTCGATCCCGGACGCGGCGGAGAGCAGCTCGAGCAGGCGGTTCAGGCTCGTCTCGACACCGCTTGCGAGCTGGAAGATCTGCCCGCCGGCGCCATCGGTGCGGGCGGCCGCGATCAGCCCGGCCGCGAGGTCTTCACAGAACACGAAGTCGCGCGTCTGGCCGCCGTCGCCGTAGACGATCAGCTCCTCGCCGGCCCGCAGCCGGCGGATGAAGAGCGGGATCACGTTGCCCTTGTGCGCCGAGTGCGGCCCGTAGGCGTTCGAGAAGCGCACCACCACCGCGTCCATGCCGTAGGCGCCGTGGAACGCCGAGCAGTAGGCCTCGCCCGCGGCCTTGGATGCGCCGTACGGCGAGAGCGGCGCCACCGGTTTCTCCTCGCTGGCCGGGTAGGCGTTCTCGCCCAGCGGGGCGTTCGACGACGAGAACACCAGCCGTGCCACCCCGGCCCGGCGAGCGGCCTCGAGGACGGTCACGGTGCCGCGGACGTTCTGGTCGAAGTTCGTGAGCGGATCGGTGATCGACTCGACCACGCCGGCGCCCGCGGCCAGATGGAAGACGACGTCGCAGCCGCGGGTCGCGGCGGTGACCAGATCGAGATCGCGCACGTCGCCCCGGCGCAGCTCGGCGCCGGCCCGCTCGACATTCGCCGCATTGCCGACCGACAGGTCGTCCAGCACCCGCACGTCGTACCCGGCCGCGGCGAGCGCCGGAACCAGGGCCGAGCCGATGAACCCGGCCCCGCCCGTCACGAGCGCCCGCGGCACTACTCGCCCCCGCCGGGTGCCGCCCGGCCCGCGTCGTGGTGCCAGCAGGGAGCCCCCTCGAACGCCTCCAGACCCGCCACGGGCCGCCCGGCCGGAGGGCGCCCGCGGCGCAGGCGGGGAGCGACGACCGCCGCCGCGGCTCCGACGATCCCACCCACGACGAACGATCGCAGCGCACCCCGGCGGCGGCCACCGCGGTCGCTCACGACGCCTCGCGGTGGGCGAAGAAGGCCGCGATGAGAAGACCCAGCACCTGGATGTAGGCGCGCGCATTGCCGTTTACCGAGATCGCGATCACGACCCCCGCAATGACGTACGCCCACGCCGCGCCGCCCGCGGCGATCCAGCCCGTCACCGGGCTGCGGTAGCGGCCCGAGCCCCAGAGCGTCGCCCGGCCGGCCACGATGCCGACGCCCCAGGCGAGGATGAACGTGAAGAACCCGAGGCCGGCACCGCCCGCAAACGCGAGCACGACGCCCATCGCCGTGCCGGCGCCGAGCGCAACCGCGACGGCCCGCACCGCCCGGTCGGGCCGCAGCGTCACGCGCGCAGAGCGCGGCTGGCGAGCGCAGTCGCGGCACTTGATGCCCACCGGCGCCGGGACCATGCAGTCCGGGCAGATCGGCTTGCCGCAGTTCGAGCACGACACGCCGGTTTCCACCTTCGGGTGGTTGGCGCAGGTCACCGGCGCGGCGATGCCGGGATCGACGCTGGACACGTCCGCGAGTGTAGCATCGGCGTCGTGATGCAGGAACATCGAGCGGCGGCATGACCCGGCATCCGTCCGGGCTGATGCGGATGACGGCCGACGTCGAGCGCGCCCTGATCAGGTCACAGCCGGTGGTCGCGCTCGAGTCGTCGGTGATCGCCCACGGCCTGCCGCCCGACATCGGTCCCGCCGCCGCCAGGGAGGCCCAGCAACGCGTCCGTGACCGCGGCGCGGTGCCGGCGACCATGGCCGTCATGGACGGCGCGGTCAGGGTTGGGCTCGATGACGATGACATCGACCGGCTCGCGCACACCGAGGACGTCCGCAAGGTCTCGGGCCGCGACCTGGCGACGTGCGCCGTCTCGGGCCGGTGCGGCGCGACCACGGTCGCGGGAACGCTGGCGGCGTGCGCGATGGCCGGGATCCACTTCATGGCCACCGGCGGCATCGGCGGCGTTCACCGCGGCTGGCAGCAGACGTTCGACATCTCCGCCGACCTGACCGAGGCCGGCCGCACCGAGGTGTGCATCGTCTGCTCGGGAGCCAAGTCGCTGCTCGACATCCCGGCCACACTCGAGATGCTGGAGACGCGGGGCGTGCCGGTGATCGGCTACCGCACCGACAGCTTCCCGCTCTTCTACGTCGCCGAGAGCGACCACCCGGTGACCGACCGGGCCGACGACGCCGAGACGATCGCCGCCGCGGCCGCAGCCCACTGGGGATTCGCCCGCCGGACGGGCATCCTGGTCGTGCAACCGGTCGCCGCAGAGGTCGCGCTGGGTGCGGCCGAGACGGAGCTCCTGGTGGAGGACGCACTGGCCGACGCCGACGCCGCCGGCGTGACCGGGCAGGCGGTCACCCCGTGGGTGCTGGCGCGCCTGCACGAGGCCACCGACGGCCGCTCACTGGCCGCCAACCGGCGGCTCCTGGTCGACAACGCCGGCCTGGCCGCCGAGGTCGCGGCCGCGTACTACGCCGCCTGAGAACGCTTAGTTCGAGCCGGGGACGACGCTGTGCGAGAGGGCGATCAGCAGCGGCACGAACAGCAGCAGCACGGTCACGAGGATGGCGACCGCGCGGACGGTCGCCGTCGACCGTGTCCGGGCCGCAAAGGCGATCGCAAACACACCCACGATGCCGATCACCGCGACGTCCCGCCGCAGCGCGCTCGCGGTGACGCTGTAGAAGAGAAACGTCTCGACGAGCGTGAACACGATCAACGCGGTGGCAAGGCTGCCCGCATCCCTGGTTGGAGCTTGTTCGCCGATCATCTCCACTGAATCGGCACGTCGCGGCCGACTCTTTACCCCCGGGCGAGCGTTCGGCGTGCCTACCCGCCGGCCACGGTGCCGCGCTCGCAGTGGAACCCGGCGGTCGTCTGGGGGTCGGGGAACCCGGCGCCGTCGGAGCCGCGGACGCGGTAGACGTCGAGGAGCGGGCTCGAGTGCACGAGCTGGAGATAGGGCACGCTCCGGAAGGCGGCCGGATTGACGCCTCGCTCGAGCACCCCGACCATGCTGCCGATGCGAACGCCCTTGACGACCAGCACCTCGTTGACGCCGAGGCGGCGTAGGAGCGGCAGCTGCCCGGCCGGGTGCTCGAAGAACCGGTGGGCCTCGAGCACCATGCTGAGGACGGTGTGCAGCATCGCCGGCCGCAGGTACGGGCCCATGCCCTCGACGACGCTGACACGGCCGGTGACGGCGACGAACGTCCCCAGCGTGACCCGGTCGGGCAGGATGCGCGCGCCGCAGGGCGCATGCTGATCGACCCAGTTGAGCACCGCCACCGAATTGCGGCCGTTCTGCTTCCAGCCCGTGCGGGCGGGCCCGACGGTGGCCGCAACCGCGACCGCCGGGACGACCACCGCGGCGACGACGACCACGATCGGGATCCACCGCCGCACCGCCCGCAGGCGTCCGAGGACGGCCTCGGCGAGCCCCAGCAGCGCGAGCACGAGCACGAGCGGGACGTAGTCGAACTCGCGGTCGATCCCGAACCGGCCCGGGATCTGCGTCCGGTAGCGGTACGAGAACACAAACGCGATCGCAAGCAACGTGGCGGCCGTGCCCGCACCCACCACGCCGAGCGGTGCCAGCTCGCGCGGGAAACGGCGCAGCATCATCACACCCGCCGCCGTCACCGCCAGGAGCGGGATCAGCCAGACGAGCCACGAGGGCACGCTGGCCATCGTGGTCGCGCTGCGGGCGAAGTCGTGCATGATCGCGGCCGGGGGCACATACCAGTGGCCGGTGCCTGTCGGCGAGTGCTTGACCGTGCCGGTCAGAAGCGACGCCGTGGGGTCGACGTCGTTCCCGAACGACGCGTAGGAGCTGTTCCCCGACGCCCCCTGGAAGCCGACCGAGCCGCCCGACGCGAGCAGCAGGGTCACCGTCAGGGCGACCGCCGCGCCGCCGATGACGGCGAGCCGGCTCAGGATCGGCCGCCATTGCCGGTCGAGGACGGCCCGCGCGACGGCGTACCAGCCAAGCGCCACCATCAGCGCGACCACCGGCACGCCGTGGGTGGCGAACCCGGCCCCAAAGAGCAGCGCCGCCAGGAGCGGCTCCTTCCAGCCGTCGCGGTCGCGCAGCGCCCGCACCCCCAGGATCAGCGCACACACCGCCACCATCCGGCCGACGTTCTCGGCCGTGTAGACGTCGAGATTACGGCGCAGCTCGTCGTTCAGCACCGCGAGGCAGAGCAGCGGCAGGAGCGGAGCCAGCCGGCGCAGGCCGAGCTCCCGCCCGAGCGCCCACAGGCCGGCGGCCAGGCCGGTCGAGGCCACCCACAGGAGCGCGCCCATGGCGGGCAGCGGTGCCCGCCCGATCGCGTATGACAGGGCGGCGTGGTAGCTGTTCAGAACGACCTTGCTGACCGTCGGCGTCCAGAACGACCCCCACTGCAGGGTGTGGGCGGGCACGCGGCCGGCGTCGGCGATCTCGAGCCCGTCGGCCCAGTACCGCCACGGGCCGAACATCTCGAAGTTGAGCAGCGGAGAGCTGCGCAGGCGAACCACGGCGATGGCGAGGAAGACGAGCGCGCCCACGACGAGCGGCCATCGGTCGCCGCGGAACTCGGCCCGGAGGGCGTCCATGTGCGCCCGCACGCCGCCGCGGCGAAGACCGAACGCCCACAGGCCGGCGGTGACGATCGTGAAGAGCGGGAAGAAGGTCGCGGGGTGCAGCACGCGGGCGATCACGAGCACGACCGCGGTGATGCCGACGACGGCGTAGCCGAGCCCGAACGACAGCGCGAGCCGGGTCGGGGCGCCGATCGTCCCGGGCGGGTACGCCGCCAGCGTCGCCCCGAGCCCCGGGACCAGCACGAGCGCCGCGGCGATGGCGATCGTGGCCGGATTCACGCGCTCGCCGCGGGCGTTGGCGTTGCCGTCCCGGCCGCCGTCATCGATGCACCCGCCAGGAATCCGGCCAGGAGCCACATGGTCGGATCCTCGAAGAAGGAGTCATAGAAGAGGGAGCTTGCGAAGATCGCGACGAGGGCCGCGAGCAGGACGCGCGGCACCGCGCCCGCGCCGCGCAGGCGCACGCCCAGCGTGGTCAGCGCGCCGAGCACCCACACGTAGAGCACAAAGCCCACGGGCCCGAGTTCCGCGGCCACCGTGATCGGGGTGGTGTGCGACGCCGCGCCCTTCACCCGGAACGGATGCGCCGTTCCCGCCACCGCCGCCTTGGGCAGCCCGCCCAGGCCGGCTCCGACCAGCGGATGGTGCCGGATCACCTTCCACCCGAGCTGGATCAGATGCGAGCGGTCGTCAGAGACGCGTGCCGCCGAGTTCCCGCGCAGGGCGACCACCACCACGGCGAGGAGGCCGATCGCGCCGGCCGCCACCAGGGCCAGCGTGATCCGGCGCGGCCACAGGCCCGCGCCGACCGCCAGCACGCCGGCCGCCAGGGCGAAATAGCTCGACTGCGAGTAGGTGAAATAGAGTCCCGCGAACGTCACCACCATCACCGCGCCCAGCGGGACGGTCATCCCCCTGTACACGGCCACCCCGGCGCACAGCACGAGCGTCACCGCCATGAAGCGGCCGTACACGCTCGCGTCCCAGAACAGGGAGTTGACGCGGAAGAACGACCGGTAGGCGTTGCTCACCTCGACGCTCGGGTTCCAGAACACGTGCCGGGTGGCCTCCTGCCACAGCGCGACCGCCGCGAACAGGATCGCCAGGCCGCACTGGGCGAGGAACGCGACCCGCAGGCCGCCGGGACTCCAGCCGAGTTGGGAGATCCGCATCCACATGAAGGCGAACGGGAGGTAGAAGAAGAGCATCGTCACCGCGCCCTGGTGCAGGTCGGCCGTCCAGAAGAGTGACGCCGCCGAGAACGCCACGATCCCCGCCAGCGGCGCCGCGGGCGCCCGCGGAGGGACGTCCGGCTCGGTCGAGCGGGCGATGTCGTACAGCGTGCACAGGGCGCCGGCCGCCAGGACGCCGTAGAGCGGCAGGAGCAGCTTCGCGTCCTGCGAGCCGAAGTGGACCGGGATCCGCACGGGTGCGGCCAGCACGCACGCGATCGCGAAGGCCCACGGCCACCGGTGCACCACCGCGGCCGCCGCGACCAGGCAGGCGACGGCGATCACGATCGCCGGCACGACCAGAACCGGATGGCCGGAGATGAGCGTGCTCGCCCGATGCAGCGACGAGTGCAGCAGCTTGGCCGCGAGCCACAGCGTGCCCACCACCCAGGCGGCCGCGCCGGCGCGGCGGCCGATCGGCGCGCGCACCACCAGCAGCACCCCCAGGCCGACCGCGGCCACAACGGCCGCGAGGGCCTCGCTATTCACCGCACCTCACGAACGATCGCGAGCCCCGGACGGCACCGGTCACCCAGCGCCGATCGGCCGCAGGACGTAGATGTGGGTGGCACCGGCCACCACCAGCCGGCCCCCGGCGACGATCACCGACGCGTACTTGCCGTCGTTGAACCGCCACACCAGGCGCCCCGTGCTCGTGTTGAACGCGTACACGTGGCCGCGTGAGCTCGGTGACGGGCCGAGGTCGGAGACGTACACATCCGGCCCGACGACCGTCGGGGACGAGAGGCTGCCGTACGGGAGCCTGTGCTGCCAGACCACCGACCCCGTGTGCGCGCTCAGGGCGGCGACCGTGCCGTCGAAGCTGGTCGCGAACACGGTGCCGCCCGAAACGGCCGGCGAGCCGTACGCCCAGTTCGGCATCGTGTACGACCACGCGACCTGCCCGGTGGCCGCCTCGAACGAGTACACCTTGTCGTCGGTGTTCCCGATGTAGATGCGGCCGTAGGCGAGGGCCGGAGTCGAGAAGAAGTTGCCCGCGCGCAGCCCCGACGAGAGCCCATCCGTGGTGCTGCGCCAGATCTCGTGACCGTTGGAGGCGTCCAGGCAGTACATCGCCCCGCCGTAGTCGCCGAAGTAGACCCGGCCGCCGACCACCGCCGGGCCGTGCTTGACCGCGCCACCGGCGTGGAATGTCCATGCCACGCGGCCGGACTTCAGATAGAGCGCCCGCACGGCGCCTGACTGGTCGCTCATGTAGAGGTACCGGGAGTCGAACGCCGGCGACGACTCCATCGTGCTGCCGACGTTGCGATTCCAGATGATCCTCCCCGTGCTCGCCGAGAGCGCGTAGATGTGGCCGTTGCGGGCACCAGCGTAGACGACGCCCTGCCGCACGGCCGGCGAGCCCGGCCCCAGGTTCGAGATCGACTGCAGCCGCCGCTGCCAGCGCAGCTTGCCGGTGTAGACGTTCCGCGAGCTGATCCAGCCGCTGTTCGTATAGATGTAGAGGTAGCCCTTGGCGTACACCGGCGGGTACTCGAGGAAGCCCACGGGCGCGCTCCACGTGACGTGGTAGGGCGGATGGATCGTGCTCATCCCGGACGCATCGCGTGTGCGCGCATCGGTCAGGCCGTACACCGGCCACGACGGGCCCCACTTGCGCACGCTCGGGGGCGGAGTCGTCGTCGCGGTGGTGCCGGTCGTGAGCGTGAACGGCAGCTTGGTGCCGTTGTGGACGTCCGGTGTTTTGCGGTGCACGACCCACCACGCCGCCCCTGTGCCCGCGACCCCGAGGATCACCACGGCCGCGACGATCAGGAGGAGGGTGCGGCGACGCATCCGGCGCACGCTAGCAACGCGTCGTTGGAGTCAGATGCGGGCGACGGGGCCCTGTCAGGCCGTGCGGTCCTGCGGGGCGACCACGACGCGTCCGGTCAGGTCGCCGTAGAGGGCGCGCACGAAGAGCGCCGAGAAGGGCCACACGATGGGGGCCGCCAGCGCCAGCCCGGCCACCGTCGAGGTCGTGGTGTCGGCGAAGGCCGACACGATCAGGAGCATCGCCACCACCACGGGGGCCGAGAACAGGACCGTGATCAGCCACACGCCCCAGGTGCGGCTGAAGTTGCGCACCGCGAGGCCGGCCGAGCGGACGATGGCGCCCGCGGGGCCCACGTCGCCGGCGGCAATCGCCGGCACGGCGAAGAGGAGCAGCGGCAGCACCATGACGGCGTAGGTGAGCAGCGTCAGTACCAGCACGCCCGACATCACGCCGATCATGCCGGCGGTCATGTACGTCCACACCACCCGCCGGCGCGGCGCCCGCTCGGGCAGGCCCCGCAACATCACGAACCCGAGCAGGCAGAAGTAGGCGATCGAGTAGGCGAAGCCGGCGATGAGGATGGTCTGGGGCAGCGACCCGCCGGTCGCGTGCACGGCGACGACGGGAACCGACGCGATCAGAAGCGCGCACACGGACGCCGTCATCAGGTCGGCCCACACCGACCCGAACCGGTGCACCGCGGTCGCGAACAGGTCGGACATCGGCGTCCGCGGCGGCAGCGGCGGACTGTCGCTCACAGAAGCGCCGCCGCCGGGTGCCTGATGGCGATGTCGAGCCGGCCTTCAACAGCATCCACGACCACCGTGTCGCCGTCGCCCACCTGTCCCTGCAGCACCATCAGGGCAAGCGGATTCTCGAGCTCCCGCTGCACAGTCCGCTTGAGCGGGCGGGCGCCGTAGGCCGGGTCGTAGCCGAGGTCGACCAGAAGCGCCTTGGCGTCATCGGTCAGCTCGAGCTCGATCCTGCGGCCCGCCAGGCGCTCGCGCAGACCGGCTGCTTGCAGCTCGACGACCTCGGTGAGCTGCTCTCTGGACAGGCGCCCGAAGATGACGATCTCGTCGACGCGGTTCAGGAACTCGGGGCGGAACGTGGCCCGCAGCGCCTCGTCGACGCGTGAGCGGATGAGGTGCTCCTCGCCACCGCGGAAGATGAACTCCGACCCCACGTTGGACGTCATGATGACGATCGTATTGCGAAAGTCGACCGTCCGCCCCTGACCGTCCGTCAGGCGGCCGTCGTCGAGCAGCTGCAGCAGGATGTTGAAGACGTCGGGGTGGGCCTTCTCGACCTCGTCCAGCAGGACGACGGAGTACGGGCGCCGGCGCACCGCCTCGGTCAGCTGGCCGCCCTCCTCGAAGCCGATGTAGCCGGGGGGCGCGCCGACCAGCCGGGACACGGTGTGCTTCTCCATGTACTCCGACATGTCGATCCGGATCATCGCCCGCTCGGAGTCGAACAGGAACTCGGCCAGCGCCTTGGCGAGCTCGGTCTTGCCCACGCCGGTCGGGCCCAGGAAGATGAACGACCCGATCGGGCGGTCGGGGTCGCCCAGGCCCGCGCGGGAGCGGCGGATCGCGTTGGCGACCGCGGTGACCGCCTCCTCCTGGCCGACGACGCGCTGATGCAGGCGGGTCTCCATGTGCACCAGCTTCTCCATCTCGCCCTCGAGCAGGCTGTGCACCGGAATCCGCGTCCAGGCCGCGACCACCTCGGCGACGTTCTCGGCCGAGACCTCCTCCTTCAGCATCGGCGAGCCCGACTGCACCTCGTCCAGCCGCTCGGATGCCTGCTCCAGGTCGCGCTCGAGCTGCGGCAGCCGGCCATAGGTGAGCTCGGCGGCGCGCTGCAGGTCGCCGTCGCGCTGGGCGCGCTCGGCGTCGCCGCGCACCTGCTCGATCTGCTCCTTGAGCGCGCGGACGCGCTCGATCGACTCCTTCTCGGCCATCCACTCGGCCTCCATCCCGCGCAGCTCCTCGCGCAGGTTGGCCAGCTCCTCGGCGATCGCCTCGCGCCGCTCGACGGCGGCCTCCGCCGTCTCCTTCTCCATCGCCGCCTGCTCGATCTCGAGCTGGACGATCCGGCGCCTGACCGTATCGATCTCGACCGGCATCGAGTCGATCTCGATCTTCAGCCGCGACGCGGCCTCGTCGATCAGGTCGATCGCCTTGTCGGGCATGAACCGGTCGCTGATGTAACGGTCGGCGAGCATCGCGGCGGCGACGATCGCGTCGTCGGAGATGCGCACGCCGTGGTGCACCTCGTAGCGCTCCTTCAGGCCGCGCAGGATGGCGATCGTGTCGGCAACGCTCGGCTCCCCCACCATCACCGGCTGGAACCGGCGCTCGAGGGCGGCGTCCTTCTCGATGTGCTTGCGGTACTCGTCGAGCGTGGTCGCGCCGATCGCGCGCAGCTCGCCGCGGGCGAGCATCGGCTTCAACATGTTGGCGGCGTCGACGGCACCCTCGGCGGCGCCCGCACCGACGATCGTGTGCAGCTCGTCGATGAACAGGATGATCCGGCCCTCGGATGCGCTGATCTCGGCCAGCACGGCCTTCAGCCGCTCTTCGAACTCGCCCCGGTACTTGGATCCGGCCAGAAGCGCGCCGACGTCAAGCGCCCACACCCGCCGGCCGCGCAGGCTCTCGGGCACGTCGCCCGACGTGATCCGCTGGGCCAGGCCCTCGACGATGGCGGTCTTGCCGACGCCGGGCTCGCCGATCAGCACGGGGTTGTTCTTCGTGCGCCGGCTGAGCACCTGGATCACCCGCCGCACCTCCTCGTCGCGGCCGATGACCGGGTCGAGCTTGCCCCGCTCGGCCAGCTCGGTCAGGTCGCGGCCGAACTTGCGCAGCGCCTCGTAGGTGCCCTCGGCGTCGGGGGAGGTGACGCTCTGGCCCCCGCGCACCTCGACGATCGCCTTCAGGATGTCGGACCGGTCGAGGCCGGCGGCATCGGCCAGCGCCAGCAGGAAGTGCTCGACGGCGACGTAGTCGTCCTTGAGCGCCTCCGCCTCGCTGAACGCCCGCTCGAGCGTCTCGCGCAGCGCCCGGCTCGCACCGGGCTGCTGCTGGGCGCCCTCGATCCGGGGGAGCGAGGCCAGCCGCTGCTCGGTGGCCGCGCGCACGCCGCTCGGGTTCGCGCCCGCCTTCTCGAGGATGCGGGGCGCGACGCCCCCCTCCTGGTCGAGCAGCGCGAGCAGCAGGTGGTCGGGAGTGAGCTCCGGGTTGCCCCGGGTGATCGCATCGCCCTGGGCGGCGGAGAACGCCTCCTGGGCCTTGATTGTCAGTTTTGAGAAGTCCATGGCACCGGAAGTTTCGAGTGTTGATAGAGAACGAGGTCACGCCGATAGCTGCGATGGACGCGGGTGAGCTCGAGCCGCAGCTGCTCGGAGGCGGCGGCGAGCTCGGCGCGTAGCGTGGCCACCTCGGCGGCCATCTGCTGCATCGCGTCCTCGAGGTCGAGCACACGGACGGCGCCGGCCAGGTTCAGGCCGAGCTCGCCCGTGAGCACCGCGACCTTGCGCAGGCGCTCAACGTCACGGTCCGAGTAGCGGCGGGTGCCGCCTGGCGTCCGCCGTGGCCGCACGAGCCCCTTGGCCTCGTACGTGCGCAGCGTCTGGGGATGCATCGAGGCCAGCTCGGCCGCCACCGAGATGGAGTAGCGAGGATGGTCGTCGGCCGCGCGCATCCTCATCCGGCCTTCTCAGCGAACAGCTTCTGGCGGGGATCGCCGTGGTTCTGCTGCTGGATCTCCTGCAGCCGCTCGAGCGCCTCGCGCTCCTGCTTGGACAGCTTTGACGGCACCGCGATCCGCAGCCGGGCGAGCAGGTCACCGCTGCCCGATCCGTTCGTCTTGGGCGCCCCGCGGCCCTTCACCCGCAGCGTCTTGCCGTCGGTCGACCCGGCCGGCACCTTCACCCGCACGGTCTCGCCGTTCGGGGTCGGCAGCTCGACCTGGCCGCCCATCGCAGCCTCGGCGAAGGTGACCGGGACGTCGATCACCAGATCGTTGCCGCTGCGCGTGAAAAGTGGACTGGCGGTCACCCTGGTGACCACATACAGGTCTCCCGGCTCACCGCCGCGCGGGGCGGCCTCACCCTTGCCCTTGACCTTGATCCGGGTGCCGTCGCGCACGCCGGCCGGGATCCGCACCTGATAGGTCTTGGTCGACCGCACGCGGCCCGAGCCGTGACAGGTGGGGCACGGATGCTCGATGATGGTGCCGGCGCCGCCGCAGCGGCCGCAGGGCTGGTTGATCGAGAAGAATCCCTGGCTCTCGGACGTGATGCCGCGGCCCTTGCACACCGGACAGATGGTGGGCGCGGTGCCCACCGCCGCGCCGGAGCCGTGACAGGTCGGGCACGCGTTGGCCTTGTCGACGGGCACCCGCACGGTCACCCCGTGCAGCGCGTCCTGGAACGACAGGCTCACCTGCGCCTCGATGTCGGCGCCGCGGCCGGGCGACGGCGCACCGCGGCCGCCGCGGTTGAAGAGCCCGCCGAAGAGGTCGCCCAGATCGAAGCCGGCCCCCGGGCCGCCGAAGTCGAAGCCCTGGAAGCCGTCGCCGGGGCCGGGCCCCTGCCCCGGCCGGAACGTGCGCCCGAAGCTGTCGTACTGCTTGCGCCGCTCGGGATCCGACAGCACGTCGTGGGCCTCGCCGATGAGCTTGAACCGCTCCTCGGCCGCCGCATCGCCCGGGTTGTGGTCGGGGTGGTAGCGGCGGGCCTGCTTGCGGTAGGCCTTCTTGATCTCGTCCGCACTCGCGCCCTTCGCCACACCGAGGACCTCGTAGTAGTCCGCCACGCCCTACTCCTCGACCGCGGGACCGCTCGAGACGACGACGCGCGCGGGGCGCAGGATCCTGTCGCCAAGCCGGTACCCGCGTTGCCACACGGCCGCGATCGAGCCCTCCGGGTGCTCGGAGGCCTGGTTGCCCAGCGCCTCGTGCACGTGCGGGTCGAACGGCTCGCCCGGCTCGGCCTCGACGTCCTCCAGGCCGCGCCGCTGGAGCAGGTCGGCCAGCTGCTGGCGCACGCGCACGACGCCCTCGATCACCGCGGCCTCCTCGTGATGCTCCGACGCGTCCACCGCCCGCTCGAGGTTGTCGAGCACGGGCAGGAGCTCGGACACGATCGACTCGCCGGCCCGCTGGGCCTGCGACTCCGAGTCGCGCTGCACGCGCTTGCGGTAGTTGTCGAAGTCGGCCGCGAGGCGGCGCAGGTCGTTGAGGTACTCCTCCGCCCTGCGCCGCGCCTCGTCCAGCTCCGACTCGACCTCGATCGCCTCGAAGTCCGCCGGCGCCTCGGCCGTCGGCTCCTCGGCGGGCGAGGTCTCCGGGCTCTTCCGCGGCCTCGCGGTCACGCCCGCTCTCCGCTCTCGTCGACCACCTCTGCGTCGACGATCTCCTCGTCGCCGGCCTGCTCCGAGCCGTTGGCACCGGCGGCGTCGCCGCCCGGCGTGCCGGCCGACTGGGCCTGCTGCGCCTGCTGGTAGACGACCTCGCCCAGCTTGAACGACGCCTCACGCAGCGCCTCCAGGCGTGACCGGATCTCGCCGGCATCCTCGCCCTCGAGCGCCTGGCGCACCGCCTCGAGCTTCGAGCGGATGTCGCTCTTGACCTCGTCGTCGAGCCGGTCCTCGTGCTCCTTCAGCGACTTCTCGGTCGAGTAGGCGACCTGCTCGGCCGTGTTCTTGGCCTCGGCCAGCTCCTTCATGCGGCGGTCGTCCTCGGCGTGCGACTCGGCGTCGCGCACCATCTTGTCGACCTCGCTGTCGGACAGGCCCGACCCGCCCTGGATCTGGATCTTCTGCTCGTTACCCGAGCCGAGATCCTTCGCCGAGACGTGCATGATCCCGTTGGCGTCGATGTCGAACGTGACCTCGATCTGCGGCACGCCCCGCGGCGCCGGCGGGATGCCGACCAGCTGGAACTTGCCCAGCGTCTTGTTGTAGACGGCCATCTCGCGCTCGCCCTGGAGGACGTGGATCTCGACCGACGGCTGCCCATCCTCGGCGGTGGAGAAGATCTCCGACTTCCGCGTGGGGATGGTGGTGTTGCGCTCGATCAGCTTGGTGAAGACGCCGCCCTTGGTCTCGATCCCCAGCGACAGCGGGGTCACGTCGAGCAGGAGCACGTCCTTGACCTCGCCCTTGAGGACGCCGGCCTGGATGGCCGCGCCGATGGCAACGACCTCGTCGGGATTGACGCCGCGGTGCGGCTCCTTGCCGATCAGGTCCTTGACCTTCTCCTGCACGGCGGGCATGCGCGTCATGCCGCCGACCAGGATCACCTGGTTGATGTCGGCCGCCTTGAGGCCGGCATCGGCGAGCGCCTGCTTGGTCGGGCCGACCGTGCGCTCGACGAGGTCATGCGTCAGCTCGGTCAGCTTCGCCCGGCTGAGCGTGGCGTCGAGGTGCTTGGGCCCGTCCGCGTCGGCGGTGACGAAGGGCAGGTTGATGTTGGTCGACTGCGTCGTCGAGAGCTCGATCTTGGCCTTCTCGGCCGCCTCGTACAGGCGCTGCAGAGCCATCGCGTCCTTGCTCAGGTCGATGCCCTGCTCGCGCTTGAACTCGGCCGCGAGCCAGTCGACGATGGCCTTGTCGAAGTTGTCGCCGCCCAGGTGGTTGTCACCGGACGTCGCCTTGACCTCGAACACGCCCTCGCCCAGCTCGAGCACGGACACGTCGAAGGTGCCGCCACCCAGGTCGAACACGAGGATGGTCTGGTCGCCCTCCTTGTCGAGCCCGTAGGCGAGCGATGCCGCCGTCGGCTCGTTGATGATCCGCAGCACCTCGAGGCCCGCGATCTTGCCCGCATCCTTGGTGGCGTTGCGCTGGGCGTCGTTGAAGTAGGCCGGGACCGTGATCACGGCCTCGCCCACCGACTCGCCCAGGTACGCCTCGGCGTCGGCCTTCAGCTTCTGCAGGATCATCGCCGAGATCTCCGGCGGCGGGAACACCTTGTCGCCGGCCTTCACGCGCGCGTCGCCGTTGGGTCCCGCCACGACCTCGTAGGGCACGATCTTCTGCTCCTCGGACACCTCGGCGGCCTTGCGGCCCATGAAGCGCTTGATCGAGAAGACCGTGTTCTTGGGATTGGTCACCGCCTGCCGCTTGGCCGGCGTTCCCACCAGCCTCTGTCCGTCCTTGGTGAACGCGACCACCGAAGGGGTGGTGCGGCCGCCCTCGGCGTTCGGGATGACGGTGGGCTCTCCGCCCTCCATCACCGCCATGCACGAGTTGGTCGTGCCCAGGTCGATGCCGATCACTTTTGCCATGCGCCCTCAACTCCTTGCGTTTTGACCACGAAGAAAATCTATGTCGAGTTATAGCAGATTTTGGTGAGTGCGCCCATAGGGGCACAGATCGAGCAGCACGCAGTCGCCGCAGTGCGGCCGGCGGGCCGTGCAGGTGGTGCGGCCGTGCCGGATCAGGAGCAGGTGCGCCTCGAGCATGCGCCTCGGCGGCACCGCCGCCGTCAGGATCGCGGCGGCCCGGTCGGGGCTCGTCCCCGGCGGGATCAGCCCGAGCCGGCCGGAGACGCGGTGCACGTGGGTGTCGACCGGCATCACCGGGTCGCCGAAGCTGAACAGGAGCACGCAGCTCGCCGTCTTCACCCCCACCCCCGGAAGCGCCACCAGCCAGGCGATGGCATCCTCGGGCGGCAGGCCGCCGAGCCACTCCAGATCGGGTGGGCCGGCGGCCGAGACGCGCCGGAGCACCGCCTGGATCCGCGGCGCCTTCTGGTCGGCCAGCCCGCCCGGACGCAGGGCATCGGCCAGCGCGGCCGGATCGGCGTCGCGCACGAGCTCCCAGGTGGGGAAGCGCTCGCGCATCGCGGCGTAGGCGCGGTCGCGATTCAGATCGCTCGTGTTCTGGCTCAGGATCGTCAGGACGAGCTCGTCGACGGCCGGCAGGCGGCGGTGGCCGGGCGGCGGCCCGTCCGCGGCGACCAGGCGGTCGAGGATCGGTTCGATCACGGCGCCGCAAGGGTACGCTTTGCATATGGACGCCGTCACCGACCGCTTCGACCGCCCCCTGCGCGACCTGCGCATCTCGGTCACCGACCGGTGCAACTTCCGCTGCGTCTACTGCATGCCCAAAGAGGTGTTCGGGCACGACTTCGAGTTCCTGCGCCGCTCGCAGCTGCTCAGCTTCGAAGAGATCACCCGGCTCGCGCGGGTGTTCGCCGGCGCGGGTGTGCGCAAGCTGCGGCTGACGGGCGGAGAGCCGCTCCTGCGCCGCGACATCGAGACGCTGATCGCGATGCTCGCGACGATCGACGGGATCGACGACATCGCCCTGACCACCAACGGCACCCTGCTGGCTCAGAAGGCCCGGGGGCTGCGCGAGGCCGGCCTGCACCGGGTCACGGTGAGCCTCGACTCGCTCGACGACGAGGTCTTCGCCGCGGTCAACGACGTGGACGCGCCGGTCGCGCGGGTGCTCGAGGGCATCGAGGCTGCGGCCGCCGCCGGCCTCGGGCCGGTGAAGGTGAACATGGTGGTGAAGCGGGGGCTGAACGACTCGAGCATCCTCGACATGGCCCGGCACTTCCGCGGCAGCGGCCACATCCTGCGCCTGATCGAGTTCATGGACGTCGGCAGCTCGAACGGCTGGCGCCTGGACGACGTCGTGCCTGCCGCCGAGATGGTGGCGACGATCGCCGCCGAGTGGCCGCTCGAGCCGGTCGACCCGGCCTACCGGGGCGAGGTCGCGGCGCGCTACCGCTATCGCGACGGCGGGGGTGAGCTCGGAGTGATCGCCTCCGTCACCCAGCCGTTCTGCAGCAACTGCACGCGCACGCGGCTCTCGGCCGACGGGCGCCTCTACACATGCCTGTTCGCGAACCTCGGCCGCGACCTGCGCGGGCCGCTCCGTGCCGGAGCCTCCGACGCCGACCTGACCGAGCTGATCGGCCGCATCTGGAACCGCCGCGGCGACCGCTATTCCGAGCTGCGAACGGCCGCGACCGCCGGCTCCCCGAAGGTCGAGATGTCATACATCGGGGGCTGACCACCGTCACGGGCCGACCGCGGCCTGGGATAGGATGAACGGTCGCATGGACGCGACCGCAACATTCCTCGGCGCCCGCCGCCGCATCGCTTCAGGTACCCGCAGGGGCCTCAGCGGCCTGCTCCCGAAGGGCTGGGGCGACTTTTTCCTCCAGCTCTTCCTGTTCACGCTGGTCGACATCGCGTACGAGCTGACGCGCGGCCTGTCCGAGGGCAGCGTCCTTCCGGCGTTCGCCCACGCCCGCGACATCGTGTCCATCGAGCGGTCGCTGGGCGTCTTCACCGAGCTCGACGTGCAGCGGTGGGCGCTGCGGCGCCACTGGACGCTCGACGTGGCCAACTTCACCTACTTCCACGCCCATTTCGTGATCACGGTCGGGTTCATGTTCTGGCTCTACCTGCGCCGCAACCAGCACTACTACTTCATCCGCAACGCGATCTTCGTGGCCGATGCGATCGCGCTGATCGGGTTCACGGTGTTCCCCACCGCGCCGCCGCGGATGCTGACCGATCTCGGCTTCACGGACACGCTCGACCGGTACGCCTCGATCAGCAACTACTCGGGCCCGATCGCCGCGCTCGCCAACCCATTCGCGGCCGTGCCGAGCATCCACACCTGCTACTCGCTGATCATCGGCATCACCTGCTTCTTCCTCGTCCGCCACCGGGCGCTGGGATTCACGTGGCTGTTCTATCCCGTCCTGATCGTGTTCTCGATCGTCGCCACCGGCAACCACTTCTGGACCGATGCGTTCCTGGGCGGATGCCTGGCGGCAGTCGCGCTCGGCTCGGCCTGGCTGATCGAGCGGTGGCGGCCCACCCTGCCGCACTCGGCCCGCGTGCGGCTGCGGCTGGAACCGCCCGCGCATCCCGCGACTCCGATCACCGCAAGATAGCCTCCGTGGTATAGTGCAGGGATGAGCACCGTGCTCACCCGCCTGAAGACCGGCTACACGAACGGGGGCCGCGGCCTCGGAATGGCCCTGATGGCCAGGTTCCGGTCGCTGCCGTTCTCACCCAACCAGGTCACCGTCGCCGGCCTGTCGCTGAACGCGGTCGCCGGCGTCCTGATCTACGAGGAGCACTTCGTGTGGGCGACGGTGGCATTCGTCGCCGGCAGCATCCTGGACATCCTGGACGGAGCGCTCGCGCGCTCACACAACAAGCTGACCCCGTTCGGCAGCTTCCTCGACTCGACCACCGACCGGATCTCCGAGGGGCTCGTGCTGGGCGCGATCGCCCTCGTCCTGTCGACGCAGGGCCACCTGGTGGCGCTCGCAAGCGTCTTCGTGGCACTGGTCGGCTCGTTCCTGGTCAGCTACACCCGGGCGAAGGCCGAGGCGCTCGGCCTCTCCGGCGACGTCGGCCTGATGGGCCGGCCCGAGCGGATCGTGCTCGTGGCCGTCGCGCTGCCGTTCGCCGGCCGGGGATCGCTGCCGTATGCCATCTACCTGCTGGCGGCCCTGACCGCGTTCACCGTCTTCCAGCGGGTCAATCACGTGCGTAAGCAACTCAACGAGGGGGACTAGACATGGCCGAATCGGCCTCGACCAACGGACACCGCAAGAGCTCCGGCAAGGTGCGCGTCGCCGTCGTCGGCGTGGGCAACTGCGCCTCGGCGCTGATTCAGGGCGTCCACTTCTATCGCGACGCCAAGCCGGACGACTTCGTGCCCGGGTTGATGCACGTCGATCTCGGCGGCTATCACGTCTCCGACATCGAGTTCTCGGCGGCCTTCGACGTCGACGCCGACAAGGTCGGCCACGACCTGGGGGCGGCCATCCTGCGCGGCCAGAACAACACCGTGCGCTTCTGCGAGGTGCCCGAGATGGGCGTCCCGGTTCAGCGCGGCATGACGCACGACGGCATCGGCAAGTACCTGAGCACCGTCATCCACAAGTCCGCCGGCGAGACCGCCGACGTCGTGCAGGTGCTCAAGGACACCGGCACCGACGTCGTCGTCTCGTACCTGCCCGTGGGCTCGGAGCAGGCCACCAAGTGGTACGTCGAGCAGGTGCTGCAGGCCGGGTGCGCGTTCGTCAACTGCGTGCCCGTGTTCATCGCCCGCGAGCCCTACTGGCAGCGCCGGTTCGAGCAGCGCGGCCTGCCGATCGTCGGCGACGACATCAAGTCGCAGGTCGGCGCGACCATCGTCCATCGCCAGCTCACCCGCCTCTTCCGCGAGCGCGGCGTGCGGCTCGAGCGCACCCACCAGCTGAACGTCGGCGGCAACACCGACTTCCTGAACATGCTCGAGCGCGAGCGGCTCGAGTCGAAGAAGATCTCCAAGACGAACGCGGTCACCTCGCAGCTCGACTACGACATCGGCGCGCGCAACGTGCACATCGGGCCGAGCGACTACGTGCAGTGGCTCGACGACCGCAAGTGGGCCTACATCCGCATGGAGGGCCGCAGCTTCGGCGACGTGCCCCTGAACATCGAGCTCAAGCTCGAGGTGGTCGACTCGCCGAACTCGGCCGGGATCGTCATCGACGCCGTCCGCTGCGCCAAGCTCGGGCTCGATAACGGGCTCTCGGGCGCGCTCGAGTGGCCGAGCGCCTACTTCATGAAGTCGCCGCCGGTGCAGCATGCCGATGACCAGTGCCGCGACGAGGTCGAGAAGTTCATCGCCAAGCACGGCCGGCGGGCGCCGAAGAAGGCGCGGGAGCAGAACCCGGCCGGAGCGTGAGGCCGCGGCGGCCGTGAACTCGCTCAAGCTGTGCCTCGCATCCCCGTTCGCACTTGCCGGCGCCCACCCGGTCGCCGAGCACGTGCGCGGGGTTGCAACCGCGCTCGCCGAGCGCGGCCACCGCGTGACGGTGCTCGCGCCGAGCTCATCGACCCGGGCGCTGCGCAGCGGCAGGCGGCGCCTGCGGGCACTGGCCGCGGGTGACCACGAGGCCCTGATCGCGCTCGCCGGCGAGCCGCTTCAGGTCGCGGTGGCGGCCGCCGTGCCCCTGCGCCAGCGCGGGCGCCGGCGCGGCGCCGGCATCCCGGTCGCCGCCCGGGCCAACGTCGCGCTCGCGGTCACGCAGGGCGGCTTCGACATCGTCCACGCCCACGAGCCGCTGCTTCCGGGAGTCTCGACCTCGGCGCTGCGGCACTCGCCGGGGTTGACCGTCGCCACGTTCCACGCCACCGACCGGACTCTGCACTACCCGGTGCGCGGGGGCACGCTCGAGCGCTACCGGGCCCGTGTCGACGCCCTGCTCGCGACGTCACCGGCAGCGGCAGCGCAGGCGGCCGTGTTCTACCCCGGCGACTACACCGTCATCCCCGAGGGGATCGCATCCGCGTTCGTGCCGGGGCAGAAGGACGGCACCAGGATCGCGGTCGAGTGGCTCCCCGAGGGCCGACCCGTCGTCCGGGCGCTGGTCAAGCTGGTGGCCGCGACGCCCGGAGTCGAGCTGACCCTGCTCTGGAGCCGCCGCAGCCGCCGGCCGCTGCGCCCGTTCGTCCCCACCCAGGCCCGGGGCCGCGTCCACGCCAGCAGCCCCGAGGACGCCGACGGCCGTGCGGCCGTGCTGGCGCTGGCAGACGTCTTCGTGGCCGGCGAGGGGGGCGACCCGTCGCTGCAGTGGGAGGCGCGCGCCTGCGGCTGCGCGGTCGTCGCCCCGCTCCAGGCCGGCGAGCTCGAGCTGGACGTGCCCGGCCTGGGCTACGGCATCGATCAGCCGGAGCTGGCGGCCGCGGCGACCGCACGGCTCCTGGACGACGCCGAACTGCGCGACCGCGAGGCGGCGGCGGGCCGCGCGGAAGCAGCCGAGCGGACGTTTGCCGCGGTCGCCGTGAAGGTCGAGCAGGTGTACGCGCAGCTCGGCTCCCGCAGGCGGCGCGCCCGCCGCCGGCCGCCGCCGGCGCGAACGACGATCTCGGCAGACCTGCACATGCACACGAGTCACTCCTACGACTGCGCCACCGACCCCGAGGCGCTCGTCGACCACTGCATCGCCCAGGGCCTGGGCGCGATCGCCGTCACCGACCACAATGAGGTCTCGGGCGCGCTCGAGGCGGCGGGGCTGGGCAAGCCGATCGTCGTGATCGTGGGCGAAGAGGTGAAGACGGCCCAGGGCGAGGTGATCGGCCTCTACCTGCACGAGCGGATCGAGCCGGGGATGAGCATGGGCGACACCATCGCCGCGATCCAGGAGCAGGGCGGCCTGGTGTACATGCCCCACCCGTTCGACAGACTGCACGCGATCCCCGACCCCCCCACGCTGCTGCGCCACCTGGACGAGATCGACATCTTCGAGGTCTACAACTCGCGGCTCCTCTTTGACAGCTTCAACGACGACGCGCTGCGGTTCGCATCCAAGTACAACCTGATCCAGGCGGCGGGGTCGGACTCGCACGTGCTGCCTGGAATCGGCACCGCGCTCAACCGGATCCCCGCCTTCGACGGGCCCGAGGAGTTCCTGCTGGCCATGCGCCAGAACGAGATCGTGCGCCGGCCGAAGAGCCTCCTGTATCTTCAGGGGCTCAAGTGGGTCCAGAGCGTGGCAAGGTAGTAAAGGCATCCGGTCGTGACCGCCGAATAGACGGTTGGGTGACCGTGGCCGACGACCAGATCTACGAGCGCTATCAGGCCAAGGCGATCGACGAGGTCAACGCACTCGGCCACGACATCGCCGAGTGGCTGACCGCGCGCCACCCCGGCGCGGCCCCCGTGCTGGGGACAGGCCATCCCCTGGCCGACATCATGCTCATCAAGCACCGGCCGATGCCCGCCGAGGTGCAGGAGGGCGTGGCCTTCTTCGGCCGCTCCGGGCAGGCGATCCTCCGCAGCCTGCAGCGGCTGCGCGTCGACCCGCTGATGGTGTACGGGACGACCTGCACGAAGGCCGCCATCGATCCCGATCCCGGTGATCTCGAGAATGGTCGCGCCTGGCTCACCCGCGAGCTGCACATCACCCAGCCGCGGATCGTCGTCACGCTCGGGGACGACGCTCGCGCCTACCTCGACGCGATCTCATTCCCGCTCGCGGGGCCCTGCACCGGCGCGATCGGCGAGATCACGCGGTGGACGCCGACGATCGAGACGCTGGCCGTCCCCGACATCGACCGCTGCCTCGACGACTCCGCCTCGAAGCAGGCGTTCTGGGACGCGTTCAAGGTGCTCGGCACCTGGTACGAGAACCTCCCGCCGTACTGAGGCTCTGTCCCGTGTGGTGGGAATGAGCGCTACCTGCTTCGATGCTGACTTCGCGTCAGAGTTCCTGGAGGCGCGGCATGGCGG
This sequence comes from uncultured Actinomycetes bacterium, assembly GCA_963703275.1. Taxonomy (GTDB): domain Bacteria; phylum Actinomycetota; class Thermoleophilia; order Gaiellales; family JAICJC01; genus JAICJC01. The sequence goes on along the minus strand of OY969804.1, from coordinate 812,147 downwards.
CGATGCGAGTGGCCTGACCCGACTGGCGGGCGGCGAATGGTCGAGCGCCTATGCCTATCGGTGCCAGGGGTCGGAGCGGGTGATCAGGTTCAGTCGCTACGGCGACGACTTTGCGAAGGATGACCGAGCCGGCAGGTATGCATCGCAGCATCTCCCGATCCCAGTGGTCGTCGAGCGGGGCGAGGTGCGGGGCGGGTGGTACGCGATCACGCCCCGGGTCCGAGCGCGCTTCCTCGAGGAACTTGACGGATCAGCGATCACACGGGCGCTGCCTTCTGTGTTCGGTGGGATCGAGGCGATGAAGCTGGCCGACACGTCCGCCTTCACGGGCTTTGGGCCGTGGGATGGCAGTGGCCGCGGCACGTATCCGAGTTGGCAGTCCTATCTGCTTGATGTCGGCGCGGACGATCCCGGTCGGAGGACCTACGGCTGGGCGACGGCACTCGCTTCCGATGCGCAGGCGCAGGAGGTCTTTCATACCGGCATGACGGCACTCAGAGCGGTGAGCCAGGCGTGCCCGGACGATCGAGCCCTTGTCCACGCCGACCTCTTGAACCGAAACGTCTTCGTTGATGCTGATCGCATCGTCGGCATGATCGACTGGGGAGGGTCGCTGTACGGTGACTGTCTCTATGACGCCGCTCTCATGACCTTCTGGGCTCCGTGGTATCCGGTGATCGACGAGGACGCCGTCATCGGGGCCGCACGCGAACTGCCAGGCGCGCGCACGAACTTCGACGAGCGGATGCGGGCGTACCAGTTGCACATCGGCCTCGACCACATCACCTACAACGCCTTCCTTGGGACAGGGCGCCGAGATGAGCTGGAACGGGTTTGCCTCCGGACCGCCGAAATCGCTTCCTGCACGTGACCGACGCACCCGCGGATAGACCGTGAGCCGCGCGCCAAAAGGGGTCTGACCCCTTTTGGCGCGTGTCGGGCATACTGCCGACCATGCCGGAGCGGCACATCGTGGCCATGGGCGGGGGCGGGTTCCTGATGGAGCCCACGCCGCTCCTCGACGACTATGCGCTCGCCCTGAGCGGCGCCGCCGAGCCCAGGGTGTGCTTCCTCGCGACCGCGTCCGGCGACGCCGCGGCGGACATCACGGCCTTCCACGCGGCCTTCCCGCCCGGGCGGGCCCGCGCCACCCATCTCAGCCTGTTCCGCCGGGACGAGGGCGACCCGCGCAGCCACCTGCTCGCCCAGGACGTGATCTACGTCGCCGGCGGCAACACGGTCAATCTGCTCGCGGTGTGGCGGGCGCACGGCGTCGACGCCGCGCTGCGGGAGGCCTGGGACGCGGGCGTTGTCCTGTGCGGGATGAGTGCAGGCTCGCTGTGCTGGTTCGAGGCGGGCGTGACCGACTCCTACGGCCCCCTCCGCGCCCTGCACGACGGGCTGGGACTGCTTCCCGGCAGCCACTGCCCGCACTACGACGGCGAGGCCGAGCGGCGGCCGACCTACCGGCGCGCGGTCGCCGAGGGGCTCCCGGCGGGGATCGCCGCCGACGACTGCTGTGCGCTGCACTTCGCCGGCATCGACCTGGTCGAGGCGGTCAGCTCGCGGCCGGGTGCGGGCGCGTACCGGGTCGAGCCGGGGGCCGAGGGAGTGCGCGAGACGGCCATCGGCGCGCGCTATCTGGGCGCATGATCTGGCGCATCGCGGTGTGCCTGGCCGCCCTGGGGGCGGTCAACCTCGCCGCGCCCCACGTCCCCGACCCGGGCCGGCCGGTGCAGATCGCGGCGATCGCGATCATCGCGTTCCCGCTGGCGGCGCTGGTCGTGGCGGCGTTCGCGTCGACCACCTGGTCGGCGCCGCAGCTGCTGGCGGTCGCCGCGGCCGCGGCGCTAACCACGGCGGCGCTGATCGGAGCCGGGCTCAGCGGGACACCCGCCACGCTGGCCAAGCTGGTCGCGGCCGCATGCATCGGCATCGCCCTGGCCGGGCTGCTGCAGACCCCCGGTGAGATGGTCGCAATCGCCGTCCTGGTCGCGGCGGTCGACGCCTACAGCGTCGCGGCGGGGCCCACACACGCGATCGTCCTGCACCACCAGCAGGTGCTCGGCGCCTTCACCCTCGCCTTCCACCCACCGGGCAGCTACTCCGTGGCGCAGATCGGCGCAAGCGACTTCATCTTCTTCGCTCTCTTCACGGCCGCCGCGAGCCGCATGGCGCTGCGAGTGGTGCCGACGTGGATCGCCATGACGGCGTCGCTCGGCGTGACGATGACGCTGTCCTACGTCCTCAACACGGCGCTCCCGGCGCTGCCGCTGCTCTCGCTCGCGTTCATCGGGACGAACGCCGACCTGTTGCTGGCTCGCGCCCGGGGGAGACACGGCTCACCCGAACGGGAGAGCGGAACCGGGGGGTGATCTGCCGATGCCAGATGTATGCGCGCCCGGCCGCTCCGCACCCTGCTCGCACTGTGTGCGTGCGGCACGGCGATCTTCACCGGGACGGCGCACGCGAGCGTCGTCGGACCGGCGTCCACACCCGGCCCCCAGACGGTGTCCAACACGCAGCCCACCTGGGCGACTCCGGCCAACCTGAGCGGGTCGGTGCCGGGCTCCGCCCGGATGGTGTTCTCGGTATGGCTCGGCTGGCGCAACACCGCCGACCTCGACCGGACGCTGGCCGACCTCACCAACCCGGCCGCTCCGCAGTACCGGCAATGGCTCACGCCTGACGAGTTCCACGCCCGCTACTCCCCGGGGCCGGCACAGGTGGACGCGGTCCGCTCGTGGCTTGTGAACGCCGGCTTCAGCATCGTGAACGTGCCCCACAACCGCCTGTTCGTGACCGCGTCCGGCACCGTGGCGGAGGTGGAGCAGACGTTCGACGTCACCGAGAACATGTACCGGATCGACGGCACGACCGTCCGCGCGCCCAGCACCAACCCGGCCGTGCCCGGCCCGATCGCGCTCGACGTGCAGGCGATCACTGGCCTGGACGGCTCCCTCGCGCTCGCGACCCCGGAGCACCGGTCTCCCGCACCACCGCCGCCCGCGGGCGTCTCGGTCGGTCCGTGCTCGCACTACTGGGGGCAGCAGACCTCGACGCGGTTCACCAACCCCTACGCGCCCGGCTCTCCCCTGCCGTGGCTGATCTGCGGCTACACGCCCGCGCAGATCGACTCCGCCTACGGGATCAGCCCGCTGCGCTTCGCCGGCCTCGACGGCCGCGGCCAGACGATCGCCATCACCGGGGCCTTCTTCTCGCCCACGCTGCGCAAGGACGCAAACAGCTTCTCGCGCCAGTTCGGCCTGCCGCCGCTCACCCACCGCAACTACCGGGAGTTGACCGCGCCCGGAACGCGCCGCTACCCGCAGGATCCCGCCGAGACACAGAGCTGGTACATCGAGCAGGCGCTGGACGTCGAGTGGACGCATGCCGTCGCGCCGGGGGCCCGCATCGTCTACGTCGGCGCCGCCAACGATGCCGGCGGCCTCGACCAGGCGGTCAACGAGGTGGTCGACAAGCATCTGGCGAACATCGTCTCGGATAGCTGGGGCCTGCCCGAATCACTCGCGCCGCGAGGCGAGAGCCTGGCCATGAACGCGGTCTTCGAGCAGGCTGCGGCCGAGGGCATCGGCGTGTACTTCGCCTCCGGCGACGAGGGCGACAACAAGGCCGCCGCCGGCCGTGTGTCGGCCGGCTTCCCCGACTCGAGCCCCTGGGTGACCTCGGTCGGAGGCACGAGCCTCGCGATCGACGGCCGCGGCAACTACCTGTGGGAGTCCGGCTGGGGCACGACCTCGACGGACTGGAGCGGCACCGCATGGTCGCCCGCGGCCCCGGGAGACTTCATGTACGGCTCCGGCGGCGGGCCGAGCCACGTCTTCGCCATGCCGTCCTACCAGGCCGGCGTCGTCCCCTCCGCGCTGGCAACGTGGAAGGGGATTGCGCGCCGCACCGAGCCCGACATCGCAATGGACGCCGATCCTCAGACCGGCGTCACGTTCGCCCAGACCTACGTCCTTCCCAACGGCCGCCACCGCATCATCGACTCCTGGATCGGCGGCACCAGCCTGGCCTCGCCGCTCGTCGCGGGCGTGATGGCGCTCGCCGACCAGGCGAGCGGTTTTCCGCACGGATTCATCAACCCGGAGCTCTACGCGCTCGAGGGCACGCCCGCGCTGCGCGACGTCACCGGCGGCCACCGGTCGATCGCGGTGCTGCGAAACGCGCTTCAGCCTGACGGCTCGATCGTAACCAGGCTGCGGTCGTTCGACCGCGACAGCTCGCTCGCTGCCACCGCCGGATGGGACCCGGTCACGGGCCTCGGCTCGCTCAACGTGCCGGCCTTCGTGGCTGCGCTACGCTGACCGCCTGCGCGTCTGCTCCCTGCTACCCAGCGCCACCGAGATCGTCGGCGCACTCGGTTGCGCCGACCTGCTGGTGGCGCGCTCGGCCGAGTGCGATCACCCGGCGGGAGTCGAGTCGCTGCCGGTGGCCACCGCCGCCCGGATCGACTCCGAGAGCCTGCGCAGCGGCCAGATCGACGCGGCGGTGCGGGCCGCGGTGCTCGACGGCCGCCCGCTGTATGCACTCGACGACGAGCTGATCCGGCGGCTCGCGCCCGACGTCGTCATCACCCAGGACCTGTGCCACGTCTGCGCCGTGTCGAGCGACGAGGTGGGCCGCGTCCACAGCCTCGACGCCGAGGTGCTCGCGCTCGACCCGCGCACGCTCGCCGATGTGGCCGAGTCGGTGCGCGTGGTGGCCGCGCGGCTGGGCGTGCCGCAACGCGGGGCGGACGTGGCGGCCGAGATGGAGCGGCGGATCGATGCAGCGGCGCTCGCGGTCGCCGGTGCCCCGCCGGTGCGCGTGTTCGTCGCCGAGTGGCTCGATCCGCCCTTCGCCGCCGGCCACTGGCTGCCCGAGATGGTCGCCGCCGCCGGCGGCATCGAGGTGCTGGGCCGGGCGGGCACCCCGTCGTATCCCACGAGCTGGGACGACGTCGCCGCCGCCTCGCCTGACCTGATCGTGGCCGCCGCCTGCGGGTTCGACGCCGGCCGGATCGCCCAGGAGGCCGCCGGGATGACGTTCCCGTGCCGGACGGTGGCGGTCGACTCCAACGCCCGCTACTCGCGGCCCGCCCCACGACTGGCCGAGGGCGTCGAGCAGCTCGCCTTCCTGCTCCATCCCGGCGTCGTGGCCGACCCCGGGCTGCCCTGGATCGAGCTGGAGCCGGCGTGGACGCGGTAGCCGAGCTGCTCGCCGGCCTGGTCGCGATCGACTCGATCAACCCCGACCTCGTCCCGGACGGCGCCGGCGAGGCGAACGTCGCCGGCTTCGTGGGGGCATGGCTCGAGGGGGCCGGGCTCGAGGTCAGCGTCGAGGAGGCCGCGCCGGGCCGCCCGAACGTCGTCGCCAGGGTCGCCGGCTCGGGTGGGGGCGGCGACGGCCGCTCGCTGCTCCTGAACGCGCACATGGACGTGGTGGGCGTCGAGGGCATGGCCGATCCGTTCTCGCCCCGCATCGAGGCCGGGCGCCTGTACGGCCGCGGCGGGTTCGACATGAAGGGCGGGCTGGCGGCCATCATGCTCGCGGCGGCCCGCGTTGCCGGTGCCGGGCTGCGCGGCGACGTGATCGTGACGGCGGTGTGCGACGAGGAGTACGCCAGCGTCGGAAGCGAGGCGGTCGCCGCCCGCGTCTGGGCTGACGCCGCCATCGTCACCGAGCCGACCGGCCTGGACGTCTGCGTGGCGCATAAGGGGTTCCTGTGGCTCGAGATCGAGACCGAGGGCGTGGCCGCGCACGGGTCGCGGCCCGACCTGGGCGTCGACGCGATCGCCGCGATGGGCGGGGTGCTCACCGGCATCGAGCGGCTCGCGCACACGCTCGCGGCCGGCCCGGCGCATCCGCTGCTCGGCCCTGGATCGATCCACGCGTCGCTGATCCAGGGCGGCCGCGAGCTCTCGAGCTACCCCGACCGCTGCACCCTCTCGGTGGAGCGGCGCACGATCCCCGGCGAGACGCGGGAGCTGGTCGAGCGGCAGGTGCGGGAGCTGGCGGCCGGAGCGACCGTGCGGACGACGTTTGAGCGGGCGCCGTTCGAGGTCGATCCCGCCGCTGAGATCGTCGCGGCGGTTCGCCGCCACGCGGCCTCGACGCTCGGCCGAGAGCCGGCGGTCGTCGGCCACAGCGGCTGGATGGATGCGGCCGTGCTGTCGGCGGCGGGCATCCCCACGGTCGTCTTCGGCCCGACCGGCGCCGGCGCCCATGCGACCGAGGAGTGGGTGGACATCGCCTCGGTCTCCGCCTGCGCTGAGGTGATCGAGGCGGTGGCGCGGGACTTCTGCGCGTAGCGCTCGATCTCGCCGCGGCGGGTTGGGTGCCAATTGGCGCTGCGAGACAATGTCAATTGGCCGTGTACCTGCCCCGGGCGCCTAACGGCCAATTGGCGCACTCAGACAATGTCAATTGGCCGGCCAGCCGATCACGCAGCCGCCAAGACCGACCCTGGTTTTGCAGTCCCCCTACGCTCGCCGCAACTGCGCGACGCACTCGATGTGCGGCGTGTGCGGGAACATGTCGAGCGGCCGCACCCGCTCCAGCCGGTAGCCGCCGTCAACCAGCTGGCGGGCGTTGGGGGCAAGCGTCGTCGGGTTGCACGAGACGTAGACCAGCCGCTCGGGGGCGAGCTCCAGGACGCGCCTCACGGCCTTCGGGGTCAGGCCGGAGCGGGGCGGATCGACGAACACGACATCCGGGCGGGGCGCCCGCTCGAGCAGTGGCCGCACGCTCTTGGCCACGTCGCCCTCGAGGAACTCCGCATTTGTGATGCCGTTTCGCTCGGCGTTGCGGCGCGCTCCGGCGATCGACTCCGGCGAGATCTCGATCCCGTAGACCGACCCCGCGGAGCCGGCCGCGAGCAGACCGATCGCGCCCGCGCCGCAGTACAGATCCCAGACCACATCGTCGGGGCGCAGCCCGGCGAACTCGATCGCGATCGCATACAGCCGCTCGGCCATGACCGTGTTCGTCTGCATGAACGCGCTCGGGCTGACCTGGAACTCGAGGCCCCCGATGCGCTCACAGAACCAGTCGCGGCCGATCGGGACGGTGTGCTCGAGGCCGGCCGTGACCTCGGCCACGCCCGGGTTGACCGCGTGCACGACGCCGACGACGCCCGCGGGCACGAGCTCCGAGAGCCGGTCGACGCCGGGAACCTCGCCCGGGTCGGTGACGAGCAGCGCCAGGAGCTCGCCCGTGGCTGAGCCCTCGCGCACGACGAGGTGGCGCAGCCAGCCCGCGCCCGAGCGCTGGTTGTGGGCCTCGAGCCCCAGCTCGCGCGCCCAGCGCTCGAAGGCGCGGCGGACGTCGTTGCCCGCGTCCGAGACGATGTGGCAGTGGTCGACGGCGATCAGCCGGTCCCAGCGGCCGAGCTGGTGGTAGCCGAGCGACGGGCCATCCGGGCCCTGCGACCACGAGTACTCGACCTTGTTGCGGTAGCCGTAGAGCCCCTGCGCGGCGACCATCGGCTCGGGCTCGACCTCGGCGAACCCGCCGATCCGCGTCAGCGCGTCCACGACCTGAGCGTGCTTGTGGCGCACCTGCTCGGAGTAGTCGAGGTCCTGCCAGGCGCAGCCCCCGCACACCCCGAAGTGGGCGCAGCGGGGCTCCACCCGCCCCGGCCCGGGCTCGAGCAGCTCGACCGCCCGCGCCTCGGCGTAGCGGCGCTTGAACTTGGTCACGCGCGCCACCACCCGGTCGCCGGGGAGGGCGCGTGAGACGAAGACCACGAGCTCGCCGTGGCGGGCGACGCCGCGCCCGCCGTAGGCCAGGCGATCGACGACGAGCTCGATCTCCTGATCCCTTTGGAGCGCGCCCATCCGGTTAGTGTACGGCCGCCGATGCCGACCGCCGTGGACACGTACCGCCAGCGGCTCGAGGACATGACCGCCGAGGCGATGGAGGAGTACTACCTGCACTCGGCGGGGCACAAGCCGACCTACGAGATCGCCGCGGTGTACGAGCGCTACGCCGACCTGACCACGCTCGAACAGGCCCGGGCGCTCGCGGCCGGCGGCGCGCCCACCGAGCTCTACCGCTTCGCCTGCGAGGCCTACATCGGCAACGGCCTGCGCCACCTGAGCGAGCGGGTCGCGAACGCCGAGACGTCGCTGGTGGTCGAGGTGGACGGTGCGTCGGTGCCCTACCGGGAGGTGACGCCGAGGCTCGTCAACGAGCCCGACCGGGAGCGCCGGCAGCGGCTGTACGCGGCCCGGCGGGCGGTCACGGCCGAGCACCTGAACCCGCTCCACGAGGAGAGCGAGACGCTGCGTCGGGAGCTGGCCCGGCACCTCGACGGCGGATCGGTGCTCGCGCTGTATGACCGGTTCGGGTACGCGCCGCGGGAGCTGCTCGGGGCGACAAACGCGTTCCTCGACTCCACCGACGACCTCTACCGCGACCACGTCGACCGGCAGCTGCAGCGGCGGCTGGGCGTGGCCCTCGGCGACGCCGGGCCGCCCGACCTTGCCCGGCTCTGGCGCGCGCCCGAGTTCGACGCCGCGTTCGCGCCGGAGCGGGCGCTGCCGGCGCTGCGGGCGACGCTGGCCGGTCTGGGGGTCGATCTCGGCGCCCAGCCGAATGTGGAGCTCGACATCGAGGCGCGGCCGGGGAAGGTGCCGCGCGCCTTCTGCGCCCCTGTCCGCGTCCCCGGCCGCGTGATCCTCGTCCTCCTGCCCCAGGGCGGCCAGGACGACTACCGGGCCCTGTTCCACGAGGCCGGGCACACCGAGCACTTCGCGCACATCCCGGCCGGCCTGCCGGCCGAGGAACGGGTGCTGGGCGATAACGCCGTCACCGAGGGGTTCGCGTTCCTGTTCGAGCACCTGCTGCACGATCCGCACTGGCTGCGGGCGCACCTCGGCGCCGAGCAGCCGGAGTACACCGCGTTCTCGGCGCTCTACAAGCTCTTCCTCGTCCGCCGCTATGCGGCCAAGCTCGCCTACGAGATCGAGCTGCACTCCGGCGCCCCGCTCGACGTCCTGCCGGCGCGCTACACGGAGCTGCTCTCACGCGCGGCCGGCGTGCCCTACCCGGCGACCGACTACCTGGTCGACGTCGACGAGGGCTTCTACTGCACCTGCTACCTGCGGGCGTGGGCGCTCGAGGCCCAGCTGCGCGACCATCTCCGCAGGCGCTTCGGCGGCGAGTGGTTCGGGCGCAAGGAGGCCGGCGCGCTGCTGCGCGAGCTGTGGAGCCTGGGCCAGTCGCTGCGGGCGGAGGCACTCCTGCGACAGGTCGCCGGGGACCTGCTCGACTTCGACGTGCTTCGCGCCGAAGCCGAGACCGCGCTCTCCTGAATACCCGGTGCCAGGCACCACATATTCACATGCCGCACGCGCCGCTCGCCTCGAGGTCGGCGGCGTGGCGGTAGAGCCGCACCATCCGGCGCACGTCGTAGGCCTTGGGATCGGCCAGCACGGCCGACCGGTACAGGTACTGCGCGGTCGAGAGCGCTGAGAGCACGGTCGGGGCGCGCGGGAGCTCCGACACCACCAGGAAGGTGCCGAACCCGTGCACGTCGGCCCCGCGTGCGCGCAGCGCCGCCCCGACCCGGCGCGGCTCGGACACCGAGAGCATCAGCCACAGCCGGTTGACCGCATGGCGCTGGTCGAGCCGCCGCACCAGCTTGCAGCCACGCAGCGAGCCGACGTGCTGCCAGCTCGAGAGCGGCGAGGAGTTGGGTGCGGCCAGCACGGCGTAGGCGCCGACGAGGCGCGGGTCCTCCGCCTGGGAGAGCGTGCCCGCCGTGGTGCCCAGCACGTCTGTGGGCTGGAACCGGCCCGCCATGTACAGGCTTGCATCGCGCAGGTTTGCGTTGAAGTTCGCGAGCTCGTTGTGGTCGGCCGTCCAGCCCGGCGCGAGCAGCGCCGCCATGACCGCGGCGGCGATCCAGACGCCGTGGCGCACGCCCGCGCGGCGCCGCACCTCGTGTGCAAAGCCCGCCAGGGCGACCGCGTAGCCCGGCAGCAGGAACGACAGGTGGCGTTCGGGGGCGAAGTCGTTGGAGGCCGCCGTGAGCACCGACAGGAGCGCCAGCGGCAGCGCGAGCCAGACCGCCGCGAACACCGCCGCCCGCCGGTCGTGCACGGCCAGGGCGGCCAGCCCGAGCAGCGTGGCGACACCCAGGGCGATCGCAAAGACCGCATAGGAAGACCCGGATGCGGCGTCGCCAAAGCGCTGCCAGAAGCTCGCAGACGTCAGGTCGATGACCGCCGATCCGGACCCGACCTGGTACTTGCTCTGCAGCGGGGCGTACAGGTGCCGCAGCAGCAGGAGCGCGAGGCCGCCCAGGAGCATCGCCGCGGCGGCGGCCGCCGCCAGCCGGCGCTGGCCGGCGACCCCGTGGCGCAACCGGACGGCCGCGTACCCCGCCATCAGCACCAGCTCCGACAGGAGGGCGAACAACCCGAACGGGTGCGCGGACACCAGCATCAGGGCCGAGAGGGCATACGGCACCACCCAGCGGGCCCGGCCCGTCCGCACCAAGACCAGCATGAGCCAGGCGCTGAGGTAGGCGCCCGCGATCATGGCCGTGTAGCCGCGGGCGAACTGGCCGAGGTGGATCGTGATCGGCGAGGAGGCGGTCACCACCGCCACCACGGCGCCCCCGGAACGGCCGAGCAACTCGCGCCCGAAGCCGTAGCTGACGGCGACGGCGACGATGCCGAAGATCGCCGAGGGCAGGCGCAGCCCGAGGATGTCGTGCCGCCACAGGAGTGAGGCGTGCACCAGCAGATAGTGCAGCGGCGGGCCGTGGCGGTGGTCGACCGCCACGCGCAGCACGTCCAGGGCCGATGCCCGGGACGCGACGCCCAGCGTGACGCCCTCATCGTTGTGCAGCGGGCGGAAATCGAGGCCGAACCCGATCACCACGACGGCGTACGCGAGGGTGGCGACGAGCGCCACCAGGGGCGGCCACTGGGCCCGGAGAAAGCGGCCGGCACGGTCGCGAGTCAGCATCGGCGCGGCATTATCCGCCACCGGCCGCCGCCACAGGTGCGCACCCGCCGGCGGCTCGTGGCGGACGTCACCTGCGTATACCGGCGAACCCAACCGGTACCCTTTGGCGCATGGCATCTGACCCTGCCCTGGCCGGCCCGGTGAAGCATCCCGCCACCGCCCCGCCCGAGGTGACGGTGGTCGTGCCGGTGCTGAACGAGCAGGACACCGTCGAGCCGCTCTACGACGGCATCGTCACCACCCTCGCGGACGCCCGGATCTCGGCCGAGGTGATCTTCATCGACGACGGCTCGACCGACGGGACGTTCGCCATCCTCGAGCGCCTGCACGCCGCCGACCAGCGGGTGCGGGTGGTCTCGTTCAAGCGCAACTTCGGGCAGCACCCGGCAATGCACGCCGGCATCGCCCGCGCCCGCGGCCGGATCGTGGTCACCATGGACGGCGACCTGCAGAACCAGCCCTCCGACATCCCCCGGCTCGTCGCCGCGGTCGAGGCGGGCGCCGACGTCGCCAGCGGCCGGCGGGTGGCCCGGCAGGACGCGATGCTGCCGCGGCGGCTGCCGTCACTCGTCATCAACCGGCTCCTCGCCCGCCTCACCGGCGTCCACGTGACCGACTTCGGCTGCTCCTTCAACGCCTACCGGCTGGACGCCCTGGAGCCGGTGATGCACCGCATCGGGAGGCAGAAGTTCACCAAGGCGCTCGTGTGCGCGACCGGTGCCCGGGTGACCGAGGTCGACCTCGACCATCGCGCCCGCGCCGACCGCAGCCGCTACAGCGTCGTCGCGCTGGTGAAGCTGGCGCTGCACGTCCTGACCGGATTCTGGGCGCAGCTCGTGCAGTGGATGGGCGCCGCGCTGGGCGTACTCGGTATCCTTACGTCCTTCGTGGTGGGAATCTGGGGCGTCGTCTACTGGATCCGCAATGACAATTTCCCCGGCCCGCTGCTGCTCGGAGGCCTGGTGCTGTTCGTGCTCGGTCTGCAGGGATTCGTGATGGCGGTGCTGGGCGAAAACCTGCAGCGGATCCAGCGTGACGTCGAGCAGCGCCCGTTGTACTACATCGACCGGGAACTGGGATGACGCTGACGGCACTGGGAGGAGCGCGGTGAAACGGATACTGGTGACCGGCGGCGCCGGGTTCATCTCGTCGAACATGATTCGCTATCTGCTCGACACCACCGAGCACGAGGTCGTCACCATGGACGCCCTCACGTACGCGGGCAACGTCCAGAACCTCGCCGACGTGCGGGAGCACCCGCGGCTGCGCTTCATCCAGGGCGACATTCGCGACCTGGCCGACGTCGCGGCCGCCCTCGAGGGCGTCCACGTGATCGTGAACGCGGCCGCGGAGTCGCACGTCTCCAAGTCGATCACCGAGGGCGGCTCGGAGTTCGTCACCACGAACGTCGTCGGCACCCAGGTTCTGCTCGACGCGATGCGCGAATACCCGGTCGAGCGGTTCATCCTGATCTCGTCGTCGGAGGTGTACGGCACGGCCGAGACCGAGCCGATGCGCGAGGAGCACCCGCTCAACCCGCGCTCGCCGTATGCCGGCACCAAGGCCGGAGGAGACCGGCTGGCGTACTCGTACTGGTGCACGTACGACCTGCCGATCACCATCATCCGCCCGTTCAACAACTACGGCCCCTACCAGCACCCCGAGAAGGTCATCCCGCGCTTCATCATCCAGGCGCTCTGCGACCGGCCGCTCACGATCCACGGCGACGGCCACGCCAGCCGCGACTGGCTGCACGTGTTCGACACGGCGAAGGCGATCACCGCCGCCTGTGAGGTGCCGCTCGAGCAGATCGTGGGCGAGACGATCAACGTCGCCACGGGCATCGACGAGACGGTCGAGCAGATCGCCGACATGATCCTCGAGATTCTCGGCAAGCCCGCCTCGCTCAAGCGCCACATCACCGACAGGCCCGGACAGGTCGACCGCCACATCGGCTCGACCGACCGGGCCGAGCTGCTACTTGGGTGGCGGTCTGAGATCCCGTTCGCGGCGGGCTTGGAGCGCACGATCCGCTGGTACAGCGAGAATCCCGAATGGTGGCAGGACGTCCTCGCCTCGGAGCAGACGGCGCAGGCCGTCTGACGCGACCGTTGACACTCGTGGTGCTCGGCGGCGGCCCCGCACAGCGGCACGCCATCGACGCAGCACGAGCGCTGGGGGTGCACACGATCGTGTGCGACTCGGATCCGGAGCTGGCCGACGTCCCCGTGTCGAGCGAGGATGCGGACGGCGTCCGCGGCGCCGCCCGCGGCAGCGACGGCCTGATCGCCCCCGGCACCGACTGGCCGGTGCGGATCGCGGCGGCCGCCGCCGAGGACCTGCACATCCCCCACCCGATCACCGCGGCCGTCGCGATCACCTGCACCGACAAGATCGCCCAGCGCCGCCGCCTCGATGCGGCGGGCGTCCCCCAGCCACGGTGGTCGCCCGACGCGCCACCGGCATACCCGTGCGTGGTCAAGGCCGCAGACCGCCAGGGCCAGCGGGCGATGACGATCGTGCGTGACCCGGACGGCCTCGACGAGGCCACCGAGCGGGCGCGGCGCGGCTCGCGCAGCGGCCGCGTGCTGTACGAGGAGTTCGTGCCGGGGCCCGAGGTGACCGTGAACGCGTTCTCGATCGACGGCCGCTTCCTGCCCGTGACGGTGACCGACCGCGTCCACTTCGAGGGCGTCCCGGGCATCGCCCGCCGGCACGTCTACCCGGCGGCGGCGGACGGGGCCGGCGCGGCCGCGGGCGTGGCGGAGGCTGCGGTCGCCGCGCTGGGCATCACCGACGGCCCGAGCTACGTGCAGCTCATCCTCGCCGACGACGGCCCGCGCGTCGTCGAGGTCGCGGCCCGGCTCGGCGGCGGCCACGACTCCGAGATCTGCCGCACCGCCGCCGGCGTCGATCTCGCGACCGCGGCCGTGCTGGCCGCCGTCGACGAGCCGGTCGACCCCGGCACGCTCGAGCCGCACCCCGACGGCGCGGCGGTGATCGAGTTCCTGGCGGCTCCGCCGGGCGAGCTGGTGGCGGCGACCGGCCCGCCCGACGTGCACTTCTACAACCGCAGCGGGCATGTGTACGGACCGCTGCGCGTGGCCACCGACCGGGCCGGCTATGTGCTCGCGACCGGCCCCGACCGGGCATCGGCGCTGCGGCAGGCGGCCGCGGCCGTCGACGCCGTCAGGTTCGAGGTGCGGTGAGCCGCTCGGCCACCACCCGGCTCGCGGTCGAGGGCGGCCAGCCCGTGCGCGAGACGATGCTCGAGTTCTCGCCGCCGGTGATGGGCGCCGAAGAGGTCGAGTCGGTGGTGGCGACCCTGCGTTCCGGCTGGCTCACCTCCGGCCCGCGCACGGCCGAGCTCGAGCATCGCTTCGCCGAGCGCACCGGCGTCCCCCACGCGATCGCGACCTCGTCCTGCACCGAGGCGCTGCACCTGTCGCTGGTGGCGGCGGGCGTCGGGGCCGGAAACGAGGTGGTCACGAGCTCGTTCACGTGGCCGGCGACGGTGAACGCGATCCTTCACACCGGCGCCACGCCAGTCTTCGCCGACGTCGACCCCGGCACGCTCGATCTCGATCCCGAGGCGGCCCGAGCGGCCGTGACCGCCCGCACCCGCGCGCTGCTGCCGGTGCACTTCGCCGGCGGCCCGTGCGACATGGACGCGCTGGGTGCGATCGCCGCGGAGAACGGGCTGCGGGTGGTCGAGGACGCCGCGCACGCCGTCGAGGCCGATGTGCGCGGGCGGCGGGTGGGCGCGATCAGCGACTTCACCTGCTTCTCGCTCTATGCCACCAAGAGCCTCGCCGGAGGCGAGGGCGGGATCGTCACGACCGCGTCCGACCGCTACGCCGAGCGGCTGCGCCTGCTGCGCGCGCACGGCATCACCCGCGACCCGTGGCGGCGGGCGAGCACGCGCACGCTCGGCCACTACGACGTCGTCGAGCCCGGGTTCAAGGCCAACCTCGCCGACCTGCAGGCCGCGGTCGCGATCCCCAAGATCGATCGCCTCGAGCGGTTCCACCTCCATCGCTGCGAGCTGGTCGCGCGCTACGACGACGGGCTGCGGTCGCTCGAGGGCGTCGAGCCGATCGGGCGCCCCGAGTACGGCCGGCACGCCCATCACCTGTACGTCGTCCGGATCGATCCGGCCCTGGCGGGAGCCGACCGCGATGCCTATGCCGCCGCGCTCATGGCCGAGAACATCTCCACCGGCCTGCACTTCCTGCCCGTCCACACGCTGACCTGGTACCGCGAGAACCTGCCGGTGCCGCACCTGCCCGTGACCGAGCTGGCCGGCTCACAGGTGCTGTCGCTGCCGCTCGCGGCCGCCCACTCGAACTCCGACATCGACGACGCCGTCGCGGCCGTCCGCAAGGTGCACGCCGCCTACTCCCGGTGAAAATCAACCGGCGCACCCGCATCGCGGCGGAAACGGTCGTCTCGGCGGTCGTGCTGGGGCTGCTGCTGCGCTGGGCAGGCATCCACCAGGTGGCGCAGGCGCTGCGGGGCACCGAGCTTGAATGGTTCGTCCCGGCCGTCGTGGTGAGCATCGCAACCGTGCCCGTGATGGCGCTGCGGTGGCGGATGCTACTCGTCGCCAAGGGGATCTTCGTGGGGCTGGGATGGCTGACCCGTACCTATTTCGTCGCCCTCTTCGCCGGGCAGTTCCTGCCCGCGGCGATCGGCGGAGACGCCGTCCGGGTGGTCGAGCTCGGCCGCAAGACCCACGACGCGCCCGAGGCGCTCGCCTCGGTGGTGATCGACAGGCTGGTGGGGCTGATGTCGCTGGTGGGCCTCGCCGTCGTCGCCGTGCTGGTGATCGGCGCGGGCTCGCGGCCGGGGGTGGTCGTGGCCGAGGCGGCGTTCGGGATCGCCGCGGCCGCCACGCTCGCGCTCCTATTCTCGAGCCGGCTGCGGGGCGCAACGGCACGCTGGCTCGAGCCACGGGCCGAGGGCAGGCGCTTCGCCGTCGGCCAGCGGTTCTACGACGCGCTGCACGCCTACCGGACGCACTGGGGCACGCTGGCGGCCGTGGGGCTTCTGGCGCTGGCGGTGCAGGTCGCCCGCGTCGGCGTGATCTGGATGCTCGTCCGGGCGCTCGGCCTGGACGTTCCCAACTCGGTGATCCTGCTGGCGGGCCCGATCGTGTTCGCGGCCCTGGCGCTGCCCGTGTCGCTGAACGGGATCGGCGTCCGCGAGGCCGTGTTCGTGTACTTCCTGCACAACCACACCAGCAAGCCCGAGGCGGTCGCGCTCGGTCTGGCGTTCTTCGCCGTCGGCACGCTGACGGCGCTGGTCGGAGCCGGGGTGCTCGTCGTGCGTTTCGTCCGCTACGGGATCGGCTCGATCCGCCCCCGCACCGAGATCGGCGAGCCGCCGACGGCCGAATAGGCGCGACCGGGGGCGATTACCACAACCTGGTGATGGCAAGGCGGGCGCCGGCTACCGATGCAGGCGCCATGCACCTCTCCTCCCCCGGCTCCATGCGCTACCTGAACGCGCTACTGGCCGTCGCCGCCGCGCTCTGCGTCCTCGCGGTCGCCGCGAGCAGCCTCAACCACTGAGCGGGCTGACCCAGACCTCGCGCGTGCGCGGCCCGTCGAACTCGCACAGGAACACGCGCTGCCAGCGGCCGAGCGCGGGCGCCCCGGCCTCGACCGGGATGGGCTGGGCGGCGCCGACCAGAATCGCCTTGATGTGCGAGTCGCTGTTGCCCTCGGCGTGCGCGAACCCGGCCTCGTGCGGGACGAGCTCCGTGAGATGGGCGAGCACGTCCACGACGACGTCGGGGTCGTAGCCCTCGTTCACCGTGACCGCGGCGGTGGTGTGCGGCACGTGGACGAGCACGGCGCCCGCATCGACGTTGAGCTCGGCGACCGCGCCTGAAACCGCGTCGGTGATGTCGAGCATCTGCTCCCGGCGGTCGGTGCGAACGGTGAAGCGGTGCACGCGGCGATCGTATACCGAACGGCGTGAATATTTGGGGCCTGGCCCCAGGTATTCACGAGGTGACGGCGGCGGCGATCAGGCCCGCGAAGATCGCGACGGCAATGACCATCGCCGTCACGCCGGGCAGGCGGCTGGTGCCGCGCACGCGGGCGGACGTCAGGCCGACGAAGCCGAGCCCGAGCGCGGCCAGCGCCAGCACGCCGGCCAGGAGGGCCAGCACCTGCCCGCCCGTGGATGCGATCCCGGTCGCGGCCGAGCCTGCGGCGGCGATCGCCCCCACCACGGCCACGATCACACCCAGCGGCCCCGACACCGGCGGTCGCGGGGCCCCTATCGCGTCCCCCAAGCGTAGGTCATCTTGACCATGTCGAGGTACATGAAGGTCTCGGTCGACTTCACCCCGTCGATCTCCCGCAGGCGCTGCACGGTCTCGAGCAGGTGGCGGTTGTGCTCGCACACCACCTCCACCAGCAGGTCATAGCTGCCTGACGTGATGACGATGTAACTCGTCTCGGGCCAGTCCGAGACGGTGCGCGCCACGGCCTGGATGTCGCTGTTTGCCTGCACGCCCACGAGTGCCATCACCTCGAACCCGAGCATCAGCGGGTTCGTGACCGCCACCACGTCGAGCACTCCGGCCTCCGTCAGCCGCCGCACCCGCGCCCGCACCGCCGCCTCGGAGATGCCCAGCTCGCGGGCGATGACGGTGAAGGGGCAGCGGCCCTCACGCTGAAGGATCTCGATGATCCGGCGGTTGACCGGATCGAGCTTGACCGCTGGAGCATTCATGCGAGATACCCTTGTAACCCCGGGCCCAGGTTCGAAGTTCGAAGTTGACAGGTGGATTTGCAACGATATACCCTAGGTGCCGGGTCTGTCCAAACGTTCGCCGAAACTGGCAAGGAGACCGCGCGATGACCTCAGCCACCGTCGACCACCCCAACGCGGCGACGAGTGCCGACGGAGAGGCCGACGTCGAGTTCCGGGCGGTCACCAAGCGGTTCGGCCCGCTGGTGGCGGTGAACGCGGTCAACCTGCGCGTGCACAAGGGCGAGTTCCTGTCGCTGCTCGGCCCGTCGGGCTGTGGCAAGACGACGTCGCTGCGCATGATCGCCGGCTTCGAGCAGCCCGACTCGGGCGAGCTCCTGATCGGCGGGCGCGACGTGAGCGGCGTGCCGCCCTACAAGCGCGACGTCAACACCGTGTTCCAGCAGTACGCGCTCTTCCCGCACATGTCGATCCTCGACAACGTCTCGTACGGCCTCAAGCAGCGCAAGGTGTCGAAGAAGGAGCGCCATCTCAAGGCGGGCGAGGCGCTGGAGCTCGTGCGGCTGGTCGGGCGCGACACCCACCGCCCGTCGATGCTCTCCGGCGGCCAGCAGCAGCGGGTGGCGCTCGCCCGCGCGCTGGTGATGAACCCGCGCGTTCTGCTTTTGGACGAGCCGCTCGGCGCGCTCGACCTGAAGCTCCGCAAGGAGATGCAGATCGAGCTCAAGCGCATCCAGCTCCAGGTCGGGATCACGTTCATCTACGTGACCCACGACCAGGAGGAGGCGCTCTCGATGTCCGACCGGGTGGCGGTCATGTCCAACGGCGTGATCGAGCAGCTCGACGAGCCGCGCGCGATCTACGACCGGCCACTGACCCCGTTCGTGGCGGATTTCATCGGCGACATGAACTTCATCGACGGCGAGGTGGTCGAGGCGGGTGACGGCGGCTATGCCGTCGATGGCGGTCACAGCGTGGTCGTGCGCGGCCGCGGCAACGCCACCCGCGGCGACCGCGTCCGTGTCGGCGTGCGGCCCGAGCGCATGACGGCCGTCGCCGGCGCCGGCCCCGGCACCGCCAACTCTGCCACCGCCGAAGTCGTCACAAAGATGTACCTCGGCGACCAGGTACAGATCGTGGCCCGGCTCGCCACCGGCACCGATGTGATCGTTCGGGCCCAGCGCGCCAGCGCCGACCCGGCGCTCGACAACATCAACCCCGGCGACCATGTCGCCATCACCTGGGACGAAGCAGCACCGCTGCTGCTCGGCACCGCCCCCGCAGCAGACGATTCAAAGGAGAAGCCGTGACCGACCCCCGCAACTCGCTCAACATCCTTGCGCCGACGAGCGTCAAGCCCAAGCTCGAGTACCTGCACCGCCAGCTCTACCAGGACGCGTCCGAGCGCTCGGGCCTCAACCGGCGCGAGCTGCTGGGCCTGGGCGCGCTCGGCCTGCTGGCGGCGGCCTGCGGCGGCTCGACCAACGCGGGCGGAGGCGGCGGGGGCGGCGGCTCCACGCCTGCGTCCAGCGCCAACACGCTGGCCGGAAAGCCGATGGAGAACGCGCTCGTGATCTACAACTGGTCGGAGTACGACGCCGCGAGCACGTTCAATCGGTTCGAGGCTGCGCATCCCGCCACCCACGTCAGCGAGACGTTCTACTCCTCGAATGACGAGCTGCTCGCGAAGCTGAGCGCCGGCGGCACCGGCTACGACATCATCGTCCCCAGCCAGAACGCGGTCGCCGAGCTGATCGGCGAGAACGGCCTGATGGCGCTCGACAAGGCGCTTCTGCCCAACCTGAAGAACCTCGATCCGTCGTTCCTCAAGCCGTCCTACGACCCCACGGGCGATTTCCACGTGATCAAGGACTTCGGCATCACGATGTTCTTCTACATGAACACCGTTGTCACCGACACGCCCAAGACGATGCTCGACTTCTACAACGCCCTGCTCAAGTGGCACCCCAAGGGCCGCACGAACGTGCTCGACGGCGCCGAGGAGGTCGTGCCCCTCGCGCTGATGGCGCTCGGGCTCGACCCGAACACGGACAGCTCGTCCGACTTCGCCAAGGTGAAGAAGTTCCTGCTCAAGGTGCGCCCGGGCGTCACCACGATCGACTCGTCCGGCTACATCAACGACTCGATCGCCGGCAAGATCATCCTCAGCCAGGGCTGGAACGGCGACATCCGCAGGATCGTCCAGGCGCGCAAGAAGCAGGGCGACATCACCCCGGTCATCCCCACCGGTGTCTCCGAGGTGTGGGCCGACAACTGGTGCATCCCGGTCGACGCCCCGCACCCGGTCGCCGCGCACGCGTGGATCAACTGGCTGCTCGAGCCCGCCGTTGCCGTGAACGAGATGAACTACCACAACTACAAGATCCCGATGCCCGCGGCGCTCGCGAAGATGCCGGCGAGCCTCAAGAACGACCCGCTCTTCAACGTCCCCAAGTCGTACACGGACAACTACAAGTACATCCTCAACGTGAGCCCAGCGGTGGTCAACACCCGCACCGAGATCTACGGGGAGTTCAAGGCCGCATAGATGTCGGTTGCGGGCCCTGAACACGGGGTGACGGTCGTTCCGGCGCCGCCCGAGAGCGGGCGCCGGGGACGCTCGTTCGCGCCCCGGTACCCGGCCTGGCTGACGCTCCCATCAGCGCTCTACTACGTCATCTTCTTCCTGGGGCCGATGGCGATCCTGGCGGTGTTCTCGGTGTCGATCCAGTCCGGGTTCGGCAGCGTCACCTATGCCTTCAGCGGGTCACAGTTCAGCCAGGTCTTCAGCTCGTTCTACATCACCGTCTTCTGGCACACGCTGATCATGGCGGCGGGGGGATCGATCTGCACGATCCTCGTCGGCTACCCGGTGTGCTACTGGATGGCGCGGTATCTCACGACGTACAAGATGCTGGCGCTGCTGCTGCTCGTCGTCCCGTTCTGGACGTCGTTCCTGATCCGCACCTATGCGCTCAAGATCATCCTCGACCCCAACGGCTACCTGGCCAGAGACCTGCACTTCAACGCCATCTACACGTGGAAGGCCGTCGGCATCGGCCTCGTCTACAACTACCTGCCGCTCTTCATCCTGCCGGTGTTCGCGTCGCTCGAGCGGATGGACTGGACGCTGGTCGAGGCGGCCACCGACCTGGGGGCGCGCCCGTTCAGCGCCTTTCGCGACATCACGCTGCGCCTGACGCTGCCGGGGGTCGTGACCGGGACGTTGCTCGTGTTCATCCCGATGTCGGGCGAGTACATCATCCCCAACATCCTCGGCGGCGGGAACTTCGAGTTCGTCGGAAACGCGATCGGCGACACCTTCAGCTCGGCCCAGGACTGGCCCTTCGGTTCGGCGCTCTCGATGGCGCTCATGGCGGCGCTCTCGGTGTTCGTGGTGGTCTACATCCTGTTCGCCACCAAAGAGGAGCAGTTCGGTGCGTAGACGCAGGATCCTTACCGCCAAGCGCGGCTTCGGCGCCTGGGCGCTGGTGGTGTACGCGTTCCTCTATCTCCCGATCGTGGTCGTGGTGATCTTCGCGTTCAACAAGCCGTCGCCGACTTCACTGGCGGCGTACCACGGCAGCAACTACTGCAACATCCCGCCGACCAACATCGGCAACATCGCCGTCTGGAACGGCTTCGCCACGTGCTGGTTCAGGGAGGGGCTGAACGACCCGGTCTACATCCCGGCCATCAAGACCAGCCTCAAGATCGCGGCCCAGGCATCCATCATCGCAACGATCCTCGGCCTGGCCGCGGCGCTCGCGCTGGCGCGGATGCGGCCGCGGATGCGGATCCCCTTCGACATCCTCGTCTACCTGACGCTGGTGGTACCCGAGATCGTGATCGCCGTGGCGTCGCTGATCTTCTTCGTGCAGGCGCGCCAGCACGTCGGGTTCTTCCCGCCCCTCGGGAGCACCACCATCCTGCTCGGCCAGATCGTGTTCAACGCGTCGCTCGCGATGCTGATCATCCGCGCCCGATTCGTGGGCATGGGCGACAAGCTCGAGGAGGCGGCCTACGACCTCGGGTCTGGGCCCGTGTCGACCTTCCGCCAGGTGACGCTGCCGCGGCTCCTGCCGGCGGTGATCGCGGCCCTGCTCTTGTCGTTCACGTTCTCGTTCGACGACTACGTGCTGCCGGCGTTCACGAACGGCACCACCAACACCTGGCCGATCGTGCTCTACTCGGCCGTCCGCTTCGGCATCACCCCTGCGGTGAACGCGCTGGCGACCCTGATGCTGCTCGTCACCGGGGTGATCGTGCTCATCACGATTGTCATACTCCGGCGCAGCCGCGTCGTCACGCCCGGCGACGACGCGGGTGGCCTCGGTTCGATGCTCGGCCTCGGCTAGGAGATGGCCGCGACGACGCGGCGAGGACTGCTGTTCGCCGCCGGGACGGCGATGGTCGCGCCCGCCTGCTTCGGCGGGTCGGCCGCGCAGCCCAAGACGACCGTCGCGGCGGCGCCGGCGCGGCTGCGGGGACCGCTGCAGCTGGTGGCTCCGGCCGGGGCGGTGCCCGCCACCGACCGCATCGGGTTTGCCCGTAGCCAGGGAGTGGCGATCGACGTGCGCACCGCCGCGCCCGGTGGCGATCTGATCGCCCTGCTCGCGTCGGGCTATCCCGCCGATGCGGTGCTCGCGCGTCAGGACGACATCGCCAACCTGGGCGCGCTGGGCCTCCTCGCCGACCTCGATCGCGACCGCATCCCCAACCTGCGGCTCGTCAATCCCAACTTCCAGAACCTCTCCT
Source organism: uncultured Actinomycetes bacterium (assembly GCA_963703275.1). Classification (GTDB taxonomy): domain Bacteria; phylum Actinomycetota; class Thermoleophilia; order Gaiellales; family JAICJC01; genus JAICJC01. The sequence continues at coordinate 789,680 of OY969804.1, read as the reverse complement.
ACGACCCCCACAACCGCTGGTCGGTGCCGGCCCGCTACGGCGTGTACGGCTTCGGGTACCGGCGCGGCCTGATCGTCAACCCGCCGGACGACTGGACCGGGTTCTTCGACATCCTGCCCCGCTACTCGCTCGAGGGCGTGAGCATGCTGCCGGGGCCGATCGAGCCGGTCGCCGCCGCACTCGCGGCGCTCGACCAGGACATCAACACCGACGACGACTCCAAGCTCCTGCAGGCGCAGGGCCTGCTCATGGCGGCGCAGCCCCACGTCAACGTCTTCACCGACGACGAGGTGTCGCGGTTCGGGCGCGGCGAGTTGATCCTCGCGATGGGCACGAGTGCCGACTTCGCCCGGGTGATGACCTGGCCGGGCCGTTCGCTCGACACGGTGTTCGTGCTCCCCTCAGGACGCGCCGAGATGTGGATTGACGGCTGGGCCGTGCCCGCCGCCGCCCGCCACCCGCTGACCGGCCTGGCCTGGATCGACCACCAGCTCTCGGCGGCCCCCGCGGCCCGGGCGTGGCAGGAGTCGCGCCTGCCGGCCCCGGAGCAGGCGGCCGCCCGGTTGCTGCCGTCCTCGGTGCACGCCGACCACCTGGTGATGCTCGACCCCGACGTGATCTCGCGCTACCAGCTCTCGGCGGTGACGCCCGCCGGGCTGCAGAAACGCGCCGACATCTGGGCGCGCGTGTCCGGGGACTGAGCAGGGCGGGGATATACTCGCCGCCCGTGCAGCTCTTCCAGGAGCACGAGCAGGTCGTCGTGTGCCACGAGCCCGAGGCGGGGCTGCGGGCCATCATCGCCGTCCACGACACGACCCTCGGCCCGGCGCTGGGGGGCATCCGCATGTGGCGCTACGACTCCGACGAGGCCGCGCTGACCGACGTGCTGCGGCTGAGCCGGGGGATGACCTACAAGAACGCCCTGGCCGGGCTCGACCTGGGCGGCGGAAAGACGGTGGTGCTCGGCGATCCGCGCACGCAGAAGACCGACCTCCTGTTCCGGGCGCTGGGGCGGTTCGTCGACTCGCTCGGAGGCCGATACCTGGCGGCCGAGGATGTCGGCACCTCGACCGCAGATGCCGAGCTCGTGGCGCTCGAGACCGCGCACATCACCGGCCTGCCGGTCGAGCGGGGCGGCTCCGGCGACCCGTCGCCGATGACCGCCTGGGGCGTCTTCTGCGGCATCCGCGCCGCCCTGGCCGAGGCGGGGCTCGGCGAGGAGTTCGCCGGCGTGCGCGTGGCGGTGCAGGGCGCCGGGCACGTGGGCGCCGGCCTCGTGCGGCACCTGCTGGATGCGGGCGCGCGGGTGACCGTGGCCGACCTCTACCCGGATCGAGTCGAGCCGCTCGTCGCGCTGGGCGCGGCCACGTGCCCCGCCGATCGTGTCCATCTCGAGGAGTGCGAGGTGTTCGCGCCGTGCGCGCTTGGCGCCGTCATCCGTCCCGAGACGATCGACTCGCTGCGCTGCCGGGTGGTGGCCGGCGCTGCGAACAACCAGCTGCTCGACCCGGCGATGGGGGACGCCCTGCACGCCCGCGGGATCGTCTATGCACCCGACTTCGTCATCAACGCCGGGGGCGTGATCAACATCTCCGAGGAACTCGGCCGCGCATATGACCCGGAACGCGCCCGCCGCAGCGTCGAGCGCATCGCCGCCACGCTGACGGCCGTGTTCGCCCGCTCACGCCGCGACGGCATCGCGCCCCACGCGGCCGCCGACCGCCTGGCCGAGGAGCGCATCGCCGCCGCCAGGGCGACCCGACCCGATCCGGTCGCCGCCCTGTACCGGCCGGCATGATCCCGCTCAAGGACAACATCGCGACCCGGCATCTGCCGATCGTGACCCTGGCGCTGATCGTCGCCAACATCGCGATCTTCGTCTGGGCCGAGCATGCCCCCACCGAGCGGCTTGCGACCACCATCGGCGTCCCGGTGCGCGTGTCGGGGTTCACCGCCGTGACCGCGGAGTTCGGGTTCGTGCCCTGCGAGTTGCGCAGCACCTGCGCTCACGGAGACGACGAGCTCCTGCTCGGAACCGACCAGGCCGGGAGGCCGGTGTACGGCCACGTGCACCACATCCCCGTGCTCGCGAGCGTGTTCACCGCCATGTTCATGCACGGCGGCTGGGAGCACGTCCTCGGCAACATGCTGTTCCTGTGGATCTTCGGCAACAACATCGAGGATCGCCTGGGCCACGTCCGCTTCCTGATCTTCTACCTGCTCGGCGGCCTGGCGGCCACGCTGCTCCAGTTCCTGGCCGGCCCGAACTCGGACCTGCCCAACATCGGCGCATCCGGCGCGATCGCCGCCGTGCTCGGCGGCTACCTGGTGCTCTACCCGCGGGCCTCGGTGATCACGTACATCCCGCCGATCTTCTTCTTCCCGCTGCCGGCGATGTTCTTCCTGGTCATCTGGATCGGCCTGCAGATCTATTCGGCCGGGTCGGTGCATGCCGGAGGCGCCGCCGGTGGAATCGCCTATTTCGCGCACATCGGCGGCTTCATCTTCGGCCTGCTCACGATCCGGTGGTGGGTGCGGCAGGCCGAGGGGCCGCCCGCAGCCCATCCTCGCTACGGGTAACCTGCGGCGATGCTCGACCTGCGCTACGACCCGGAGTCGCGGTCGGGATTCGTCCGGCTGCGCGAGGGCCAGATCGCCCGCACACGGCGGTTGTCGACCCATGCCGTGGCCGAGTACGGCCGCCGCGGCCAGCTGCTTGCGATCACGCTCGACGACCTCGACCCGACGGCGGCCGAGTTCCTGCGCACCGCCGACGAGGAGTCGCTCCTGGCCGTGATCCGCGCCCAGACCGGCAGGCCCACGTGGACGACTCCGGCCAACGAGCCGAGTCGGCCGCGGAAGAAGTAGCCCGCGCGGTCAGCGCGCCGACGCGGCGCTGCCGCCGACGCCGTAGGCCTGCATCGCGAGCACGATCCGGTCGGCCCGCAACACGCCGTTGGGCTGCATCTGGCCCGACGGGAGCTCGCGTGGATCGTCGCCCCGGCGCGCCTCCTCGACGGTGACCGTGCGCTCGAGCAGGTCGAGCCGGACGATGTACTCGTACCACGAGATGTCCCAGACGACGGTGATCTTGACCGGGCGGGGAAGGTCGAGGCCGTCAACCGCGACATTCACGATCGGATCTCCGAGGCTGCGCGAGATCGCGATCACGCGCTCGACGTGCTCGGAGCGGTTGAACGCCTCGAGCGCCACGCGGCGCACGTGCCTGGCGTCCGACTCCTTGCGCCTGGCCTCGGCCAGCTCGGCGTAGCGGGTGCGCTGCGTCTCGAGCTCCTGCTCGAGCTCGCGCTGCAGCGTGGCCACCCGGGTCATCTCGGCCGCGCGCTCGTCCAGGGCGGCCGCGGCCGCATGGTGGCGCGCGATCTCGGATTTGTGCGCCGCCTCCGACTGGGCGGCGCGCTCGTCGGCGCGGCGCTTCTCGTCCTGGAGCGAGCGCAGCTCACGCTCGCGCTTGCGCACCTCGCCCTGAAGGTCTTTCAGCTCCCGCTTGATCCCGCGCAGCTCGGCCGCCTGCTGCTCGGCCTTGGCCAGCGCCGAGCGCACCCGGTCGAGGTCGAACTCGACCGACTGCAGCTGGCCGCGCAGGCGGTCGATCAGCGACTCGCGCTCGCGCAGCAGGTGGTCGGACGGCGGGTTGGCGTGGACGGCGACGATCGGGCGGCCATCGGCCCGCCAGCCGCGGCGGTCGGCGCGCTCGTAGCACAGCGGGCACACCTTGGCGAAGCGCTTGGACTGCGGATCCTGGTACAGGCGCGCCGGCTCCCCCACCAGGAGATGGCGGTGGCAGAGCGCGCAACTCGCAGTGTCCTCGACCGTGCTCGGCATTCCGTCCTCGACGCGGGCCAGCCATTCTACCCTCTCCGGCGCGCCCGCGGGACGTGCGTTCAGGAAGCGGCGGCGCGGCAGCCCGAGGGCGTGCTGGTGACGGCGTCCTCGACGGTGCCCACCGACGGCGAGAGATCGAGCCGGACCAGCCCGGACACGGGGGTGCGCACCTCGGTCATCCCGTCCGGCCCCGGCGACACACAGGCCGGCAGCCCCTGCACCTCCCAGTAGGGCGTGTAGCGCATGCGCACCAGGTAGCGGCCCGGCTCGGACGCGTAGAAGTCGATCCCCGAGTGGCCCAGCCGGATCAGAAGCGCGCGGGCGCCCGCCGGCGCCGAGACGATCGGGACGGAGTCGGGCAGCTCGTAGATGCGCAGGTGGGCGCTCTGCGAGACCAGGCGCAGGCCCGAGTGCCCCGAGCGCAGCAGCCGGGCCTCGTTCGCCGAGCTGTAGTCGAGCTGCGTGTCGGCCAGCACGACGAAGCGCACGCCGAGCAGCCGCAGCCAGTGGTCGTAGGCCGTCGCCGTCAGGTGGTGGTCATACAGCACCCGGTTCTCGGGAAAGTCGTCCTGCCTGAACCAGCCGCGGGCCAGGGGGAACCCCGCCCGGGCCAGGTAGTACGCCTCCCAGTGGCCCCACGTCGCGACGGCCTCGACGCGGTTCTGGGTGTCGTGCTGGCGTCGCAGGTAGTCGATCGCAGGGCGCCAGTACGCCGCGGATGCCGCCGGGCTGCCCCAGGCCGAGTACGCATCGCGGATCCACGGGCCGACCTGCAGGGCTGCGGTCGCGGCCAGCAGCGGCAGCACGATGGCACGCGAGCGCCTCTGGCTGACGTTGGCGGCAAGCCACAGGAGCGGCGCGCCGGCGATCGCGAAGAGGCGGGTGGCGTTCGACCCCACCGGGCTCTTGAACAGGAACGCGGTCAGGTTGAGGATCAGGTAGGCGACGAAGAGCGTCCGCAGCGAGCGCGCCCGCGGGCTGCGGCCGGTGACATAGAGCCCGGCCAGCGAGAACAGCACCACCACGAGCGCGTCTGTCACGTTGTAGGGGTAGATCCCGCCGCTGGGAAACGCCCGCTGCAGGAACACGCCTGCGAGCAGCGCGACCACCACGACCGCGATGCCCGTCCAGTGCCGGCGGGCGGCCGTGATCGGCTGGGGATGGCCGAGGAGCAGGGCGGCCAGGAGCGCGAGCAGCATCGCGAACGCAAGCGGCGAGAAGCCGAGCGCCGCCACCACGGCCACCGCGAACGCGAGCCGGTGGCCGCGTTGCAGCGCCAGCAGCGCGGCCGCACCGCACGCGGCGCCCGCCGTGAACGGGTACGACCCGGACACGATCGACACGAACGGCGTCGTGCACGCAAACGCGATCGCGGGATTGCGCGCGGCGCTCCCCCACTCGCGGCGGCAGACGGCCGCGAAGCACCCGGCCAGCACCGCGGCCGAGACGACGAGCACCGGCAGCTCGCCGGTGAGGGCCGCGAGCGGGTAGTAGAGGACGCTGTAGCTGACGAACTCGTAGCGGCCGGCGTACCACAGGTTGTTCCAGAGCTGGAACCCGCCGTGGCGGTAGAGCCAGGTCTGGAACAGGTGCGACGGGGCGTCGCCCGAGGGCGGCGCGAGGGTGACGAGCGCCACGGCCAGCGCGGCTGCGACGGCACCGCAGGCGAGCGGCAGGAGCGCCTCTCGCCTCAACCTTCGGCGGAGGATCGGCACGCCGGCGAGTATATGGTATAGCGTCAATGCGATACGCCACCGGGCGCCGGCTCGGCCGGCCGGCCGCCACCGGCCGGGCGGGTATCCTGTGGCTCGCGGGGCGTTAGCTCAGCTGGGAGAGCACCAGCTTTGCAAGCTGGGGGTCACCGGTTCGATCCCGGTACGCTCCACTTCCCGCAAACCCTCTCCACGACCGGGTTTGCGGCCCTCACCTGAACCCCTCCGTTCGCCGCCCGGAGACGCCGTGGCCGCTCTTTGGCCGCTACGGGGCCGCGGCGGGGGTTCTCAGCGGCCTCGTGGGAGCCAGTCTCCGGCTTTGGCGGCTCCCGGCCGGGTCTTCCCACGCGGCTCCGGCTCCGCGGCCGGGACGCGACCGGGAGCGAGTCGTGGCGAGTCGTAGAATCTGCCTGTGAGCGCCCAGCCGGACTCGACCGTGTACGCCGAGCAGTTGGCGTGGGCGCAGCAGGCGATGATCGCCACCTTCCCGAGAACGATCCGTGGCGGTTGGCGCTCGTGCTGGGGGTGGACGTGCCCGGAGCGGCGTGGAAGATGCTGGTGGACGAGTGGCCGGGCGGGTGGTGCGTCGCCCGGCATCCGCCGGAGGGTCCCGTCGTCCACTACCCGCCGTTGGAGCGGGCGTACCAGGTGCCGTTCGATGAGCCGGAGAGGGTCGTCATCGCCGAGTTGTCGGACGCCTCCGCGGAGGACGGCGAGCCGCTGCTCGACGCCGCCGCGGTCTACATCCACGGCGAGCCGGTGGCGAGCCTGATCGACCCGCGTCCGCCGGACGAGTGACCGTCCCGGCTGACCTGCTCGCCAGCATCCCGGTTGAACATCGGGCGCGGGCTGCCCACCACGTCGCTGCTCGACTCCGGGTTCGGCCGGTAGCGGCGACATGGGTGAGTAGAACTGCGTGACTGCGCCGTTCAAGTTCCCTCCCGGCGCGATGATGTTCGGGCGACGGTGCAGTATGCGGGTGAGCCGCTAACGAAAGGAGTCCCAATGAGTACCGACCCGGTTCGGCGAACCAACCTCGCCGCGATCACGTGCGAGCCACGTCCACAACTGCCCAATGGCTTCCGACGACACAGCACCCGCGTCGGAGCTGATCTCGGCGCGGCTCGCACCGGACTCAGCGTCTACGAGCTACCCCCCGGACAGGCCATCAGCCCATACCACTACGAAGATCCAGAGGAAGAGTGGCTCCTGGTCGTGTCAGGTACGCCTACCCTGCGTCATCCGGGCGGGGAGGATCAACTCGAACCGTGGGACATCATCTTCTTCCCCGCCGGGCCAGAGGGAGCGCACCTCGTGCGGAACAACAGCGACGCACCCGCCCGCGTCGCGATGTTCTCCTCGATGACTCCGGTTGGTGCCGTGGTCTACCCGGACAGCGACCTGATCCAGTTCTTCACCACCGACGGTGCAGATGACATCGTCATCAAACGAAGCAGCGCGGTTGACGACGCAGCGCCGTGGACGACCGGGGAGGCCGAAGCCGAAACGTAAGCGGCGACGGAGGTGCTGCTGAACGTGGCCGCTTTGGACGCTCTGACCGTCCGGTCAGGGCCGCAAGTACCAGACGGTACAAACGAGATTCCGATGCTTCTATGGTGTCAAGGGAGCGTTCAGTCTGTGGTAGAGGCGGCGTGAGATGTGGCGTTTGAGCGAGCGCATGGCTTCTTTGTGGGTCTTGCCTTGGCTGATTCTGCGCTCGAGGTAGGCGCGCGACTCGGGATGGTTGATCGATCGCGACATCGCGATCGTGTGGATCGCGTTGTTGGCTTGGCGGTCGCCGCCGCGAGAGAGGCGATGGCGGACGGTCTGGCCGGACGAGGCCGGTTGTGGCGCGGTGCCGTTGCAGCGTGCAAACGCTGCTTCGCTTTTGAAGCGCGCCGGGTCGCAGACCAGCAGCTTGGCGGCGCTGACCGGGCCCACGCCCGGCTCATCCAACAGCCCAGGGCTGAGCTCCCCCACCAGCCGTGTGATCTCGTTGCGGTAGCGACCGGCCTGGTCGTCCAGCCGGCACGCGCGGCGGGCGAGATCACGCAGCACCATCAGGATCGTCGCCTCGTGCGGGCTCGCGGTGGGCCGATGGCGCATCCGCACCAGCCGGTCGGCCAGCCGAGCGCCGTTGCCCGCGCCGATCCGCTCACGCAGCGACGCCGGCGCAGTCACATGCAGGCCCTGCAGTTGATTGAGCAGCCTGGTGCGCTGCTCGACGCACGACCGATAGGCGACCAGCAAGACACTCAACGCGCAGCGGTCGCCGTCGGCTCGCGGCGTCGAGACACCGTCTCCCGCGAGCACGCGTTTTGCCGCCAAGAGTGCGTCCAGACGGTCAGACTTGCCCTGGCGACGATCTCGCCTGCGCGGCCGCTCTACCTCCACCACGCTCACCCCGACGGTCTCAAGATGCCGGCACAAGCCAGCGCCGTAGCTGCCCGTGCCCTCGATCCCAACCACGCGTCTCACCGCCCAATCCGGCCAGCCAAAAGACCAGCTCACGGTAACCCGCGACGGTCGCCGCGACCGCGATCTCACCCAGCAACTGCCCCAACCCGTCCAGCGCCACCGCAATGTGCTGATGCTTGTGGGTGTCCACCCCAACTGCGATCATGCCTACTCCTCCTCCTCACTCGTGGAGGACGCCGCCGGACAGAGCTGTGTCGAGCGATGTCAGGCTTCTATGAAGTCACGGCGGCACCCAGGTACGGCTGGCGGCGGGAGACAGATCGGAATCAGGGCACGACTCGGCCAGCTAAACCACGAGTCATCCCGCCGCCAGCCACACCCTCTCCAACGGGCCGGACACCACCGACCCACCACCCACGCTACACAGCTCAACCATCACCTTTTGGCGGCCTCCAGCGGACGGGAGCGGACACGTACCCTCTCTTTGCAAGCTGGGGGTCACCGGTTCGATCCCGGCACGCTCCATCGTTTAGAGAAGAGGCATTGCGGGCAAGGGCGAGCCCGCCGACGTGACCTCGCGGGTTCGGGTGCTATGCCGGTCGCGCGACGCACAGCATGTGCGCGCTCATGGCCGGGACGTGCTCGGCGAGTCGAGCCGCTCGCAGTACGCGCTCGCGCTTGTCGGGCCAGAGATCGAGCCAGCCACCCGGCCCCTCGACGCCCGCGAGGCGCTCGACCGTCAGTCCGGCATCCTCGACCTCGCGGCAGAGGTCGCCGGGAAGGTGGAAGTACGCCGTCGTGAACCAGTCCTCGACATGCGCAGGGTTACGATGCTGGCCATCGCGGAGGTCCCGCTCGACGACGGCGAGCGAACCGAGGGTCATCGAGGAAACCTCGCACGGTCCCGTCGATCAGCGACGCGTAGCGCGAGATCGCCACAGCGGCGACGACGCCGCCCGCCCGCACCACCCGCCGCGCCTCCGCCAGCACGCGCACCCGGTCGTTCCGTTCGGTCAGGTGATAGAGCGGGCCGAGTACCAGCACCGCATCGATGCTGTCGTCGGCGAAGCGGGAAAGATCACGGGCATCACCGACAGCGGCCTCGAAGGAGGCACCCATCCCCGTCGCCCGTTCTCGAGCCTGCTCGACATGGAGAGGGAGCACGTCGACGAGGTGGACGCGGTACCCGTCCCGCGCGAGCAGCGAGGCGTAGACACCAGGGCCGCCACCGACGTCGAGGACGGTCGCGGGAGGTGGCGGCAGCACCTGCGCCAGCAGTTCGAGTGTCCGAACGAGCTCGAGGCCATCGCCGGCCGCGACCAGCCGATCGCGTTCGCCGCCAAGCGAGTAGTAGCGGAGAAATGCCTCGTCCATCCCGTTTGCAAATCTACCCCTCGCAGCGGCAGATGTAGCCTTTCAGGATGGATCCGTCCGGCGCTCGCTGGAGCTTCTCGGCGAAGGCCGCGATGCTCGGGGTCGGCATCTTCGTCACCGCCGTGTTCGCGCTCCTCTTCGTCGCGCTGTACATGGTCACGCACCTCGTGCCGATCTTCGGGGGCTTCTGCTGCTAGAAGGGGCGGACGTTTCGCCGCCGCGTGGTGCCGATCAGCGGTAGCGGTAGACCGACACGTAGTCGATCTGCAGCGGGACGAGCGCCGGGGTGCTCGAGTTCGGATTCACCCCGCTGAAGCCGTTCGTGCCCGTGTTCGTCTGCATCGTCAGGTGCATCGGCGCCGACGGGACGTGGCTGCGGTAGTCCGCCCAGATCTTCCCGTTGATCTTGACCGTGATCCGGCCGGGGATCCACGAGAGCGTCATCGTGTGCCACAACGTGAAGTTGGCCTTCACGTGGGCGTGAATCCTGGTGCCGCCGTAGTGCAGCGTGGCGGTCTCGATGTTGCGCAGCGCGCCGTGATCGGATGACTCCTCGATCCAGTCGACCACCGTGCCGCCGCCCTTCGGGCGCAGCGCAACGTCCATGCCGACGCCTGTGCCCCGCCGCATCCGGAAGCGCACCACCCAGCGGCCGTACGTCTGGTTCAGGATGCGGGCCATCGAGACACCGCCCGAGACCCACTTGTTGCCGAACGCGGGATCCCGATAGGTGCGGATTCGCAGCTCGCCGTTCTTGGCCAGCACGTGCGACTTCGCCCAGATGGAGTCGGGGCAGCAGGTGGGAATCCCCTGGTAGATGCTCCAGGTGTGGGGCTTCAGCGGCCGGTTGAACTGCTGGTAGAAGACCCGCACCGGGAAGTTGGGCGACGTTCCCGGGGTGGCCCGCGGCGACATCGCGGCGCTGGCCGGGGCGGCGAGCAGAAGGGTCGCGAGCACCATTCCGGCGAGGATCGCTGCGCGCGCGTGATTCGATCGGAGCATCTGCAGGGGATCATCGGCGATGCGACCAGGCTTCCACAGGCTTCCAGTCGTTTTCTCACAAGATTCGCATTCACCGTTTACAAACACGCGGTCGGCGTATCGTGGTGGTGTGTGGACTCACGATCCGCTCTGGGGTATCGACTGGATCCGCGCTGCGGTGAAGCGCGGAGGGGCCGGCCCGACCTGGCTGATCGTGCTGGCAGGGCTCATCGTTATCGGATTCGGGGTTGCCGACGCGCCGCTCCTGATCATCCTGGGAGTGGCGCTCGTGCTCGTCGGCGGCTGGCCGATCGTCCGCAGGCGGCGGTCGGGGCGAGACACGGCCCGGCTTCAGGCCCACGCCCACCGCGAGGACGCCGTCCTTGAGCTTGCACAGCAGATCGGGGGCATGAGTGCGACCGCGGCCGTCGCGGCCCGCACCCAGCTCGCCGACCTCGTCGCCGGCGACCCGAGCGCGGCGGAGTTCGCACGGGAGGAGTGCCTCCGCCGCGCCGCCCACGAGCCTGGTCTGGCAGACATGTGGCTGGACGCGGCGAACGAGATCGCCGCCGCGCGCGGTGTATTAGCCGGCGACGGGCACGACCCGCCCGGCCACCTGCGGGCCCCGTAGCAGGGTTACGGCCACGACGATCAGCCAGACCAGCAGCGCGAGGATCGGGAAGAACTCGAACGAGGCCAGCAGCACCACCGCCACCACGAGGCTGAACCAGAGTAGCCGCTTCCCAAAGATCCCCGCGGCGTGAGCCTGAACGCTCAGGCAGGCGATGCTCAGTGCCGCCGCGAGCATTCCGGGGATGCCGACAAGGATGAAGCCGGCGTCATTGCCGAAGCGCAGAAGGTCGGCGCCGGGCATGGGCGCGGAGCCGAGCAGTGCCCCCGACGTCACCCCCATGAGCACACCGCCCATGCCCATGCACGTCGCCGTGACGCCGGCGGCGACGACCGGGAGCGGGCTCAAGACCGCAGGCTGCCGAGCCACGGCGATCCGCGTCCACAGATGGGTCAGGAAGACCATGAGGAACAGCCCGGCGAGGATGAGCAGGACGCCCGTGGCGACGTGCTGCACCTGATCCGAATGGGTGGAGTACGCCGCCACCCAGCGGGCATCCGAGGCCGTATCGGTGGGCGGCGAGCTCGCGACCACGCTCCCGATGAAGAGCAGGACGAATCCGACGCCCGTCCACGGCACCCAGCGCGACCACCCATCCGACGATCTCGTGCGCGCATTGCCCGTCCCGGTTTCGCTCATGGTGTTCTCCTTCCAACGTGGTTTCGGCAAGGTCCGAAACACCGTACGCCGGAGGCTCCGCTCCGTCGTCGGCCCGGCGGCCGATCCTGTGTCGTCCTCGAGGACGAGCACGCATCGTCACGCGTGAGGACGCCGGGGAGTAAATGCTGCGGTACCTTTGCGGCGATGGGGTTGCACGCGCGAAGGCTGGTCGCCCGGATGCAGCGGCTCGATCCGGCGACGGTCGACGGCATCGTTGCGCTGGCATTGCTGATCGCGATCGAGTTGCAGGTTTGGCTGACTCCGGCCGCCCACGATCGCACGCCGGCTGCGATCGCCGGCGCGGTCTCGGCAGGCACGGTGGCGGTCCGGCGCCGATGGCCGCTCGAAGCGCTCCTCGTCGGAGTGGGTGTGACGATCGCCGCGGACGCCGTCCGCGGCGCCGGGACCGGGGCCCCGCTCGCGACGATCCTCGCGGGAATCCTGGTCGCCTACGGCGCGGGAGCCTTCCTTGCCGCACCCCGGGCCCAGGCGGCCCTCGCGCTCGGAGCGGCAGGCCTCACCGTCGATGTCCTGATCACGACGAGGTCGGCGGCCGACCTGTTCTTCGACGTGGTCATCGTGGGCCTGCTGCCGTGGTCGATGGGACGGATGCTGCGTGCCCGCAGCGCCCGTGAGCGCGCACTGCGCGAGAGCGCCGAACGGCTCGATTCCGAGCGCGAGCTGCGAGTCCGGACTGCGGCATACGCGGAGCGCAACCGGATCGCCCGTGAGCTCCACGATGTAATTGCCCACAGCGTCTCGGTGATGGTGATCCAGGCCGGCGGGGCGCGCATCGTCATGGACACAGATCCCGGGCGTGCGGAGGCGTCGCTGCAACTCGTGGAGCGTGCCGGCAGAGAGGCGCTGGCCGAGATGCGCCGCCTCCTGGGTGTGCTCGACGCCGGGGGCGACCCGCGGGCGCTCGCTCCTCAGCCCCGGCTCGCGGAGGTCGCGGGGCTCCTTGCGCGGACGCGCGCGGCCGGCCTCGAGACCGATCTACGCGTCGAGGGCGTTGCGGCGGAGGTCTCGCCGGCGCTCGACCTGTGCGCGTACCGGATCGTCCAGGAGGCGCTGACCAACGCGATCAAACACGCCGGACCTGCCCGCGTGAGCGTGCGGTTGCGCTGGGCTCGCGATGCGTTGGAACTCGAGGTCTGCGACAACGGCCGCGGGCCGATCGCGGTCAACGGGAGCCCGAGCGGACACGGCATCGCGGGCATGCGCGAGCGCGCTGCCCTGCACGGCGGCAGCGTTCACGCGGGCGCCAGCGCGAACGGCGGCTTCGCCGTGCGCGCGCGTCTCCCCCTCGCCGCGGAGCGGGTGCGATGAGCGAGCTGCACCGCCGGTTCGCCGGGCTCGATCGGACGCGGATCGATGCCGTCGCCGCGGCGGGCATTGTGATCGCACTCGAACTCGAGCTCCGCGACACCGGCTCGCCCAGGTTCGTGACCATCGCGGCCGCCGCGCTCTTCGCCGGGCCGATCGCAGTGCGGCGGCGATGGCCTGCCGTCGCGCTCATCTTCAGCTCGGCGGTCGCGCTGATCCAGGCACCGCTCGGCGGGCACCTGACCGCTGCCAACGGAATCGTGCTGCCGCCTATCGTGCTTGCCTACGCCGCCGGCGCGTGGCTCGACCTCCGTCGCAGCCTGGCCGCGCTGGCCGTCGCGGCTACCATGTTCGCCGGCCTCGTGCTCTCGACCCCGACGCCGAGCTCGGCTGCGGATGCCGGGGCGGGCGTGTTCCTCGTCGCCATGCTCTATGCCGCGCCGTGGTTCGTCGGCCGCGTGGCGCGGGTGCCCATCCGGCGCGCCGCCGCGTTCCGCGAGCTGGCTGCACAAACGGCCGCCGAAGTCGAGGCGCGCGAGCAGGCGGCGATCGCCGCCGAGCGGGTTCGCATCGGGCACGAACTGCAGGACATCATCGCCCACAGCGTCAGCGCGATGGTCATCCAGGCGGGGGGAGCGCGGCAACTGCTGCGCACCGAGCCGGAGCGCGCCCGAGACTCGATCCTGACGGTCGAGCGCACCGGCCGTGAAGCGCTCGCCGACCTGCGGCGCCTCCTCGGGATGCTGCGTCGGGATGACGACCCACGCGCGCTCGCCCCTCAGCCCGGGCTCGACGAGCTCGGCACGCTCGTGGAGTCCATCCGCGCCGCCGGTCTCGCATGCGACCTCCGTCACGAGGGCGAGCCGGTTGCGCTCACTCCCGGCATCGACCTGGTCGGCTACCGGGTGATCGAAGCGGTGCTCCGGAAGGCCGCGGAATGTCACAGCGCACGGGCGGACGTCACCGTCCGCTACCGCCCACAGCGGCTCGAGCTCGAGGTCCGCGGCGAGGGCGCGATTCCCGACCTCGAACAGGAGCTGGACGGCATCCCGGAGCGCGTGGCGCTGTACGCCGGCAGCATTCGCCGGCTCCCCGTGCACGGTGACGAGTTCGCGCTCCAGGCGCGGCTGCCGCTCGGAGCAGGTATCACCGCATGAGCATCGGCATCCTGATCGCCGACGACCAGGCACTCGTCCGGGCGGGATTCCGGATGATCATCGAGGCGCAGGACGACCTGCGGGTGGTCGCCGAGGCCCGCGACGGCGGTGAGGCTGTGGAGGCTTCGCGCCGCTCGCGGCCGGACATCGTGCTGATGGACATCCGCATGCCGACGATCGACGGCCTCGAGGCGACTCGGCGCATCATGGCCGCGGCCGACGAGCCGCCCCGGGTGCTGATTCTCACGACCTACGACCTCGACGAGTACGTCTTCGACGCGCTCCACGCCGGCGCGAGCGGCTTTCTGCTCAAGGATGTCCCACCCGAACACCTCGTGGCGGGAATCCGGATCGTCGCGGAGGGCGATTCGCTGCTCTCGCCGTCCGTGACCCGGCGCCTGATCGAGTCGTTCGTCCGTCACAACACCCACGCGCCCAGACCGCCGCAGCTCGGGGAGCTCACGCCACGCGAATTCGAGATCTTCACCCTGGTCGCGCGCGGTCTCTCGAACGCCGAGATCGCCGATCAGCTCGTGGTTTCCGGAACGACGGTCAAGACACACGTTGCCCGGGTGCTCGCGAAGCTGCGACTCCGCGACCGCATCCAGGCGGTCGTGCTTGCCTACGAGACCGGCATCGTCCGGCCCGGCGCGGACCGCGAGGATCAGCAATGATCGCGCGGGAACTCGTGCGTCCACGCGCGAGCCGCAACCCGCGTCTCGCCCTCGTCGACCTCGAGGTTCGAGCTGACGATGAAGTGGGTCGCCGTCGCGGTCATCACGCCGTTCGCGCGGATGCGCACCTCGCGGTCGTCCCGGCCCCAGACCGCGGTGTTCGTCACCTCGACCCGGGCCGACAGCGGATCGCCCTCGACGATCGTGTAGCCCGCCAGTGAGGTGTCGCCGTAGAGGATGCCGTTGGGCAGCCGCTCGATCCCGCCCAGATCCCAGTCGAAGACGAGCTCGCTGCGGCCGTTGGTGAGGTCGCGGCTGATCCGGCGGCCGCCGCCCGAGCCCGAGCGAACGGTCTCCACCGCCAGGGGCTCGGGCTCGGCGGGCGGATCGGGCTGCCGCATGGTCTCGTCCTCCGGCCGCGGGGGGCGCACGGGCAGCCGCAGCTCCGCCCCGCTCCCGAAGCGCACCCGCAGCGTCACCTCCTGCGGGGAGGGCCAGGCCAGAGGCCAGTAGCACGGCGAGACCGAGAGCCGTATGCGGCTGCCCGCCTCGAACCGGTGCGAGATCGAGTCCATCGCCACGCTGACCGCCATCTCCGCGCCCGGCACCACCGGCTCGGGATCGGCGTGGGAGTTGCGATGGCACAGGTTGAGCTGGCCGCGGGTGACGAGCAGCGACGTCCCGTCGGCGCGCACCTCGCAGAGCCGGGCCGACACGAGCGCGACCGGCCGGTCGGCCGTCAGCACCAGCCGCGCCTCGGGGAATCCCAGGATCTCGACCGGCTCGGCGAGCGGCGCCGACGTGAAGGTGAGCGAGCGGGCATCCTCGGCCCGCTGGTCGAGCGGCAGGTCGGCCGACTTCGCGTCGGCGCACCAGGCGCCGCCGTCGAGCCCGACGGTCTGCACGCTCCCCAACTCGAGCCAGCCCTCCCCCTCCGCGCGCTCGTCCGCCAGCACGCCGTTGCCCAGCGGGAGCGTGCGCCAGGCGATCCGCGGCGACGGCCACCGCTCCTCGCCCACCCATCGTCCCGGCCGGTGCGCGAGATTGGCCGCCGGGCGCACCGAGTGCTGCATCCACGCCACCACCATCGGCTCGCGGTCGACGCCGTTTTCGATCCCCTTCAGCCAGCGATCCCACCAGCGCACGAACTCCCCCAGGATCCCAACCGCCGGCCCGGGCGCCCCGTGGACGGGGTCGTTGTGGCCCCACGGCCCGATCAGCGCCCGCCTGGGCACGTCCAGGCCCTCCATCAGCCGCAGGGCGGCATCGCGGTAGCCGTCGGTCCAGCCGGCGACGCACATGACCGGGCAGGCGATGGCCGAATGGTCGTCGCGCACGGAGCCCTGGCGCCAGTACTCGTCGCGGCGCTGGTGCGCCAGCCAGTGGGCGACCCACGGCGGCTGGTCAAGCCGCTGCGCCCACATCGCCCGCCAGCGGTCTCCGACCACCTCGGGGTCGGGCGGTCGGGCCTGCCAGCCCAGCATGCAGGTCGACCAGTGCACCATGTCCATGGGCATGACAAGGCCGCCGCGGTAGTGGACGTCGTCCGCGTAGCGGTCGTCGGACGCAAAACAGCTCGCGATCGCGCGCAGGGCGGGCGGACGGAGGGCCGCCGTCTGCAGGCAGTTGAAGCCGCTCCACGAGTACCCCATCATGCCGACGGCGCCGGTGCACCACGGCTGTGCGGCGATCCAGGCGATCACCTCGAGGCAGTCCGCCTGCTCCTGGGGCGTGTACTCGTCGGTGCACAGCCCCTCCGACTCGCCGGTGCCGCGGATGTCCACCCGCACGGCGGCGTAGCCGTGACCGGCGAAGTAGGTCATCTGCTGGTGGTCGCCGGCGACCGTGCCGTCGTTGAGCCGGTAGGGCAGATACTCCAGCACGGCCGGCACCGGATCCGCCTCGGCGTCGGTGGGCAGCCACACACGTGCCGCCAGCCGGGTGCCGTCGCGGAGGGGAATGAAGATCCCGGCCCGCACCTCGGGCACCCGTGGAAACTCGCGCCGGATCTCGGCGCCGGTCAGGGCACGCACCTCATGCGGGCGATTGTGCCCGATCCGGGCCGCGCTCTGCATCCCAGAACGCGACCCGGGCCGGAAACGTGACTAGACCGCCATCAGCTCGCCGGCCTCGACCTCGTCGTAGTACATGATCGAGATGGAGTCGGTCTTGACTCCGGCGTCGCCCATCGCCTTGCGCAGCTCCGGCATGGCGAAGAACATCTTCGCCGCCTCGATGGAGTCAAACGTATGGGCGATGGTGACCTCGCTGCGGTCCTCGAGCGAGCGCAGCACCTGGTGTGCGCGAACGCCGCGCTCGGCCTGGATCGGCGCGAAGTTGTCGTAGACGGTCTTCCAGGCGTCGAAGTCGGTGACACGGTGGCGCACGAGCGCGATTGTGCTCTGCATGAGATGTCCCCCTCAGGAACGACTGCCGGGCTGCGAATCATCGGGCCTCAGAAGAAGCGCGCAAGCCTCGGCGATGTGACCACGGTACCGGCGACGGCCCCGCGGTGCGGCGCGCTGGTTAGGATCGCGTTGATGCTCCGCAGCTCGTCTCTTCGAGGGGGTGGCGCGGCCGCGGAGCTCGGAGAGGCGGCCGCGGCCGTCCGCGGCCTGATGGCGCGCATATCCCGAGACCGCGTCCGCCGGCTCCGTGCCGCCGGCTTCGACACGCCGACGGCCAGGTACGTCTCCGACCTGCACACGCCCAACCTGATGTAGCGCGGTCAGCCCGTGACGGGCCGCACCGGGATGCGCACGTGCGAGGGCCGGTCGGCGTCGTGGAACACCGTCTGGCGGGCGACGACCATCTCGCTGCTGCGGCCGGGCAGCGCGGCGGTGTTCAGGTTGCGGTCGTAGCGGTCGAACTCGCTCGACGAGATCTCGACCCGCAGCCGGTGGCCCGCGGGAAGCCGATATGCGATCGCCCAGAGGTCGACCTCGACCGCGTACACACGCCCGGGTTCGAGCAGCCGGCGGCCGTGCTCGGGCTCGCGCAGGCCCATCCGCAGAATCCCGTCCTGGATCAGGTTTGCCGCGCCGTCGGGGAAGACGTCGACCAGCGCCACGGTGAAGTCGGTGTCGACGGCGTCGCTCGAGACGTGCAGCCGCGCGCTCAGATCGCCAACCACCTCGATGGGCTCGGACAGCGGTGCGGACGTGTAGACGAGCACGTCGGGCCGGGCCTCGACCGGCCGGCGGTCGCCGAGGTTCAGGCCGAACGTCCACGGATTCGTGCCCACCGCCCAGGCCACAGGGTCGGCCGGGTCGTAGTCGTAGGAATCCGGCTCCTCGGCGCCCGGCTCCTCGGTCGAGAGGCCGCCACCGGCCTCGGAGGCCCCCGGCCCGTGCAGGTACCAGGTCTGCGTCTCGCTCCCGGGCGGCGGCCAGGTGTCGGCCCGGCGCCACTCGTCCGCGCCGATCACGAAGTAGCTCACGAGCGGCTCGGCCTCGAACCCGTTCTCGAGCCCCATCAGGTAGCGGTCGTAGAAGCCCTGCATGCGGTCCCAGCGGTGGGTGCCGTCCTCGACCACGGGCACGAGCCCGACCCGCTCGGCCGGGCCCGACGGGCCCTCGTGGCTCCAGGGCCCGATCATCAGGAAGTTGCGACCGCCCGACCGGTCGAGACGGCGGTAGCGCTTCCAGTCGCGCAGCTGCTGGCCGAGGTAGTTGTCATACCAGCCGCAGAAGTGCAGGATCGGGATCGCGATGGCGTCGTGGGCCTCGCGCCGGCAGCGGTACTCCCAGTAGCGCGAACCGGGCTGGGAGAACTCCACGAGCTCGTCGAAATAATGGTTGGGCAGGCCGGCGGCCCGCGCCATGCCGGCGACCGGCAGGTGCCACACGTCGACTGTCGGCAGCGGCTCGCCCGGGACGGGGTGGCCGAGCGGGTCCATCCACCAAATCGCCCACAGCGCCTCGGCGGCCAGGCGCAGGCAGCCGTTGCGATAGGTGCCGTCGAAGCGGTCGACCGGGAAGTCGCCCGGCACGATGCACGCGAGCGCCGGATGCGGGATCGACGCCGCGGCGAAGCTCGTGAGCGAGTAGTACGACTCGCCCGTGAGCGCCACCCTCCCGCTCGACCAGGCCTGCTCGGCGATCCAGGCGACGGTGTCGTGGCCGTCCTCCGCCTCGCTGTACGGGTGCGCCGGATCGAACACGCCGCCGGAGCCGTAGGTACCGCGGCAGTCCTGGCCGACAAAGGCGTAGCCCTTGCGGTTCCAGTGCTGCGCGATCTCCGCGACGCCGCAGTAGTCGACGGTCTTGCCATACGGAAGCCGGATCATCACGGCCGCAAACGGGCCGGCGGTGTCGGGCAGGTAGACGTCGGTCGCGAGCGAGATCCCGTCCCGCATCTCCACCATGACGTCCCGCAGCACCGGCCCCGGGCCGGCACGGTCGGGCGTGGACGAGCACGTCCAGACGATCTCGCCCGTGTCGTGGTCGGCACTCACCGGCGCGATCATAAACGCGCGGTCTGCGCCAAAAGGGGTCTGACCCGTTTGGCGCGGCGCATCTAGAATCCGGGGCATGTGCCGATCCATTCGCCCACTTCATAACTACGACCCGCCGACCACCGCCGAGGAGATCCGGGAGGCGTCGCTGCAGTACGTCCGCAAGATCAGCGGCATGACGCGCCCCGCCCGGATGAACGAGGAGGCCTTCGCGCGCGCGGTCGACGCGGTCACAGCCGCGTCCGACCAGCTCCTGCACGAGCTGGTCACGACGGCTCCGCCGCGCAATCGCGCCCTCGAGATCGAGCGGGCGCGGGAACGCGCCGCCGCCCGGTTCGGCGAGCGCGGCGCCGCCTGACCTCCGCCGCAATGCAGGATCGCATGCAGGTCGAGATCTGGTCGGACGTCGTCTGCCCATGGTGCTATCTCGGCAAGCGCCGCCTGGAACAGGCGCTCGAGCGGTTCCCGCACCGCGACCGCGTGGATATCGTCTGGCGCAGCTTCGAGCTCGACCCGGATGCACCGAGCGTCCCGCAGGATCTCACCGCACGGCTCGCGTCTCGCTACGGGATGAGCACGGAGGAGGCGGCGGAGCGAAACGCGCAGATGACCGAGCTGGCGGCCGAATCGGGCCTCACCTTCCGGCTTGACGTCGCCAAGCCCGCAAACACGTTCGACGCCCACCGGGTGCTGCACCTCGCCCGGGCCGTCGGCCTCGAGTCGGAGGCCAAGGAGCGGCTGCTGGCGGCCTACTTCAGCGAGGGCCGTGTCATCAGCGACACCGACACCCTGGTCGAGTTGGCGGCCGAGGTCGGGGTGGATCCCGACCGCACCCGGGCCGCGCTCGCCGGTGAGGGCTTCGCGGGCGAGGTGCGGGGCGACGAGCGTGAGGCGGTCGAGCTCGGGATCACCGGCGTGCCGTTCTTCGTCCTCGGTCGCCGGTACGCGGTGTCCGGTGCCCAGCCGCCGGAGCTGCTGCTCCAGGCGCTCGAACAGGCGTGGGCCGACACCATGCTGGCCGCCTGAGCTCGGCGCAGGTTTGGGCGCGAGCCGGACGGGGTACCTTCGGGCCATGATATTCCTCATACTTCTCATCCTGGCCCTCGTCCTGTTCGGGATCTGGGGCGCGATCAAGATCGCGTTCTGGGTGCTCCTGATCGCGCTGGCCGTCGCAATCGTCGCCGGGTTTCTCGGCCGCGGCCTCTTCAGTCGCGGAGGCACCGTCTAGCAACCGCCGGCTTTCGCCGGCCCTCCTATGGCGGCTGTGCCAGCCAGCGGCGTTGGGTGTGCCAGCGTTGGATGGTGCGGTGGCTGGGTGGGTTGGCGGGGCAGTCGGCGTAGCGGGTGTGGACGATGGTCGTGAGTTGGGCGGGAGTCGCTCCCGCGGCGTAGCGGGTTTCGAGTTGGTGGCGCAGGCTGGGCCAGGAGTAGCTGCCCGGCCTGCGCCGCTTCGGCGTGTTGGTGGTGAGCCGGTCGAGGTGGCTGGTGAGGGCGCGGTCGCGGGCTTGGGTGAGGCAGTCATTCGCTTTCCATACGCCCATGAGGGTGCGCACGAAGTCGCGCCCGCCGCGACGGGTCTGGAAGGCGGGACTGGCATGATCAGCGCACAGCCAGACCGAAACGCGGTGGCTGAGTTGGACGCGTTGGGTCTTTCCGCGGGTGCGGTCAACGCAGATCGCGCACACCGGCTGTTTATGCGGCACGTTTCGGGCCTTGTACAGCGTCGGCGGGGTCTGCCACGGCATGGTGGGAGTGTGGCGTGGTCGGTGTTGCGTGTGGGTGGCGGGGTGTGGCAAGAGTGTCGGGGAACTTCAAATGACACCTGCCGCACACGCCAAATGGCGCATCCCAGGCCGGGACCGCAAGCACTTGCCAGAACCCGCCTACCAGGGGGCCCTCGACTTCAAATGACACCTGCTGCACACGCCAAGTGGCGCGTCCCGGGCCAGGACTGCCGGCGCCGCCCGGCCAGTTCTCCGAAGGAGCGCCGCCCGGCGCCGGCCACACCGTGGGTGGCAGACGGAAACCTCAGAGCCCAATTGACACCTGCTGCACACGCCAAATGGCGCGCCCTCGCACCAAACCTGCCCCCCGCACACGCCGTGTCCCCGCGCCCGCCGCGGCACCGCGGCCGGCGGGGGTACGATCCGGGCCGATGGCGAACGAGTTGACGAAGGCGGTCTACACCTGCAAGGTGACCGTCCACGGGGGCCGCGGGGGCCACGCCCAGAGTGCGGACGGCAGGCTCGATGTCGACCTCTCGCCGCACGGCGACGCGGCCGGGAAGGGGACGAACCCGGAGCAGATGTTCGCCGCCGCGCACGCCGCGTGCTTCCAGTCGGCGCTGATCGGGGCCGCGAAGGGAGCCGGCGTCGACCTCTCCGACTCGACGATCGTTGCCCACGTGAGCCTCGGCCCGACCGCCCACGAGGGCTTCGGCCTCGCGGTGACGCTCGACGTCAACGCACCGTCGCTCGACCCCGCCAAGGGGCGCGAGTTGATCCACGCCGCCGACCAGCGCTGCCCGTACTCGAAGGCGATCCGAGGGAACGTCGGCGTGAAGCTCCTGCTGAACGGCCGGCCGCTCGGCTGATCTCAGGCGGCGCGCTGTTCGCGCGCCCCGGCCTCGATGCGATCGTAGAGCCAGGCGCGCAGGTCGTCGGCGGGCACCGGCTTGGTCAGGTAGTAGCCCTGAGCCGACGTGCAGCCCAGCCGGCGCAGCTGGAGCCACACCGCCTCGCTCTCGACGCCCTCGGCGACGACGCGCAGACCCAGGTTGCGGCCCAGGTCGATGGTCGTCCGCACGATTGCGGCGTCCGCTTCGGAGGTGTCCATGTTCGTGACGAACGAGCGGTCGATCTTGATCTCGCTGATGGGGAGCCGGCGCAGATACGAGAAGGACGAGTAGGCGGTGCCAAAGTCGTCGATCGAGATCCGGACGCCGAGCTCGGACAGGCGGTCGAGCGCGACAATCGTGCGGGGGCCGTCGCTCACCATCGTGGTCTCGGTGATCTCGAGCTCGAGCATCGCCGGATCGAGGCCGAACTGCGTGAGCAGGCACTCGACCTGGTCGGGGAACTCGACGTCGAGCAGGTTGCGCGCAGAGAGGTTGACCGAGACCGAGAGCACGATGCCCTCGGACTGCCAGGCGCGGCACTGGCGGATGGCCTCCTCCAGCACGTACTGGGTCAGCGGCCTGATCAGGCCGGTCTCCTGAGCAAGCGGGATGAACGCATCGGGGAAGACCAGCCCACGGTCGGGGTGGTTCCACCGCACCAGCGCCTCCACGGAGTCGACGGTGCCGCTCACGAGGCCGGCCTTGGGCTGGTAGTGCACCACCAGCTCCCGCCGCTGCAGGGCGCGCCGCAGCTCGGCGACGAGCGTCAGCCGCGACGGATCGCTGTGGCTCTGGGCCGCGTCATACACGGCGAACGGCAGATCCGACCGCTTGGCCGCATACATGGCGACATCGGCGCTCCGCAGCAGCGCCTCGACGTCGGCCCCGTGCTCCGGGAACGCGGCCACGCCCATCGAGGCCGACATCGCAAGCGGAATGTCGTGGAAGACGATCGGGGCCTCGACCGCCTCGCGGACGCGCTCGAGCACGGTGGCCAGCCCGGCCGTGCCGGTGGGAGTCGCGAGCAGCAGGCCGAACTCATCGCCGCCCAGGCGCGCGACCATGTCCGACGTCCGCAGCGCGCTCTCGACGCGCCGGGCAATTTCGATCAGCAGGGCATCGCCCGCGTGGTGGCCCATGGAGTCGTTCACGTCCTTGAACCGGTCGAGATCCATGATCACCACCGCGAACTCCCCGTCCTCCTCCGAGCGCGCCACCGCATGCTGGATGCGCTGGCGGAAAAGCGTCCGGTTCGGAAGGTCGGTGAGCGCGTCGTGCACGGCCTGGTACTCGTTGAGCTGCGACTGCGCGACCAGCGCCGACTCGGCGATCTTGCGCGGGGTGATGTTCTCGATCATCGTCACGGCAAAGGCGGGACGGTCCTCGGAGTCGCGCTCGAGCACGGCCGTGATCTGGCCCCACACCTCGGCGCCGTCCCGGCGGACGAACCGCACCTCGAGCTGGTAGTCGTCGCGGTTCCCGGCCATCATGTCGCGGTACAGCGCCGCGCTGCGCTCGACATCCTCGAGATGGGTGTACTCGCGGAAGCTCATCGCCGCGAGCTCGGCGGCCGAGTATCCGAGGAACTCCTCGAGTGCGGGGTTGGTGTCGACGGCGCACCCGTCGGGCCCGGATCGGGCGATCCCGATCGACGCGCCTTCGAACAGCGTCCGGAACCGCCCGTACGCCTCACCCCGAGCGCGCTTGGCCTCGAACTCGGCCGCATAGCTGACGGCGGCCGAGAGGATGACCGAGAGCATCTCCATCGTCTCGCGGTTGCGCTCGGTCAGGCGCGTCTCCGACGAGCTCATCACGTTCAAGGCGCCGATCACGCGGCCGCCGCCCTGGAACAGCGGGACGCAGATGAGCGACTTGTCGCCGGCCAGCCGCTGCAGCTCCCGGTTGATGCGCGGGTCCGTCTCGCAGTCTTCGATCAGCAGCGGCACGCCGTGGTCGATCGCATGCCGGGCCACCGACTCGCGCAGCTGGTAGCGGCGGCCTGCCAGCGGCGCGGTGATCCCGGACGCAGCCCGGATCAGCAGCTCGTCGCCGTCGACCAGGCTCACCATGGCGCCGTCGGCGCCCGTCAGCTCCTGCGACCGGGTGAGCACGACCCGCATCACGTTCTCGACGTCGGAGCCGGCCGCGCTGATCTCGCGCTGGGTCTCGACGATCCGCGTCAGGAGTGCGCGATCGTCCACATGCGGGCGCGGCGCCTCCGGATGGAAGGGCCGGCCGAGCCGGTGGCGGAGCGCCCCCACCCGCGTCCGGCGGCCGCCGGGCGCCTCCGAGGATCCGATCGGTTCAGGCATTCCCCTTGAATGTCGGCAATTCCGGCGCCGGCCCAATCCCCCTCCGGGGGCAAGCTGGGGACGGCGCGCCCGGATGACCGACCCGGTAGCGTGCGCCGCGTGCAGCGGATCGTTTGGAGGATTCTGGCGGCCGCCGTGCTGGTCACGGTCGTGGTCGCCGGACGCAGCTCGGTCGAGCCCGGCCTGGTGGTGGCGTCGGTGGGGACGCCGCCGACACGCGGCCCCCTGGTCATCACGGGCGCGAAGACGCCCATCCGCCACATCGTCTTCATCGTCAAGGAGAACCGCTCCTACGACAACCTGTTCGGCCTCTTCCCCGGCGGTGACGGAACCAGCACCGGTCGCACCGCCGACGGCAGCGTCGTGCGGCTGCGCCCGCTCGAGAACGTCCAGGACGACCTCCAGCACAACCATCAGGCGGCCGTGACCGACATCAACGGCGGCGCCATGAACGGGTTCTCGAAGCTGCCCGACAAGGATGGCCAGCCCACCATGCTGGCCTACACCACCGCCTACCCCGGCCAGCTGCCGGCCTACTGGGGCTGGGCCAGGCGCTACGAGCTGCTCGACCACACGTTCTCGTCCGGCGACACGTCGAGCTTCCCGAACCACCTCTACACCGTGGCCGCGCAGGCCGCAGGCGCCGTCGACGGCCCGAACTTCGGCGTCGAGAACTGGGGCTGCGACGGGCCCGCCAACCTGACCGTCCCCGTCATCCGCCACGGCCGGCTCGTGAACGTGCCGCCATGCTTCCGGATCGACTCGATCGGCGCGCAGCTCGACCGGCGCGGCATCTCGTGGAGCGAGTACGGGCCGCCCGAGAACGGCCACGGCTACGGATGGGTGGCGTATGACGCGGTGAAGCCCATCCGCGAGAGCCCGGCCTACGCGCGGCATGTGTACCCGCTTGGCTGGCTCCCGAGCGACCTGAGCCAGAACTACCTGGCCGCGGTGACGTGGATCGTGCCCCCGTACAAGCGCAGCGACCACCCCGGCGGCACATCGCTGTGCGATGGCGAGAACTGGACCGCCCAGCTGATCAACCAGATCATGCACATGCCGGACTGGCGCCACACCGCCATCGTGCTCACCTGGGACGAGTGGGGCGGGTTCTACGACCACGTGCCGCCGCCGCAGCCCGACCGCTTCGGCCTGGGAGTGCGGGTGCCCATGCTGGTGATCTCGCCGTGGGCGAAGCCGGGGGTCGACCACACGACCTACGACTTCACCTCGGTGCTCAAGTTCATCGACGAGGACTTCGGCATGCCGATCCTGACGACCCGTGAGGCCGAGCAGAACTCGCTCCGGAACGCGTTCCAGTTCACCCACCCGCTCCCGCGCTGGACCGCGCCGATCAAGACGTGCCCGGCCGTGTCCCCCGCCGAGCTCCAGGCCACCGGGAAAGATGTCGACCCGAGCTGAGCGGAGCCGCCGGTGACCGGTGCACCAACGCCCATCCTCGTCACCGGCTCGCACCGCTCGGGGACGACCTGGGTCGGCCGCGTGCTGGAGAGCTCACCGACCCCGGTGGGGTACATCTGGGAGCCGTTCAACCCCCGGCACCGTCTGGGTACGTTCCCGATCCGCTTTCCGCACTACTTCCACTACCTGTGCGCCGTGAACGGCGAGCCACTCAGGAGACCGCTCGCCGAGATGCTGGCCTTCCGCTACCGGCCGGCCACCGAGCTGCGCACCCTGCGCAGTGCGAGGGATGCGGGTCGGATGGCACGCGACTGGGGTCTCTTCGAGCGCAACCGCCGCCGCGGCGCCGCGCCGCTCATGAAGGACCCGATCGCGCTCTTCTCGTCGGAGTGGCTGGCGGACACATTCGCGATGCGCGTCCTTGTCATGATCCGGCACCCGGCGTCATTTGCCGCCAGCATCTGCCGTCGCGGCTGGCGGCACCGGTTCGCCGACTTCCTCGACCAGCCGCTTCTGATGCGCGACTTCCTGACGCCGTACGAGGCCGAGATCCGGGCGGCGAGCGAGCACGAGCCCGAGCTCCTGGACGAGGCGATCCTGCTCTGGAGCATCCTCCACGGCACCGTCGCCACCCTGCAGGAACGCCGGCCCGACTGGCTGTTCCTGCTCCACGAGGACGTCGCCCGCGACCCGCTCACGCACTTCCGCGAGCTCTACGGGCAGCTCGGCCTGGAGTGGAGCGAGGCGGTCGAGGAGAAGGTGCGGCAGACGTCGTCGGCCTCCAACCCGTCCCACTCCGACCGGGCCGGCTCGATCCACCGCAACAGTGCCGCGCACGTCAGCGCGTGGAGGGCCCAGCTGACCGCCGCCGAGGTCGACCGTATCCGTCGCGCCACCGAGCCGATTGCGGGCCGGTGGTACGGCGAGAGCGACTGGTAGACCGCTCAGCCGGCGGCGTTCAGCTGAAGCTGGGCGCGGATTGCGACGGCCGCCCGCTCGCGACCGAGCCGGCCGTGCTCGATCCGCGCCAGCCGCAGCGCCGGCACGAACACCTCCCGCAGCGCCGCCTCGCGACCGTAGATCTCGAGCGCCGCGACGATCGAGCCGTGCAGGCGCACGAGGTCGGGCTCGAGCGCACCGCACACGATTCTCGCGGCCAGCGTGGACCTGCGGAAGTCGGGGTCGACCGGCATTAGTTGCATCGTGCCGGTCCGTGACCGCGGGCACCATCCCCAGCGGGGGTCAGTCGACCTCCCATAATCTGGTAATTGCGACGAGCACCCGCGGTCGGCGGGACAATCCGGCCATGCCCGTTCGGATCGCCGTCGTGGGTGACCGCGACCTCCGCCACCTCACGCACCGCGAGATCGATGCCACGATCGACCTCATGCCGGACGCGGTCGACGCCCGGTGGGTGGCCACCGATGGGCCGGACGCGCGTCGTCTGGAGGCCTTCGACGCGTTCTGGATCGTCCCCGGCACGCCGTATCGCGACGAGCGCCCGGTATATGCGGCCATCGAGTATGCGCGCACCGAGGGGGTGCCGATCCTCGGTACCTGTGGCGGCTTTCAGCACATGGTGGTCGAGTTCGCCCGCAACGTCGCGGGCGTCACCGACGCCGGACATGCCGAGAGCGATCCGGACTCGGGCGCATACGTGATCACACCGCTCGGGTGCAGCCTGGTGGGAGCGGAGCGGACGGTGACAACTGTGCCGGGGACGCTCGTCGCGCGACTGTGCGGCGAGGCGCCGTTTGCCGGTTTTCACTGGTGCAACTACGGCCTCGAGCCGGCCTACCGCGACCGTCTGGCGGCCGCGGGTCTGGTGGTCTCGGCGACCGCCGCCGATGCAGGCGTCGAGGCCGTCGAGCTGCCCGGGCATCCGTTTTATGTCGCCACGCTGTTCCAGCCGCAGGTCGGAAGCTCCCAGCGGGGAACGTTGCACCCGCTTCTCGCCGCCCTCGCGCGCGGGGGCGAAATTCAACAACTGGGCTGATCGGCCGATCTTCAGGGACGGATGCCCGACATCACCCGAACCGACCCCGCGCTTCCCCCGGACGAAGACCCCGACGCGAAGTCCCGCTCCCGCCTGCGGCTGCCGCTTGGCGGAGGCGAGCGCGTGACGTCGGCCGTGCTGGGCGGCGCGTTCCTCGTGACCGCGATCGTCCTCGCCCTCACGGCCTCGAACCAGCGCTCGCCGAGCCTGGGCGTCGTGGCCGCACTGATCGTCGCGTTCGCGGTGCTCACGAACGTCGAATTCGTCATCGGCCCGGGCGCGGCCATTCCGACCCAGCTCGTGTTCGTGCCGATGCTGTTCCTGCTGCCGCTGGGCTGGGTGCCGCTGGCCGTCGCGGCCGGCTACCTGCTGTCGCTCTGTGTCGACGTCGCCCTCGGCCGCCGCCATCGCGAGCGCGTGCTCCTGCTGCTGGGCTCCTGCTGGTACGTGATCCCCCCCGTTGTCGTGCTGCTCCTCTGGGGCGACGGCGCGCCCAGCTGGGATCACTGGCCCGTGTACGTCGCTGCCCTGGCGGCCCAGTTCGGCGCCGACCTGGGCAGCACGCTGCTGCGCCAGTGGAGGACGCCGGACATCTCGCTGCGGCGCCTGATCCCCGAGGCGGCCTATGCCTACACGGTCGATCTGGCGCTCTCGCCCCTGGGCCTCCTGGCCGCGTTCGCCTCGATGTGGATGAGCTACGCCTTCGTGCTCCTCCTACCGCTTGCCGGACTGCTCGAGATCTTCGCCCGCGAGCACGACCACCGGCTCCGGCAGGAACGGGACCTGTACGACGCCTACCAGCGCACGGCGCTCCTTCTGGGAGACATCATCGACGCCGACGACGAATACACGGGCAGCCACAGCCGCGGTGTGGTCGAGCTGGTCTCGGCGGTCGCCGAGGTGCTGGCGCTGACCCCGGAGCAGCGCACGCAGGCCGAGTTCGCGGCGCTGCTGCACGACGTCGGCAAGATCCGCATCCCCAAGGCGATCATCCAGAAGCCCGGGCCGCTGACGCCGGAGGAGCGACTGGTGATCGAGACGCACACCCTCGAGGGCGAGATCATCCTCATGCGGGTCGGCGGGTCGCTCGCCCACATCGGCGCCATCGTCCGCTCGTGCCACGAGTGGTATGACGGCAACGGCTACCCCGACAGGCTCGCCGGCGAGCGGATCCCTCTGATCGCCCGCATCATCTGCTGCTGCGATGCCTTCAGCGCCATGACCACCGAGCGCCCTTACCGGGCGGCCCGGTCCGTGGACGCGGCCGTCGCCGAGCTGCGGGCATGCTCGGGCACGCAGTTCGACCCGCGCGTCGTCGACGCGGTGATCGCCGTGCTCGACCTCCCCGGCGAGACGGACGTCGAGCTGCGAGAGGCCGCCTAACCGAAGTCGCGGCGGCCCCAGAGCGAGCTCGAAGCGACGTAGAACGCGGCGATGAGCGCAAAGATCACGAGGCTCGCGTCGGCGCTCACAAGCGCCGTCAGCGTCCCGGCCAGGTACAACACCGGCCCGACCAGGTAACTCCGGGTAATGCCCGAGACCTCCCGCGGATCCGCTCCCGCGACGAGCAGGCCGCCCCGGATGGAGTGGTGCCAGAGCGCGTTGAAGAGGAGCGCCATCGCCACCATTGTCCCGCCATAGGCGAGCGCAGCGGTCGTGGCGTTGGGGGTGCGCGCGTAGTGCGAAACGAGCGCGGTCGGATAGGGGAGCACCGCGACGGTCATCAGGAACAGCACGTTCAGGAGCAGCAGGCCCCGGTCACAGTGGTCGAGGTGACGCATCAGGTTGTGGTGATTGACCCAGATGATCCCGATCGTCACGAAGCTGACGACATAACTGACATCGGCCGGCCACTGATGGCCGAGCGCGTTTGCGAGCGAGCCCGATCCGACGTCCGGAACGTGCAGGTCAAGCACGAGCAGCGTGATCGCAATCGCGAACACCCCATCCGAGAACGCCTCAAGGCGCGCCTTGTCCACGCTCTCGCTCCCGCTCGATCAGCACCCGGCGCAGGATCTTCCCCGACGCCGTGCGGGGCACAACATCGATCACCTCGACGCGCCGCAGGCGCTTGTGGGGCGCCACCCGCTCGGCCACATACCGCTGCAGCTCGGCCGGCTCGACCGGCGCCCTGAGCACGACGAGCGCCTTGGGCGCCTCGTTCCCGCGCCGGTCGGTCACGGGGATGACGGCCGCATCCGCCACCGCGGGATGCGACACGAGCACGGCCTCGAGCTCCGCCGGCGCCACCTGAAACCCGCGCACCTTGATCAGCTCCTTCAGCCGGTCGACGAGGTGCAGCCGGCCGCCGGGATCGACGTGGCCGAGATCGCCCGTATGCAGCCAGCCGTCGGCGTCGATCGCCGCCGCCGTCGCCTCGGGGTCGTGCAGATAGCCCCGCATCACCTGCGGGCCGCGGACGGTGATCTCGCCGTCCTCGCCGTCCGGCACTGGCAGTCGCGTCGCGGGATCCACCGCCCGGCACTCGGTTCCGGGGAGCGCCGTCCCGACCGACCCCGGGTGCGCGGCGGCGTCGGGGCCGTCGGGCGGGAGATGGGTGACCGGGCTCGCCTCGGTGAGCCCGTAGCCCTGGTAGACGTCGCACCCGAGCCGTGCCCCGCAGGCGCGGGCGAGATCGCCGTGGAGCGGCGCCGCACCCGACACGATGACCCGAAGCGACGAGGTGTCGTGGCGATCGACCGCGGGGTGCTTGGCCAGCGCGAGCAGGATGGGCGGCACCAGAAACGCCCGCGTGACCCGGTGGCGCTCGACCGCCCCCAGGAACGCATCCAGGTCGAACCGGCGCATCGTGACGACGGTCGCACCGCGGGCGACGGCGAAATTCATGTTGACCGTGAGGCCGTAGATGTGGAAGAACGGCAGCACGGCCGCCATGGTGTCCGACTCGCCGATCCCAAAGACGCTCTCGACCTGGATCACGTTTGCGACCAGGTTGCGGTGGGTCAGCATCACGCCCTTCGCAAAGCCGGTGGTGCCGCTCGAATAGGGCAGCGCCACGAGGTCGCGCTCAGGGTCGAGCGCCACCTGGCCAACCACCGAGGCTGCCTCCAACCCGGGATCGCCCAGCGCGATCACCCGCTCGACGCCGGTGCCCTCCGCCGCCGCCGCTGCCGCCGGTGTGAGCTCTGGGAGCGTCACCACCAGGCGCGCGCCCGAGTCGGCCAGCTGGCGACGGGCCTCGTCCGGGGTGAACGACGGGTTCACCGGCGTCACGACCGCTCCCAGCGTCGCCGCCGCGTGGAACGCCACGACGAACTCGGGCACGTTGGGGAGCACCAGCGCGAGCACGTCGCCCCGTCCCAGTCCGAGCTCCCGGAGCCCGGCCGCCATGCGCCCGATACGGCCCGGCAGCTCGCCGTAGGTGATCACCTCGGACCCGTCGGCGGCGATCATCGCCGGCCGCCCCGCGAGCCGCTCGGCATGGCGAAGGACGAGCGGCGTCACCGCCGTCTGCGGAACGTCGATCACGAGTTCTGACACTACACTGCGAGGTCGATGGGGAGGCTGATCTCGCTCCGCGGCGCCGTCAAATCGTTCGGCGCGCGCACCGTTCTCGATCGCCTCGACCTCGAGGTGGACGACGACGCGCGCATGGGCGTCGTCGGCCAGAACGGCTCCGGGAAGTCCACGCTCCTTCGCATCCTCGCCGGGCTGGACGAGCCCGACTCCGACCCACCGGTTCGCCGGCGCGGGATGACGGCCGCCTACCTCCCCCAGCTGGTTGGGCCCGACCCGCGGACACCGATCGAGCTGTGCCACGCCGCCCGCCCCGAGATCGCGCGCGTCGAGCACGAGCTCGAGCTGTGCGCCGGCCGGCTGGGCGACCCGGCGGTCGCGGCCGACCTCGGCGCCATGCAGCGCACGCTCGACCGGCAGCAGCGGCTGCTGGACGAGTTCGACCGGATCGGCGGGCACGCCTTCGAGGGCTCCGTCCGCACGGTGCTCGCCGACCTGGGCGTGACGGCCGACGAGACGCGGCGCCCCCAGCTCGAGCTCTCGGGCGGCAAGCGCAAGCTGGTCGCACTGGCCGCGTGCCTCGTGCAGGAGCCCGACCTCCTGCTCCTGGACGAGCCCGAGACGCACCTGGACGCGTACCGCAGGAGCCGGGTCGAGGAGCTCGTGCGCGAGTTCTCCGGGGCGGTCGTCATGGTGTCGCACGACCGCTATCTGCTCGACGAGACGGTGGGGTCGATCGCCGAGGTCGACCGCGGCCGGGTGCGCATGTGGCCCGGGAACTACTCCGCCTACCACGCCGCCCGCGAGCTCGAGCTGGCGCAGCAGCAGACGGCGTGGGCGGCGCAGCAGAAGGAGATCGAGCGGCTCGAGGAGGCCATCCGCAGGTACAAGCAGTGGGCGAGCATCGTCGACGACCGCCGTCACACGATCCGGGCCCGGAACACCGAGCGGCGGATCGAGCGGATGGACAAGGTCGAGCGGCCGGTGCTCGAGCGGCGCAAGATCGCCCTGCGGCTGCGGAGCCAGGCCCGCGGCGGCAAGCGGGTGGCCGAGTGGCGCGACGTCTCGGTCGCGTTCGACGCGGAGCCCGTGCTGATCGGCGTCGACCTGACGGTGTTCCGGGGCGAGCGCGTCGGCGTGATCGGCGACAACGGCTCGGGCAAGAGCGTGCTGGTGAAACTTCTCGCCGGGGAGCTTCGGCCATCCGAGGGGGAGATGTGGGTGGGGCCGTCGATCGCGGTCGGCTTCCTGCCCCAGGAGCACATGCCCGCACCAACCGGGCAGACCCCGGTGGACGCTCTGCGGGCGCAGCGGCCATGCACCGAGGAGGAGGCCGTGTCGGCCCTGCTGCGATTCCTGTTCACCTACGAGCAGTGCCGCCAGCAGGTGAACGCCCTCTCGGGCGGGGAGCGAACGCGGCTCGAACTCCTCCTTCTGATGCGCGCCGGCGCCAACTGCCTGGTGCTCGACGAGCCCACGAACCATCTCGACATCGACTCGGTCGAGATGCTCGAGGCCGCCATCGAGGAGTTCGACGGCACCGTGGTCTTCGTCTCGCACGACCGCTATTTCCTCGACCGCATCGCCGACCGCATCGTCGAGGTGCGCGACGGCGAGGTCACGGCCTCCGAGGGCGGCTACAGCACGTGGTACGCCCGCCGCCGCGCCGCAGCGGCCTGACCGCGAGAACCGGGGACAGTCCCCGGTCGGATTGCGTCACGAATGTGCAACAGCGATCGGTGGGGGACTGTCCCCGGGTGGTTTTACATGCGGCCGGCCGCGATGATGCGGGCGAGGAACTGCTGGGTACGCTCCTCGCGCGGCGAGGTGAAGATCTGCTGCGGGGGGCCCTGCTCCAGGATCACCCCGGCGTCGAGAAAGCACACGCGGTTTGCGATATCCCGGGCAAAGCCCATCTCGTGCGTCGCGATGACCATCGTCATGCCCTCGCCGGCCAGCTCGCGGATCACCTCGAGCACCTCGGCCACCAGCTCGGGGTCAAGGGCGCTCGTGACCTCGTCGAGCAGCATCAGCCGCGGCCGCATCGCCAGCGCCCGCACGATCGCCACCCGCTGCTGCTGACCGCCCGACAGCCGGTCGGGGAACTCGTCCACCTTGTCGGCCAGCCCGAACCGCGCCAGCAGTTCGCGGGCCTGCGCGTCGGCCTCGGCGGAGGAGGTGCCGAGCACCTTGCGCGGCCCCAGCGTCACGTTGCGCAGCACGGTCATGTGCGGGAACAGGTTGAATGCCTGGAAGACGATCCCGATCTCGCGGCGGACGCGGTTGACGTCGACGCCGCGAGCGGTGATCTCATCCCCCGCGACGACGATCCGGCCCGCGTTGATCGGCTCGAGCAGATCGATGCAGCGAAGCAGCGTCGACTTGCCCGATCCGGACGCACCGATCAGGCACACCACCTCGTGCTCGGCCACCTCGAGATCGATGCCACGCAGCACCTCGGCGTGGCCGAACGACTTGTGCAGCCCTGCGACGACGAGTTGCGGCTGCGCGCTCATACCAGCCCGCCGGCCTGGCGCTGGCGCCGCTCGCGCGCGATCAGCCAGTCGGTGAAGCGGGCGAGCGGGATCGTGAGCAGCACGAAGAAGAAGGCGGCCACGAGGTAGGGCGTGTAGTTGAAGTCGGCCGCCGAGTTGATGTTGGCCTGCTGAAGCGCCTCGACCGACCCGAGCACCGAGACGAGCGCCGTGTCCTTTTGCAACCCGATGAAGTCGTTCAGCAGGGGCGGGATCACCCGGCGCACGGCCTGTGGGACAACCACATAGCGCAGCGTCTGGCCACGGGAGAGGCCGAGCGAGCGAGCCGCCGCCTCCTGGCTGGGATGGACGGACTCGATCCCCGCCCGGTACACCTCGGCGACGTAGGCGCTGTAGACGAGCACCAGCGAGACGATCCCCCAGAACACCGTGCTCGTGGGCACGCCCGTCAGCTCCAGGCCGGGCATACCGAAGCCGAGCACATACACGATCAGGATCGTGGGCACGCCGCGGAAGAAGTCGGTATAGGCGATCACCATCAGGCGGAGCGGGAAGAACACCGGACCGGGCAGGCTGCGCACGACCGCGAGCAGCAGCGCAAACGCGAGCACCAGCACCTCGGCGATCATGAACATCTTGATGTTGAGCACGAAGGCGCGCGCGACCAGCGGGAACGCGCTGCGGGCCTCCCCGGAGTCGAAGAACGACGCCTTGACCCGCTCCCAGCCGGGCGAGTTGACCACCGCGAGGACGATCACCGCGAAGACGACGAACGTGCTCATAACGGCGATCGAGACGTTCCGCGCCGGACCGCTCGGTATGGAGAGCAGGCGCGACCGCCGTCCGGGGTCGGTTTCGAGCACTACTTGAGGATGGGCGCGTTCGCCTTGTCAGAGAGCCAGGTCTGCTGGATCTGGGCGAGCGTGCCCTTGAACTTGAGTGCCGCGATCGCCCTGTCGACGCACGAGGTGAGCGGGCTGCCCTTTGCGAGCACGAGCCCGAAGTGGCCACCGGCCGACGAGCCCGGGAACTGGCCGACGATGGTGCTGTCCGGGATCTGCACGGCGGTCATGTAGAAGGCCGTCGGCAGGTCGACCACGATGCCGTCGATCTGATGGTCCTTGAGCGCGTTGATGGCGTCGTTCAGGGTGTGGTAGGCCTTGGGCGCGTTCGCGGGGTGGATCACGCTCTGGATGAAGGCGTAGCTCGTCGTGCCGAGCTGTGTCCCCAGGGTGGCGCCGTGCAGCGCCGCGATGCTCGTGGCATGCGCGTACTTGTTGCTCTTCAGCGCAACGACGGCCTGGTTCACGTCGTAGTAGGAGCTCGAGAAGTCGACGAACTTCGCCCGCTGCGGCGTGTAGGAGACCTGGGCCAGATAGAAGTCGAACTTCTTCGGCCCGGGCGCGTAGGACTGGTCGAAGTGAGTCACCTGCCACCGCACCTCGCCCTTGGAGAAGCCCATCTGCTTGGCAACCGCATAGGCGACCGCGGCCTCGAACCCCTTGCCGGTGTACGGGTCGTTGTTGTACTTGCCGGTCCAGCTGTGCCCGGGACCGCCGGTGAAGTACGGCGAGTAGGCCGGGTTGTCGGTGCCGATGGTCAGCGTCCCCGGGTGGAGCAGAGCGAGGTTTTTGACCGCGCAGGGGTTGGTGCCTGCGGCGACCGACGGTGCGGACGCGCCCTGCTTGGCCGAGCCGCATGCGGCGGCCGCCATGAGGGCGAGCAGAACGGGCAGTGACCAGACGAGCTTTCGCATGCGCACCACAACCGGAGGTCGAAATCGGGCACTCTACGATACCCGGACCCCGGTGGATGCGCGGAAACTACCGCTTGGCGAGGTGTGCGCCGATGCGCACCCGCAGCTCCTGCGGGCTGAACGGCTTGGTGATGTAGTCGTCGGCGCCGAGCGAGAAGCCGGCGTCCACGTCCCGGTCCTGGGCGCGGGCCGTCAGCATGATCACCTTCATGTGCTTGCAGGTCGAGTCGGCCCGCAGCTCACGCAGGACGTCAAAGCCGCTGCGCTTGGGCATCATCACGTCCAGCACGCACAGATCCGGCTGTTCGGTTCGGGCCAGCTCGAGGGCGGCCTGCCCGTCGGCGGCGGTCACAACCTGGTAGCCCTCGCGCTCGAGGCGGAACTTGACCAGGCGCAGGAGATGGGGCTCATCGTCTGCAACGAGTACCTTGGCGGTGTCAGTCATGGCCCTCTTAGTCGGCGCGTGCTCACCCCGACTTGAGCACCAATTAGACTGCGCGCCCATGCACACCGACCGGC
Source organism: uncultured Actinomycetes bacterium (assembly GCA_963703275.1). Taxonomy (GTDB): domain Bacteria; phylum Actinomycetota; class Thermoleophilia; order Gaiellales; family JAICJC01; genus JAICJC01. The sequence continues at coordinate 753,851 of OY969804.1, read as the reverse complement.
GAGCGTTTCTGCGTGTGATGGCCGAGTTTCCGGTCGGCGTCACGCGTCTGGACGCGGACGGCAACGCGACGGGGTCGTTCTCCGGCACGACGGTCAACATCTCGGCCGGCGGAGCCAAGATGGTGGCCCCGGTGCAGATCACCGCGGGGGAGCGGCTGCGGATCGAGGTGCGCTTCGCGACACCGCCGTTCCTGGTCTTCAGCGACGCGACGGTCACCCGCGTGGACGAGCCGGTCGACGGCGGCTGGACGTGCGCGCTGCGGTTCGACGACCTGGACATCTACATCGAGCAGCGGATCGTGCGCTGGGTGTTCTCGGAGCAGCGGCGAGTGGCCGAGCGGCGCGCCGCCGTGCGGGTGCCCGTCGAGGTGCCGGTGCGGTGCGCGCCGGCCGCGGGCGGCGAGCAGTTCCAGGCGCGCACGATCGACCTCGCGGGCGACGGCGCCCGCATCATCACCAACCGCGAGCTCGTGCCCGGCGACCGCATCCAGATCGAGCTCGAGGTCGACCGGCCCGCCTACCGGGTGGAATGCGTCGCCGAGGTCGTCTGGGCGGACGCCGTTGGCGACAGGCGGTGGGCGTACGGGCTGCGCTTCCACGGCCTCGACCGGCCGACGCAGCGTCAGATCGTCGACCACGCCATCGCCAGCCAGGGCGACGGGCGCGGCGGGACGACGCCCTAGATCAGTCCCAGCTGAACTCGGAGGCGGTCTTCGTCTCCATCCACCCGAGCGGCTCCTCACTCGCCTCAACGGCGGGCATGCTCAGGGTGTCGGCCGGCGGCTCTGCCTCGACGACGGGGGGCTCGCCTGGGTCATCCCCATCCTCGAGCAGGGCCTCCGCCTCGGTCTTGAAGAGCGGGTGGTTGGCGAAGGGGTCATCGCCGATGAACTCGTCGAGCGGAAGGTTCTCATCGAGATGCTGGTTTCGTCGCTTCAACTCGAGATGATGCTCGATCGCAGACGCAAACAACGAGCCGTCCGTGGTCATCGGCAGTCCCTTCTCCGGTTCGGAATAACTCATCCGCCGCCGCCCCCGCGGCCCGTTGAGTGTACCAAGTCGCGAGCCCCGGTGTCCCGTATTCGGACTCCGAGCGTCACCACGCCCCAGAAACGGTCACGTGGTTCTTGCCCTCGCGCTTGGCCTGGTACAGCGCGGCGTCTGCCGATGCGATGAGGTCGATCTGGGTCATCTGGTCGTCCGGGCCGGCCGCGACGCCGAAGCTGGCGGTGACGCCGGAGATCTCTTCGGTGCCGAACCGGATCGACCGCGCGGCGATCTCGCTGCGGAGCCGCTCGGCCAGATGAGCCGCGCCCTCCGGGCCGGTCTGGGGCAGGAGCACCGCGAACTCCTCACCGCCGTAGCGCGAGGCCAGGTCGATCTCGCGGATGACCTCCGCCACGGTGGCGGCGACGCTGTGCAGCACCGCATCTCCGGCCAGGTGACCGCGGCTGTCGTTGATCTGCTTGAAGTCGTCGATGTCGAGCAGGATCAGCGAGACCGGCTGGCCGAACCGCTGCGCGCGCTCGTACTCGCGGCCGAGCACCTCGTAGAACTGGCGCCGGTTGGCGAGGCCGGTGAGAGCGTCGGTGACCGCCTGGCGCTCGACCACCCGGTGCAGGCGCGCATTCTCGATCGCGACCCCGGCCTGCACGGCCAGCGCCGACAGCGACTCGACGTCGTCGTCGCTGAACGCCCCCTCCTCGGGGTCGACGGCCGTGACGAGGCCGAGCAGATGGTGCTCGCGCAGGATCGGCACCGCCAGCACCGCCCGCGGCACCTGGGCGACCCGGGCCTCGTGGGAGGCGAGGGCGTCGCCCTCGAGGCCGTCCCCGGCCGCCACCACGACCGGCAGATCCGAGCGCGAGCCGCGCGCCGTGCCGATGCGGGCCTGCTCGACGGCCTCGCCGCGCTCGGCGTCGTACAGCAGCAGGCGCCCCCCGCGGGCGCGGGTGGCCTGGACGGCGGTGTCGAGCACGGCCCCGACCAGCGCGTCCAGGTCGTGGGTCGCGGCCAGCGTCTCGCCGTAGCGCTGCAGCGTCTCCTTGAAGCGCCCCCGCTCGGCCTCGAGCTCGCCCATGCGGGTCGTCAGCTCGGTCGAGATCTCGTCGATGGCCGATCCGAGCTGGCTGAGCTCGTCACCGTCGGGGCGCCCGCGCGAGAGCCCGGCGGCCCGGCCGGCCAGCTCGGTCAGCGCCCGCGAGATGCGATCGGCCGCAAAGATCGCCCCGGCGATCAGGATCAGCCCCAGCAGCAGCAGCGGAACGAGGATCCGCAGCCGCTGGGAGTTGATGGCGTCCGAGAGCGTGGAGGACGGGTAGGTCGCGGCGACGTAGGCAGGCCCGCCGTGCAGGACATGGATCCTGACCGATTGGGCGCGCACGCCTGTGCCCGCCACGACCGCGGAGCCGGCGCCGGGCGCCGGGACGCCCTTGACCGGCCCGATCGCGCCAATGGTCGATCCGACCGCCCGGCCACCGGCAACGAAGGCGAGGGCCGCGTTCCCCAGCTTGAGTCGGCCCGAGGTCCAGATGGTGTTCAGCAGCGACGACGTGAGCGGCAGGTACACGATCACCTTACGACCGGCGTTCTTGCGCCCGGCGTACGACGTCGCATGCCAGGACGGCCCGAGCGGCGGCTTCCCGAGGATGCGGACACCCTTCTTGACGAGGACGACCGACATTCCCGATGGAGCCGGGATGAGCTCGGACGGCTTCGTGCCCGCGGTGAAGGCGAGTGCCACCTGCTTCGTCGAGGCGACATGGAGGGCAAACTTGGCCGTCCTCTGCTGCTGCGTCGTGTACCCCTGCGCCGCGGAGGCCGCCAACACCGACAGGCGGTTGTCCACCCGCGTCACCTGGTTGCGCTGAAGCAGCACGCCGACGAGCACGCCGACGGCGACCACCGGCACAATCGCCAGCAGCACCAGCACGATCGAAAGCTTGTGGCGAAATCGCATTGCGACCCGTTACCCTCCCGCACGACCCGTTCGACCAGAAAATACCACGAAACCGCTCACATCCAGCAGATTTTCGCCGGAGAGGGCCGGCTTCCTTGTCTGGATCAGTACGCGGCGAGGTCGCGGGCCGCGCGGAGGATGTCCTCCTCCGTGGGCAGATACTCGCGCTCGAGCACCGGCGTGAACGGGATCGGGGTGTCGATCGCGGCCACCCGCGTCACCGGGGCGTCGAGGTATTCGAACGCCTGCTGGGACACGACCGCGGCCACCTCTGCGCCGAAGCCGCCCGTGAGGTTGTCCTCGTGCACGATCAGCGCCTTGCCCGTCTTGCGCACCGAGCTCAGGATGGTGTCGACGTCGAGCGGGATCAGCGTGCGCAGGTCGACCACCTCGGCCGACGTGCCCTCGGCCGCAAGCGTGTCGGCAACCGACAGCGAGAGCCGCATCGTGGATGCGTAGGTGATGATGCTGAGGTCGTCGCCGGGCCGGACGACCCGGGCCTCGCCGATCTTCTCGAGCCGCCCGTCGGCGCCGGTCGCCACCTCGCCCTTCTCGCGCCGGTACAGGAACTTGTGCTCGCAGAACACCACCGGGTTGGGGTCCTGGATGGCCGCGCGCAGCAGGCCGTAGGCGTCCGCCGCGGTGGCCGGGCACACGATCTTCAGGCCGGCGTGGTGATGGAACCAGGCCTCGACGTTCTCGGAGTGGTACGGGCCGCCGCCCACGCCGCCGCCGTTGGGGCAGCGCACGACCATGGGCACCGCCCAGCCGATGCGGTAGTGCATCTTGGCGGCGCACGTGACCAGCTGGTCGAACGCGATCGAGACGAAGTCACCGAACTGCATCTCGGCGACGGGTCGCTGCCCGGCCATCGCCGCGCCCACCGCCACCCCGGCGATGCCCGCCTCGGCGACGGGCGTGTCGATCGTGCGCATCACGCCGAAGCGCTGCTGCAGGCCCTTGGTGGCGCCGAATGCGCCGCCCTGGCGGCCGACGTCCTCGCCCAGGCAGAACACCCGCGGATCGGCCTCCATCTCGTCGTGCAGCGCGGCATTGATCGCCTCGAGATACGTCAGCTCCGGCATCAGGGCGCCTCCTCGGCGAACACGCCCAGGTGCGCCTCGGACGGATCGGGGTATCCGTCCTGCTCGGCCAGCTGGACGGCCTCCTTGACCTCGTCGCGGATGCGGTCGCGCACCGACTCGAGCTTGCCCTCGGCCAGCGCGCGCTCCTCGACGAGCACGTTCTCGAGCCGCTTGATCGGATCCTTGTCCGACCACTCGGCGAGCACCTCCATGGGCATGTAGCTCTCGTACTTGTCGTGGGCCGCGTGGCCGCCCATGCGATAGGTGCGGCACTCGATGAACTGGGGCCCCCGGCCCGCGCGGGCGGCATCGACGGCGGCCTGCATGGCGGAGTGCACCGCGATGGCGTCGTTGCCGTCGACCGACACCGCCGGAATCCCGTACGAGGCGGCCTTGCGGTAGAGCTCGGTCACCTTCGTCTGCTTGGAGATCGGCGTCGAGTAGCCCCAGCCGTTGTTCTCGGCCACGAAGACCGCGGGCACCTCGAGCACGGCGGCGATGTTCAGGCCCTCGTGGAAGTCGCCCCGCGAGGTCGCGGCGTCGCCGAAGCTGGTCACGGCCACCCGGTCCTCGCCGCGCTGGACGTATGCCAGCGCCGCGCCGACGGTGAGCGGGATCATGTCGGCCATGTGCGAGACCTGGCAGGGGATGTTCCACTCGCGCCCGCCGATGTGCAGGTTGCCGTCCTTGCCGCGGGTCGTCGAGCCGGCCTTGCCCATGAACTGGGCGAAGATGCGCCACGGCGGCACCCCGTGGACGAGGTAGGAGCCCAGGTCGCGGATCCAGGGCGAGAGCCAGTCGCCCGACTCGCCCCGGCGCAGCGGCAGCGCGATGCCGACGGCGATCGCCTCCTGGCCGCGGCCGGTGTAGTAGCTGCCGGGCAGCTTGCCCTGCCGGTAGAGGTTGAGCGCGCGCTCCTCGACCGCCCGCGTCAGCGACATCCAGTAGTAGAGCTCCATCGCCGACTCATCGGACAGCCGATCGGGCAGGGGCGCCGGGACGGACGAAATCTTGCGTGCAGGAGATGTCACGGACTGCTTATCGGCAGGTCGGGCGGCGTCGACAGATGGGGAGTGTAATTGCCTGCACGGGTGGATCGTGCCACATGAAACGGCAAAAGCGCCTTATCGCAACCTGTTCGTAACACGAGCGCAAACCCCTCCACCCGAAACGGCGCCGCGACGCCGAAGAAGCTCTCAAGTCGAAATGGGCGCCGCCGATCACTGCCGCGATGGCGCTGCGCACCTCCTCCCTCCCCGCGTCCACCGCCGCGCCCGCGCCCACCGACTGGCGCCGGCGGCTCGAGCTGGCGCTATCCGTGGCCGCGCGCCGGCTGGCGGAGAACGATCTCGATGGCCTCGCCGCCGTCTACGCCGACGTCACCGGATGGGACGACGTCCAGCGCCGGTACCAGGCCCGCTGCCGCCTGACCGAGCTCGTGCTCGGTCATCTCCCGGCGACCCCCGACGGCTGGGTGGGCCCGTTCTTCACGGCCACCGGCGCCGTGCTGGCCGCGCTCGAGCAGGAGCCGCGCGAGCCGGTGCTCCTGAATCACGCCGGCGTCATGCTCTACGAGATGTTCGAGGCGGGGGCCGCCGCCGATCTCTTCAAGGCGGTGCTGCGGCTCGACCCGCAGCACCCGCACGCGCGCGCGAATCTCGACCAGGCTCGCGCCCGCACGCGATCCCAGAGCCGCCTCCCCGGCGCGTTCGGCACCCGGACGCGACCGCTCGCCGACCGCGCCCGCAAGGTCGCCGCGCGGGCGAAGGCCGAGAAGGGGCTGACGCTGTCGCTGTGCATGATCGTCAAGGACGAGGAGGAGATGCTCCCGGGCTGCCTCGAGCCCCTGCGCGGCTTCGTGGACGAGATGATCGTGGTCGACACCGGCTCCTCCGACCGCACCGTCGAGATCGCGGAGTCGTTCGGCGCCAGGGTCGTCGACTTCCCCTGGAACGGCTCGTTCGCCGATGCGCGCAACGCCTCGATCGAGGCGGCCACCGGCGACTGGATCATGTACCTCGACGCCGACGAGCACATGGAGGCCGGCGACGCCCGCGGCCTGCGCGACCTGCTCGGGCGCACGTGGCGCGAGGGCTTTTACCTCACCGAGACCAACTACACCGGCGGCGCCGAGGCCGGTTCGGCCGTCACCCACATGGCGCTGCGGGTGTGGCGCAACCGCTCGCACTACCGGTTCGCCGGCCGCATCCACGAGCAGAAGACGCACACCATGCCGACGTACCTGCCCGAGCGGTTCGAGACCACCCGCATCCGCGTGCGCCACTACGGGTACCTGAACCAGCGGATCGCGCTCAAGGACAAGTCGCGCCGCAACATCGAACTGCTCGAGCAGGAGGCGCGCGAGTCGCGGACGCCGTTCACCGACTACAACCTCGGCTCGGAGTACCTCGTGCTGCGCGACTTCGCCGATGCGAGGATCCATCTCGACCGCGCCTGGGACGAGCTGCGCGAGCAGGGCCTGCAGTCGGTCGGCTACGCGCCGCTGCTCGTCGCCCGCGTTGCCCGCGCCCGCCGCGAGGTGAATGACCACGACGCCGCCGTCGCGGCCGTGGACGAGGGATTGGCGCTCTTCCCGGATCACACCGACCTCGTGTTCGAGGCGGCGCTCTCGGCCCGCGGCCGCGGCGACCTCGCGGGCGCGGCCGAGCTGGCAGCGCGCTGTCTCGCGATGGGAGACGCACCCGCCGACTACGCCAGCACGATGGGCGCCGGCACGTTCCTCGCCCTCAACCTCCTCGCCGAGATCCGCTCGGCCCAGGGCGACCGGGCCGAGAGCGAGCGGCTCCTGCGCCGGTCGCTGCTCGAGCATCCCGACTACGTCGCCCCGGTGCTGCCCCTGGTCGAGGCCATGATCGCCCGCGGCGCCGACTCGGTGCAGATCGACACCGTGGTGCCGGACAGGGGCCCGGCCCGCCTGCTGGCCGGAACCGCCTACCTCGAGGCGGGCCGCTCGCTCGAGGCCGAGCGCTGGTTCCAGGGCGCACTCGACGCCCAGCCGTCCAACTCGGCCGCCAGGCTGGGCCTGTCCGAAGCACTGCTCGCCCAGCGCCGCTACGCAGACGCGGCTGCGGTGGCCGCGGCCGAGCCGGTGGACTCGCCGGTGGCCGCGCGTGCCGCCGAGGCGCTCGTGTTCGCGCACGCCGTGCTCGGCCGGCCGGACGAGATGGAGGCGGCGATCGAGCGCGTCATGCCGAATCTGCCCGACCCCGACCGGGAGCTCTACCGGGCGTGGGCCGCCGCTGTCCGCGGGGATCAGGCCCCGACCCACCTCGCGGCCACCTCGGCGCCGACCGCGATGCGGCTCCTCGAGGCGCTCCTGCGGGTGACCGAGACCAGGGCCTTCGCGACGCTGCATTCGGTGCTCGACGCGATCGCTATTCCCGAGCGCCAGCGGCGGGAGCTGCTCGCGACCATGTACCTGCGGCGCGGGTTCCTCGAGTCGGCCGCGGATGAGTGGATCGCTGTTGCAACCGCCAGGCCGGACGCCCCCGCGATGCTCGGTCTGGCGCAGGTCGCGTTCGCGCGCGGCTTCGACGCCGACGCGCTCGCGTTCGCCCAGCACGCCGTCGCACTGGAGCCCGATCTGGATGCCGCCCGGATCGCGCTCAACGCTATCAATCAGAAGGTTCAGCAAGTTGCCTAAAACAAACTCACCCATGGTCGATTACTCGTTCCATGACGGAGATTGGACCAGGCGCGATCGGCAGACTGATTCCCATGCCCGGTCTGACCGCGGGTGCGAGCCCTTCGCGAACGGCGCCGGTGCAGAGCTCGCCGCCGCCCGAGCTGCAGCGCGACTTCGCGGCCGCACAGCAGGTGGCCGCCGACCTGCAGTCGCGCCAGGTGAATCTGAGCTTCGACGTGGACAACGACACCGGCCGGGTCAAGGTCAAGCTGATCGGCAGCTCCGGCGAGGTGCTGCGGGAGATGCCCGCAACGCATCTGCTCGACGCACTGTCGGGCGGGGGCGTTCTGATCGACGAACAGGCGTGATCGCGTGAGCACCTCCAGCACCTCCCCCACCACGTCGAGCACGCAGACGACCTCGGCGACTCCGCTCTTCAACGTCGGCGGCATCGCGACGGGTCTCGACACCAACTCGATCATCAACGAGCTCCTGTCGATCGACCGCCAGCCCGAGACGCTGATCCAGCAGCAGAGCACCGTCGAGCAGGCCCGCGAGACCGCCCTGCAGCAGATCCAGACGCAGATGCAGGCGCTGCAGACCGCGGCCCAGGCGATGCGCGACCCCTCGGTGTGGGCAAACAGCCAGACGGTGACCTCGTCGAACACGGCGGCCGTCACGGCCGTGCTCACGGGAGGCGCCGCCGCCGGTGGTTTTCAGATTGGCATCCAGCAGCTCGCCTCGGCCGACCAGGTCACCCAGCAGAGCAGCCTGACCGCGGCCAACGCCGACGACACCCTGCAGATCCAGGTGGGCGCGGGGACCCCGGTGAGCATCGCCGTCTCGGCCGGGGACACGATCGCGACGATCGCGAGCAAGATCAACTCGACCGCCAACTCGCAGGTGTACGCATCGGTGATCAACAACCAGCTCGTGCTCTCGGGCCAGGTCACCGGCGCGGCCAACAAGATCTCCGTGACGAGCACCGGCACCCTGGCCTCCGACCTCGGGATGACCGAGACGCTGGCGGCAAACGACGCCAAGTTCACGATCAACGGCCAGTCCTACACGCGCGCGTCGAACATCGTCTCCGACGCGATGGCCGGCGTGACGATGACGCTCAGCGGCACGACCGCCACCGGCAGCGACTCGACGCTCGTCGTGGGCCAGCCGGCGCCCAACAGCACCACGATCACCAACGCGATCCAGGGCTTCGTCACGGCGTACAACTCGACCGTGGACATGATCTACGGCTACGTCAACGATCCCAAGATCGCCAATCCCTCGACCGACGCAGACCGCGAGGCGGGCATGCTCCAGGGCGACCCGGAGCTGCTCTCGATCCTCTCCAACCTGCGCGAGTCGGTCACGAGCACGATGAGCGGTGCGCCGGGCGGGATGAACTACCTCGGCAGCGCCGGCCTCTCGACCGGGGCCGCAGTCGGATCGGGCACGATCAGCCAGGACTCGCTCGAGGGCAAGCTCACGCTCGACACCGACACCCTGACGAGCGCTCTGGCCAGCAACTTCAGCGGCGTCAAGGCGCTGTTCACGAACGCCACCGGCAGTTACTCCTCGGAGGGGCTGTCGCAGCGGATGGACGACGTGATCAACCCCGAGGCCGGAGCCTCAGGCGTCCTCGCGAGCCGGGTCACGTCCGAGCAGTCCCTGATCACGACGTACACGGCGCAGATCGCCGATATCGAGCAGCGGGTGACGCTGCACGAGACCGCGCTCCGGGCCCAGTTCACGGCGATGGAGACCGCGGTCGCCCAGCTTCAGTCGAGCAGCTCCGCGCTGAGCGGTTCGTCGTCCAGCAGCGGCTGAGAAACCCCCACGCCCCAACCCCCCAGGCGGTGACCCCGGATGAACCCGTATGACGCCAAGCGTGCCTACACCGAGTCGAGCGTGCTGACCGCACCTCGCGAGCGGCTGGTGGTCATGCTCTATGACGGCGCGATCCGCTTCCTGCACCAGGCCGCGGTCGCCATGCGGGCCGGCAACCGCAAGGTGTTCCTGGAGCGGGTGCAGCGGGGTGAGGCGATCATCAACGAGCTGAACGTCACGCTCGACATGCGCCAGGGCGAGCTGCCCGAGCGCCTGCGCGCCATCTACGTGTTCTGCAACCTGCACCTGATGGCCGCCACCATCGAGGGCGACCCCGAGAAGATCGACACCGTCATCCGGCTGCTCTCCGAGCTGCGCGAGTCGTGGGCGCAGATCGCCGTCTCCGCGCCGGCCGTCGCCGCGTGATCATGACGGGCGAATCGCTCTCCCTCTACCGGGCCCTGCTCGAGGTCACCGAGCGCGAGCGCGACCTGATCGCCGCGGGCGACTGGGAGGGCGTGGCCGCGGCCGGCGCCGAGCGCGCCCGCATCCTCGCCGAGCTCCCGGACGACCACTCCGCCGACGCGCGCCCGCTCGTCGACGAGGCCCTCGCCAACGTGCGTGCAAACCTCGCCACCGCGGTGGCGACGCGAGACCGCACGCGGGCGACGCTCGCCCATCTCGCCGATGGCCGCCGGGCCCTGCGCGCCTACGCCGGCGCGGCGCCGGCGGGCCGGTTCGACACCCGCCGCTGACGGTTCCCGGCGTGCCCTCAAGTCGGCCGGAAGCCGGTCGATGACGGGGAGCGCCCGCACGGATCGCGGGCGCTCGATGCCCAGGGACGGGTTCTCATCATTCGAAGGGAACCGCGCAGGTGAACCTGTTCGATACATCGATCGTCGGGGTCGAAAAGGCGATGCAGGGCTCGCTGCTCCGGCAGCAGGTACTGGCCAACAACGTCGCCAACGCGAACACTCCCGGCTTCCAGCGCTCCGACGTCGACTTCCAGTCGGCGCTCGCGCAGGCGTTCTCGGGGTCGCCCACGGCGAGCCAGATCGCCCAGATCAGCTTTCAGCCGCAGACCGATAGCACCGGCGCCATGCAGGTGGACGGCAACGGCGTCGACATCAACACCGAGATGGCCGACATGTCCGAGAACACCCTGGACTACCAGGCGCTCGAGTCCGTGCTCGCGACCCGCATGTCGATCCTGAAGACCGCGATCGGGACGACCTCGTAATGGGCATGTTCGACTCACTCAACGTGTCCGCGTCGGGGATGACCGCGACCCAGCTCTGGATGGACGTCATCTCGTCCAACCTCGCCAACGCCGACAGCACGAAGGCGGCGAACGGGCAGCCCTACCGGCGCAAGGAGATCGAGCTGTCGCAGGCCGCCCCGAGCTTCGGCGAGGTGCTCGGCGGCGTCCAGGTCGACGGCGTCGTCAACGACCCGAGCCCGCTGCGCCAGGTGTACGACCCGGGCAACCCCGAGGCGAACAAGCAGGGCTACGTCACGATGCCCAACGTGAATCCGGTCACCGAGATGGTCGACCTGATCTCGGCCAGCCGCGGGTACGAGTCCAACGTGACCGCCATGAACGCGGCCAAGCAGATGTTCTCCAAGACCTTCGACGTGCTCCGCTGATGCAGATCCCCGCCGTCTCATCGACCGCCCTCTCCGGGCTCTCCGGCATCTCCGGTGCGTCGGGCACCTCGGGCGTCGCCCCGGTCGACACCGGCTCGGGATCGGGCTCCGGCGGCTTCGGCTCGATGCTGACGAACGCCATCTCGAGCCTGAACGCGTCCGAGAACACCGCGTCGTCTGACTCGGTCGGCCTCGCGACCGGACAGGCCAGCGATATCACCTCCGTCGTGACCGACGTCGAGAAAGCGTCGCTCGAGATGCAGTTGGCCGTTCAGGTCCGCGACAAGGCTGTCGATGCGTACGAGGAAATTATGCGGATGCAGATCTAGCCCGTCGCCGAAGTCCCCCTCTCCCCCCGCCCCCCGCCTCACACCCCCCGCCCCCACATGCCCAAACTCGCGAGCCTCAAAGACACCTGGAAGAGCGTCGAGCCCCGCGGCCAGCTGACCCTGGTCGTCTCGTTCCTTCTGATCGGGATCACCGCCTACTTCCTCTTCAGCTACGCCACGAAGCCCAGCTACACGACCCTGCAGACGGGCCTCAGCCCGACCGAGACGAACCGGGTCACCCAGGCGCTCGCGGGCGCGGGCGTCGCGTACAAGGTGACCGACGGCGGCACCCAGGTGAGCGTGGTCTCGAACCAGGTCTCGGCCGGCCAGGTCGCCCTGGCGTCGGCCGGAGTCGGTCCGGGCTCGCAGCCGGGGCTCGACTCGTTCACCAAGACCAGCCTCGGCACCACGAACGCCCAGCAGCAGGCGATGTACCAGCTCGGCCTCCAGGGCGATATCGAGCGCCAGATCGAGAGCATCACGGGCGTCACGTCGGCCCAGGTGCAGATCGTGATGCCCACCGACACCCTCTTTGCCGATCAGGCGTCGCAGGCCACCGCCTCGGTGCTCCTGAACACCGACTCCACCTTCGACCCCGGCGCGGTCAGCGGCATCGCCCACATGGTCGCCTCGGGTGTGCAGGGCCTGTCGGCGCAGAACGTGACCGTCACCGATCAGACCGGAGCGATGCTCTGGCCGAGCGGGACCAGCGGCGACGGCGGCCCGACGGCGAGCTCCAAGCTGGCCGTGCAGCAGAGCTATGACTCGCAGCTCGCCGCCCAGGTCAACGCGCTGCTCGTGCAGACGCTCGGCCCCGGCAAGGGCCAGGCCCAGGTCAGCGCCGACCTGAACATGGACCAGGTGACGAGCGACTCGGTCAACTACGACGGCACCAAGGTGCCGCTCACGTCGCAGACGTCGAGCGAGCACCTGCAGTCCGCGGGCGGCGGCAGTGGCAGCGTGGCCGGAACCGCCGCCAACATCCCGCCCGTCTACTCCGCCGCGACCGGCTCGGGCAAGGGCGGGCTCGGCACCGTCTACCTGAACACGGGCGGCTCGACGACGTACGGCGCCAACAAGACGGTGAGCCACACGGTCGTCGCGCCCGGCGCCGTCAACCAGCTACACGTCGCCCTCCTGTTCGACTCGTCCGTACCGGCCAAGGCCCAGCAGGCGCTGCGGGCCACCGTCGAGACGATGGTCGGCCTGAATCCCAGCCGCGGCGACACGATCTCGACCGCGAGCGTCCCGTTCCAGAAGGCCGCCGCCACCGGCGCTGCGAGCGCCGGGCCGCTGGGTGCGATCGGCGTCTCGAGCCCGCTCGCGCTCGTCCGCGACGCGATCATCGGCCTCGCCGCACTCGTCTTCCTCTTCCTCGTGCGGCGCAACCTCAAGAAGCGCGAGGGCGAGCCCCGGTTCGCCGAGCCCACCTGGCTGCGTGAGATCTCCCAGGCCACCCCGATCGCGGCCCTCGAGGCCGCGGGGGCAGACCGCGTGGTTCCGGCCGGCGCCCAGAGGCGCGACCGGATCCACAAGGAGGCCGAGGAGATCGTGACCAAGCAGCCCGAGCACGTCGCCCTCCAGGTGCAGCAGTGGATGAACGAGTCGTAACCACGCTGGCGGGACGGCGCAAGGCGGCCGTGCTGCTGGTGTCACTGGGCTCGCGGGGTGCCGCCGAGGTGCTGCGCCACCTCCCCAACGAGATGATCGAGCAGCTGACGGTCGAGATGGCGCGCACGCCGAGCGTCGATCCCGAGCAGGCGTCCGCCGTGATGGAGGAGATCGTCACCACGGCCTACGCCCGCGGCTACATCGCCGAGGGCGGCCTGCGCTTCGCGCGCGACGTGCTCGAGCAGTCCGTCGGCTCCCAGCGCGCGGGCGAGATCCTGAACCGGCTGTCGGTGATCATCGAGACGACGCCCTTCGAGTTCCTGCGCAACACCCCGCCCGACCAGATCGCAGCGTTCCTCCGCAACGAGCACCCGCAGACCGTGGCCATGGTCATCGCCCAGCTGCCCAACACCACCCTGGCGGCCAAGGTCATGGAGCTGCTCACGCCCGAGCTCCAGGCCGACGTCGCCATCCGCATCGCGACCATGGGCCAGACGTCCCCGGACGTGGTCAAGGAGGTCGCGCGCGTGATGGAGCGCAAGCTCGAGACGGTGCTGCAGCGCGAGTGGGCTGCGGCCGGCGGCGTGCGGTCGCTGGCGGCGATCCTGAACGCCTCCAACCGCACCACCGAGCGCAACATCCTCGACCACCTCCAGGGTGAGGACGAGGCCGTCGCCAACGAGGTGCGCGAGCTCCTGTTCGTGTTCGAGGACATCCTCAGCCTGGACGACCGGGCGCTGCAGATGGTGCTGCGAGAGGTCGACTCCAAGGATCTGGGGCTGGCGATGCGCGGCGCGTCGACCGAGGTGCAGGAGAAGATCCTCGGCAACATGTCCCAGCGCGGCGCCGAGATGCTGCGCGAGGAGATGGAGTACATGCCTCCCCAGCGCCGCAAGGTCGTCGAGGAGGCGCAGTCCAAGATCGTTGCCGTGGTGCGCCGGCTGGATGACGCCGGCGAGCTCGTGATCTCGCGCGGCGGCAGCGAAGAGGACGAGTTGATTGGCTGAGGTCTTCGAATTCTCGGCGCTCGAGCGGCCGCGGTTCCTGGCCGGCGACGCCGGATCCGCCGAGGAGCGGCTGGCCGCGCTGCGCGCCGAGGCCGAGCGGGCCGGGTTCGAGGAGGGGCTCGCCCGCGGCACCGAGCAGGCGCGCGCCCAGGCCGAGCACGCGCTCGAGGCGGTGCACGCCGCCGAGCGCGAGGTGGCCGGCATGCGCGACTCCTACCTCGCCCACGCCGAGGCGGCGGCGGTCGAGCTCGCGCTTCAGATCGCCCAGAAGGTGCTCGGTGCGGCGATCGCCGCCGATCCCAAGGCCGTGCTCGGCATCGTCTCGGGCGCCCTGCTTCGCACCACCGACCGCGACCACCTGGTGCTCGAGGTGAACCCGGCCGACTTCGAGCTCGTGCGCGACGCGGCCGCCGAACTGGCGGCGCGCATGGGCGGGATCAACCGGATGGAGGTCCTCTCGGAGCGCCGCGTCGACCGCGGGGGCTGCGTCGTTCGCACCGAGGAGGGCGAGATCGATGCCCGCATCGGCGCGCAGATGGAGCGCGTCCGCCAGCTCTTGTCCGAGGTGCACAACGAGGCGGCGGCGGGGCGGGACGGTGGCTGACACCGTCGCCGAGCGCCCGCTCGCAGCCTACGCCCGCGCGATCGACGACGCCGACCTGCACCGCCACCGCGGCCGCGTCACGAATCTCATCGGCCTCGTCATCGAGGCCACCGGCCTGCGCGCCGAGGTGGGCGAGCTGGCCATCATCGCCGGCGGGCGCAACAGCCCTCCCGTGCCGGCCGAGGTGGTCGGGTTCCGGAACGGGCGCGCGCTCCTCATGCCGCTCGGAAACATGCGCGGGATCGCACCGGGCACGGTCGTCGAGCCGACCCGCAACCCGTTTCGGATGGCGGTCGGAGATGCGCTCCTGGGACGGGTGCTGGACGGGCTGGGACGGCCGATCGACGGCGGCCCCGCCATCGACGGCGGCCGCCTGCGGGCGGTGGCGGGCTCGCCGCCCTCACCGATGGACCGGCCCCGCATCAGCGAGCGGCTCGAGCTCGGCGTGCGCGCCCTCGACGCGCTCGTGCCCTGCGGCCGCGGGCAGCGGCTCGGGATCTTCGCGGGCTCGGGAGTCGGCAAGTCGACGCTCCTGGGATCGATCGCACGCGCCACCACGGCGTCGGTGAACGTGATCTGCCTGGTGGGCGAGCGCGGCCGCGAGCTGCTCGAGTTCATCGAGCGCGACCTCGGCGACGCACTGGCGCGCTCGGTCGTGGTCGTCTCGACATCCGACCAGCCGGCGCTCGTGCGGATCAAGGCAGCGCTCGTGGCGACGACCATCGCCGAGCACTTCCGCGACACCGGCGCCGACGTGCTTCTGATGATGGACTCGGTCACCCGGCTTGCGATCGCCCAGCGCGAGGTCGGGCTTGCGATCGGCGAGCCGCCCGCGACGCGCGGGTACACGCCCAGCGTGTTCGCCATGCTCCCGCAGCTGCTGGAGCGGGCGGGGACGTCCGGCCGGGGATCGATCACGGGCCTCTACACCGTGCTGGTCGAGGGCGACGACATGAACGAGCCCATCGCCGACTCGGTGCGCTCGATCCTGGACGGCCACTGCGTGCTCTCGCGCACGCTCGCCCACCGCAACCACTATCCGGCCATCGACATCCTCCAGTCCGTCTCGCGCCTGGCCAACGAGGTCACCTCGCCCGCGGTGCAGGCGGCCGCAGCCGGCCTGCGAGAGACGCTCGCCGCCTACCGCGCCAAGGAGGATCTGATCACGATCGGCGCCTACACGCCGGGGGCGGACGCCGGCGTCGACTACGCCATCGAGATGGTCCCGCAGATCGAGGCGTTCCTGCGCCAGCCCGCCGACGAGGCGGCCGACGCCGCCGAGACCGACCGCCGGCTGGTCGAGCTGATGGGCGATCGCGGCATAACCAATCTGGTCCCGGAACCGCCGCCGCCCGGTGCCCCGATCGGCCTCGGCGTCCTCGACACCCCCCGGCTGCTCGACCCCTGACCCACCCGTGAATATTTGGGGCCTGGCCCCAGATATTCATTCGCGGCGGCCGCTGCCGATTACCCGTCCGGCCCCGTCATGACCGCCCAGACCCCCGCCTTCGCCGAGAGAGTTCGCGACGTCGTTGCCGACGACCACGCGGGCTTCTGCCATGCGCTGAAACCGGACCTCAGGGTCGGGCTCCGGCACACCGATATCGACCCGCGTATGGATACGCGCGCACGCGAGCCTCGTTGATGGACACCTCGGAATACCTGGGGATGTTCCTGGCCGAGAGCCGGGAGCACCTGCAGACGCTGAACCTCGCGGTGATCCGGATCGAGGAGACGCCGTCCGACACCGCGACGATCGACGAGATCTTCCGCACCGCGCACTCGCTGAAGGGCATGAGCGGGACGATGGGCTTCGCCCGCATGGCGGCGCTCACGCACACCATGGAGGACGTCTTCGAGACGCTCCGCGGCCGCACCGGCGGCCTCGAGCAGGGCGTGACCGACGTGCTGCTGGAATGCCTGGACGCGCTCGAGCGCGCACTGGATGCGATCGAGCGCGAGGGCGATGAGAACCTCGATCCCACCGCGCTGATCGCGCGCCTGACCACGTTCGGCGACGGCCGGGCGGCCGCCGCCGGCTCGCCGACCCTGCATGGGCACACCGCACCGCGGGCGCGGACGACGGCCGCCACGGTGCGGGTGGACGCCGAGCGGCTCGACCGGATGCTGCATCACATGGGCGAGCTGGTGGTGCATCGCAGCCGGGTTGAATCGCTCGCCCGGGGCGCGGCGATCGACGGCCTGGCCGAGGCGGTCGCCGACCTGACCCGCAGCTCGCAGGCGCTGCAGGCGCTCGTGCTGCAGGTGCGCATGGTCGAGGTGGACGCCGTCTTCATGCGCTTCCCGCGGCTCGTACGCGACCTGTCGGCGAAGACCGGCAAGCAGGTCGACCTGATCCTGACCGGGCGCGAGACGGAGCTCGACCGCACCGTTGTCGACGCGCTCGGCGATCCGCTGATGCACCTCGTGCGAAACGCGCTCGACCACGCGCTGGAGCCGCCGGACGAGCGAGCGGCGGCGGGAAAGCCGGCGACCGGGGTGCTCGAGCTTCGCGCCCACCACGCCGGTGGCAACGTGGTCATCACGGTCCGCGACGACGGCCGCGGGATCGATCCGGCGCGGGTGGCGCGCAAGGCGAGCGAGCACGGCCTGATCACCGCGGCAGAGGCAGAACGTGTCGACATGGCCCGTGCCATCGAGCTCGTGTTCGCCCCCGGGCTGTCGACGGCCGGCGAGACCAGCGACCTGTCCGGCCGTGGAGTCGGGATGGACGCGGCCCGGGCCGCCCTTCGCGGCCTCGGCGGCACCGTCGTCGTCACGTCCGCGGCCGGGGTCGGGACGACCGTCGAGGTCCGCCTGCCGCTGACCCTGGCCGTGCGGCCCGCGCTGCGCGCGGCGGCGAGCGGCCCCGGCCTGGCGGATGCGGCATGAGGAGCGCGCGATGGATCTGAGCGATCTGCAGGTCGACGGGCTGTGCGAGATCTCGAACATCGGCTCGGGCACGGCCGCGACCGCGCTCTCGGGCATGCTCCGCCGCACCGTGGATCTGCGGGTGCCCCGCGCGCTCGTCCTGGAGCTCGCCGACGCGGTCGACGAGGTCGGTGCGCCGGAGGACGAGGTCACCGCGGTGGTCGTCGGGATCGCCGGCGATCTGTCCGCGACCGTGGTCCTGCTCTTTCACCCGGCGGCCGCGGCCACCGTGTGCGGCCTGCTCCACGTCGACCCGGACGACCCGGGAATGGCGCTGTCGGCACTCGCCGAGGTCGGCAACATCCTGTGCTGCTCCTACATCGGGGCGATCGGCCACATGGCGGGCCTCGACTTCGCGCCGCGCCCGCCCGTGGCGGTGGCCGACATGCTGGGCGCGATCGTCTCGACCGCACTCGCGCCGAACGCCGTTCACACCGATCTCGCGCTGCTGCTCGACTCGGAGATGCTGGTCGAGGACGCCGAGTGCGCGTTCGGCATCCTCCTCGTCCCCACCGCGGACGGGGTCGCGCGGATCCTGCACGGCCTCGGGCTGGCGGAGGTCGCGTGATGGCCGAGCTTCTGGCACGCATGGCCGAGATCGTCGTGTCGCACGAGGAGTCCGACATGCTGGTGGCGCTCGGCCTGGGCTCGTGCGTCGGGGTCGCGCTGCTTCACCGCTCGGCGCCCATTGCCGGCCTCGCGCACGTCGTTCTGCCGGAGGCGCGCCCGGGCACGACCGTCCCGGGCAAGTTTGCCGATACCGGTGTGCCGGAGCTGGTTCGCCGGCTGAACGCGCTGGGCGCGACGACATCGGATCTCTCGGCGGTGCTCGTCGGCGGAGCGCAGATGTTCCCGCCCGGCCCGGGTGGGTTCCCCGACATCGGCCGCCGCAACGAGCAGGCGGTGCGGGCCGCGCTGGCCGTAGCCGGAATCCCGGTGGCCGCCGCGGTGACGGGCGGAGTGTCGGGGCGCACCATGCGCGTCCACCTCGGCACCGGCCTGGTCACCTGCCGGGAGGCCGGCAGCCCGGAGCAGCCGATCGTCCACCGCGACATGACCAAACTGGAGGTGGCGGCATGAGCGATGTCCTGTCCAACGAGCAGGTTGCGGCGCTGGTCGAGGCCGCCCGCCAGGGAAACGTGCCGACCGAGGACGCGACCACCCCGCGGCGGCGGACACCCCGGGTGCGCGACATCGACTTCTCCCGCCCGAGCAAGTTTGCGATCGACCAGCAGCGCAAGCTCGAGCGCGCCCACGAGACCTTCTCGCGGACGATCGCCCAGCGGCTCTCCACCGAGCTCCTGACCCCGGTCGAGCTGGACGTGCTCGGCGTCGATCAGCTGACCTGGTCGTCCGCCATGAACCAGATCCCGCAGCCGTCGGTGTGCGGCGTGATCGAGTGCAAGCCGCTGGGCACGCAGGTGCTGCTGTCGGCCGAGCTGGGGCTGATGCTGCGGCTCGTCGAGCGGCTTCTGGGAGGCACGGCGTCGACGACCACGAGGCCGCGCGAGCTGACCGAGATCGAGACCGCGCTCGTCGCACGCGTCTTCACGACGGTGCTCGAGCACCTGTCGGTCACGTGGGAGGAGCTGGCCGGCGTGACCATGGAGCTCCTGAGCCTCGAGTCGCAGCTCGCCAACGCCAACCTCGCGCCGCCGAGCGAGCCGACCCTCATGCTGAACATGGAGGTGCGGCTCGACAAGACCTCGTCCACGATGGCGCTCGTGCTTCCGCACCGGTCGGTCGAGTCGGTGCTGCCGCGGCTCTCGGCCAGCCACTACGGCGCCCCGGTGGTCGAGCCCGGCGCGAGCGAGGCCATGCGCGCCGGCCTGGCGGCGGTCGACGTCGAGATCCGGGCCGAGGTCGCCTCGACCGAGCTGACGCTCCAGGAGGTGCTCGCGCTGCAACCCGGCCACGTGCTCCGCTTCGGCGTGCCCGCCGCGAGCGGTGTTCGCCTCTACGCGGGCCGCGTGCCCGCCCACCGGGCCCAGCCCGGCCGTAACGGCAACCACCGCGCCGTGCAGGTGATCGGCGGAATGGGGGAGGCGGCATGACCACCGAAGAAGCCCTGATCACACTCGCCGAGTCGACGGGAGAGGCCGTCGCGCAGGTGCTCGAGATCGTCAGCTCGGTCGCGGTGGAGCGCAGCCATGTGACGATCGTGCCCGGCGGCGAGTCGCCGCTCGACTCCCTGCCCGTGCCTGCCGTCGCCGCCAGCGTCTCCTACATCAACGGCATCACCGGCGGCAACATCTTCGTCATGACCCGGCTCGGCGTCCGCCGCCTCGCCGCCGCGATGATGGGCGTCGAGGCGATGGAGGTGGACGACTCCGAGGAGCTGTCCGAGCTCGATCTGTCGGCCGCCGGCGAGGCCATGAACCAGATGATGTCCGCAGCGGCCGCGGCCACCGCCGCCGTGCTCGGCCAGCCGGTCGACATCTCGCCTCCCGAGACGCGGTTCTTCGCGACCCCCGCCGAGGCGGAGGACGCCTACGACCTGACGC
The DNA here is from genome assembly GCA_963703275.1 of uncultured Actinomycetes bacterium. Lineage (GTDB taxonomy): Bacteria > Actinomycetota > Thermoleophilia > Gaiellales > JAICJC01 > JAICJC01. The sequence goes on along the minus strand of OY969804.1, from coordinate 733,701 downwards.
CGCACGTGACCACCGTGGGGTTCACCCTGCTCGGCGAGCCCTGCCGGCTGGTGCAGCTGGTGCCGAACGCCTTCGTCGTGCGCATGAAGGGCGCCCTCGACGAGCTGGCCGCCCAGGCCGCCGCCGCCGATCGAGGCCGGCCCGAGCCGGGCGAGCGCATCTCGGCCGCCGCCGTCAAGGGCGTGCCGGTGCGCGTGTGGGCCGAGCTGGGACGCACGCACATGCCCGTGGGGCAGGCCGTCGGGCTCGCCACCGGTGCTGTGGTGGAGCTTGACCGCGCCCCCGACGATCCCGTCGACCTGTTCGTGAACGGGCGCCTGTTCGGCACCGGCCGGCTGCTCCTGGTCGAGGACGAGTGGGCGGTCCGGATCGAGTCGGTGCTCCCGAGCGAGCACGCCTTCCCGGCGAACGATGACCACGAAGGAGGAACCAGCTGATGGCACGTGTGCTGATCGTGGACGACGCCGCGTTCATGCGGAAGATGCTCACCGACGTGCTCGCCAAGGGCGGTCACGAGGTGATCGGCGAGGGCCGCAACGGCACCGAGGCCGTGACCAAGTTCGAGGAGCTGCGGCCCGACATCATGACGCTCGACATCACCATGCCCGAGAAGGACGGCCTGGTGGCACTGCGCGAGATTCTGGCGCTCGAGCCGGCCGCCAAGATCGTGATGTGCTCCGCGCTCGGGCAGGAGTCCAAGGTGCTCGCCGCCATCCGCTCGGGCGCAAAGGACTTCGTGGTCAAGCCGTTCCAGCCCGACCGCGTCCTCGACGCGATCGCCAAAGCGCTGGGCTGACGGCTGAATAAATGGGGCCAGGCCCCATTTATTCACCACCCATAACACAATCCTCAATCGCAAGGAATCCCTGTCGATTACCCGTCTGGGCGAAGCCCCCGCCAAGCCCGAAACGACTCTGATGCGCAAGAATTTCACGTTCAATCTCGAGCCCATCCGGGCCCTCCGCGAGCAGGCCGAACGTCAGGCTCAGGAGGAGCTCGCCGCAGAGCTTGCCCGCGAGGTGAGCCGCAAGTCGGCGCTGTCGGATGCCTCCCGCCGCGCCGCCGCCGCCCGCAATGCGCGGACGCCGCGCTCGGGCGTGGTCGTCACCGGCCACGACCTGCGGGCGTCCGAGGCGTTCGTCGCCCGCACCGAGAGCGAGCAGGAGACCGCCCGCCGTGACCTCGCCGCACAGGAGCGAGAGGTGGCCGAGAGCCGCGTGCGCCTTGTCGAGGCCGGCCGCCAGCGCGAGATCCTGGAACGGCTCAAGCGCCGCCGGGCCACGGAGCACGCGCACGAGGCCGCCCGCCGCGAGGAGCACTCGCTGGCCGAGATCGCGCTCACCGCGTACCTGCGAAGCCCGCAGAGGCACGCCGCATGAGCATCGACGCCGCCATCGCCCAGATCGACCAGGTCATGTCGCTCGAGGCCAGCCTCGAATCGCAGTTCGCAGCGGCGGCCACGCCCCCGGCGACGACGACCCCCACCGCCTCGACGGCCTTCTCCCAGGTGCTCGGCACCCAGACGCCGGCGCCCGCCGCAGATGCTCCCTCGGGATCTGCGCCCTACACCGCCGACATCCAGGCCGCCGCGCAGAAGTACGGCGTCTCCCCGGCGCTGATCGAGGCCGTGATCCAGCAGGAGTCGGGGTTCAACCCGAACGCCCAGAGCGGCGCCGGCGCGGGCGGGCTGATGCAGCTGATGCCGGCGACGGCGCGCGGCCTCGGCGTCACCGACGTCTACGACCCGGCCCAGTCGATCGACGCCGGCACGCACTACCTGCGCGACCAGCTCAACCGCTTCGGCGGGAACGTCCGCCTCGCCCTGGCCGCCTACAACGCCGGCCCCGGAGCCGTGGCCGCCTACGGCGGGGTGCCGCCCTACGCGGAGACGCAGAACTACGTCGCCGACGTGCTCGCCAACTACGCACGCTACTCGGCGTCCCCCACCACGTCCCAAGGATCCATGACATGACCGAATCCGTCCCGGCCGTCGCGCCCGTCGCGACGCCGAGCCAGGCGCCGCCAAAACGCGGCGACGATCCGCCGTCCGAGGCCTTTGCAGTGGCGCTCGGTTCGGCGGCGGCGACAGAGTCGCCCCCGCCCGGCGCATCAGCCACAAAAGCCCGGACCGCAGCAGCGGGGGGCAAGCAGGCCGAAGGCGACTCCTCCGGCCAGACCGACAAGAACGCGGCGCCCACCGCCCCGCCTCTCCCGGCGGTCGCAACGGCGTCCCCGCCTCCGGCTCTGGCAGCAGCGGCCGCGCTGCAGGCGCAACCCGCTCAACCCGCGCCGCCGGCTCCGGTCGCGACCGGCACGCCGGCCGCAAAGACCGCACGCCCCGCCACTGCGGCACCTGCTGCGGCCCAGCCGGGGGCCACCGTCCTGCCCGTGCCGGCTCAGCCGGTGGAGGGGGCTCAGCGCGGCCAGCCGGCTCAGCCGGCGACGCAGTCTGCGCCGGCCGTCCAGGCGCCGGCACCGGCGCCCGCCGGAGCAGCGCCCGCGACCGCCACACCGCCGGCCGCCTCGGCGGAGAAGGCCCGGCCGGTCACGGCCAAGTCCAATCCGGCTGCGGCGCGGCCGGCGACCATCACCGCGCCCACCGCCGCCACCGCCCGGCCCGCGGCGCCCGTCCCGAGCGGCCACAGCGGCGCCGGGTCGCAGCAGAACTCGGGTCAGCCGGCGCCGCGGCAGGCACAGCCGCAGCCGGCGCCGAGCGCACCCGCGCCGGCCGCACCCCGCCAGGCCGCCGCCTCACCGGCCGCTCCCGCGGCGGATCCCACGGTCACGGCCGCGCCGGTCGCACCGGCCGCCGCCGCTCCCGCCGTGCCGCAGGATGCCAAGGCGGCCTCGACGCTGACTGCCAACGCCACGATGCAGGACATCGCCGATGTCACCGGCACGACGATGCGCATGGCGGTGCGGGCCGGTCAGCCGGTCGCGCGGATCACGCTTCAGCCCGAGGGGCTCGGTGGGGTTCAGGTGACGATGCGCTACCACGACAACGGCGTCTCGGCCACGGTCACGACCGACAACCGGGCCGCGGCCCAGGAGCTGCTTCAGTCCGGCGCCGACCTGCGCCGGTCGCTCGAGAGCCAGGGCGTCACCGTCCACGGGCTCGATGTCCAGCTGTCCGGCGAGGAGCGCGGCAGCAACCAGAACGGCGAGCGGGCGGCCGACACGGCCCGCGCGATGGGGCCGGCCGGCGGCGGCGACGCCGAAGCCGACGAGGCCGAAATCACGATCCAACCGTCGCGGCTGCCCCTCCCGGGGTCGCAGATCGACGTCTTCGCGTAGGAGGAACCATGAGCACCGTCAGTTCACTCGCGGGCACGACACCCACCACGTCGTCCTCCGTGTCCAATCCCAGCGCGATCCTCGGCCAGGACGGGTTCCTGCAGCTGCTGGTCGCCGAGATGCAGAACCAGGATCCGCTCAGCTCGTCGCAGGATCCGACCCAGACCGTGACGCAGATGGCGCAGTTCTCCTCGGTGGAGCAGCTGACCAACCTCGTCCAGGGCTCCCAGCAGGCGCAGAGCATCGCGCTCATCGGGCACAACGTCGCCTACACCGACTCCGAGGGCAACGAGGGCTCGGGCGTGGTCGACGCGGTGACCTTCAGCTCGGGCTCACCCGTGATCGATGTCAACGGCACCTCGGTGGATCCGAGCCAGATCATCGGCGTCTCGTAGCCATGTCCGCCGACCCGCTCCGTCTCAATCCGGCAACCACGCCCCCGGGCGTGGCCGGTGTCACGCCGCCCGCCAAGGGCGCGCGCGGCCCTGCCGTGGACGGGCCGGCCTTCGACCAGCTGCTGCAAAAGCAGATGGCGGCCCCCGATTCGCAGCCACTGCGACTCAGCGGCCATGCCCTCGAACGACTGCAGCAGCGCGGGATCCCCGTTGACGCGGCCACCATGGCGCGGCTCAACGAGGGTGTGCAAAAGGCAGCCGCCAAGGGCTCGCGAGACGCCCTGGTGCTGGTCGACTCCACGGCCTTCGTGGTGTCCGTACGGAACCGCACCGTCATCACGGCGGTGGGCGCGGACAACATGCGCGACCGCGTCTTCACCAACATCGACAGCGCAGTCATCAACTAACCACCACCAACGACACCGGGCCAGCCAGCCGGACCCCCGTCAGGGGGAAGCGGGTCGGCCGGAGAGGAACAGGATCACCATGATGCGAGGAATGTTCTCCGCCATCAGCGGCCTTGCCGTCCATCAGACGATGCTGGACGTGACCGCGAACAACATCGCCAACGTCAACACCATCGGGTTCAAGTCCGAGCGCGTCAGCTTCGAGGACGCCCTCTCCCAGCTCGAGCACGGCGCCAGCGCGCCGACCGCGACCTCCGGCGGCACCGACGTCGCTCAGGTCGGGCTCGGCGTCCGGCTCGGCTCGATCAACAACGTCATGACCGCGGGCGCCGTGCAGACGACCGGCAGCGCGCTCGACGTCGCCATCCAGGGCGACGGGTTCTTCCGGCTGGCCGCCGACGGCACCCAGCTCGGCAGCACCGGCGCGAGCTACATGTACACGCGCGCGGGCAACTTCACGACCGATGCCAACGGCAACCTGGTCACCGACGACGGCGACTACGTGGTCGGCTTCACGCTCGACACGAACGGCAACCCGCAGACGGGTGCCGCCAACGAGACCAAGATCACGATCCCGCCCGGATCGGATTCGGTCTCGATCTCGCAGAACGGCACCGTGTCGGTGACCGACTCGGCCGGCAACGTCACCAAGGTGGCGGTCATCTCGCTGGCGACGTTCCCGAACGATGCCGGCCTCCAGCGCGTGTCCGGCAACAACTGGATCGCGACCAACAACTCCGGTACCGAGACCGCCAACATCGCCGGCACCAACGGCCTCGGCACCATGATCCCGGGGGCGGTCGAGATGTCGAACGTCGACCTCGCCCAGGAGTTCACCAACATGATCACGGCCGAGCGCGGCTTCCAGGCCAACAGCCGTGTCATCACCACCGCCGACGAGATGCTCCAGGAGCTCGTCAACCTGAAGCACTAGGCAGGGCACGGGTGAGGGGCGGGCCCAGGCGGGTCCGCCCCTCGACCCATGGCCGCGACCGAAAGGAGCGGGCGTGATCGCCGTCCACCGCATCAGCCAACCCGAACACGAGCTGTACGTGAACCCCGACCTGATCCAGGTCGTCGAGGCAAATCCGGACACCGTTTTGGCGCTCGTGAACGGCGTCAGGCTGGTCGTCATCGAGAGCCCGGCCGAGGTGGCGCGGCTCGTGCGCGAGTGGCGAGTCGCCATCCTGACCGACTCGCACCAGCCCGTCGCGGTCGCCGATGCCCGCGCCTCCGCCGGCCGGCTGGCGCCGGTCGTGGCGCTCCCCCAGCAGACTTCTCAAGCAGACTGAAAAATCTGCTGTGAGTGACGATTACATTCACTGTCGTGCAATAACAGGCCGCCACGTAGGGCGGTCGTCGCCCCGAAGGATCGGACAGACATGAAGGCCATAACGGCAATTGGCATCGCCTGCGCGTTTGCCTCGCTTTTCCTCGCCGCGACCCTCGAGGGAACGAATCCGGTTGCCTTCCTCAACATCCCCGCGCTCGTCCTGATCGTGGGCGGCACGTCCGGCGCCGTGATGGCATCCACCAACTTTCGCTCGTTCATGACCGCGCCCAAGGCGGCCATCCTGTCGTTCAAGGGGTCGTCCATCGACTCGGCCGCTTCGATCGGCCAGATGGTCGAGCTGTCCGAGAAGGCACGCCGCAACGGCCTTCTGGCGCTCGAGGAGGACGTGGCCAAGATCGATGACGCGTTCACGCGCAAGGGCCTGCAGCTGGTCGTCGACGGAACCGACTCGGATCTCGTGCACGCGATCCTCGAGTCGGAGGTCGATGGCCTCGCCGCCCGCCACGCCCAGGTGGCGGGCCTGTTTTCAACCGCCGGCGGGTTTGCGCCAACCGTCGGGATCATCGGCACCGTGATGGGCCTGATCCACGTGCTCGAGAACCTGGCCGCCCCGTCCACGCTGGGCCCGGCCATCTCCGGAGCGTTCATCGCCACCCTCTACGGCGTCTCGAGCGCCAACCTGATGCTCCTGCCGATCTCGAACAAGCTCAAGGAGATGTCGGCCACCGAGCTCAACCATCGCACCATGGTCATCGACGCGATCCTCTCGATCCAGGCCGGCGACAACCCGCGCGTCCTGGCCGAGAAGCTCGAGTCATTCGTGGCCCCGGCCGACCGCGGCCAGGCGGCCCCCGCCGAGGCCGCCGGCGCACCGGCCGGCGCGGGTGAACTGCGAGAAGCGGCATGAGCGCCAGCCGGGCACGCGCACACCGGCGGGGCGGCCACGGCGGCGGCGGGCACGAGGGCGGCGACGAGCGCTGGCTCCTGACCTACGCCGACATGATCACGCTCCTGATGGCGCTGTTCATGGTGCTGTTCTCGATCTCGTCGGTGAACATCTCCAAGTACCAGGTGCTGCAGCACGCGCTTCAGAAGGCGTTCATCGGCGGTGTCCTCGACGGCGGCAAGGGCATCCAGCAGGGCAACCCGACCCGCATCACCGGCGTCCAGACGGCCACCCCGAGCGGGTCGGTCGACTCGACGTTCAACATCTTCACGCGCACCCTCATGGGCACCGCGCCGAACTCCGCCCAGCAGGCCAAGGCCGCCGCCGCCGAGCAGAACACCCTGCTCGAAGTGCAGCGCCGGGTCGAGAACTACGCCCGCAAGCACGGATTCGCCAACGACATCTCGACGACCATCGACCAGCGCGGGCTGGTGATCCGGCTGCTCACCAACAATCTCGTGTTCGACAGCGGCCAGGCGACGCTCAAGCCGACCGCGACACCGCTTCTGTCCGAGGTCTCGAAGCTGATCGTCTCGATGCACATCTCAAACCAGATCAGCGTCGAGGGCAACACCGACAACGTCCCCGTGACGGGCGGGATCTTCCCGAGCAACTGGGAGCTCTCGACCGCTCGCGCCGACGCCGTCCTCGAGTTTCTGATCCATCACGGCGTCTCGCCGGCGCACCTCGCCGCGATCGGCTACGCCGACGAGAACCCCGTCGCCCCCAACGCAACGGCCGCAGGTCGCGCGCTCAACCGGCGCGTGGACGTGGTCGTCATCCGCTCCAACGCCACCGACTCCTCCGGAGGAACGTCCCCGTGAAAGGCAAGCTCAAGATCATCCTGCCCGTGCTGCTGGTGCTGTTCGCGGCCGCAGGCGGCGCCTACTTCTTCGTCCTGGCCCCCAAGCCGGCGAAGGCGGCCCCGGCCAAGATCCAGGGGACGCTGTTTCCACTCTCGCCCGAGTTCGTCGTCAACCTGAGCGGCGGACACTATGGCAAGGTCACCGTCGCCCTCCTGCTCACGAGCGGCGCGCCGCCGGCGCCCGCCGACGGCTCGCCGGCGACGCTGACCGAGGATGCGGCCGTCCGCGCCGTGATCACCAACGATCTGACGGGCCTGCCCGACAGCGACCTGATCGAACGGCCGAAGCGCGAGGCGCTGACGAAAGAGATCCTCAAAGATCTCGTCGCGAAGACCGATGTTAAGGTCACCGAAGTTCTGTTCACCGATGTCGTCGTCCAGTAGGTGCCCCGCATGACCGATCACTCCGCCACCGATCCCGCCGACATCGCCGCCGAGGCAGGCACCGAGCTCGTCATGCCCGTGCTCGAGGGCCGTGCCGGCGGCCATCCGACGGCACTCGACCTCGGCCCCGTCCTGGACGTCCCGGTCGAGCTCTCGGTCGAGATCGGGCGCGCGATGATGACGATCCGCGAGACGCTCGAGATCGGCCCCGGGTCGATCGTGGCGCTGAACCGGATGACGGGCGAGCCGGTCGACCTGCTGGTCAACGGCCACAAGATCGCCCAGGGCGAGGTGGTCGCGATCGACGAGGAGTTCGGCCTGCGCATCACCCACGTCGTGTCGCCCGAGCGGCGCCTCGACGCCGCCGCCTGAAACGTCCGTGAATAACCGGTGCCAGGCACCAAATATTCACCCACCGTGCGGTGCGGATGCGGATTTGGAAGCGACGGCAGTCCCCGTGCCTCCATGGGGGTTGCGTCAGACCGGGGACAGTCCCCGAACGTCTGCCGTGACATTTGCGTGACGGGTTTTGACCGGGGACTGTCCCCGGTCCGCCCAAAGCCTGCGCCCACGACGGCTCACGCCCTCCAGGGTTGGTGGCCTCTCGCCACGTGGCGGCTCGGGGGGGACAGCCCTCGGCTCCAATACCCGATCGTCACGGCAAGGCCGGACGTCGCGGATTTGGGAGCGACGGCAGTCCCCCGTGCCTCCACGGAGGCATGCGAACGGCGGGAGGCTACGCGGCGCGGCGCAGTGGGGGGGCCACCGCGTCGTACTTGTCGATCCGGTCCTTCAGCGTGCGGCGGATCGAGCTCAGGATCTGAGAGACGCGCGACTCGCTGATGCCGAGCAGGCGGCCGACCTCGGCTCCCTGCATGTGCTTCACGTAGAGGAGCACCAGGATCGTCTGCTCCCGCTCGCTGAGCGATGCGATGGCGTCGCGCAGCACGTCGGCACGCTCGCCTGACAGGGCCGCGAGCTCCGGGTCGAACTCACTCGTGGCCGCCTCGATGGTGTCGCCGACCTCGACCGGCATGGCTTCCTCGGTGCCGCGGGCGGGCGTGTTCAGGCTGAGCACGTCGGCGCGGGCGAGGCCTTCGAGCTGACCATGCAGCTGGTCGACGTCGATCTCGAGATCGCGCGCAAGCTCATCGTCGGTGGGCACGCGGCCGGTGCGGGCCTGCCACTGCTCCCGCGCGCGCTCGATGGCGCGGCCGTTGCGGCGAAGCGCCCTCGGCGCCCAGTCCTGGCGGCGCAGCTCGTCCATGATGGCCCCGGACACGCGCGTCCACGCGTACTGCTCGAACGTGGCGCCCTTCACCGGGTCAAACCGGTCGACGGCGCCGATCAGCGCGAGCAGCCCGCACGACACGAGGTCGTCGAGCTCACAGTGGGCCGGCAGCTCGCGGACCTTGCGGCAGGCCAGGTACTTGACCATCGGCGCGTACGAGAGCACGAGCCGGTCGCGGGCGGCCACATCCTTGTGGTCGACCCAGGCACGCCACAGCGACTCGGCGGTGCCGGCCGTGGGCCGTGAGCTTTGGGCAGACGTCGCTTCCACTGGGGGAACCTCCAAAAAGGGACGAACAGACGGGGGGGAGTTGAGACTCGGTCGGGGTCACGGCACGGGGAAGCCCGCGGCGTGATACGTCCGTATCGGCAGGCAGGCGCGGGACCGCCTCCCCGTTTTGTAGTAATCCGGCGCGACCTGGCCAGGGACGCTCCACCGGGTGGCCGAGCAGGTGCTCAAGGTGCGGCGCCGGGCGTCCGATGAGGTGTCTCGCCTTGCCCTCCCGTCGCTGCCCCCCACTTCTGACGAGCGCCGGCCCGATCGCGCTCGCCGTCACCGCGCTCCTCCTGATCGCGCCCGTTTCGGCTGCCGCCGCGACCGGCGCCCAGACGCCTCCGGCCACACAGGCAGGCGCCAAGACCAAGGCCAAGGCGCCGGCGTTCCACCAGGACAAGACCCCGCTCGATCCGGCCGTTGCGGGAGCCGATTCCGCGCACGGGTCGGCCACGGTCGGCGTCGGCAGCGCCGGCGCGGACGCGATTCGCACGATCGTCGGCCTCGCCGTGGTGCTGGGCGTGATCTACGGCGTCTACTGGCTGCTCAAGGCCACGTCCCGGTCGCGCGCGGGCCGCCCCGACGACCGCATCGGCCTGGTGGCGACCACGCCTCTTGCCCCGAACCGCACGCTGCACCTGGTCCGCGCCGGGGACGAGCTGATCCTGGTCGGCGCGACCGAGCACACCATCACGCCGCTGCGCGTCTACACCGCCGAGGAGGCCCTGGCCGTGACCGCCGATGAGTCGCCCATGCTCGCGCTGCCGCCCGCCGAGCCGGCCGAACCGCGCGGCCTGATCGAGACCCTCCGCCACAGGACGGCCCGCCAATGACCCTCCTGCCCCTGCTCGCAAGCGCCGGATCGGGCATCTCGATCAACGGCAACGCCCTCTCGACCCCCGTCGAGATCCTGGTCGCGATGACGCTGCTCTCGCTGATCCCCGGCGCGCTCCTCATGGTCACGGGCTTCACGCGCATCCTGATCGTGCTCGGGTTCGTCCGCACGGCGCTCGGCACGCCGACCAGCCCGCCGTCGCAGGTGCTCGTCGGCATGTCGCTCGTCCTGACCATCTTCGTGATGGCCCCGACCTTCAAGCAGGTGAACACGGTCGCGATCCAGCCGTACACGAGCCACGAGATCTCGCTGCAACAGGCCGCCGAGCGCGGCCAGCAGCCGTTGCGCACGTTCATGTTCAACCAGACCCGCGACTCCGACCTCGCCCTCTTCGTGCGCATGGCCAACCTGCCCCGGCCGAAGACGCGGGCCGACATCCCCACCTACGTGCTGGTTCCGGCCTTCATGATCTCGGAGCTCAAGACCGCGTTCCAGATCGGCTTTCTGATCTACCTGCCGTTCCTGATCATCGACATGGTCGTGGCCTCGACCCTCATGTCCATGGGCATGATGATGCTGCCGCCGGTGCTGATCTCGCTGCCCTTCAAGATCATGCTCTTCGTGCTCGTCGACGGCTGGCACCTCGTCGTCCAGAGCCTCATCCAATCCTTCCACACCTGACGATGAACGCCGACACCGTCAACTCGCTGGCCACCCAGGCCATGACCATCGCCCTCGAGGTGTCGATGCCGTTCCTGCTCGCGGGGCTCGTCGTCGGGCTGGTCGTCTCGGTGTTCCAGGCCGTGACGTCGATCCAGGAGCAGACGCTCACCTTCATCCCCAAGATCCTGGTGATCGGGGCGGTGCTCGCGCTGGCCGGGCCGTGGATGCTCGACCAGATGCTGACCTACACGATCAACCTGTACACGAACATCCCGAACCTCGTCGGCCCGTGACCGTCGACCTGCCGACGACGGTGCTCGCACCGGTGGTGGGGTTCCTGCTGGTGCTGTGCCGGGTGGGTGGGCTGTTCGTGCTGGCGCCGGTCTTCTCGATCAACATGATCCCGGTGCGGATCAAGCTGATGCTGGCGATGGCCATCTCGCTGGCGATCATGCCGCTGGCCATCCACGGGCAGACCGTCCCCACCGACGCCGGCCAGGTGGCAGGGCTGATGCTCAAGGAGCTCGTGGTCGGGCTCGCGTTCGCGCTCCCGATGGCGCTCGTCACGGCCGCCGTGCAGGCCGGCGCGAGCATCCTCGACACGCTGATCGGGTTCTCGTTCGCGTCGATCCTCGATCCGGTCAACAACCAGCAGACCGCCGTCATCGGCCAGTTCTACTCGCTCTTCGCCATGATGGTGCTGCTGATGACCGGCGGCGACCACATCATGATCGAGGGCATGGCCGCGAGCTACCGCGCCCTGCCGATCACCGCCTACCCGGACATCGGAGCGGTGACCGCCGGAATGCTGAACGTGCTGGCGCAGGTGTTCGCGATCGGCCTCGAGATCGCCGCACCGGCGCTTGTGGCGCTCATGATCACCGACGCGGCGATCGGCCTGGTGTCCCGGGCGGTGCCGCAGATGAACGTGTTCGTGGTCGGCCTGCCGGCGAAGATCCTGGTGGGGATGACGGTCATCGCGGCGACGCTGCCGTTCGTCTCGGATCAGATCCAGTCCACGCTCCAGCAGTCGGTCGTGCAGGCGCTGAACACGTTCGGCGGCTGAGCCGTGGCCGACAACCGCACCGAGAAGCCCACTCCCAAACGCCGGTCGGAGGCGCGCAAGAAGGGCCAGATCGCCCGCTCCCCCGACCTGACGTCGGCCGCCGTGCTCATGGGCGGGATCGTGGCGCTCGTGATCACGGCGCCGACCATGCTCGACCGGTTCGCCGACGTGGTCCGGGTCGGGCTCAGCCAGTCGGGCGACACCCACCTCGCCGGCCGGGCCGGGCTGGGATCGCTGATGTGGTGGGCGATGAAGTCGATGCTGGGCATCGCCGCGCCCGTGGCCATCACCGCCACCGCCGCCGGGCTGGTGGCGAACCTCGTGCAGAACCGGCCCCAGATCACCGGCGCCGCACTCGCGCCCCAATGGAGCCGGATCAACCCGCGCACGGGCATGAAGCGCCTGATCGGGACGCGTGCGCTCTTCGATGCCGGCAAGACCATCGTCAAGACCACCGTCGTCGCCGTCGCCGCGTTCGTCGCGATCTGGCCGCGCATGACCGATCTGGGCCGGCTCGCAGGCGCGCCACCGGGCGAGATCATGTCGCAGCTCGCCGGCGCGGTCATGACCCTCGCCCTGTACGTCTGCTTCGCGTTCCTGATCATCGGGATCATCGACTTCACCTGGCAGCGCTACCAGCACGAGAAGTCGCTCAAGATGACCAAGGAGGAGGTGCGCCAGGAGGCGCGCCAGTCCGACCTCGCCCCCGAGGTGCGGCGGTCGATCCGGCGGCGTCAGTTCGCCCGCGCCCGCAAGCGCATGATCGCCGACGTCGCGACGGCGGACGTCGTGGTGACGAACCCGACGCACTACGCGGTCGCGCTGCGCTACGACGGCAGCCGGCCCGCGCCCGAGATCGTGGCCAAGGGCGTCGACCTGGTGGCGGCCGCGATCCGGGCGGCCGCCGAGGAGGCCTCGGTGCCGATCCTCACCAACCCGCCGCTGGCCCGTGCGCTGCACCGCGAGGTCGAGATCGGGCAGATGATCCCCGACGAGTTCTTCGCCGCCGTGGCCGAGGTTCTGGCCTACGTCTTCCGCACCGCCAGGCGCCGCAACCGGGCCGCATAAGCCGGTTGCCAGAGCCCCGGAATGCGCGTTTGGAGAGTGGTCGAAATCGACCCTCATACTGCGGGCCGAGCTTGCCGATAACGCCCAGGATGCGAACCGGATGCCCCCGTTTCGCGGCCGCGCCCCCCGCGGTCGACCCCCCCAATTCTGCCCACCCCGCCGCCTCCCGGACGGGGAGCTGATCCATGGGTGGAAGCCTGAAAATGCTCCTGAAGCACAACGACCTGCTGGCCGCGGTCGGGGTCGTCGTGGTGGTCGCGATGATGCTCGTGCCGCTGCCGAGCGCGCTGATCGACGTGTTCATCACGGTCAACATCGCGGGCGCGCTGATGATCCTGATCACGACGATGTACGTGCCGCGGGCGCTCGACTTTGCGGCGTTCCCGTCGCTGCTCCTGCTGACGACCCTGTTCCGGCTCGGGATCAACATCAGCGTCACCCGGCTCGTGCTCCTGCACGCCGACGCCGGCGGCGTGATCCACGCCTTCGGCTCGTTCGTCGTCGGCGGCAACGTGCTGGTCGGGATGGTCGTGTTCCTGATCCTGATCGTGATCCAGTTCGTGGTCATCACCAACGGCTCGGGGCGTGTTGCCGAGGTGGCCGCCCGCTTCACCCTGGATGCCATGCCGGGCAAGCAGATGGCGATCGACGCCGACCTGAACGCCGGCCAGATCACCGACCAGGAGGCCCGCCGCCGGCGCGACGAGATCTCGCGCGAGGCTGACTTCTACGGCGCGATGGACGGAGCCTCCAAGTTCGTCAAGGGCGACGCCATGGCCGGGATCCTGATCGTCGCCATCAACCTTCTGGGCGGGATCGGCGTCGGCCTCCTGCAGCGCGGCATGTCATTCACGGACGCCGCCCACACCTTCCCCATCCTCACCATCGGCGACGGCCTCGCCGCCCAGATCCCGGCGCTCCTGATCTCGACCGCCATGGGCATCATCGTCACGCGCGCGGGTAGCGAGGCCGACCTGGGGACGGACATCTCCAACCAGATCATGGGCCAGCCGCGGGCGCCGATGGTCGCCGGAGCGATCGTCGCCGCAATGGGCCTCGTCCCCGGGATGCCGTTCATCCCGTTCCTGGCGATCGGGGCGATGTTCTTCCTGCTCGGCCGCGCGCTGGTCGGGCATGCCGCCACCACGGCCGCGGACGCTGCGGCCAAGAAGGCGCTGCCGGCGGCGAACCAGCAGCCCGGCGACGCGGCGGTCGGCGCACTCCAGATCGACCCGCTCGAGCTGACCATCGGCTTTGGCCTCGTGCCCATGGTCGACGCCAAGTCGGGCGGATCGCTGCTCGGTCGCGTCGGGGTCGTCCGCCGCCAGATCGCTGCGGAGCTCGGCATGGTGATCGCGCCCGTCCGCATCCACGACGACGTGGTGCTCGACTCCCACGAGTACGCGGTGAAGGTGCGCGGCGCCGAGGTGGCGCGGAGCCGGGTCATCCCCGGCCACCGGCTGGCGATGGATCCCGGCGACGCGACCCCCGGCGTCGCGGGCATCCCGACGACCGAGCCGGCGTTCGGCCTGCCCGCCGTCTGGATCGAGGAGAACCAGCGCGCCCAGGCGGAGGCGCTCGGCTACACGGTGGTCGACGCCGAGTCGATGATCGTCACGCATCTGACCGAGACGATCCGCCGGCACGTCGACGAGCTCCTGACCCGGCAGGAGACCCGCAAGCTCCTGGACGCGCTCAAGGAGCAGAACGCCGCGGCGGTCGAGGACGTCGTTCCCGACAAGCTGGGCGTCGGCGAGGTGCAGCGGGTGCTGCAGCACCTGCTCCGCGAGGGCGTCTCGATTCGCGATCTGGGCACGATCCTGGAGGCGATCGGCGACCGGGCGGCCTCCACGCGCGACCCTGCCATCCTGGCCGAGTACGCCCGCCAGGCGCTGGCCCGGTCGATCACGCTCAACTACCTGGACACCGCCAAGACGCTGCAGGCGATCTCGCTCGACCCCAACCTCGAGCAGGAGATCGCAGAGTCGGTCACCCAGACACGCGACGGCGAGTACCTGGCGATGGACCCCTCGCGCGCGCAGACGGTGGTCGGGCTGCTGACCGGCGAGGTCGAGCAGGCCACCGGCATGGGCCTGCGCCCGGTGCTCCTGTGCTCCGGCCGCATCCGCCGGCACATGCGGCGCCTGATCGAGCAGGCCCTCCCCCAGCTTCCGGTCGTGTCCTACAACGAGATCCTGCCGGGAATTCGTGTCGAGTCAACCGGAGTCGTGGGCGGCTAGGGCCCCGCCGAAAGGAGTCACAATGGCAGAGACCCGCACCTACCAGGGCACGTCCCTCGACGAGCTCCTGCCCACGATCCGGGCCGAGCTCGGCGCAAGCGCGGTGATCACCCGCCGCCGTGAGGGCGTCACCGGCGGGTTCGCGGGCTTCTTCGGGAAGCGCTGCGTCGAGGTCGAGGCGCAGTCCGGCGCACCGGTCTCCGCCATCCCCGCCCGCAGCGTGTTCGACGCCTACGACTCGCCCGGAGCGGGCGACAATGACGAGGAGGGCCCCGTCATCCGCACCCTGAGGGTGCAGGCGAGCCCGTTCGCCGACGTCCTCGACGCGGCCTACGAGCAGGAGCAGGCGGGCGCCGATGACGACGGCGGCACCGGCTTCGAGGCGCTCGACGTCGTCTCCGCCAACGCCACCCCCCGCACCGCACCCGCCCCGCAGGCCGCCCCCGCCGGGTGGGCCCAGGCGAGCGACAGCCTGGTGGCCGCCGGCATGCCCGAGGTCGTCGTCGAGGCACTCGTGCGCGACGCGATCCGGATGGTCGCCCCGTTCGACGCCGCCGCCACGCCCGAGGAGCTCCTCCGGCGCACGCTCGCGCGCATGGTGCGCGTGGAGTCCGGGTGGCGCACGAAGCGGCGCACGATCGCGCTTGTCGGCCCCGCCGGCGCCGGGAAGTCCCTGACCGCGGCCAAGTTCGCGCACGCATACGGGTCGCGCTCGCCGTTCTCCGTCCGGCTCGTGAGCCTCGAGCCGGGCGCGGCCGACACGCGCCTGGCGGCGCTCACCGAGGGAATCGCACTCGACCGGCGGTCGGCGGACACCCCGGACGCGGCCAGGGCAGCGGTGCGCGGACCGGGCACGGACACCGTGATCGTGGTCGACACCCCGCCCGTCTCGGCCGGCGACCCCGAGGGGATCGCCGAGCTCGGGCGGCTCCTGCAGGCGGTGCGCCCCGACGAGACGCACCTCGTCACCCCGGCCGCCTACGACGCGCGCACGCTCCTGCACCTGCACGCCGCGCTCGAGGACGCCTGCCCGGTGAACCGGATCCTGATCTCACGCGTCGACGAGGCGCCGTCGGCCGCGATTGCGGTCGGCCTGTCGCTGATGCTCAAGCGGCCGGTCTCGTACCTCGCCGACGGCCGCAGGGCCGATTCCGGGCTGCGCCCGGCCGACCCGGCCGAGCTGGCCGCGCTGGTGATGCCCTGATGGCGGACCTCAACCCGCCGTTCGTCGGGCTCTCCGAGCACCCCCAGGCGGCCGCGTCGATCCGCCGGATCAAGGCCTGGGGCGGTCTGCTGGGATTCGTGCTCGTGGCCGCCTATAGCTACCTGGCCGGGATGCCCGTCGCGGATGCGCTGCTGCGCGGCGTGATCGCCGGCATCGCCGCCCAGACCCTGGCGTGGATCGGGGCGATCGTGCTCTGGCAGCATCTGCTCGACGCCGAGGCGCGGGCGGCCGTCAAGCGCCTGGTCGCGAGCCGGGAGCGCGAGCAGGGGCGTGATGGGTGATGGACGGGATCGACCGCATCCCACCCACGCCTCCGGCCTGGGCGCTGCGCGAGCGAGACGCGCGCAAGGAGCGTGACCAGCAGCGGCCGAAGCCGGCCCCGCAGCCGCCTGCAGATGACGCGGACGACGATGAGCCGCCGCACCTGATCGACGTGCACGCATAGCTCTCTTTGCAATTTTCGCAGATCGCTAAAGAGCGTTTTTGGTCGGTCGATAACCAGGTTGCGTCCCGCACGGATGCGGGCGCGAAGGACACAAACCTATCTTCATGGAGGAAGATATGTCTCTTTCAGTTCAGACCAACATCGAGGCGTTCGACGCGCATCGAAACCTGGTCAACACGGGCAACGAGCTCGCCAGCTCGATGGAGAAGCTCTCCTCGGGCTACCGCATCAACAAGGCCGCCGACGACGCCGCCGGCCTGGCGATCTCCGAGAAGCTGGACGCCCAGGTCAGCGGTTTGACCCAGGCCCAGCAGAACGGTCAGGACGCCGTCAACCTGGTTCAGACCGCCGACGGCGCGATGGGCGAGGTCACCTCGATGCTCCAGCGCGTTCGCGACCTGGCCGTCGAGTACAACAACGGCACGCTGTCCAGCTCCGACCAGGCCGCCATCACGGCCGAGGTCGCCCAGCTGTGCGCAGAAATCTCGAGCATCGGCTCGCAGACCCAGTTCAACGGCATCGCGCTTCTGACCGGTACGGCCACCATCACGTTCCAGGTGGGCGCCAACGACGGAGAGACCATCTCCACCTCCGCCGTGCAGCTGTTCGGCAGCTCCTCGGCTGCGATCGACTCGTCGATCTTCAGCTTCTCGGGCTCGACGATCAACCTGTCGGCGATCGACGCCGCCATCCAGAACGTGTCCACCGACCGGGCAACGTTCGGCGCCGTCCAGAACCGGCTGCAGCACACGCTGAACAACCTCAGCAACTACCAGGAGAACCTGTCCGCGGCGGAGTCGAGCATCAAGGACGTCGATATGGCGTCGGAGATGGTCAACTTCACCAAGCTGCAGGTGCTCCAGCAGGCCGGCATGAGCGTTCTCGCTCAGGCCAACCAGGCCCCCCAGTCGGTCCTGACCCTGCTGCGCTAGTCCCACTCAGCAACACCGATCGAGGGGCCACCCACCGGGTGGCCCCTCGGCGTTTAACCGGGGCCGCACCAAAAGGGGTCTGACCCCTTTTGGTGCGATGAGTCACCGCCGGGGTGGATGAATACATGGGGCCTGGCCCCATGTATTCAGGGGCTAGAGCTGGACGTACCCCGTTGCCTCGGACGGCCAGCGGGTTTCTTCCCGCACGCCGTTTGAGGCATTGCCCTCGACCGTGGTCAGCGATCCGTCGGCGTTGACCGACTTGACGATGCCCACGTGCTCGGTGCCGAAGAGGATCAGCTCGCCGGGCGCGGGGGTCGACGTGAGCCGGCCGGTGGAGCGCGCCCAGTCGGTGATCTCGGCCACGGAGCCGAGGCCCTGGCCCTGGTCGCCCAGCGGTGTCCCGGCCTGGGCGGCGCACCACGAGACGAAATAGGCACACCACGGGGCGCCGGCGTAGGCGCCCGCTGTCGCCGTGCGGTACATGGCGATCTGGGGCCCGTCGTTCGAGCCCGGCGGCTGCTCGGTGACGCCGACCTGGCTCTCGGCCACCTGCAGCGTCTGCAGGCCGGGGTCTGTCCCCGATGTGCTCACGGCCGCGGGCTGGGCGACGCCGGCCGCGTTCAGCGCCTGCTGGAATGACGTCGCGCTTCCGGTCGCGGACGTCGAGGCCGCCGCCGGCTGCGCTGCTGCCGGCGCCACCAGCTGGTCGATCATCGACTCGAGCTGCTGCATGCGGCTGATCGCATCGGTGAAGCCGGCGGGGGCCAGCGCATCGGCGGGAGTGCTCATCCATCCCTAGATCGCCCGCCGTGAGCGCAACTTGAGAACGAGAACGGGGCCGCCCGCAACTCGTGTGCGGACGGCCCCGTCTCGACCTGCGGGGGTGCGGTGTGCGCTAGCTGCGCAGCAGGGTCAGCACCGACTGGGGGGCCTGGTTGGCCTGAGCGAGAACGCTCATGCCGGCCTGCTGGAGCACCTGCAGCTTGGTGAAGTTGACCATCTCCGACGCCATATCGACGTCCTTGATGCTCGACTCCGCCGCGGACAGGTTCTCCTGGTAGTTGCTGAGGTTGTTCAGCGTGTGCTGCAGCCGGTTCTGGACGGCGCCGAACGTCGCCCGGTCATCCGACACGTTCTCGATCGACGCATCGATCTGCGAGATGTTGATCGTCGAGCCGCTGAAGTTGAAGATCGACGAGTCGATCGCCACGCCGGCACCGGTGCCGAACAGCTGCACCGCGGAGGTGGCGATGGTCTCGCCGTCGTTGGCGCCCACCTGGAAGGTGATCGTGGCGTTGCCGGTCAGAAGCGCGATGCCGTTGAAGCTCGTGTCGTTGCCGATGCTTGCAACTTCGGCGCAGAGCTGGGCGACCTCGGCCGTGATGGCGGCCTGGTCGGAGCTGGACAGCGTGCCGTTGTTGTACTCGACCGCCAGGTCGCGGACGCGCTGGAGGATCGACTGCACCTCGCCCATCGCGCCGTCGGCGGTCTGCACCAGGTTGGTCGCGTCCTGGGCGTTCTGCTGGGCCTGGGTCAAACCGCTGACCTGGGCGTCCAGCTTCTCGGAGATCGCCAGGCCGGCGGCGTCGTCGGCGGCCTTGTTGATCCGGTAGCCCGAGGAGAGCTTCTCCATGGACGAGGCCAGCTCGTTGCTGGTGTTTACCAGGTTTCGATGCGCGTCGAACGCCTCGATGTTGGTCTGAACTGAAAGGGACATTGGTGGAAACTCCTTCGAATTTTGACTGCGGGGATTAGTCGGGTGTTACCGTCGAGGGGACGCGGCTGGCGGGCGCCAGTGCTGCCGCGGTGTTCTCTTCCTTGATCGCGAGCCAGATCTCGTGCCGGTACACCGGCACCTCGCTGGGAGCGTCGATGCCGAGGCGCACGGTCGAGCCGGACACCTCCAGCACCGTCACGGTGATCTGGTCGCCTATGCAGACACGCTCGCCCGAGCGGCGGGTGATGACAAGCACGGTCTAGACCCCCGTGGCCGCAACCGGGGCGGCCGGGGCGGCGGGTCGGACCTCCGAGAGCGGGACGCGCGAGAACAGCGGCTCGCGCACGCCGTACTTGCCCACCTCGTTGATCACCTGGCGACCGAGCCGGCGGTCGGAGTGGATCACGATCGGGCCGCGAAGGTTGATCGTGAAGTCACCGAGCTGGTCGGTCGCCCGCACCACGCAGAAGATCTCGGCCTGGTCGGGGGACTCGAGCTGCAGCTGGGCGGCGTCCTCGTCGGCCAGCTTCACCTCGTAGTCGGCAAAGAACGGCCAGGGCATCGTGACGGGCAGCGCGACCGACGGGTCGTCGATCGAATGCAGCCAGTAGAACACCGAGCGGTCGTCGCGGGCGACGAGCGCGTAGCGGCTTCCGCCGAGCCCGATCAGGCCCTCGGGGAAGGCGATCACGGTGTCCTCGCGGATCTCGATCTTGCCGAAGCGTGTGCTGTCGATATGCATGGTGGGGGGCCTCCTTCGGTGGCTACGTCGTGCTGAGGAAATCCATCAGTGACGGCTGGATGATCTGCGCACCCGCCCGCAGCGCGGCCTGATACGCGGCCTGCTGGGTCGAGAAGCTGACCATCACCTGTGTCATGTCGGCGTCCTGCGTGTTGGACAAGAGCTGCGTCGTCGACTGCTCGGTCTGCTGCAGCCTGTTCGTTGCGGTGGTGAGGCGATCCGACAGCGCGCCCACCTGCGCGCGCGCGTTCAGCAATGTGTCGTTGGCCGTGTCGAGTGCGCTCAGGTCGGTGGTGCTGAGCGCGTTCGTGTTGCCCGAGTTGAGGTCGTTGACGATCGTGCGAAGCGTGGCCAGAAGCCCGCTCGAAGAGTCGCCGATGATGCTCGATCCGGGCTGGTTCACCGCCACCTGCACGCCCACGCCGATCTCACGGTTGATCGTGCTGGTGTTGCCCGAGTATGTGTCATCGGTGCCGAGCTGGTACGGCTGCGTGGTCGTCGCCGTGCCGGAGAAGATGTACTGGCCGCCCGACTGCGTGTTGGCGTCGGTCTTGATCGAGTCGATGAGCTGCGTCAGCTCGGTGACGATGGCCGACCGGTCGGACGCGTCATTCGTGTCGTTGGCGCCCTGGATCACCAGGTCGCGTGCGCGCTCGATCGAGTCGCCGATGTCTCCGAGCGCGGTATCGGCCACGGTCTGCCACGAGTTCGCGTCGGTGACGTTCGACTGATACTGCTGGTTTGACGCCAGATCCGCGCGCAGCTTGAGCGCCTGGCTCGCGCCGTAGGGATCGTCGGACGGCTGGTTCAGCTTGTAGCCGGACGACAGCTCCTGCTCGGACGTCGACAGCTGGGTTGTGACGTTCTGCAGGTCGTACAGCAGCGTCTGGTTCATCATGTTCTGGGTGATGCGATCGGTCACAGCCCCACCCTCCCGGTGCGGTTGATCAGCTGATCGAGCATGTCGTCAATCGCGCTCAGCGCGCGGGCCGATGCCTGATAGCCGCGCTGATAGGTGATGAGATTCGTCATCTCCTCGTCGAGGCTGACGCCCGAGACCGACTGGCGCTGGTTCTGAAGCGCATTCACGAGCGACGTCGTCGTGTCGACCTGGTTCGTCGCCTGCTGGACGTCGGATCCGACCTGCGTGACGAGCTGCGTGTACGCGCTGTCGATGGTCGACGAGCCGATCACGTTCGTGTTCTGCATGTCGGCGATCGCGAGCGCGTTTCCGGCGTCGCCGACGGCGCCGGTGGCCGAGGCCGCGATCAGCGAGGGATTCGTGATGATCGCCGGGTTGACGGCGATGTTCGAGGCGTCCGTGCCGGTGAAGAAGGCGGCCCCCGTATTGCCGTTGAGGTCGAACCCGGCCGCGCTCTGGGCGTTGGTCTGGGTGATCAGCGTCGAGGCGATCGTGTTCAGCTGGGCCTGGTAGCCCGGAATGGTCGTGTCGCGCAGGGTGATCAGGCCCTCGAGGTTGCCCGAGGTGAGGCCTGTGAGGTCGGACTCGGCGAGCGTGCTCGACGTCCCGTCCGTCACCAGCGATGCGCCGCCGAACGAGACCTCGATCGAGCCGTTCGCGCCGGCCGTCGTCGAGACGTTCCCGATGGCGGAGAGCTTGTCGAGCAACTCGTCGCGCTGGTCGAGCAGGTCGTTGGGGGTGTCCCCGTTGACCTCCTCCTTGCTGATCGCCACGTTGAGCTGGGCGATCTGCGTGCCGTAGGAGTTGACCTCGGTGAGCGTGTCGCCGACGTTCTGGCCGGTCTGCGACTGCAGCGTCGTGAGCTGCGAGGACAGGCTGGTGAAGCCGTCTGCCAGGCTTGCCGCCGACTGTGCCAGCGCCTGCCGGGTGCCCATGTCCTCGGGGTTGTTCGACAGGTTCTGCCACGCGCCCCAGTAGTTGGAGAGCAGCGAGCTGATGCCGCTGTCGGTTGGCTCGTTGAATGCGAGCTGCACCTGCTGGAGGCCGTCCTCGGTCGTCTGCGCCTGGCCCTGCAGCATCGACTGGGCGCGGTACTGGACGTCGAGGAAGCTGTCGCGCATGCGCTGGTAGGAGGCGACGTCGACACCCGTGCCCAGCTGGCCCGCCCCCGCCGGCGCGGTCGACACGCCGGGCATGGCGTAGGCGGGCGACGCCACCAGCACCGCGACCTGGCGTGAGTACCCCGGGGTGCTGGCGTTGGCGATGTTGTGGCTCGTGACGTCCAGCGCCTGCTGCTGTGCGAGCAGGCCGCGGAGGTTCGTCTCGAGCCCCATGAAGGTCGAGAGTGCCACGCTATGCCCTGGTGTCCACGAGGTTGGCGGGCTGCGTCTGCGTCGTGTGCCCGATGTTCGTGTACCCCGCCTGCGGGGCGCCCGACAGCACGCGCATCAGATGATCGAGGAACAGGAGCTCCTGGCGGATCAGGACGCGGTTCTGACGGTGGATGCGCGCGATCTCCGCCAGGAGCCCCTTGAGCTCGGCAGAGAGGGCGCGGACACGTGTCGCAGTGGGCTCGGGGGTCAGCTTCAGCAGCATGTCCAGGGTGACCTGATCGGCATGGACGCCGAGAACTTGAGCGGCCGATCCGAGCAGCGCATCGCGCTCACGCTCGATCTGCGCGCGCTTGCTCATCTCGACCCGGACGTCGGCGAGCCGGGCCAGGACGCCCTGCACGTCCTGCTCGCGGATCGACTCGCCCTGGGCGAGCACGATCTGCAACAGGCGCCGGTTCGACGCCAGCTGCCGCTCGAGGTGTTCGACCAGACCGTTCATCATCCGCCGCTCGTCGATGCTCCGGCCGATGAGGAGGTCGGCGCGACCGCCGCGCCGCTGCCCGCCGAGCCGGTGGTGGCAACGCCGGTCTGCTGCGCCAGCATCAGATAGAGCTGGTGGGCGATTCCGAGGCCGCCGGCCTGGGTGATGCCGTCGCTGAGCGCCTGGGGCAGCATCTGGCTGTACATCGACGTCGAGCCGTCGTCGCTCGGGAAGATCGAGTCGGTCGACGGATCGCTCGAGTCGTCGCTCGAGTCGTCGGCCGAGTCGCTGCCGTCGGTGCTGTCTGTGCCCTGCATCGTCGAGGCCAGCTGGTCGGTCAGCTCCTGGGTCAGCATCTGCTCGAAGCCGAGTGCCGCCGAGTAGAGCTGCTCGCCCTTGGCGCCCGCCGCGCGGACGTCGGGCGGGAGCACCGTCGGCATGACGGTCGAGCCGAGCGAGGTGAGTTCCTGTGCGGAGAGATCGCTCATGGCTACTGGCGGATGTCGTTTGCGACCTGCATCATCTGGTCTTGGTTTTGGATGGCCTTGCTGTCCATCTCGTAACTGCGCTGGGCGTCGATGAGCGCCACCATCGTCTGACCGAGATCGACGTTCGACGCCTCGAGATACCCCTGCGAGATCGCAGAGCCGGTGATCGCGCGCGGGGCGCCGCTTGCGACCGTCGGGGCGAACTCGTTGTCGCCGAGCGCCTCGAGGCCGGCCGTGTTCGCAACGTCGACCAGGGTGACCTTGCCGATCGTCTTCTGGCCGGCGGTCACGGTGCCGTCTGCGGCGACCGACAGCGTCGAGGGATCGGTGCCCGCCGGGATGCGCAGCGGCGGGACGAGCCGGTCACCGGCGGAGTTCACCACGTCGCCGTTGGCGTCGGTCGTGAAGTCGCCCGCACGCGTGAGGGCAACGCTCCCGTCCGAGCGCTGCACCTGAAAGTATCCGGCGCCGTTGATCGCGAGCGACAGCGGATCGCCGGTTGCCTGGAGCGCGCCCTCGGCGTCGTTTCGGCCCGCGTCGACCACCGCGGCGCCGGCGCCGACCGGCATGCCCTGCTCCTTGTTGTAGACCAGATCGCGGAACCCGATCCGGGCCTGCTTGTACCCGGTGGTGTCGATGTTCGCGAGGTCGTTCGCGAGCATGTCCATCCGCGTCTGCTGTGCCAGCATGCCGCTTGCTGCCGAGTAGAGTCCGTTGAGCATCGGTGCCCTTCCCAGAGGAATCCTTCGGGGCTGAGGGCCGCATCGGTGCGTCCCCCGTCGGCCTCTGCAAGAGCAGTCCAGCCGCTGCAATCCCCGTATGTACGGCCACGTTATCGGCGGCCTTTCGGGGTTCTTGAGGGCGGCTTTTGCGGGCTATTCGCCGGTGGCGCTGCCGACCGAGTCGGCGGCCTTGCCCAGCTCGGTGTCGATCGTCTGGATCGCGCGCTGGGTCGTCTCGTACGAACGGAACGAGACGATCATGTCCACCATCGCCTCGGCCGGCTGCACGCCGGAGCCCTCCAGAAAGCCCTGTTGCACCGTGGTGCCCGCGGGGCGCACGCCGGGCGTCCCCGTGAACAGGGTGTCGCCCTGCTTCGTGGCGCCCGTGAGTGACATCACGGCGAGCGTGCCGACCGTGCGCGTGCCGACCTTGACGGTCCCGCGCGAGTCGATCGAAATCGTGCTGGGGTCGGTCGACTGACCGACGGTGATGGGCGAGCCGCTCGTGCCCAGCACCAGATCGCCCGTGTCGGTGGCCAGGCGGCCGTCGCCATCGATAACGAGTTCGCCGTCGCGCGTGTAGCGCACACCGGAGCCGGTGGAGACCGCCAGGAACCCGGGGCCGTCGAGCGCGACGTCGAGCGGGTCGCCGGTGTTCTGCAGCGGGCCCTGCGAAAGATCGGTGACGACCTTGGTGATACGCGATCCCATGCTCAGCGAGCCGACCGCGGCACCCGTGTTCGAGTTCCAGAGCAGCAGGTCCGAGAAGCTCGCCTGCTCCGAGCTGTCCGCCTTGTAACCCGGCGTCGACGCGTTCGCGAGGTCGTTCGCAAGCTGATCCTGCCGAACCTGCTCGGCGATCATCCCGGATGCGGCGATATACAGACCTCGTTCCACTTGAATTCGCTCCTACGCGGTCGATGACACGGATCCGGAGACACCGGTTCCTGGGCCGGGTAGTCGTCCGAGAACAAGGTGAATTGACATGAACCTCGAGCAGATCACCCTGAAGGGGGCCGCCGTAGACCCGGCGTCGGGAGCGCGCCCGCTGACGCTCGCGGCCGGCAAGGAACTGGTCGCGCGCGTCGTCTCGGCGCCGCCGGCGGGCGGCCGCGGGCTGATCACGCTGGCCGGGGTCGTGCTCGAGGCGCGCGTGCCGGCGGGTCTCGCCGCCGGGCAGACACTCAGCCTGCGCGTCGTGCGCGCGGACGCGCGCGAGCTGGTGGTGCGGATCCAGCCCCAGGCGGCGGACGGGAAGGACGACCAGGACGTGGCCCGGCTCGCCGGGCAGCTCGCGCTGCGCGGCGACGGAGAGCTTCTGCGCGCGGCGCTCGGCCTCGCCGAGGGCGTGCTGTGGCTGCCCGGCGGCGCCGCCGCGAGCGTCACCATCGAGCCGGACTGCGGCCGGCAGAGCGCAGGCGAGGAAGGTTCCGGCGGCGAGGCGGTCTTCACCCTCCACCACCCGAACGTGGGCGCGGTGGAGGTGCGGCTGCGGCTGGACGCTGCCGGCGTCGAGGCCGCGGTGGTCACGCCCGCGGGCGGGGTGGCCGAGCGCGCCGCGGCGACACTTCCCGACCTGGTGGCGGGACTCGAGCGCGCGACCGGACGGCCGGGCATCGCCAGCGTCCGCACCCGGCGCACCGGGGAGCGGGCGCCGATCCCGCCAAAGGGGGCCTACGATGGCTACGCCTGAGCACAGGCCCGAGTCCGATGCGGGCGCCCCGGCCGAGACCGCTCTCCCGCTTCGGATCGCCCCCGACGCGCCCCCGGAGCTCTACCGCGCCGTTGCCGAGGCACTGGCGTGGGCGTACCGGCTGACCGGCTGCGAGCCACCGGCATGAAGGGCTCGCGCTCCGACCCCACTCGCGGCTACAATTGGCCCATGGTCACGCTCACTGAAGTTGCAGCGAAGCGCGTCAAGGCGCTCGCGGCCGAGGATCCCGAGGCCCAGGTGCTGCGCCTGGCCGTCGAGGGTGGCGGCTGCTCCGGATTTCAGTACGCCATCGGGTTTGACACCGACCGTGAAGCCGACGATGTCGAGATCGACGCGTACGGCGTCCGGGTCGTGATCGATCCGATCAGCCTTCCCTACCTGCAGGGCTCGACCATCGACTATCAGGATGGCCTGATGGGCGCGGGGTTCAGCTTCGACAACCCCAATGTGGCCTCGACATGCGGCTGCAACGCCTCGTTCCAGGCGAAGCCCGACGTCGAGGGTCCGTACTCACCCAAGGCCGACGGCTGCGGCTGAGGCCGCGCGCGTAGCGTTGGAGCGGCCGGCAGGGAAGCCGCTCCTCGTCACCGGTGCGATCCGATCGGGCACCGGCTGGGTCGGCCAGATGCTGGCCGCCTCACCGACGCCGCTCGGCTACATCTGGGAGCCCTTCAGCCGCCTGCACCGCCCGGGCACGCTCGCGATCCGCTGGCCGCACTGGTTTCCGTACGTCTGCGCGGAGAATGCCGAGCCGTTCGTGCCGGCGATCGAGCGCTCGCTCGTGTTCGACTACCAGGCGAAGGCCGAACTCGCCGTCCTGCGCAGCGTCAAGGACGCTGGCCGGATGGCACGCGATGTGGCGCGGTGGCGGGCGTACCGGCGTCGCGGTGCCGCGGCGCTCTACAAGGATCCGATTGCGGTGTTCTCGGCCGACTGGCTCGCCGACCGCTTCGACATGGACGTGGTCGTCACCGTCCGGCATCCATGCGCGTTCGCCGCGAGCATCAAACGCCTGCACTGGAACTACACCAAGCGCTTCGGCGACCTGCTCTCCCAGCCACTCCTCATGCGCGACTTCCTCTCCGCCTACGAGCAGCCGCTGCGGGCCTACTCCGAGCGCGAGCACGACATCGTCGACCAGGCCATCCTGCTCTGGAACGTCCAGACCGAGGCGGTCGTCCGCCATCGCGAACGGCACGGATCGGACTGGGTGTTCGAACGGCTCGAGGACATCTCGCGCCAGCCGGTCGACCGCTTCCGCGAGGTCTTCAGGCGTCTCAACGTGACCTGGGACGACGGGGTCGAGGCGCTCGTGCGGTCGACATCCGACGCCTCCAACCCGGCCGAGGCGAGCCGGCCCGACTCCGTCCGCCGCGACAGCGCCGCCCACATCACCAACTGGAAGCGGCGGCTGACCGCAGACGAGATCGCCAGGGTGCGCGCGGGCACCGAGCACCTGTGGACCAGGTTCTACGCCGACGGCGACTGGTGAGCGCGGGCGCTGTAGGTGTCGGTGCGATAGTGCAACTCGAGTGCGGTCACGCCGTGACGGTCGAGCACGGCGCCCGCCTCTGACAGCACCTCCTCCCGGCGCGCCTCGGGGAGGACGGCCACGACGCTCCACGACGCGACGCGGGCCAGGAACTCGCTGCGGGTGACCCGGTGGACATGCCGGAACTCGCGCGTGTGCACCGGCCCGTAGAGGGGTGATCGCTCAAGGGCGGCCCGCCAGGGGCCGGTCGCGTAGAGGTTCGGAGGGTTGTCCTGGGCGACGCGGGCCCGGTCGAGCACCTGTGCGAAGTCCGGGTACCAGCGCTCGCTGTCCCACTCCGGCCGGTTCCACAGAAGGCCCAGGCCGCCGCCGGGGCGCAGCACGCGATGGATTTCGGCGAGCGCGGCCTCGGAATCGAACCAGTGGAACGCGGCGGCGACGAAGACGGCATCGACGCTGCCGGCATCGAGGGGAATCGCCTCAGCCGTCCCGGGGCGAACGTCGACCTGGGGCTGTGCCGCCGCCAGGACGCGGCGCATCTCCGCCACCGGCTCCACGGCGATCAGCCGGCCCACCCGCGGCAGCAGCCCCCCGGTCAACTTGCCCGTCCCGGCCGCGAGGTCGAGAACCGTCGATTCGGGCGTCAGCCCAAGCTCGCGGACGAGCCATTCGAGCGCGGCGGCGGGGTATGACGGCCGGCCGCGATCGTACGCATCGGCAACCCTGCCGAACGACGCCGCGAGTGGGGCAAGTTGCGGATCGACCACGCCCACATATCTAGCGTGAATACCCGGTGCCAGGCACCAAATATTCACCACGCATGAAAGCAGCGGCTCGGGCCACACGGCACGGGGGATAGCGCGAGTACACTCCGGCCGATGCGGCGAGTGTTCGTGCTGATCGGATTCCTCGTGGCCGCGGCCGCTGCCGGAGGCGTGTTCCTGGCCATGACACGGAACACGACCGAGCCGACGGCGGCCAGCGCCGCGACCAACGGGTCGGCGCGGCAGCGCGTCGTTGCGTACCGCCACCACCACGGCCATGCCCGAGCGCCGGTCAACCCGTTCGGCGATCCCCGCATGCACTTCCATACCGTGAGTGAGGGCGACCAGGGCCCGAGCGTGCTGCGCCTGCAGCAGCTGCTCGCCCACTCCGGATACCTGCCGGTGACGTTCACGGTGCGGGGGCCGCAGCCGCTCTTTGAGCTCTCGCCCCGGCGCGGCCGGTGGCACTGGCGGTTCGGACCGATCGCCGGATTGGGTGCGCAGTGGCAGCCCGGTGTGTTCTCGACCATCACCCGTGGGGCGGTGATGGCCTTCGAGGCCGACCACAACATGCCCGTCGACGGGATCGCGGGCCGGCGCGTCTGGCTGGCGCTGACCGCACGACCGCGGCCGACCGCGCAGGTGCCCTACACCTACGTCGTCGTGCGTGAGAGCTCCCCCGAGACGATCACCATCTACCGCAACGGGCACTCGGTCTTCACGTCGTTGGCGAACACGGGCATCCCGCAGGCACCCACCGCGCTCGGCACCTACCCGGTGTACCTACGCTATACGTCCACGACGATGCAGGGCACGAACCCGGACGGGACGCACTACGACGATCCCAACATCCCGTGGGTCAGCTACTTCAACGGCGGCGACGCGGTGCACGGATTCCTGCGCGGATCGTACGGCTCGCCTCAGAGCCTGGGCTGTGTGGAACTGCCCTACTCCGACGCGGCGACGGCCTATCAGTTGATGAGCTACGGCACGCTTGTAACTGTCACCACCTGACGGCCGGCCGCCGCGTGGATGGCGCCGATCAGCCCAGCAGGTCGCGCAGGCGCTGGTCGCGCTCCTGCACCTGGCGCACCAGCTGCTGCAGAAGATCGCTGATCTGATTCGCCAGTGCACCGATGTCGGCGTCGCCGGCGACTGCCCGCGCGCTCGCCGGCCGGCGGGCGGTTGCGGCAGATGTGCTTGCGGCTCGGGGCTTGGCGGTGGTTGCACGCCGGGTGCGCGTGGTGCGGCGACGTCCCGACTTCGGGGACTGCGCCCGCGCGGTGCGGTAGTAGTTGGCGGCGATGGTGCCGGGTCGGCTCGACCGCTCCTGTGCAATCTGCGTAAAGGCCTCGGTGCGGCTCTTGCCTTCGGAAACGAGTTGATTCACGCGCTCATAGACGGCTGGGCCGATGGTCGCTTTTCGGGGCATGTGCGCTTTTCCTCCTGTAGGGGGGTCAAATAACCTTACATGACCGTGTTACAGGATGTTTTGTGTGAGTGACGGTTATCGGGAAACGACACAGGTCATATATGCCAATTGGCACATATCGTTCCGCGTCACGTCACGGCGCCGGCGGTCAGCCGACCGGGCGGCGCTCGCCGAGCGCTGACACTCGTCGCGAGCGCTGAGCGGCGCCGGTCCGCCCGGCGTCAGGCATCGGGACGGTGAGGCTCACACACGTGCCCTTGCCCGGCGAGGAGTCGACGTGCACCGACCCGCCGACCGCCCGAATGCGTTCGTGGAGCGCATCGAGGCCCAGATGCAGCGCCGCCTGCGGCCGGGTGCCCGCGTCGACCACGTCGAACCCGAGCCCGTCGTCGCAGATCTCCGCCCAGATCATTCCCCGCCGCTCCGCGAGCGTCACCGAGATCGAATCCGGCTGAGCGTGCTTGCGCACGTTGGCGAGCGCCTCCTGCACCGATCGATACACCAGCTCCTCGACCGGATGCTCGTACCTTCCGACCGTGCCTCGCACGCGGGCGCGGGCGCCTGTCTCTCGCCCGGTCTGCTGCACGAGCACGCGGATGGCCGCCATCAGCCCGTCGCGCAGCAGCACCGCCGGGCGGAGCTCGAACATCAGCCGGCGCGTCCTGTCGGTGGCCTCCTCGAGGGTCGCCCGGGCGACGGAGATAGCCGCCTCGAGCTGCGCCGAGCCCGTCCTCTGCGCCACCAGCGCGACCCGGTCCATCGCCATGAGCGATGCGGTCATCACCTGAACGGTGTCATCGTGGAGCTCCGTTGCGATCCGGCTGCGCTCGACCTCCTCGGCGTGCAGCATGCTCGCGACCACCTGGCGGCGGCGGCGCTCGCTCTCGCGCAGTGCCCCTTCCGTCTTCCGCTCGCCGCGGCGCCGGGAGGTGACGTCGCGGCCGATCTCCGAGATCGCGACGACGCGCCCCTCACGGTCGCGCACGCCGGCGACCGAGAGCCACACCTCGAGCCGTGTGCCGTCCTTGCGCCGCCTGACCGCCTCCCGCTGCAGGTCGTGCGCGCCCGCCGCAACCCGGCGCAGCAGCGCCCTCCAGTGCTCCTGCCGCTCGAACAGCTCGAGCATGGTGATCGACCGGCCGATCGCCTCGGCGGCCGTGTACCCGTACAGCCGCTCGGCGGCCGGGTTCCAGCTGCGGACGACGCCATGCAGATCGGTCGACACGACCGCGTCCGGCGTCGATTCCACGATGGCAGGCTCGTCGCGGGCGGGTCCGGATCCGAACGGCGTGGCGCCGAACACACAGCTCACCGTCTCGGGCGCCGGGCCGCTCGCGGGATACAGGCTCAGAATGTGCGTGCCCGCGGCCCCGGCGATCTCGACACCCATCTCGGCGTGACCCGTCCGCAGCACCCGCTCGACCGCCGCCGCGATCGCCGGCCCCAGATCGGGATCCACCGCCCGCAGCGCATCACCGACGCTCCCGGCCCCGATCGCGCCCAGCGGCACGTCGGCGTGCACCGCGACGATGCGCAGATTGCGGTCGACGACGACGACCCCGGAAGGTGCGACGGCGCTGAGCAAACCCATTTCTCTACCCTCAGCGACGGCCCAGCGATTCTTGGAGGTCGTCATCGAACGCCCCCCTTTCGAGGGGGTCGAAGAGCCCGTTTACCACCCCACACAGCGACCCATCCTACGTAGTCTGCGGGGTGGTTCCATCCCCATATCGGGGTATTTCGGCGCTGTGCCGCCGACCCCGGCGCGGACCAGATCAGAGCGCGCGCATGCGGTTTCCCCGCGGGTTGTGCTCGACCTCCGCCCGGCCGAGCGCCTCCATCACCGGGGGGACATAGTTGGCGAACCGGCCGCGCAGCCCCTTCTTGAGCCCGTACCAGCCGCCGACGGGATTCTCGGGCGAGCGCGCCCACGCCTCCACCGTGCCCTCGGCCGCGGGCTTCTGCTCGTCGGCGCTTCCGAGCGGCATCCAGTCGCCGTGCGCCACGAGCATCGCGTGGAGGTCGTCCAGGCAGCGCAGGTGATACCGCACCTCGGTCTTCCCGACCTGCGCCACGAGGGCGGGCGGATCGAGCGACTCGTCGCCGAAGGCGGTGTACTCGGACTGCCCAGGCGGGGTGCGCAGCACCCAGGGATCCTCGCGCGTTCCGGCT
Source organism: uncultured Actinomycetes bacterium (assembly GCA_963703275.1). GTDB lineage: Bacteria > Actinomycetota > Thermoleophilia > Gaiellales > JAICJC01 > JAICJC01. The sequence continues at coordinate 702,095 of OY969804.1, read as the reverse complement.
CCCCCACTCATGCTGCCGAGTTTACCGAAGCGCGCGCGTCTAGCATGGCGCGCGTGGACTCCACCGAGCGGCCGATCACCGTCCTTCGTCTCGATGACGCCGGGGAGCTGCTCACGCTGCAGCGGGCCGCATACGTGACCGAGGCCCAGGCGCACGACGACCCCCGCCTGCCTCCCCTGCTCGAGACGCTCGCCAAGGTGCGCGCCGAGCTGCGGTCGGATGCAACCACCGTGCTCGGCATCCGCGACCGCGGCCGGCTGGTCGCATCGGTGCGGGTGCGCCACGACGCGGCCGATCCGGGCACCGCCGAGATCGCGCGCCTGGCGGTCGCCCCCGACCGCCAGGGCGAGGGCCTGGGCACCCGGCTGCTGGTCGAGGCCGAGCGGCATGCGCGGCCCGGGGTGACGATGCTCGCGCTCTTCACGGGCGAGCACAGCCGCGGCAACCTGCGCCTGTACGAACGGCATGGCTATACCGAGACGCATCGCACCCCGGCCGGAACGCACCGGCTCGTGCACATGCGCAAGCCGATCGGCCCGAGCAGCTAACCCCAGACATCCGCCGCGGTCTCGACCACCAGCCGCAGCTTCTTGATCTCATCATCGATCGTGAGCCGGTTGCCCTCGACGGTCGAGGAGAATCCGCACTGGGGTGACAGGCACAGCTGATCGATGTCGACGAACCGGGCCGCCTCCTCGATCCGGCGCTTGAGCGCATCCTTCTGCTCCAGCAGCGGCCGTTTGGTCGTGACCAGGCCAAGCACGACGCACTTGTCGCGAGGCACGAACCGCAGCGGCTCGAAGCCTCCCGAACGCTCATCGTCGTACTCGAGGAAGAAGCCGTCCACCTCGAGGTCGTTGAACAGCGCCTCGGCGACGAACTCATACCCACCCTCGGCCGCCCACATCGACTGGTTGTTTCCGCGGCACATGTGGGTGGTCACCGACAGCCCTTCCGGCCGGTTGCGAAGCGCACGGTTGATATTCGCGATGTATGTCTCGTGCAGGTGGTCGGGGTCGCCGCCGATGGCGGTGATGTGCTCGCGCTGGGCGGGATCGTTGACGTATGCGAGGCTGGTGTCGTCGAGCTGCAGATAGGTGCACCCGAGATCGCACAGCCGGCGCACCTCGTCGGCGTACGCAGCGGTGAGGTCGGCCCAGAACACCTCGAGATCGGGGTAGACCGAGCGGTCGATCGACGAGTTACCCCCGCGGTAGTGCACCATGCTCGGCGAGGGGATGGTGAGCTTGGGGACAGCGGCTCCAGCCGAGTCGCGCAGAAACGCGAACGCCTCCCCGAAGATCGTGTGGTCGATGCGCACCGGCCCGTCGATACGCATCGCGGGCGGGGCGTAGTCGTATTCACCCGACTCGTCGCGGAACTGCACGTGCAGACGCTCGCCCTCGACCTGGCTCACGCCGCCCAGCTGGTAGATGTAGTCCATATGCCACGAGGTGCGCCGGAACTCCCCGTCGGTGGCGCTGCGCAGGCCGGCGTCGCGCTGGAGTGCGATCGCGTCGCGGATCGCAGCATCCTCGACCGCACGCAGCTCGCCGGCGTCGATGCGGCGGGCCTCGTGGTCGGCGCGGGCGGCGCGAAGCCGCTCGGGCCGGAGCAGGCTGCCGACATGATCGGCGCGAAACGGTGGACGGGTGCGGGGCGCCATGCCCGCCGAATCGTAAGCCGTCGCACGCGCGGCTGCCGGGCGCTATGTTCGCGTGCGTGGGTTCATCGCCCGAGCGCCGGAATCTTGCGTCAAACGAGCTCACCGCGGCTGTCCTCGCGAGCTTTGCGGATGCGCCCAACCCGCGCTTCCACCAGATCGCGGAGAGCCTGGTGCGCCACCTGCACGCCTTCGTCGAGGAGGTCGGCCTGACCGAGCAGGAGTGGTTCGACGGGATCGACTTCCTGACCCGCACCGGCCACGCGACGACCGACACACGGCAGGAGTTCGTGCTCCTCTCCGATGTACTCGGCGTCTCCATGCTCGTGATCGGCCTCAACCACGCGCCGGCCGGCGGCGCGACCGAGTCGACCGTCTTCGGGCCGTTCTTCGTCGAGGGGGCGCCGGACGTGCAAAACGGCGCCGACCTGGGTGCGGGGGCTCCGGGGCAGCCCTGCCTGATGCGCGGACGCATCCTCGACACGGCCGGCGACCCCATCGCGGGAGCCGTCATCGATGTGTGGCAGGCCGACGAGAACGGCCTCTACGACGTGCAGTACGCGGATCTCCCCGCTCCGCGCGGTCGCGGCCGCCTGCGCGCCGAGACGGACGGCCGCTACTGGTTCTGGTCGGTGCTGCCCGTGGCCTATCCGATCCCCGACGACGGCCCGGTCGGCGGCATGCTGCGCGCGGGCGGACGTGGCCCGATGCGGCCGGGGCATGTGCACTTCCGGGTCGCCGCGCCCGGATACGAGACGCTGATCACACACATCTTTGTCGCCGGCGACGAGCACCTGGACGACGACGCCGTGTTCGGCGTCAAGACCTCACTGATCGCACCGTTTCCCCGCCACGAAGCCGGGATCGCGCCCGACGGGCGGGCGATGGACACGCCCTACCACACCCTCGAGTACGACCTCGTGCTCGCGCCGACACGGCGCGAACCTGGCGCCGCCGCCGCTGACAGGTAACATTGGCAACGCGCTCGTCGGGCGCCGCCCCCAGGTGAAGCTCGTTCTCCTCATCGCCGTCGGTTACCTCCTCGGAAGCATCCCGTGGGGCTACTGGCTGCCTCGGTGGTCGAAGGGCGTCGACATCCGCAAGCACGGCAGCGGCAACATGGGCGCCGCCAACGTCGCCCGGGCGGTGGGGACGCGATGGGCGATTGCGGTCGCCCTGCTCGACATCGGCAAGGGCACAGCCGCGGCCCTCATCGGCCTCGCGGTGGCCGGATCGCTGGGGGCCGTCGTCGCGGGCGCGGCCGCCATGGTGGGCCACTACCGGCCCGTGTTCCTCGGGTTCGCCCAGGGGGGCAAGGCCGTCGCCACCGGACTGGGCGCCGCGCTGGCGGTCGCACCGCTCGCGGCTCTCTGCGTGGCCGGGATCTGGGGTGCGCTCTTCATCGCCACCCGCTACTCGAGCATCGCATCGCTCGCAAGCTGCATCGCCATGCCGGTGCTCGCGTTCACCTTCGGCGCCACCACTCCGGTGCTCGTGTTCCTGGTCGCGGCGTGCACCGCTGTGATCGTGTTCCACCGCAAGAATGTCGGCCGCCTGCTGCACGGCACCGAGAACCGGTTCGGGTTCTCACGCCTGCCCTGGCAATGGGGCGGCCGCCGCGCCCCCGACACACCGCAGAGCTGAACCAGCTACTCCGCGGGCAGGCCGTAGGCGCGGTGCAGGAGCTCCAGCGGATGCACCGCGGGGACGCCCGTCGCCTTGGAGATGTGCCAGCGGCACGTCTCGGAGTCGCACGCGGTGCAGTCGGCCGCGGCCGCGGCGATGTCGGCGAAGAGCGGCGCGCCGACCGCCATCGCGATCGCGTACTTCTCCTTCTTCAGCCCGTAGGTGCCCGCCACGCCGCAGCACTCGCGCTCGGTCTCGACCACCTCGAGCTCCGGGATCAGGGCCAGGAGGTCGAGGGCGGGCTTGCCGAATCCATGGCCCCGGCCCTGGCAGGGCTGGTGGTACGGGACCCGCAGCGGCAGCGGGTGGAAGTCGGTGCGCAGCTCGCCGGCATCGTGCAGGTCGCGCAGCAGCTCGCAGATGTCGAAGGTGTGTGCCCCGACGAGCGCCAGATCCTCGTCCTCGATGCCGAGGATGTCCCGCGCCTCGCGCTTGAGCATCAGGCCGCAGCTGGTGGAGTTGGCCACCACCATGTGCCCCTCGCGCACGTATGGGACGAGCCGCTCGACCAGCGCCCGGGTGTGTTCCCGGGCCGGCTCGAACGCGCCGTTTGACTGCAGCGGCAGGCCGCAGCAGCCCTGCGGAGGCACGATCACCTCGAACCCGTTGTGCTCGAGCACCGCGACCGCCATGCGGGCGACGCTGGGCTCGTTGTAGTTGGCCGCGCAGCCGTGGAAGTACACGATCGTGCGCGTCGCCGTGGTCGGCCGCGGGTGCCGCCGGGCCCACGACTGGAACGTCTTCGAGGAGAAGTTGGGCAGGGCCGCGTCGCGGTGGAGGCCGAGCGTGGCCTCGAGGACGCGCCGCACCGGGCGCGTGTGCATGGCCGCGTTCGCGATGGGCGCGACCGGCCGTGTCATCCGGCCCAGCAGCGCGGGGCGGGCGATCAGGCGGTCGCGGTAGGGCATCCCCCGGTCGGCCTTCATCTCGGCCCGGGCGCGGGCGTTGATCTCGGCGATGTCGACCCCCTGCGGGCACACCTGGGTGCAGATGCCGCAACCCGAGCAGTAATCCAGCGAGGCGTCGACGGTGACGCCGGGATGCCGGTAGCGCTCGCTCTGGGGGCCGGCGTACTTCGGCCCGGGGAAGAGCGGTGTCGCCGCGGCCACCGGGCAGAACGTCTCGCACACCGTGCACTTGACGCACGAGTCCAGCGAGCCGCGAATGTCAACGGTCATGCGCCACCCTCCGACAGTATCGCCTCGGCCGCCGCGACGCCCGAGGCCAGGGCGATGCCGTTTCCGCTCAGCTCGCGCCAGGGCACGGAGCCCCAGAGCAGGGCGCCGGCGGCGTACAGGTTCGGATGCACGACGTTTCGGCCGGAGTCGAGCGGCCGCATGTGGGCGTCCACGCGGACGCCGAGGCGGTCGATCGGATGCTCGTGAAACGAGCTCGGGGAGTACCGCACGGGGCCGGGATCGCCGGCCAGCGGCAGGTCGAGGACGGTCTCGCGGACGCTGTCGGTTGCGAGCTCGATGCCGCCGACGGCCACGCCCCCCGTGGCCAGCACCACCGCCCCCGCCGGGAACGCGCGCGTGCGGCCGGCCACCCGCGCCTCCAGCCCGGCCAGGCGGTTGCCGTCGCGCATCGGGCCGATCGCGGTCGAGCCGACGATCAGCCGCGCCCGCCGAGACCGCAGCTCGGCGGTCAGCGCCCGGTAGAGGCGGATCCCGGGGACGGACGGGGGCGCGGTGGGAACCTCGAACACCTCGGCGCCGAGTGCGTCGGAGAACGCGGCGGCAACCTCGCTATGGCGGTCGACGCCCAGTGCGGCCGGGAGGCCGATCCGGGCGCCGTCGGCGCGGCCGACCGCGGTGCGCAGCGCCGCGATCACATCGGCTCGCACGGGCGCCTGTTCGAGGGCGCGGGCAAGACCCAGCGGCGAGACATCCGCCTCACCCCCCACCGACCCCTCGGCCTCGGCGGCCCGGGTCTGCACCGACACGCCGTCCGCGCGGGCGACGTTGGCCGCGACGAGCGCCGGCACGAAGTCCTTGAGAGCGCGCACGCCCGCGAACACCAGGTCGCCGCCACGGCGCAGGTCGCCGGCGGCGACGGCGGCCGGGGCGATCGCCGTCGGCCGGGCGACGCCGAACGCGCTTGCGAGCAGCATGTTCTCGCCGGCCGAGCCGCGCAGGTCGAGCGCGGGCAGCCGCTCGGCCAGCCAGCGGGTCGCCGCCGCCACCCGCTCGGCGCCGAGCAGGCCGTAGGGATGGTCTGCTCCGAGGAGCGGGAACGCCTCGAGCGGCCGCGCCACCCGGTCGGGCGTGTAGCCCAGCACGTCGATGGTCGCCCCGCCGAGCTGCAGAGAGCCCGCGCCGGCGGCGAGCACGGTCACCGGCGCGCCGGCATCGGCCAGTCGCAGCGCGCATGTCAGCCCTGCCAGCCCCGCGCCGACGACAAGCACTCTGTTCACGCGGGCAGGTGGTCGATGTCGAGCGTCCCGTGGAACAGCCAGTCGTCCAGGCGCCCCTGGCGGGCCTGCGCCCCGGCCAGAATCGGCCACACACCTCTCCACCGCTCCTCGACGAACGCGCGCACGGCGGCGTTCGCGGTCGCGGCGTCCATCCGGCCGGCGGCGGTCAGGACGCCCGCCGCCCGTGGGATGCAGAACCCGCCCTGGCACGGCCCCATGCCCAGGCGCACGGCCCGGCGGATGTCGTCCAGGTTGGTGGTGGGATGCGCGGCCACGGCATCGAGCAGCATTCCCCGGGTGACGAGCTCGCACTCGCAGATCACCTGCTCGTCGTGCAGGTTTCGCTCGCGCGCGGCCAGGCGGTCGCCGACGTGGTGGGTCTCGCCGTCCTCGGAGCCGGGCAGCGGTTCTGTGGCCGTCCGGCAGGCGGCCTCGACGCCGAGGTGCTCGCAGACCGCGTCGACGGCCACCTCGGCCATGAGCCGGAAGGTCGTGAGCTTGCCGCCCGTGATGGTCAGAAGGCCGCCGACGCCCTCGCGTTCGCGGTGGTCGAGCAAGGCGTAATCGCGGGTGATGTCGCGCGTGGACGCACCCTCCGGGCCCTCGCTGTAGAGCGGCCTGATCCCGGCCCAGACGCGCAGCATGCGGGCCTCGCGCATGTGGGGCACCATCTCGGCGCCGCTTGCCATTACCCTGGCCACCTCGTCCGGCGGGATCGAGAAATCGTCGGGATCCTCGACCGGGCTGTCCGTCGTCCCGATCACGGACACGGTGTGGGCCGGCACCAGAATGTCGGCGTCGGCCGGCATCCGGCAGCGGTTGACACAGGCCTGGACGAGCCGGTGGTTGAGCGCGATCATGATCCCGCGGCCGCCCCGGACGGTGACGGTGAGGCCGGCCATCGCGGCGATCCGGCCCGCCCACGCCCCGGCGGCGCTCACGGTGATGTCGGCCCGGATCTCGACGGCCTGCCCGGTGCGCATGTCGCGCACATGCGCGCCGCACACCCGGTCGCCCTCGACCACCAGCCTCTCGACCTCGTGGTAGGTCAGAATCGCGCCGCCGCGGCGCTCGACGTCCTCGGCACAGCCCCACAGCAGGCGCCAGCCGTCGACTGACGCATCGGGGACCGCGAATGCCCGCTGGATGCCTGGATGCACCCGCGGCTCTGCCCGCAGCGCCTCCGCCGGCGCGATCTCCTCGACCGGGATCCCGGCCTCCGCACAGCCGGCCACGAGCCGGTCGCCGTACTCGGAATCCTCTGCCGAGAGGGATACGAAGAGCCCGCCCGTGTCCTCGATGGTGTGGCCGGCGATCCGGCGCAGAATGCGGTTCTCGTGCATGCACTCCGCAGCGGCGCGCGGATCCTTGACGACGTAGCGGGCCCCGGAGTGCAGCAGGCCGTGGAAGCGGCCGCTGGTGCCCTCGCCCAGGTCGCTGCGATCGACCAGCACGACATCGAGGCCGCGCAGCGCGGCGTCACGGGCAACACCCAGGCCGGTCGCACCCCCACCCACCACCAGCACCTGCGTTTCGATCACAGTCGAACCCTACGCCGTCGAGGGGCCGGCGGTGACCGCCGGCCCCTCGCTCGTTCCGAGCACCGCCAGAACGCCGCTAGTCGTCGTCCTCTTTCTGGCCTTCGGCGAAATCGCCCTCGTGCTCATCCTCTTCCTCGGGCCGGTCCTCCTGGCCCTCGGCGAAGCTGCCCTCACGGCGGTGGTCAGGATGCTTCTTCTCCTGCCCCTCGGCGAAGTCACCCTCGTGCTCATCGGGCGCGCGCGTCTCCTCGCCCTCGGCGAAATCGCCCTCCTGCCCAGGGTGCTCCCGATCGGGACGTTCAGGCGTGGGCATGTTCCTCTTCCTCCACCCAGTCGAACGTGCGGGTGACGGCCTTCTTCCACATGTGGTACTCGCGGTCCCGCCGGTCGGAGTCCATTGAGGGCGTCCACTCGTGATCCTTGCCCCAGTTGGCGCGCAGATCCTCGATCTCGCCCCAGAACCCGACCGCCAGGCCGGCCGCATACGCCGCACCCAGCGACGTGGTCTCGGCAACCTTCGGACGGATCACCGGCACGTCCAGAATGTCTGCCTGGAACTGCATCAGCAGGTTGTTCTGCACCATGCCGCCGTCGACCTTGAGCGCCGTCAGGGGAACGCCGGAGTCGGCGTTCATGGCGTCCACGACCTCCTTGGTCTGGAACGCCGTGGCCTCGAGCACCGCCCGGGCGATGTGGCCCTTGTTGACGTACCGGGTGAGGCCGACGATCGCGCCGCGAGCGTCGCTCTTCCAGTACGGGGCGAAGAGCCCCGAGAACGCCGGCACGAAGTACACACCGCCGTTGTCCTCGACCGTCTCCGCCAGGGCCTCGATCTCGGGAGCGCTCTTCAAGAGGCCGATGTTGTCGCGCAGCCACTGCACCAGCGACCCGGTGACGGCGATTGCGCCCTCGAGGCAGTACACGGCATCCTGGTCGCCGATCTTGTAGCCGACGGTGGTCAGAAGGCCGTTCTCCGACTGCACCGGCGTGGTGCCGGTGTTCAGCAGCAGGAAGTTGCCCGTGCCATACGTGTTCTTGGCCTCGCCGGGCGCAAAGCAGGTCTGGCCGAACACGGCCGCCTGCTGGTCGCCCAGGATGCCGGCCACCTGGATGCCCTCGAGCACCCCCGTGGCCTTGCCGTACACCATGCTCGAGGACTTGATCTCGGGCAGCATTGCCCGGGGCACGCCCATCGTGTCGAGGATCTCGTCGTCCCAGTCGAGGGTCGCAAGATCCATCAGCATGGTGCGCGAGGCGTTCGTCGGGTCGGTGATGTGGACGCCGCCGTTCGGGCCGCCGGTCAGGTTCCACACGACCCAGGAGTCGATGTTCCCGAACGCGATGTCCCCACTCTGTGCGCGTTCCTTCACGCCGGGGACGTTGTCGATGATCCAGCGGATCTTCGGCCCCGAGAAGTAGGTGGCAAGCGGCAGGCCGACCTTCGACCGGAACCGGTCCTGGCCGCCGTCACGCGCCAGCTCGTTGCAGATGCGATCGGTGCGCGTGTCCTGCCAGACGATCGCGTTGTGGACGGGAGTGCCGGTCTTCTTGTCCCACACGACCGTCGTCTCCCGCTGGTTCGTGATTCCGACGGCCGCCAGGTCGGACGTCGTCAGATCGCCGTTCTTGAGCGCACCGGCGACGACCTCCTGCGTCCGCTCCCAGATCTCCGTCGCCGAGTGCTCCACCCAGCCGGCCTGAGGGAAGATCTGCTCGTGTTCTTTCTGATCGACCGAGACGACCTGGCCCGAGTGGTCGAACACCATACATCGGGTGCTCGTCGTGCCCTGGTCAATCGCTGCAACGTACTTCGCCATGGGTTCGGGCCTCCTAGCTGATCGGGAACAACGCGTGGTGGAGGATGCCGCCCAGCAGGCCGCCGATCAGCGGCCCCACGACGGGCACCCACGAGTACGCCCAGTCCGACGCGCCCTTCCCGGGGATCGGCAGGAGCGCGTGGATGATGCGCGGGCCGAGGTCACGGGCAGGGTTGATGGCATACCCGGTCGGGCCGCCGAGACTCATGCCGATTCCCACGACGATCAGAGCGACGAACAGGATTGCCGTACCGCTCTGGGCGATTCCGGTGTTGCCCGTGACGGAGAAGATGCCGAACACGAGCACGAACGTGCCGACGATCTCGGTGACCAGGTTCCAGCCGTAGTTGCGCACGGCCGGGCCGGTCGAGAACACCGCCAGCTTGAGACCGGGATCCTCGGTGTCCTTCCAGTGCAGGTAGTACGCGAGGTACACGATCACGGCGCCGATCATCGCGCCTGCGAACTCGCCGGCGATGTAGGTCGGAATCTTGTCGCCGAACGTCGAGCTGAACCCAGTGTTCGCCCAGATGCCCACGGTCACCGCGGGGTTGAGGCTCGCGCCGCCATAGTCGGCGACCGATCCGGCGCCGATCATCACACCGAGGCCCCACCCGAACGTGATCACGACCCAGCCCGCATTCTGGGCCTTGGAATGGGCCAGCAACACGCCGGCGACGACGCCACAGCCCATGATGATCAGCAGGCACGTGCCGACCAGCTCCGGAAAGAAGACAGATCCGGCGTTGAAGGTGTCCAGAATCACGTCGACCCTCCTTCAGGGGCGGCCGTCGAGACGAAAACGCACATGCGCTCCTCCTCCCGTCATCGGGAAACGGGGCGCGCACCACTTCTCGCGCGCCCACTAGACATGAACGTCATTCGGCATAACCGAACTCTGGCCGATCGCCACGCTACTTCACCAGACCGCCGTTGTCAACTTCGTCACACTCGGTTGCAAACCCGCACCGATAAGGGGAATTTCGCGACCCGGATGCGGCCTCCGGCCTGGGTTATGGTTCCGTGGTGCCGCCCACCGCCGACCACCGTCGGGATCGCCGTCCCGGCCGCGCGCCGGGCACCGGAACCACCTGATGAGGCGCTCGGAGGGGACGCTGACCGCGCTGAGCGCTGTGCGGGTCGTGATGGTGCCCGTGGTGATGGCGCTGGTCCTCGCCAACTCCGGCCGCCGCGTTGACTACCTGGCCGCAGCGCTGTTTGCCGTCGCCGCCGTCACCGACACGCTCGACGGGTACCTCGCCAGGCGCTGGCTCCTGACAAGCACGCTGGGATCCTTCATCGACACGACGGCCGACAAGCTGCTCACCTCCGGCACGCTCGTGGCACTGGTGTCGGTCGGGAAGGCCTCGGCATGGATCGCCACGATCATCATCGGGCGCGAGCTCGTGATCATGGGCCTGCGCGGCCTGATCGCCGCCGACGGCGTGGTGATGAAGCCGTCGTTCTGGGGCAAGCTCAAGACCAACGCCCAGTTCGTTGCCATCCTGCTCGCAATCGTCCAGCTCGACATCTCGATCGGCCCGCTGCGGCTGGATCAGGTCGCGATGCTGGCGGCGGCCGCAATCACCGTCGCCTCGGCGGCCGAGTACCTCGTGCGCTTCTCCGGCACGCTGACCAGCGCCGCCTCCGGCACCGAGACGTGACCCGCGTCCTCGTCACCGGGGCCACGGGCTTCGTCGGCGGGGCGATCGCGCGCCGGCTGCTCGCCGACGGCCGGACGGTGCGCGTGCTCGCGCGCACGCCCGCCGCGGCCGGCGCCCTGCGGGAGCTCGGAGCGGAGGTGGTCGCGGGCGACGTGCTCGAGCCGGACACCGTGCAGCGTGCCGCCACGGGCTGCGAGGTCGTCTACCACGCCGCGGGCGTGAACGGGTTCTGCATGCGCGACCCGGGCCCGATGCGCGCCGCCAACGTGACCGGCACCGAGAATGTGATCGCCGCGGCGGCTCGCGCGGGTGCCCGGCGGGTGATCTACACCTCGTCTGCGGCCACCATCGGCGAGGCGCCGGGCGTGGTCGCCAGCGAGGAGACACCCCACCGGGGCGTGTTTCTCTCGCAGTATGAGCGGTCGAAGTACGACGCCGAGCGGGCGGCGGTGCGCGAGGCCGAACGGCATGCCATCGAGCTCGTCTGCGTGAACCCGGCGTCGGTGCAGGGCCCCGGCCGCACCGGCGGCACCGCCCGCCTGATCCTCGACTACGCGAACGGCCGTCTGCGCACGCTCGTGCGCTCGCGGTTCAGCCTGGTGGACGTCGACGACTGCACGGAGGGCCATCTGCTCGCCGAGACGGCGGGGCGGCCGGGCCGCCGCTACCTGCTCGCCGGCGTGTGCGTCACAACCGATGAGGCGATCGCCACCGTCGCCCGCATCACAGGAGTCGAGCATCGCACGGTCAACCTGCCGCGGCCGGTCGCGCTCGCCGCCGGCAGCGCGGCCGGGTCGCTGGGGCGCCTGCGCGGACGCCGCCCCCGGCTCTGCCGCGAGATGGTGGCGACCCTGCTCCACGGGCATGCCTACGACGGATCGCGGGCGACGCGCGAGCTCGGCCTGGGGTACCGCACGTTCGACGACATGGTGCGGCGGACGCTCACCTGGTACGTCGCGGAGGGCATGATCACCGTGCCTCTGCCGGGCCTAGATCGTGGTGCTTGACACACGAGTCTCGGTGTTCTATCGTTTCGAATGTTGTTCGGCATTGTCGAACTCTGGCCAAAGTGTTCCGAGAGGCCGAACGACGGAGTATCCGCGGGGGATGACGATCGAACAGCCAGCACCGAGGCACCGAGGTCGGGGCCGAAGGGGCACGCCGCGGTGCCTGCCCGACCTCGAGTGCGCCCACACGGGCGTGTTCCCACCACCAGGAGGTCAGTACCCGCCATGAGCACCCAAGCGGCAGTAGTCAAGAAGTTCATCAACGATCCCGAGAATGTGGTCCCCGAGGCGCTGGCCGGGGTGGCGGTGGCCCACGCCGACCTGGTCCGGGTGGATTTCGACCAGCAGCTCGTGATCCGGGCCGACGCGCCGGTGTCGGGCAAGGTGGGCATCATCTCCGGCGGCGGATCCGGCCATGAGCCATTGCACGGAGGCTTCGTCGGTGCCGGCATGCTCGACGCAGCCTGCGCCGGAGCCGTGTTCACCTCCCCGGTGCCCGATCAGATGGCCGCGGCCACCAGGGCGGTCAACGGCGGCGCCGGCGTCCTTCACATCGTCAAGAACTACACCGGCGACGTGCTCAACTTCAAGCTCGCCGCCGAGCTCGCGGAGGACGACGGCATCGAGGTGGAGTCGGTCGTGCTCGACGACGACGTCGCGGTTCAGGACAGCCTCTACACCGCCGGTCGCCGCGGCACGGGCGCAACCGTTCTGGCCGAGAAGATCGCGGGCGCGAAGGCCGAGGCGGGCGGCTCGCTGGCCGACGTGGCCGGCATCTGCCGGAAGGTGAACGAGCATGCGCGCTCGTTCGGGGTCGCACTGACCTCGTGCGCGACGCCCAGCTCGGGGACGCCCATCTTCGACCTCGGCGCCGACGAGATCGAGGTCGGGGTCGGCATCCACGGCGAGCCGGGACGGCGGCGCGAGAAGCTGCAGCCGGCGGCCGCGCTGGTGGAGGAGATGCTCTCGCCGATCCTCGACGACATGCCGCTCGGACGGGGTGCGTCGGTGCTGGCGTTCGTGAACGGGCTCGGGGGCACGCCCCTGATCGAGCTCTACCTGCTCTTCAACGAGGTGAACAAGCAGCTCACCGCGCGCGGGATCACGGTCGGGCGCAGCCTGGTCGGCTCCTACATCACCAGCCTGGAGATGGCCGGCTCGTCGATCACCCTGCTCGAGCTCGATGACGAGCTGACCGGTCTGTGGGATGCTCCCGTGAAGACGGCTGCGCTGCGCTGGGGCTCGTAGCCGACCGACTTCCAGGAGACGCCCGTGAACACCGAGACCGTGACCCGTTGGATGCACGAATGCGCCGCCTCGATCGCCGAGCAGCGCGACTACCTGACCCAACTCGACGCGGCCATCGGTGATGCCGACCACGGCACGAACATGAACCGCGGGTTCACCGCCGTCGAGGCCAAGATGGACGGCCTCGACGGCGACACCCCGCCGGGCCGCGCCCTGATGCAGGCCGGCTCGACGCTCGTCTCGACGGTCGGCGGGGCCAGCGGCCCGCTGTGGGGCTCCGCCCTGCGCCGGGCCGGCAAGGCGCTCGGCGACGCCGAGACGTTCGACCCGCCCCAACTGGTCGACGCCCTCGAAGCGGCGCTGAACGGCATCGTCGAGCTGGGAGCGGCCGAGCCGGGCGACAAGACGATCGTCGACGCGCTCGGCCCGGCGGTCGCAGTTCTCCGGGCCGCGGTGGAGGAGGGCACGCCGCTGCCTGCGGCCATGGCCGCCGCCCGCGCCGCGGCCGAGGAGGGCATGCATGCGACCATCCCGATGCAGGCGCGCAAGGGGCGGGCGTCCTACCTCGGGGAGCGCTCGGTCGGACACCAGGATCCGGGCGCCACGTCCACAACGCTGATCATCGCCGCCCTCGAACGCACGGTGGCGGAGGAATCGTGACCCCGCAGTTGGTGCGCGGTACCCCGGCATCGCCGGGTGCCGCGATCGGCCCCGCATGGACCCGCCCGGAGGCGGTCGCGGCCGCCGAGACCGGCCCGCCCGCGGTTGAGGCCGACGCCGCCCGGCACGGCCTCGAGCTCGCGGCCGAGGAACTCGCCGAGCTGGCTCGCACCCTCACCCGCACCGGCCACGCCGGCGACGCCGAGATCGTCGAGACCAACCGGATGATGGCGCAGGACCCGACCCTCGTGGAGGCGGCGGCCGCCGCGGCGCTTGCGGGGGCGTCGGCACCCGATGCGATTGCGCAGGCGATCGAGCCGCACGCGCGCGCTCTCGCCGCGCTCGACGATCCGCTGCTCGCGGCGCGGGCGGCCGACCTGCACGCGATCGCGCGCCGCGCCGGCGAGCTCAGCGCGGGCCGCGCGAGCGCGCCCCCGGCGGGCGCCGTCGTCATCGCTGACGATCTCGGCCCAGGCGACGTGGCCGCATGGAGCGAGATCCTGGCGGCGATCGTCCTGGCCGGCAGCGGTACCACCGCCCACGCGGCCATCGTCGCCCGGTCGCTCGGGATCCCCCTTGTCACCGGTGCGGGTGCCGAGGTGCTCGGTGTGGGCGCCGGCGCCGAGATCGGCGTCGACGCCGACCGCGGCCTGGTGTGGCTCTCGCCGGATGCCGACACGCGCGCCACGCTTCGCGAGCGCACCGCCCGGCTGGCCGAGCAGGCGGCCCGCGACCGCCGCGAGCGGCGCCAGCCCGCCCGCACCGCCGACGGCCGGACGATCCGACTGCTCGCGAACGCCGGGACCGCGGCCGAGGTGACCGCCGCGCTCGAAGCCGGGGCCGAGGGCATCGGCCTGCTGCGCAGTGAGCTCTCGTTCCTCGAGGCCCCGGACTGGCCGGGCGAGGACGAGCACGCGCGCGTGCTCGCGCCGATGCTCGAGCCGCTCGGAAACCGGATCGCAACCGTGCGGACGCTCGACTTCGGCGGTGACAAGACTCCTCCGTTCCTGACCGCGCAGGCGGCCGGCGGGGCGCTTGGGCCGCGCGGGATCCGGCTCGCGCTCGCCGCAGAGGAGGGCGTCGCGCCCCAGCTCCGGGCGCTCTTCCGTGTCTGCGGGGACGCGATCGTGCGCATCCTGGTGCCCATGGTGACCGACGCGGGCGAGATCGACGCCGTCCGCGCGATCGCCGTTGCCGCCCGGGATGCCGTCGCGCCCGGCGCGCCCGATCCGCTGGTCGGCGCGATGATCGAGGTGCCCGCGGCAGCGCTGATGGCCCGCTCGATCGCCGACCGCTCCGACTTCCTGTCCATCGGCACCAACGACCTGACGCAGTACACGCTCGCAACCGATCGCCTCAACCCGGGGATCTCGGGCGGCGCAGCCGCCCATCACCCCGCGGTGGTGCGCCTGATCGCGCGCGCCGTCGGTGCGGCCCACGCGGCGGGCATCCTCATCGACGTGTGCGGCGAGGCCGCGGGCGATCCGGAGCTCCTGCCGCTGCTGGTGGGCCTTGGCGTCGACGAGCTGAGCGTGTCACCTGCGCGCATCGCCCAGACCCGCCGGTACATCCGCGGTCTCGAGACTCAGCGCGCCAAGACGGCGATCGCCGAGGCGCTCGAGGCGACGACGACGGGCGCGGTGGCCGCGGCGGCGCGGCGGGCGCTCTCAGACGGGGGGATCGGCGAGGTTCTCGAGGACGCCGGCAATGGTGTCGAGCGCGTCTGAGGCCCCCGCCCCGCTCGTCACGACCTCGACGCTCGAGCCGCCCTCGGCACCGAGCGCAAGCACCTGCAGGATGCTGCTCGCATTCGCGGTCTTGCCGTTCGCGTTCAGGACGACGTCGGCATCGAGGGCGGCGGCGGCGCGGACGAGCAGCCCGGCAGGGCGTGCATGCAGGGCGACGTCCGCAGGAAGTTGCACGACCCGCCGGTGCTCAGAGCTTGCCGACATCACGCGCCTCCTCGGCCGCAGCCGCGGCGGCCGCCAGATCCGCGCCGGTGGTGGCCAGCACGGACGCGGCGATGGCACCCTCGACCAGCGGTGCATCCGCCAGCCGGACGTCGACTCCATCCAGGTCGCCGCCGGCCAGGAGCGCGCGGACGCTCAGCACCGCGCTGCCAATATCCACCAGTACGAGCACCCCGGAGCCCGTGTCGGCATCACGGATCGCGGCCGTGATCCGATCGGGATCGGTGCCGAGGCCACCGTCCGCCGTTCCGCCCGCCGGCCGGATCCGAACCTCATCGCCGGCGACCTGTCCGGCGAGGTCTGCGAGCCCTTCTGCAAGCGCCGCAGAGTGCGAGACCAATACAATCCCGATCACCGATCGTTTCCGTTCATGCAACGGTCGATCCTACATTGTCGAACTCGGTTCGGCAAGAGCGGCACACACCATGGGGATTCAATCCATCGAAAGAGCTTCCGCGATCCTGCGGGCGCTGGCCAGCGGGCCACGCCGGCTGGGCGTCTCGGACCTGTCTGACCGGCTCGGGCTGGCGAAGGGAACCACCCACGGCCTGCTGCGCACGCTGCAGTCCGAGGGGCTCGTCGAGCAGGACCCCGAGACCGGGAAGTACCAGCTCGGCGCCGCGCTGCTCCAGCTTGGAAACAGCTATCTGGACGTGAACGAGCTGCGCGCGCGGTCGATCGCCTGGTCAGACCGGCTGGCGTCGAGCAGCGGCGAGGCGGTGCGCGTCGGCACCCTGCACGGCGAGGGCGTGATCGTCATCCACCACGTCTTCCGCATGGACAACACGCTTCAGATCCCCGAGGTGGGGGCGCACCTTCCGCTGCACGCCACGGCGCTCGGGAAGGCGCTGATGGCCCACCACCAGCCCGTCGCCGAGGATCTGCTCGCAAACGGCGTCACCCGCCTGACGCATGCAACCGTGGTCGGCCCGGTCGCGCTCCGCAAGATGCTCGACGGCGTGCGCGAGAAGGGCTGGGCGGCGGAACGCGAGGAGGCGATCATCGGCGAGGCGTCCATTGCAAGCCCCGTCTTCGACCGCGCGGGTGCGGCCGCCGGGGCGATCGGGATCGTCGGGCCGGTCGAGCGCATCTACTCCCGCCGCCAGCCCCGCGCACCGCTGGTCGCGAACGTGCGCGAGGCCGCCCGCGCGATCTCGCGCGAGCTCGGCGCCGCGCGCTGGTAGCCGGACCGCCCCCCGGAGCTTCACGAGTTACGAGTTGTTACCCGGCTGATACACGCCACGAATGCCACGAGCGGTAGCCTGGGGTCGTGTTCAGGTGCGCCCGAGTGGTGGTCGCGGCCGCGGCGCTCGTGGTTCTGAGTGCCGGGTGCGGCGGGGCGGCGGCGGGCCATCCGACGGGCGCACATCGCCGCGCGATCGCCGTTGTGGCCAAGCCCGCCGGCATCACCCGTCGGTGGCCGGCGGCGGGCGCCCGCGTGGTCGGCAGGTTGCGAGCCGTGCTTCCTGCCGACGACAACGTCGTCGAATACCAGCGCATCCTCCTGGCCGCCTACCGCAAGGCCTGCCCGGACGTCATGTCGGTATCGGCGCAGTTCCGGCCGCTGCACTCGCCCCGCAGCGAACTCATCATCGTCCAGTGCGGGAGCCCCGGCTCGGCGCCGCGGGTCGCCGTGCGGGTCGTCTACACGGGCGTTCGGGTGCCCGACATGCTTGGTCCCACGTTCCCGCAGATGCAGGGCGTGACGATCCGGATCGGGCTGCGGCTCGCGATTCGGTACGTGAGGCGGGACGCCGAGGCACGAGTGATCCGGCAAGTGCCGAGCCCTGGCACTGTCGTCCCGTTCGGCACTACGGTCAGGATCGTCGTCGCCCGCACGGGCGAGGGATAGCCGGCCTCAGAAGCCGAGCGTCTCCGGGACCAGGATGACCCGGATCCGGCCACGCGGCTGGGCATAGATCGTGAGCACCTTGGCGAGCAGGCTGCCCGGGTAGCCGACGGTCTGCATGCGGACGAACTCCCGCGGCAGGGAGTATTCGTGGATCCTGCGCAGGCCCTCGTCGTGATCGCGGACGATCTTCTGGTGCCCGACCACCAGCGTCACGCTGCCGGCGGAGTACGCGTAGGGGCCGAGCTGGCTGCCCGACCCCGAGCCGACCAGGATGATGCCGTCCTCGGTGATCGCGGCCGCGCTGCCGACGATGTAGTCCGGCGCCGCGCCCAGCTTGCGCATCTCCCGGGCCTGCGTCTCGCGGTCGAGCGCCGCGAGCTTCAGCCTGACCGAGTCGTAGCGCCCGGACTCGTCGATCTCGGCGGTGATGCCGAGCTGCTGCAGCGTCTCGCTGAGGGAGGTGTGCACCTCGGCTCCCTCCGGGATCTCCTCGAGCGCGAGCCTACGGGCGTGATCGCCGTTGTCGGCGATCGCAACGCGAAAGCCCCGTGCCTCGAGCGCCGTTGCGACCCGCTCCAGGCGGGCGCGGTCGGCCGGCTGCTCGAACTCGGGATTTGGTGGCCCGGGATCGGGCAGAACGGAGGTCATGCCGTCGCCCGCAGGGCCGCCGGCCGGCCGGTTTCGTCGACGGCGCCCAGCACGCCCCGGAACCAGTCGGCCCGGTCGGGGGCGAGCCACAGCGCGTCGTCACCCAGCGGGACGCGCTCGGCCTGGCCCTGAAAGACCACGTCGAGCATCGCCTGCTCGGCCGCGACCCGATCGGGAGCGTCGTTCCCCCGTGCCAGGAGCGCGGCGACCTCCTGGGTCGTCAGCCCCTCGGGGTACGCCGCGACGAGCTCGGCGGGATCCTCCGGCGCCGGCCGGCGGTCGAGAGCCGGGTCGAGGTTCGCGATCAGAACGTCGTAGGCGGCGACGGGCTGGTAGCCGCCCGCCACGAGCGTCTGACCGTCGCGGGCGAAGGTCACCGACGAGGCCGTGAACCGCACGGCGCCGTCGGTGGCGGCCGTCTTGCCCTGCAGCTCGGCGGCGCTTCCGGACGCGGCCCGCGTCTCGGCACGATCGCGCTCGTACGCCTCGCTGACCTCGGGCGCGTCGAGCGAGGCCAGCAGCGCCTCGGCGTCGAGTCCCGTGGCGGCGGCGACCACCCGCGTGATCTGCTCGTCGTCGTCGAGCACGAGGGGCGTCGTGAACTGCGTCAGCTGGAGCGCCCGCAGCGCCGCCCACTCGCTCCCGGGCTCGAGCAGCCGCGCGGCCACGACCGTCCTGCACCCGCGCGCCGTTGCCGCGACCCGCGCCTTGGGCCGGGGCGAGAACGGCATGCCGTAACGGCGAAACGCCGCCTGCCCGCGCGCCGCGCGCAACGTCGTGTAGCCGCGGTCGATGTACTGCTGGGCGCTCTCGGTGAGGCCGATCATCACGAGCCGCCAGTCGAGCTGGTCGCCGTAGCGCCAGTCGATCACCCGCAGCTCGGGGATTTCGGAGTAGGCCCAGGGACAGGCCGCATCGGTGAAAAGCGTGGTATGGATGTGACCCGGCATCCGTCCTCCTGGTGGCTTGGCGCGGAGTGCCCGCGACGTAGGATTATTGGGACAGCCCCGGATCATACTTACTTTTCGTAGGTAAGTCGCACCTGCTCCGGTATCCTCCTCACATGGACAGCGAACCACTCGAGGCGTGCCCGGCACTGACCGCGGCGTTCGAGTTGCTCGGGAAGCGCTGGACGGCGCTCATCCTGGATGTGCTCGCCGCCCGTCCGGCCCGGTTCTGCGAGATCCACCGCGCCATCCCCGGCCTGTCTGACCGGCTGCTCACCGAGCGGCTGCGCGAGCTCATGGCGGCCGACCTGGTCAGGCGGAGCGACGCCGGTCACACGAGTCCGTACGAGCTCACCGAAAAGGGCGTGCGGCTGCTCCCCGGTCTCGACGAGATCCGCGACTGGGCCCAGGCCCAGCCCAGCCAGACGGTCTAGCCGACCGCCAGACGCTCTAGCCGACCGCCAGCCGCGCGATCCGCTCACGCTGGTCGGGGTCGAGCCACGGGCCCTCTCCGGCGCGGGCGTTTGCCAGCGCGTGATCAGGGTCGGACGTCGCCGGGATGGCAACGGTGATGCGGGGATCGGACAGGCACCAGGCGATCAGGGCCTCGGCCCAGGTGTCCACGCCAAGCCCGGCCAGGCTGGGCGAGCGCCGCACGAGCGCGCCCTCGCCCAGCGGGCGCATCGCCAGGACGCCCAGCCCCAGCTCCTCCGCCAGGGGCAAGATGCGCGCCTCCACCTCGCGCTCGCGCGGGTTGTACGGCACCTGGACGCAGTCGATCCGGCCGGTGCGCATGACGGTCTCGAGCTCGGCGAAGGCCGACGGGCTGTAGTGGGTCGCCCCCAGCCACCGGATGCGGCCGGCGTCACGCTCGCGCTCCATCCAGTCGAGGTGCTCCCGCCACGCCACCAGGTTGTGCACCTGCTCGACGTCGATCACGCCGCCGTAGAACTCGAGCTGATCGGCGTACTGCGCCCGCCCGTCCGCGAGCGAGGGCGTCCAGATCTTCGTCGCC
Source organism: uncultured Actinomycetes bacterium (assembly GCA_963703275.1). Taxonomy (GTDB): domain Bacteria; phylum Actinomycetota; class Thermoleophilia; order Gaiellales; family JAICJC01; genus JAICJC01. The sequence goes on along the minus strand of OY969804.1, from coordinate 681,961 downwards.
ACCACGGCGTCGCGGCGCCGGTCGCCCAGCGCCCGCCCGAGCACCGCCTCCGACCGCCCGTACATGGGCGAGGAGTCGACCACGCGGCCGCCGGCCCCGAAGAGGGCGTCCACCACGGCCGCCGCCGCGGGCACGCCGGAGGCGGGGACGTCGAACACCTGCCAGGTGCCGAGGCCCACCACCGGCAGCTCGGGTCCGTCCGTTCCCAGTTGCCGGGTCTGCATCATCCCGCGAGGAGCTCGCGGGCGGCGCGCTCGCCGGTGCGGACCGCGCCGTCGATGTAGCCCTGCTGGTCGGTGTCGGTGTGCTCGCCGGCGAAGTGCACGCCGCCCTCCCGGCCCGCGCGGACGTGCTGGGTGAAGCGGGTGTACTGGCCGACCAGGAAGGCGGCATAGGAGCCGTGCGACCACGGGTTGTGCACCCAGGCATCGAGGTGCGCCCGGCCGGTGAAGTCGCGCTCGAGATGCGGGTAGATCGTGGCCAGTCGGGCGACCGTCTCGCGGGCGATGGCCGGCGGCGCCGGGGCGTGGGCGTGGGTCGTCGGGTAGGTCGCTCCCCGCCGCCCGCCGGAGTAGACGACGAGGATCCCGTCGCGGCCCTTCTGGTCGACGGTGGTGTCCCAGGTGTCACCGGGGATGAGGTCGGTCTCGATGTACCCGTCGTAGCCGTCCTCGCGCCACGTCTTGCGCGAGAACTGCAGCGTCAGCTTGGCGTTCGTGCCCATGCCGAGGTGCTGGATGGCGGCATGCTTTCGGTGCGAGAACCCGGCGCCGCCGTAGTCGACGTCGCGCAGTGTCGTGAACGGGAGGGCGAGGACGACGCGATCGGCGCGCACGGCGAACGTGCTGCCGCCGCCGTTCGAGAACGAGCAGGTGTACGACCGGTCGCCGTTCCGGCGCAGACCGACCAGGGGGCTCTCCATGGCGATCGACCCCGCCGGCAGCCGGCCGGCGAGCCGGTGCGCGATCTGATCGACGCCGCCGTGGACCTTGAACCGCTCGTCCGAGTGGCCGTACAGCGACAGCGGCCGGCGGGGCGACTCCCCGAGCTGGGTGATCATCGCCAGCGAGCTGCCCTCGGTGATGTCCACTCCATCCTCCGAGCAGTACGCCTCGCCGATCAGGCGGCCGAGCTGCGAGTCGCGGCCGCCGGGCACGCGCGAATCGAGCCAGTCGGTCACCGACATCTCGTCGAGCTCGTGCGCCGCCCGCCGCGATCTGGCGAAGTTGCGCAGATCGCGTTGCAGCGCCGGGTAGACGACGGCGAAGTCCTGGCTGGCCCGGTGATACGGGTAGTCGCGGCCGTTGAACTGGAACCGGTTGGAGCGCAGCCCGCCGGGCGTGTCGGCGAACGTGTCGTCGAGGCGCAGGCCGAGCTCGGCCGCGAGCGCGCGCACGGCGTGCTGATCGGTGTCGATCGCCTCTCCCCCCTGCTCGACGATCTGGCCGTCGGCGAAGTAGCCGCGCAGCGTCTTCGTGCGGCCGCCGACCCGGTCGGAGGCCTCATAGACCATGCACCGCAGGCCGTGCTGCTGCAGCCGGTATGCACACGTCAGCCCGGCCACGCCCGCGCCCACGACCACGATCCTGCCCGCGCCGCCCGTGGCCGCGCGGGCGGCGACCGGCGCCCGGTAGCCCGTGGCGATCAGCCCGGCGGCGAGCCCCGCGGCCCCACGCCGCATGGCCTGGCCGCGGGTGAGGCGGTGTTCCCACCAGGGAGCGTCGTTCGGCGGAGTCGTCACTCTGTGTCGATCATACGGGCCGGCGGCGATAATCTGCCGCGAGATCTGGCACATGGATCCCCGCCCGCCCGTCCCCCCCTTCACCGAGGAGAGCGCCCGCCGCAAGGTGCAGGCGGCCGAGGACGCCTGGAACAGCTGCGATCCGCAGCGCGTCTCGCTCGCGTACTCGCAGGACTCGGTCTGGCGCAACCGGGACGAGTTCTTCCAGGGCCGCGAGGCCATCGTCGAGTTCCTCACGCGCAAGTGGGGGCGCGAGCGCTCCTATCGGCTGCGCAAGGAGCTTTGGTGCTTCACGGCAAACCGCATCTCGGTGCGGTTCGAGTACGAGAGCCACGACCCCCCAGGCCAGTGGTGGCGCAGCCACGGGAACGAGCACTGGGAGTTCGACGACCTGGGCTACATGCGCCGCCGCGACGCGAGCATCAACGACTACCGCATCGAGGAAGCCGACCGCCGCATCTACGTCGACCGGCCCTCCCCGTACATCTAGCCAAACGTGAACGAGTACAGGGTCGTCCCGGCCGGGACGGTCATGTCGAGCAGGTGCGGCCCGGCCGTCGGCATGTGGGCGAGCAGGTAGAGGTCGTCGTCGGGCACGCGCACGGGCGAGCGGCGGGTGCCGTCGACGGAGACTCCGATCGTCGCCGGGCCCGAGCCTGGCGGCGCCGCAACGACGTAGATGCGCGGTGCCGTGTAGTTGAACAGCAGGTGCGCGCCCGCTCCGGCCACGATGTCGCGGCTCTCGACGTCCCAGTGGCCCGCCAGGGCCACGGTGTTCGGGTCGACCGACGCCGGCGCGCCGTAGTCGACGTCGGAGCCGGGATGCAGCTGCTGCGTGTACCCGGCGGCACGGTAGGTGCCCAGGTAGGTCTCGAGGGTGGCCACGCTCGCCGACGGCGTGATCGCGTCGTGGGCGTGTGCCATCGGCCCGGTGCCCTTTTCGCCGAGTAATAGGCGGATGTCGTCCTGGGTCTGGCCGTAGGAACCCTCGCCGAAGTGGACCTCGCGCACGTCGCCCGAGCGATCGACCAGGTAGTCGGCGGGCCAGTACTGGTTTGCCCATGCATCCCACGTGGCGTAGTTGTTGTCGACCGCGACCGGATAGTGGATGCCGTGCTCGCGCACCGCCCGCTCGACGTTGCTGATGACGTGCTCGAACGCGAACTCCGGCGTGTGCACGCCGACGATCACGAGCCCGTCGCGGTGGTAGCGGGCGTACCAGGCCTTCAGATACGGGAGGGTGCGGATGCAGTTCACGCACGAGTACGTCCAGAAGTCGATCAGCACGACCTTGCCGTGCAGGGCGCTCAATGAGAGCGGACGCGACCCCGGAGTGTTGATCCATTTGGAGATCCCGACGAAGTTCGGCGCCTTGCCGTAGTTGTGAAGCGTGTCGGGCGAGAGCCCGGCCGCCACCGCGGCGGGCGAGTTCGCGGCCGACGCGGTCAGATGGCGCAGGTCGCCGGCGATGTCGTGCGAGCGCTCGACGCCCTGGAGGGCCGATACGTATCCGGGTGTCGCCGCCGCGAGCTCGGTGGGGATGCTGGTGGTGAAGAGCCATGCCGCCACCACGAGCACCGCGCCCGAGAGCCGCCGCACCGTCGCCCCGCCGGCGCGGACGCGTGCGAGCCCACCTGACGCGCGCTGCCCGAGCAGTGCCAGGATGAAGATCGGAACCGTGGCGCCCGCCGCATACGCGATCGTGATCGCGACGAGCTCGGGCGACATCCGGTGCTGGGCGCTGAGCGCGCTGACGGCGGCCAGGATCGGCCCCGCGCATGGCGTCCACACGAGCGCGAGCCCGCAGCCGAGGCCGACGCCCGACCAGAACCCGTCCCCGGTCTGGAGGTGCTCGCCCACCCGGGCGGCCAGCGGCTGGAAGGCGCGTCCCAGCCACTCCCCGATCGCCGGGACGAGCAGGGATACGCCGACGATGGCGAGCAGCGCGATGGCCAGGTTCCGGAGCAGATCCTGGGGCAGGCCGAGGGCCGAGAGGATGCGCGACGCGGCCAGCGTGAAGACGACGAACGCCACCGCCAGCCCGAGTGCGATCCCGATCGGGCGGCGGCGCCCGCCCGTGGTCGACGCGGCCGCCACCACCGGCAGAACGGGGAGCACACAGGGAGACAGGAATGTCGCCAGGCCGGCGACAGCTGCGACCGCGACCAGGGTCACGTCCATATCGGTGATACGTCGCTGCCCGGACGGTGGTTTCGGGAGTTCAGGATCTTTTAAGGACGGCCGCCCGCGCTCGCGCAACCCGAACAGCCGTGGCGAGCGTGTCGACGTCGTAGGCGCCCTGGTGCCGGCGTTCGTTGATGAAAAAGGTGGGTGTGCCGGAGACGCCACTCAGGTCGGCACCGTCGACGTCCGCGGCGATCCGGCCGCGCCCGATGCCCGTGCGCATGTCTTCCTGAAACCGGTCGACGTCGAGCCCGAGCTCCTGCGCATAGGAGACCAGATCGGGCAGCCGCAACGCATCCTGGTGGGTCATCAGCACGTCGTGCAGCTCCCAGAACGCCCCCTGCTCGGCGGCGGCCTCGGTCGCCTCGGCCGCCTGCTGGGCATGCGGGTGCACATCGTTCAGCGGCAGGTGGCGCCAGACGTAGCGCAGGTCGCCGAAACCGGCGAGCAGCTCACGAACGACGGCCTCCGCCTGACCGCAGTACGGGCACTCGAGATCGCCGTATTCGACCAGCGTGATCTTCGCGTCCCGCGGCCCCCGCACGTGGTCGCGGTCGGGATCGACGGGCACCGCGAGATCGATCAGCAGGGTCGCCGTCCCCACCAGGGCGCGCAGGCGCCATCGCACCGGCAGCCGCTCGGTCGCCCGGAACACCGTCCAGGTCGCGGCGGAGGCCACGAGCGCCGCGCTCAGCACCCCCAGCTTGGCCTGCTCGAGCTGCGTGCCGCTGAAGGCGAGCGTCGAGATCAGAATGGACACCGTGAAGCCGATGCCCGCGATCGCCCCGCCGCCCGCGACCGCCGCCCACCCGACCGGCGGCCGCAGGCGCCCGCCGCTCACGCGCGTGACGATCCAGGTGCTGGCGAGGATCCCGACCGGCTTGCCAACCACGTAGCCGACCAGGATGCCCAGCGTGATCGGCGTGGTGAACGCGTGGCTGAGGAAGCTCGCCGACACCGGGATGCCCGCGTTGGCGAGCGCGAACAGCGGCACGATCACGTAGCTCGTCCACGGGTGGAAGAGCTGCTGCAGGCGCTCGTTGGGCGAGATGGCGGCCTGCACCCCCACCTGCGCCGACCGGGCGAGCTCCGGGGTGGGTTGCTCGCGGAACAGCCTGAAGAGGTCGCTCGCGCGCTCGAGGTCAGAGCGCTGCGCGGGGTAGGCGTACGTCAGGAGCCCGATCGCGAGGCCGGCCAGGATGGGGTCGATGCCCGACTTCAGCAGCGCCACCCAGAGCGCCGTCCCCAGGACCGCGTACACCAGCCCCACCCGCACGCCGATCGCCCGCACCGCCAGGAGCCCCGCCGCGATGCAGACGGCCGCCAGGAGCGCACGCACCCACACCTCGCCGGTGTAGACGGTTGCGATCACGACCAGCGCGGCCACGTCGTCGACCACGACCACCGTGAGCATGAACGAGCGCAGCCGCTCGGGAAACCGCGGCCCGACCAGCGCCAGCATCCCCAGGGCAAAAGCGGTATCGGTCGACATGGCCGCCCCCCAGCCGTGCGCGGAGCCGCGGCCGGCGTTGATGGCGAGGTAGATCAGGACGGGCACGACCATCCCGCCCAGCCCGGCCAGAAGCGGCATCGCGACCCGCCGCCGCTCGCGCAGCTCGCCCATGTCGAACTCGCGCCGCGCCTCCAGGCCGACCACCAGGAAGAAGAACGTCATCAACCCGCTGTTCACCCAGTGACGCAGATCGAGCGCCACGTACGCACTGCCGATGCGGATCTCGAGCTCGGTGCCCCAGAAGGAGTCGTACGACCCGGTGGCGACGTTGACCCAGACCAGTGCGGCCACGGTCGCGGCGAGCAGCACCGCCGCGCTGCCGGTCTCGGTGCGCAGGAACTGCCGCAGAGGCTGCTCGAGGTTGCGCGCCCAGGCGGTGTGGCCGGAGAACGGGGCGGAGGGCTGGGGATCGGTCACGGCTGGCGAAGTATTGCCATGTGAATAACGGGGCCAGGCCCCATTATTCACGGCCGCCCGTCAGCGCAGGACGCCGCGCAGCGCGGCCCGCGCAGCGTGATACCCGCACATGCCGTGGACGCCGCCGCCGGGCGGCGTCGACGACGAGCACAGGAAGAAGCGTCGGTTGGGGGTCGCGTAGGGCGAGAGCCGCATCACGGGCCGGGCGAGCACCTGGCGCAGGTCGGCGGCGCCGCCGTTGATGTCGCCGCCGACGTAGTTGGGGTTCTCGGCCTCGAGCGCCGCCGGCCCGCGGGTCGACCGCGCCAGCACCACGTCGCCGAAGCCGGGCGCGAACCGCTCGATCTGGGCTTCGATGGCGGCGGTCATGTCCACCGCCGAGCCGTTCGGCACGTGGCAGTACGCCCACAGGGTGTGGCGGCCGGCCGGCGCCCGGGTCGGGTCGACGAGGCTCTGCTGGGCGACCAGCACGTAGGGCCGCTGCGGGTGCCCACCGCGGGCGACGGCGGCCTCGGCCGCCGCGATCTCCGAGAGCGTGCCGCCCAGGTGTACCGTGCCGGCCCGGCGGCATTCCTCCGCCAGCCACGGCACGGGCGCGGAGAGCGCGAAGTCGACCTTGAACACGCCCGGGCCGTACCGGTAGCGCCCAAGCGCCGCCCGGTAGCGCCGCGGCAGCTGCGCGCCGCAGATGGCGACGAGCTGGCGGGGGGTCACATCGAAGAGCACGGCGCGCGACCGCGGCAGGTCGGCCGGCGATCGCACCTCCTCGCCCAGGCGGATCTCGCCACCCAGGGAACGCAGGTGTGCCGCCATCGCCTCGGTGACCGCCTGGGAGCCCCCGCGGGCGACGGGCCATCCCGCCGCGTGGCCGAGCGCCAGGAGCACCAGCGCGAAGGCGGCCGTCGGTGGGCGGTCGAGGGGGCGCATCGAGTGCGCACCCATCCCGGCGAACAGGCTGCGGGCGGCGTCGCTGCGGAAGGTCGCCGTGGCGAGCCCGGTCGCCCCACGCGCGCCCGAGCGGGCGAACCTGGCGGCGAGCAGCGGGTGGCGTGGCGGTCGGGGCGGCCCCAGGACGAGGTCGGCCAGGTCGTCCCAGCCGGCGGCGAGCGGGCCGACGAGCGCGGCATATGCGTCCCCGTCGCGCCCGCCCAGGCCCTCCGCGGTCGCCTCGAGCGATCGGTACAGCGACGCCGCCCGGCCGCCGTCCAGCGGGTGGGCCGCCTGCACCTCGGGCTCGATCATCTCGAGGCCGTGGGCGGCGAGCGGCAGCGTGCGCAGGAACGGCGAGCCGACGGCGAGCGGGTGGATCGCCGAGCACACGTCGTGGTGATACCCGGGCAGGGTCAGCTCGGCCGTGGCGGTGCCGCCCCCGATGTGGTCGGCCCGCTCGTACACCACGACCGACCGGCCGGCGCGGGCCAGCTCGATGGCGGCCGCCAGGCCGTTCGGGCCCGCGCCGACGACGATCGCGTCGGGCAACCCGTCAGCCGCCGCGCCGGAACGGCCGGCCGATCAGGCGGATGGGGGCCGCGGTCATATAGATCCCGGAGCGTATCCCGGCGTTGTGCCAGATGTTCGTGGCCTTCGACCACTGCCGGCCGCGATCGACGCAGACGCTCTGCACGGTGACCTCGCCCGGCGCGCCGACGTAGGTGGCGAGTGCGCGCAGCGTGTGCATCCAGTGCTCGTCCTCCTTGCCGTGGCCGCCCATCGTCATGCCGAGCTCGTACATCGGGTCGCTCGCGCGCATCAGCACCTGCGCCTGTGCGTTCGTCACGCCGTCCTCGGTGAACGCGCTGAATGTGATCCAGCCCGCGAACATGTGCCCCTGCGGAGTCATCAGCGTGAACGACTCGTCGTCGGCATACAGAACGAGCACGCCCGTCGAGAGCTTGAGCCCCCCGGGCATCGCCAGATCGAGCGCGGCGACCTCACCCGGGGCGATGCCGGCCAGCGGCGCGAAGAACCGGTTGCCCTTCGGCCAGAACTCCGGGAAGTGCGCCTTCCAGATCTCGATCACCTGCGCGGGAGTCATGTCCACCCCGGTGAGGGGGTCCGGTAGGTCTTCTGCCACATCCGGCCGAAGCCCTGGATCGGGGAGGTCTGGCGGCGCCCGGAGACGTTGATGTTGCGCGCCCCCGGGGCGGATTCGGAGACGTGCAGCCGGTCGACCGGCTGCGCCCATGCGGCGGCGTCCCGGTTGTCGGGTTGGCTGGTCATGTGAGCGTCCTTTCTGAGTTCAGGCGGCCGCGGCCAGGGCCGCGTCCTCGGTCTCGTGGATCGCGATCGCCTCGTCGAGGCGGGTCAGCTCGAAGATCTGGCGGTAGTGCTCGGAGAGCCCGTAGGCCAGCATGCGCTGGTGGTTGCGGTTGGCGCGCACCAGAAGCGTCACCAGCAGGCCGATGCCGCTGGAATTCATGTACTCCAGGCCGCCGAAGTCGAGCAGCACCGCGTGCGTGCCGTCGGTCGCGGCCCGTTCGTAGGCCTCCGACAGCGCCGCCTCGCTCGCCCCGGTCACCTCCCCTGCCAGCTCGATCACGCTGCAGCCCGGCCTCGGCGTGCGCACCTCGAGCCGGATGGTCGTATCGGTCATCGCTCCCCTCCGTTGTCGGCGGCGAGCGTCTGCTCGTCCGCGAGTATGGTCATGAAGTCCGACAGGCGCGTGATCTCGAAGATCTCGCGGTAGTGCTCGGTCAGCCCGCAGGCGCTCACGGGCCGGGCCTGGGCGCGGGCCCGGGCCAGCACCCCGACGATCAGGGCGATACCGGTCGAGTTGATGTAGCCGACCGCGGCTGAAGTCGAGCAGCAGCGGATCGTCGTCGGCGATGGCCGTGTAGGCCGCGTCGAGCGCCTCGCGCGCCGAGCCGGTGATGTCGCCGGCGAGCACGATGGTGGTGCCGGCGCCGGTGCGCTTCAGGGTCGCCTCAGTTGGGGTCGCGCTCATCGCCGTCTCCGCCTCCCTTCAGGTGCACGATCAGCTCCAGCGTGTGCCGGTGCGCGTCGGCCTCCGTGCGCACCTCGTCGACCATGTTCTGGATCAGGAAGAGCCCCCAGCCGCGCGGCGACTGCCTGCCGTCGAGCTTCGCCTCCAGGTCGGGCGTGACGGCATGCGGGATCTCGCGGCCGCCGCCGTGATCGGTGATCCGCACCGAGAGCTCCGCATCCGATTGGGCGACGGCGATCTCGACGGCGAGCGCGGGGTCATAGCCGTTGCCGTGCTCCATCGCGTTCATCGTCGCCTCGGCCACCGCCGTCTTCAGCCGCTCCAGCTGCTCGCCTCCGACGCCGGCCGCCGCGGCCACCTCGGCCACCCGGCGCAACGCCTCACGCTCGTTGCCCTCGACACTCGGCAGAGAGAAGGCGAGCACCGGTGCGAGCTCCCCGGCGCCGGCCGTGCGCTCGAGCGCGACCAGCGTGATGTCGTCCTCCTGCTCGGCCTCCGCGCCCGTGAACCGGTCGAGCTGCTCCACCAGGTCCGCGATCAGGGCGTCGGGTACGCGACCGGCCGCCAGCCGCTCGCGCACCCTGCGGGGTGCCGAACATCTCGCGGCCGGGGTCGTGGGCCTCGGTCAGGCCGTCGCTGTACAGGAGCACGCTTGAGCCGGGCGCGAGCGTCGCCTCCTTCTCCTCGTAGTCCATGCCCGGCATCAGGCCGAGCGGCATCCCGGTGGCGCGGAGCTCCGAGACGTCGCCGCCGTGGTGCACGATCGGGAGGTTGTGGCCCGCATTCGCGTACCGGAGCACCCCGGTGGCCGGATCCAGCACCCCGTAGAGACAGGTGACGAACATGTTGGCGCGGGATCTCCGGGCACAGCGTCTCGTTGACGCGCCGCAGCACCATCCCCGGCTCGAGCAGCCGCTGGGCGGCGGCGCGCAGAACGCTGCGCGTGGCGGCCATCACCATCGCCGCGGGGACGCCCTTGTCGGTGACGTCGCCGACCACGAGGCCCATCAGGCCGCCCGGGAGCTCGATGAAGTCGTAGAAGTCGCCGCCGACGGTGCGGGCCGGCCGGTAGTAGGCCGCCACCCGCCACCCGGCGAGCTCGGGCAGGTGCTTGGGCAGGAAGTTCTGCTGGATCAGCCGGGCGACCTGCAGCTCCTGCTCCAGGCGCTCGCGCGCTCGCACCTCGACCTCCTGCTCGCGGACGAGCTGGCCGACCTTGACGGCCGGGGCGGCCTGGGAGGCGAGGCTCTCGAGCAGGCGCCGGTCGTCGGCGGAGTACTCCTGGTCGGACAGGCGCGGCCCGAGGTTGAGAAGGCCGATCAGCTCGCCCTGCGTGACGAGCGGCACCACCATGGTGATGCCCTGGCTGCGCATCTGCTCGAGCGCGGGCGAGTCGAGCTCGAGCTGCTTCAGCTCGACCGCACCAGGTGCGGTCTGGAAAAAGGCGACGATCGGGTCGTTGGCCGCGATGTCGAGCGCGATCGACCGGCCGGCGTCCTGGCGGCGCCCGGGCTCGGCGGCATCCGCCGCCGCGGCCGGGGTGACCGTACCCGGCCTGCGCAGCACGACCCGCCGGATCGTGTGGCTCAGGATCGTCATGCCCACGTTGTACCGGCCGCCCGTCCCGGAATCGTTACGGACGCCCTGCCCGGCAGCGTTACGGATCGACCCCTGGGGTGCGACTCTCGTTGCGGCGCCGTGTCATGCTTGCCCCGTGCACCCGCTCAGGATCTCACTTCTCGGCACCCCGCTGATCGAAGTCGAGGGCCGCCCGCTTCGGGTCGACACGCGCAAGGCGACGGCGATGCTCGCCTACCTGGTCGTGAGCGGGCACCCGGAAAGCCGCGAGGTGGTGGCGGCGCTGCTCTGGCCGGAATTCGACATCGACCATTCCCGCTCCGCGCTGCGACGAACGCTCTCGACGCTGCGGACGGCCCTCGACGGCCGCTTCATCGCCGCCGACCGCAACTCGATCTCGATCGATCTCGGCGACGCGTGGTTCGACCTGGCCGAGTTCCGCCGGACGGCCGCCGACCCGGCGGCGACCGCGGAGGAGCTGGCGACGGCCGTCGACCTTCACCGCGGCGATCTGCTGGCGGGCTTCTCGGTCCGCGACAGCGCACCGTTCGACGACTGGCAGCAGCTCGCCGCCGAGGGCATCCGCCGCGAGCGGGCCGCGGCGCTCGACCGGCTGGTCGGCGCGCTGGCGGCGGCCGGACGCCGCGACGAGGCCGTTGCGGCGGGCCGAGCGAACGGCTGGCCCTCGACCCGGTGCACGAGCCCGCGCACCGCCAGCTCATCGAGCGCTACGCCGCGCAGCGGCCGCCGCGGCGACGCCATGCATCAGTACCGCGAGTGCGTGCGGGTGCTCGACCGCGAGCTGGGCGTGCGGCCGCTGACGCGAGACGACCGAGCTCTACCACGCCGTCAACGAGGGGCGCAGCCCGGCGGTCGCCGAGGTGCCGGCCGCGCTCGCCGCGCCGGAGCAGCCGCTGGTCGGCAGGGATGGCCCATGGCGGCTCCTGACGGAGCTGCATGCGGGCATCGGTGCCGACGGCAGGATGGCCGTGATCGAGGGCGAGTCGGGCGTCGGCAAGACCCGGCTGGCCGACGACCTGCTCGAGGCGCTGAGGGCGCAGGGGGCGGCGACCGTGTCGGCCCGGCCGTCGCCGGGCGAGCACGATCTGGCCTACGGGGTGGTCGCCCAGCTGCTGCGGGCCGCGGTCGACCATGTCGGCGCCGACATGCCCGCGCACTGCGCCGCCGAGGCCGCACGGCTGCTCCCGGAGCTGGGCCCGCCGCCGGCGAGCAGCCTGGACGATCCCGGCGTCCGGCTGCGGTTCCTGGAGGCGGTCGGCCAGGTGATCGCGCTGGCGTGCGAGGGCGAGTCGGCGGGCGTGGTGTTCGTCGACGACCTGCACTGGTGCGACCCGGCCTCGCTCGACGCGCTCGGGTATCTGGCCCGGCGGCTGCACGGCCGCCGCCTGCTCTTGCTGGCAACCCGCCGGACGGACGAGCCCGACCCCGGGCACGCGCTCTCCCGCCTGGCCCAGGCCGGAGAGCGGGTCGCGCTCGAGCGGCTGACCCGCGCCGACGTCGCCGAGCTCGCCCGCTCCCACGGGCTCGGCGCCGAAGCCGCCGACACGCTGTACGCCGAGAGCGAGGGCCTGCCCCTGTTCCTGGCCGAGCTGCTCGCCTCCGACCGTCCGCCCGAAATGACGCCTGCCGGGGTGCGTGAGGCCGTCGAGGCCCGGCTCGATGCGGTCTCGGAGACGGCCGCACAGGTGCTCTCGGCCGCCGCGGTGATCGGGCGCACCTTCGACGTCGACACCGTTCGCGCCGCCAGCGGCCGCTCGGGCGACGAGGTGGTGTCCGCCCTCGACGAGCTGTGCGCCCGCGGCCTGATCATCGAGCGTGACGCCGCCTACGACTTCGGCCACGAGCGCGTGCGCGCGGCGGTCGACGAGCGCAGCGGCCTGGCCCGGCGGCGGCTGCTGCAACGGCCGGGTCGCCGACGCGCTCACCCTGCGCCACGCCGACCCGGCGCTGATCGCCCGCCACCTGCAGCTGGCCGGGCGCGAGGACGAGGCCGCGGTCGCCTACGCGGCGGCCGGCGACCGCGCGCGCAGCCTGGCGGCCGGCGCCGAGGCTCTCACCCATTACCGCACGGCGCTCGCGCTCGGATACCCGCACCCCGCCCAGCTGCACGAGGCCATCGGTGACGTCCACACCCTGCGCGGCGAGTACGCCGCGCGCGCTGGCCGCCTACGACGCGGCCGCAGCGCACGCCGGCCCCGAGCGGCTGGCGGTGATCGAGTACAAGCTCGGCACGGTGCACGAGCGCCGCGGCGAGTGGGATCTGGCCGAGCACCACCTGCGGGCCGCGCTCGCGCTGGGCGCGGCGCCGGCCCGCGTCCAGGCCGATCGCGGGCTGGTCGCCTGGAGGCGGGGCGACGCGGGCGCGCTCGACCTGTGCGAGGAGGCGCTGCGGCTGGCAATGGAGGAGGGAGACGACGAGGCCGCGGCGCGGGCGCACAACATCCTCGGCCTGCTCGGCGCGGGGAGCGACCACCTCGAGCGCAGCCTCGCGCTGTCCGAGCGGCTGGCCGATCCCAGCATCCGCATCGCCGCCCTGAACAACCTCGCGCGCGCCCGAGCGGGCGCGGGCGACCTCGAGCCGGCCGCGGCACTCGTCCGCGAGGCGCTCGATCTGGTGGCCGCCCAGGGCGACCGCCACCGCGAGGCGGCGCTTCGCAACAACCTCGCCGACACCCTGCACCGGGCCGGCCGCGACGACGAGGCCATGGAGGAGCTGAAGCGGGCGGTCGCCATCTTCGCCGAGGTCGGCGGCCACGAGGAGGAGCCCCAGCCCGGCGTCTGGCGGCTGGTGGAGTGGTGACCGACCGGGGACAACCGACCGGGGACAGTCCCCGGTCGAAAGCGGTCACGGATGTGTCACGGCCCACGTTCGGGGACTGTCCCCGGTCGGTTGGTGGGTATCGTCCCGGTCAGTCCTACCCGAGGAGATGATGATGGCGGTTTCGCGAGCACATGCAGTCTGGGAAGGCGACCTGATGGCGGGAGCCGGGCGGGTGAGCGTCGCCAGCGGCGCGTTCCCCGAGCTCCCGGTGAGCTGGGCCGCGCGCATCGAGCGCGCCGATGCGAAGACGAGCCCCGAGGAGCTGATCTCGGCGGCGCATGCCGCCTGCTACGCGATGGCGTTCTCGAACGTGCTGGCAACCGCGGGCCACACGGCCGAGCGGCTCAGCGTCGACGCCGTCACCCACTTCACCCCGCTCGAGGGCGGCGGCATGGGCATCACCCGCATCGACCTCGCGGTCAGTGGCCGGGTGGCCGGGGTCGACCAGGCCGAGTTCGCACGCCTCGCCGCCGAGGGAGAGCAGGCCTGCCCGGTCTCAAACGCCCTGCGCGGCAACGTTGCGATCGGTGTGAAGGCTACGCTGGAGTCCTGATCCGATGTAACGGTGAGCGATCCGGCGAGACTGAGCACCGGGCCCAAAAACACACCACGGAAGGACGACACAATGTTTCTGCGCAAGCCCAAGACGATCCCCGACCAAAGCGATGCCCTGCCCGGGCGCGAGCAGCCGATCGAGCTCACCGAGCCGCACACCGTGCTCGGCACGCCGCTCCTGCCTCCGTACCCCGAGGGGATTGAGTACATCGTGGTCGGGATGGGCTGCTTCTGGGGTGCTGAGCGCATCTTCTGGCAGACGCCCGGCGTGTACACCACCGCCGTCGGCTACGCCGGCGGGTCGACCCCGAACCCGACCTACCGCGAGGTGTGCTCCGGCATGACCGGCCACACCGAGGCCGTGCTGGTCGCATTCGACCCCAAGCGGGTGTCGACCGAGGAGATCCTGCGCCTGTTCTGGGAGGGTCACGATCCCACCCAGGGCATGCGCCAGGGCAACGACTCCGGCACGCAGTACCGCTCGGCGATCTACTGGCACACGCCCGAGCAGCACGATCTCGCGATCGCAACCAGGGACGCATATGCCGACGCTCTGCGCGCGGCCGGGCGCGGCCCGATCACGACCGAGATCGCCGAGGCCGGCCCGTTCTACCCGGCCGAGGATTACCACCAGCAGTACCTCCAGAAGAACCCGGGCGGCTACTGCGGGATCGGCGGAACCGGCGTCTCGTGCCCGATCGGAGTGGGCGTCAGCGCGCAGGCGAGCTAGCCGTACAGGTCGATGCCGTGCGGCTCCTGGATGCTGTTCCCGCCGTCCACCACGAACACCTGACCGGTGACATAGGCGGCGGAGTCGGAGGCCAGGAACACCGCGACGGCGGCGGCCTCCACGGCGGTCCCGGCACGCCCGAGCGGCGTGCTGCGGGCCGCCACCAGCTCGTCGTCGAGTGACGAGGCCGTCTCGATCCACCCGGGCGCCACGGAGTTGGCGGTCACGCCGTGGCGCCCGTACTCGAGCGCGATCGAGCGCATGACGCCGTCCATGGCCGCCTTCGACGCGCCGTAGCCGGCCTGGCGGGGAGCCGTGACGAGCGGCCCGGTCACCGACGAGATCATGACGACCCGGCCGTGGCCCCTGGCGGCCATCCCCGGCAGCGCGGCCTGCGTCGTGTGGATCGCCGTCATCAGGTTCACGTCGAGCTCGCGGCGCCAGTCGGCCGCGCTCATCTCCGCGAACCGGGCGTCCGGAGCGGGGATGCCCGTCTGGGCGATGCCGGCGGAGTTGATCAGAATGTCGATGCGGCCGTGCTCGCGCTCGACGGCTGCGACGAGGGCAAAGGCCTCGTCGCGGTCGGTGAGATCGGCCACGTGCGCCGTGGCAACGGCCCCGCCGGCCCGGAGCTCTGCCGCCCGCTGCTCCACCCGATCGGTGGTCGCCGTCTCCGCCACCACCGCGCCCAGGCCTGCGAGCAGGCGGGCGCAGGCGTGGCCGATGCCGGTGTCGCTGCCCGCACCGGTGACAAGCGCGATCCGGCCGGAGACGTCGTACGGGTTCTCGCTCACGCCCGCACGTTAGCCATGAATAATGGGGCCTGGCCCCAGTATTCAAGCGAGGACACCATGCCCTTTTTCGACGCCCCAGTTGAGGAGCTCCGCGAGTACCGGTCGGCGGTGGTGGCGCCGGACGATCTGGACGACTACTGGCAGCGGGCGATCGCCGATGCCCGCGCCAGGGCCCGCCCGGCGGTCTTCGAGCCCTACCGGCAGTCGGTGTACCGGCAGCTCGACGTCGCGGACGTCACGTTCACGGGCGCGGGCGGCGATCCCGTCCGGGCCTGGTTCGTGTGCCCCCAGGGGGCCGCGGCCGCGCTCCGTGCCGGGTGACATTCATCGGCTACGGCGGCGGCCGCGGGCACGCCTCCGACCACACCCTGTACGCGGCCTCGGGATGCGCGCAGCTCGTGGTCGACACCCGCGGGCAGGGCGCCGACTGGTCGGCCGGCGCGACGGGCGACCCCGGTGCCGGGGCGTCCGGCCCCGAGGTGCCGGGGGTGATGACCCGGGGCATCCTCGACCGCGACAACTACTACTACCGCCGCCTCTACGTCGATGCCGTCCGCGCGGTCGAGACCGCGGCCGAGCACGAGCGCGTCGACGCCGGCCGGATCGGGGTCGGCGGGTTCAGCCAGGGGGGCGCGCTCTCGCTCGCCGTCTCGGCGCTGCTCCCCGACCGCATCCGGCTGTGCCAGGCGCATATGCCGTACCTGTGCGACATCCCCCACGCCATCACGACGGCCGCCGAGCCGCCCTACACCGAGATCGTCGGGTTCCTCTCCAACCACCAGGAGCACATCGACCGTGTGCTCGACACGCTGCGCTACATCGACAACGTCGTTTTGGCCCCTCGCATCCGGGCGACCACGACGGTCAGCGTCGGCCTGATGGACGGGTGCTGCCCACCCTCGACCGTCTACGCCGCCTACAACGCGATCACCGCGCCCAAGCGCATGATCGAGTACGCCTACTGCCGGCACGAGCTGCCGGGGTACCACATCGAGAACGAGCTCGAGGAGTTCGTGACGGCGCTCTGCTGATCCGGCGCGGGCACGTGCACAGGCTCGCCAATCGAGTGGAGCGCTGGGCGAGACGTCGCCTGTGCTACGGTGTCGGTGTCAAGTAGAACGCTCGTTCGGTTGCGCATTCGCACTTCCTTACTCGTTCGTTCACTGTGAGGGAGGTGTGTACATGGCAACTGGAACCGTCAAATGGTTCAACGACGCGAAGGGCTACGGCTTCATCGCGCCGGATGAGGGAACGAAGGATCTCTTCGTCCACCACTCCGCGATCCAGGGCAACGGCTTCAAGTCGTTGGTCGAGGGCTCGAAGGTCGAGTTCGAGGCCGGCGAGGGCGCGAAGGGCCCCGAGGCGACGAACGTCGTCCCGATCGCCTAGCGTCAAGCTGTGACCGAACGCCGCGTGCGGGCCCGCTTTTGGTGCCCGCACGCGGCGTTCGTCGTTTCCCGGGCTCCTACCCGACCGGCGCAGCGCCCATCCGTTTGAGCCAGCGGGTGTGCGAGCGAAGCGCGGAGTTGATGGACGGGTGGGCGTTGTACACGACCCCGTACTCCACCGCCGTCCGGCTGACGATGCGGGCCAGCTGCGCGTGCAGCGTGTGCGGCACCCGGGGGAAGAGGTGGTGCTCGATCTGGTGGTTCAGGCCGCCCAGGTACCAGCGTAGAAGCGGGTTCTTCTGGGCGAAGTCGGCGGTCGCCTCGACCTGGTAGATGTGCCACTCCGCCTTCGCCGTGCTCTCGTCGGGCGCCAGCGTGATCGCCTCCTCGAGGCAGTGCGAGAGCTGGAACGTGATGGTGAGCGCGAGCGAGGTTACGGCCGAGACCGCCAGGAGTACCGGGATCAGCTCGATCAGCGGGTGCTGGGTCAGGGGGATGGCGATCGCCCAGATGACGAAGAACACCTTCCCGAAGGCCAGGCCCGCCAGATCCCAGCCCCGCGGCCGCCGGAACACCGACCGCCCGACCGAGCCGCGGGCGAGGAACGTGAAGTCGGTGATGACCTGCCAGCGCAGGGTGACGAACGCGTACAGCACCCACAGATACAGGTGCTGGTAGCGGTGCCAGCGCCGCCGGGTCTGCGTCGGCTCGAACCGGGCGAAGGGAAGCGCGTCGATGTCGGGATCGTGTTCGACCACGTTCGTGTAGGTGTGGTGGGCGAGATGCTTTGCCGCCCACACGTACGAGGAGCCGCCGATCAGGTCGAGCGAATGCGCGGCCACGCGGTTGACAGCGCGGCTGGGCGAATAGCCGCCGTGATTCGCGTCGTGCATGATGCAGAACCCGATCCCCGCGGCGGCCAGGCCCAGCGAGAGTGACCCGGCGATCACGCCCAGGACCGTGGTGGCAACCAGCAGCAGATACATGTACGACGCGAGCGCCCAGAGCAGCACGAGGGCGGACTTCGCCCACAGCACGCGATAGGCCCGGCGCATCGTGGCCGGATCTCCGAGCACGACCTGCGCCCGCTCGTTGAGGACCCGGGAGAATTCGCCTCCGCCCTGAAAGCGGACGCGCGCGACCGACACCTTGGAAGATGACATCCGGGGCCGCGCTACCGTTGAAAAGCTGCGAACTTGACCGTCAGCGACACGGTCGGCCCGAAGCAGAAACCGGAATGGGATCGGCACCAGCAGTGTGCAGCAGTCCCCGCCCGGCCGTGCTGTCACCGCCGCCCTCGATGAGCGTCAGCCGCGGTTGCGGCGGTGGAGCGTGATCGGGATCCCGCCCGGGGTCATCGCCTGGCTCGGCGGCCGGTGGCACTCTGGTCTCCATGTCTCGCTCCTGGGTCAGACGGCAAGAGGTCGCCGTCGCTGACGAGTTCGCGAGCTACCTGGGGCCTTCATCGAGCAAGGACAACCATGTGGCGGGCATCCCCCGAGCCTCCAGTCTAGCAGCGCATCCAGGCGGCACCGGAGACGGGGCGGCCGCGGGCGCTGCTGCAATTAGCAGCGAGGGGCTCCGCCCAGCAGCAGCTTTCGAGGCCGGCTGGCTCGGATTTTCACCGGCCCGAAGCACACGAGGGGAGCAGATGCGCAAGACACCCAACACCACTGGGGGGTCGCGGGCGCAAGACCCACCGACCAAGCGAGCACCCGTCAGCGGCGTCCGCACAGAGCACCAGCTGCGGCTGCAGCTGAAGGATGCGCTCGAGCGGAACACCAAGTTCGAGCGCGCCCTGCGCGAGTCCGTCGCGTTCGCCTACGGCCGGCGCGAGCTGGCCGACCTGCGCCGGCTCAAGGCCGTGCTCTGGGCGGCCGGATTCCCGGACCCCAGCCCGCGCCGAACGCAGGGCGAAGACGCCGAGCCCGAAGCGCCCGTATCGAAGCACCCCTAGATCCGCCCACCGGGCGATCGCAGGCTGCACCAACATCGAATGAGAGGTGCGCCAGATGGAATTCACCGTCGAACTGCGCTACCAGAGCGGCTCGTCAACCGTGCTGTCGACCGAGGCAGAGACGGCCGACGAGGCGCTCCAGAACGCCCGCGATCCGCGCCGACCCCTGATCGGGATCCATATCACGGCACCGGCCGACGAGCACCTGCAGGCACCGGCCGAGCCGCGCCGCGCGGTCACGTTCGACCCTCGCCGAGCGCCCGTGCAGCACCGCCCGTCCCGCCGCCGGCGCTAGAGTATGAGCGGTTTGCGCCAAGGAGCCTCGCCGCTCACAGCGGCTCGGGCCCCGACGCGGTGACCGCGAACACCACCTCCTCCTCGTAACACCAGAACCAGTCCTCGCCGGGCTCGGCCGACCGGACGATCGGGTGGCCGCTCTCGTGCACATGCGCGGTGGCATGCCGGTTCGGCGACGAGTCGCAGCAGCCGATATGCCCGCAGGTCGCGCACATTCGCAGGTGCAGCCACCGCCCTCCGATGCGCAGGCAATCCTCACAGCCTGCGATCGGGTCGGGCAGGTCGGTCACCTCGATCTGGTTCAGATGCGCACAGTTCACCGCCACCACGATCACCCCTCTCGAAAGGTCGGTATTAGAGTACCGCCATGACGTCGAGCCCCGGAGGGCGTGACGGCCCCCTGCCGCCGCTCCTGCTCTCGCTGACGCTCGTCACCGGCCTCGTCGACGCCGCGAGCTATCTCAAGCTGGGGCACGTCTTCGTTGCCAATATGACCGGCAACGTGGTGTTTTTGGGCTTTGCCATCGCGGGCGCCGGCGGGCTCTCGGTCGGGGCATCCCTGGTCGCGCTGGCGTCGTTCCTGATCGGCGGGCTCGCCGGAGGGCGCCTGGGCGCCCTCCTCGGCGACCACCGCGGCCGCCTGCTCGTTGCGGCGTCGTCCACCCAGGTGGTCGCGGTCACCGCCGCCGTCGTGCTGGCCGTCGCAACCGGCGACCGGCCCAGCCGGGCTGCCCGCGACGGCCTGATCATCCTGCTCGCAACGGCGATGGGCGTCCAGAATGCGGTCGCCCGCAGGCTGGCCGTGCCCGATCTGACGACGACCGTGCTCACCCTGACCCTGACGGGCGTCGCCGCCGACTCCAAGCTCGCCGGCGGGACCGGATCGAAGCCGGGCCGCCGCCTGCTGGCGGTGAGCGCGATGCTGCTCGGTGCCCTCGTGGGTGGCCTGCTCGTGCTCCGCGTCTCGATCGCCGCCCCGCTTGCCGCCGCCGCTGTGGTGCTGGCGGCTGTCGCGGTGACCACCCACCGCCTCGCCCGGTCCGACGCACCATGGGCCAACGTCACCAAGGGCGCGCCGTGAATATTTGGGGCCTGGCCCCGGATATTCAGCGCAGGATGTTCACCGCGCGGCCGGCGACCAGCACAACCGTCACCACCGAGATCACCGACTCGGCGAGCATCAGCCGCTTGGCCTGCCGGGTGAGGGGCATCGCGTCGGTGGGGCTGAACGCGAAGGCGTTCGTGAACGACACGTAGATGTAGTCCTCGAGCTTCGGGTACCACCCGGGCTCGGCGAACTGCGGGTTCTCCATCTGCGGGAACTGGAAGTCGGGCGGCGGCGGGTCGGGCTGCCACCGGCGCGCCGGGCCGCCGCGGTCGAGCGCCCAGTACCAGAGCCCGAAGACGACCACGTTCGTGCCCCAGATCACCGCGGCCTTCAGCAGCAGCTCGCCGCCGCTTCGCTCCCGACCCGTCACGAGCGACCCGATCATCGCCCCCAGGGCGACGGCGTTCGCGACGCTCACCAGCCCGAGCAGGCCGATCGCGGCGGTGCGCCTGCGCCCCTTCCGTTCCAGCCGCACCCGCATCGAGTCCGACGCGAGCGAGACCAGCAGTATCGACTCGGGCACGATCGCCGCCAGCCACACCCACCACGGGAACACCCACAGCTTCCAGCCCTGCTGGGCGCTCACCGCCGCCAGCAGCGCCTGCATCAGGATGATCACGCCGACGGCGGGCGCCGCCTCCCAGCGGGACTCGAACTCCTCCTCGCGGGCGCTGTTGGGCTCTGCCGGCATCCGGCGAGAGTAGCCCGCGCGGAACCAACCCGTCGGGCGAGGCGTCTGATCGGCATGCGGAGCTTGACCAGGGGTCGACGGCGATTCGTCTGAGTATCGTTGGGGGGGTGACCGGTCGGCCCACGATCCTCTGGAACGTCCGCGTGATCGCCGGCGACGGCTCCCCACCCCGCGACCGCATGGCGGTCACGCTCGCAGGCGACCGCATCGAGCGGGTGGACGCGGTCGGCACGGAGTCGCCGCCGACGGGGGCGATCGACGCCGGCGGACGCACGCTCCTGCCGGGCCTGATCGACGCGCACGTGCACCTCTCGAGCGACACCGATCGCAGCCCGGGCTTCGGCCCGCCCCCGTTCCTGAAGGGCGAGGACCCCCGCCCGCGCGAGCTCGGGTACTTCATCCTGGCGCGAGCGGCCGCCGAGTTGCTCGCCGCCGGCATCACCACCGTGCGCGACGTGGGCAGCTACGACGACGAGGGCGTGGCCGTCCGCCGGGCGGTGGAACTCGGCCTGCTCGACGGGCCGCGCGTGCTCTCCTGCGGCCGCATCCTCTCGGCCACGTCGCCGGGCGGGAAGATCTTCGGCACCATGTACCGCGAGGCCGACGGCCCCGACGAGATGCGCAAGGCGGTGCGCGAGCAGATCCGCACCGGGGCCAGCTTCATCAAGGTGATGGCGACCGGCGCCCGCTCGGTCGAGCGCGAGGATCCCGAGCCGGCCCAGATGACGAGCGAGGAACTGCGGGCCATCGTGGACGAGGCCCACCGCATGGGGTTCCGTGTCGCCGCCCACTCCGAGGGGCTGGCGGGCACACGCATGGCGATCGAACAGGGCGTGGACACGATCGAGCACGGCCTCTCGCTGCACCGCGCACCCGACCTTCTGGCCACGATGGCCGAGCGCGGCCAGGTGCTGGTGCCAACGCTGACGACGTTCCACGACCTCTCCGAGCGGTTCGTCGCATGCTTCGCCCCGGTCCTGGTCGAACAGGCCAAGCGCCAGCAGGAGGAGGCCTACCAGACCGTGGCCGCGGCCCGGGCGGCGGGAGTGACGATGGCGATGGGGCACGACAGCGGGCCACCCGGCGCGAACCTGATCGAGCTCGTGCGGATGGTCGACGGAGGCCTGAGCGCCCTCGAGGGCGTCACCGCGGCAACTGCGAACGCCGCCCTCGCGCTCGGGCTGGACGACGTCGGCACGATCCGCCCCGGAGCGATCGCCGACATCGTCCTGGTCGACGGTGACCCGATCGCCGATGTACGCCTGCTCACCGACCGCGAGCGGATCTGGCTCGTGCTCGTGGCCGGACGCCCGGTGGCCGGCCGCGCGCTCGCGCCCGCCGCGCTCCCCGCCGGCCACTGACGCAACCCGAGCACCGCGAGAGCGGTTGCTTTCGGCACCACTCGGTGTACATTCGAAGCGTTGGGTGTGGGGCCCGAACGAGGGAGGCGGGAGCATGAAGCGGCGCAGTTTTCTGGCGGCGATGCTGTCAGTACCGTTGCTGGGATCGGCGACGGCGCGGGCGCTGGGTGAGACACGCGCGACGGCGGTTCGCACAGCCGCGCATGTCCATTCCGCAACGTCCGACGAGGCGATGGCGACGACGCTATGGAGCTACATGGATCACGCTTCGTCGTGGGACGAGGCGACGGCCGACCTGCACCGGTATGTGGCCGACGGTCACATCGACTCGGCGCTCTTCGCCGATATCGCCACGCTGATCGAACGTGAGCTCGCCCGCACCGACGCCTCCGGCTTGGAGGGCGTGCTGGGCTTCTACCCCGGCGTCGTCCTTATGCTGCACGGCCTGCGCAGCATCGGTGAGTACGGCGATCGCGAGACGTACGAGGCCCAGGCGGCCTTCATTCGCCGATTGGTGGATGCGCGATGACCGCCGTCACAGCTGTCGCGCGAGTGGCGTTTGCCGCCGACTCCGGCGGCGGCGGATCGTCCAAGGCGCCCAAGGTCGCCGCCGCGATCAACGCCGCGTTCGGCCGGTTCCCGAACCCCACCGCAACCTGGCTCATGATCGGTGGAGACGAGTACTCGATCTGTTCCGCGAGCACGATGAAGCATTACGACAAGTACCTGACGCAGCCGAACGTCTCGGCCGCCCGGACCGTGATGACACCGGGGAATCACACGAACGGCCCGGGCGGGAAGTCGGGCGGAAAGCCGCTTCCGGACGTGTCGGCCTGGCTGGCCTACAACCAGGCGAAGGAGACGCTCACCAACACGGCGGGCGGGTGGATCGACCAGCCGACGGGCATCCCGCTCACCGACCAGTACGTGGACGTCGCCGGGATCCGCTTCATCTTCCTGAACTCGGGCGCCGTCGAGAACCTGATCGACAAGCCGGGCTGGCCGGTGCCGCATACCGGCGGCTCCGTGGTGGGCAACCCACGCGTCACCTGGCTGCGCTCGGTGTGGAGGCCGGGCACACGCAATGTCGTGATCACGCATCACGCCCGCTGGAGTTACTACGGCGGTGCGCACGACAACCCCACGATGCAGAACCTGATCGACGAGATCGTGGGCAAGAACAATGCGACGAAGCCGCATTGCTCGCTGATTCTCGAGGGCCATGACCACACGATGCAGCTCATGAATCCGCAGCTCGCGAGCGGGACATATCCGGGGCTCACAAACGGCGTCATCGGCCTGTGCTCGACCGCGCCGACCACCCATGCCGCACCGAAGTCCAACACGTCTCAGCTGTCGTGGCTGCAGTTCGCGAACATCACGGTCGGGGCGTGCGGGTTCCTGCAGATCGACATCATGAGCGACTTCAGCATGCAGCTCTCGATCATCGACGCCTCGACTACCAACGGCAACCTGATGACGAACACCCCCGCGACCGGCGTCACCGGGGCGGCCACGGCGACGATCAAGACGCTCGCCAGCTGAGCTCGCCGCGGGGCCGGTGGTACCATCCGCCCCGCGCGGCCCAGCTCACTCGCCGCGCCTCGCCTGACCCCAGAAGACCGGTCCCCTCGCTCGTGTCCTGGCCGGAGGTCAGACGATGAAGAGCTTCACCTGTGCCGAGGATGACTGGGACGACGTCGTGTCCGGGATCGGCCTGCTGCACGACTGGAAGGACCCGCGGATCAGCGGCGAGCGCGCATCCGAGGTGCTCGAGGGCGCGCTGCTCGGCCCGGGCGTCGACACCGAGACCACGCCGGACACGCATGCGATCCTGCTGGCCGAGCCGTTCATCGACGGCGGCCGCCGGCCGGGCGGCTTCGGCTGGTCGCTGGGAGTCCTGTTGCGCGGCGTCGGGATGATCGCCAAGCAACCGCTCTCGCCGGAGGCCACCGAGGCCGCCCGCATCCTGCCCGTCATCACCAGGGTGGTCACCGACAACCTGGCCCGCGCCTGAATATTGGGGCCTGGCCCCGATATTCACGCGGGCTCCGTTCTTACATGTCGGTCGCGATCATCACATCGGATGCCTTGATGATCGCGGTCGCCGTGCTGCCCTCCTTGAGGCCCAGCTCGTCGACGGCCTCGACCGTGATGGACGAGACGATCCGCTGACCGCCCACGTCGATGGCGACGTTGGCGATCGCCTCGCCGCGGTTGATGGACGTGACGGTGCCGGTGAGCCGGTTCCTGGCGCTGAGCTTCATGCGGTCTCCTTTTCGTTGCCCTGGAGCGGAATCGTTCCGATGGCGGTGGACTTGAAGGATGCCGTGACGGCGTCGCCCGTGCTGAGGGCAAGCCGCTCGGAGGACTCGGCGGTGATCTCGGCGATCAGCGGGCCGATGCCGAGACGGACGCGGTTGCCGGTCGTCACCATGCGGCCAATCGGGGCGGTGAGATGGTTCTGGGCGGATGTGTCACCGGACTGACCGCGCAGGACCGTGATCTCCCACGGGGCGATCAGCACCGCAACACGGCCCGACACGGGTTCGGCGAGCTGCACGTGCTCGCCCGAGTCGAGCACGACATCACGGCCGGTGGCGGTGCCCTCGAGATAGTTCAAGCCTGCAAACTGGGCGACGAACGCGGTCTTCGGCGCGTGCAGGAGGTCGGCGGAGACTCCCCGCTGCGTTACCTGCCCGAACTCGAGGACGATCATGCGCCGGGCGAGCGATACCGCCTCGTCATACGAGTGGGTCACGATCAGCACCGGGACGCCGGCGTCGGCGATGCTGGCCGAGAGTTGCTCTGACAGGTTCCCCCGCGTTGCCGGGTCGAGCGCCGAGAGCGGCTCGTCGAGCATGAGCAGTTTCGGATCGCGCGCGAGCGCCCGGGCGAGCGCGACCCGCTGGCGCTCGCCCCCGGAGAGCGAACGCGGCTTCGCCTTGGCCAGGTGCCCGATCCCGATCCGCTCGAGCAGCGGATCGACGGGCAGGCGCGCGCCGTAGGCGACGTTCGCGCGCACGCTCATGTGCGGGAAGAGCGCGTAGTCCTGGAACATGAAGCCGATCCGGCGCCGGTCGGGCGGAGTGCTGCGACGCCCGTCATACCACGTCTCGCCGTCGCACTCCACGCGGCCCGACCGGGGGGTGAGCAGGCCGGCGATCAGGCGCAGCAGCGTGGATTTTCCCGCGCCCGAGGGGCCGATGACGGCGGTCGGCTCGCCCACCTCGAGCTCGGCCTCCAGCGTGAAGTGGCGCAGGGGATAGGTCAGGCGGGCGTGAAGCGAAACGCTCGTCCCCGGATCAGCAGTTTCACCCCAACCAGCACGATCGCACTGACCGTGATCAGGAGGGCTCCGAGCGCGAGAGCCTGGTCGAGGCCGTTCTCGAACCCGAGATAGATTGCAACCGGCGCGGTTTCGGTCACGCCGGGGAGGCTACCCGCAAACAGAATCGTTGCGCCAAACTCGCCCAGCGCCCGAGCCCAGCCCAAGGCGGCGCCCGCACTGAGTCCGGAAGCCGCGACCGGGACGGCGACCCGGAAGAAGGTGCGGGCGGGACCGGCCCCGAGCGTCCGCGACGCGTCCAGCAGATCGGGCTCGACCGCCTCGAACGCCGCGATCGCCTGGCGCACGTAGAGCGGACTCGCGACGAAGGTCATCGCCATCACCACCGCCGTCTTGGTGAAGGGGATGTCCAGGCCAAGCTCACTCAGCTGGTGCCCCAGCAGCCCGAAGCGGCCGAACGCCACCAGAAGGCCCAGCCCGGCGACCGCGGGCGGAAGCACGAGCGGCAGCTCGAACAGCGTGGTCACCAGCGTCTTGCCGACGAAGTCCGTGGTCGCGAGCAGATACGAGATGGGCGTGCCGAAGACGATCATCAGCCCGAGCGAGACGGCGCTCGTCTCGAACGAGATCTTGAGCGCAGTCCACGCACCGGACTGGTGAAACCCCTCGCGCAGGCTGCCCTGCGTGAAGACCGCGATCAGCGGCAGCGCCAGAAACGCCACCGCGATCGCGGTTATCACGATGACGACTAGCTGGAGGGGGGCGCGCCGAAGCCGAGCTTCTTCAACTCGGCCTGCCCGCTCGGACTCAGCACCATGTTCACCCACCACTGCGCCGCCTGTTTGTTTGCGCTACCCGACAGCACCCCGATCGGATAGACATTGTTCGCCTCGGCCTTCGGGGGGAACGTGATCGTCGTGAGCTTCGATCCCGCCGAGAGCGCGTCGGTGTAGTACACGACCCCAGCGTCGGCCGCGCCGGTCGTGAGCGCGGCGAGCACGTCCTCCGCATCGGTGCCCTTGCTGACGATGTTCAGCTGGCTCTCGGAGATGCCGAGATTCATGAACAACGTCTCGGTGTCCCCGCCAAGCGGAACCGCGGGCGCCGCGATGACCATCTTCGGCTGCTTCGTCACGAGCTGGTTCACGTTCGTGATGTTGGCCGGGTTCGCTGCGGGAACGGCGATCACCAGCTTGTTGGTGGCGAACAACTTGGTCGGCCCGAGCAGCTTCTTGCCCTGCAGGATCGCCGGATACTTCGGGCTGGCCGCCGCGAACACGTCGGCTTTCTGGCCCTCCTGGATCTGCGCGGCCAGCTGATTCGAGCCGGCGAAGTTGAGCTCCACCTTCCAGCCCGGGTGCTGGGTCTGGAACATCTTCGCGAAGATCGGGAACGCGTTGACCAGCGAGGCCGCGCCGTCGACCGTCAGCGTTCCCCCGCTGGCGGCGCTGGAGCCACCCGAGCTCGAACCGCCGCACCCCGCCGCCGTGACAACCGCCACGGAGACCAGGACGAGCGCAAGAACGCGCCTCATCGCCGTTCCACCATGACACTCGTGGCCTTCACCGTTGCCGCCACCGGCACGCCGACAGCGAGTCCCAGCTCCTCGATCGCATCACGGGTGATCACCGACACGACCCGGTACGTCCCCGTCGCTTCCATCTCGACCAAGCCAACCACCCCAGTCACCTCCACATTCGTCACGGTGCCTTCGAACCTGTTTCGTGCCGAGAATCCCGTACCTAGGCGGACAGGTTCTCGCCCACCCAGCCGCAGGACTTCCGACTGCGGCACCATCCGACGATTCGCCCCGTCCCGAACGGTTGCGATTTTCCCCTCACGCTCCCACCTTCGCAGCGTATCGATGCTGACCCCGAGAGCCTTCGCGGCCTCGCCGATGGGGAGTTGGCTCGCCAAGAGGCGCGCACCGTATCACATATGCACTACCCAGGCAGCGACTCACTGCCTTCGCACGCGTCGTCGCTCCTCGATGTGGCCTCGTCTAGGCTAGTGCCCATGGAGCATCGGGAGATCCCCCGGCTCGGCCGCGCCGTCTCGTGCGTCGGCCTCGGTGCCTGGCAGCTCGGCTCCGACTGGGGCGATGTCCCCGAGGCTGACGCGATCGCCACCGTCGAGGCTGCGCTCCATGCGGGCGTCACCTTCCTGGACACCGCCGACGTCTACGGCGACGGCGTCAGCGAGCAGGTGATCGGCCGTGTGCTTGCAAACCACCGCAGCGACCCACCGTTCGTCGCAACCAAGATGGGCCAGCGCGGGCCCCAGGAGCCGGCCGAATTCACGGGTGTCCGCTTCCGGGAGTGGATCGCCCGATCCTGCGAGAACCTCGGCGTCGACCGGCTCGATCTCGTGCAGCTCCACTGCCCGCCGAGCGAGGTGTTCGAGCACGACGCCGTGTATGCGGACCTCGACGCGCTGGTCGACGAGGGACTCATCGGCGCCTATGGCGTCAGCGTCGAAACGTGCGACCAGGCGCTCACGGCTCTCGCCCACCCCCACGTCGCCACGGTGCAGATCATCCTGAACGCCTTCCGGCTGAAGCCGGTCGAGCGCGTGCTCCCGCCGGCGCGCGAGGCGGGCGTCGGGGTCATCGCGCGGGTGCCGCTCGCGAGCGGGCTGCTGGCGGGCCGCTACGACAGCAACACCACGTTCACCGCCGAAGACCACCGCACATACAACCGTCACGGCGAGGAGTTCGACGTCGGCGAGACCTTCTCGGGAGTCGATTTCGAGACAGGCCTCGAGGCCGTCCGCCGGCTCGCGCCGCTCGTGCCTGAGGGCGCGACGATGGCCCAGTGGGCACTGCGGTGGGTGCTCGACCAGCCGGGCCTCTCGGTCGTGATCCCCGGAGCCCGCAACGCCGACCAGGCCCGCGCGAACGCCGGCGCCGCCGCGCTCCCGCCGCTCTCACCCGACGACCTCGCGGCCGTCCGGTCGGTGTACGACGAGCTGATCCGCCCGTCGGTGCACGACCGCTGGTAGGGACGGCGCTCCGAGTGGGCACCGCTGAGTTCCGGCCGGCGACCCGGTCTAGACCTTGAACTGAAACCCGCCCAAAAGGGAGGTCGGAATGAGTCTGCCCGAGATCGCATCGCGAGAGGAATGGCTGGCCGCGCGCAAGGAGCTCCTCACCCGGGAGAAGGAGTTGACGCGTCTGAACGACGCCCTGAACGCCGACCGGCGCCGCATGCCGATGGTGGCGATCGCCAAGGAGTACACATTCACGGGCCCGGACGGCGTGGTCGGCCTGGCCGACCTCTTCGACGGTCGCCGGCAGCTCATCATCCAGCATTTCATGTTCGACCCGGCCTGGGACGACGGCTGCTCGAGCTGCACAGCCTCGGTGGACGAGCTGTCGGCCGGCCTGCTCGAGCACCTGCACGCCCGCGAGACCACGTTTGTGCTCGTCTCGCGGGCGCCGTTCGCAAAGCTCGACGCATACCGGACGCGCAGAGGCTGGGACGTGCCGTGGTACTCGTCGTTCGGCGGCGATTTCAACTACGACTTCCACGTCACGCTCGACGAGTCGGTCGCGCCGCTCGAGGTCAACTACCGCACCGGGGCCGAGCTCGAGCAGGCTGAGGGGGCGGCCTGGGTGACCAGGGCCGCGCAGCCGATCGAGCTTCCGGCAGTCAGCTGCTTCCTCCGCGACGGTGACGGCATCTTCCACACCAACTCGACCTACGCCCGCGGCACGGAGTATCTCTCCGGCGCCTACACGTTCCTCGACCTCACCGCGCTCGGCAGGCAGGAGGACTGGGAGGAGCCCAAGGGCCGCACCGTCGCCGCACGCGGCGCGGTGCCAGACTTCTCGGTGTGACGGACGACATCCACGCCGCCTTTGCGCAGGCGGCGGCGCAGGACGGGATCGAGCTCCGGAGCCAGGCGTTCGACTGGCTCTGCGAACAGGGCCACGTGGGCCTCGAGCGGGTCGCCAAGGCGCGGCGCGACCCGGCGCTCGTCGCGCCGGTGACGGCGGCACTCGAGGTGCTCGGCGCGATCTGCGCCCGCCTCCGGGGCGACGTCTCGGTGCTCCAGGCCTCGCGTGCAAACCTGCTTCTGCCCGTCGACCTCGTGCATCTGCCGAGCAGCACGGTGATCGAGGTCGACGGGCCTGCGCACTTCACGTCGTTCCGCCTCGCCGCGCTCGAGCTGTACCCCGCCGGCACGCCGGTGGGCTTCGACATCGCCGAGCACATGGATCTCTGCCGCACGTGGTGCGCGAGCAGCGACGGCCTCTCGCGCGGGCTGGCCGCCAAGGCATTCGGGTTCGGCGGTGTGCAGCGGGAGCGGGCCTATCACGACGCGCTCCGCGACCTGGCGACCCCGGCCATGGGCCACCCGCCGCTCGTACGGATCTCCGCCGTGGACGGCGACGGCGAGGCGGCCTACGTCCGCCACCGCGACGCCCTGCGGGCGCTCAGCGCCGCCTGGCCTCCGTCTCGTCGGTGACCGCGACGTTGACAGTTGCGCAGCGGCCGCAGCGGACGCGCACCTTCTTGGTCATGTAGGTGCCGTCCATCGCGGCGGCCAGAACGTTGCCGCACCGCACGCACACGTAATCGTCCGGCCCGTTGCCGTGAAAGACGGGCCGGTCGGCGTCCTCCTGGATCGCCGTCCCCCCGTCGCGCGGGACCTCGCCCGGGCGGATCTGGCGCATGACGATCGTCGCCATCGGGCCGGCCGTCAGAGCTTTCCGAGCTTCCCGGCGAAGTCCGCGACCAGCGCATCGAGCACCCCGGCGACGACGCCCTCGCCCATCGACGCGGCCTTGCCCGTGATCTGGGCGTGGGTGTGGATCGTCCCGCCGCCGTCGTTCAGGGCGAACGCGATGGTGGCGTTGGCAAACCCCTGCCCGCCGGCCTCCCGCGACTTCACGGTCAGCACCGCGGTGTGCGCGGCCGGATCCTGCTCGGTGATCTCGAGCGTGCCGGTGAACGTCATCGACATCGCCCCCATCTTGACCTTGATCTCGGCCCTGACCGCCTCGGGGCCGGTGCGCTCGAGCACGGTCGCCCCCTCCACACACGGCACCACCCGCTCGAGGTCGAGGATCGTCGCGAACATGTCGTCGATCGTCCGTGCGGTCGAGAAGGAGTGGTCGAGGTCAACTGCCATGGATGACGTCCTTGCTGGGGAAATGGCTCACACCGGGCCGCAGGCATTATAGATTTTGGGGCATGGCGATTCCGGCAGGCTCCTACCGGCTCGGCCCCGAAGCGGGCACCCTCACGGTCAAGACCGGCAGAACCGGGGCCGCATCCAAGGCGGGACACGACCTGACGATCGTGGTGACGTCGTGGCAGGCCGCACTCACGGTGGGTGAGGATCCGGCCGAGACGACGATCACGCTGACGGCCGACGGCGGATCGGTCGAGGTGCTCGACGGCACGGGTGGGATGCAGGCGCTCGACGACGACGACCGGGCGAGCATCCGTCAGACCATCGACGACGACATCCTGAAGCGGCAGGAGATCACGTTTCGCTCGACACGGGTGCAGCCCGGCGGCAACGGCGGCCTCCACGTGGAGGGCAACGTCGAGCTGTTCGGCAAGGCGCAGCCCATCGCCTTCGACGTCGCGTCCGGCGCCGACGGCGCGCTCACCGCCGCCGCCGTGGTCACGCAGACGGGCTTCGGGATGAAGCCCTACTCGACGCTGTTCGGGGCACTGAAGGTCGCCGACGAGGTCTCGGTCAGCCTCGCCGCAAAGCTGCCGACCGCCTGAGGGTCAGTCGCTGTAGACGGCCTGGGCATCGAGCCCGCCCTCGACTCCCGGCGGCAACTCGCCGGTGCCGTGCGCGTAGAGCGCGATGTCCGCGACCGTCCCGACCTTGGTGGGGTCGCTGCCGTCGCCGCTGACCCAGGCCCCGTTCGACCAGGTGAGGCTCTCGGGGGGCGCCCCGAGCTGCATGCCCGCGAGCAGCTGCGCCTTGTCGCGGATCTTCGCGGTGGCGCGGGAGATCGCGGCCGGCGCTCCGGGCGAGGGGCTCGTGTTGTAGCCGTGGCCCACGCCGAAGCGGTCAGTGTCTGCCGGCACGACCTTGACGTCGAGCGCCGGCACCCCGAGCTCGTCGGCGACGAGCTGGGCGTACTCGGGCTCCTTCCCGTCGGCGGCGGTCGTCAGGCTCAGCACCATCTTCCCGGTCGGGTGCACGCGGAGAAAGACTGCTCGATAGGCCTCGTTCGCCACTAGTGGCTCTCCTTGCGATCGGTGGTCGCCGCGGCCGCGAGCCGCTGGCGCTCCAGGTGGGCGGTGAGCGCGTTGTGATCCTCGAGGTCGCAGAACGCCGGCTGCGGTCCGCCCTGCGGGTGTGCGGGCGCCGCCGGGCGCTCGCAACCCGGGTAGATGCACGTCTTGGTCGGTGTCTCGCTCATGGTTCGACCCACCTGGCCATTTTACTCCCCGTCATCCGTCACCCAGCCCGGGGTGGTGTTGCCCTTGCTCGGGCCGAATCCGCTCGGCATCGCGACCGAGCTGCCCGGCACCGGTGTGGCGCTGGCCCATGACTCCTGCTCGTCCGCGGCGTCGGCTCCCGCCGGTGCGACCCGCTGGGTGGCCGGCGCCGGCCGATCCCACGCCTCGGCCCCGATGGCGTCGACGACCTCGGCGAGCGCGGCAAAGCTGTGCCCGCTCACGAGGGCGTCGCAGTAGGGCAGGGCGGCCATCATGCCGCCCGCGCGCGGAGAGAATGCGCTCGCGCTCATCCGCGGATTGACCCACACGATGCGATGCGCGAGCCGGCCCAGGCGTTCCATCTCGCGGCCGACGAGCATCGGGTCGCCGCGCTCCCACCCGTCGGAGAGGATGACCACGACGGCGCCACGGGCCATGCCGCGGCGGCCGTGGCGGTCGTTGAACGTCTTGAGGGCGTCGCCGATGCGGGTGCCGCTCGACCAGTCGGGCGCGGCGGTGGCGGCCCGCCTCATCGCCCGCTCCGGATGGCGGGAGGCGAGCGCGCGGGTCAGGCGGGTCAGCCGCGTTGCGAACACGAACGCCTCGGCGTTCGGCCCGCTGCCCGCGGCACACGTCAGGAACTGCAGGTAGGCGCGGGCGTATGGCTCCATGGAGCCCGAGATGTCGCACAGCATCACCAGCCTGCGCCGGACGACGCGGCGCCGGCGGCGGGCGAGCCGGATCGGATCGCCGCCCGTCCGCAGGCTGCGGCGCAGGGTGCGGCGCATGTCGATGTGCTGGCCGTGGCGGCCGCGCTCGTAGCGGCGGGTGCTCCGAAGCGGGGTCGCGAGCTGCAGGCGCGACATCAGCCGGTAGAGCTGAGCCAGCTCGTGGGGCTCGAGCGCATCGAAGCTCTTGCCCGCGAGCCGCTCCTCATCGCTGGCCATCGCCAGCGGCACCTCCACCTCGGCCCGCTCCTCATCGTCGCTCGTGTCCGGCGGCGATGACCAGGCGCCCTCCCGGGAATCCCGCGGCTCCGAGTCGCCGGCGGTCGTGCTGTGGTCTGCGGCAGCCCGGTCGTCCGCGGCCGTGGCGGCGGCCGCCGCCACCTCAGGCTCGAACGCCTCGGTGTCGTACGGGTCGCCGAAGATCGAGAAGAACACCGAGTCGAAGACCTTGACCTGGCTCGGGTCGGATACGAGCAGCGCCCGCGCGGTGAAGTAGAGCCGCCTGCGGCTGACGGGCCGCACGAGTGCAAGCGCCCGCGCGAGCTCGGCCGACCGCGCAGGCGTCGTCGGCATGCCGGCGTCGTGTAGGCGCTGGCCGATCGCCCCGACCAGCGGCGGCAGGTCGAGGTGGATCGTCTCGACCCCGAACGCCGTCTGCGAGCCGCCGGCGTCAGTCACCGCTGCTCACGAGGTCCTCGAGGCCGGCCGCGCGGACGACCTCCTGGTCCTCGCCGTACTTCAGCACCGAGCCCAGCGTGCGCTCGGCCACGGCGGCGTCCAGGCGCTCGACGCCAAGCAGGTTGAGCGCGGCGAGCCAGTCGATCGCCTCGGCGATCCCGGGCGGCTTCTGCACGTCGCTATCCCGCATCCGCGAGACCGCGTTTGCGACCTGCACCGCCAGCGTCTGCGACGAGCCCGGCACCCGCCGGCGCACGATCTCGACCGCACGCTGCGGATTCGGGTAGCCGATCCAGTGGTAGAGGCAGCGGCGCTTGACCGCATCGTGCAGGTCGCGGGTGCGGTTGGACGTCAGCACGATCAGCGGCGGGTGCGTGGCGACGATCGTCCCGATCTCGGGGATCGTGACGCTGGCCTCGGCGAGGAGCTCGAGCAGAAACGCCTCGAAGTCGTCGTCGGCGCGGTCGATCTCGTCGATCAGGAGCACCGCGGGCCGCGGCCCCGGATGCTCGAGCGCGCGCAGGAGCGGCCGCCGGATCAGGTAGTCCGGGCCCGAACAGGTCGTCCTCGCGCAGCGCCGAGCCGCTCGAATCGGCCAGACGGATGCTGAGCAGCTGCCGGGGATAGTTCCACTCGTAGAGCGCCTCGGCCGAGTCGATGCCCTCGTAGCACTGCAGGCGCACGAGCGGCGTGTCGAGCACCGCCGCGAGCGCCTTGGCCGCCTCGGTCTTGCCGACACCCGCCTCGCCCTCGAGCAGCAGCGGCTGGGGCAGGCGCACGCTCAGGAACATGGAGGTCGCCAGGCCCTCGTCGACGAGGTAGTCGACTCCGGCGAGTCGCCGCGCCAGCGTCTCGATATCGGGCACCAGCACCCGCACCTCGTCCTCCGCCCCGCCCGTGACCAGCCCCGGGCTCATGCGGGGCTCGAAGCGGAGTGAAGGACGGCCCGGTAGTCGGCGTGCGTATCGACGTCGAGCGGGATCGGGCCGGCGACCCGCACCTCCACCACGTCGTCGGAGCGCCGGTCGAGCAGCCGCCACACGCCCTTGTCCCCGTGCAGGTCGGCGAGGTCGGCAAACGTGCTGCGGGCAAACGCGATCGGGTGACCGCGGCCGTCGTCGTAGCGGCACACCGCGAGCGGCGCATCGCCGCGCCCGCGAAGCAGCGCCGCGACCGTGGCGGCCGTCACGCCGGGCTGGTCGCCGAGCATCAGCACCATCACGTCGCAGCGCGGGTCGAGGGCGGCGAGCGCACGCGGCGATCGACGACGAGCATCCGGCGCCGAACGCCTCGTTTCGGACGACATCGGCACCGGCGAGATCCACGGTGGCGCGCACGTCGTCCGCGGCGCCGCCGATCGCGACGACGAGCTGGTGAAACGGGCATGCCCGGGCGACGCCGACAACATGCCCGAGCAGCGTGCTGTCGCCGTAGGGGAGCAGCTGCTTGGGCCGGCCCAGGCGGCTCGACCCACCGGCGCCGAGCACCAGCCCGGTCACGAATGGATCAGCCCGTCGCGCGGGCATGCTCGTGCTGCGCCTCGAACTTGGCCTTGCAGCCGTCGCAGCAGAAATAGATGGTCTCGCCGTTCCAGCTCAGGGAGGGCGTGCTCGCGACGGCGGCGACCGTCATGCCGCAGACCGGGTCGATCGCGGTGACCGGCGGACTCGAGACGTGTGCGGCCACAGCCTCCAGATCGTGAGCCTCCGCGGCGGGCCGGTTGTGACGGACGGCGACGATGCTCGCGAGGATCGAGAGCGCGACCTCGGCGGGGGTGCGGGCACCGATGTCGATCCCGGCCGGCACGTCGATGCGCGCAAGCAGGTCGTCGGGCACGCCATCGCCGCGCAGCTCCGCGAGCACGCCCGTGCCGCGCTTGGGGCTCGCGACGAGGCCGACGTACGGCACGCCCGCCTCGAGGCCGCGGCGCAGCGTGTGCAGCTCGTCGCGGCCATGCGCGGCGACGACGAGGGCCAGATCACCGGGGCGGGGATCAAGGTGCTCGCCGTCGACCCCGACCACGCTGAATCCAAGCTCGGAGCCGAGCCGCAGGACGGCGCCCGCGATCGGCGTCTCGCCGACGACCAGGACCCGCGGCGCCGGCAGCACCGGCTCCAGGAAGACCTCGATCGCGCCGCCCGACAGGCACGGGTTCTGGACGGTGACCGCCCCGTCCACGTCGGTGTCCTCGCCCGTGTAGCCCGGATCGCCCTCCTCGGTGAACGGCAGGATCCGCAGGAGCACGGCCTCGCCGGTCTGCATCGCCGCGAGCGAGTAGGCGCGGATGCTGTGCTCGGTGCAGACGCCGCCAACGAAGCCCTCGATCGCGCCGTCAGCGAGCACGAGCGCGACGTTCCCCGCCTCGACGCTGGTCGGGCGCTGGGCACGGACAACCGTCGCGATCACGAAGGCCGCGCCCTCGGCGGTGAGCTCCTGCGCCCGCCGCGATGTCGCCGGGCTGATCATTGCGGCGGCTCGGGCCGCCCCTGCATCGCCGCCCACACGCGCGCGGGAGTGCAGGGCATGTCGATGTGGTCGACGCCGTGGCTCTCGTGCAGCGCATCGATCACGGCGTTCACGATCGCCGGCGGCGACCCCACGTTCGGCGACTCGCCGACGCCCTTGGCACCGAGGGGATGGTGCGGGCACGGGGTGACCGTCTCGCCGAGCTCGAAGTCGGGGCACTCGAGCGCCGTCGGGATCAGGTAGTCCATGAACGAGGAGTTGAGGCAGTTGCCCTCCTCGTCGAAGCTGAGCAGCTCCATGAGCGCGATCCCGATGCCCTCCGCGAGCCCGCCGTGGATCTGGCCGTCGACGATCATCGGGTTGATGCGCACGCCGCAGTCGTCGACCGCAATGAAGCGGCGCACCGTGACCTGGGCCGTGTCGGGGTCGATGTCGACCACGGCGATGTAGGCGCCGTAGGGGTAGGTGAGGTTGGGCGGGTCGTAGATCACCTGCGCGTCGAGCCCGCCCTCGAGGCCCTCCGGCATCGGCTCGCCGCTGTAGGCGCGCAGCGCGATGTCCTCGATCATGGCGCCCTTCTCGGGATCGCCCTTGACGTACCAGCGGCCCTTCTCCCAGGCCAGGTCCTCGGGCCGCGTCTCGAGCATCGTCGCCGCGATCAGGCGCGCCTTGTCGCGCACCTTGCGCGAGACGACGGCCACCGCGGCGCCCGAGACCGGTGTCGAGCGGCTGCCGTACGTGCCCAGGCCGTAGGGCGACTTGTCGGTGTCGCCGTGGCGCACCTCGACGTCCTCGGGCGGGATGCCGAGCTCCTCGGCGACGATCTGGGCAAACGTGGTCTCGTGGCCCTGCCCCTGGGTCTGGGCGCTGATGCTCACCACGGCCTTGCCGGACGGGTGCACGCGCAGGTCGGCGCCGTCGTTCATGGCGAGGCCGAGGATGTCCATGTGCTTGCGCGGCCCGGCGCCGACACCCTCGGTGAAGAATGTCGCGCCGATCCCCATCAGCTCGCCCCGGGCCCGCTTCTCCGCCTGCTCGCGGCGCAGATCCTCGTAGCCGGCGATGTCCATCGCGACCCGCATCGTCTTTGCGTAGTCGCCGGAGTCGTACGTCCAGCCGGTCGTCGTCTCGTACGGGAACTGCTCGGGCGCGATGAAGCTCTGCATGCGCAGGTCGATCGGGTCGACCTTCATCTCCAGCGCCAGCGCGTCGACCATCCGCTCGACCAGGTAGACCGCCTCGGTGATGCGGAACGAGCACCGGTAGGCGACCCCGCCGGGCGCCTTGTTGGTGTAGACCGCCTTGACCTTGACGTGCGCCGCCTTCAGGTCGTACGACCCGCAGCACGATGTGGAAGAACCCGGCCGGGAACTTGGTCGGCTGCGCGGTGCTGTCGAAGGCGCCGTGGTCGGCGATCACGTCGACCCGCAGGCCGGTGATCCTGCCGTCCTTCGAACACATCTCGCTGTGCATGACGTAGTCGCGGGCAAAGCCCGTGGACATCAGGTTCTCGGACCGGTTCTCGATCCACTTGACCGGCACCCCGGCGACGATCGATCCGGCGATGGCGCACACGTAGCCCGGATACACGGGCACCTTGTTGCCGAAGCCGCCGCCGATGTCGTTGCACTGGATCCGGATCATGTGCTCGGCGAGCCCGGCCACGTGCGCGTAGACGGTGCGGTGGGCGTGCGGAGCCTGGTTGCCGTTGTAGATGTTGAGCTGGCCGGTGGCCGGGTTGAAGTCGGCGATGATGCCGCACGTCTCGAGCGGCGCCGGGTGGCAGCGCGGATAGATGATGTCGCGCGTGACGACCGTGTCGGCCTCGGCGAATGCCGTGTCGGTCGCCTCCTCGTCACCGGCCTCCCACGTGGGGCTCGCGAGGTTGTCGCGCTGTCCGGCCTTGTCGTCGCGGATCAGCGGCGCGTCGGGGTCGAGCGCCTTGCGGGCGTTCACGATGGCCGGCAGCGGCTCGTACTCGACCTCGATCAGCTGCAGGGCGTCGTTGGCCGAGTACTCGTCGGTCGCGATCACGAACGCGACCTCCTGGCCCTGGAAGCGCACCTTGTCGCCGGCGAGGACGGCCTGGGTGTCGTAGGAGATCGTCGGCATCCACGCCAGCCCCAGCGTCTCGAGGTCCTTGGCGGTGACGACCGCGGCGACGTTGGGATGCGCGAGCGCCTTGGACGTGTCGATCGAGACGATGCGCGCGTGCGCATACGGGCTGCGCAGGATGGCGCCGTGCACCATGCCCGGGAGCCGGATGTCGTCGAGGTAGTTGCCCTGGCCGCGGATGAAGCGCGCGTCCTCCTTGCGCTTGAGCCGGCCGAAGCCGATCGGGCGCTCGGTTGAGGGGCTGGGGAGGTTCTCGGTGGTGGCCATTGGTCTATGCCTCTCGTGTTGCAGTGGCTTCGTGCTCGGCTGCCCAGCGCACCGCGCTGACGATGTTCTTGTAGCCGGTGCAGCGGCAGATCGCGCCCGAGATCGCAACCCTGATCTCATGATCGGTGGGGTCGGGGTTCTCGTCCAGAAGGGCGCGGGTGGTCATGAGCATCCCCGGCGTGCAGAAGCCGCACTGAAGGGCGTGCAGCTCGTGGAAGCCCTGCTGGACCGGGTCGAGCTCGCCGTCAACCTCGAGCGACTCGACCGTCCGGATCTCGTGCCCGTCGCACATCACCGCGAGCGTCGTGCACGACTTGACCGGCTTGCCGTCCATCAGCACCACGCAGGCACCGCAGTTTGAGGTATCGCAGCCCCAGTGGGTGCCCGTCAGGCCGACCGTCTCGCGGATGAAATGCACGAGCAGCATGCGCGGCTCGACCTCGTGGGCCACGTGCTGCCCGTTGACCGTCATCGAGACATTCACGATCAGGCCTCCTGAGTCAGGGCGCGCGCCGTCGCACGGCGCAGTGCCCGTCGGGTGAGGACGCCGGCGAGGTGGCGTTTGTAGTCGACCGGCCCACGGCCGTCCGCCGCGGGGGAGCAGTCCGCCGAGGCGATCTCGCCCGCTTGCGCGAACAGCTCCTCGGTGGGCGCCTTGCCCCGCAGCAGCTCCTCGGCGCGGGTGAGATGGATCGTGGTGAGCCCGACGGCGCTGAGGGCGAGGCCGACGTCGCGGATGGCGCCGTCGCCGATCCAGATCACGGCCGATGCGGCGGCGATCGCCCAGTCGCCCGCGCGGCGCTCGACCTTCTCGTGCGCGCTGCCGGCGCCCGGGCGCAGGCTCAGGCGGACCTCGGTGAGCATCTCGCCTGCGCCGACGGCGGTCATGTACGGGCCGATGTGGAAGTCCTCCATCCCCACCACCCGCTCGCCGCCGGTGCCGCGGATGACCGCCCGGGCCTTGGCCGCGGTGCAGACCGCCGAAAGGTCCTCGGCGGCGTCGGCCTGGCACAGCGAGCCGCCGATGGTGCCGCGGTTGCGCACGACCGGGTCTGCGATCACGTTCTCGGCGTCGCGAAACAGCGGGAAGTGCGCCGCGAGCAGATCCGACTTCAAAAGGTCGACATGGCGGGTCAGCGCGCCGATCCTGATCTCACCGTCCTGCTCGCGGATGTAGGCGAGCTCGTCGAGGTCGTTGATGTCGATCAGGTGCTCGGGGTTGGCCAGCCGCAGCTTCATCATGGGCAGCAGGCTGTGACCACCCGCGATGATGCGCGCCTCGGACCCGAGCCGCTCGAGGGACGCGATCGCCCCGTCCACGCTCGTTGCGCGTTCATACTCGAATTCCGCAGGAGTCTGCAATGCGTGTTCCTTTCAGGGCGCGAGCGGGAATTTCGGGTTGCGCAGCAGGACTGCAGGATACCTGGCTCCGCCCCCGATCGACGGGTTTTGCAGGCACCCCCCGGCGAAGAGTGTGTTCGCTTACTTCCCCGCCGGGAGCCGCTTGCGCGGTGCGCCGATGTCGTCGCGCTGCTCGTACTGGACGGGGGCATCGGTGCCGATGACCGGCGAGCGTGGGAGCTCGTCGGGGCCCGTCTGGCGGACGTTCGGGTAGAGCAGCCGCGCCGCCAGGCTGCCGCCCTCGACGTTGCGAAGCACCGGGCCTGCGGGATTGGCCATCGCGATCGGGGCCTCGCGGCCGAGCCGGGCGAGCGTGAGCGTGCCCTTGGTGTAGACCTCGGAGATGCGCGGCGCCTCGACCGTGGTGCTGTCGGGGAAGTTCCGCAGGCCGGCCGCCGCGGCGCCCGGATAGAGCCCCTCGATCAGGCCCATGGCGTCCTCGAGCCCCGCCTTCTTCACGAGCAACCCCTCGAGCAGGTCGACGCCCGCATCGAGCTGGGCGTTGATGTTGTTCACGACCTCGTTGACCGGCGCGCTCTTCTCGAGGATCTCGCCGACGCTTCCGATGACCTCGTCAAGGCCCTTCGTGATGGCGCGCAGGGCGAAGATCGTGGAGACCAGGTAGTAGACCAGCGCCAGCACGATCAGGACGACGATCACGATCAGAACGGCTCCGGCTGCGGGGATGGCGAGTACGGGCATCGTCATCACTCCGCGTCGTCGAGGATCACGTCGAGCGAGCCGCCGTAGCCGGCGACCCCCGCGACCGTCTGGGCGACCTGGTCCTGGGTCGTGAGCAGCAGTGCGCACGGCGTCGAGATCCTTCGACCCGGCCGCCGCCGCGGTCCGCGATCCCGCGCACGCTCGGGACGATGTTCCTCGCCGCCGTCAGGGTGCCGTTCAGCAGGTACACGACGATCGGCACGACCACGACCAGGAGGATGGCGTCTCCGATCCAGAGCAGGATCATCGCGGCCTCCGCTCGGCGACGATCGCAGCCTTGCGGCCGATCCCGGGCAGCGCGCCGAGGATGATGTCGAACTGCGCGTTGATCGCGGTGACCGCGCCCTCGAGCGGGCGCAGATGCTCCGCCTCGACGCCCTCGAGCGCGGATGCCAGCGTCGCGAGCTTCGTCGAGATCCGTTCCAGGCCGCGGCAGACGACGAAGAGCGCGGCCGCGAGCACCGCCACGACGACGACCACCAGAAGCACGCTGAGCACGACGAGAACGGTGGTGCTCATGCTCCACCGAACCCATCGGTGAGCGCGTTCATGTAGCCGTCCTGGACGACGGCCTCCTGCACGATCAACCCGAGCACGGGCGCGGTCGCCTCGAGCTGGGGGATGTTGGCCGTGTTCCCCGCGACCGCGGTCGCGGCGGCCAGCAAGCCGTCCGCCGAGCGATCGATGCTCAGGACAGCCCGCACGAGCACGGCCAGAAGCGCTGCAACGACGAGCGCCGCGACCAGCCCGATCACGAGGGCGATCTCCCAGTATCCCTGCGCGGACACGAGCAGCGTCATTTGCCGACCGCCACCTTTCGCAGCGCCCGGGCGGCGTGGAGGATCCTCACCCCGGAGTCGTTGATGCGGGCGACCCCGGCGAGCTCGGACGTCTGGTCGCGCACCACCCCGACCGCGCCCACGGCCGTGTCGGCCTGCTTGGCGATCCGGTTGGCGAGCAGGACGATCGTGATCACGATCACCGCGGCAACTGCAATCACCACGACTCCGAGCCCGATCCCCGTGAGCCAGCGAGTGGACTCGGAACTCAGGGTGACCATGTGACCGTCACATCATCCGTGCGCATCAGCCTCTCCTCACTCGGCGCGTCGTCAGGACGATACTCCGCGTTTCGGCGCCAAAAGTCCAGCGACCATGATCACACGGTCAGACCGTGCCACCCGCCGCCGCCGGTGTCCTCTTTGCCTGCGCCGAGCCCTGCAGGTTGGAGATGAAGTCGTGGAGCGGCTTTGTGCCCCCACCGACCGCGAGCCCGGTCACGACCATGTCCACATACCGCGAGACCCCGGTCTCACCGATCAACTGCAGCAGGCCGACGCCGAAGTACCCGCAGCCGATCATGGCGAAGAATGACGCCAGCCCCCAGGAGATCGCGGCGCGGTTGGCCCGCAGCGCGTCGAGCTCGGTCTGGGCCGCTGCCGCGGCGGCGACGCGGGCGCCAACATTGGCGGTCTTCTCGGCGTCGGTCAGGCCCAGGTCGGACGGGTGCGGCGAGGTGATCGCCTCGGCGACGGCGTGATCGCGTTTGGCGACCGCGGCCGGCTTGTCGCCGCCCGGCTGGAGAAAGTGATTCACGGGCTCGAGGATGCGCTCGATCGCCTGCGCCAGCACGTACAGCGGGGCGAACGAGCCGATCCCGGCGACGGGGATGAACGGCGTCGGGTTGCGGAGGTACAGGATCACGCCGCCGGTTACCGCGCCGACGAGCATCCATGCGAACGCGACGCCCCAGAAGGTCTGGTCAGCGGATGCGGCCACAACCGCCGGCCCCGATTCGGGCGCGGGAGCGGGAGCAGGGGCGGACGCGGCGGTGACCTCGCCGCTCCGGGATGTCCTGGCCACCAGTGCCACGGTCGCGAACCTAACAAATTTCGCGTTTGCACGTGGTTCAGGGTGATACCATTCGCGTTGCGTCGACTCCATTTTTGTCGGTCGACGGGAGGGTTCTGGCCCCACACGCCTGGTCAGGCATTCATGCCGCACAGGCTCTGGAGGTCAGAAATGATCGGCACACTCACACTCAGGGAGCGCGTGGTTCG
The DNA here is from genome assembly GCA_963703275.1 of uncultured Actinomycetes bacterium. Taxonomy (GTDB): domain Bacteria; phylum Actinomycetota; class Thermoleophilia; order Gaiellales; family JAICJC01; genus JAICJC01. Next base: position 639,722 of record OY969804.1, on the reverse strand, counting down.
CGTTGTCCTTGGACTGTTCCTCGCATTCGTCGCGTTCAACGTCGGCCTGACGAGCCGCCTCACCGAGCCCAAGATGGTCGCCTGGGGCGCCCTGGTGCTCGCACTCGTCGCGCTGGCGACGGCGATCGCCGGCGCGGCGGGCCCGCTGACCCGCGTCGACCTCGACAAGGACTGGTCGGTCGCCTACCTCTCGGCCCGGCTCTTCGTCGGCTGGGAGTTCCTGTACGCGGGCTGGTCGAAGGCCACCACGCACTGGTACAGCGGCGCCGGCGGCGCCGAGGTGAAGGGGTTCCTGGGCGGCGGCGTCGCCCAGTCGCACGCCACCGCCACGGCACCGTTCCCGGCCGTCTCGCACTGGTTCGCCTGGACGGCGAACAACGTGTTCATCACGCACTCGCACCTGATCAGCTACCTGGTCGTGACCTGCGAGCTCTGCATCGGCATCGGGCTCATCCTCGGCCTCTTCGTGCGGCTGAGTGCGTTCTTCGCCGTGATGATGAACTCGCTCTTCCTGTTCTCGGGATCCCTCAGCGCGGGCCTCAACCCCGAGATGCTCATCCTGGGCATGGCGGTGCTGTTCGGGGTCGCGCCGGGCGTCTATGCCCTGTCGATCGACCGCACGCTGCTGCCACTGCTGCACCTGCGCGAGAAGCCAATCCGGCCCGCCGCAGCAGTCGTGCCGGCTCCAGTCATCACCACCGCGGGGCCGGCCACGAGCATGGCGTCCACCGCTGATCCAAAGGCGGTCTGAAATGAAGGCTCTCGTCTATCACGGCCCCGGGCAGCGCAGCTGGGACTCTGTTCCCGATCCCAAGATCGAGGCCCCGGGCGACATCGTCGTCAAGGTCGACTCCTCGACGATCTGCGGCTCTGACCTGCACATCCTCAAGGGCGATGTGCCCGAGACCACGGCGGGGACGGTGCTGGGACACGAGGCGATCGGCACGGTGATCGAGGCCGGAAGCGGCGTCAGCACCGTGGCCAAGGGCGACCGCGTGCTGCTCTCGTGCATCAGCGCCTGCGGGCGCTGCCGGTTCTGCAAGGAGGGCCACTACGGCATCTGCGTGGGCGGCGGCGGCTGGATCTTCGGCCACACGATCGACGGGGTGCAGGCCGAGTACGCCCGCGTGCCGTTCGCCGACACGTCGGTCTACAAGCTCCCGGAGGACCTCTCCGACGAGCAGGTGCTCTTCCTGTCCGACATCCTGCCCACCGCGTTCGAGGTCGGCGTGCTGAACGGCCGGGTGCGGCCCGGCGACACCATCGCCGTGATCGGGGCGGGCCCCGTCGGCCTCTCGGCGATCATGACCGCGCGGCTCTTCACCCCCGCGCGCATCATCGCGATCGACATGGCCGATGCCCGCCTCACCCACGCCCACGAGTTCGGTGCCGACGAGACGATCAACAACGGCACCACCGACCCTGTCGAGGCCGTGATGGCCCTCACGGAGGGGATGGGTGTCGACCTCGCGATCGAAGCGGTCGGCGTGCCGGCCACCTTCGAGCTTGCGGCCGACCTGATCCGACCCGGAGGCCGCGTCGCCAACGTCGGCGTCCACGGGCATCCGGCGACCCTGCACCTCGAGCGGCTCTGGACCCGCGACGTGACCATCACGACCGGGCTCGTCGACACCTCCACCATCCCTCAGCTCCTGCGGCTGATCACCGACGGGCGGCTCGATCCCACCATCCTGATCACGCACCGCTTCCCGCTCAGCGACACGATGCACGCCTACGACGTCTTCGCCGACGCAGCCCACACGGATGCACTCAAGGTCGTGCTCCAGGGTGGCGTCGCCGAACACGGTCCGGCAGCCACCGAGGCGGTGCTGGCGGCTCGTTAGGCCAGCGGAACGGCAGCTTCCGGGGTGACGACCCGGAAGCTGAAGCTCTCTTCGAGATACAGGTGGACGGCGTCGGCGTCGTGGTGGTCATAGCCGATCGAGATGTCCTCGCCCGAGTCGAACAGGAAGTCGCCGCCGCGGAGGCTGACGACGACGGCGCCGTTCACCCCCGGCGCCCACACGAGCGGGCCGCCCACGATCTCGCGCAGGTGCTCGAGGAGCGGGTAGCCGCCGTGCTCGCTGGTCTCGAGCACGCGCGTGTATGCGTCGGGGCCGAGCGCGAGCCCATAGGCGCCCTCGATACCGGCCGAGAGCAGTGCCTCGATCGCCTTGGCCACATGCCGCGGATAGCGCTCGCAGTCCTCGCCGAGCGCGATCGGGTCGTGCTTCGAAACCTCGGCGATCCCGGCGATTCCGGCGGCCTTCCACCCGTGGAACACCGCGGTGTTCTCGGCCACGGCGAGCCGGCGGGCGGCGGCGTCGAGCGCGTCGAAGTCGATGTCCTCGGCGCCACGGTCGGCGTCGGCCAGCTCGCTGCGCGAGACGGAGAACGCCGCCCGCAGCTCGACGAGCGGAAGCACCCGGCGCTTCACGGCCGTGAGCCCGTCGGCGGGAGTCTTGGCAACCCGGTCGGTGTGGCCGAGGTTGGTCGCAGAGTGCTGCCAGCCGTGCGGCCCGGCGAAGTCGACCAGCTTGCGGGCGGCGAGGGCGGGTGCGAGCCGCTCGCGCGCCTCCTCGTCGATCCGGCTCCAGCCCGCCGTTGTGATCGGCGCGTACTCGCGCAGAAGGTGGCTCATGACGCGGCCGCCCTCAGGCTCCCGAGCCCCAGCGAGTCGGTTCCCGCGACGGGCTCGCCGCGGTCCGCCGCACCCTCGACCGCCGCTTCCTCAGACTCCTCGCCGTGCTCCACGATGTCGCCCTCCTGGAACAGGATCCCCTGGGCGATCTCGCGCCAGAGCGGCGTCCGCCGCAGGAGGAACTCCAGATCCATGCAGAAATGCTTGAACTCCTCGCCCTGGGCGTCCCGCATGATCGCCTGAGCCTCACGGTCGGACTCGAGCGCGAGCCGCTGCTGGTACCAGCCGATCGCCTCGGCCTCCTCGGTCAGCGACGCGCACAGGCGTGCGAATGTCCGCGTCTCGTCGGGGAGCTCGGCGGGCGGCTCGTGATACTGGTCTGACCCCACGGCGGGTATCTTGCCACGCGGGCGGTCAGGACAGCTCGGGTGGAAGCGCCTTGGGGCCGTCCGGGTAGAGCGCGGCCAGCCGCTCCGGCGTCATCTCGAGCGTATTCGCAGCCTCGGGCGGGGCGCCGCAGACGAGCCACAGCGCATCCCGGTCGGTGTCGTTGAACACCTGCCGGACCGCGTCGGGATCGACCGCGACCGCCGACAGCGGCGGCAGCGTCAGGACCTCATCGTCGACGCGGATCCGACCAGTGCCCTCGAGGAGCACGTAGAGCTCGTGCTCCTTGAAGTGCCGGTGCCGCGTCGAGGCCTGCCCCGGCGCGAGCCGCCAGAGGCGTGCGCCCAGCGTGGGGATCTCGAGCTGCTTGGCCAGATCGGTGTTCTCGACACGCATCTGGTTCGACGGGCGCCAGAACGCATCGCCGGCAGAAAGCACGCGAAACCGCTGCCGCTCCTCCACACCGGGAACGGTACCGCCCCGCCGTGAATACCCGGTGCCAGGCACCAAATATTCACCCGGAAGAGCGCGGTGTTCTCACCCTTCCCGCCCCCAGCGGTTGATGCCCTCTCTGCGGTGGCGGCTGGCGTGGGGACACCGCTCGAGCCCCCGAAAAACCCGTCGGGGGACGAGCAATGTCCCCGTCCTACGGTTTTGTCGACCCTTCGCCTCCACGGCCTGCGGCCATGCCGCGCCAAAAGGGGTCAGACCCCTTTTGGTGCGGAGCGGCTGTGCCGGCGCTGGCCGTGAATAACTGGGGCCTGGCCCCATGTATTCATCATCCCGGCGATCGCGTGTACGGTGCTGGCCGACGGCCAGTGAGCAGCACCGCCAAATCGCGCAGCACGCGCACCCGCAGCCCGGCCCAGGCGGCGCTCGTCGTCGGTGCGTTGGGCGTCGTCTTCGGCGATATCGGCACCAGCCCGATCTACACGATCCAGACGGTCTTCAACCCCGGCGACCCCCACCCGGTCACCGTGTCGTCCACGAGCGTCTTCGGCGTCGTCTCGCTCATCTTCTGGTCGGTGACGATCGTCGTGACGCTCGGCTACGTGCTCCTGATTATGCGCGCCTCAAACGAGGGCGAGGGCGGGATCATGGCGCTGATCACGCTGATCGGAAGCCCGCGCACGCACGGCGGGCGGCGCACGACGATCGTGCTCGCGGGCCTCGGGATCTTCGGCGCCTCGCTGTTCTTCGGCGACAGCATGATCACGCCGGCGATCTCGGTGCTCTCGGCGGTGGAGGGGCTGAAGGTCGTCCAGCCGTCGCTCGGCCACCTCGTCGTGCCGATCACCGCCGTCATCATCGTCATCCTGTTCATGACTCAGCGGGTCGGGACGAGTGCGGTCGGCCGCATGTTCGGCCCGGTGATGATCGTGTGGTTCCTGGCGATCGCCGCCTGTGGCATCTCGGGCATCGCCGGGCATCCGGCAATCCTCAAGGCGCTCTCGCCGACCTACGCCCTGGGCTTCCTGGTCGGCCACTTTGCGACCGCGTTCTTCTCGCTCGCCGCCGTCGTCCTCGCCATCACCGGCGCCGAGGCCCTCTACGCCGACCTCGGGCACTTCGGCCGCAGCCCGATCACCCGGGCCTGGCTCCTGCTCGTGTTCCCGGCATGCATCCTGAACTACCTCGGTCAGGGTGCGCTCGTGCTCTCGAATCCTCACGAGGCGGTCGCAAACCCGTTCTTCCTGCTGGTTCCGCACTGGGGCCGGCTGCCCATGGTGCTGCTCGCGACCGCGGCGACCGTGATCGCCTCGCAGGCCGTCATCACCGGCGCCTTCTCGGTCGCCCACCAGGCCGTCCAGCTCGGCTACCTCCCGCGCCTGCGCTTCATCCACACGTCCGCGAAGACGGCCGGGCAGATCTACGTCCCGCTGATCAACTGGATTCTGATGGTCTCCGTGCTCACGCTCGTCTTCACGTTCCGGACCGCCACCGCGCTCGCCTTCGCCTTCGGGATGGCTGTCACTGGGACGATCACGATCACGACGCTCCTGTACTTCTACATCGTCCGCCGGCAATGGCAGAAGCCGCTCTGGCTGGTACTGCCCGCCGCGGGGGGCTTCCTCACCGTCGACCTGCTGTTCCTCGCGGCCAACCTGACGAAGCTGACGCACGGGGCCTGGCTGCCGCTCCTGATCGGCGTGACCGTGTTCACGATCTTCACCACCTGGCAGCGAGGCCGCGAGCTCGTGACCGGGCGGCGGGAGCGCCACGAGGGGTCGCTGCGCACGTTCGTCGCCGAGCTCCACGACCGGCGGCCACCGCTCACCCGCGTCCCCGGGACGGCGGTGTTCCTGCATCAGCGCAAGACCACGGCTCCGCTCGCGATGCGCGCCAACGTCGAGCAGAACCACATCCTCCACGAGCACGTCGTGATCCTCTCGATCGAGACGCTGCCGGTCCCGCACGTCGCGGCGGCCGACCGGCTCGAGATCGACGCCCTCGGCTACCCCGACGACGGGATCACCCACATCGAAGCCCGCTTCGGCTACATGGACACGCCCAACGTCCCCCGCGTGCTGCGCATGGCTGTGAAGAAGGGCCTCGAATGCCCGCTCGAGGTCGATGAGGCCACCTACTTCCTCTCCAAGATCGACCTGCATCTCGGCAAGACCCCCGGGATGAGCCGCTGGCGCAAGCACCTGTTCCTCGCGACCTCGCGCATCAGCGCGGACGCCGCCGAGTACTTCGGCCTGCCGCGCGAGCGCACGCTCATCATGGGCTCGCGCATCGACGTGTGACGCATAGACTGACCCGATGGCAGGCTGCCCGGCGTGTGGCACCGAGAACCCCGATCGAGCCAAGTTCTGCCTGGAGTGCGGAGCCCCGCTCGGCGCCCCGGCGAGAGCGGGGGAGGAGCGCAAGCTCGTCACCGTCCTCTTCGCCGACATCGCGGGCTCGACCGCGCTCGGCGAGCGGCTTGACGCGGAGGCGCTGAAGGAGGTCATGAGCCGGTTCTTCGCGGCCATGCGCGAACAGATCGAATCCGAGGGCGGGACGGTCGAGAAGTTCATCGGGGACGCGGTGATGGCGGCGTTCGGGGTGCCGGTGGCCCACGAGGACGACCCGGCCCGCGCGCTGCGGGCGGCGCTGCGCATGCAGCGGCGGCTCGGCGAGCTGAACCTCGAGCTCGCGGCCGCCCACGGCGTCGAGCTGCGGATGCGGATCGGCGTCAACACCGGGGACGTGCTGGCGGCAACGGCGCCCCGCGCCGGCGAGGCGATGGCGACGGGAGATGCCGTCAACGTCGCCGCCCGCCTGCAGCAGGCCGCCGGGCCCGGCCAGGTGCTGGTGGGAGAGCGCACGGCCGCGGCCGTGCGCGGGTTCGGCTTCGAGCCGGCCGAGTCGCTCGACCTGCGCGGCAAGACGGGGGGCGTCGCGGCGCGGATGCTTACGGGCGAGCGCGAGGAGCCGGCCCGAGGTGTGCCCGGACTGCGCTCGCCCATGGTCGGCCGCGACCGCGAGCTCGAGCTCCTGGGCAGCCTGCTGCGGCGGGCCGGCGACGACCGCCACGCCCACCTGGTCACGGTCTACGGCGACCCCGGGGTTGGCAAGAGCCGGCTCGTGGCCGAGTTCACGGATCAGGCGGCCGCCCGCGTCGTGCGCGGGCGCTGCCTGCCCTACGGCGACGGCGTCACGTTCTGGCCGCTGGCCGAGATCCTGAAGGGCGAGGCGGGCGTGCTGGACACCGACCCGCCCGAGGTGGCGCTGCAGCGGATCAAAGCGCTCGGCGCGGCCGCACCCCGGCTCGCCCCCTTCCTGGCCGCGCTGATCCACACCATCGGCCTGGACGATCCCGGCTCACCGCTGCGGGATCTGACCCCGCGCGCGGTGATGAACGAGATCCACGCGGGGTGGCGCGGCTTCTTCACCGCCCTCGCGGAGGAGCAGCCGCTGATCGTCGTCGTTGACGACATCCACTGGGCCGATGCGGCCATGCTCGATCTGCTCGAGGCGCTGCCGGACCGGATCCAGGCGCCGGCCCTCTTCCTCTGCCCGGCGCGGCCGGAGCTGACCGCGCGCCGGCCGAGCTGGGGCGGCGGCCGGCGCAGCGCGTCGAGCATCGCGCTCGAGCCGCTTGGCCCCGCCGACGCCGATCAGATGGTGCGGCTCCTGCTGCACGTCGACGGCCTGCCGGACGCCACCCACGACCGGATCCTGGAACGGGCCGAGGGCAATCCGTTCTTCCTCGAGGAGATCCTGCGGAGCCTGATCGACGAGCGGCTGATCGTCCCCGAGTCCGGCGGCTGGCGGGCCGAGCACGGCATCGACGAGGTGGCCCTGCCCGACACGATCCAGGGCGTGCTGGCGGCCCGGATCGACCTTCTGCCGCCCACCGAGAAGCGGGCGGTGCAGGCGGCGGCCGTCGTCGGCCGGATCTTCTGGTCCGGGGCGGTTGCCGGCCTCCTGAACGGTGATGCCGATCAGGTCGAGGAAACGCTCGACAGCCTGGAGCGGCGCGACCTGGTGCTGTCGCGGATCGGCTCTGCGATGGCTGGAGAGCGGGAGCTGATCTTCAAGCACATCCTCACCCGCGACGTCGCCTACGAGAGCCTCCCCCGGCGCGAGCGGCCTGCCGCTCACGCCCGCGTGGGCGAGTGGATCGAGCGGACGTTCGGCGAACGCCGCGCCGAGGTGGCCGAGCTTCTGGCCCACCACTTCGACCAGGCGGGAGACCGTCCCCGCGCCCACCGCTATGCGCTGGAAGCCGCCCAGCGCGACCTGGCCCGGCTGGCACTCGACCAGGCCGATGCGTTCGCGACCCAAGCCGCCGAGCTGGCGGACGACGGCCGCGACCGCGCCGCAGCGCTCACCGTGATCGGCGAGATCGCCTATCAGCGTGCCGACGGCGACGCCGCCTACCAGGCCTGGCGCGAGGCGGTGGAGCTCCTGGAGGCCGATCCCGGAGCCGATCGCGGTGCCGTTGCGAGCGTGTGCGGGCGGCTGGCGCTGATGATCATCCGCGCCTCGGGCCTGATGGTGCAGACCCGGCCCACGCAGGCGGAGACGCGGCGGTATCTCGATCTCGGGTTCGCAGCGGCGGGCGACGGCGAGTCGGTCGCGCTGGTCGAGCTGCTCCTGTCCGAGGGCGGCTGGGCGTTCGGGTTCCCGGATCCGCCGCCCTCCGCCGAGGTGATCGAGCGGATGCGCACCGCCGCCGCGCGGGCGGTGAGGATCGCCGAGCGGCTCGACCGGCCCGAGCTGCTGTCGATCGCGCTCGACGTCGAGCACGTCTCGCACGAGCTGCGCGACGACGTGCGGGCGCAGGTGGCTGGGGTGAACCGGCGCCGGGAGCTGGCCGACCGGGTGGTGGCGTTCGTCGACCTCGAGGACATCTTCTGCATGGCCGCGCTGATGGCCTGGGAGCAGGGCCGCTACCGGGACGCCGAGCGCCTCTCCGAGGAGGGCATCGCCCGGGTTGCGGCGCTGGGGGGCGACACCAAGGGCTCGCGCGCCTATCTCGCGATCTCGAGGTTCCTGCTCGGCGACTGGGACGCGGCGCTCGCTGAGTACCGGGGGATGTTCGAGCGGGAGGGCGCCGAGCCGGCGGGGTTCCTGCGTCCTGTCTACGCCGTGGCGGAGTTCGTGCTCTGCGCCCGGCACCAGACCGACGAGATCGAGATGATGCGAAGGATCAAGCTGAATGCACCGATGCGCCTGGCGTTCCGGGCGCTCGGGCTGGGCGCCGAGGGCCGCCCCGAGGAGGGGCTCGACCTGCTTCAGGTGGACGAGGGCACCACCGCGGAAGGCCGGGGCCTTGTCATGATGGCCCGTGGCCAGCTGCTCCGGGCGCTCGGCCGCTGGTCCGAGCTCGCCTCGCTGTGCATGGAGATCCGGAAGCGGGCGCCGCACACCGACTGGCAGACCGGGCCGGTGATGGCCGACCGCCTCGACGCCGCGCGCCTGCTCGCGCAGGGTGATCCGGCCCCGGCCGCCGAGCTCGCCCGTCGCTCGGTTGAGGGCTTCGCGGTGATCGGCGCCGAATGGGAGGCGGCCGTCTCGCTGCTCGACCTCGCCGAGGCCTGCCTCGCGCTCGACCGCACGGGCGACGCGGCGGACGCCCTGGCCCGCGCCGAGCCGGCGCTCCGCCGCGCCGGAGGCGTGGCGGAGCTCGACCGGCTCGGGGAGCTATCAGCTCGGACAACCAGCTGACGCTACGGCGCAATGTTGTGGTTGAGGTGGAAGACGTTCTCCGGGTCGTGCCGGCGCTTGACCTCGACGAGGCGGTCGTAGTTCGGGCCATACGCAGCCCGGATCGCGTCATCGGCCTGATCGTCGCCCAGGTAGTTCAGCCAGCGCCGCGCCGCGAGATGCTCCGACACCGCGGCGAACGTGTCCTTCGTCCAGGCGATGTTCGCGTCGGTGTCCGCGGGGTCGAGCCACTCGGACGGGAGCAGCAGGTTGAACCCCTCCTCGCGGTGCGGAACCGCTGTCGCCGTCGGCGCCACCCGTGTGACCTGGCCGTGGAAGTGCTCGAACAGGATCGCGGTCATCGGCGAGGGCACCGACTCGTAGCGCTGGACGACCGTGTCGATCAGCTCGTCCGACAGCCCGGTGGTGAAGCTCGAGAGCCAGTAGTTGAGCGCTCCCGCCGGATAGGCGGCGTCGAGGATCGTGTTCATGACCGGATACGGCATCGGCCCGACATCGGTCACGAGCGGCGATCCGAACTCGAGGAACGGCGCCAGGTCTCGATCGGCGCGCTCGGGATCGGTGTGGAACACCAGCATCGCCGCGAGCTTCGTCCCCGAGCCGTCCGGCGCGTGCACCAGCGCCGCGAACACGGTCAGCTCGTCGGGACAGCCGACGAGCGCGTCGCGATAGAACCGCAGCAGGTCACCGGCCGCATCGATCGGGTGCGCGATCAGCCCGCCGACGACCATCGGCTGCGGCCGGACGCGGTACTGGAACGACGCGGCGACGCCGAAGTTGCCGCCACCGCCGCTCAGCGCCCACATCAAGTCGGGATCCGCCTTCTCGGTCACGTCCAGCACCTCGCCCTCGGCGTTGACCAGCTCGACGCCGACCAGGTTGTCCGCGGCCAGGCCCTGCGTCGCCATCAGCCAGCCCAACCCGCCGCCGAGCGTGTAGCCGCCGATCCCGGTGCTCGAGATCGCCCCGCCGGTGACCGCGAGCCCGTGCACCGCCGCCTCCCGGTTGAGCTCCGCCCACGTCACGCCGCCCTGGGCACGGACGGTGCGGGTCGTCGCGTCGACGTGAATGCCCTTCATCTGCGACAGGTCGACGACGAGACCTCCTTCGGCGATCGCGCGCCCGGCAACGTTGTGGCCCCCGCCCCGGACCGAGATCTCGAGTCCGGCCTCGCGCGCGAAGCGCACGGCGGCGACCACATCGGCCGTCCCGGAGCACCGGGCGATGACGGCCGGCCGGCGATCGACGAGGCCATTGTGCACCCGGCGAGCGCCCTCGTAGCTGTCGTCAGAGGGCACGACCAGCGTGCCCGCAAAGGTTGCGGCGAACGACTCCAACCGGGCGGGATCGAGCGACGTTGCGAGTGCCATGGGAACCTCCTGGACCAGGGAAACGAGTACCTGCTGCCTAACGGACGCACACCGGGGCGCGAATCTTCCACACGATGATCTAGGCTGAGCCCGGTGCCGAACGAGTATCTCACGCTCCCCCCGAACCTCCCGGTCCCACAGGACGACGACGCCGCCGACCACCTGCCGGGCACCGCGATCCCGGCGCTCGTGCTCGACTCCTCGCAGGGGCCCGTCGATCTGGTCGATCTGTGCAGCGAGCGTGCCGTCATCTACATCTACCCGCGCACGGGCACACCCGGCGAGCCGCTGGTGGACGGCTGGGACGCCTTCCCCGGCGCGCGCGGCTGCACGCCCGAGTCGTGCGGGTTCCGCGACCACGCGGGGGAGCTCGCCGCGGCCGGCGCGCGCGTGGCCGGCTTGTCAGGCCAGCCGCTGGATGAGCAGATCGCCTTCGCCGAGCGCAACGGGATGCCGTTCCCGGTGATCGCCGATCCACACCTGAAGCTGCGCGACGCGCTGTCGCTGCCCACCTTCGAGCTCCACGGCGTCACCTTCCTGCGGCGGCTGACGCTCGTCGCCGAGCGCGGCACGATCGTGAAGGTGTTCTACCCCGTGTTTCCCCCCGACCGCCACGCGGGCGAGGTGCTCGCCTGGCTCCAGCAGCGCGGCCCCCTCGCGGGGTAACCGGCCTACGCGGCGCGGTCGGCGGTGCGGCGGTCGGCCGGGACGGTCGGCTGCGCGTCGACGTAGCGCTCGAGCTGAAGGGTCTGCTCGGGCGTGGCGTTCAGGATCTGGCAGCCGATGCGCTGGCGGCCGTACGGAGCGGGCGCGGGGTTGATCACGCGCGCCTCGGCGTAGAAGTTCTCGCTACCAAGTTGCGTGCTCAGCCCGACGATGTCTCCCGGGGCGATCTTGCGCTCGGTGAGGAAGGCGAAGCCCGTGACCGACAGGTCGACGAGCCGGACGTCGAACTCCTCGTGCGCCGGGTGATGGCGGCTGGCGACGATGGTGACGAGGGCGAGCTGGCTGGCGTGGGCGCGGACGACCGCCCGGTAGGGCTTTCTGCGCGAGATTGCCGTGATGGCGAGGTCGACCCGCCCCAGCGAGCCGCCCTCGAAGTAGACGCTCGTGACGTGACAGGCGATGTCGTACCCGCCGCGGTCCTTGGAGCGGATGGGAATGATCAGCGCCATGTCCTCACGGGCCTCCGCCCACGGCATCATCGCGTGGACGTGTCCGTCCTCCTCGGCGTAGATCCGCAGCGTGCTGGCGGCGCCGTTGCTCGTGTAGGCGTCGATATCGAACGGCAGCTCGGGCAGGATCGCCCGAGCCATCTGCAGGTTGCGTTCGGCGTTCTCCATCGACCTACGCCTGCCCTCTAGGCGGCGCGACGAGCGGACTTCTGCGGAAGCAGCTCAGCGCGGGCCTTCTCCAGCGACGAGGCGATGGACGCCTGCATGTCCAGCGCGCGATCCATGGCATCGCGAGCGTCGGAGCGGTCCTTCTCGGCCTCGGCCCGGAGCTTGGCGATCTCGGCGTCGGCGTCGGCGCGAATCTGGGCCAGCGCCTGCTCGGCAGCCTCGCGCTCGTCGCGCAGCTCGCGCTCGAACTCGCGCTTGCGCTTCTCGATCGCGCGCTCGGCGCTGGTGCGGGCCCGCTCGGCCTTGTTCTCGGCGGCAGAGACCCACTTCTCGGCCTTGACCTCGACCTCGCGGATCGCGCGGCTGCAGTCCTCCTGGCACGAGGCCCACTGCTGCTCACACGCCTGCTTCAGGCTGGCGACGTCGCTCTCGACGAACGCCTCGAGGCCGGCGACGGTCCGCTTCGCCCGCTCGACCGCTTCGCCCAGAAGGCTCAGGTCGCGCGACACGACGACCGACATGCGCGCCTCGGAATCCACCTTGTCCACCTCGGCGTCGAACGCCGGGGCCTCAATCTCTTCCACGGCAGTCTCCTGCGCGTTCATCTCTTCCGCGTCCATCTCTTCCGCCTCCATCTGGGCTTCCTCGTGGTCGGCCTGAACATCGTCCTGCGCACCTGCGTCGAACACCGGCTGCTCCTCCTCCGCCTCGACCGCCTCAACCGCGTCGGGGCTCTCGGCGCTCTCAGCGCTGCCGAAGTACCGCTCGACGTCCATGGCGAGGAGGGCATAGAACGCCCGCACGTCGTCCGGGTCGTACCCGGGCGAGGCAACCGGGAAGTCCGCGTCCCGCAGGCTGGCGGCCTCGGCATCCCCATCGATCGTCTCGGTCTCGATCTGTGTGCACAGACTCTCCAGGTGCGCGTCGACCTCGTCGGGGCTCCAACCGGTCGTCACGAGCGCGAAGCTGGTGCTGCGAAGAATCTGCAAATCAAACATGGATGGGCCTCCGTCGCGGGACGCGGAGCAGGGGAGTCTCCGCACTCCTGATGTTCGACGGATCGGCCGGAGTTCTTTAGCGCTCTGGCATCGGAGCGGATGCCCGCTCGAGCGCGTCTCGGACCAGGGCCAGTACCGGCGCGACCTCGAGGCCATCCACACGGATCGTGGGAAGGCCGGTAAACCGCTGCCGCTCGGCCTGGTCCGGGTCCGAGACTTCGAGCAGAATGAGTCGCGGCGCGATCCCGATCCCCCGGGCCGCCGACGCCACCAGGGCGACGGCCGCGTCCTCGTGCGGGCAGCCGTCGGCGACGAGGATCTCGACGAGCACCGCGTCGCGGTCGGCGTCGTGGAGCGGTGGGAGCCGATGGCGACGGCCGGAGCGCATCGCCGTGACGGCGCCGGCCATCAGACCGCCCCACCGCTGGATCACCACTGCCATGATCGGCATTACGGCGCCCCCGCCGGTGCGGATTGGTGTCCGCCCGCCACCGGCGCCGGCCGCGCGTGTCACCAGGCCAGCAGGCGCCGGTAGGCGCGACCGAGCGTCGACGGCGGCAGCCGGAGCCGGTACAGCACGACCACCGCCGGATACACGACGAGCTGCGTGCGGTAAAGGCCGTGCGAGCGGTAGCGGCGGGCCGATGTCGTCACCGAAGCGGCCAGCACCACGAACCCCACCCGGCGCCGCAATCGCCGCACCAGGTCCTGGTCCTCCATCACCGCCAGGCGCTCGTCAAAGCCGCAGACCGACCGCAGCGCTGCGCGGGTGGCGAACAGGCTCTGGTCGCCGAAGCGCACCACGTCGAGGTCGATCCGGGTGCACCATCCGCTCAGGCGCAGCAGCCAGTGGTCCCAGTCGTAACGCAGCCGGAAGCATCCGGCGCACGCGCCGCGCTCGACCGCCGCGCGAATGTCCGCGGCGAAGCCGGGCGGCGGCCGGCAGTCGGCGTGGACGAAGTACACGACGTCGCCCACGGCCAGCGCGGCGCCCACGTTCAGCGCCACCGCCCGGTTGGCCCCCGCCTCCCGCCTCACCACGGCACCCGCCGAACGCGCCCGGTCGACCGTCCGGTCGCTGCTCCCGCCGTCCACCACGATCACCTCGTCGACCTCGCCACGCAGGGCCGACACCACCTCGGCGACCTCGCCCTCCTCGTCCAGGGTCGGAACCACGGCGCTGATCCTCACCATGGGTCACCTTAGTAGCGCTACCGTCCATCCGTCAGCATGATCCGCATCTCGATCAAGGGCATCCTCGGTCGCAAGCTCCGGCTCGTCCTGACCTCGCTCGCGATCGTGATGGGCGTCGCGATGGTCAGCGGCACCTTCGTCCTCACCGACACGATCAACTCCGGTCTCCGCTCGATCTTCGCAGTCGCCTACGCGAAGGCCGATGCGGTGGTGACCGGCAGGCCCGCCTTCAGCGGCGCTGCGGCCCCGTCGTTCCCCGCCGCGACGCTCACCCGGATCCAGCAGCTCCCCGGGGTCGCCGCGGCCGCGGGCTCGGTCGGCGGCACCGCCCAGTTCATCGGCGCGAACGGGAAGGTCGTCTCGCACGGCAGCTCCCCGGGGCTTGGCCTGAGCGTCGACCCCGAGGGAACGCAGCGCTTCAACCCGCTCAAGCTCGTGAGCGGCAGGTGGCCCACGACTCCCGGCGAGGTCGCGGTGGACGCCAACACGGCCAGCCTCGAGCACCTCAAGGTCGGCGACAGCGTCGGGGTGATCGTGAACGGCGGGAGCGAGCACCACTACCAGATATCGGGCATCGCGGACTTCGGGAATTCGAGCTCGATCGTCGGCGCGACGCTCGCCATCTTCGATCTCCCCACCGCCCAGAGGCTCTTCGGCAAGGTGGGCGAGCTCGACCAGATCGACGTCGGGGCGAAGCCGGGCGTGGCGAGCGCCGCGCTGCTTCACCAGATCCGGTCGGTGCTGCCGCCGCACGCGCGGGTGCGCACCGGTCAGCAGCAGGCGCAGTCCGAGGTCAACGACTCGAACGCGCTGCTCACGACGTTTCGCTATTTCCTGCTCGCCTTCGGCGGCATCGCCCTCTTCGTGGGGTCGTTCGTGATCGCCAACACGCTGTCGATCACCGTCGCGCAGCGGGCACGGGAGTTCGCGACGCTGCGCACGCTGGGCGCGACCTCGCGCCAGGTGCGCTGGACGGTCATGCTCGAGGGGCTCGTCACGG
The DNA here is from genome assembly GCA_963703275.1 of uncultured Actinomycetes bacterium. Taxonomy (GTDB): domain Bacteria; phylum Actinomycetota; class Thermoleophilia; order Gaiellales; family JAICJC01; genus JAICJC01. The sequence continues at coordinate 624,627 of OY969804.1, read as the reverse complement.
GATTGCTGGCGTCGGCGGTCGGGCTGTTCGTCGGGCTCGGCCTGGCCAAGGGGCTCGAGGCCCTGTTCACGGCGACGGGGGCGACACTGCCCTCGGCGGGGCTCGTCTTCGCGACGCGCACGGTGATCGTGTCGCTCCTGGTCGGCACCGGCGTGACGCTCATCGCCAGCCTGTGGCCGGCGGTGCGAGCGACACGCGTGCCTCCGATCGCCGCCGTGCGCGAAGGCACGATGCTCCCGCCCTCGCGGCTTGCGCGCTTCGGACCGGCGGTCGCCCTGGCCGTCTGCGCCGCCGGGGTCGCGCTCGTCTGCATCGGCGGCTTCGTTTCGGAGCTCTCGACCGGCCCCCGCCTGATCGTGCTCGCCGTCGGAGTGCTCGCCCTCTTCGTCGGCGTCGCGATGGTCGCGCCGAGCATCGCGCGGCCACTCGCGCGCGTCCTGGGCTGGCCGGCGACCAAGGTGGGCGGCTCCGCCGGCACGCTCGCGCGTTCCAACGCGATGCGCAACCCGGCCCGCACCGCCTCGACGGCGGCCGCACTCATGATCGGACTCGCGCTCGTGACCACCTTCGCCGTGCTCGCGCAGGGGCTCAAGCAGTCGACGATCGGAGCGGTCAAGGACGAGTTCCGGGGCAACTACGTGCTCACGTCCGAGAACGGGTTCACGCCGACCTCGATCGACTCGACCAACGCCCTGCGGCGGGCCGGGATCGCGACCGTCGTCGCCGGCGAGCGCGCCGGCCAGGGCCGCGTGCTCGGGGAGACCGTCAACGTGGCCGGCGTCGACCCGGGACTGTCGAAGCTCCTGCAGCTCAAGTGGAAGGACGGCACGAACAGCGCGATGGCGACACTCGGCGCGCGCGGCGCGATCGTCGACCAGAGCTTTGCGAGCTCACACCACCTCGCAGTCGGTGCGCCGATCACCCTCGAGACGCCGACGGGCGGGCGGATCCGGCTGCGGGTGACCGGCATCTACTCCCCGCCGCAGGCCGACAATCCGCTTGGCAACGTCTCGATCTCGTCGCGCACCTTCGACGCGCTCTACCCCAACCCGGAGAACATCTTTACCCTCATCGCGACCCCGGGCGGGGTCACCGCGGCCAACACGGCGGCGCTGAACCGCGTCCTCGCTGCGTTCCCCGACGCCCAGCTCCAGACGGAGCAGCAGTTCATCAGCTCGCAGGAGGCCGCGATCAACAGCGAGCTCAACCTGCTGTACATCCTGCTCGCCCTCTCGATCATCGTCAGCCTGTTCGGGATCGTCAATACGCTCGTGCTCACGGTCTTCGAGCGCACCCGCGAGCTGGGCATGCTCCGCGCCATCGGCATGACCCGCCGCCAGACGCGGCGCATGATCCGCCACGAGGCCGTCATCACGGCGCTGCTCGGCGCCGCCCTCGGGATCCCGGTCGGGATCGGGCTTGCGGGGCTCTTCGACCGCGCCCTCGGCAACATCCCCTTCGCCATCCCGTGGGGCACGATCGTCATCTTCGTGCTCGCCGCGATCTTCGTCGGCCTGGTCGCCGCCATCTTCCCCGCCCGCCGGGCCGCGCGGCTCAACATCCTGAACGCACTCCAGTACGAGTAGGCGCTCGAGGGGACGCGGCCCTACGGGATGATGACGGTCCGTTCGTCCCGGAATCGATCTCGGCGATCAGCGCGGGCAGTTCGGCCAGGTAGCCCTCGACCGAAACCGCGCCCTGCCCATTGCCCTGGATGCGGAGGTTCGCCGAGCGCAGGGCTCGACCATCTTCGACCACGGGCCGCCTGCCGCCACGAGCGCCGAGACCTCTTCAGTGGGCACGTCCGGGACGCCCTGCTGATAGTCCGCCTGGAATCCCCGGACGTCCGGAACCACGACGTTGAGACGACGAACGGTGTACTCGGTGTTCTGCACGTCGGTACTCCTCGGCTCGGCTCAGCGAGCCGCGGTCGCCCCCACCGCTTGGGCAGCTTGCTCGATCAACTCGGCGACCTTCGCGGGGTTCGACACCATCGCGACATGACTCGATGGGATCTCGAGCGTCGTGGCCCCCATCCGAGCAGCGAACTGCCGCTCGGCGTCGGGCGGGATGGCCTCGTCGTTTTGAGCGACGAGGTACCAGGTCGGCGACGACCGCCACGCCGGTGGCCCCATCACGTCGGTGAACGCCGACGAGGCGAGTGCCTGCTGCACCGACCACATCACCCTGGCACGGGTTCGGTCGACGTCCGCCGCGAAGTGTTCGACGAAGTCCTCCTCCGAGAGCCAGCCGAAGCCGCGCGCGTCGGTGAAAAGATGCGCGAGCGCCGGCGTGACCGGGCCCTGCGAGAGGAGCGCCCCGAGCGACTCGCCCTCGTCGAGCGCGAAGGCCGCGACGTAGACGAGACCGGACACGTTGGGAGCGTTCGCACCAAGCGCCGTCATGATCTGGCCGCCGTAGGAATGACCGGCGACGATTGTCGGACCGTCCTGGAACTCGAGCACCTGTCGTAGCCGCGCGACGTCTTCGGTGAGAGAGCTCATGGGGAACTGGGGCGCCCGGACGCGGAAGCCGTTCGCCTGCAGTTGTTCGATGACCTCACTCCAGCAGGATCCGTCTGCCCAGGCGCCGTGGACGAGCACGATGTTGGGGCGACCATTCACGTTGCGACTCCCTTCCCAGGTGGCCAGCGTCCGCACTGTCTCGTGCGATCGGCCCGAGTGTCGGCGACGAGGCGAGGGCGCCGCATCGCACGAACGCGCGATCTTCAGTCGATCTCAGCGAGAAACGCGTTCACGTCTGCCCCGAACCGGCTGTGGTGCTGGAAGAGGAACCCGTGGGCCGAGTCGGGATAGACGGTCAGGCGCGCGTTCGGGAGCAGCCCCGCCAACAGGTGCGAGTAGCGGGGCAGGATCATCGGGTCGCTGTCTCCGTTGGCGACGAAGACGGGCAGATCGATCGCGGCGACCCGCTGGAGCAGCGAGTGATTGGGGATGCCCCAGGCGCACACGGCGTCGTACTGGGCCTGGCGGGTCTGCCATGTCGTCGGTTCGTCCCGTTCGGTTGTCCTCCCGAAGATTCGTCCCGCGGCATGTTGCCCCGCTTCGCGACTTGTGGTTGTGGGGGCGAAGAACACGTCGAGGTAGCCCTGCGGGTTCGTTTCCGGCTGGCCCACGGCGGCGATCACCTCCGGCGCCCAGCCGTGCATGCCCGCCGCACCCTGCGGTGCCGAGGACGCAAGGACGGCGCGTCGCAGAAGGTCGGGGCGGATGAGCGCGATCTCTTGCGCGACGAAGCTGCCGATGGAGAAGCCGAGGAGGTCGACTCGCCGCAAACTCATCGCGTCGATGAAGGCGATCGCGTCGTGAGCCATCTCTGCGACCGTATGCGGAGTCGCTCCGGTCGTGGCGCCGACACCGGCGTTGTCGAAGGCCACGACCCGTCGATCCAACGCGAGCACGTCGACGAGGGCGGGATCCCAGTTGTCGAGGTTCCCGCGGAAATGCTGCAGCAGGACGAGCGGGATGTCACCCTCACCGAGGTCGCGGTAGGCGTACTCGATCCCGTTCCCTGCGGTGATTCGTTCGATCGCGGCCTCGGCGTACAAGCTGGGTGCGCTCACGTGCTCAATCTCCGCTCGCGCCGAGCGCCGCACGGGCAGCCGTGAGGATGTCTTCGCCAGTGTTTGCGTGTCCGTCGATCCCCCAGCCGCCTTCCGGCGCCTCCGTGATCAGCACCCACGTGCGATCGACCAGGCCAGGATCGCCGGCGGCCTCGGCGACGATGTCGGTCAGCTCTCGAACCACGCCGAGCTGTTTCTCGCGGTCGAGGACCCCGACCGGCGTGAGGACCTGCACGCGCACGTAGTCGCCGGCGCCGGCGGCATTCGAGATGGCGCCGGCAGGCAGGTCGTGGATGAAGGCGGCGGTGTTGTCGAGAAAGAGCGGGATCGCCGGCACCTGCTCCCAGCGCATCACCGCCTCCGCGAGCTTGCGTGCGAGGGCGTACTTGTCCGTAAAGGTGCCATCGGTGGCGTAGACATCGATCATCGGCATGGCAGCGAACCCACCTCCATTCGGGGTCGACGGGATGCGGTGTGGATCGTTCCTGGCCGATGCGGTCCCACATCGCACAGCCGAGCCATGTCTTAGGCGCTGCTCAAGAACCGCACGAGCTCGACACGGGAGTTGATTCGGAGCTTGGTGAAGACGTGGCGGAGGTGACTGTTCACGGTATGCGGGGACAGGAACAGCCGATCGGCGACCTCGCGGTTGGTGAGACCCTCCGCGACAAGCCGCGCAACCGCGATCTCGGCGGCGGTGAGCGCCGCCCATCCGTGGGTCTCGGGTTCGGCGGTGACGATGCGGCGGCGCACGCCGAGCGCCCGCAGTTGACTGCGCACCCGCCGCGCGTCCCAGCTCGCCCCGATTCCGCTGTAGATGGTGAGAGCGCGGCCGAGAGCCTCGATCGCCGCTTTGGGGTCGGTCGCGGCGAGGTGAGCCCCGAGATCTTCGAGCGCGGAGGCGTGCTCCAGCGGCCGCGGACTGGTCTCGAAGAGGTCAGCCGCTTCCCGCAGCGCGTGCGCGTCGCGCTCGACCAGGGCGCGCACCTGCACAGCAACCGCAGCGATCGACCGCACCGCCGGGTTCTGCGCGGCCCGTGAGCTTGTTGCGGCGAGTGCCAGCCTTGCGAGGTCGTCGTCATGCGCAGCCAGCGCGATCCTCACCAGCAGCACCTCGTCGCCGATATCGAGTGGGAACCGCGGCAGGACACTCGCGCCCGCGCCGATCGGCGCGCGCAACCACTCGTGGGCAACCGAGTGGTGGCCCTCTGCCCATTCCGCAAGGGCGAGCAGCCACGCGGCGTGTTTGCGCACCGCCGGCGTTCCTCGTTCGAACATCACGTGGGCAATGTCCGTGAGTCGGCGCAGCTGGCGGCGATCACCCGTGTGGATCGCCAGTCTGCCAAGCGCGACGATGCCGGCGGCGTCGAGCACGGCGGCCGCGCGATTTGCATCCTGCAAATCGAACTGCCCCTCGAGGACGGCCGCCGCCTCCGACAACCGGCCGACCCTGAGCAGCATGCGACCGTGCCAGACCTCGAACATGTGGTACGCCCACCCCTGCCGATCCCGCTGCGCGGCGGCCAACCCGTCGGACGCGACGGCGAACGCTTCCTCGTCGCGATCGAGCACGCTCAGCACCTCGCCGTGCCACATGTGGGCGAGCCGAAGCCGCTGGTCGTCGCCCGCGAATATCCCATCGCGGTATGCCGTCGTGACGAGCTCCAGCGCGGAGCCGAAGCGGGCGTCGACGTATTCGAGCGCGCTCTCGGCGAGACGCAGGGTGAAGGACGCGCGGACGTCGTGGGTCGTCGCGATCAGTGCCCACGCTTCATCGAGCATGGTTCGGGCGTCACCGATCCTTCCGGCCACAACGAGGTTGTGAAACAAGCAGGCCAGATGGCGAGCGCGAACGACCTGCGGGACATCGGGCAGCATCAACGCGGCTCGCCCGGAGGCGATCCGGATCTCGGCCGAGATGGCGAACATCCCCGCGATCCTCAGGCGAACCTCGGCTTCCTGCTCGGACGGCAGGATCTCTCTCAGTGCCGTATCAGCGAATGCGATCGCTTCGTCGCTTCTGCCGGCGATGTGGAGCGCGATGGCGGTGATGCCGACAAGCTCACCGCGGCGAGGGTGGTGGGAGGGAGCGATTTCGAGCGCGCGCCGGCCGAACTGCGCAGCGGTTTCCGAGTCGGTTGTGATCAGGGCTTCGGCCGCGTCCAGCAGCGTTGCCACCGCGATGTCGTCGCCCGGCTCCGCGCTCGCGGCGAGCTGCGCAGCCACCTCGATGGGCAGGGCACCATGCTCGAGCAGCACGCCGGCCGCCTGCCGGTCGAGCGCGCGCCGCGCCGATACCGGGATGCTCGATCGCACGGCCTCACGAGTGATGTCATGCCAGAAGGCCAGCCTCTCGTCCAGTTCCACGAGCAGGTCGGCGGCGATCAGCTCGCCGACCGGAGTAAGAGTCTCGGAGGCAGACGAGCCGAGCGTTCGCGCGAGCTCGTCAAAGGAGAACGTCCGCCCAAGTGAGGCGGCGACGGTCACCACGGTTCTGGCAGCCTCAGACAACCTCCCCAACCGCTCGCGCATCCCGTCCTGCACGCGGCTCGGCAGGCGCCCATCCAGAAGTTCCGCCCGCCCTCCCTCGACACGCACCCGATTCTCGTCGCGCAGGCCGAGCAGGAGCTCCACGAGCAGAAACGGACTGCCTCGGGTGTCGTCGAGGAGACGACGAATCCGATCGTCCGCCTCGCCGCCGAGCACCTCGCGGGTGAGCGTGTCCATCGCGTCGCTGTCGAGCGGGCCAAGCGACATGGTTGTGGCGCCGCCCCGCTGCAGCGCATCGAGTGCCCGCGTCATGGGAGTCGACCCGGTGGGCGGGCGGACGGCGAGGATCCAGGCGATCGGCAGGCCGGAGAGCCGGATCGGCAGCGTTCGAAGCGCCGCGGCGGTTCCGCTGTCGGCCCAGTGCACATCGTCGATGGCGACCACGATCGGAGCTTCGAGCGCGGCCCGCTCCAGGAGGCTCTCCAAGTCCCGTAGGAGCCAGAACCGTTGTCCGGATTCGGCCCGCAGGCCACCAAGGGCGGCGTGGTCGACCAACGGGTCGGATGCGTCGGAGAGCGCTGCCAGGAGCGCGGCCAGTTCGACCATGCTTTCGCTGGGATCCGCCGCGCTTGCGCCCACCCTCACGCCGAGGGTTCGAGCGACGCCGATGACCTCGGCGAGCAGCCGGCTCTTGCCCATTCCGGCGCCGCCCTCGATGATCACCACGGCGGACGTCCCGTCGGCAAGGCGACCGAGCTCGCGCGTGATCACCGCCATTTCGCCTTCGCGGCCGCAGAACTCGACCTGCCGAATGTTCGGGGCGTTACTGGTCACGGACATTGGCGGACTTCCTTCGCAACCAGGCTTGCCAGGGGTCAGACAGTATCCCGGGCCTGTGGGCGCCGCAACCGTGCGCGAGCCGGGATGATCCCTCAGCCGTCCCCGACAGGAACGACGTCGACCCTGTAGATGTACGGGGACTCGTGCTTCAAGCCCTCTTCAATGCCGCCGACGAGCGCGGTTACCCGGTCGCTCCCGAGGTTGTCCGCGATGTTGATGCGTGCGAGCACCCACACCTGGTCAGGGCCGATGTAGGTCACGAGCAGCTCCCGGACGGCGCTGACGCCGGGGTAGGCGAGAAGGAAGGTTTGCACCCTGTCTCTGTCGGACGCCGGAATGGGCTGACCCAGGAGAAAGTCGTGGTTTCGCCTGACCAGCCGGAGGCTGACGCGGATCAGCACGAGCGCAATGAGCACCGCGGCGACCGCTTGGGGTACCGACGACCCGATGATCTGACTCAGCGCCAGGCCGGCGAGCGCAAAGACATCCCCGGCAATCGAGACGGCATCTTCGTAGAAGACACCCCGCAGGCTGGGATCCGACGTCGCCGCGGACTGATCGAGTATCTCGCGGTGCGCGAGCCGGGCTTCGACGCTCATCTGGTGGGCGGACTGGCGGAACGACGCGAGGTCGAAGATCGTGGAGACCCCGAGCACGGCGTACGCGGCGATGAACGATGACGTCGCGGTGGGGTGGAGCAGTTCACTGATGCCCGCGCGCAGCGAGAACGCGGCGCCGCCGATGAACACCCCGAGGGCGGCGATCAGCGCCCAGAAGTAGGCCTCTCTCCCATATCCGAAGGGATGCCGCTCATCGGCCGGGCGAGCGCTGCGACGCTGGGCGACCAGGAGGAACAGGTCGTTGGCGGTATCGGCGAGCGAATGCGACGCTTCGGCGGCCATGGCCGGTGAACTGGTGACGACGGCGGCGACGAGCTTGGCGAGAGTGACGCCGAAGCCGGCCACCAGGGCCACCCCCACGGTGCGCGTGCTCTCACTCGGCATGGCGAGCGCGAATCCTCTGCGTCACTCCGCGCGGTGCTCGGGGGCGACCAGGTCCTGGTACTCGGGGTGGCGTTCGATGTAGGCGGAGATGAACGGACAGATGGGGACGACCGCGAGCCCTTGCCGGCGCGCGTCGTCCAGGGCGGCTGCGGCCAGGCGGCTGCCAAACCCGCGGCCCTCGCATGCCGTGCTCACCTCGGTGTGCGTGAACGCGATCTGGCCGTCCCGCTGCCGGTAGGCGAGCAGCCCGATCCGCCGGCCGTCGAGCAGGAGTTCGTACCGGTGTGCACTCGGAACGTTGACGACCGCCGCCTCGATGGGGGTTGCCCGCGGCTCGACCGACTCGAGGTCGCCGGTTCCCCGGAAATACTCGAGCAGCTGTCCGGGAGCATCCGACTCGCGCGCATCTCGATGATCGGCGAAGCGCCGCCGGTGAGCCGCCGCGAACCGCCACGCGTCACGCGTCTGCAGGTGGGCGAAGATCTCGCGGGTGCCGCGGAAGATCTGCCCGTCCTCGGCCTGCAGGACCGGAATCCGGTCGGTGCCGGCCACCTCGCGCAGGTGCTCTCGCTGCTCCGGCCAGGGTTCCACTTGGCGCACGACCGCGTCGATACCGAGCTCGGTCAGCACCTCGCGGACGGCGGACGAGAAGGGGCACCATTCGGTCTGGTAGAGGGTGACGAGGGACTCGGCCACGGGTCTGGTCACCCGCCGGCGACGCCCTGGGTGGCGGTCGCCTGGTGGGCGAGCCGGCCGTGAACGAACTGCACGGCCATCGCCCCCTCCCCCACGGCGGCGGCGCATCGCTTGGTCGATCCGGAGCGAACATCGCCGGCGGCGAAGATCCCGGGCACGCTGGTCTCGAGCAGGTTCTCACTCCCGACCGCGGAGCCGGTGAGGATGAACCCGTCGTCGTCCCGCGCGATCGCCTCGTCCAGCCACTCGGTGCACGGCCGCGCACCGAGAAACAGGAACAGGAATGAGAGCGGGAAGCGCTCCCCGGTCTTGAGCGTGACCGCCTCCAGCAGCCCCGCGTCGCCATGCAGCGCCGCGATCTCACTGCGGTCCCGCACTGCCACTCCGTACCGCTCCAGTTCCCGCACCAGATAGTCCGACATCGTCTCGCGCAGGTCCGCGCGCCGGTGCAGCACGGTGACCAGTGCGCCCCCGCGCGCCAGCCAGACCGCGGCCTGGCCGGCCGAGTTGCCACCGCCGACCACTCCGACGCGGGACGCGCCGCACAACAGCTGCTCCGGCGGACCGGCCGCGTAGAAGACGCTCAGCCCCTCGTAGTCCGAGAGATCCTCAACAGGGAGGCGCCGGTACTGGGCGCCGGTTGCAAGCAGCACCGAGCGGGCGCCGATCTCCTGTCCCTCCTCGAGCTGCACGACATGTCGCCCGTTTCCGGGCCGGAGCGCCACCGCCCGGTAGGGCGTTGCGGAACGGGCGCCGAACTTCCGCGTCTGCACAATTGCCCGCATCGTGAGCTCGGCCCCGGAGATCCCGGCGGGAAAGCCGAGGTAGTTCTCGATTCTGCGCGATCCGCCCGCCTGTCCACCGAGCGCGGTGCTTTCGACGACCAGCGTCTCGAGCCCTTCGGATGCGCCGTACACGGCGGCGCCAAGCCCCGCCGGGCCGGCGCCGACGACGAGCAGGTCGACCTCCTCGCGCGGCGCGAGCTCGCGCCCGATGCCGAGCGCCCGCGACAACTGGGCGGGCGACGGCGCGTGCATCTCCACCCCGCCCGGCAGCCGGACGAGCGGCAGCGTTGAGGGGTCGAGACCGGCCACCGCAGCGACCGCCTCGGGGTCGTCCGCCAGCTCTGAGTTGCGCCATGTGAACGGCAACCGGTTGTTTCTGGCGAACTCCACCAGCCGCCGCGTCGGCGCGGATGAGTGCGGGCCGATGATCTCGAGCCCCAGCCCGGCAACCTGCTGGAGCGCCTCGCGCCGGGCGATGAACGTCGCCAGCACGAGGCTGCTGAGAGCGCCGTCCTCGAACAGCAGAGACCGCAGCGCTTCACGATCGACGGCGATGTAGCGCAGCGGCTTCGCGGCCCTCGCGGTCACGAACGCCGCCTGGCCGGACAACAGATTGACCTCGCCGAGGAACTTCGACGGGCCGTGGCGCACGATCTCGTTGCCGGCGGCGTCGAGCACCGCAACCTCGCCCTCGAGAACCGCGATGAACGGGTAGCGCTCGTCGCCGATCCGGTAGAGGATGTCGCCCTCGGAGGCGGTGTGCTCCTCGCCCAGCTCGGCGATCGCCGCGAGCTGGGACGTCGTCAGTGCTGGGCTGTCAGGTGTGCTCAAGGGGGGACTCCATGTCGGCGGGGTCGCAGGGCAGTGTACGCCCGAGCAGCGACGGGTCAGCAATCTGCGCATCGTCCGTGAGCAGATCATCGCCGACGGCAACCTCCTGGCGGCGCGGTGGGTGCGGAACGACAACCGAGTTTGCCAGACGGATGAGGGCGGTCTGACCGGTCTTGTGGGAGCGTCGTGGGCCGACGTATCATCGCGGCCAATGCCGGACATGGCAGCGTTGAAGAGCGCCGCGCGCGCCGCGATCGTAATCCCTGCGGTCTTCGCGTTCGCGGACAAGGTGATCGGGCAGCCGCAGACGTCGATTTTCGCGGCCTTCGGATCCTTCGCGATTCTGGTGCTGGTCGATGTTGCAGGCACACCGCGGACTCGCGTGATCGCGTACCTGGGTCTGGCGTGCGTGGGTGCCGGCTTCATCACGCTTGGGACGGCCTGTTCGCGAAACGCGTGGCTCGCCGCCGGCGCAATGGCGGTCGTCGGCTTCGCCGTCCTCTTTGCGGGCGTGATCAGCGGCTACGTCGCTGCGGTCACGACCGGGGCGCTGCTCACGTTCGTCCTGCCGGTGACGTTCCGGGCGCCGAACTCGGCCATTCCCGACCGCCTCGAAGGCTGGGGTCTGGCGGCCGGTGCGGGCATCTGTGCGGTCATGCTGCTCTGGCCGTCACGGCGGCGAGCCGACCTTGAGCGCGACGTCGCCGGCGCGTTGCTCGCCACCGCGGACGTCGCGGACGCAAGCCCCGATCGCTTCGCCGAACGCGTGCGCCTTGCACGTGACTCGGTCGACCGTCTGGGCCGGCGGTTTCTCGGCACCCCACACCGCCCGACCGGGCCGGCCGCACAGACAGCAGCCCTGGCGTCGCTTCCAGACGAGCTCGACTGGCTGCTGTCCTTCCTGGCACCGTCGGTCGACTCCCCGGCACTGGAGCTTGCCTGCGAGCAGGACGTGGAGGCGATGGCCGCGACGGCGGCCGTGCTGCGCGCGAGCGCGGGGCGGCTGGAAGGTCGTGACGAGCGACCCGACTTCGCACGGCTCGATGCGGCGCGCGATGCCGTCGCGCGGGCACTCGCGCGCCGGCTGCCGGAGCTTCCGACCGCCATCCGCGACGACGCGCTGATGGACGTTCTCGAGCCGACGTTTCGGATTCGGGCCGCGTCGTATTCCGCTCGCCAGATCAGCGGCTACGCACTGCTCGCGACCGGAGCCGGAGTACCGGAGCTCAGCCAGAGTGACATCGCCGAGCCGCCGTCCGTGGGGGCGGCATTGGCGGTGACGGAGCGGGTCGCGGTCGAGCACGCCGGCGCCGGCTCGGTGTGGTTCCAAAACAGCGTCCGCGGCGCGGCTGGACTCGCGCTCGCCGTCTTCATCGCCCAGCGGGCAGACCTCCAGCACGGGTTCTGGGTCGTGCTCGGAACGCTTTCCGTGCTGCGGTCAAACGCCCTCGGAACCGGCTGGTCGATTCTCAGCGCCCTCGCCGGAACTGCGGTCGGGATCGTTGTGGGGGCACTGCTCGTGATCGGCATCGGCACGCACGAGGCGGTGCTGTGGGCGGTGCTGCCGTTTGCAATCCTGCTCGCCGCGTATGCACCACGGGGGATCTCGTTCGCGGCCGGACAGGCGGGCTTCACGGTCGTGCTCTTCATCCTCTTCAACATCATCCAGCCGGTCGGCTGGAGCGTCGGGCTCGTGCGCGTCGAGGACGTCGCGATCGGCTTTGCGGTCAGCCTCGGCGTCGGTCTTCTGTTCTGGCCGCGCGGTGCCGCCGCCCTGCTGCGCGACCACCTCGCTGCCGCGTACGCGCGCAGCGCGGACTACGTGGTCGCCACCGCCCACCAGTTCATCATAGGCCCGGCCACCGACGACGCTGATCGCGCGGCGCGGGCCGCGGGCACGGCGGCCCACCGCCTTGACGACGCCTTCAGGCAGTACCTCACCGAGCGCTCCGCGAGTGACCTCAACGTTGAGGACGTCGCAGCCTTCGTCGGCGGAGCCGCGCGCGTCCGTCGGGCAGCGCAATCGCTCGCCTCGCTGGGCCGCATGGCAGACGGCACGACGCGACTCCAGCGCTGCGGCGAGAATCTCGACCGGGAACTGAACGCGCTCCAGTCATGGTACGTCGCGCTCGGAGATGCAATCGTGAACCGCCGCATGGTGCCGCCGCCCCACCTCCGTGATGCTGAGGGTCGCAGCCGTCTTCTCGCCTGCGTACGTGACGCCGCACGAGCCGGCGATCGAGCAACGGTGGACGCCGCGCTCGTCCTGCTTTGGACGAGCCAGCACATCGACAACCTTTGGCGTCTCGAGGCGCATCTCGGCGAACGCTTCAGCCGTCTCGCCGCGGCCTCAGACCGGCGACCTCAGTCGCAGGCCAACCCGTCAGCAGCCGGCCGAACCCCGACGAAGTCCTGAACATCACTCACGCTCGGGACCGCCATCCGACATGTGGGCCAGCACCTCGAAGAGCCCCGCCAGATCACGCTTCTCATAGCCCAACCCCCGGGCCACGGTGAGCATCTGGTCTGCTGTCGCGGCGGACGGAAGGGCGACGGGCAGCCGGCGGGCGGCATCGAGCGCGAGCGCGATGTCCTTCTGCATCAGCCCGATGTCGAACCACGCCTCCTCGGGCAGGTCGAGGATGAGTGGGGCGCGTGCCTTCAGCATCGGCGAGCCGATGGGGCTCTGGGTCATGACGTCGATGGCGAGTCCGCGCTCGATCCCGGAGCGTTCGGCCAGAAGCAGCCCCTCGGCGAACGCGAGCATCTGCACAGCCAGGCTGATGTTGATCGCGAGTTTGAGCACCAGCCCCTGGCCGTTCTCGCCCACGTGGGTCGGCGTGCCCAGCTCGCGCAGGACCGGCTCGGCGCGCGCGTACGCGTGCTCGTCTCCGCCGACCATGATCGTGAGCGTTCCGCTCTGCACCTGGGGGACGCTGCCGGACACCGGAGCATCGAGCATGGCCGCGCCCTGGGCGCGGACGCGCTCGGCGAGCGCGCGGCTTGCGCGTGGGCTGACCGTGCTCATGTCGACCCAGATCTGGTCGGCGGCGAGGCCGGCGAGGATGCCGTCGGCCCCCGACGCCACGGTCGCGAGCACGTCGTCATCAGGTACGGACGTGAAGACGATGTCGGCGGCTTCGGCGACCTCCCGCGGCGTATCGCGCCACTGCAGACCATCGTGGACGAGTCCCTCGGCGTGCGCGCGGTGTCGCTCCTCGCCGTAGACGGGGTAGCCGGCGGCAAGGAGCCGAGCCGCCATGCTGCCGCCCATGGTTCCCAGGCCGACGAACCCGACTCCCGTCGTCGTTTTGCTATCGGTGGCCATGTCAGGCCCTCCCTTCGATCGTCGCGACGTCGTCGTCGCTGAGTTCCAGCTGCGCTGCGGTGATGACCGGGTCGACCTGGTCGGGGCGGCGGAAGCCGACGATGGCGGCGTCGACCGCGGAGTTGCGCAGCGTCCATGCCACCGCGACCGCACCCGGCGTCGTCTGATGACGGTGGGCGACCGTCTGCAGCCGCTCCACCAGCGCGAGGTGCTCCGACAGCTGCGGTTCCCGGAAGCGCTCGTTGTGCTTGCGCCAGTCGTCCTCGGGCAGATGCTCGATCCGCTCGCGGGTCATCGCCCCGGTCAGGAGCCCGGATCCCATCGGCGAGTAGACGATAACGCCGATCCGCTCGCGCTCGGCGAACGGAAGCAGGTCATCCTCGATCTCCCGCGCGACCAGCGAGTAGGGCGGCTGCAACGTCTCGACCGGAGCGATCTGCTCGATCCGGCGCAACTGCTCGACGCTGAAGTTGGAGACACCGATGTGGCGGACGAGTCCCTGTTCCTTCAGCTCGGCGAGGGCCGCCCAGCCCTCCTCGATGTCCGCATCGGGGATCGGCCAGTGGATCTGGTAGAGGTCGATCGCGTCCACTCCCAGGCGCTCCAGGCTGTCTCCGGCTTCGCGCAGGATCGACTCGCGCTTCAGGTTGTTGATCACGCGGCCACCCGGGCCCGGCACCAGCGACGCCTTGGTGAACACGTACGGGCGCTCGTCATCTTCGAGCCCGGCGAGGGCGCGGCCGACGACCTGCTCGGAGCGGCCGAAGCCGTAGGCGGCGGCGGTGTCGATCCAGTTGACGCCATGTTCGAGCGCCCGATGGATTGCAGCGATCGACTCGTCGTCCTCCTGGGAGCCCCACCCGAACTCCCATTCCCCGCCGCCGATCGCCCAGGCGCCGAAACCGACGCGTGTGATCTCTAGCCCGGTCTGACCGAGCTGTGTGGTTGGTAGCTGTGTCGCGTGCATCGCCGTCACTCCTTCCTCGAGAACTATTTCGAGAAGATCCTAGCACATATTCGAAACTAGTCGTATCGTTTCTGATATGATGACGGACATGGACGCAAACCGAAGCCCCATTCCCCGCGGGCGACCGCGCAGCGAGACTCGGAAGCAGGCGATCTTGCACGCCGCGTTCGAGCTGATCGGCGAGCACGGCCTGGGCGCGACGAGCATGGACGCGGTCGCCGACCGGGCGGGCGTCAGCAAGGCGACGATCTACCGCTGGTGGGACTCGAAAGAACTGCTCGCACTCGACGCGCTCTATGCGGAATGGGATACCGCGGGCCCGGCGCCGCGCCAGACCGGCTCGCTGCGGAGCGAGATGCTGGCCCTGGTGCGCCCCTGGGTGCGACTGGCAGTGGCCGGGCCGTCAGCCCGCATCCTGAGCGCTCTCCTGGCCGAGGCGCAGAACGATCCCGAGTTCGGCGAGGCGTACCGAGCGCACTTCGTCGAGCCGCGCCGCGACCAGGCGCGGGCAATGTTCGCGCGCGCCATCGCGCGCGGCGAGATCCCCGCCGACACCGACGTCGAGGTCGCCATCGACCTCCTCTGGGGGCCCCTCTACCACCGCCTGTTCCACGGGCACGCGCCGCTCACCGACCGCTTTGCCCGCCGGTCGGTGGATACCGTGCTCGCGGGCATCCTCCCGCGCGACCGAAGGCCTGCCTGAAGGGGATTCGAAGCCAATCCGGGGCTGCGGGCGAGAAGCCGATATCCGAGCAGGAGGGTGGTGCACTCGTCATCCGAACGGGATGATCTGCTCCGATCCCGCGACCAGTAGCATGGTCGCGCGTGAGGCCCAGTCGCTCATGATCCTCGACTCCGCCACGGTGGATCTCGCCCGCGTCCAGTTCGCGTCGACGTCGATCTATCACTTCCTGTTCGTGCCGCTGACGCTTGGACTGGCGCCCTTGGTGGCGATCATGCAGACGCTGTGGTACCGGTCGCATGATGATGCCTGGCTGCGTCTGACCCACTTCTTTGGCACGCTGCTTCTGATCAACTTCGCCATCGGGGTGGCCACCGGCCTGGTGCAGGAGTTTCAGTTCGGGATGAGCTGGTCGGTGTACTCGGACTTTGTCGGAGGGGTGTTCGGGGCGCCACTGGCGATCGAGGGTCTGGCCGCGTTCATGCTGGAGGCGACCTTCCTCGGGCTGTGGATCTTCGGTTGGGGCGTGCTGCCACGCCGCGTGCATCTGGCCACGATCTGGATCGCCGCGCTGGCGACGTGGTTGTCTGCCTACCTGATCCTGGTCGCCAACTCGTGGATGCAACACCCGGTCGGCTACAAGATGGTCAACGGCAAGGCGCAGCTGACCAGCGTGTCAGCGCTCCTGTCGAACAGCTTCGCGATCATCGCCTGGGTCCACGTCATCCTCGCCGGCCTCATCTTCGGGTCGATGGTGATGCTGGGTATCAGCTGCTGGCACATGCTGCGCGGGCGAAACATCGAGCTGCTCGGCCGGGCCGCGAAGCTCGCACTGATCGTGGCCGTGCCGGCGACCCTGATCCAGCTTTCGGTGGGCAACCGCTTCGGCGAGGCGGTGACGACCGCGCAGGGAATGAAGATCGCCGCCTCGGAGGCGCAATGGAACACCTGCCAGCCGTGCGGCTTCTCGATCTTCCAGATCGGCGGATTCTCGGCGCAGGACCCCACGCCGAGCTTCTCGATCACCATCCCCAGGCTGTTGTCATGGATGGCAACCGGCTCGTTCAACGGCAAGGTCGAGGGACTCAACCAGCTCCAAACCACGGAACAGGGTGCGTACGGGAGGGGGAACTACGAGCCGGACATCCGATTGATGTACTGGTCGATGCGGGTGATGGCGATGCTCGGGGTGGTGATGTTCCTGATCGCCGCGGTGGGGGCGTGGCTGTACCGCAAGGGGAGGTTGCACACGACGCGGTGGTTCCTCTGGACCGCGGTGGTGGCGATGGCATTGCCCTACATCGCGGCGACGGCCGGCTGGATCCTGACCGAGATGGGCCGCCAGCCGTGGATCGTGCAGAACCTGCTGAAGACCTCCGCCGCCGTCTCGACCGGTCTCAGCACCGCCACGATCGCGGCCAGTCTGACCGTGTTCCTGCTGCTGTACGCAGCGCTCGGCGTCGTCGACTTCATCCTCATGCGCCGGTACGCGCGACTCGACCCGCCGCAGATCAGTCAGCCCGGCATGGGCGCGCCGCTGGCGGGCGGGCCGGAGCCCCTCTCGTTCGGAGGTGACTGACATCGGACTCGAGGAGGTCTGGTTCGTCCTGATCGGGGTGCTCTGGAGCGGCTACTTCCTGCTCGAGGGGTTCGACTTCGGTGTCGGCATGCTGCTGCCGGTGCTGCCCCGCGACGAGGACGAGCGCGGCCTCATGTTCGAGTCGATCGGGCCGGTGTGGGACGGCAACGAGGTGTGGCTGGTGGTCGCTGCGGGCGCGACCTTCGCCGCATTCCCCGCCTGGTACGCGACGATGTTCTCGGGGTTCTACGTCGCTCTGCTCCTGATCCTGGTGTTCCTGATCGTGCGCGTGGTCTCGTTCGAGTGGCGTGAAAAGGCCGAGGGGACGGGGTGGCGGACGACCTGGCTGTGGGCGAACACGATCGGGAGCTTCGGCGCCTCCTTCCTGTGGGGTGTCGCGCTCGCGAACCTCCTGCAGGGCGTGCCACTCAACTCCTCGCACGTGTTCACCGGCGGGATCGTCGATCTGTTCAGCCTCTACACGGTGGCCGCCGGGCTCGCGGTGGTGGCGATGTTCGCCCTGCACGGCGCGACGTATCTGACCCTACGCACCACCGGCGACCTTGGCGAGCGGGCGTCGCGCGCCGCCCGGCGGCTTGCAGTTCCCGCCGGCGTCCTCGGCATCGGCGTCGCCGGATGGACGGTGCTCGTCGCACACAACAACAACGACCGCGCCATCCTGCCGACCACCGTCCCCGCGGTGCTCACCGCGGTCGCGCTGATCCTGGCGGTGGTGCTCACACGCGCCGGCCGGAGCGGTTGGGCGTTCGCAGCCACGGGGCTGGGCGCGATCGGCTTCATCGCCACCCTCTTCACCGGCCTCTACCCGCGGGTGCTCGTCTCGGATCCGACCTTCGCCAACAGCCTGACGATCCAAAACGCCGCCACCGGGCACTACGCACTCCAGGTGATCACCGTGGCTGCGGTGATCTTCACGCCGCTGGTCCTGCTCTACCAGGGGTGGACGTACTACGTGTTCCGGAGGCGTCTCGGCGCCGCCGGCGGCGCCTCGGATGTCGCGGATCAGTGAGACGCCCGATCGGCCGCTGTGGACTCGGAGAGACGAAGGGCCAGTCCACAACGCAAATGGTCTTGGGGATTCGAACCCTTGACGTCCTGGACTTGGCGGTCAAGGTCGCTGCGCTCCGCTGACCGCCTCGTGCGGGGCTGCTTGATAGCAGCCCCTTGATCCAGGCTTGCCTGGATCGCACCCAGAGGGGCGAGAGGCCAGTCCCAAACAAAATGCTGTTGG
Source organism: uncultured Actinomycetes bacterium (assembly GCA_963703275.1). Lineage (GTDB taxonomy): Bacteria > Actinomycetota > Thermoleophilia > Gaiellales > JAICJC01 > JAICJC01. The sequence goes on along the minus strand of OY969804.1, from coordinate 606,590 downwards.
GGGATTCGAACCCCTGACCTCCTGGACTTGGCGGTCAAGGTCGCTGCGCTCCCCTGACCGCCTCGTGACGGGGCTGCTTGATAGCAGCCCCTTGATCCAGGCCTGCCTGGATCGCACCCAGAGGGGCGAGAGGCCAGTCCCAAACAGAATGCTGTTGGGGGGCGGGCCATTCAGGCCCGCCCCCCAACAGCATGGAGCTAAGGGGATTCGAACCCCTGACCTCCTGGGTGCGATCCAGGCGCTCTCCCAACTGAGCTATAGCCCCGCGAGGGCGCAAGTATAGCCCCGGGCGGCCCCGCCCGGCCCTCGCGGAGAGCCGGCCCGCGGCTACGTGGTGAGCACCATCGCGGGCTTCGTGTGCCCGGCGTCCGCCTCCATCGTGACCCAGCAATGGTGCCACGTCATCCCCGCCGGGATCACCGCGCGGAACACGGTCTGACCGCTCGCGGCGGTGTCGAATGTGACGACCGAGACGTTGGCGTCGGCGCCGGTGCGGAACCACATCGTGTAGTAGTGAGCGGCGCCTGCCGGAGGCAGCCCGTGGACGTGCACCATCATCGGCCGGACGCCGTGTGAGGCGTAGCCGAAGTCGACGACGGCGGTGGCGCCGTTTGAGCCGCTCATGGTGACCGCGTACTGCGTCTGGAACCCCGCGCCGCGACTGCCGACGGCGAGCACGGCCGCCACGGCGATGGCCGCGCCGAGCGCGCCCGCGACCGCGGCCACCCGCCACCAGGCCGGCCAGTGCCGGGAACGCGAGGCCCGCGTCACCGACTGTCCCTCGCCCAGCGCCGCGCGGCGGGCCGACGGCTCAAGCGTCGCCGGCACGAATTCCGGTGCCGGAGTGCGCTGGAGCATGCGCTCGACGTGCCCGAAGTCGGCGTCGTCGCTCACGGCCTGACCTCCTCGCGCAGCATCGGCGCCATGCGTGCCAGTGCGGTTCGGGTGCGGGTCTTGACCGTCCCCAGAGGCAGGCCGAGCTGCTCGGCGATCTCGCTCTGGGCAAGCCCCTGGAAGTACGCCAGCTCGATTACCTCGCGCTCGCGCTCCGGCAGCGAGTCGACCGCCACGTGCACGCGAAAGGCCTCGAGGTCGGCGATCACCTGGGCGTCGGGCAGCGGCGCGGTGTCGGGCCGGTCGGGAAACTCTCCGACGACCAGCGGGACGCGCGCCCGGCCGGCGTCGATGGCCGCGTTGCGGGCGATGGCAAACATCCAGCCGGCGGCGCTGCCGCGGCCGCGGTGATACCCGGCGGCGGCGCGCCACACGGCGGCGAACGCCTCCTGGGCCACGTCCTCACCGGTGTGGCGATCACGGAGAATCCTCATCACGAGCGAGTACACGGCGCGGGAGTAGCGCTCGTAGAGCACTGCGAACGCCTCCTCGTCGCGCTTGCGGGCGACGCGCTCCAGCAGCTCCTCGTCGGTCGGCGAGTCGGGAGCCATCACGGCCAGACTAGTCCATCCCCGCCGAGAGAGGCCACGCGGTACCGCTGTGACAAGGGTTGCCGTCATCCTCCATGGATACGTACCGCCCGGCGAAGCGGATTGTGGCGCAGAACCCGAAGGGCGTCGCCGGCGACGCGAGGCGCGTCGAGTTCGGTCGCCGCTGCGCGGCGTCGTCCCAGAACGCCACGGAACGACTCGATCCGGCCGGCGACGCCACTTCGGGTCGGGCGAGAGCCCCCACGAGGCGGCAGCCATGGCTGGGGCCCAGGGGAGCGCTACGCTCAAGATGGCGTTGCCGGCGGCACAGCGCGTCACCCGAACGGTTATGCGTGAAAAGCGACGCGCCGCCCCGGTCAGGGGAAGTCGGAGCCGAAGTGGGCCTCGGCGGAGGGGATGTGCATGGCGGTCGCCGTCACCAGGTCGCGGATGCTGACGATGCCGATGAGCTCGCCGTCCTCGACCACCGGGATGTGCCGGAACTTGCGCTCGGTCATGATCTGAGCGGCCTCGCTCGGGGAATGGTCGGGCGGCAGCGTGATCGGATCGGGCGTCATGTACGCCCGCACGTGGTGCTGGTCGGGATGACGGCTCTCGGCGATGGCGCGCAGCAGGTCGCGCTCGGTGAAGATGCCGATCAGCTTCCCGTCCTCGTACACGACGGCGGCGCCGACGTCACGGCGCCGCATCGCCCGCGCGGCCTCCCCGAGGGTCACCGTCGGCTCGATCGTGAGGACGTTGCCGCCACTCATGAAGTCACGCAGGGTGACCGCCATCCCGGGATCCTACTCGGTCTCGCGCGGGCGCAGGCGCATTTCGAGCAGCAGATCCGCGTCGAGCGCGTCGGCGATCCGCATGAGCGTGTCGAGTTTGGGGGGCCTGCCGCCCCGCTCGAGCCGCGCGATCGCCGATTGGGTGGTGCCGCACAGCACCGCCAGCTCCTGCTGGCTCATGCCGCGGTCGATGCGATTGTCGGCCACCATCCGGCCGACCTCCGCGAACCGCTGCTCGTGGTCGCGCCCGAGCGCCTCGGCCCGCTTGCGGATCCCGTCCCGCATACGCTCCAGGGACTGCGCGGTGAGCCGGTGGCGCTGAGCTTGAGAGTGGCTGGCCACCCCCTCAGTGTATCGCACCCACGCTATCTTGCGCCAGTTTTGCGCCACCCGGGCGCAACCCCAAAGGGGGCTCCGCCGTCTGTTCGCCGATGAGGCGAGTGGCCATCACCGGCGTCGGCGCCGTCACGCCGGTCGGCAACGACGCGGCTTCCACATGGGACGCGCTGGTGGCCGGCCGAAGCGGTGTCGACTTCATACGATCGTTCGACGCCGATGCCTTCCCGGTCAACATCGCGGCCGAGGTCAAGGACTTCGATCCGTCCGCGGCGATGAGCGCCAAGGAGGTGCGCCGCACCGCGAGCGACGTGCACTTCGGCGTCGCCGCGGCGATGGAGGCGGCGCAGGATGCCGGCCTCGTCGTGGACGACCCCAAGCGCGTCGGCGTCGTCATCGGCAGCGTGATGGGAGGGCTCTCCTACACGCTGCGCCAGCAGGCCATCCTGGACGAGCGCGGCTGGGAGCGCGTCTCGCCTCACTGGCTCCCGAACACCCTGGTCGACACCACCACCAGCCACGTCGCGACGATGCTCGGCGCGCGGGGCGTCAACTACGCCACCGAGTCGGCGTGCGCGACCGGCACCCATGCGCTGGGCGAGGCGGCGGCGGCGATCGTCCGCGGCCAGGCCGACGTGATGCTCGCCGGCGCGACCGAGTCGGCGATGCTCCCGATCATCCTCGCCGGATTCTGCGCGATGCGGGCACTGGTCGACGGCCGCGACGACCCGGCGGGCGCCTCCCGCCCCTTCGACCTCACCCGGGCCGGGTTCGTCATGGCCGAGGGCGCCGGCGTGGTCGTGCTGGAGGAGCTCGAGCGCGCGCGGCGGCGCGGTGCTCGTATCTACTGCGAGCTGGCCGGATACGGCGCCTCCAACGACGCCTACCACGTCGCGACGCCGCACCCCGACTCGATCGGCGTGATCGAGATGATGCGGGCCGCCCTCGAGACCTCGGGGATCGCGCCCGACGAGGTCGACTACATCAACGCGCACGGCACGGCGACGCCGTACAACGACGCCGCCGAGACGCAGGCCATCAAGGCGGTCTTCGGCGACCACGCCAGGCGGATGGCGATCTCGTCCAACAAGTCGATGTTCGGGCACATGTTCGGCGCCGCCGGCGGCGTCGAGGCGGTCGCGACCGCGCTGACCCTCCATCACGGGGTGATCCCGCCGACGATCAACCTGCACACGCCCGACCCGGAGTGCGACCTCGACTACGTCCCGAACACCGCCCGCACGGCCGCGGTGCGGGTGGGGCTCTCGAACTCGATGGGCCTCGGCGGCCACAACGCCTGCCTGATCATGCGCCGCCTCGACGAGGCCTGACGCCCCCCAAGACCGGGGACAGTCCCCGGTCGAACGTGGTCACAAGAGTGCAACTCCAAACGGTGGGGGACTGTCCCCGGTTTGCGGCTCGGGTTTAGCCGAGGCCCGCGCGGCGGCGGGGGGCTTCCTGCGCCAGGCCGCTGACCACCGTGTCGACCAGGCCGTAGTCGCGCGCCTCCTCGGCCGTCATGAAGTAGTCGCGCTGGGTATCGGTGTGGATCTGCTCGACGGACTTGCGCGTGTCGGCGGCCATGATCTCCTCCATCCGCCGCTGCAGCGACAGGATCTCGCGGGCGCGGATCTCGATGTCGGTCGCCTGCCCCTCGAACCCCGACGTGTGCCCCTGGTGGATCATCACCTTGGAGTTGGGGAGGGCCATCCGCTTGCCCTTGGCGCCGCCGGCGAGCAGCACCGCGCCCATCGACATCGCCATCCCGAAGCAGATCGTCTGCACGTCGGGGCGCACGTACTGCATCGCGTCATAGATGGCCAGACCGGCGTAGACGTCGCCGCCCGGAGAGTTGACGTAGAGCGAGATGTCCTTGTCGGGATCGTCGGACGCCAGGTGGATGATCTGGGCCACGATCAGGTTGGCGATCTCGGACGTCACCGGCGTCCCCAGAAAGATGATGCGGTCGTTCAGGAGCCGCGAGTAGATGTCGAACGAGCGCTCGCCGCGACCGGTCTGCTCGACGACCATGGGGATCAGCGGGGACATGCATGCCTCCTTGCGATACAGTGCAACCTTCTGGTTGCCCATCATAGGGCTGTTGCCGCAAACACGCAACCCAAGGGTTGCGCATAACCCGGATCAGGAGGTCGCTCATGTCCGAGTCCGTCACCCGCGAGATCGTCCTTCCGCTCGAGCGCGACGAGGCCTGGCGCGTCGTCACCGAGCCCGACCACCTGCGCGAATGGCTGGCCGACGACGTCGAGATCGACCTGGTCGAGGGCGGCCGGATCGAGCTCGGCTGGGACGGCGGCGGCGGCCGCACCGGCGTCGTCGAGACGGTCGAGGAGCCGCAGCGGCTCGTGTTCCGGTGGCGGCCCGACGAGCCCGGTCCGCTCGACATCGAGACGACGGTCGAGATCGGCCTCGACGATGTCGACGGCGGCACGCGCGTGACCGTGGTCGAGACCGGCTTCGAGGCGCTCGCCACCGAGGCCGTGGCCGGCTGCTCGGCCGTGAGCGACTGGGTCTGGGACACGCGGCTGGGGACGTGCGGCGACCTGCCGCTGATGCTGGCGGCATGAGCCCCGACCCGGTCGGGACGACATTCGCGGCCCTGGCCGACCCCACCCGCCGGCATGTGATCGGCGTGCTCTCCGCCGGCGAGGCGGTCAGCGCGACGCAGCTCGCCCGCGAGCTTCCGATCAGCCGCCAGGCGGTGACCAAGCATCTCGCGGCGCTGGCCGAGGCGGGCCTGGTCGAGTCGTCCCGGCACGGCCGCGAGACGCGGTATCGCCTGACCCCGGGGCCGCTTGGCGACGCGGCGGCATGGATCGAGCACGTCGGCGCCGACTGGGACTCCCGGCTCGGCCGCCTGAAGCGTCACGCCGGGGCGCGGCGGCCGTCCGGCTGAAGCCGGTATCCTGCACCCAACGATGTCGACCGTCCGCCGGGCCCAATCGCTGATCTCGCAGGCGGAGGCGCGCGAGCTCGGCCTCGACCGGCCCGACCTCATCGGGATTTACCGCAACATGCTGGCCACGCGCCGGATCGAGGAGCGCGGCAACCTGCTGTTCAAGGCCGGCAAGCTCCCCGGGAGCTACTACACCGGCCGCGCCAACGAGGGCGCCTCTGTGGGTGTCGCCACCGCGATGGGCGCCGACGACGTCGCCTCGCCGCTGCATCGCAACCTGGGCGTGCATGTCGTCCGCGGCATACAGCCGGCGGCCATCTTCTGCCAGTTCATGGGCCGCCAGGGCGGCGCCACCGGCGGCCGCGACTCCAACCTGCGCTCGAACGACTTCACGTCCGGCCACGGCCTGCTGGCGGGCGTGAGCCACCTCCCGGCCATGATCACCCCCATCACCGGTATCGCGCTCGCGTTCCAGCTGCAGCGCCAGCCGCGCGTCGCCGTCGGCTGGTGCGGCGACGGCGCCGCCGCCCGCGGCGACATGCACGAGGCGATGAACTTCGCGGGCGTCCGGCGGCTGCCGATCGTGTTCGTGATCGACAACAACCAGTACTCCTACTCGACCCCCAACCGGCTCTCGTTCGCATGCGAGCATCTGGCCGACCGCGGCCCGGCGTACGGGTTCGAGGGCATCGTGGTGGACGGCACCGACGTGCTGACCGTGGTGCGCGAGTCGCAGCGCGCGATCGAGGGCGCCCGCGAGGGCGGCGGCCCCACGGTGCTCGAGCTGATCACGCTGCGGATGGAGGGCCACGCGGTGCACGACGACGCCGGCTACGTCCCCCGCGAGCTCCTGGCCGAGTTCGCGGCCAAGGACCCGCTGGATCGCTTCCGCAGCTGGCTGGAAGAGGTGGAGCAGGTCGGCGAGGCCGAGCTGGCCGGGCTCGAGTCAGAGGTGGCAGCCTGGATCGACGCCGGGGTCGCCGAGGCCGAGGCCAGCCCGATGCCCGACCCCGCAACGCTGCTCGCCGGCGTGTACGCCTGAGCTATGCTCGCAGCGTGAGCGAGTTTCCCTTCAACATGTTCGGCGGCGGCGACCCCGAGGAGCTGCAGCGGGCCATGGCCCAGTTCATGGAGCAGGCCCAGCAGGGCCAGCGGGTGGCGTTCGCCGACCAGGCGATCAACCTCGCGGTGGGCATGACCGTCGCCGCGATCGGCCGGCTCGACCTGACCGGCACGGCGGACCAGCAGGCCAACCAGGTGCGCGACGCCATCAGGATGATCTTTCCCGAGGCGGTCACGCTGGTGCGCGAAGCCCGGCAGGGCCTCTCGTAGCCCAACGGGCATGCGGTCGACGGGCGTCCACCACGTCGACCTGGTCGTCTCGGACATCGAGCGCTCGCTGCGGTTCTATCGCGGGGTGCTCGGCCCGCTGGGCTGGCACGGTCTGCACGAGATCCCGGGCGAGCACGGCGAGACGATCAACTACATCCACGGGCCGGGCTCGACGATCGGCCTGCGACAGGCGCCGGGCGGTGCCGAGACGCTCCCGGTCGACCGCTACCGGGTGGGCATGCACCACCTCTGCCTGGAGGCCGCGACGCGGGAGCTCCTGTACGCCTCGGGCGACCGCATCCGCGCGCTCGGCGGCACGATCTCGGAGGGCCCGCGCCACTACCCCGAGTACCGCGAGGGCTACCACGCCGTGTTCTTCTTCGACCCCGACGGGATCAAGCTCGAGCTGTCGTGGACGCCCGCCGGGACATATGACTGGCAGGCGCCGCCGCAGTAGAAGGTTGCCGCCCGCGGCGACCACCCGTATCCTGGCACGAAGGTGGGGACGAACTCAGTGGGGGCACGGAGGCGGTTGGCGGCGCTCGGCGCCGTCGTCGCGCTGCTCGTCGTGGTGCCGTCGGCAGCGGCCAACATCGCCACGAAGCCGCTTGTCACCTGGCAGACGAACGGCCGGGTGCTGGCGATCCTCCAGGTCGGCACGACCACCTATGTGGGCGGCAAGTTCACGCAGATCTCAGACCACAGCGGCAACACGGAGACCGTCTCGAACCTGGCGGCGTTCAACAGCTCCGGCAACCCGGTGGCGGCGACGATGCCGCTGCCCAACGACGCGGTCAAGGCGTTCGCCACCAACGGCAGCGGGGACATCTACTTCGCCGGCAGCTTCACCAAGGTCGGCACCAGCGGGCGCAACCACATCGCCGAGATGACCACCGGGGGCACGCTCGTCCCCAAGAGCGCCTGGGCCGGCGCGGCCGACGGCGACGTCGAGGCGCTGGCGGTGGCAGGCTCGAACCTGTACATGTCGGGCACGTTCACGACGGCCGACGGGCAGGCCCGCACATCGCTCGCGGCGGTCGCGCTCACCGACGGCAGCCTGCAGCCATGGGCGCCGTTCGTGGACGGCCGGGTGGACGCGCTCGCGGTGAACGGGACCAACATCGTCGCGGGCGGCTTCTTCGCGAACGCCGGCTCGGTCGCGGGCGGGCATCCGTCGCTGGCGGCATTCGACGCCACCAGTGGTGCGCTGCAATCGGGATATGCGATGCCCACCAGCTCGCAGGTGGTGTCGATGACCGAGGACGGAAGCGGCAACATCTATGTCGGCACCGAGAACAACCGGGTGATCGGCTTCAACTCGGGCGGCGGCCTGATCTGGCAGCAGCAGTTCGACGGCAACGTGCAGGCGATCGCGGTGTCCGACAGCAAGGTCGTGGCCGGCGGACACTTCAACAACCTGTGCACGTTCGGAACGAACTGCGCAAACCCGGTGATCCGCAATCACATCGCCGCCCTCGACCCGTCGAACGGCGACCTCGACACCACCTGGGCGCCGAGCGTGGACAGCACGCTGGGCGTGTTCGCACTGGACGACACGACGATTGGCCTCGCGGTCGGCGGCGACTTCACGAAGATCGGCGGCGCCAGCCAGGCCCACCTGGCCTTCCTGCCCACGGGCAGCTCTGTCCCCATCGACACGACGCCGCCAACGTTCACGGTCGCCCCCGACGCGATCCTGCAGAAGGCGACCACCGTGACCGCCGGAGCCGTGCCGCTGCTCGTGCGCTACACCGCCACCGATCCCAGCGGCATCTGCACCTACCGCCTGCAGCGCAGCACCAACGGAGGCGCGTTCACCGCGGTCACGCTCTCGCCGAAGACCGCCGCCTCCAAGCCGATCACGCTCACCCCCTCGGCGACCACCTACCGCTACCAGGCCAGCGCCACCGACTGCGTCGGCAACGCCTCGGCGTTCGTGAAAGGGCCGAGCATCCGGCTGACGGCGTTCCAGGACCGCAACGCCGGTATCGCCTACACGCGTGCCTGGACTCGCGCGGCGGTGGCGCGCGCGTACGGCGGCACCGTCCGCAAGGTCAGCAAGGCCGGTGCATACGCGAAGTTCCGGTTCACCGGCCGCCAAGTGGCCTGGGTCGCGTCGCGGACGTCGGCCAGCGGTACCGCCCGGGTGTACCTCGACGGCCGCCTGACCGCGGCCGTCAACCTCCAAAGCGCCGCCCCCATCCATCGCCGGATCGTCTTCACCCACGCCTGGAAGGGCGACGGCGTGCACACGATCAAGATCGTCTGCGTGGGCACGCACGGCCACCCGACGATCAACGTGGACGCCTTCCTGACCGTTCGCTAGGCCGAGCCCTCCCCACTGACGAACAGCGCCATCGTCGCGGTGAAGCCGTGCAGGAACGTCTGGCCTCCCACCGGGCCGATCTCACCCGAGCAGAACATCCCCGCGAGCGGGATCGGCCCCAGCTCATCGGCCACCGTCCCGGCGTCGTGGTCGGCGTCGGGGTACATGTTCGTGCCGCGGCCGTTGCACGCAAACAAGAGGGCCGCCTGCGGCCGCTCGCCCGCCGCCACATGGGCGCGCAGGGCGGCGTGGAGGCCGGCGTCTGCGCTTTCGGCGTCACGGACATGGAACCGGAAGGTCTGCCCGACGCGCACGGCGTCGCCGACCACCAGCGAGCCCTGGTCGGCGTCGCCGCCCAGCACCGCCCGCATAAGGTAGTCGTCGGCCCCGTACTCGGCCCGGTTCTCGTCGATCACGAGCCCGGCCAGAAGCCCGTGCTGCACCAGGTCGCGGTCGTGCTCGTCGAGGCCGGCGACCATCTCGGCCAGCCGCTCGTAGGCGGGTCGCCCGGCCAGCTCGTGGATGATGTTGCCCTCCGCGCTCGTGATCACCATCTCGGGCCCCACCGGGGCACACCCCTGCGAGACGACGACGCGCAGGCTGACATCGCCCTCGACCACCACCGCCACGGCGCCGTGGCGCATCACCCGCCGTCCGCATACGAGCGCATGCTCCCCTGGGCCCTCGCCGCCCGAGGCGAGCCCGCCCACGGCGACGGCACCGCCGAAGCGGGCGCTCACTCCGTCCAGGAAGGCGTCGGCTGGAAACGTGTACGGGTCGGTCAGAAGCAGCATCGGCTCGCCCCGGGAGGGCCGAAGCGCGGCCGGCACGTCGATCGCCGGACCGTCCCCGGTGTCGCCCACGGCCAGGTGGTGGACGCTGGCGCGGCCGCCGGGCAGGCTGGTGGCGAGCAGGCTCATCGCCGGAACACCCTCGAGCTCGCGGCCCGTCCCGATGACGGCCTCGCCCGTCGTGCCGGCAAGCGCTCCCGGCTCGAGCACCGCCGTAACCGCAGCCGCGGCCTCCTCGGCAGCGGCGGCGTGCTCGAGCGAGAGGAACAGGAAGGCCACGTCGGCCGGCGCGCCCCGAAGGTCGTCCCGGACGCGTGCCGCGACATCCTCGGCCGCCGCGCGGGTGTCGGCCAGCGTGGAGACGGCCGCCGCCGAGCTCGCGCGGACGCTCATCCCGTGATCTGCCAGTCGGTCTCGACGGTGGCGGAGGTCGAGGCCGAGATGAAGCAGTCGCGCTCGGCCTTGCCGGTCAGCCCACGGGCGGCCTCGGCCTGGCCCGTGGCCATGCGCGCGCGCACCACCATCGCGACGTGCGTGAACGCGTAGCGGTGGTCGCCGTCGCGGCGCTCGAGCGACCCGGTGGCATCGGATGAGTACGCCTCGACTTCGAGGTCGTTGTGGGCGCAGTGCGCCAGGAACGAGAGCATCGTGCACGACTCGAGCGACGCCAGATACAGGTGCTCCGGGCTCCACCGGTCGCCATGGCCGCCGGAGAACTCGGGTGGCGGTGCGACGGTGAGCTCGGGCCGCTCGTCGGATGTGACCGTGGCGACTCGACCGCCTTGCCAGACCAGCTCCGCCTGGTACGTGAAAACCCTCGAATCCAATCCCATGGCGCGGTTCCTCCTGCGTTGCCCAACGTGACGATACCGACAAACGTCGAGAGCCGGTCAGGCTCCCAGTACCGCGCGGACGTCGTCCGGGGTGACATCGTGCCACGGACCGGCGTGCCAGGCCCGGTCGCGGTAGCGGTCGCGCATGAGCGCCTGCGCCGAATCCCGCTCGGCGGCGGACAGATCCCCGGCTCGCGCACCAGCGGCCGCGAACGCCGCCGTCACCGCGGCGGCGGCGGCATCGGCGTCGCCGCCGACCAGCGTGACGTGGTCGGGCCGGCTCGCGGCCGGTCGCGGCCGCCCCTGCAGATCGCCGCCCCGGCTGCCGGCCAGACAAGCTCGCAGGGCGTCCAGGTCGGCCGCCACCAGCAGGGTGCCGTGCACCAGCGTGACTTCGCGGCCGCGATGGGCGGCGATGCCGGTCACCTTGCGATCGCCGACCCGGACGGTGCGCTCGTCCCGCGTCGCGTCCACCCCCAGCGCCCGGCACGCGCGCACCATCCCGTCGAGCAGCGGCGCGTACAGCTCGGGGATCGATGCCGACGCGGCCGGGTGCGCGGCCGGGAGCGCGATCGCGGCGCAGACGGTGCCCGGATCGAGGTAGACGGCGCCCCCGCCCGTGAAACGCCGCCACACCCGCACGCCGCGCTCGGCGCATGCCGCCGCGTCGACCTCCCAGTCGGCGCGCTGGAACCGTCCGATCACGACGGCCGGCCGGCTGCGCCAGACGATCAGTGTCGGGACGCCGGCCGGCGCCCGGACGAGCGCCTCGTCCCACGCCAGTCCCAGCGGCGGGTCGCACAGGCCGGCCGCGATTGTGCGGTCGGCGATCACCGCACGCGCAGGCCGGCCCGGCGGAGGCGGATCGCAACCGACGGCGGCGCGTCCGGGTCGACCTCGACCTCCTCCGGCAGCGTTGCCTCGAGTCCGGCCAGCCGTTCGCCGACGTCCTCGAGCGGCCCGAGCGCGTGAAGCTCGGCCCGGACGCCCTCCAGCCGCTCGGTGGCGACGGCCGCCGCCGCCGACGCAGCCTCGTCGGCCGCCCCGGCCAGCCGGATCAGCTCGAGCGCGTCGCGGCGCAACGCCTCCGGCCGGGGGTCATCGGCGACCGGCGGGGGCGGATCGAGCTCGAGCGGCGAGGCGAGCAGGGTGTCCGCCAGCTGCTCGCGCTGCCGCGCCAGGCGCTCGCGCTGCTCGCGTGTCTCAAGCCGGGCGGCCTCGACCCGGCGGCGGGCGGTGTCGGCGTCGGCGGTGTAGGGAGTGACGTCCGCCCCGGCCGCCTCGGCCAGCTGCGCGAGGTCGACCGCCCGCTGCCATGCCGCGACCAGGGAGCTCTGCGCCACCCACTCACGCTCGAGCTCGCGCGCGACCGGCTCGACCTCCCCGGCCACCTCGCCGGCACCGGCCCGCACGCGGGGCACCGCCGAGACGACGGCCTCGAGCTGGGCGATCTCGTCGCGAAGCGCGTCGGCCCGCCGCATCACCTCGCGCAGCCGCGCGACCTCCGCGGCGGTCTCGAGCAGCCGGTCGAGCTCAGCCGGCGTCATCGGGCAGGGGACGTAGCCACGCGAGCAGCGGAGGGCGTCGATCGAGCCATGTGACCACCCGCGGCGCAAGCGCGATTCCGATCGCGTCCAGGAAGCAGTATCCGCCCGAGATGCCGCTGGGCGGATTGCCGATGCTGAGCACTCCGGTGGGATCGTGCAGCGCCCATCGCCACGCTCCCACGCCGGTGCCGACCAGCTCGAGATACCCCGTGACCAGGAAGGCCCCCGCGTAGACGAGCGGCTGGCGGCCGATCAGGATGAAGCGGACCAGGAACAGGTACATGACGGCTCCCAGCAGGTCCTGGCGCGGCGCCAGCGTCGCCCCCCAGAGCGCCCACAGGCCGCACCCGACGAGCGCAAACGTGAGCAGCGGCACCCGCAGCCGCGCGGCGATGGCCGACCGGCCGATGTTGAGCGCCGCCAGATACACCAGGCCGTGCCCCGGCGGGACGTACGAGGGCACGTTGTGCAGCCGGTAGGTGTAGAGGCCGAGCAGGGGCGAGGCCGTGTACTCGACACAGGTGGCGACCACGATGACGACCGCCACCTGCACCCGCACGGCCCGCGGCTGGCGCTTCAGGAGCACGATCAGGAGGGACCAGGTCAGGAGGCCGACAAGGCGCTGGCGCCAGATCCCGGCGGACGAGTCGAGCCCGGCGCCGAAGGCAATCCACACGACCACGATCGCGACGATGGTGAGCTCGTTCCGCGAGCGCCGCAGCGCATCGGCGACCGAGGAGCCCGGGATCGCCACCTGTGGGCTTCGCAGCATCGCCGCACTTTACCCGGCGCCTACGCACGTTACCCGGCGACTAGGATCCGCCGGAATGTCGATGCCGGATCGGCACATCGAGGTGAACGCCATGCAGGTGCGGCATGCGCTGGCGCGTTCGTTCATCGGGATCGACGCGGCCGGGCACGCCTGGCGCGGTACGACCGGAACCGGCGACACCGTCGTCACCGTCGACGTCGAGGCCACGGCGGCCGGCGACATGCACGTGCACGTGTGGGCGCCGTCGATCGAGACGGGCCCCCTCGACGCGCGGGTCGCACGCGTTCTCGCCTACGAGAACGGGGAGCTCGTGCTCGGCCGGGTGCGGCACCGCGACAACGGCATCGTGGTCGAGCACACGATCCTCGCCGGCACGACCATGGACTCGGTCGAGGTGCAGGCGTCGGTCTGGACCGTCGGCTGGGCCGCCGCTGCGCACGCGCCGCGCCTGCGCGCGCTCATGACCGATGCCGTCCCCGTGCCGCCCGCTCCCCAGACGCCGGCCGCCCGGCTGCGCGACGCCGCCGACCATGTCGAGATCACCACCCGCCGCGTCAAGCGCTATCTGGACGAGCGCCACGGCGGGTTCCAGCACGACCCCGACTGGGGCTTTCACGGTGCCTTCGGCAGCGCGCGGGTGTTCGTCGACGTGCTCCCGGTGCTCGACGACTCGACGGCGGTGCGCGTGTCGGCGCCCGTGCTGTCGGATATCGACCTCTCCGACGGGCTCGCGCTCAAGGTGGCCGACCTCACCGCCCAGTCGCCGTTCGGCGCGTTCACGCATCTCGACGGCCGCAGGGAGCTGTGGTTCCAGCACGCGATCCTGGGCGACGATCTCGACCAGATCGAGCTCGAGGCGACGATCGCCACCGTGGCCGAGATCGCCGACGGCTGGGACGACCGCCTGGCCGCGGAGTTCGGCGGCCTGCGCTACGCCGACCTCGGCTAAGCGCCAACTTTGGGAAATGTCTAAATCCCTACAATGGGTGAGTTACGACATTTCGCAAACTGCGTAGAACTGAATCAAGAAATGCACATTGGTTCTTGCAAGATCCTGCCACTGCAAGAACGAATCTCCTCCGTACGCGACACGCGGAGTGCCCCCCGCCCCGGCAGGGTTCCAAGCTTCAAGGAGGCAACACCATGCAGCAGTTCATCTCCAACCTGCGCGACGAGAGCGGTCAGACGATGGCGGAGTACGCGGTCGTGCTCGGCGTCATCACGATCGCCGTGGTCGTCACCCTCGGCCTGCTGGGCACCGCGATCCAGGGCACGCTGACCAACGTCATCGCCTCGCTCTAGCGCGACTGCAATCGCCGGCCGGCCCCGCCTAGGGCCGGCCGGCGATTGCGTTTAACCTGGTATCGTCGGCGGCGTATGAGCGCAGGCCGAGCGGCGATGTGGATCATCTCGGGCGGGATCGTCACCGCCATCGTCGTGGTACTCGGGGTCGACGGGCTGCACGGCGTTCCGGGTGAGTGGGTCGGCGTGATCGTCGGCGCCATTCTCGCCTCGGCCGCGTTCGTGCTCGGCTACGCCGAGTAGCCCTCCAGGGCAGCCGCGACCAGCTCCACCGGGTGGACGATCGGCAGGCCGGGATGGCCCGCCCGGCGCAGCGCCGCCGCGATCTGGATCGCGCAGCCGGGGTTGGCCGTCGCGAGCACGTCGGGGGCCTCGGCCATCACCGCACGTGCCTTCCGCGCCCCCAGCTCGCGCGCCGTCGCGGGCTCGAGCAGGTTGTAGATGCCCGCCGATCCGCAGCACATGTCGGGCTGGCCGATCTCGACCAGCTCGACGCCCGGGATCGCCTGGAGCATGGCGCGCGGCTGGGCGGCCACGCCCTGCGCCTGGCGCAGGTGGCACGCATCCTGGTATGCGACCCGGATGGGCGCGTGTGGCGCCCGCTCCGCGGCCGGGCCGAGCTCGGCGCAGAGCTCGGTCACATCGCGCACCGACTCCGAGAACCGGCGCGCCTCGTCGGTGCCGAGCAGGTCGCCGTACTCCTTCATCGCCGACCCGCACCCGGCCGCGGTCACGACCACGCGCTCGAAGCCGCCCAGAGCGGCGATCGTCTCCCGCGCCCGCCGCCGCGCCTCCTCCTCGCGCCCCGCGTGCAGGGCGAGCGCTCCGCAGCAACCCTGCCCGGCCGGCACGGCGACCTCGCAGCCGTCGGCCGAGAGCACCGCGGCGGCGGCCCGGTTCACGCGCCCGAAGAACACCCGCTGCACACACCCCTCGAGCATCGCCGCCCGCATCCGCACCTCGCCCCGGGCGGGCGTCAGCCGGGCTGGCCGCGTACGCAGATCGGCCCGGCTCACGCGCGGCGCCAGGGGGGACGGGCGCAGCCCAAGTGCGAGCGGCCAGGCCAGCGCCCGCAGCAGGCGCGGTCGTGGTGCGACCCCCAGCACGGCGGCCTCGACGGCGCGCTGGCGCAGCGACCGCGGCGCCCGCTCGCGCCGCAGCGCCCGGGCGCGCGGGATCAGGATGTCGTATCGCACCCCGCTGGGACAGGCGGGGACGCACGCCAGGCAGCCGAGGCAGCGGTCGAAGTGCGTCGCCACGGTCGCGTCGAGCTCGATCTCGCCGAGCTCGACGAGCCGCATCAGGTGGATGCGCCCGCGCGGCGAGTCCATCTCCTCGCCCCACAGCTGATAGGTCGGGCACGCCGGCAGGCAGAAGCCGCAGTGGACGCAGGCATCGAGCAGGTCGAGGGTCTCAGCCACCGTAGGCCTCCACCACTCGCCGCTCCAGCCCGGCAACGTGAATATTTGGTGCCTGGCACCGGATATTCACGTCGGCGTAGAGGAGCCCGCGGGCGTAGCGGCCGACGATGGTGGTCGCCCCGGCGGCGCGCAGCTTTGCGATCGTGTCCGGCACGTCGGCCGGGAGGCAGCGCGTGAGCGCAAGCCCCGCGGCCCGCTCGCGGTGCTCGGCCCAGAGCTCCTCATCGTCGTCTCGAAGCTCGCCCCCGACCAGCTCGGCCGCCTGCTCCGCGAGGGCCCGCGCGACCGGGCTCTCGAACCGCACCAGCATGCGCTCGGGCGGCCACGCGTACTCGACGCATGCGGGCGCGAGCGGCTCGAGCGCCAGCGGATCGGACGGGTCGGCGACGACCGTGCAGGTCGCGGCGGGCAGCGGATGCAGGCGCAGGGTCAGCTCGAGGATCTCGCCCAGGCGCCCCTGCGCACCGGTGAAGAGCTTGGGCAGGTCGTAGCCGGCCACCGTCTTGACTACGCGGCCGCCGGCCCGCGCGACCGTGCCGTCGGCAAGCCGCACCGTCATGCCCAGCACCAGGTCGCGGGGCGGGCCGTAGCGGTGGGCGCGCGGCCCGAGGGCGGCGGCGGCGAACGCCTCTCCGACCGTCACCTCGCCGGCACCGGGCGGATCCAGCGCGAGCATCTGGCCTCCCCGGGCCACCACCTGCTGCAGCTCTGCCAGCGGCACGCCGGCCGCGACGGTGCAGGTGAGGTCGCCGGGCTCGTGCTCGATCACCATCGCTCGACTCCCTCGCGCTCGGCGGGATGCTGCCGGTAGGGGCCCGGCACCTCGCCGCACAGCCGCGGGGTCGGGAACGCCTTGCCGGGATTGCACAGACCGTCCGGATCGAACGCGGTGCGCAGCCGCAGCATCGTCGCCATGTCGTCCGCCGAGTACATGAGCGGCATGTGGCACGCCTTGTCCAGCGCCGATCCCGTGCTCGCCCGTGAGCGACCCGCCCGCGTCCACGCACGCCTGCAGGATCGCGCTCGCCAGCTCCTCGGCCCGCTCGGCCTCGCCCTCGACCGAGCCGTCGTAGAGCACCAGCGGATGCAGATTGCCGTCGCCCGCATGGAACACGTTTCCGACCTCGAGGCCATGCGTGCGGGAGAGCTCGCCGATCCGGCGCAGCGTCTCGGGCAGGCGGGTGCGCGGCACCACCCCGTCCTGCACGTAGTAATCCGGGCTGATCCGGCCCATGGCGGCGAACGCCGCCTTGCGCCCGCGCCAGAACGCCGCCCGCTCGGCCTCGGTCGCGGCGACGCGCACCTCGGTGGCGGTGCCGAGCGCGCAGCACTCGCGCACGCGCGCGGACGTGACCTCGACCTCCGCCACCGGCCCGTCCAGCTCGATCAGGAGCACCGCCCCGGCATCCAGTGGCAGGCCCGCCCCGACCGCCGCCTCGGCGGCGCGAATCGTGAGCGCGTCCATCATCTCGATCGCCGCGGGCACGATCCCGGCGGCGATGATCGCCGACACCACCTCGCCGGCCGCATCGGTCGACTCGAAGGCCGCCAGCATCGTCTCGACCCGCTGCGGCCGCGGCAGCACCGAGACGACAACCTCGGTCGCGATCCCGAGCGTGCCCTCCGAGCCCACGAATCCGCCCAGCAGGTCGAGCTCACCGGCGCGGTCGATCCGCACGGCGTCGCCGTTTGCCAGCACCACCTCGAGCTCGAGCACGTGGTTCGTGGTGAAGCCGTACTTGAGGCAGTGGGCACCGCCGGAGTTCTCGGCGACGTTGCCGCCGATCGTGCACACCTGCTGGCTCGACGGATCGGGCGCGTAGTAGAGGCCATGGGGCGCAACCGCCCGGGTGACGTCGAGGTTGGCGACCCCCGGCTGCACCCGCACGCGCCGGTTGGGCACGTCCACCTCGAGGATGCGGTTCATGCGCGCAAGGCCGATCACGATCCCCTCGGCGACGGGCACCGCGCCGCCCGAGAGGCCGGTGCCGGCGCCGCGGGCGACGAACGGGAGGCCGCGGTTGTGGCACACCCGCACGGCGGCCTGCACCTGCGCGGTGGTGCCGGGCAGGACGACCGCCACGGGCACGGCGCGGTGGCCGGTGAGGCCGTCGCACTCGTAGGTGCGCATCTGCGACCGCTCCGAGATGACCGCACCGGCCCCGACCGCACGTTCGAGTTCTGCGATCAGGCTCATGCGCCTAGCGTACCGCGGCCCGGATATCGTGATCGTGTGGCCAGCCTCGTCATCGAAGGGACCGACGTGGTCGTGCGGCTCTCGGCGCTCGAGAAGCTGGCCGCGTTTCGCGGCAACGTGCGCCTGCCGGTGGCCCTGGTGCGGGCGGCGGCGGTGGAACCCGATCCGTGGGCCGCGCTGCGGGGCATCCGCAGCCCGGGCACGGGCTGGCCCGGGGTGATCGCCTACGGAACGCGGCGCTTCCGCGGCGGCCGGGACTTCGCGGCGGTGCTCGGCAAGCGGCCGGGAGTGCGGCTCGAGCTCGACCCACCCTCGCCGTTCGCCCGCGTCGTGGTCACGGTCGCCGACCCGGAGGGCGCGGTCGCGCGCGTTACCGGCTTACAAGCTGCCGGGTGACCATCTGGAGCAGGCCGCCGGCGCGGTAGGTGATCACGTCGGCCGGCGCGTCCAGCCGGGCGAGGCAGTCGAATGACCGCTCGCCGCCGTTCACCTCGACGGTCACGGTGGAGCCGACGTCGAGGCTGCCGAGGCCGCGGATGGTGTACGTCTCGGTGCCGTCGAGGCCGAGGCTCTCGGCGGAGTCGCCCTCGCCGAACTGGAGCGGGATCACGCCCAGCGCTACCAGGTTCGTGCGATGGATGCGCTCGAAGCTCTGGGCGATCACGGCCCGCACGCCGAGGAGCGCCGTGCCCTTGGCCGCCCAGTCGCGCGAGCTTCCGGAGCCATACTCGCGCCCGGCGATCGCAATCAGCGGGACGTGCTCGCCCGCGTAGCACTGGGCGGCGTCGTAGATCGTCATCTGCTCGCCCGACGGAAGGTGGCGGGTGTAGCCGCCCTCGCGCCCGGCCAGCTGGTTTCGCAGCCGGATGTTGGCGAACGTGCCCCGCACCATGACCTCGTGGTTGCCGCGGCGGGCGCCGTAGGAGTTGAAGTCGCGCGGCTCGACGCCCTGGGCGACGAGGTAGCGCCCCGCGGGCGTGTCCGGGGCGAACGACCCGGCGGGCGAGATGTGGTCGGTCGTGACGGAGTCGCCGAGCAGCACGAGCACGCGCGCATCCAGAATGTCCGACAGGTCGGCGTCGTGCTCGAAGAAGGTCGCCTCGCGCACGTAGGTCGAGCCGGGATCCCAGGCGAAGAGCTCGCCCTCGGGCACCGGCAGCCCCTGCCAGCGCTCGTCGCCGTCGAAGATGCGCCCGTACTCGAGGGTGAAGAGGTCGGACGAGAACGAGCCCGCCAGGGCCGCCTCGACCTCCTCCGCGCTCGGCCAGACATCGCGCAGGTACACCGGGCCGTCGGTGCCGTCTCCCAGCGGATCGGCGGTGAGGTCGGTGTTGACACTGCCGGCCAGCGCATAGGCCACCACGAGCGGCGGCGAGGCCAGGTAGTTGGCGCGCACCGCAGGGTGGATGCGAGCCTCGAAGTTGCGATTGCCCGAGAGCACGGCGGCCACCTTGAGGTCGTCGCGCTCGATCGCGCCGGCGACCTCGTCGGGCAGCGGCCCGGAGTTGCCGATGCACGTGGTGCAGCCGAAGCCGACCAGGTTGAAGCCGATCTGGTCGAGCGGCGCCATCAGCCCGGCCCGCTCGAGGTAGCCGACCACGACCCGCGAGCCCGGTGCCAGGCTGGTCTTGACCCACGGCTTCGGCCGCAGCCCGAGCTCGAGCGCCTTCCGGGCGACCAGGCCGGCCGCGACCATCAGCGCCGGGTTGGAGGTGTTCGTGCACGACGTGATCGCCGAGATCACGACCGAGCCGTCGCCGAGGCGGCTGCCGTTGGCCGTGCTGATCCCGAACGCGTCCGAGAACGAGCGCCCCACCTGCGGCAGCGACACCCGGTCCTGCGGGCGGCGCGGCCCGGCGACGCAGGGGACGACCGCGTCGAGGTCGAGCTCGAGCGTCTCGGTGTAGGCCGGGGCGGCCTCGGAGCCGTCACGGTAGAGCCCCTGCGCGCGCGTGTAGTTCTCCACGAGGGCGATCCGGTCGGGCGGGCGGCCGGTGTCGGCCAGGTAGCGCAGGGTCTGGGCATCGACCGGGAATGTGGCGGACGTGGCGCCGTACTCCGGCGACATGTTCGACAGGGTCGCCCGGTCGGCCACGGTCAGCGAGCCCAGGCCCGGGCCGAAGAACTCGATGAACTTGCCCACCACGCCGTGCTTTCGCAGCTGCTCGGTCAGGGTCAGCACCAGGTCGGTCGCGGTGACGCCGACGGGAAGCGCGCCGGTCATGCGCACGCCGACGACCTGGGGGGCCGTCAGGTACAGCGGCTGGCCGAGCATGACCGCCTCGGCCTCGATCCCGCCCACGCCCCAGCCCAGCACGCCGAGCGCGTTGATCATGGTCGTGTGCGAGTCGGTGCCGACCAGCGTGTCGGGCAGCGCCACCCCGTCGTGCACCCGCACGACCTGGCCCAGATACTCCAGGTTCACCTGGTGGCAGATGCCCATGCCGGGCGGCACCACCCGGAAGTTGCGAAACGCGCGCTGCGCCCAGCGCAGCAACTGGTAGCGCTCGCCGTTGCGCTCGTACTCGCGCTCGATGTTGCGGGCGTAGGCCCGGTCTGACCCGAACGCGTCCACCTGCACCGAGTGGTCGATCACGAGGTCGACGGGCACCAGCGGATCGACCCGGCCGGGGTCGGCGCCGCGGCGGGCGACGGCATCGCGCAGGGCCGCCAGGTCGACGACCGCGGGCACGCCGGTCAGGTCCTGCATCAGCACGCGCGCGGGCAGGAAGGCCAGCTGGGCGCCGGAGGCGGGCGCCGGCCACGCGGCCAGCGCGCGCACATCCTCCTCGCGCACGTGGGCGCTCCCGGCCCGCCGCAGCAGGTTCTCCAGGAGCACGCACACCGTGTACGGAAGCGTCAGCGGATCGACCAGGCGGTCGAGGCGGTAGAAGGTTTCGCCACCCGGAAGCGTGTCGCGGGCGCCGAAGAGGTCGGCCTCTGCCATCCCCACAATCTAGTGGATGTGCGAGATTTCGCGGCATGACGGGATCGCGCGTGCGGCTGCCCGATGGAGTGGAGCGGCCATTCCAGGTGTATGTGAACGGGGTCGAGCAGACCGAGGACGTCGACTTCGCCGTCGACGGGCTCTGGATCGTGTTCGACCGCGAGCTCGTGCCGCCCCTGCCCGAGAGCGCGCGCAGCGTCTTTCGGGGATTCTTCTTCGGCCGCTACCGCACCGAGCACGTGGTCGACCTGGCCTGCCACGTCGGCGGCCAGGCGCGCGTCTTCAGCGCGCGCCAGATCGAGCCGCCGGCCGCGCCCTAGCCGCTCAGAAGATGTGCTTGCCCTGCCACCAGTAGGTCTCGAAGAGCGCGAAGACCGTGATGAGGCAAACGGCCAGGATGTGGCCGCCCTTGGAGCGCGGGTTCAGGAAGTAGCCGAACAGCGCCACCAGAAGGCCGATGACGCCCATGTACAGCGGACGCGTCCACATTCCGACGACCGCGAACACGATCGCAAGGCCGTTGATGACGGCGACGGCGTCGTCGCGGAAGGACTCGTATTCGGGCGTGTAATCTCGCACGGTGCGCTCCTTGGCCGGACTGGTGCGCAATATTAGCGGGAGGGACGACGAGCGAGACGCGAGGTACCACAGTGCTGCGCAACGCCGGGGTCGAACACCGGCTGCTGCGGTACGCCTACCGCGCCGAGGGCGGCGCCGAGCAGGCCGCCGATGATCTCGGGGTCGAACACGAGCGCATGTACAAGAGCCTGGTCGCGCGCGCGGGCGAGGAGCTCGTGTTCGCCCTGGTTCCGGCCGGGTCGGAGCTGTCGCTGAAGAAGCTCGCCGCGGCCGCCGGCGCCAAGCACGCCGCGCTGGCGAAGCCGGCCGACGCCGAGCGTGCGACCGGCTACCAGATCGGCGGGATCAGCCCGCTCGGCTCCCGCCGGCCGCTGCGGGTGTTCCTCGACTCGGGCGCCGAGCGCTTCGAGCGCATCTGCCTGAACGCGGGCAACCGCGGCCACATCGTCGAGGTCGGCACCGCCGACCTGGTCGCGCTCACCGGGGCCTCGGTGTGCGACCTGCGCGCGGGTGGATGAATACATGGGGCCTGGCCCCATGTATTCACGGCGCACTCAGCGGTAGCGCTCGCCCGCGACGGTCGCGAGCTTCTCCATCGAGTGCGTCGCCTGCAGCGTGCGCACTGTCCCCGACTTCGAGCGCATCACCAGCGAGTGGGTGCGCGCACCGCCGCTCTGGTAGCGCACACCTCGCAGCAGATCGCCGTCGGTGACGCCGGTCGCAGCGAAGAACACGTTCTCGCCCCGGATCAGGTCGTCGGCCGTCAGCACCTTCTGGAGGTCGTAGCCGGCCGCACGCGCACGCTCGGCCTCGTCCTCGTCGCGCGGCCACAGCCTTCCGATCAACTGGCCGCCGAGGCACTTGAACGCCGCCGCCGAGAGCACCCCCTCGGGCGTCCCGCCGATGCCCCAGAGCAGGTCGATGCCGGTGTCGGGCGAGGCCGCCATCATCGACCCGGCCACGTCGCCGTGCGAGATGAAGCGGATGCGGGCGCCGGCCGCGCGGATCCGCCCCACCATCTCCTCGTGGCGGGGCCTGTCCAGCATGACCACCATCAGGTCGCGCACGCGGCCGCGCTTGGCCCGGGCGATCATCTCCAGCGTCTCCTCGATCGGCGCGTCGAGATCGAGCTGCTCGTCGATGTCGGCGCCGCAGGCGAGCTTCTCCATGTACACGCACGGCCCCGGGTCGAACATGGTGCCCGACTCCGCCGCGGCCACGACCGCCAGTGCATTGGGTTGGCCGCGGGCGACGAGCTCGGTGCCCTCGAGCGGATCGACGGCGACATCGACGGCGACGCCGCGGTGCGTGCCGATGCGCTCGCCGTTGAAGAGCATCGGCGCCTCGTCCTTCTCGCCCTCGCCGATCACGACCACGCCGTCCATCTCGACCGTCGCCAGCATGTGCCGCATCGCATCGACGGCCGCGCGGTCGGCGGCGATCTTGTCGCCAAAGCCCACCCAGCGGGCGCACGCGAGTGCCGCCGCCTCGGTCACCCGCACCAGCTCGAGCGCGAGGTTGCGATCAGGCTCCTGCGGCACGGCTCAGCCTCTCCGGAGTGCAGACGTGGGCACGGGTCGTGCTCTCGATATGGGGCGCGATCGCAACGGCCGCCCGATGCTAGACACGCAGCAGCCGGTTGGCAAGCCCGCCGATCCGCTCCCGCGCGAGCAGGGGCTCGAGCCAGCGCTCCGGGATGGCGCCGGCGCCGAAGCGGGCGCCGGCGAGCGCCCCCGCGACCGCGCCGTTGGTGTCGGCGTCGCCACCCAGGTTGACCGCAAAGACCACCGCCGACTCGAAATCCGCCCGGCCGAACGCGGCCGCAAAGCCGATCCGCAGGGCGGTCAGGACGTAGCCCATCTGCTCCTGGGCCTCGGCCGCGAGCGCCTCGGGTGGCGCGGTGAGCGCGTCCTGCGCAGCCCGTCCGACCACCGATGCCGAATGCGGCGGCCGGCGGCCGCAGATCAGCGCGGCCAGCGTGAGGTTGAGCCAGGTGCAGGCGTCGCCGGCCAGGGGGTCGTGGTGGGTCAGGCTCGACTCCAGGCGCGAGATCCGCTCGACCGCGCCGGGATCGGAGTGGTAGCGGATCGCGATCGGGGCCGTGCGCATGAGCGAGCCGTTGCCCGCGCTCCTGCCGCCGCTGCGGCGGTGGAACTCGGCCGCGGCCGCCCGGGCCTCGGCGACCGTGCGGGCCCGCATCAGGGCGGCCGAGATGGTCGAGCCGATGTCCTTCGGCCCCGACCGCGCCCACATGACATAGCGCGAGAACACGTCGTCCTCGTCGTATCCGCCCTGCTCGGCGAGGCTCGCCGCGAGCTCGAGCGCCATGGCGGTGTCGTCCGTCCACTCGCCCCGCTCCCACGGCGGCGACTCCACCATGTCGCGCAGGGCACCGCCGTAGCGGGCGTGAATCTGGTCGGGATGCAGCCACTCGACCGCGGCGCCGAGTGCGTCTCCCGACGCCAGGCCCAGCAGGACGCCGCGTGCCCGGTCGGCCGTACGGGCGGCTCCCTGACGGCTCACGATGCCTGGCAGCGAGGGCAGAAGTAGAGCCGCCGCGGGGCGTCGGCGCCCTGCATGACCGAGGCGATCGGAGCGGCACAGCGAGGGCACGGCCGGCCCGTCTGCCGGTACACGCGCTGGGGCAGGCGGCCGCGCGCCTCCACGCCTGAGCGCAGCATCCGCCGGGCGACCGCCGCCAACTCGAGGAGGCGGCGGTCGGAGAGGCTCGCCGCCGGCGCGAACGGATCCTGGCGCAGCTCCCACAGCACCTCCGCCCGGACGATGTTGCCGACCCCGGCCATGACGCGCTGGTCGAGCAGGAGCTCGGCAACGGGCCGGTCGAGGCGGCGGGCGCGGCCGAGATAGGTGGCCGCATCGAAGCCCGGTCCGAGCAGGTCGGGGCCGAGCCGCAGCCGCACCCCGCGCACGACCTCGACCCGGCTCGTGCCGGCGATGACCACGTCGCCCGCCGCCGTTCGCAGCACGTGGCGGCCGCGCCCGGCGCCGGCCTCGGTCAGGCGCACCCGCCCGTTCATGCCCAGATGGACGTGCAGGCTGCGGCCGTCCTCGCCGTGCACGAGCAGATGCTTGCCCTGCGTCTCGACGGCCCGGACACCGGTGCCCGCGAGCAGGCCGGCGGTCACGCGCTGGCCGACCACCGGCTCGATCCGGCGCGCGGCCAGCACGAGCGAGTGCCCCTCAGGCACGCAGCACCAGCCTGCGGTGCCCCTTCAGGAACCCGTGCGCGAGCAGCAGGCGCTCGGCCTCGGTGCCCGCGATGGGCTCGCCGTCGAGTCGCTCGGGCGCAAGCCGGCGGACACGTCCGGCCGCCACGAGGTCGGCCAGGGCCGCGATGGCGGGCTCGAGCAGCCCGGGGTCGAACGTGACCAGGCCGCGCCCACCGCGCTCGACGTAGAGCGCCGGCCGGCCGGCGGCCAGGACGACCCACGCCCCGGCCACCCGGGCCGGCCGCCGTGCGGACTGCGGCCAGGGCAGCGTCCCGCCATAGGGGTTGGCCGGATCGATGGCCGAGAGCACCATCGCGGCCGCATCGGGGTCGGGGCTGCGCACGTCGCGCAGCCGCTCGACCGCGGTCGGCGCTGCGAACTGGGCGCCGCCGAGCCCCTCGACGAAGTAGCCGCGCTGGCAGCGGCCCGCCTCCTCCATCATCCGCAACTCGCCGTAGACCGCGGCAAATCCGCCGGGAACGCCCTCGGCCAGAGCCGCCGCGCGGGTCAGGACGCCGTGGCGGTCAAGCAGCGTCTCGGCCAGCGCGCGAACGCGCTCGGCGGGCGCGGGTGCCGTCGCGACGAGCGTCTCGACCAGCGACCACCGGCCGCGAGCCGCCGGGAGCGACGAGGTGGGCCGCGACCGCCGGGAGAGCCGACCAGGGCCGGCCGGCCGCGGGGGCGGCAGCGCACGCAGAACGGCACCGCCCCGGAGCGGGTGCCACGAGTCGTTGGTGATCACGCCGGCCCATGCCAGCGTCCACAGCTCGGCCAGGACGGCGCGGTCGGGCTCGCCCACCGCCGCCGCCAGATCGGCGAAGAACATTGGCCCGCGGGTGCGAAGCGCCGCCGCGATCGGGTGCTCGGAGGGCTCGCCCGGGGTGTGCAGCAGGGCGGCCTCGCCCCGCAGGTAGAGCGTGGCCCGCCCCTGGCCCGCGCCGATCCAGACAAGCTCGCCGCCGCCGCACAGCTCGTCCAGCATGTCGGGCCGGTAGCCGGGCACGCGCACGGGCAGCACGTCGGACTCCCACGCCGACACGGGCAGCGCCACTCCCTGCAGCTGGGCGACGACGTCGCGCAGCCGGTCGAGGCCCCGGCCGGAGTCGCGGCCCACACCCTGCCAGGCGGGCAGGAACCGGGCCAGCGCCTCCGCCTCGACCGGCTCGACCGCACGCCGGATCGCTGCCAGCGTCCGCCGCCGCACCCGCCGCAGCACATCCGGGGCGATCCACTCGCGGCCGCCCGCATCCGGCCGGAACCCGCCCTCGATCACGGCGCCCTCGGCGGCGAGCCGTGCCAGCGCCGGCCCCGGGTCGACGCCGAAGCGCGCCCGCAGGTCGTCGGCGGCAAACGGGCCGTGTGTGCGGGCGTAGCGCAGCACCAGCCGCAGCAGCGCGTCGGGCGCGGGCTCGAGGTAGGCGGCGGGGAGCCCGGGCGGCGGCACCACGCCCAGCGCGTCCCGGTAGAGGCCGGCGTCGTCGGCGGCGATGAAGCGCTCCTCGCCGGCGATCCGCACCGCCACCGCCCGCCGCTGCGAGATCAGATCCGCGATGTGGTCGGCCACGCCGCGGGCATCCGCCTCGGTGGGCGACAGGTCGCCGAGGCGGCGCAGGAGGTCGTGGGCCTGGTCGAGCGTCGGCGCCCGCCCCTCGCCCTGCAGCTCCTGCTCGACCTGGTCGATCGCCCCCGCGTCGAGCAGCTCGCGCAGATCGTCCGCTCGCAGCAGCTCGGCCAGCAGGGCGCGGTCGAGCTGCAGCGCCTGCGCCCGCCGCTCGGCCGCAGGCGCATCGCCCTCGTACATGTAGGTGGCGATGTAGTCGAACAGGAGCGCCGAGGCGAAGGGGGAGGGCTGGGCCGACTCGACGTCGACCATCCGCACCTGGCCGCGCCCGATCGCCTCGAGGAGGCTCTTCAGCGCGGGCACCTCGAACACGTCCGAGAGCACCTCGCGGTACGTCTCGAGCAGGATCGGGAACTGCCCGAACTTGATCGCGACCTGCTGCAGGTCGTGCGCCTTGAGGCGCTGCTGCCAGAGCGGCGTCCGCTGGCCGGGCCGGCGGCGGGGAAGCAGGAGGGCGCGGGCGGCGTTCTCGCGGAAGCGGGCCGCGAACAGCGGGCTCTGCGAGACGCGCTCGAGCAGCAGATCGTCCAGGTCGCCGGGGGCGATCGCGATCAGGTCGATCGGCGGCGGCGTGTCGGAGTCGGGCAGGCGGATGGCGATGCCGTCGTCGGCCCACATCGCCTCCACCTCGATGCCCATCTCGCGGCTCATCCGCTGCTCGAGCGCGAGCGCCCAGGGCGCGTGGACGCGGCCGCCGAACGGCGAGAGCACGCACACGCGCCAGTCGCCGATCTCGTCGCGGAAGCGCTCGACGACGATGGTGCGATCGGAGGGGATGACGCCGGTCGCGGCCTCCTGGTCGTCGAGGTAGGTGTGCAGGTTGCGGGCGGCGCGCTCGTCGAGGTCGGTGAAGCGGCGCGTGCGAACGGCCTCGCCGACGGCCCGACCGAGCTCGTAGGGGCGGCCGATGCCGTCGCCCTTCCAGAACGGCATCCGGCCCGGCACGCCCGGCGCGGGCGAGACCAGCACCCGGTCGCGCGTGATCTGCTCGATCCGCCATGAGGACGCACCCAGCTGGAACACCTCGCCCTGACGGGCCTCGTACACCATCTCCTCGTCGAGCTCGCCGACCCGCGCTCCCGAGTCGGCCAGGAACACGCCGTAGAGGCCGCGGTCGGGAATGGTGCCGCCGTTTGTGACCGCCAGCCGGCGGGCGTCGGGGCGGGCGCGGATGGAGCCGGCGGTGCGGTCCCACACGAGGCGCGGTCGCAGCTCTGCGAAATCGTCCGACGGGTACCGGCCCGCGAGCATGTCGAGCACGCCCTCGAACTGGGCGCGGCTGAGCTCGCGGTAGGGGTGGGCGCGCACGACGAGCGCGTACAGGTCGTCGACGGTCCACTCGTCGAGTGCGGTCGTCGCCACCAGTTGCTGGGCGAGCACGTCCAGCGGCTGGCGGGGGACGCGGGTGTGCTCGATCTCGCCACGGCGCATGCGGTCGACGACCACCGCGGTCTCGAGCAGATCGCCCCGGTACTTGGGCATGAAGCGGCCGACCGAGGGCGTGTCCACCTGATGGCCGGCGCGGCCGACGCGCTGCAGGCCGGCCGCGACGGACTTGGGCGATTCCACCTGCACGACGAGATCGATCGCGCCCATGTCGATGCCGAGCTCGAGCGACGAGGTCGCGACCAGGGCGGGCAGGCGGCCCGACTTCAGCATGTCCTCGATCTCGAGCCGCTGCTCGCGGGCGATCGACCCATGGTGGGCGCGGGCGATGTCGGCCTCGGCCAGCTCGTTCAGGCGGTGGGCGACCCGCTCGGCCGAGCGGCGGCTGTTCACGAAGACCAGCGTCGAGCGGTGCGCGCGCACGAGCTCGAGCAGGCGTGGGTAGAGCGCGGGCCAGATCGACTGCCGTGGCTCGCCCTCGACATCCGGGGCGCCGCCGAGCTCGCGCATGTCCTCGACGGGCACGATCACCTCGAGGTCAAGCGGCTTCCTGTCCCCGGCATCGACGATGGCGACCTCGCGGTCGCACCCGCCCAGGAACCGGCCCACCTCCTCCAGCGGCCGCTGCGTCGCCGACAGGCCGACCCGCTGCACCGGGTGGCCGGCGAGGTGCTCGAGCCGCTCGAGCGAGAGCGCCAGGTGGGTGCCGCGCTTCGTGGCGGCCATCGCGTGAATCTCGTCGACGATCACCGTCTCGGCCGAGGCGAGCATCTCGCGGGCCGCCGAGGTCAGGATCAGGTAGAGCGACTCGGGGGTCGTGATGAGGATGTCGGGCGGATGCCGGCGCATGGCGGTGCGCTCGCGCTGGGAGGTGTCGCCGCTGCGCACCGCCACGGTGATCGGGCGCGGCAGTTCGATGCCTGCGAGGGGCGCGCGCAGGTTCTTCTCGATGTCGTGGTTGAGCGCCTTGAGGGGGCTGACGTAGACGACCCGGGTGCCACGCGGCTCGGGGTCGCGCACCAGGCCGTCGATCGCTCCCAGGAACGCGGCCAGCGTCTTGCCCGAGCCGGTCGGGGCGAGGATCAGCGTGTGCCGCCCGGCCGCGATCGGCGGCCACCCGAGCCGCTGGGCCCTGGTGGGCTCGGCAAACGAGCGCCGGAACCAGCCGGCGACGGGTGCAGTGAACGTGCCGAGCGGATCCGGGGCCATCCCCGAAATCTAGTCCCCCGCAACCCCGCGAACCGGGGACAGTCCCCGGTTGTGGCGGGTGTGCAAGTTGTGACGCTTTTGTTGCCCGAAAAGCGGGGACTGTCCCCATCAACCGGGGACAGTCCCCCAACGACCGCGCCGCGAGCGCATACGATTCGCGGGCAGGCGACGAGGAGGGTTCGGTGGAGACGGTCGAGTTCACACGCATGGCGGACGGCACAGCCGAGGACTACGCGCTCCTCGCGCGGTATGAGGAGCCGTTCATGGCCGAGCTGCCCGACCGGCTGCTCCACGCGCTCGACGGGCTGAAGACGTCGCTCGCGGGCTACCAGGTGTCCCGATACGAACACTCGCTGCAGTCGGCGAGCCGTGCGCAGCGCGACGGCCGCAGCGAGGAGTATGTCGTCGCCGCCCTCCTGCACGACATTGGCGACGAGCTCGCGCCGTACACCCACGGCGAGATGGTCGGGGCCGTCCTGCGGCCGTACATCGCGCCCGAGATCTGCTGGATCGTCAAGCACCACGGCCTGTTCCAGATGTACTACTACGCCCACCACTCCGGCGGCGACCGCAACGCCCGCGACCGCTACCGCGACCACCCCTGGTTCGACGCCTGCGCCGAGTTCTGCGAGCTGTACGACCAGAACTGCTTCGATCCGGCCTACGAGTCGCTGCCGGTGGAGACGTTCGAGCCGATGGTGCGGCGGGTGTTCGCCGAGCCGCGCTACCTGGACGCGTCGGTCGAGCCGTGATCATCGAGGTGCTGGGCTCGTCGGCCGCGTGGCCGATACCCCGGCTCGGCTGCGACTGCCCCCAGTGCACCTCGCTCGACCCGCGCGACCAGCGCCTGCGCTCGTCGCTCCTGATCGACCGGCGGGTGCTGGTCGACGCCGGCCCCGACGCCTACGCGCAGCTTCGCCGCACCGGCGCGGTGCCCGAGCAGATCGTCCTCACCCACGACCACCACGATCACATGCTGGGCCTGCACTCGCTCGCCAAGCTCGGCCGGATCCCGCTGCATTGCACCAAGGACTGCGAGCGGGGCGTGCGGGCGATCTTTCCCCGGCTCGACTTCCGGGTCATGCACATGACGCCGGGCGTGCCCGCCGAGCTCGGCGAGGAGCTGCGCGTGCAGGCGTTCGACGTCGACCACAGCGCGAAGACGCGCACGATGGGCCTGCGCTTCACCGACGCCGGCGGCCACACGCTGGTCTACATGCCCGACCTGGCCGAGCCGCCGAGCTCCAAGCTCGCCCGCCGCGCCGACGTGACCATGCTCGACGGCTCGACCCACACGCGGCCGGTGCGCGGGCACGTCCCGATGTCCGAGATGGTGGCCGCCGCCCCGAAGCTGCGGACGGGGCGCGTGCTCTTCACGCACATCGGCCACCGCACGGGGACCCACGCCGAGCTCGAGGCGGAGCTGCCGGACGGGATCGGCATCGCGTACGACGGCCTCGTCATCGAGCTCTGACGCGGCCGGTCAGAGCCGCAGGGTGCCCGACTCGAGGTCGAGCAGCCAGCGCTTGCACTCGAGCCCGCCGCCGTAGCCGCCCAGGGCGCCGCCGGTGCGCAGCACGCGGTGGCAGGGGACGACGATCGGGATCGGGTTTCGGGCCATGGCGTTGCCGGCGGCGCGCACCGCGTGCGGGCTGCCCGCGGCGACGGCCAGCTCGGAGTAGGTGCGCACCTGGCCGTAGGGAATCGCCAGGCACGCCTCCCGCGCCCGCAGCAGGAAGCCGTGGGAGAGCCGCCAGTCGATCGGCGTCTCGAACTCGGTGCGACTGCCGCCGAAATACTCGTCGAGCTCGCGGCGGACGCCGTCCAGGCGAGCCGGGGCCTCGAGCACCCGTGGCGAGATGCGGTCGGCGAGCTCCTCGAGCACGTCGTCCTCGCGCTCGGCCTGCAAACGCGGTGCGTACGAGCCCCTGCGGCGTGACCGCGACCAGCATGCGGCCGAATGGAGCGTCGACGGTTGCATAGGCGACGTCCAGCAGTCCCTCCTCGGCGGCCCGGCGGGCCAGTTCGGTGGTGTTCATCCGTTCCACTCCCTTCGCACGCCCGCAAGGCCGGCGCGCACGTTCTGGCGCGCCGCCGCCTCCGAGCAGTCGATCACGGCGCCGATTGCGGCGTAGTCAAGGTCGGCTGCGAACCGCAGCGCAACCGCGGCGCGCTGCTTCTCGGGCAGCCGCCGCACCGCCCGCCACAGCGCCGGGTCGGGCGCGGCGGGCGATTCCACCCCCCGCTCCGGCACCGTCTCGACCGGCAGCGGCCGGCGGCGGGTGGCGCGGTGGTGGTCGATCATCTTGCGGGCGGCGATCCGAAGCAGCCACCCGCGCAGATTGCGGTCGTCCTGGAGGCCCGGGTAGGCCCGCAGCGCGGCCAGCATCGTCTCCTGCCAGCAGTCGTCGGCATCGATCGGCCCCACGCAGGCGGTCAGGTAGCGGTGCACCTCGCGCCCGTGCAGGTCGATCAGCTTCTGGAACGGTGGCAGCCTCACACCGGAAGAACGCTCACGCCCGCCCTCGCGTGAGACTCATGCATAAACGGTGCCAGGCACTCAATATTCACACCGACGGTTTCGGCGTCCAGACGGCCCTGGTGAATATTGAGTGCCTGGCACCGGGTATTCACGCCGGTTGGAGCTCGGGGGCGTAGCGGCGCTCCCACTCCTCTGCGTCGGGGCTGAAGTAGACGAGCCGGGTCTTCTTCCACTCCTTGGTGGAGTAGAGCACCACCCGCTCGCCCAGCCCGGTCTCGGCGGCGATCGCGTCGAGCACGTCCTCGCACTCCTTGCGCGTGCGCCCGTGGGTCATCGAGAACAGGTTGTAGGGCCAGTCCGGATACGTGGGCCGCTGGTAGCAGTGCGAGACGCCGCGATAGGAGGCCATCAGCGCGCCGATCTCGTCCATGCGCTCGTCCGGCGCCTTCCACACGCCCATGCCGTTGAAGGTGAAGCCGGCCGAGCGGTGATAGAGGACGGCCGCGAACCGGCGCATCTGGCCGGTGTCCTTGAAGTGCGCGGCCGCTTCCAGCAGCTCGGGCACCGTGAACCCATGCCGCGCCGCCGGGCCGGCGAAGGGCTCGGCGGTGGCGCGCAGATCGGTCTGGAGCGCTCGGATCCCGGCGATGTCGCGCTCGCCGATCGAGTCGGGTGGCGGCGCCTCGAGGCTCGGCGCGGGCCGGTGTTTCTTGGCGGCCGGGTCGCGACCGCCCTTCATGTCGAGGTCGACGCCGATCTTGAAGAAGCGCAGGGCGGGCAGCGGCCGGATCGAGTCGACTTCAGCCAGCTCTCCCAGCAGCTCGACCGAACGGTCGAGCCCAAGTCGCGACGTGGGCGGCACGCCCAGGGTGAACCAGATGTTGAACTCGTGGTCGCGGCGGTAGTTGTGAGTGACGCCGGGATGGGTGTTGATCACCTCGGCCGCCGCATCGGCCCGCTCAGGAGAGGTGCGCGCCGCCACGAGCATCGAGCGGTAGCCGAGCTTACGCGTGTCGAAGATCGCCGAGATCTGGCGGATGATGCGCTCGCCGCGCAGCCGCGTCACCCGCTCGAGAACCTCGTCCTCGCTCATCCCGAGCGTCTCACCCAGGGCCGCATACGGGCGCTCGGTGACCGGGAACTCGTTCTGGATCAGGTCGCACAACTGCTTGTCTGCGCCATCCATCTGAGGGTAAGGATACGCTCGCGGACGTGCGCGCCGCTCCGCTCCTGCTCCCACTCGCCCTGGCGGCGACCGCCGCGGGCTGCGGAGGCGGCGACAGCGTCGCCCAGCACCAGCGCTATCTGTGGGTGCAAACGTGCGCCGAGTGCCACGCGATCGCACTGGGACAGCGGTCTCCGGACGTCTCCGCCCCGAACCTGGCCGTCGTCCGCCCGGGCGTCGAGCAGGTGCGCCGGGCCGTGATCGACGGCCGCCCGGGCATGCCGAAGGGACTCCTGGGCGGAGACGACGTCGACAGCATCGCCGCCTACGTGGTGGCGCGGACCAGGCGATGAGCGCCGCCCTCCCTCCCGGGCTCGACGCCTCGGCCGTGCGGGCCGTGGCCATGGATCTCGACCGCACGATCGTGCCGTCGTCGCTCACCCTCTCGCCGGCGACGGTGCGGGCGGTTGCCGCCGTCCACGCGGCCGGCATCGAGCCGATCATCGCCACCGGGCGGATGTTCGCGTCGGCCCAGCCGTATGCGCGCGAGCTCGGCATCACCGCGCCGCTGATCTGTTACCAGGGCGCGCTCGTGGCCGATCCGCGGACCGGCGAGTGGCTGCTGCACGAGCCCATCGACGTGCCGCTGGCGCTCGAGGTGATCGCCGCGGTCCGCGCCGAGGGCTTCCACATGAACGTCTATGTGAACGACCAGCTCTGCGTCGAGCGGCCGACACCCGAGGCGCGCACCTACGCCGAGCACGCCCGGCTCGAGATGGTCGTGGTCGGCGACTTCGGCGTGTGGCTGCGGCAGCCGACGACGAAGATCGTCGTCGTCGGCGAACCCCACTTGCTGGATGATCTCGAGGTCCGGCTGCGGGCGAGCTTCGACGGCCGCCTGTTCATCGCCAAGTCACTGCCCGAGTTCCTCGAGATCGCGCAACCCGGCGTGTCGAAGGGGGCGGCGCTGAGGTTCGTGTGCCACCGGCTCGGGATCGACCCCGCCGACACGATCGCCTTCGGAGACGGCGCCAACGACCTCGAGCTCCTCGAGGCCGCCGGCCTGGGTGTGGCGATGGCCGACGCCGACCCGGCGCTGCTTGCGATCGCCGACTGGACGGTGCCAAGCGTGGCGGAGGACGGGGTCGCGAGCTTCCTGAGCCTGTTAGTAGACTCACGAGCCTGATGCTCGACCCGAAGCTGATCCGCTCCGACCCGGACGCGGTGCGGGCCGCACTCGAGCGGCGCGGTGGCTCGGCGGCGGCCGAGGTCGACCGGTTCCTGGCGCTCGATCGCGAGCGGCTGGACCTGCTGCAGCAGGTCGAGGCGGCGCGGGCCGAGCGCAACACGGCGGCCCGCGCGATCGCCGAGGCCAAGGCGCGCGGCGAGGACGCCGCCGCCGAGATCGCCCTCCAGGCCGACCTGAAGCAGAGCCAGTCCCAGGGCGAGGCGGCGCTGGCCGGGGCCGAGGCCGCGATCCAGGACATCCTGCTCGTGATCCCCAACCTGCCGCACCCGTCGGCCCCGCTCGGCGATACCGAGGAGGACGCCGAGATCGTGCGGATGTACGGCAGGACGCCCGAGTTCGGATTCCCGCCCCGTGATCATCTCGACCTGGCGGGACCGGACGGCCTCGGCCTGATCGATGCCGAGGCGGCCGCGCGCGTGTCGGGAAGCCGCTTTCACTACCTGCTCGGCGACCTCGTGCGGCTGGAGTTCGCACTCGTCCAGTGGGGGCTCTCGAAGCTGCATGCGCGCGGGTTCACACCCGTCATCCCGCCGGTGCTCGTGAAGCGCGAGGCGATGGTCGGCACCGGCTTCTTCCCCGAGGCCGAGGCCCAGGTGTACGGCCTCGCGACCGACGATCTGTACCTGGTCGGCACCGCCGAGGTGCCGCTGGCCTCGCTGCACGGCGGGGAGATGCTCTCGGCCGACGACCTGCCGCTGCACTATGTGGGCTTCTCCACGTGCTTCCGGCGCGAGGCCGGCGCGGGCGGCAAGGACACCCGCGGGATCTTCCGGGTGCACCAATTCGACAAGCTCGAGCTCTTCAGCTATTGCCACCCCGACCGGTCGTGGGACGAGCAGGAGGAGCTACTCGCGATCGAGGAGGAGATCGCCCAGGAGCTCGGGTTCCACTACCAGGTGGTGAACGTGGCCGCCGGCGACCTGGGCGCGTCGGCCGCACGCAAGTTCGACATCGAGGTGTGGCTGCCCGGCCAGGGCCGCTTCCGCGAGCTCACGTCGTGCTCGAACTGCACCGACTACCAGGCCCGGCGCCTGAACACCCGCTTCCGCGGCGACGGCGGGCGGCCCCAGTTCGTGCACATGCTGAACGGCACCGCGATCACGTCGAGCAGGACGATCCTGGCGCTGATCGAGTACGGCCAGCAGGCGGACGGATCGGTCGAGACGCCGGCCGTGCTGCACCCGTTTGGCGCCCCGCCGGTGCTGGCGAAGGCCGGCTGAATTCAGCCGTTGACATCGTCCATGGCGCCGGGTGTTCTTCGCCCATGACGGTCGGGGGACGAAGAACGGTTCACGCTCGGGTTCAGGAGTTGGCGAGCCAGTCTGTGACCGGCGCGAGATCGTGATCGGACCGGTGGCCTGAGAGGGTGAAGGGAATTGAGGTGCGGACTGCGGTATGGGTAGTACTGGTGCCGGTGCCGAGCTGGGTGGCGAGATCTCGCAAGTCGATGGCCTGGGCCGCGCAGACGAGTTCGACTGCTGCGAGGCTCAGGAGGTGCCCGGCGAGCTCGTGCAGCCGGCGTGCGGCCACCGGCGCAAGCGAGATTCGATCCTCGATGCCCTCGGCGGGCGCGGAGGTCGGCTGCTCGAGGCTGACCGGTGCAGCCAGGAGCCGGATCTCTGCGGTGAGGGCTGTGCTGCCGTGGCCGAGCACGCCGATCCCGTCCTGGGCGCGGGTTGGGTCATCCCGTAGCCCGGCCGGAAGGCCGCTGAAGCGAGGGTCGAGCAGCTTGAGGATACGCTCGTTTGCGATCGTGGCGGCCTGGGCGACGCCCAGCCGCGCGTAGTCCAAGGCCACCGTCAGCGGTGTGCTGTCGAAGTTTCCATTGGCGATGATCGTGCCGCGATCGGGCAGTGCGACGGGATTCTCAGAGCGTGAATGCAGTTCTGTCTCGATGATGAGTCGAGCTTCGTCGAGCGCGTGGTGGGATGCGGCGTGGGTTTGCGGAGTGACACGGAAGGACAGCGGATCCTGCAGGTTTCGTGCCGGGCGTTTCCCCCGAAGCAGCGTGCCGCCGTCAAGCTCGGCCCGCAGCCGCTCGATGGCCCGGCGGATGCCACGATGGGGTCGTGCGTCTCCCACCGCCGTGTCGATGACCGAGACGTTGGCGTCGAAGGCTTCGAAGCTCAGCGCGGCGGATCGCTCGAGAGCTCGCAGCCCGGCGCATGCCCGCTCCAGCCCCAGGGCTGCGATCCCGAGGCTGAACGAGTTTGCGCTCATGAAGGCGAGCCCCTCCCCGGGGCCAAGCCGAAGCGGTGTGAGACCGGCGGCAATCACCCGATCGCCGTCCGGGCCTTCCCCGATCAGCGCGCGTGCGATCTCGGCCAGCGGTCCGAGATCGGCTTGGCCGACCGAACCAATCAAATGCACTCGCGGGACGACGCCGGCGTTCAGCGCTGCCAGCAGGGCGGCCGCCACACGCGGGTGCACGCCCGCGCCTCCGAGCGCCAGGCCGTGTGCGCGCACGATCATGGCCGCGCGCACGAACTCGGGCGGCGCGAACTCACCGTGTCCCACGCAATGGTCGAGGATCAGGAGCCGGTTGAACGCGCTTTGCTCCGCAATGCGGAGATGCTTCTGAGCGCCGACGCCGGTTGTCAGGCCGTACACGCTTGCACCGCCGGCGTGCGCCTCCCGCGTCAGCGTCCTGGCGCGCAGCATGCGGCCTCGTGCCACCGGGTCGAGCTCGGCATACGCCCCGTTACGCGCCACGGCATCGACGTCGCGGGGCGAGAGGGAAGCTGCGCCGGCGTGGATGGTCGTGCGGTCTCCGGCGGGATTGGGACCGATGCGCACCGCCCGATTCATGCGGCGTCAGCCTCCACCTGCCGGCGCTGGTCGTCTTCGCGGTCCTGCAACCATTTTTCGAAGTCCGCGACGCCCAGCGGCGGCGCGAGGTGGTACCCCTGTGCGACGTCGCAACCCATTGCGCGCAAACGGGCGAGGGTCTCGACGGTCTCGACGCCCTCGGCCACCACTCTCAGGCCAAGGTTGTTGGCGAGGTCGACCGTCGAGCGCACGATGATGGCGTCCTCGTCGGAAGCCGCCAGGTTCATCACGAAGGAGCGGTCGATCTTGATCTCATGGATGGGCAGCCGCTTCAGATGCGACAGGGACGAGTAACCGGTCCCAAAGTCGTCAATCGAAATCTGAACGCCCATCGCCGCGAGCTCATCGAGCACCACCCGCACGTGGAAGGGGTCGGAGATCAATGCGCTCTCCGTAATCTCCAGAACGAGCGACGATGCCGGCACGTTCGCGACGGACAGCAGGCCTCGGACCTCGGCGGGAAGCCCCGCGTCCACCAGGTTGCGCACCGACAGGTTGACCGCCATGGACAGGTCGAGACCCTGGTCGCGCCACCGCGCCAGCTGGTCCAGCGCTTCGCCCAGAACGTACAGCGTCAACGGTCGGATCAGGCTCGTCTGCTGGGCGATCATGATGAACTCGTCCGGCATCACCAGACCCCGGTGTGGGTGTCGCCATCGAACGAGCGCCTCCACCCCGACGATCGTGTCGGTGACCAGACTGACCTTCGGCTGGTACGCGAGGAAGAGCTCCCGGTTGTCGATTGCGCGCCGCAGCTCATTCGCCAGCGCGAGCCGCGACGGCTCGTGGCGACCGTCCGGGCTGCAGATTGCGTATCCCGACCGAGCCTCCTTTGCGACGTACATAGCCGCATCCGCGCCGCGCAGGATGACGTCGGCACTGTCCCCATCCCGCGGGTACCCGGCAATGCCCACGCTCGCCTCGACCCTCACCGCTACTCCATCGAGCTCCACCGCGGCGTCCAGGGCTTCGCGGATCCTGTCCACCATGTCCGGCGCCGTCCGCGCCGACACACCGGGGAGAATGACGGCGAACTCGTCGCCGCCCAGCCGCGCGACGAAATCGGGCGCCTGCACCAGGGCCTCCAAGCGCCGCGCGACCTCCAGCAGGAGCTGGTCGCCGACCGGGTGACCAAGCGTGTCGTTGATCTCCTTGAATCCATCCAGATCGAGCATCAACACCGCGAACTCCCGGCCCCCGTTCGCGGCGTCGACCACAACCCGGTCCAGCTGATCGCGGAACAACGTCCGGTTTGGAAGCCCCGTCACCGGATCGTGCAGCGCCTCGTGTCTGCTCGCTTCGACCAGATCCTTCAGCTGCTGCTCGGCTTGGTCGCGCGCCTGCTCGGCCAGCTTCTGCTGAGTCACGTCGAGCAGGACACCGTCGAGCCACACCCGATCGCCGCCAGGCTCCACCACCCCACGCCCGTGCTCCGCCACCCACCGAAGAGTCCCGTCGGCGTGGACAATCCGATAGTCCAACCGGTACGGCCGCCTCTCGGCGAGCGCCTGCTGGATCGCCTCCCGCACACCCGGGCGATCAGCCGGATGGATGATCGACCCATACGACCTGGCCTGGTTTTGGATGAAGTCGCTTGCCGGGTAACCGGTGAGCTCCTCGACGTAGTCGCTCATGAACTCGATCG
This sequence comes from uncultured Actinomycetes bacterium, assembly GCA_963703275.1. GTDB lineage: Bacteria > Actinomycetota > Thermoleophilia > Gaiellales > JAICJC01 > JAICJC01. The sequence goes on along the minus strand of OY969804.1, from coordinate 568,259 downwards.
TCCACACCGCGTCACACAGACTCCGGTACACGATCCCTGGAACGTTGGCCACGACCGCTCGGAACCACTGCTCGGAAAGCTGCAACGCCACGGTCGGCGAACGCTCTGCGCTACCCGGCCCTGCACTTCCAGCGGCCACGTCGAACCCAGCCGGCCGATGAGTCGGCGGCGTGCGCCGGTCCTCGCCTGCTCGGTCATGGTGATCCATCCCCCCAGTGATCGGTTCGAACTCCAGCCCCTTGAGGCAAACGCCACCGACCCCGGTCTCCCCTCCGCCTGTGGCGCGTGAGACTAGTGTCCAAGCGCCCGGCGGGGTGGCGGAGCGGTTGAACGCACCGGTCTTGAAAACCGGCAACGGGTGAATGCTCGTTCGTGGGTTCGAATCCCACCCCCGCCGCTCCCCCGCCCGCTGTTCCCCGCCTCGCCGCCCACCTCGGTGTGAAGCGTTGCTTACGGACGAAGGAAAAGTCAGCACTCCTTCGCTACTGTGTGGTATCGAGGCTGATGGCGGTACGACGCACGCGGCAGGGCCTCCCGGGCTGATGAGTCAGCCACCACTCACGCGCGCCCAGGAGGGCATACCACTAATGAGAAACGTCCGACGCATCATCACCCTGGCGACCGCTGGCGCCTGCACGCTGGCGGTCGCATCGTCCGCCCAGGCAGCCACGGTCACGGCGGTGCCATCGAACATGGGCGCCGTGGTCACCGGAAACCACCCGGAGTCCACTGTGACGTTCCAGGCCGATCCCGGCATGGCGTTCGCCCACAACGACGGCTTCGTCCCGCTGGAGCAGGACAACGAGTTCAACTGGGAGCTGGTGTCGACCGACTGCAACGGCCCACTGTCGCAGCCGAACGCGCCGGTCGCCTCCTGCACCGCGCTCGTGCGGGTGCTGACGGAGCAGCCCGGCATCCGCCTGGGCTCCACTCCCATGCTCCACTTCAACGCACTCGAGTTTGACCCGGACGGCGTGAAGCCCTCGAACGTGGTCAAGCTGGATGCCACCATCGGCGGCGGCATCACCACTCCGCCCGCCCGCGCAGTCAAGGGCGTGACGGTCACGCCCTCGTTCGTCCACCAGTCCGGCGCAGCGGTGTTCCGCGTCACCTACGACCGGGGGATGTCCGGCCGCGTCGAGGTGGTGAGTATGCGCACCGGTCGTGTGGTGCGCACGCTGCACGTGCGTGACCTGCGCGTGTCCTGGCAGGTGCGCTGGCACGGCCGCGATGACCACGGCCACCTGGTGGCGCCCGGCCGATACCAGATGCGAGCAGTCGCCCACGTCAAGCGCCCGTTCATCGCCAAGCCAGACGTCCTGCGTTCGCGCTGGGTCGCCACCCGGATGCGCTAGGCCGCACCCAACCCGCCGCATTGTTGCATCTATCTGCCGGCGGTCACGGCCTTCAGCTGGTCGAGCGACTCTCGGATGAGCTGCGGCAGGTCCCGCTGGTTGGTCTCGTTGATCCAGCGTTCGAACGCGACCCGAAAGACCGCGATCCCGGCCTCGGCGGTCAGGCTTGCATCGGGGTCGTCGACGCCCCGCCGGCGCAGCGCGTCGGCGAGCGCCGAGGCGAGAGCGGCGAGCTTGATGAGCTCACGCTCCTGCAGCTCGGTGTTTGCCGAAATCACGCTCTGGCGCCGCAGCGCGAACTCGCGCCGTTCCTGGAGCAGGGCGCCGGCGGCCTCGAGGGCGGACGCGACGGCGTTGATCGGTGCCACGGCATCGGGCGCGGAGGCGACGGTGTTCACGAGGAGCTCCTGCAGCGACGCCGCACCCGAGAACAGCACCTCGCGCTTGTCGGCGAAGTACCGGAAGAACGTGCGCTCGGTGAGCCCCGCCCGCTGGGCGATCTCGGCCACGGTGGTCTGTTCGAACCCGCGCTCGCCGTAGAGCTCGAGTGCGGCTTGCTCGAGCCGGCCGCGCGCATTGGGCTGCCATCGGGTCACCCCCTGATCCTACGTGACGGCAGCGACTGACATCGCGTGGTATCGTGCGATGACAGTCACTGACATGGAGGGTTCTCATGCGTGTTTTCGTCACCGGGGCATCCGGCTGGATCGGCTCCGCCGTCGTACCCGAGTTGATCGGCGCCGGCCATCAGGTGGTGGGGCTGGCCCGCTCGGAGGCGTCGGCCGCCGCGCTCACCGCGGCCGGAGCAGAGGTGCAGCGCGGCGGACTGGATGATCTCGACGTCCTGGGGAGCGCCGCCGCGGCCTCAGACGGGGTGATCCACCTCGCGTTCAAGCACGATCTCGCATTCACGGGGGACTTCGCCGGCGCCGCCGAGGCCGACCGTCGCGCCATCCAGACGCTCGGCGATGCCCTGGTGGGTTCGGAACGCCCATTCCTGATCGCCTCCGGAACGCTGGGGCTCGCACCGGGACGCGTGGCGACGGAACGGGACATGCCGGACCTGGACCCGGCCACGACGCGCCTGACGGGCGGTCCGGCACTGCGAGCGGCCAATGCGCAGATGACCCTCGCCCTCGCCTCCCGAGGCGTCCGCTCCTCCGTCGTGCGACTCCCCCCGACGAATCACGGCGACGGGGACAACGGCTTCATGGCGACCCTCGTCTCGATCGCCCGCGACCGGGGTGTCTCGGGCTACATCGGCGACGGCAGCAACCGCTGGCCCGCTGTCCACCGGCTGGACTCGGCCCATCTGTTCCGGCTCGCGGTCGAGGACGCCCCCGCGGGATCGGCCCTGCACGCCGTCGCCGACGAGGGCGTCCCGATCCGTGACATCGCCGCGGTCATCGGCCGGCACCTCGACATCCCGGTGGCGTCGATCCCCCCCGACGACGCGGGCGAGCATTTCACCTGGCTGGCCGGGTTCCTCGGGCTCGACAGCCCGGCGTCAAGCGCTCTGACCCGCAAGCTGCTCGGTTGGCGGCCGGTGCAGCCCGGGCTGATCGCCGACCTCGACCAGGGCCACTACTTTGCGCCCGCCACCGCCAGGGCGGTTTGATACTCGTGCGGACTGATCCGAACGACGCCCGCCGGGAAGTCGCCCCTGGCATTCTCCGCTGGGTCGATCCGCTCGAGGACGGCTTCAACGGCACGGGTGGGTTCCACTCCTCGACCTGAGCGAGCACCACTCCGCCCGGCAACTCGCCCGGGTACAGCGCCGCCTCGGACGGTGTCCAGTCATGGGCCGCTGAAGCGACCACGGCGCGCCCGATGAACGCCCGCTCCGGTGGGCCGACATAGACCACGACGAGGTCGCCGGGGGTGAGCGCGGCTCGGTGCGGCTCGTCAGCGCGGAGACCCCACATCCCGGCTCTCAGGAGCCCCGCAGCCTCCTCGCGGCCCGCCTCACCTGACAGGTTGAACAGGTAGTGCGCCACGTCAGCGGCTGAGCCGCTCCGTCAGCTCGGCCGCCTGGTCGCGGAGCTCCGGTATCGCCACCGACTCCCATAACTCCCCGCGGCGCATCCAGCCGATCGTCGAGACCGTCGCCGAGAGCTCACCGGCACGGTCCCTCACCGCTCCTCCCGCACCGGTGTCGAGCCCGAGGCCCAGCGGGTGCGGTCGGACGAGGCCCTGGTCGAGCAGGCGATCGTAGAGCGGTGAGCCCACGCCGAAGGGAGAGTCGGCCGGGCCGACGCAGTTGACGGCGGCGTCGAAGGTCATGGTCTCGACGCTCCCCCCGGAGCGCTGGCGCAGGCTCACCTTCAGGCGCCCATCCTCTTCCCCGACGCCGACCAGAGAGCCGGCCACGATCGTCAGTTGCCCGCGGGCGCGGAGCGCATCGATCCACGTCGCCGCCGCGGGCGCCATCCGGTTTCGGTTGATCGCCCAGAACCGCGCGTAGCTCTGCAGGAAGCGGCGCTGGTCGTGACGCGAGAACCCCTTCCAGATCGCCTGCGTCTGGGGTCGCATCGAGTCGACGACGTCGCGCGCGTCCCCGCCTCGCGCCGCGGCGGCCGACACGGCCGCGCGGAAGGCGCGAACCTGCTGTCGCAGCGTCGTGCCCGCCGGAGGCGGCTGGTGATCGAGGGCAATCGGCCCCTCCGGCCAGCGATGCGGTACGGGCAGGAGCCCTGTCCGCGAGAGGCCGACGAGGCGCACGCCGGGACGCAGCGCGACGAGTCGCAGCGCGACGTCGACCATGGTGAGGCCCGTTCCCACCAGGAGGATGTCGTTGCCGTCCGCGAGCCGGTCGAGCGCCCCCACTCCCCACGGGTTGGCCAGGTACCGCGGTGACCCGTGCGGCCACCCTCCGGAGCCGGGGGGCGCGTCGCGAGCGGCCGGGGTCCCGGTGGCCAGGACGACGTGCCGGGCGTCGATCTCGCGTCCGTCGGCCAGTGCCACGCCGATTCGCCCGTCCACAGGCGTGAGCCCGACCGCCTCGGCGCGGATGGTCGTCAGGCTGCCGGGGGCGCTGCTCGGACGCGCTCCGCGAGCAGGTCGGTGAGGTAGCGGCCGAACGTCATGCGCGGTAGGAACGCCCCGTCCGGGGCAGCCTCGCCCTGCGCGGCCAGCCAGTCGCGGAAGTGCTCCCGGCGGCCCGCGATGCCCCCCATGTTCGCGGCGACGACGTTCAGGAGATGCTCGGGGAACGTCGTCGAGTAGGCGACGCCGCGCGCCAGGCGATCGTCGCGCTCGACGATCACGATCGGCCCGGCCGTCTCGGCCCGGAGCAGGTGAACGGCGGTGAGCGTCCCGGCCGCGCCGCCGCCGATGATTGCGATCTGCGTCACAGACCCGCCGATGATATTGACCGCGAGCCTTGGGCTGTGCCGGATCGGGTACGAGTTCTGAGCCGCGCCGCGGTGTGGCTCAGACCGGCGCGAGCCGGTGCCGGTGTGCGTAGGAGGCGGCCTCGGTGCGGTTGGAGCAGCCGGTCTTGCGCAGGATGCTGCTCACGTGGTTGGCGGCGGTGTGCTCGCTGATCGTGAGCGCCTGACCGATCTCCCGGTTGCTGTGCCCCCGGGCGACCAGGGCGAGGATCTGCACCTCGCGGGGAGACAGCCCATCGGGCAGGCCCGCTGCCGCCAGCGCGGTGGTGCCGAGAGCGGTGATTCTGGCCAGCAGTGCCGGCATGCCGATGCGCTCGGCCAGCGCCGCGGCCTCGCCGAGCAGCGCCCCGGCCTCCTCGCGGTCACCGCGCCCCCGCGCAAGCAGCAGGCGTCCGTACTCGTACGCGGTGTGGGCCAGCCAGGTCTCGGCGCCCATGCGCCGGTTGAGTTCCAGCGCGCGCTCGAAGTGCCCGACCGCCCGGTCGGGATCGCCGAGTGTCGCGGCGAGCATCCCGAGGTAGCGGTCGGCCGCGCCGTAGCACGAGACGAGGTGGCCGATCATCACGTTCGCGCCGCCGAGCGGCTCCAACTCGGGATAGACCAGGGCGGCGGTGGCCTCGTCGCCGACCGCCGCGCAGGCGTCCGTGAGGTAGGTGAGCGAGGTGAGCCAGAGCGACTCGCGGTAGCCGTCGAGCCCGTCGGCGGCCAGCCGTGTCAGCTCCCGCCTGGCCTCGACCTCCATCCCGAGCTCGGCGAGCAGCGCAACGAATCCGGGCCGCCACGGGCCCGCGCCTCTGCCCTCGCCGGCCAGAATCCTGATCACCGGAGCGAACTCGGCCAGCCGTCCCTGCTCGCGGCGGACGCTGAACATCTGGATTCCGTACACACCCGAGGCGTCGCGGCCCGTCAGCAGGCGGCTCCAGTCGTGCGACCGCAGCGCCAGGTGCTCGGCCTCCGCGAGGCGCCCGTCGCACAGCGCGAGTGCCGAGCCGTAGTGCTCCGCCACATGGAGCATGAAGGGCTGGGCGGTTCGCTCCGCGGTTTCGCGGAGGGCGGCGACCTCGCTCCGCGCGGCCTCCATGTCGCCGAGGGCGACGAAGGTCGGGACGCGCCAGGCCATCGCCTCGGCCCGGATCTCGGTGTTCCCGAGCTCGTCTCCAAGGTCTCTCGCCTCGGTCACCATCTCGAGGATCTCCCCCAGGGAGCTCGCCCCGAGCGACCAGTAGGAGCGCATCAGGATCGTGGCGAGACCGACTCGATCCTCGAGGTCGCGCGCCATGGCGACGGCGTTCGCGCGGACGACCGCCCCGCGCGTCGAGTCACCCTGGAAGTCGAGCGCGCGGGCGAGGCCGCCCAGCAACCCGACCCGCAGCTCCGAGTTGTCCTCGCCGAGTGCCGCCGCCGCCTCCTCGAGCAGGCCGACAGCACCCTGGTCGGCCATGCCTGGGCGCCAGCACGCCTCCTCGAAGCCGATCGCGGCCAGCGCAAGCAGTTGCGCGTCGGCCAGCTCCCGGGCGATGTCCACCGCTGCCCTGAACGCCTCCAGCGCATCGACCGCCTTTCCGCCGCGGTGCAGGGCGTCGCCGAGCTCGAGAAAGACGCCCGCCCGCTGACGGGGGTCGGCGATCCCCAGGTCGAGCGCGATCCGCAGCCGCGTGGCCGTCTCGTCGAACGCGAGTGCCGCGGATGCCGCTCGCGCCGCGAGCACGTTGTACTCGACGCCGCGCGCGGCCCCGCCGACCGGCGCGGCCGCGGCGAAGTGGTGGGCGAGGTCGGCGAGCTCGCGTCCCGAACGCCCCGCCGCACCTTCCAGGGCATCGCCGACGCGAAGATGCAGTTCCGCCCTTCGCATTCCCGAGAGCCGGTCGTACAGCGCGCGCCGCACGAGCTCGTGGGTGAAGTGGTAGGCCAGCCCGGGCGCGGGCAGCTCCTCGAGCATCCCGCTCCCGACGGCCTCCTCGAGGGCGGCGAGCAGCTCGGGCTCCCGGATCCCGGCCGCGTGGCGAACGATGTCGAGCTCGAACTCCGATCCGGCAGTGGCCGCAAGCTCGAGCAGATCCGACGTCACGGGCGCAAGCCGGGAGAGGCGGTGGCTGACGACCTCACGGACGCTCTCGGGGCTTCCCATCCCGGCCGGCTCGACGACTCCGGTCTCACCGAAGGCGCGCCAGAGCTCGCAGACGAGAAACGGGTTGCCCTTGGTCAGGTCGTGGATCCCCTGGGCGAGCTCGCGCAGCTCGGGACCGAGATCGCCGCCCGCGGCGCTGCGAACGAACTCGGCAACCTCGTCGCCCGAGAGCCCGGCAAGCCGGAGCCGGACGACGTCATCCGACCGGCGGAGGTCGGCGAGGGTCTCCGAGAGGGCCTCCGGCACGTCGGCCTCGGTGTCGCGGAAGGTGGCGAGCACCAGCACGCGTGCGTGTCCCGCGGTGCGCGTGAGGTGTCGCAGAAGAAGCAGGGTCGGCGCGTCGGCCCAGTGCCCGTCCTCGAGCACGAGCAGCGCCGGCCGGTGCCGGGTGACACCGACCAGGAGATCGGTGACGGCGGTGTGCAGCCGGTGCCGCTCGGTATCCGGATCGGCCTTGACCGCAGGCGGAAGCTCGCCGATCCGGATCGGCAGATCGGGCAAAAGGCGTGTCAGCTCGCCGCCGCCGGTGCCGAGCGCCGCCCGCAGCTCGGCGGGGTCTGCGGTTCGGGCCAGATGGTCGAGCGCCTCGACGAACGGCCCGTACGGTGTGTGCACGACGGCGTCGCACGCCCCGTAGAGGACGAGGGCGCCGTCGCGCGCCGCCTCGCCGGCGAACTCCCGGACGAGCCGGCTCTTCCCCGACCCCGGCTCTCCGCCGAGCAGGACGACCCGACGGCCCTCGCCCTCCGCCCTCGGCATGAGCGTGCGCAGCATTTCGAGTTCGGCCGCGCGCCCGACGAACGGAAACGTCGAGGTGAGTCGGAGTGAGCCGGGAAGGTCGGCCATCACGCGTCCTCCGGGACGATAGTGAGATCTCATCATTGGCGCCGGGACCGAGCCCGAATTCGGCGTAACGAAGAGGGTCAGGTCTCGTCATGACGAGCGCGTTCGGGTGTCCTAGGGTGGAGGCCGTACGACGCCGTCAAGCACAGGAGGACACCGTGAGCACCACCACGTCAGCAGCACGCACCGCACGCCAGGAACTCACCGGCTTCGGCGGGCGACTGAGCGGACCTGAAGACGCCGACTACGACGAGGCGCGCAAGGTCTACAACGCGATGATCGACAGGCGACCGGCGCTCGTCGCGCAGTGCACCGGTGCGGACGACGTGGCCATGACCGTCGCATTCGCCCGCAACCACGACCTGCTCCTGGCCGTTCGCGGCGGGGGCCACAACGGCGCAGGCCTGGGAACATGCGACGACGGGGTCGTCATCGACCTCTCGCCACTCAAGACGGTCAGCGTCGATCCACAGGCCCGCACCGTTCGCGTCGGCGGCGGCTGCACCTGGGGCGACGTCGATCGGGCGACCAACGAGCATGGGCTGGCGACACCCAGCGGGATCATCTCGACCACGGGGGTCGGCGGCCTGACCCTCGGCGGCGGCATCGGCCACCTGACCCGCCGGTGCGGGCTCACGATCGACAATCTGCTCGAGGCGGAACTCGTCCTGGCAAGCGGCGAGCGCGTGCGCGCGAGCGCCGACGAGCACCCGGATCTGTACTGGGCGATCAGGGGCGGCGGCGGCAACTTCGGCGTCGTCACCTCGTTCCTGTTCCGGTTGCACGAGGTGGGCACGGTCGTCGCCGGGCCGACGTTCTGGCCGGTCGAGGCAGGCGCCGAGGTGCTCTCGGCCTACCGCGAGTTTCTCCCCGCGGCGCCGCGCGAGCTGAACGGCTTCTTCGCCTTCCACACCGTCCCGCCGGCGCCGCCATTCCCTGAGGAGATCCACCTCCGCAAGGTGTGCGGTGTCGTCTGGTGCTACGTCGGGTCGGAAGACGCGGCCGCGCGGGCGATGGCTCCGCTCCTGGAGTCACTGCCTGAGCCGCTGATGCACGGCGTCGCCCCGATGCCGCACTCCGCCCTCCAGGGCGCCTTCGACGGCCTCTACCCGCCCGGAGACCAGTGGTACTGGCGCGCCGACTTCGTGAAGGAGATCCCGGACGCCGCGGTCCAGGAGCACGCCAGGTACGGCGCCGCGATGCCGACCATGAAGTCGACCATGCACCTGTACCCGATCGACGGCGCGGCCCACGATTTGGGACCGACCGACACCGCCTGGAGCTACCGCGACGCCAGGTGGGGCTCGGTGTTCGCGGGCGTCGACCCCGATCCGGCGAACGTGCCCGCCATCCGCAGCTGGAGCATCGACTACTTCGAGGCACTCCACCCCCACTCCGCCGGCGGCGCCTACGTCAACATGATGATGGACGAGGGCCAGGAGCGCGTGCGCGCGAGCTATCGCGACAACTACGACCGCCTCGCCCGCACCAAGGCGACGTACGACCCGGACAACGTCTTCCGGGTCAATCAGAACATCCAGCCCAAGACCGCATGAGCGAGCACGACGTCATGATCGTGGGTGGCGGCATCGCGGGCGGCGCGCTGGCGACGGTCATGGCCCGGGCGGGCGCGAACGTCCTGATGCTCGAGCGCCAGGCTGGGTACCAGGATCACGTGCGACGCGAGATTCTCTGGCCATGGGGTGCTCGCCTCGCACGTGAGCTGGACATCGAGCGGTTGCTCCTCGATGCCGGGGGTCTGGTGGTGCGATGGCTGGACCTGTACGACGAAGGCGAGGACGGGCCGACCCGGGACGACGTCGGCGCCGCCATCCCGGGGATCGCCGGGTCGCTCAACGTCAACCACCCGACCGCCTGCGCGGCGCTGACCGAGGCGGCCGCGTCCGCCGGCGCCGATGTGCGCATGGGTGTGCGCGACGTGCGCATCTCGCCTGGCAGGCGGCCGTCGGTGCGGTGGCTCGATCGCGAAGGGGTGAAGCACGCGACCGGCACGATGGTCGTGGGCGCCGACGGGCGCCGCTCGGCCGTGCGCTCCCAGGCGGCGATCCCGTTCGAGGTCGATCCGCCGGCACACCTCGTGGCCGGCATGCTGGTGCAGGGTGACGCCGGGATGGGCGAGGGGGCCAACCTGATCGCGCGAGAGTCCGACGTCATGTTCTTCTCGTTCCCGCAGGAGGCCGGACGGGCCCGGCTCTACTTCTGCTTCCCGACCGACCAGCGCTCGCGCTTTGCCGGCCGTGACGGCGCGCGCCGGTTTCTGGCCGAGACCAGGCTCGACTGCCTGGAGGGAGCGGCGGACTGGAGTACGGCACAGCCCGCCGGACCGTGTGCGACCTTCCCCGGCGAGGACAGCCGCGCCCCGAATCCGCTGGCGGCGGGCGTCGTCCTGATCGGCGATGCGGCCGGGTACGAGAACCCGCTCCAGGGCCAGGGTCTCTCGATGGCGCTCCAGGACGTGCACGACGTGTCCGCAGCGCTTCTGGGACCAGGGCGGCGCGCCGCCCTGGAGGGGTACGCAGCCGCTCGCGCCACCCGCCAGCGGCTTGCGAACGTCGGCGCTGCGCTCGAAGTCTGGACACACGCCGGATTCGCCCCACAGGACCCGGCCGAGCGGGCCGCGCGCTACGAGCACATCCAGAACGACGACGTGCTCGCCGCGCTCGAGCTCTGCTTCATGACGGGATTCGAGTCCCTCCCCCAGGACCTGACACACACAGAGCTGGGCAAACGGCTCGATAGGTACACAGCGAACTCAAAGGTACTGCCGAGCGCCCTTTGATGTCACGGTGGTGGAATCCAGTTACCTCAAATGCCCTCCCAAGGAGGAACACATGAAGAACTGGATCCCGATCGCTGGAGCCGTGGTGCTCAACATCCCGACCGTCGTTGCCGCGGCGTACGTCCCAACCCTCGCCACCGTCGTGATGGCAGTCTGTCTCGCGGCGCTGGGCGCCGGTCTCGCCCTGATGGTGGACTGGGCGATCCTGTCCGAAGAGACACAGAGCGCCCGCGTTGCCGAGCGCTACGACGAAGCGTATTACCCCGAAGCCGCCTGATCTCACCTTCAGGCAGTCTCCTTCGGTGACGGCGCGGGTGCGGGTGTTCGATCGCCCGGCAGGACGATTCGAAACGTCGCGCCGTCACCGAGGGTGCTCTCAACCTCCACGGATCCCTCGTGCCCTCGAGCGATGGCCTCCACAATGGAGAGGCCGAGCCCGGATCCGCCGCTGGCACGGGCGCGCGAGGGGTCGGCCCGGTAGAAGCGTTCGAACAGGTGCTCGACGTGATCCTCCGGGATGCCCGGGCCGTGGTCTTTGACCGCAACGACGACGCCGCGGTCGGTGGTGCGCACGGACACGTCGATGCGCGTCCCCGGGGGTGTGTGGGAGCGAGCGTTGGAGAGCAGGTTTGCGACCGCCTGGCGAAGCCGGCCGGGATCGCCGACCACCATGCAACCGGCATCGGCTTCGAAGGTGATCGGCCAATCGGGGTGCAGCAGCCGATGGTCGGTGACCAGGTCATCGACAAGGTTGGGCAGGCTGACGGGGCCCCGTTCGAGCGGGCGATCCTGGTCGAGCTTCCCCAGGAGCAGCAGGTCGTCGACGAGCAGTCCCATGCGCTCGGCCTCGGCCTCGATGCGCCGCATGACAATGGCCAGATCGGCCGGATTCTCGGCGGCTCCGCGACGGAACAACTCGGCGTATCCGCGCACCGACGTCAGCGGGGTGCGCAGCTCATGGGAGGCGTCGGCGACGAATCGGCGCAGACGCTCCTCAGACCTCTTGCTCTGAAGGAAGGCTGCTTCGATCTGACCCAGCATCGTGTTGAGGGAGGCACCGAGCCGTCCAACCTCGGTGCGCGGGTCGTCGTCATCGACGCGCTGGGTGAGGTCGCCGGCCGCGATCGCGGCGGCGGTGCCCTCGATGGATTCGAGCGGCCGGAACTCACGCCGCACCATCACGTAGGCCAGGATCGCCACGAGGGCGAGCACGGCGAGACCAACCAGGAGCTCGAGGTTGACGAGGCGCGACAACGTGGCGTTGACGTCAGCCAGCGGGGTGGCGATCACGAGCAGCGTGCCGCGCGGGAGCCGGGTCGCCGGTGGGGGCGGGCCCGGACCGCCTTCACCGGCGCTGGAGACGCTCGCCGCACGGACAGCGGAGAACCGGTAGCCGGACGAGGTGAAGCGGCCGGGCTTGACGTTGGCCATCGCGGAGATCAGGGCTGCGCGATCCGGAACGGTGCCGACCGTCGCCGCGGTGATCGATCCGCCGGGGCGGACGAGCGCCGTCAGAGCATGCCGGGGAAGCGCCTGGTAGAGGCCGCGCGAGGAGCCCAGGTCGTGGTCGCCGGAGAGATAGTGGAGGGCCGGCCCCTCCGCCGCCTGGAACTGCTGGTCGACACGACCGATGAGGAACGACTGCAGCGCAACCCGCGTCGCAAAGCCGGCGGCAATGAGACCAAGCGCGACCAGGACGACAGTTAGCGCCGTCAGGCGACTTCGCAAAGAGATCCGCATGCTGCGCCTACGACCGAGGACGGCGGAGGGCGTAACCGAAGCCACGCACCGTGTGGATCAGCGGCGTCTCGCCGTCGGCGTCGACCTTCTTCCGCAGGTAGCTGATGTATGTCTCAACCACACTCGAACCACCCCCGAAATCGTAGTTCCACACGTGATCGAGTATCTGGGCCTTGCTCAAGACGCGTTCGCGATTCATCAGCAGATAGTGAAGGAGGTTGTACTCAGTCGGCGAGAGGTTGATCACCCGAGCGCCCCTGGTCACCTCGCGAGCGTCCTCATCGATCTGGAGATCGTCGTAGCGCAATAACGCTGAATCGTCGGCCCCGCCGCGGGTGCGCCGCAGGATCGCCCGAAGGCGCAGTACGAGCTCCTCGAGACTGAACGGCTTTCCCACGAAGTCATCCGCGCCCAGGGTCAGGCCCTGAATGCGATCCTGCGGCGTGTCGCGCGCGGTGAGGAACAACACCGGTGTCCCGCCCGAGGTGGCATTGAGCCGGCGATAGACCTCGAATCCATCCCAGTCCGGCATCATCACGTCAAGCACGATGATGTCGGGGCGAAACGTCCGCGCCGACCGAACCGCCGCCTTCCCGTCACCGGCTGTCTCCACCTCGAACCCTTCGTAACGGAGCACGGTCGACACCAACTCGGTGATCGATTCCTCGTCATCGACGACGAGAACTCGAGGCCTCTCCGCCTGATCCTTCCCTGCCCGCGTGGCCATCATGATCTCCCGTGGATTGCGACTGCGAGCACAATACTGACGTGACCACCTGAGAGAAGCCTGTGAGCCGGATCAGAGATCCCGCAGAGCGCTCTCAATTTCACGCGTCGACGGGCGTAAAGTTTGGGCGTGCGGCGGCCAACTGTTTCTGACCGCCGCACGCCGGTTGCTCCGGGCTCAGCTGCTCCCGCTGCTACCGCTGGTCCCACCTGGCGCACCGGTCATGCCGGGGCACTTGTGGGTGGGGGTCGACTTCTTGGTCGTCGACTTCGTCTTGGCCGCGACGGTCACCGCCGAAGCGGTCGTTGCGGCCGCTCGCGCGTGGGTCGTGGCGTGATGGGAGTCCGCCGCCGATGCGAGGCTCACGGCTCCGGCCGACACGGCCACCGCGAGAACGCCCGTGAGGACGACGCGACGCGCCGACGTGAACCCACGCCAACGGCGAACATCCCTGTCTTTGGGGGTTTCGTTGCTGTCCATACTCACCTCCTCTCAGGGTTGAGATTGACCCGTAATTCGCCACCTTGGGAGCCACTTGAGAACGGCATGTGGATCGGGTCAGAGGTGAGGGCGCAACAGCGGGTGGGGAGCCCCGCGACCCGGGGCTCCCCACCCGGTGGTTTCAGCGGAACAGCGGGGTCAGCAGCTGCGCGCGCGAGATCGAGCAGGTGTTCTCGAGGCACCCGAGGTGCCACATGCGCTCGATCGTGGCGAGCAGGTTGTAGTGATTCGCCGGAACATCGAGCACGCGGTGACCGGACCCGCGCGAGTTCAGCACGATCGTCGGTACCTGAGCGCCGCCGAGGGTGATTCCGTCAACTCCCTTGGGGCTGGTCGACGTCCCGCTGAAGCCGGAGTAATCATCCTCGTCCCAGGTGATCACGATCGACGACCGAGTCGTGCGCCATGTCCGCGAATGCGTGATCATCGCCACGGTTCGCCGCAGGAAGCGATCGCCAAGGCGGATCGCGCCGTGGTCGAGCCCCGACACCGGGTAGCCACATCGCGGCAACCCGATCAGGACTGCCTGGGCCGGGTCGATACCGTGCATGTCATGGCAGGTGTCGGGACTGATCCAGACAAAGTTCGGGACGTGCCCCGACCGCAGGTTGGACGCCAGACGGCGGAGCGGCACGATCTGACGGAGCCGCCTGCTGCCCGGATGGTTGATGTCCGAGAAGTACATGAACGGGTTGTGCTTCTGGACATACAGCGCCACCGCCACGGGGCCGGATGGCGTCTGAATCGTCGGAGCGTCCACGGCCTGAGAGCCGACGCTGGGGATGCTCTGCATGTACGCCCGCCACGACAGGTGGTGCGCCTCGAGCTGATCAACGATGTTTGCGCCGGAAAACAGGTGCGGAGTCGCACTCGCGCTCGCGATCTCGGCCTTCGTCAGATAGTTCCCCGCGGTGCCGTCGCCCGCGGTGGGAATGAACTCCTCCGGCGGGCACGTGATCGCAGCGCCGGCCTGGCAGTCATCCCAGATGCCTTGGAAACTGCCTGAAATCGCGGCCAGGTAGTTCGGAAGGCTGGGGTGCGTGACGCCGTAGTAGTCCGTCGCCAGGCCCGCCCGTGCCGCAAGGCGATTGATGAACGGCGCATCGGCGTGGTTGCCGATGATCTCGGAGTACCCGTGGTTCTCCATCATGATGTAGAAGATGTGCCGCGGCGCAGCGTGCGGCGGCTCGGAGCGCGGTGACGGTGGCTTTGCCGACGCGCTCTGAGCGACAAGGAGCAGCGACGCGAGCGCCACCAGGAACGCTGCCACAAGACGACCTTTTGCTCGGATCATTTTCCGTTCCCCCTCTCGTGAACACGGCAGGACGCAGCGACTCTACGAGCCGCGCGCCGCGATCGGGTAACCGGACGGTGAGCATTCAGTGAACGATTGGCAATGACTCCCCAGGGAAGAGTGTCGAATCGCGCCCACGCCCAGGTGTGCCGCACTATGTTGTGCGGCTGAGAGATGGCCGCATCCACGCGCACCGTGGTGGTGGGACTGGGCGTCGTCGGACTTTCGACCGCGCTCGCGCTCGCGCGCCGGGGAACACACGTGATCGGCGTCGACCGGCTCGGGAGCGGGCACCCATACACGTCCTCCACCGGCGTCAGCCGATCGATCCGGGTCGCCTACGCGCTGCCCGACTACGCGCGGCTCGCGGCGGAGGCGCTCGATCGGTGGGCACAGCTCGAGGTGCGGTCGGGCGGCCGGTTGCTGCACCTAACGGGGCAGGTGGACATCGGCACGCCCGAGATCCTGACCGGGCTGACCGTGGGCCTGCGCGCGGCCGGCGCGGAGTACGACGAGATGACCGCCGCCGACATGCGCCGGCGCATACCCGAGATCGCGGTCGGCGACGATGCATATGGACTCTTCCACCCGCGGGCCGGCGCGGTGCTCGCCGATCGGGCGATGGCGGCGCTGAGCTCCGCGGCCGTCGCCGCCGGAGCCGAGCTGCGCTCGCCAGAGCGGGCTCTCGCGGTGATCCCGTCCGCCGACGGCGGCGTGCGCGTCACAACCGAGGCGGGCACGATCGCCGCCGACCGCGCGGTGATCGCGGCCGGCCCGTGGACGCCGGAGCTCGCAGAGCCGCTCGGCGCCCACCTGCCACTGGCTCCGGCCTACGGCCAGGTCACCTACTTCGACGCGCCCGCGTTCGTGGGCGTCCCGGGCTTCGTCGAGTGGGGACGCGCCGGCGAGTGCGGCGTCTACGGCCACCCGGTGCCCGGCGTGGGCTACAAGCTCGGCTTCGACGCGGCGGGCGACGCCCCCTGGCGGCCCGACTCAGCCCCGGTGCCCGACCCCGATGAGCAGCGCCGCCTCGAGGAGTGGGTGGGCAGCCGCATGCCCGGCCTGTCCGGCCGAGCGCTGCGGAGCGACCGCCATCCGTGGACGATGACCCCGGACGGGGACTTCGCCATCGGCGCGCTCGGCCCGGTCACCATCGCCGCCGGGTGCTCGGGCCATGCCTTCAAGTTCGGCCCCGCGCTGGGCGAGCTGGTCGCCGACACGAGCGACGGCAACCCGCGACCCGCCGCGGCGATGTTCGCTCTCGACCGCAGCGCGCTTCACGGGCCCGCCCCGGCACCCTCCATGCCGATCACCCGCTAGCGATCCAGAGCCTCGACCGCGGCGTCGGTTGGAGGGATGCCAATCAGGCGCGGATACGGTCTTCGACTTGGCGCAACACCGCCCCCGAGGCCGCCGCAGGCGGCACCAACTCCTGCGCCGGAGACTCGCGGCCGTGTGCGTCGCGGCCGCCGCCTGCGTCGTTCTCATCGGCGGGGCTCAGCGGCTGCTCGGCGGCGGCTCGAGCTCCAATGCCGATCCGGGCCCGGCGAGCCTCACGGTGAAGCCTGCGACGACCACGCCGGCCGGCGGCACCTCGACGGCCGCGCGACCCGCCCCCCACCTGGTGTCCTCTCCGATTGGCATGCTCCCGGCGCCGCTGCAGGACGCTGCGGTGACGGCGGTTGGACGGGACGTGTACGCCTTCGGCGGCCTCTCCGCGTCGCTCGCATCCTCCGGTGCGGTCAGCCGGATCTCGGCGACGGGGGTGCGCACGATGACGCCGCTGCCGACTCCGCTGCACGATGCCTCCGCGACCACCCGCGGCGGCCGGCCCTACGTTCTCGGCGGCGGCCAGTCGGTCAGCTATTCGGGCATCGGCCGGTACGACCCCGGCTCGGGGTCAACAACGCTCGTCGGCGCGTTGCCCACCCCGCTCTCCGACCTCGCGACGGCCACGATCGGCACGACCACCTACGTGGTGGGCGGCTATACCGGCACGGCCTTCTCGGATCGGATCCTGGCCTACGGAGGCGGCGGCTCAGCCCGCGTCGCCGGTCATCTGCCGGAGGGTCTCAGATACGCCGCCGTTGCGGCGCTCGGCGGCCGGCTCGTGATCGCCGGGGGCCGCACGACGGGTGGCGCGAGCGACGCCGTGCTCCGCTTCGACCCGGCGACCGGGCGCACGACCCGCATCGGGCGTCTGCCGCAGCCGCTCATGCACGCCTCGGCCGGAGTGATCGGCTCGACGATGTACGTCGTCGGCGGGCAGACCGCGGCCGGCGCACCCACCAGCTGGGTATTGGCGATCGATGCCACCGGCCGTGTCCACCGCGCGTTCCATCTTGCTCAGCCGCTGTCCGACGCCGGGGTGGCCACCACACCGGCCGGACTGGTGGTGGTCGGCGGATGGGACGGACACGGCCCGGTGGATCGGGTGTGGTCACTGCATCTGAGCTCGTCCAGATCCGGGGCGGGCGCAAGGACGGTTGCTGCGCCGCCGAGGCCTGCGATGTTCAGGGGGCCGCTGCCGGGTGACCTGCTGATCGCCGATCGCGGCAACGACCGCATGCTGATCGTGAACCCCGCCCACAGGATCCTGTGGACGTTTCCCAACCGGCCGGGCCAGGTGCACCTGTATTTCGACGACGACACCTTCTTCACGCCGGGCGGGCGGCGGATCATCTCGAATCAGGAGGAGAACCACCAGATCGTCGAGATCTCCTACCCCAGCGGACGGCTGGTGTGGAGCTACGGCCACGCCGGCGTCCCCGGCTCGGGGCCCGGCTACCTCAACACTCCCGACGACGCCTACGCGCTCCCGCACCACCTCGTGATCGTCGCCGACGCGTACAACTGTCGCGTCCTCGAACTGCGCGGAAGCCGGATCGTCCGGAGCATCGGCCAGGCCGGGCACTGCGTGCACGCTCCGCCCCGGTATCTGGGTGCCGTGAACGGTGACACACCACTACCGAACCACCACATCCTGGTCTCCGAGATCAACGGCTCGTACCTCGACGAGTTCACGCTGACCGGACACCTGGTGCGTGTGTACAAGGCGCCAGTGACCTACCCGTCCGACCCGCAGTTGACGCTCAGGGGCAACATCCTTTTGGCCGACTACACGAGCCCGGGCGCAATCGTCATCCTGAGCCGGAAGACGGGCAGGCTGTTGTGGCGCTACGACGTCACCTCCGGCCCCGGAATGCTTGACCACCCAAGTCTCGCGGCGATGCTCCCGAACGGCATGATCGCGCTCAACGACGACTACAACCATCGCGTCGTCATCATCAACCCGCACACGAAGAAGATCGTGTGGTCGTACGGTCACCTCGGCCGGCCCGGCAGGGCCGCCGGATACCTCAACACGCCCGACGGCTTCGAATTCATCCCCGTCACCGCGACCGGCCGGCCGGCGCCCTGGCGCATCTGGGCCGCGGGCCGCTAGCGATGCCGGACGACGCCACCCCCGGTCCGCCCGGCAACGAGCGCCTGACCACGTCCGTTGGACTGGTCCTCCTCGTGCTGCTCACCGCCGAAGCGCTGACCACGATCTCGCTGCACACGTATCTCTCGGTCCACATCTTCCTCGGGATGCTGCTGCTGGCGCCGGTTGCGCTCAAGCTCGCCACCACCGGCTGGCGATTCATGCGCTACTACACCAACAGCCGGCCGTACCGGCTCGAGGGGCCGCCGAGACTGCTGCTGCGACTGCTCGCGCCGCTCCTCGTCGCCTCGACCCTCACGCTGTTCGGAAGCGGCGTGGCCCTGATCCTCGTCGGGCACGGCGGGGGGCCGCTGCTCACCGTGCATGCGGCCAGCTTCGCCGTCTGGGGCGCCTTGATGGTCATCCACATCCTCGCGTACCTCACCCGCGCGGTGCGGGTCGGTCCGGCCGACTGGCGCCCCCATGCGATGGTGGTCGTCGCCGGAGCCCGCAGCCGCCGCGCAGCGCTCATCGGCGCGCTTCTCGCCGGCATCGTCATCGCCCTCGCCACGTACCCCACCCAGCAGTCGTGGCTGAAACACCGCCACCGGCACCGGTATGACGGCGGCCCCGCCCACACGGCGAGCGCCGGGCACCGATCCCACGCACATGAACGCATCGCATGATGCAGGCAGATGCAGGACTCCCTGGAACAGCTGCGCGACGGCGCGGCCGCCTACGGAGATCGCTTCGGTGACACGCACCTCCTGCCGCTCGCCGTCGCGCTCGTTCTCCACCTCCTGAGCCTGCTCGTTCGGGCGGGTGTCTGGCGCGGGATCCTGGCCGCCGCGTTTCCCGATCGGCGCGTCGGGTTTCGCTCCGCTGTGTGGTCATACCTGGCCGGTGTCGGGGCGAACGCAATCGCGCCCTTCCGCGGTGGTGACGTCGTCCGGATCTTCACGATCCGGCGCGAGCTCGGGGGCGTGTCGGTGACGACGATCGTCTCGACGCTCGTGGCCGAGACGATCTTCGGAGTGGTGGTGGTCGGCCTGATGGTCGCGGCGACGGTTGGTCTCGGCTGGCTGCCGCCGATCGTGCACCTGCCCGACGCAAAGGCCTTCGAATTCTCGTTCTACGCTCGCCACGTCGCGCTCGTCGCGATCGCGCTCGGAGTGGTCGTCGTCTCCGTGCTGCTCGGCGCTGAATGGGCGATGCACCACCTGCGCGGCTTCTGGCTGCGCGTCAGCGCGGGCATGCGCATCCTGCGCTCACCGGGCCGGTTCGCGCGGGTGGTGGCCGCGCCCCAGCTCGTCGACTGGGCGCTGCGGGTGGGGACGGCCTACGCGATGCTCGCAGCCTTCGGCATCCCCACGGCGTTGCGCTACGCGGTGCTCGCTGTGGTGATCGACTCGGTCTCGACCGCGCTCCCGTTCACCCCCGGCGGCATCGGCGCTCAGCAGGGGCTGCTGGTGTTCGCGCTCGGCGGGGTCGCGACATCGGGCCAGGTGCTGGCGTTTTCGATCGGCGCCCAGGCGGTCATCATGGCCTTCAACGTCCTGCTCGGGCTGATCGCGATCTTCGTGCTCTTCGGGCACGTGCGGATGGGCACCGTCAGGCGCGAAGCGCACGCCGTGCCGCGATAGCCTACGAGGCACCATGCCGGTCGACCGCCCCGCACTCTCGGCACTGGACGCGTTCGTGGGCGAGTGGGATGTCGAGGCGCACCTCCCGGACGCCGCCCCAGCGCCGGTGGCCGGGCTCCCGATCGTCGGCAGAGCCGTCTTCGAGTGGATGTTCGGCGGAGAATTCCTGGTCCAGCGCACGACGATCCCCGACCCGGGCGCGCCCGACAGCTTCGCGATCGTTGGCGTCGATGCGGGCCCCGGCGCCTACACGCAGCACTACTTCGACTCGCGTGGCGTCGCCCGCGTCTACGCGATGACCTTCAGCGACGGCGTCTGGACGCTGCTTCGGGAGGCGCCAGACTTCACGCCGCTTGACTTCTCGCAGCGCTTCTCCGGCAGGTTCAGCGCCGATCGGACGACCATCGCCGGCACCTGGGAGGTGCGCACCGACGGGTCGAGCTGGGAGCACGACTTCGACCTGACCTACACGAGGAGATGACGCAACCCGCACGCCCGCAGGCCTGGCCCGTTCGCCGGCAGCCAGGGAACCCGGATTCGCCACCGAGCCCCATCACGCAGGCGTCACCGAAGCCGCACCCCCTCCGTTTCGGTGCCTGGCACCGTCACAGCGACGGCGAACGAACCGTCGCTAGCCCGGCACGTCCTCTGCGGCGTCGAGGATCACGTCCTCGAGCTCGAAGCTTCCGTGCTCCTCGCCAACGTGGCGGTTGGCCGCCGCGACCAGCTGCTCGTCGTCCTCGGCGGTGACGACCGTGTCGCACCCGGCCTCGAGGCAGCGCCAGGCCCGGGCCACGCTATCCCGCCTCCACACCGACGACGAAGTCGATGTCGGGGTCGAGGATCTGGTCGATCAGCGTCTCGTCGGGGGTGATCCCCATCTCGCGGCAACGGTTCCGGTAGTGGCGCACCTTCATCGTCTGGTACTTCTGCAGATCGAGGCCGGGCACGGCCTTCTGGTATTCGACCAGCCCCACCAGATTGCCGCGGTACTCGTCGAACACCTCGTGCACGAGCGCCTCGTACGCGGGGTGCTTCTCGATCAGGACCCGGCAGGCGGCGGTGCCGAAGGTGATGTGCCGGCCCTCGTCCGCCAGGATCAGGCGGAAGCCCTGGCGCAGCGTCGGAAACGCGTCCCACATCTGCGTCGTGTCGATCACGATCTCGTACGACGGCATCGTCAGCACGCCCTCGGCGAACCCGTTGTAGGCGGCCGAGAACCGCACGAACGCCGCCTCGATATCGGACTCCTCGCCGCCCGCAACCGCGTCCATCAACATGCCGCCATAGCGCGGCAGCGCCTCGTGCAGCACGTCCTTGACCTCGAACCTGCCGGTCGGGTCGACCGTCGCCGACCGCACCAGGAAGTGCGCCGCCACCTCGTCGGGCTCGAGCACGCCGACCACGCGGTCATGCCAGAGCATGAAGAACTCGGAGTGCTTCGCCTCCTCCATCAGGAACGTGGACAGGAACATCGTCCAGTCGTAGCGGCCCAGCGCATGCGCGGCCGCGAGCATCGGCACCAGCTCGTCGGTCACCGCCTGCTCGCCCGCCAGGAAGCGCACCGTCACTCCGAGCAGGCCGCGCCGCTGCACCTCGTCGATGCGCTGCCAGTCGGCGGCGTCCTGCGAGTAGTCGAGATCCCTGGGATTCCAGACGCCCCGGATCGCCTTCTCGTACTTGCGGTAGATCGATCCCTCGACCATCTCCCGCGTGAAGTGGAACCTGGACGTCACCGAATCGGCACTCACGATGCAAGCCTACCGGCCGTGGCAGCGCTTGAACTTCTTACCGGAGCCGCACGGGCACGGGTCGTTGCGGCCCGTCTTCCCGCCGCCGAGGACGTTTCCGAGCTCGGGTAGGCCGAGCGGCACCGCGTCGATGCTGCCGACGTCGCGGGCGGCGCGGATCTCCTCGAGCTCGCGCACGTCGTCGTGGTCGAGCGTGAGGACGAGCTCGACCGCCTCAGGCGGCCGCTCATCGAGCAGGCCGAGATCCTCGAGCACGCGCTGGGCGCCCTCCTCGTCGAGGTCGTCCTCGTCGGGCAGGTCGATCCGGGAGGGGCACACGAGCGCGAACCGCTGCCAGCGCTCGCGGTCGTCGTCGCTCGGCCCGCGCTCCAGCCGCTTGCGGAACGCGCGCCGCTCCGCCGAGCCGCCCTCGCGCGCGGCGAGCGCGTCGATCAGCTCGAACGGCAGCCAGGCCGACCAGCCGGAATCGATCAGATTCGTCATGCCCACACCCTACGCGCCGGGGCGCTGCTGGGTTAGGATTGTGCGGCGAATGTTCCTGAACGAGCCCGAACCCGATGCGACGGTGCAGGCCGGCTATGCCGCCAACGCGGACGACGCCGGGTACCTGATGAACTACGCCCACGCGTGGGCGTGGCGGCAGGATGTGACCAATGCGTTCCTGTCGGCGCGAAAGCTGGTCGCCGGCTCGACCACGCTCTCGGCCGGCGAGATCGCGATCGTGAACGCGGCGGTGGCCGGCGCGCGCAAGGACCCGGCATGCTCGCTCGCGTGGGGGACAAAGCTGGCCGCGCACGTGGGGCCTGCGGTCGCTGCGGATGTGCTCCGTGGGTCGACCGAGGGGTTGAGCGGCCGCGAGGCCGCGCTGGCCGTGTGGGTGGCCAGAGTGGCAGACGATCCCACCGCGACCACCACGGCAGATGTGGCCGACCTGCGCGCGGCCGGGTTCGACGACCGTGAGATCGCCGAGGCGACGATGCTGGCGGTCTTCCGGCTGGCATTCACGGCCTTCAACAGCGCGCTCGGGGTCGTCACCGACGCCGAACTCGTGGCCGCCGCCCCGCCGGAGGTACGCCAGGCCGCGGCCTACGGCGACGCGGCGTCGGACGAGTATTCGAACGTCGCCTCGTAGCCGCACCGGCCGGTGTAGTTGAGGCTGAAGTACTCGTCGTCGACCTCGAGCAACTCCGCCACGACCTCACGGCCCGTGCGGTGATGCCCGGGGATGATGCATGACACGGGGGTCTGGGTCTCGAACGGGCGTGCGATCCGGACGTTGACCGAGCCGCCTGCCCGGAACCAGCCCCGGCCGGGTGTGTGATCGATCTCGATGCGACTGCGGACGACCGCGAGCAGGTTGCTCGGCTTGAACGCCCATGGAAACTGGCTGAGGGGCGTCCCGCCCAGGCGCCCGGCGAAGATGTCCTCGAGCGCCGATCGCTGGGCCGGGTCGGCGCGCTCGTCGACGTGCAGCACCCAGCTCCACGGAGACCCCGCCTCGTCGTCGCTGTACCAGGACACGAGCACGACGCAGAGTGACGAGAGGTCGATGCCGCCGACAGCCCCCTCGAGGATCCGCCACGACAGCGCCCCGGTGCACTCCCCATAGGTCGAGCGGCCTCCCTGCGCGCCGCCGATGCGACGGCAGGGGCAGATCGCATCACAGTTGCACACCTCGAGGTAGGTGCCGGCGATCCGCCAGGCTGCGGTGGCGGCCGGCGGGGTCACATCCCGCCCATCGGCATGGGCGACTCGTGCAGCCCGGGCACGATCCCGGGGTGCCAGAGGGCGAGCAGGCCCAGCACGATCAGGGCGATGCCGGTCGCAGCCGCCACCCGCTCCCCGTGGCGCCAGATCTTCTCGAGCGTGATCACAGCCGTGAAGGCGACCATCCAGGCCAGATCCATGACGCCGAGCGCGATCAGCGCGACCATCAGCGACCAGCAGCAGCCGACGCAGTACGCACCGTGGTAGGCGCCGGCGCGGACGTGGCGCCCCGGCCCGCGAAACGCCCCGACGCGCATGAGGATGTGCAGCGGAGAGCGGCAGAGCGCGAGACAGCGATCCTTGAGCGGGCTGAACTGGTAGATCCCGGCGCCGACGAGGAGCGCCGCTCCGATCCAATCGCCCGTCGACGAGTCGCGCGCTGCGATGCGCGCAGCCGCGTCGCTGATCAGGAGGGCCAGCAGCCCGAACCCCGCCCAGACGATCAGGTACCCGGCCCCGAGTCCGGCCGCACGGGCGCTCCGGCCATGACCCTCGCCCGCATAGAGCACGCCCAGGGGAACGAGCGCCGGCAGCATCATCGCGGCCATCATCACGGTCCACAGGCTCACGAACGCGGCCGCGCCCAGGCCCATCGTCCCCGGGGCCGACGACATGCCGTCGGTCATGCGAATCACGGCCAGCCAGGCGACGGCGGCAACGGCCAGCGTCCCACCGGTCACGCGCACCGATGCGCCCCGCGTGCGTACCGTCACACGCCCACGCTCGCACCGATCGCATCTCCGACCGCCACGTGCCCGGGTGTCGTGACGGCCCCGTAGACCCCGAACGGCAGCGGCTCCGTCCGGCCCTCGCGGCGGTAGCGCGCGAGCGCGCCGAGCGTGTCCAGGTCGCGGGTGCCGAGATCCGGGTCAAGCGTGGTGATCACGCAGCGGCCGACGTCGCCGCCGACCTCGATCTCGGCCTCTCCCACCCGCACACGCGCGCCGATCCACTCATCCTCGGCGTGCGCGCCGATCCCGTCGATCTCGAACAGCATCCGGAACCGGCGGCCGTCGAGCGGAGCGACGGCGCCGGTCTCGGCCCGCAGCCGCTCGAGCGACGCCCGCGAGATCACCGAGACGCCGCCGCCCACGGCCGCCCGGTCGGCCGCTCCGCTCTCGGACCACAGCAGCCGAAGCGGCGCGCCGGCATGGGCCGACAGCGCCTCCTGCCACGGGCCGACGACGCTCCGCGATGGGTGCGCAAGCCCGTGCAGCTCCGGTTCGACAGCGGCGCCGAGCTCGACGACCCCCTCGACCACGTCCCCGCCCGGAAACGCCAGTGACAGGTGGCGGGTGGCCTCGTCCCAGTCCGGTCGCACCTGCATGAGCCGGCCGTAGCGGCGGTTGTTGACCAGCCGCCCTTCAGGGTCCAGGAGCCAGAAGCGCCGGTCACCGGCGACACCGCCCCGTTCAAGATCGACCGCCTCCGGATGCACCAGACCAAGCGCTTTCACCGGGGCGATCGAGATCCGCGCCACGCGACCGCTCATCGGGTCAGGATACCGGCGGGCTCCGCCGGCTCGTGCGGCCTTCTAGGACACGACCTTGGCGACGAGGAACCCGGCGACGCCGTTACCGTTGACGCTCGTGCCGCTGTCGTTCACGAACGTGTAGAGCCGGCGATGCCGGTAGGTGACCTGGCGCCGGCCGCTGGCCAGAAGGACGGTGCGCAGACCGACGATCCCCTTGGGGATGGTCGTGCCCTTGGGCATCAGCAGCGGAGGCCAGATGGTGAGGCACGACCCGGTGCAGGGGCCGTTCGGGTGCTTGTAGAGGGTGCGGCCGCCGACCGTGGTCAGGATCTTTCCGAACCCGCCCCGCTTTGCGACCTTGACGACCACCGCCGACGTGCTCGCGGCCGGCGCCGACGCGGCTCGCGCCCCCGCCGAGAGCATCACGAGCGTGGCGAGGCTCGCCAGCGCCATGAGCACAATCGCCGCCCACAGGCGGTTCGTCGGTCGAGTGGCCGTTCGTTCAACAGTCTTCATCATCGCCCCTTCTCGGTGGTCTCATCCGCTTCGAGTACGGATGCCTACGCGAGCGGCTGCGGCACGGACTGCGCAAGTGTGACGGTGCTCACCGGGCCGCCGGTCGGCAACAATGAGCCATGGCCGATCGCCCGCAGCCTCCGCCCGACCTCGCCGAGCGCCTGCTCGCGGTACGCCCGCGGCTGCTCGAGGTGCACCGCGAGCTGCTGGCGGGCGAGCGCGCCGACATGGAGCGCTACCAGGGCCGGCTGACGGGCGCCGAGTTCCTGCAGATCGTCACCGACAGCCCGCGGGTGGCGTGGATTTCCCCGCTCTCGGAGCTCATCGTCGCGATCGACGAGGCGCTCGAGGCGAAGGACGACGAGTTGGACGAGGCGCCCGCGGCGGACGCCGCGGCGCTCATCGACCGGGCCCGGGCGCTGGTGGCACCGCCCGACGGCGACACGCCGTTCGGCCGCCGCTACCTCATCATGCTGCAGCTGCACCCGGGGATCGTGATGGCGCACAGCGCGCTTGTGAAGGAGCTCGCCGAGAGCCCCAGCGCAGACCCCGGCTGATAATCTGCCCTCGTGGGGCTCAACGTCCTCATCACCGGGTTTCAGCTCTCCGGCGTGGTTGCGGTTGCGCTCCTGTTGTGGGCGCTTCGGGACACGCTCACGGCGCCGCCCGGGGGCGATGCGCCGGGCGGTGGCTGGCAGGATGGCGGCTCCGACCGCGCGCTGCCGCCGTGGTCGTGGCATGGCCGCCACCGTCCGTCCGGGCCGCGCTGGGGGAGCCCGGGAACCGGCGGCCTACGCCGGTCGCGCCCCTCCGTGCCGACTCGCAGGTAGAGGCGCAGCGGGCCTCGCCCGCGCTCCGCACCTCCCAAAAGCGGTGACCCCGTACCCCCCTTCCGGGGGACGTTCTCTGGCGCTCGAGACTGGAAAAATCCCCGCTCACGCTGGAAAAACACCGTAGGAGGACTTCATGCCAAGCCACCGCATCACCCAGGTCGACTCTCAGCCGCTCCACCACGCGCGGGATGCCGCCCGGGAAGGCGTCCGCGCCCTCACAGGCGCGGCGGCCAGGTTCCTCAAAAAGGACGAGCGCGACGCGGGCGACCCGCCGCGGCGGGCGCCGCTCGAGGCATGGCTGGCCGCCGGCTGCGTCCTCGTCGTGCTCTGGGCGGTGGGGTGGCTGTAGGGGGCTGTGGGATGATGACGGCGGATGCGCGACCTCGATCTGCTCGTCGTGGGCGACTGCAATCCCGACCTGGTGCTGGCGGGTGCGCGGGTGCGACCGGAGTTCGGGCAGGGCGAGACATGGGTCGAGCACGCCGAGCTCGTCATCGGCGGAACGAGCTCGATCACCGCGTGCGGTGCGGCCCGGCTCGGGCTGCGAACGGCGATGGCCGGGGTCGTCGGCGACGACCGCTTCGGGCGGTTCATGCTCGCGGAGCTCCAGGCCTGCGGGGTGGACACCGGCCCCACCGTCGTTGACGCGACGCGGCCGACGGGCCTCTCGACCGTCCTGGTCGAGCCCGGCGACCGGGCGACGCTGACGTTCCGGGGGACGATCGGCGGATTGGAGGCGAGCATGGTCAGCGACGGCCTCCTGGCCCGCGCCCGGCACGTCCACACCGGCGGCTGGTTCCTGCAGGGCGCCTCCGCGGCCACCGCGGACATCCTGCGCCGCGCGCGGGCGGCCGGGGCGACGACGTCGCTCGACCCCGGCGCGGATCCCGACGGCGAGTGGGACGGCGGCCTGACCGCGCTCCTGCCCGAGATCGACCATCTGCTCCCCAACGCGGCCGAGGCCCTGGCCCTGACCGGGCTCTACGACGTCGAGGCCGCCGCCCGCCGGCTGGCCTCGGGCGGCACCAGTGCGGTCGTCAAGTGCGGCAGCGAGGGGGTGCTCGCGGTCGTGGACGGCGTGCCGGTGCGGGCGCCGGCCCTCGACGTCGAGGTCGTGGACACGATCGGCGCCGGAGACAGCACGAACGCCGGCTGGCTGGCCGGGGTGCTGATGAGCTGGCCGGCCGACCGCGCCGTCCGCCTGGCCGCGATCTGCGGATCGCTCTCGACCCGGGCGCGCGGCGGCACCGCCGCACAGCCGACGCTCGCCGAGGCGCTCGCCCTGCTGTGATCGTCTGCGCTGCGGCGAACCCCTCGATCGACCGGCTCTTCGAGGTCGAGGAGCTGCGCGTCGGCGGGGTGCACCGCCCCGCGCATCAGGCGCAGGTGGCCGGCGGCAAAGGGCTGAACGCCGCCCGCGCGGTCGCCACGCTGGGCGCGGACGTACGGGTGGTCGCGATCCTGGCCGGCCATGCAGGGCGCTGGCTCGAGCACGAGCTCGAGCGGGAGGGCATCCCACTGGAGCCGGTCTGGGTGGACGGCGAGTCGCGATCGTCGCTCTCGGTCGCCGACCGGGCCGGCACGGGGCTCACCGAGTTCTACGAGCGCGGAGTCACGATCACCGACGACGGATGGCGCCAATTCACAGACGCGGCGTCGCGGCTGACGCGCGCGGCCGACTGGCTGACGGTCTCGGGCTCGCTCCCGCCGGGCGCTCCCGCCGAGGGCTACCGCATGCTCGAGCCCGCGTGTCCCGTCGCGGCCGACACCATCGAGACGCGGCCGGCTCCGCTCGCCCTGACCAAGGTGAACGCGGCCGAGGCAGCGGGCCTCACCGGCCTCGAGACGGGCACGCCCGAGGGTGCGCTCGCCGCGGCCCGGCAGCTCGCCGGCGGTGACGGCGCCGGGGCCGTCACCCGGGGGCCGGCGGGCGCGGTGCTGGTCACGCCGGAGGGCTCGGCCCTGGCCGGGACGCTGGACGCGCCCGGCCCCTATCCCGTCGGCAGCGGCGACTCGTTCCTGGCCGGACTGGTCGTCGCGCGCGCGGCCGGCGCCGCCTGGGACGACGCGCTCGCGCTGGCGCTCGGGGCGGCCGCGGCGAACGCCGCCGTGCCCGGAGCCGGCCGCTTCGCGCGCACCGACGCCGAGCGGCTGGCGGAACGGGCGGTCGTCACCCGCGTGTGATCGCGTCGCCGCCCGCGGCGTCGAACACGTGGGCGGCGCCGGGGTCGAACGCGAGCCGCAGCGACTCGCCCGGGGTCGGGCGGGCGGTCGAATCGAGCCGCGCGGTCAACGGAGCGGACACGCCCGGAAGCGAGCCGTGGACGATCACCTCGCTTCCCAGCGGCTCGACGATGTCGACCACCATCTCGAGCTCGGGATGGGCGTCGCCGGCACCGGAGGTCATCAGCCGCTCGGGCCGCACGCCGAGCACGACCTCGCCGTCGCGGGCACCCGGCACCGGCATCGTCACCGTGCCCGCGGTCAGGACGCCCCCGCGCACGGTGGCCGGGAGCAGGTTCATCGGCGGGCTGCCGATGAAGCCCGCAACGAACAGATTGGCCGGCCGGTCGTAGAGGTCCTGCGGCACGCCGAGCTGCTGGATGCGGCCGTCGGCCATGACGGCGATGCGGTCGCCCAGGGTCATCGCCTCGACCTGATCGTGCGTGACGTAGATCGACGTCGTCGGCACGAGCTGGTGAATCCGCTTGAGCTCGGCGCGCAGCTGTGTCCGCAGCTTGGCGTCGAGGTTCGAGAGCGGCTCGTCCAGCAGGAAGGCCTGGGGATGGCGGGCAAGCGCCCGGCCCATCGCCACCCGCTGGCGCTGGCCGCCCGAGAGCTGGGCCGGCTTGCGCTTGAGCAGGTCGCCGAGCTCGAGCAGCGCGCTCACCTCCTTCACCCGCGCGTCGATCTCGGCCCGCGGCATCCGCCGCTGCCGCAGCCCGAAGCCGATGTTGCGCTCGACGCTCATGTGCGGGTAGAGCGCGTAGTTCTGGAACACCATCGCGATGTCGCGCCGCCCCGGCTGCTCGTCGTTGACGACCCTCGTACCGATGACGATCTCGCCCTCGCTTGGCTTCTCGAGC
The DNA here is from genome assembly GCA_963703275.1 of uncultured Actinomycetes bacterium. Classification (GTDB taxonomy): domain Bacteria; phylum Actinomycetota; class Thermoleophilia; order Gaiellales; family JAICJC01; genus JAICJC01. The sequence continues at coordinate 538,985 of OY969804.1, read as the reverse complement.
CCGGCCACCATCCGCAGCGCCGTGGTCTTGCCGCACCCCGACGGCCCCACCAGCACCATGAACTCCCCGTCGGCGATCGTGAGCGACAGCGCATCCACCGCGACGACGTCGCCGAACCGCTTGGTCACCGCCCGGAACTCGACCTCCGCCACGCGTCAGCCCTTCACGCCGGACGCGGCGATCGAGCGGACGAACGATCGCTGGGTGAGCAGGAACGCCGCGAGCATCGGCAGGAGGGCGAGCGTGTTGCCCGCCATCAGGATCGTCCACTGGGTCTGGTGCGCCCCCTGGAAGGTGGACAGGCCCACCTGCAGGGTCATGTGGCTCTCGGTGTTGATCGCCACCAGCGGCCACAGGAAGTCGTTCCACGTCCAGAGCAGCGTGATCAGGGCGAGGGTCGAGAGCGCGGGGCCCGAGAGCGGCAGCACGATCTTGACCAGCACGCCGAGCCGGCTGCAGCCGTCGATCCGGGCCGCCTCCTCGAGCTCCACCGGCAGCGTGCGGAAGAACTGGCGCAGCATGAAGATGCCGAACGCGCTCGCGAGGTTGGGAACGATCAGTGCGCTGATGTTGTCGATGAGGCCGAGGTGGCGGACGATCAGGAAGGTCGGGATCAGGATGACCTGGAACGGCACCATCAGCGTGGCCAGGAGCGCGATGAAGAGGATGTTGCTGCCCGCGAACCGCATGCGGGCGAACGCGTAGGCGGCGAGGCTGCAGAAGACGAGGTTCGAGATGACGACGACCGCCGAGACGATGACCGAGTTCAGGTACCAGGCGCCGAAGGGCGCCGAGTCGACGGCGGCGGTGTAGTTCTGCCAGTGGATGCCCGCGGGGATCAGCACGGGCGGGAAGTGGCGGGCCTCGTCCGGGGTCTCGATCGAGGTGATCACCATCCAGACGAGCGGCGCCGCCATGATCAGCGCGACCGGCGCCAGGAACAGGTGCCTCGCGCTCGGCATCCGGTGGGGTCGCAGGGCGGTCACGACGTGTAGTGCACCGTGCGCCGGCTGATCAGGAGCTGGACCACCGTTACGACCAGGGTGGCCAGGAAGAGCACGTAGGCGATTGCGGCCGCGTACCCGGCGTTGAAGTACTGGAACGCCTGCTGCCACAGGTAATAGACGATGACCGTGGTGGACTCGAGCGGCCCGCCGCGGGTGGTGTTGTAGATCTCGTCGAAGAGCTGCAGCGCGTTGATCGTCGACCACACGATCAAAAAGAGCGTGGCCGGCCCGAGCAGCGGCAGGACGACCGAGCGAAAGGTCGCCCACCGGCCCGCGCCGTCGATCGCGGCCGCCTCGAGCAGCTCCTGCGGGATCCCCTGCAGCGCCGCCAGGTAGATGATGACGTCGAACCCGATCCAGCCCCAGACGGTCATCGCCACGATCGAATAGAGCGCCTGATCGGGGTCCTGGAAGAACCCCTGCGACGCGATCCCGACCTGGTTCAGGGCCCAGTTCGCGATCCCGTAGGTCGGGTCGAACACCCAGTTGAAGACGATCGCGGTCGCCACGGTCGACACCGCCACGGGGACGAACACGGCCGTCCGGTAGATCGAGATTCCGCGGATGCGGGTGTTCAGGGCGACGGCGACACCGAGCGCGAGCCCGATCGAGATCGGGACGAAGAGCACGGTGTAGACGATCGTGTTGCGGATCGACTTGCGGAACTCCGGGTCGTGCCGGAGCGCCTGGTAGTTCGCGATCCCGACCCAGTGCGGGGCCGACAGCAGGTCGTTGTGCTGGAACGAGAGCAGCAAGGACCACCCGATCGGGAGCAGCCCGAACACGAACAGCAGGATGGTCGCGGGCGCGACGAACAGCCACCCGGTGATGTGGTCGGACCGCAGCAGCCGCATCGGCTGGTTACGGCGTGGCGAGGATCGCGTTCACCTGGGACGCGGCCTGGTCAAGCGCCTGCTGCGGCTGCGCCTTCCCCAGCAGCACGGCCTGGATCGCCTGCCCGAGAGCGGTCGAGATCTTCGGGTAGAGCGGGGTCACCGGGCGCACCTTCACCGCGTTGGACAGGTTGTGCACGAACGTCGCGACCCCGCGGTACTTGGCGATGTACCTGGCGTAGCCCGGCAGCTTCAGGTCGGAGGCGCGGATCGGCAGGTCGCCAGTCCGCAGCGACCACTCGAGGCTGCGCTGCGGGCTCGTGAACCACGACATGAACGTGAACGCGGCCTTCGCCCGGGCGGAGCCGTTGTTGAAGAGCACCCAGTTGTCGGGCCCCGAGATGGTCTGGTGGTTCAGGTCGGCGGGCAGGATCTGGACGCCGAAGTCGACGTTGGGGAAGCCGGAGAGATCCCATGGCCCGGTGTAGAGCATGCCGATATGGCCCGAGTTGAACAGGTTGGCGTACAGGTCGTTGCCGCTGTCGAGGTAGACCGACTTGTCCTGCACGGCCATCTGCTGGAGCAGCGTGAGCGCCTTGACGCCCGCCGGAGAGTTGAACGCGGCGTGCTTGTTGTCGGCGGTCAGGATGTTGCCGCCCGCCTGCCACAGCAGGGCCTCGAACCGCCACACCGTGTCCTCACTGCCGTCGTTGACATAGGCCCACCCGAACTGCTTCTTGGCCGGGTCGGTCAGCTTCTGGGCCGCGGTGCGCAGGTCCTGCCACGTCCAGTTCGCCGTCGGGAACGGGATGCCGGCCGCGCGGAAGAGTTTCTTGTTGTAGACCAGCGCGAGGTTGTCCACCAGCGCGGGTATGCCCACGATGCGGCCGTTGACGGTCGCCACCTGGCGCTCGGACGGCCAGAAGTCGCTCCAGTGGAAGTTCGGATCCGCATTGATGTAGCTGTTGAGCGTGAGCGTCTTGGGGCTCTGGGCGATGTTCGCCGCCCAGGATCCGTACAGGTAGGCGATGTCGGGCGGGCTGCCTCCGGCGATCGACGTCAGCACCTTCTGCAGGGCGTAGTCGGAGTTGCCGTAGTACTGGGCGGTGACGTGGATCGTGGGATGGCTGGCGTTGAACTGCGCGACCATCGCCTTCATCGCCTTGCCCTCGGTGTCGACGTAGCCGTGCCAGAGCGTGATGTTCGTGACCCCGCCGGACGAGGACCCCGAGGACGAGCCTCCGCAGCCGGCGCCGGTCACGAGCAGGGCGGCAAGGGCGGCGAACGCGAGCAGGTTGCGCAGAGATCTCATGGCAGCACCACCGATCGGGTCAGGCTGTGGGGGTGGTCAGGGTCGAGGTTGCGGGCGCGCGCGAGTGCGACCGCGACGCGCTGGGCGAGCACGAGCGAGGCAAGCGGGCTGGTGCCGTTGGCGGCCACCGCCGAGCCGGCGCGGGCGGCATCCTCGAGCACGCTGGGGTCGACCGAGCCGACCGGCCACACCAGTGTCTCCTCCGCGTTGGCGCTGATCGGGCCGTGGCGGTACTCCATCGCCGGATACGCCTCGGCCCACGCGCCGGACGCCTCCCGCAGCTTGAGCGCGGCCTCGTTGGCCAGGCCGACCGTCCAGCCCGACCCGAGGAACGCGAACCGGCCGAAGTCGGTCATGTCCGGCACCGGCAGCCGGAGGACGAGGTCGGTCGCCTCGGCATCCGCGTCGACCGCGATGCCGACACCGGCGAGCAGGAGCACGAGCGCGGTCGTGGCAAACCGGGTCTGGACGACCGACTCCTCATCGGCGAATTCGAGCACAACGGCCGCCGTTGCGCGCCGGGCGCACGGCGATCCCGCGACCGCGGTGATCACGAGGGTGGGCAGTCCGGGCGGCGCCGCGTCGAGCAGGCGCACCACCTCGCTCGTCGTGCCCGAGCGCGAGATCGCGACCAGGCGGTCGTACCGCCTCCCCGCCGGCAGCTCCGACGCCGGGAAGGCGTCGGTTTCCCCGGCTCCCGCGGCCTCCCTGGCCGCCGCGTAGGCCTGGGCCATGTGCAGGGACGTTCCGCATCCGACCACCACGACCCGCTCGCCGGCCCGCGGCAGGAGCGCCGACTCGGCCGCCGCGACCCCGGCGGCACGGCGCCAATCTGCGGGTTGCGTCAGGATTTCACGCTCGATTGCGCTCATATCGGGCGACTATATTGCACAATCGCGCAGAAAACAACGGGTTCCGCCGATCCCCGTCGGTAGACTGCGCGCATGCGTCAGGCAGACCGGCTGAGCAGCGTCCTCGAACGCCTCTCGGGCAACGGCAGCGTCGGTGTCGGCGACCTCGCCAAAGAGCTGGGCGTCTCGGCCGCGACCATCCGCCGCGACCTGCGGCTGCTCGACGACCAGCACCTGCTCACCCGCACCCACGGCGGCGCCGTGGCCCACGGCGTGCTGTACGAGCTGCCGCTGCGCTACCGCAGCGGCCGCCATGGCGAGGAGAAGCTGCGGATCGCGCGCGAGGCAGCCGCGCGGGTCAGCGAGGGCACGGCGATCGGCCTCACGGGCGGCACCACCACCACCGAGGTCGCCCGCGCGCTGGTCGCAACGCCGCGCCTGACGGTCGTCACCAACTCGCTCAACATCGCCTCCGAGCTGGCCGTGCGCCCGAACCTGAAGCTGGTGGTGACGGGCGGCGTGGCCCGGGCCGAGTCGTACGAGCTGGTGGGCCCGCTCGCGGAGTCGGCCCTGTCGGGGCTCAACCTCGACCTGGTGCTGGTCGGCGTGGACGGAATCTCGGTGCGCGCCGGGCTGACCACCCATCACGAGGTCGAGGCGCACACCAACAGGGCGCTGATCGACCGCGCCTCGGTCGTGATCGTGGTCACCGACAGCTCGAAGCTCGGAGTGGTCGCGTTCGCGCAGATCTGCGGGCTCGAGCGGGTGACCGAGGTGATCACCGACGCCGGCGCGTCACCGGCCGCGGTCGCCGAGCTGACCGCCGAGGGCGTGCGCGTCACCGTCGTCTAGGCGCGGCGGATGCCCTCGGGGAGCGCGTCCCCGTGGGCGTCGATCAGCTCCTCGACCGTGGCGTGGATCTCGTCGGGCGAGAGCGACGCGGCCGCGGACGGGTCGAGCAGAGCCGCGTGGTGGACGTAGTCGCGCCGGCCCTCGAGCACCGCCCGCACGGTCAGCTCGCACACGTTCAGGAACGTGCGGTTGAGCGCGGCCAGCTGCGGGGGGAGCGCACCGACGACGGTGGGCTGCACGCCGTTTCGATCCACCAGGCACGGCACCTCGACGCAGGCCCCGGCGGGCAGGTTCGTGATCAGGTCGTCGTTGCGCACGTTCCCGTAGATCACCCGCTCCTGCCCGGTCAGTATCGAGTGGATGATCAGCGAGGCGTACTCCTGGCTGCGCTCGATCTCGATCTCCTCGCCGGCCTCGAGGCTGCGCCGCATCTGGTCGTAGAGCTCGAGGTTCTCCTCGCTGCGGGCGACGTACTCGCCGGCGGGGATCCGGAAGTGCTCGATGGCCTCGTCGCTATGCATGAACCAGGGCAGGTACTCGGCGGAGTGCTCGCTCGACTCGGTGGGGAAGTAGCCCAGCCGCCGGTACATCTCGACCCGCACGCGCCGGCGCAGCTCGGGCTCGCGCTCGATGGCGCGGTCGAGCAGCGGGTACAGGTTCTCGCCGCGGCGCTCGAACCGCAGAATGAACGCCTGGTGGTTGACGCCGGCGCCGAGGAACGTGACCTCCGCGAGCGGCACGCCCACCAGCTCGGCCAGCTCCGCCGTCGTGTTCTGCACCGAGTGGCACAGGCCGACGATCCGCTGCTGCGGCGTGCCGGCGTAGGTGGCCCAGCACAGCATCGCCATGGGGTTCGTGTAGTTGAGCAGCCACGCGTGCGGGCACAGCTCGGCCATCTCGTTGCCGAGCGCGAGCATGACGGGGGCCGTGCGCAGCGTGCGGAAGATGCCGCCGATCCCCAGCGTGTCGCCGATCGTCTGGCGCAGGCCGTGGGCGGCGGGAATCTCGAAGTCGAGCAGGGTGGCCGCGTGGCCCCCCACCTGGATCATGTTGATCACGTGATCGGCGCCGTCCAGGGCGCGGCGGCGGTCGAGATGGGCCTCGACCCGCGGCTCCGCACCGAGCACTCCGGCGGTGTAGCGGGCCATCGCCTCGGCGACCGCGAGCCGCTCGGGGTCGATGTCGTGCAACGCGATCTCGCAGTCGCGCAGTTCGGGGAACGAGAGGATGTCTCCGAGCAGGTTTTTGGTGAACTCGACGCTGCCCGCACCCATGAACACGATTCGTGGCATGATTGAGAGTGTTCCACATCCGCTCGAATCGAGCAAGAATGTTCACGACGTCGGAGAACCGCGCACTGCAGCAACTGTCCACCCGCCAGGGTGCGCTCGCGGTCGTCGCCGCCGACCAGCGGGTCAGCCTGCGCGCGATGTTCGAGCGGGCCGGGGGTGCGTCTGACCTCGAGGCGCTGCGCGAGTTCAAGCGTGCGCTCGTGGCCGCGCTCGCCCCGGCGGCGAGCGCCCTCCTGCTCGATCCCGAGATCGCCCTGCCCGATGTGATCGACCGCGGCCTCGTGCCGGCCGACGTCGGCCTGCTGGTGTCGGTGGAGGTGAGCGGCGCGGAGTGGTCGGGCGGCCTCTCACCCGCGCGCCTGCTGCCGGACTTCGGAGCAGCGGGCGTCCGCCGCATGGGCGGCACCGCGGCCAAGCTGCTCGTGCGAGTCCGCGCCGACCGCGAGGACGCCGCCGGCCACAACGCGGCGATCGTCCGCGAGGTCATCCGCGACTGCGCCGAGCACGATCTGCTCGCGGTCGTCGAGGGGCTGGTGTTCCCGCTTCCGGACGAGCCCGACGAGGACTACCGGCGCCGGCGCCCGGAGCTGATCCGCGACTGCGCCGTGCTGCTCGAGGAATGCGGCGCGAAGTACCTCAAGCTCGAGTACCCGGGCAGCGAGGCCGCGTGCCGGGCGATCTCCGACGCGGTCGGTGTCCCCTGGGCGCTGCTCTCGGCCGGCGTCGACCACCCCACCTTCGTCGTGCAGCTGCGGGCGGCCCGGGCCGCCGGCGCATCGGGGTTCATCGCCGGACGCTCGATCTGGAAGGAGGCGGTCGGGCTGCCGGCACCCGACCGCGACGCGTTCCTCACCGGGGAGGGACGGCGACGACTCGACGAGTTGCTCGGATTGCTCTAAAACGGGGGGAGAACATGCGCTTGCAACGACACACCGTCCGCCTGATCGCGACCGCGCTCGTCGTGGCTGCGGCATATCTGGTGCCCGGGGCCGCGAGCTCCGCCGCCTCGCTGCCCGGCGTGGCGGCGCACATCCCCGCGCCCGTCGTGGTGGGCTCGCCTCGCATCGCGGGCCGGATGCGCGACGGCGGCACGGTCGTTGCCCGCGGCGCCGCATGGCACGTGCCGGCTCTGCCCGCCGGTGATCGCCTGCTCAGCTTCGAGGTGGCCTATGTGTGGACGACCTGCGCGACGCCCACGAGCTCCTGCCGCCCGGCGGCCGATACCACGGCGACCCCGTTCGCTGCGCGCCGCTACGTCGTCGGGCATGCCGACACCGGCCGCCTGTTGCGGCTGACCGAGACGGCGACCGAGGTGGTCGAGACCGACCCGGCGACGTTCACCTTCCGCGTGGTGCGCGCGTCGGCGAGCGCGATGGCCGGCACTCCGGTGCGGGCCTATCCCGCAGACCGCGCCCCGCGCAGCGCGTTCATCAACGGAACGCCCGAGCACCGCACGGCATCCGCCGAGGAGTACTTCGACGTCTCCCCCGCGCACTTCAACACCGCCGACGGCACCCCGATCGTCCGCTACCGGATTGACGCGCGCCGATGGCGGCTGCTGCCCGCCACCCGGCTCGTCTACACCGGCAAGCTCCGGCCCGGCGTACACCGCGTGGCCGTGCGCACGTCCAACACCGCCGGCACCACCCTGCGGTCGTTCCGCTGGCGGGTGGTGCCGCTGCCGGCCCCGCTTGCCTGCGTGCCCCGCAAGGGCGGAGCGTGCTGGTATCCGCCCCACCTCGACAGCACCGGGCGGCCGATGCGCTGGGACTGGCAGATCGGCCGCGTGACGCCCCTGGAGCGCACCGGAGCCCAGGCCGTCGACATCTACGACATCGACGGCTTCCTCACCACCCCGGCCGAGGTCAAGACGCTGCACACGCAGTGGCCTGGCAGCACCCTCGCCCACCCCAAGGCGGTCTGCTACCTCGACCTGGCCTGGGAGGACTACCGGCCCGACGCCAGCCCGCCCTTCCGCGGCGGCGGGTTCCCCGTCTCGACGCTCGGCAACGTCTACTACGGCTACTCGCAGGAGCGCTGGCTCGACCTGCGCCAGCTCGATGCGCTCAAGCCCGTGATCGACGCGCGCCTCCGCATGTGCGCCGCCAAGGGCTTCGACGCGGTCGAACTCGACGACATCGACAGCTTCGACCCGCCGTCGACCACCGGGTTCCATCTCACCCCCGGTGACGCCCAGAACTTCCTGAGCTACGCCATGAACGAGGTGCACCGGCTCGGCATGACCGTGATGTGGAAGAACTCCCCCTACCTGAGCTGGTGGGGCCGTCGCTACTCCGACGGCGCGATCGTCGAGGAGTGCTACATCTACCACCAGTGCTTCTCGTCCCAGGTCGCCGGGAGCACGCAGTACGGGATCAGGTGCACCAAGGTCACCGGCCCCACCCCGTGCGGGTGGGACGACTTCACGACCGACACGACGGCCCACCAGCCGAACGGGAAGTGGGTCGGCGAGGTGGAGTATGCCGAGGATGGCTACGTCTGCGCGCCCGGCGCCTCGTGCCCGCTGCCGCGACGGTTCTCGACCTACTGCTCCGCGGTCGAGGGACCGAGCTACGGGTTCTCCGCCATGCGACTCGACGTCGACCTTGACGGGCGGCTGTTCCAGACGTGCCCCAGGGGAGGCTGAGCCGCTAGACCAACTCTGGCCCGAAGCGGGTCAGGCGGAACAGCGCCGTGCGCGGGAGTCCGGCCGGCGGCTTCCGGAACGCGTGCACCCGCAGCCGGGTGTAGCGGAGGCCCAGCGGCGTTTGCCGGAGCCAGCGCGCGACGACCCGCACGCGGAAGTGGACGAAGTGGCCGCTCGCGCAGTCCGGAACGCAGGTGTTGGCGAAGCCGACCCCATGCCCGATCGCGCGGGCCGAGCCCCAACGCAGCCAGTGCAGCCTGGCCACGCCCCAGTTCGCGTCGGCGCAGGCGAGCACGACCTCGCGCGGCCGGGCCCGGTGCTGCCCGCCGCACAGGATGATCACCGGCCTGGAGGCCGCCGCCGGTGACGCCGACGCGGTAGCGGTAGCCGCCGCCGTCAGGGCGACGACGAGCACGAGCACATTGCGAACCAGGCGGGCGGTGGACATGGCGGTGCCTCCAGCGGGAGTGACGGTGATTTTCGTAGTTTGACGCCGGGTGTAACGACCGGGTCACGGGCGGTGGCGGCGAGGCTCATCCAGCCGGGTGTGGACCAGGTATGTCAACCTCACGAGGGCCGCCGCCACGCCGACCGCCGCGAAAGTGCCGATCGTCGCGCTCGCGACAGTCGGGAATGGGAGGGCCCTCCCCAGAAGGTATGCGATGGCGGCCCCACAAAGCAGGCTGAACGCGACGGGACGGGTGCCAAGCCCCGTAGGGCTGCATGTGCAGGCAACGCCAAACGAATACGGTGCGAAGAATGTTCAGAACGGCGTAGCATGACCCCGCCGCAATTCCGGCCCCGGTGGCCCCAAGGGATGGCACCAGCAGACAGGACAGGCCGACGTTGACTGCAAGCGCGACGGCGCCGCTCCGCAACAGCAGGTCTGGCCTGCCGATCATGCTGACCACATAGCCGCTGGGGCCGGTGACCGCGTTCACCGCCTGGCCCAGAGCGACGGCGACCAACGCGGCGTAGCCGGCCGAATATTGCGGGCCGAACACGGTGTCGATCAGTGTCTTCCCGAACACGACCACCAACGCCAGCGGCAGCACCCCCAACAGGGTGCTCAGAAACGTCGCGTACGTGTAGAGGTGAGAGAGTCGGCTGAGTTCGTTTCGAGCGAAGCAGGCCGCGATCTGCGGCTGGAGGGCGGTAGCCACCGGTGTGACGAAGACGATGCCGACCAGGCCAAATCTGACGGAGACTGAGTACACGGCCACCTGCGCGGGATCTTTGAACAACCCGAGGATCAGCGAGTCTGCCCAGAGCAGCGCGACGCCGAAAAGCGCAGTACCCCACTGAAAGCCTGAGAACCGCAAGGCTGACCGGGCTGTCGCCCACGTAGGGAGTGGCACGCCCCGGATGTACGGCGCACAGACAACAACGGCAGCAGCCAGGGGCAGGAGTGCCGCCAGGGTATAGGCGCCTGCCGCCCCATCCAGTCCGAATCCAAGATATGCCGCAGTGCACACGAAGCTAAACTTGGCCGCACCGTCGAGAAGTTGGTCGATCCAGACATACGGACGCATTGACCCCCGGCCACGACTCACTGACGTGAGAACGGTCTCGACGGCTCCGAACGGAATCGCGGGAGCCATGAGAACAAGTGCCTTCGCGAGGTCCGGGGCGTGAAACGCATGCGAAATCAACGGCGCCCCGAGTATGAGCGCAAGCGTTCCGAGCGTGCTGAATACGGCCGCACCAACGACACAGAAGCGCGCCACGGAGCGCGATGAGGCCTCGTCAAGCAAGGCGCCGTGATGCGCCACATACCGGATCGCGGTCACGTCGAGGCCCAGCGCGAAGATGATCGTGCCGAGCCGGACGATGGCGAATGCCTCGAGGAAGACACCCACGTCTCGCCGGTCGAGAACCCTCGCAATGACGACGACCAGCAGGAACTGGAGCGCCGTCGCGCCGGCAAGCCCCAAGAAGTTCAGTGCAGAGCGTTGGCGAAGAACCGCGCGCTCCTGGGCGACGTCCCCGAAAGGAGACAGCTCCTCGCGATCAGCGGTTGGGTGTTCGCTCAGAGCGCTACTCCTCGTAGCCCATGCGACCGAGCTGCGGCATCCGCGACCAGAACCGCGCCCGCTGCTCGGCTGTAGATTGCGTCTCCCACTGTTTGGCGGTTCCCACGCGGACGAGCGGGCTCGCTCCGGAGTTCGACATGGAGGCGAAGCGGCCCGTCGTCAACTCCTTGGTGCGCATGTTCCGAAACGAGTTTCGCTCGACCGCAAGCGCCACACGGTCAGGGGCGACATCCACTTCGAGGAACCGCAGGATCCTCGCGACTGCCGAGGCGCAGTCGTCGAGCATGTCCTCGTAGCGAACCGTAATTCGGTCGTCGTCCCGCCCGCGCCAACCGGCGGTCCATGACGCCACGTGGGCATCCCATGAACCGTACGCGTCGGCGCGACCCGCGATGAACACATCCAGGAATGAACCGAGTTCTCCCGTAAACCGGCCTTTCCGCACAAGGAAGTGATACTCAGAGATCGCCACGTCTCGCGCGTCCCTGACAAGGTAGATTGAGCGGGTGCATCGCCTCCTGAAGAGAGGTGAGTACGGCTCATGACTCTTCCACAGGTGGCCACCGCTCGGCAGCGTCGCAGATCCGACCGTCCGCGAACCGATCAGCGGGATCGCCGACTCAGATCGCTCGAAATCCGAATCTTCGTCGGTGAGGACATCCGCGAGCAAGAATTTCAGCCAGGTGTTCCCCGACTTTGGGTACGAGGCGACAACGACGTCCTCACGGCCGCAGCTCCGGTGCCGGTAGAGCGCGGCGGCCTTTCGCACCGATCGGTTGCGCCTCAGAGATCCGCGCAGGCGGTGGCCGCCCCGCTTCGGTTCACCAGTCATACCCAGCCTCGTAATTCAGCTTCACCAGCCAGTCGCCCGCGATCTCTTTGAACAGCGCACGATGAGAGTCAGCAAAGCGGTCACTCCAGCCACCGATGCGTCCGCCACGAAAGGTGTGACTCTCCGGGTTCCAGACCCTCGCCGCGATCGAGCGGACCTCGCCGTCGGGGAGCGGACGGCCGATGTGCCGAGCTATCGCTCGGATGGTCTCTGCCTGGCGAACCCCGTCGCCGCCCCCGCCCGCCCAACAAGGTCCTCGAACCGGCACACATACACGCCCGGCTCCCCGATCCACCGCGCGTAGTTCGCCATCCGATCGCTGATCGAGCCCAGCCCAACCGTACCGTCCTCCTGCCGAAACCCCCGTATGACGAAGGACAGGGCATCCGACTCGCTGAGCTCAGATACGCGACCATGGTGCAAATGTCGGCGGGTGCGTCCGATGTACAACATATCCGAGACCGCGACGTCGCGCAGATCTCGGATGATCACCACATGACGGATCCCGAGTTCGTCCAGGAGACCCTGCAAGGATCGCACGAATGGAAAGTGCGCCGCAGAATACTGGCCACTTGGAATCTTCTGGAGGTGCGTGCGCAGTGCGCTCCAGTTGACGTCGTCATCCTCATACGCGGCGGTCGTGAATAGCGTCAGCCGGAACGTTGTGAGAGTGTCCTGATAGCCCGAGAACGCAAGCCCCGAAAACGCGTCCAGGAGCGAAGTGAGGAGATGCGTGCCGCCCTTTGGAACGCCGTTGGCAAGAACACGCGGGCCAGGGCCACTGCGCAAGTGCCGGGTGTAGGCTCGATAAGTCGGAAGGGCGATCCTCCGCAGCACCGGGCTGTCCGCGATCGCCTGGGACACCCGCCGGGTCATAATCCTCCCGTCCGAGATCGGCTCCGTCTGAACGCTGTCGACACCACCGGTTTGACCGCGTGAAGCTCCACGGCACGGGCATACATTGCGCGCAACTGAGGCGCCACGACGTCCCAGTCGTAACTCGCCGCGAACTCACGACCTGCGGCGGAGATCCGCTTGGCAAGCACTGGGTCATCGAGAATCAGCTGGATCTCGTTCGCGACCGAATCGGGATCCGTCGAACAGACTCGCCCGGCTCCGGCCTTCTCAATGCTGGTCGAGAGGTTGACCCCGGGGGTGATCACGACAGGCACGCCGGCCGCCAAGGCTTCGACGATCGCGTTCCCAAAGTTCTCCGTATCCGAGGGGAGCACCCACACGTCGGCGGCGGCCAAGGCCGCACACCGGTCGGATCCGTTGACGACGCCCGTGAAGTACACGCGGTCCGCAACGCCCAGGGTGCGGGCGAGCTGCATGAGTTCCGCGCCGAGCCCTTCATCATCCGGGCCAACGATGGCCAGGGTTGCAGGCACGGCCATTGGACGGAGAGCTGCAAAGGCACGGATTAGCCGATCCAATCGCTTCTTGTATGCGATCCGGCCGACGTTCATTATGACGGCCCCCTCGGCGCCTCCAAGATGGTTCTTGCGGAAGTCGCGGCCTCCGCCGGCGCCTCTGAACGCGGCGAGGTTCACCCCGTTGGGGACGACCGCGCTCGGCGCCCGAAACGCGAGATCCTCGCAAAGCCGTTGCTCCTCGGCGGTCTTGTAGTGGATCAGCGTGGCACTGTCCATGAGCCTCCGCTGCCACAGGAGGTCGTTGATCGCCTTTGCACCGCGGCTGCGACCACGGAGCTTCGGATCGAGTGAGCCGACCGGAGAAACGATGTACGGCCTCCCGATCTTCCGGGCGCGCCGGAACGCAGCGAGCGCCGGAAGGTGGAACAGCATGTCGATGTGGATCACGTCGAACCTTTTCGCCTCAGCCTTGAGTGCCCGCGTTAGGGCGCGGGAGTAGGCCATCCGATACGGCTGCTGGGCCGGGAACACCCGTACATCGAGTCCTTCGGCCCCGCTCGGGAACTCCGATCGGGCCACCCGGCGGCGAGGCTTTGTCGCCTGCGGAAGCGCCATATCGGTGGTGAAAATGGTCGTCTCAAGGCCAAGACCGTTGAGGCGAACGCTCGCCTCAACGACAGACACGGCCGGACCGCCGATTCTCGCGGAAAGGGCGGGGATGACGTGGAGCACCCTCAGCGTCCGCTCCCAACCTCGGCGGCGAATTCCGGAAGCGGCCCGCCGCCCTCGGAGGCTCGGGTGGGACCCGACCGCCGTAGACGATCGTATCCGGCTGCAACCGTGAGCCCGGCGGCGACGTAGAGGTACCGCTCGTAGATGCCGTTCTGGAAGAGCCCGTACACAAGCCAGACGACCATCGCTCCGGCAAGCGCGCCGCCGAGGTTGCGAAGGTGACCGGCTGGTGCAGCCCGCACGAGGGCGCGGTCAGAGCGAATCACCCAAAGGACGAAGATCGCAAAGCCTGTCAACGCGAGGACACCACCGCTCGCCGCGAGCTGAAGGTAAATGTCCAGCGCCTGACGGATCGATTGGAACCCTGTACCGACGATTGGATGGCTCAGGAAACTCGATATGGCGACGTGGTATCGCTCTACTCTGGTGCTATCACTCTCCGCAACGCTTGCGCTCGTACCGGTGAGCCTGTTGATCGCCACGAATGACTGGCTGCCGGAAAATCTCGCCGCGATCGCGACGAGACCGATCACCGCCCCACCCCCCACGAACAGAGGTACCAGCCTCCTCGACACTCCGCGGCCGACCATCAAGAGGGCGATCTCGCCGGCAGGGACTGCGAGGAGTGCGGAGCGGGAGCCGGATACGAGGATCCCCGCGATCAACAGCCCGAAGACCGAGGACCACCACACGCCGGAGCGGATCGACCGCACGGAGATGAGGCGCACGGTCACCCAGGGGATAACGATCGCCGCCGTCACACCAAGGTCGTTGGGTTGAAGGGTGAGGCCGGCCTCACGACCGGCAAACGCGACCCCGCTGACGTGCGGCCCAATGCCGGTATGAAGGGCGAAATCGAGCACCGCCACGAGCGACGAGACGGTGGCGCCCACCGCCCATGCATCGGCGGCTCGCGCCGCGAGGTCGGTATCCCTGATCGCCCAGCCAATGATCAACGTCGTGCCCACCATGGCTAGGACGAACTGACCGAGCTGGAGCAGGTCGGCACGACTCGTCGCGGTCGACGCGGTGACCAGCCCTGCAACAACGAACAGGACGGCCGCGGCAAGAGGCGCCCTGGGCAACATCGGCCGTGGTCTCCCCTCGACCGCGTAGCGGAGCGCGAGCGCGGCGAACGTGACCACCAGAAATGCGTCGGCAACGCTGATGGAAGAGGTGAGACGAACCGCCTCCAGCGTTATCGTCGCGATTGCCGCAAAGCAGCACCAGGTCGCCAGGCGGTCAATGCCGACGCGCTCGGCCATGGCGGGCGAGGACGAAACGTATCTGCCGGCGACGAGCAGAAGCGTGAGAACACCGACGGCAGCCAAAGCGTAAACGACGACCCTGGGCCGGGCCAAGGCGACCCCAGCCCCGACAGCGGCAAACCCGGCGATAGCGAGTGAGGTCAGTAGGACGGCGCGCCCGCGCTGCCGCCAAGAGTCGGGCTGTACCAGTCCAGTCGTGGTCATGGCCCCACCGTGACAGTCAGCGAACGAGCGATCGCCTCGGAGAATTTCTCCGTGACCTGGGCGATGTCAAAGGTCTCCTCCGCGTAACGACGCGCGTTTCTCCCCATCCTGTCTCCCTCCACCGGATCCGAGAGCAAGCTTTCACACGTCGCCACGAAACCGGCAGGGTTGCCTGGTTCCACAACCAGCCCAGAGTCCGCCTCGACAATAAGGCGCGCGGAGAGGTTGGGAGCCGGAACCGCGGCCACCACGGGCCGCCCCGCGCAGTGATAGGTGAGTACCTTTGAGGGCACCGAGAAGACGCCGGCATCCGGCTCGAGCAAGGCCAGCAAAATGTCGGCCGAGCCCAGGATGTCAGGCAAATCTTCATACGGCTGATACCCATGAATGTGAAGTCTCGGATTTGGCGCATCCGATTGACGCTTCCTCAACCAATCGGCGCCGTATCCCTCGGCCACGACGACCACATCCCAACCAACGGTCTCCCGCGCTCTTTCGGCCAACGCCCACAGCAGGCCAGGATCGTGCTTACGACCGAGAGTGCCGCAGTAGAGTGCGATTCGGCCCTTGTCATAGCCATGCGCCAACGCCCACTCATTGTCGCGTGGCCGTGGCGTCACCTCGCCCATTGGCGACCAGTTCCGGATCACGGCGACGCGGTCACGCAGGACATCCCAGCGATCCAAGTACGGAAGGAAATCCTCGCTGACAGGCACGATGACATCACTTCTTCGGAGAATGCGGCACTCTACGCCGGCGAGAGCTTTACCGATGATCGGCCCCAATCGTTTGTGCTCACGTGACACGACATTCCTCATCCCGAGGCTGAGGATGTCCTGCTGCCAAAACACAAATGCGATGCCATGCTTGCGGCAGAAGCGCTGGACGAGCGCCTGGGTGATCAGTGGGGTGTTCGCGGAAATCACCACGTCGGGGCTGTGAAGAGCAATCCGGTCGATCACCAGCGCGCCATACGCGAGCTCATCGAAAAACCGGCCGCCCGCTTGATGCTTTCGGAACGTCCGCTGAAGAAGGAGCCCTTCGACGTCAAACGTCGGTGCGTCCATCATGCCACGGCTCACACGCCCCTTGCCCGTTACATCGGAAGCACAGTGAAGGTGGAGCACGCGATGGCCGCTGGACGCCAACGAGCGGCTGAGCTCGACTTGAAACGGGTGACCGGCGAAGTCGTGCACCACGATCCGCAAAGGTCGAGCACGAATGTCTCGGAGATCAGTCGGGGCCAGAGGCGGAGCGATTGCAGTCACGCTAGAACGCTCCTCCTCGGCTGAGCATGACCCGAACGGTCTTGGCCATGATGATGAAATCCAACCGGTTGCTGCGAGCCCGCAGGTAGGCCGTATCCAGGCGAATCCGTTCGGTGTACGCGATGTCCGACCTTCCATTGATCTGCCAATATCCGGTGACGCCTGGACGAACGCTCAGAAGCTCATCGGCTGCCGGTCCGTACCTCGTCAGTTCCTCAGTGGTTACGGGTCGGGGTCCCACGAGAGACATGTCACCGAGTACAACGTTGATCAACTGGGGAAGCTCGTCAAGGGAGGTCCTCCTCAGAAGCTGGCCGAATCTCGTTACACGGGGGTCATCCTTGAACTTGAATGTGCGCTCGAACTCGTCCCGGCGCTTCGGGTCTTTCATCAGCTCCGCAAACCGTCGCTCGGCTGTCTCGCCTCCAAATTCCTCCCCACGGCTGTCCTCGGCAAACATCGTCCGAAACTTGTAGAGCCGAAACGTCTTGCCGTCTCGTCCGACACGCTCGTGGCGATAAAGTGCGGGTCCAGGCAAGTCACGCTTGATCATCAAGCCGATGAGGACGAGGGGCGCGCTCATCATGGCCAGAGCGCCACCCGCCAGAATGACGTCGGCTATCCGCTTCACACCAGACGCGAGCCGAGTCCTTTGCCGAGGGGGTAGGCCCAGAAGGGCAATCCCTCGACCACATATACGAACGTGCTGGGTCAGAGATTGTCGAACAGTTGCGGGACGATGTCCACCCAGATGAAATTGGGCTCAAGCGCGGCGATCCAGGCGGAGATGACCTCGGGCTTCTCGCGAGCGAATGCAACGATCACACGCTCCACGCCCCAGTGCTGAACGATTTGAGTGAGGTCCTCCGGCCCCCCGAGGACAAGAATGCCCTCCAGGTCCGGCGGCCACGGCAGGGGATCGGCGTCGACAAAGCCGACCAAACCCACGCCGTACTCCGGATGTCCCAGAAGCTTTCGCCAACGAGCTGGCCGACCAGCCCCGCACCCACGATGACCGTTCGCTGCGGCGGCCGGGGCAGGCGCCGCGATATCGCCCTCGCCCCGCCGCGAGCAAGGATTACAAAGGTCGTGGCGAAGACCAGAAACGCGGCGACCTTGGGAGGGTAGGGATGGCCGAGCCCGGTCAGGGTGACGCCGAGGAAAACGATCCACCCGCCTACGCATACGAGGTGGAGCACACCGGAGATCTCGTCGACCGTGCCGTGGTTCGCACGCTCGTCGTCGTGACCGTAGAGCCCGTGGGCATACGCGACCAGATACCACACTGGGAGGCACGCCGCGAAGACTGCACACTCCCAGGCCAGGTCGGACCGACCCACCGTGCCTCGCTGCCGGAAGATCGCCTCCGCGAGCACGAATGCTGCGACAACACCCGTCAGATCGGCGACCATCAGAAGCATCCGCACCGACCAGCCCCGGCGAAGGCCGGCGAACTCGCGCTGAGCCGAGCCATGGTTCTGCCGCCAGGGCCGCTCGTCCTGTGCTGTGAGCTC
Organism: uncultured Actinomycetes bacterium; assembly: GCA_963703275.1. Classification (GTDB taxonomy): domain Bacteria; phylum Actinomycetota; class Thermoleophilia; order Gaiellales; family JAICJC01; genus JAICJC01. Next base: position 520,964 of record OY969804.1, on the reverse strand, counting down.
CGGCATGCGCACTCTTACCGTCGGCGCAGCCGCGTCGGACGGTGCAGCCGCGCCGCGCCGTCGAGATCAGCAGGGCGGAGTGTCTGGTACTCAGCCTCGCAGTCCGGGTAGGAATGTGCGGTGTCAGCCAAACCCGGCCGGCCGATCGCCAGTGCCTCTGTCGCTCTCATCCTCTCCCCGCGCCTTCCTTAATCCGTTCATTCCTCGATCGACCGGACATACGCCCGCCGTGCCTCAAATTGGCTCTACATCAGGGCGCGTCGTGGATTGGGAGGGGATACCCGGCGACGGGCGCGCCGGGGCGCGCGCCTCCGGGTGGGACTCAGGAGCGGTGGCGGCACTCCCCTGAGGATCTGCATCGCGGCGGACGTCCGAGGGGCGATTCCCGTAGCCATATCCGTAGCCGTAGCTGCCGCTGTAACTCGCATCGCTCTCTGCGGCCGTAACGATGAAGCCGAGCACCGGGGCCGGAGACTTCGAGACGATCTGCTCCAGTTCCGACAGAACGGCGCGCTTCATGACGGTCGACCGCGTCACCAAAAGGATCGCGTCCACCCACCGGCTGAGGATGAGAGGGTCGCTTACAGGAAGAAGCGGCGGAGAGTCGAGAAGGACCACGTCGTGGCTGTCCGCCAGGGACTGAAGGATGTCCCCAAACGCTTGAGCTCCGATGAAGTCGGCCGGTGACGGCACGAGGGTGCCGGCGGGGAGCACCTGGAGCGTCCCGGAGCCTGGCTGAGTCGTCGGACGCGATACGGGCGCCGGGGAAGACTGGCGACCATCCCCGAGGTCGATGGGCGCAAGCGCGTCATCGAGGACGGTGTACCCGAGTGCGACGTCCGAGATACCCGGTTCACCCGCCACCGAAAAGAGCTTGTAGAGGAACGGCCGCCGGAGGTCGACATCAACGATCGCGACCCGTCGCCCACTCCGTGCCATCGCGACGGCCAAGTTGGCGATCGTGGTGGACTTACCCTCCTTCTCGACTGCGCTTGTCACCATCACGATCTTCCCGCGCACCGGTAGATTTGCGAAGTCGAACGCGACGAGCAGTTTGCGATACGCCTCGCTGTGATCCTCGTGCTCGCGTGAAAGCATGGCAAGGCGGTTGTTCTTCCGCAGCGCGCGGGGGGGCGTCGGAACGCGAGCGAGCATCGTGAGCCCGAGATGATCTCCGATCTCCCGGGCAGACCTGACGCGCGTGTCGAACGCATGAAGCAGAAAAGCCAACGCAATTCCGGACACCAGACCCGCAATCGCTGCGAGAAGCGCGTCGCGCTTCGTGTTCGGCTGGGTCTGCTGGGCGTGGGTTGCTTCGGAGGTCACGACCGCTCCGCCGGTCGTCTGCGACTTCAGTGTCAAGAGCGATTGCTGATGGTCAATCAGCTTGTTGAGGTTCTGGCGGATGAGGCCGAGATACTGACCGCTTGCCTTCGCGGTCGCAAATTGCCGTTTGACGCCGGCGGTCTGCTTCGCGAGACCCTTCAGTGCGGTGTCGATCGCCTGTTGGTCGAGTTCTCGCCGGTAGACCGTGAAGGCGTTTGCATAACGATTCGCCAGGTGCACGGCAACGGCGCGATTCGCGTCAGTAACTCGGAATGAAAGCACGTTCGTCGTCAGGTCGGACGTCACGCTTGACCTGCGCACGAGCGCAGAAGCCCCTATGCCATCCAGTCCCGCTTTGCCAACGGCGATTGTTGCCACGGGGAGCGTGTGGGCAATCTGGGCCTGGGTTGAGTCATACCGGGCCTGCGCATCGCTTTGGACACTTCCCGCTCCCGACACCAAGTCGTCGTTGGGGTTAACAAGCACCTGCGCGGTCGCTGCGAACGCCGGGTGCTCCCGGGACGATATGTAGATCGCGGATCCGGTCGTGATCGCCACCGCAAGGACGACAACCCACGCCCTCCGGCGAATCACCGCGAAGTAGTCCGCCACCGTTGCGTGCTGTTGTTCACGCACTCTGCTGAGCTCCTTTTCCCAAGCCAAGCCAAGCTCCGCCGGAGTGCCTATAGACAGCCGATCGGAAGGGATGTCACCGAGGACGCCGGTGCGTCCGAGACTTGGTGTTTCTTGTAGAAGGTTGCCACGCCCCCTCGCGGAGCACTGGAACCAGTTTACAGCCCACCGGACCGGAGTGCAACGGGTAGATTGACGAGTTCTTGTCCCGCCTTTTTCCCTTGAAATCTGGGCATTTGGTGGTTGTGACCGACCTCGAGTTGACCGGTTCATATGGGGGTTTCGGCGGCCTCGGATCCGCGCCCTCGCACGCCGGAGCCTTAGTCAACGATACGGTGATCGCGGCGGCCCGTCGACCGCCCTTCCTGAAAATGTTTGAACCCTCGTCACAGCGAGGCTCGGCCCGATCGACCTCCCCCTACGGCTCGGACGAACACCGGAGCGCTGAGGAGTCAGAGCAAAAGGCGGCTATCTGTCGACTCTCGGGATTGAGAGCGCGCGCTCGAGCCAAGGCATCCGTCTGCTGTGCACCTTCGGTCACTTGCGCAAGCGCAAACCAGGGATGCCAAGCGGACGAGTCCTTCTCCGTGGAGCGTCGGTAGGCGACGGCCGCAGACCCGAGGTCTCCGCGCGCCTCGTACACCGCTCCCTGTTCGAGATCCGGAACATATGACCATGGCTGCCAACGACCTGCGGCTCGAGCCCATGCCAACGCTTTCCCATAGTCGCCGGCTTGTGCCGCCTTCTCGCTTGCCGCAATGTCTCGGTTTCCTGCGACGCCATACGCGCTTAGTCCGATCACGATGACCGCGGCCGCAACCACGCCGTAACGGAACGACTCGCTCGAGACTCGCCGGAAGGATGCCGGATCCGCCATCAGAGCTACACCACACCAAAGGCCTGCGACCGTCACCGCGGGCAACTCCCAGTCCCAGTCGAAGCTTGCGTGGATAACGAAGACTGCGTAGGCACACGCTGCCACGCAAACCCCCGCCTGCCGTCTTCGTCTGACCGCCGCAACGAACGGGGAGAGCAACACCAAGGCCATCACCAACAGCCCGGGAAGCCCACCTTCCGCTGCCGCCTCCAACCACACGCTGTGGGCAAATCGCGTATCCGTCCCCTGCGTCCTGTGCAGAAGCCACTCCCACTCGAAACTTCCCGCGCCCTCGCCCGAGAGTGGATGGTCCTTCAGCGAGTCCCACGCCACCGCCCACAGTGCGAGCCGGGAGTCCGGAGAGGCGCTTTCCAGTCGAGCCGATGACTGGGTGGATGGCCCCGCGGCATCGAACGAGCCTCGAATGCGGTTGATCGTTGCACCCGGCGAGATCACAACCACGGCGATGGCCACGGCGGCAAGCGCCGCGATCGGAACCGCGCGCAGGAAAGCCCTTCGGACGCGCCTGTTGCCGCGCACTCGCACTTCAAGCCTTGATACACCCCACCCAACAGCTGCCGACAGGATGGTGGTCGCCAGAAGTGCCAACGCAAACCTGTGCCCTTCGCCCGCAGACTGAATGCCGTAGTGTGCGCCGGAGAGACCCCTCAGTGACGCAGCTCCCACGATCAGTACTGCCGGGGCAACCGCCAGCGCAATCAACCACGCAAGAACAGAGACTCGGCGGGGCTCGAGGATCAGTAGAAGGACAACCCCGCCGGCGAGGGCCAGAATCGGTCCTCGGCTGTACGTGAAGAACACTGCAAGCGACAATGTAGGAACTGTGCCGGCTGCAACGATACGCAATGCATCAGACCGGAGATACGCGCACCCACAGGCGACGACAGCGAGGCCGATGGCGGACAGTTCAGCCTCCCCGTTCCAATACCCGAGCGGCGCGAACAGTCGTCCAGGCCCCTGGGGATCGGCGAACACCCCCAACCGGTCTGGAAACAGCCGCGTGAGCACGGCGTACGTTGATACAATAACAATCCCGGCCGTCACACCGCCCAAGATGTACACGCGGGCGCGGCGCTCGCAAACGGTGATCGCCGCGATTAGGATGTCTCAGGTAAAGCCCGTCGCGTTCCACAGACTGAACCCCGTTGGTCACATCAGATGTCCAGAAAAGGGAGACCGCTGACCACGCAAGAGCAGCGGCGACTCCAGCCCCAAGCCAGACGACACGAATGGATATGTCGACGGATTCGCGAAGCATTACAGTGCATATGGCGCACCAGCAGAGCGCGATCGATGCCCATCCCCAGGCCTCCGGGAAATACCCCCCGTGTGCGAATCCAAGGAGACAACCGAGAGCCCCGACACCGCGAGAGCCGGAGCGTCAGGCCTCACAATCCAGTTCCGAAGAGTCACGGGTCGCAAGTGTACTGCCATCCGATCTGCGGAACGCATCCTGACACTCGTCGCTGCCGCCCCGCGGTGCGCGGCCGCGAAGCGATCGGGTCGTGCGGATCGCCGGCACCCAGGCTCCGCTCTGAAAATGGACACCAATTCAACGAGCGCGCCTCGCGTCGTCCGTCCCGGGTCAGGGCTTGTATCCTCGCGGCCTTAACGGGAGCTGTCCTCGTCATCGTGTTGTCGCTCGGAGCCTTTAGCTCCATTGGCACGATCGCGTCTACGACAGCGCACACGTTACGCCACGCTGCCTTCTCTGACGCCAACGCTACGCCTCTTGTGAGTGCCGTCATGCAGTATGCTGCGAACTCTCCTTAGTTGCTCCTGCGCGTCAAATATCTACGTTCAGTTGTCTCCCCTAGAGGCACCTCAGTCTTTCTCTTTCTCCTGCTGTTGTTGTACTCATTCAAGCCCGCTGCTAAGCTGAGAGCCTTCTGCCTCCCAGTGCGTGCCCTCGTGTAGTTCAAACCCTGTATCTTCTTCTGCCCTCACTCACCTTTAATTCTCACTATCCAGACACTCAGTCAAACTCCTCTGAGAAATGTCTTGTTTCTAGTGCTCTCCTCTGGCTACTTATCTCTACAACATGCCTCTCAGCGCTCACCATTCACTAGCCAGCGTATACGTGCCGCGGTTATCTTGTCATCGCTGCCAGAGTGTCAGAGCAGTCTGTCAGCGACGGTGCGCCCGAGGTCGGCGAGATGCTCGTCTTTTTTTTTTTTTTTTTTTTTTTTTTTTTTTTTTTTTTTTTTTTTTTTTTTTTTTTTTTTTTTTTTTTTTTTTTTTTTTTTTTTTTTTTTTTTTTTTTTTTTTTTTTTTTTTTTTTTTTTTTTTTTTTTTTTTTTTTTTTTTTTTTTTTTTTTTTTTTTTTTTTTTTTTTTTTTTTTTTTTTTTTTTTTTTTTTTTTTTTTTTTTTTTTTTTTTTTTTTTTTTTTTTTTTTTTTTTTTTTTTTTTTTTTTTTTTTTTTTTTTTTTTTTTTTTTTTTTTTTTTTTTTTTTTTTTTTTTTTTTTTTTTTTTTTTTTTTTTTTTTTTTTTTTTTTTTTTTTTTTTTTTTTTTTTTTTTTTTTTTTTTTTTTTTTTTTTTTTTTTTTTTTTTTTTTTTTTTTTTTTTTTTTTTTTTTTTTTTTTTTTTTTTTTTTTTTTTTTTTTTTTTTTTTTTTTTTTTTTTTTTTTTTTTTTTTTTTTTTTTTTTTTTTTTTTTTTTTTTTTTTTTTTTTTTTTTTTTTTTTTTTTTTTTTTTTTTTTTTTTTTTTTTTTTTTTTTTTTTTTTTTTTTTTTTTTTTTTTTTTTTTTTTTTTTTTTTTTTTTTTTTTTTTTTTTTTTTTTTTTTTTTTTTTTTTTTTTTTTTTTTTTTTTTTTTTTTTTTTTTTTTTTTTTTTTTTTTTTTTTTTTTTTTTTTTTTTTTTTTTTTTTTTTTTTTTTTTTTTTTTTTTTTTTTTTTTTTTTTTTTTTTTTTTTTTTTTTTTTTTTTTTTTTTTTTTTTTTTTTTTTTTTTTTTTTTTTTTTTTTTTTTTTTTTTTTTTTTTTTTTTTTTTTTTTTTTTTTTTTTTTTTTTTTTTTTTTTTTTTTTTTTTTTTTTTTTTTTTTTTTTTTTTTTTTTTTTTTTTTTTTTTTTTTTTTTTTTTTTTTTTTTTTTTTTTTTTTTTTTTTTTTTTTTTTTTTTTTTTTTTTTTTTTTTTTTTTTTTTTTTTTTTTTTTTTTTTTTTTTTTTTTTTTTTTTTTTTTTTTTTTTTTTTTTTTTTTTTTTTTTTTTTTTTTTTTTTTTTTTTTTTTTTTTTTTTTTTTTTTTTTTTTTTTTTTTTTTTTTTTTTTTTTTCATGACAACGAGCAGCACGATCCTCGAGTCACCCGCAGCGGCGCCGGTTGTCTGCTCTCGACCGCCATGGACTCATCGATTTCGGGAATCCGCTGCAGCACGCGGTAGATCTCAGCCGGCCCGATCCGCATACCGCGGACATTCAGGACTCCATCGGACCGGCCCAGCACTCGCGCCGATCCGTCCGCAGTGAGTTCGATCAGGTCGCCGTGTGTCCATACCCCTGGGTTGGCCGCGAAGTACGCATCATGAAAGCGCCCTCCCTCAGCGTCACCGTACAGACCCAGCGGGCGCGATGGGAAGGGGCTACAGCACACCAACTCGCCCGCAGGCGATCCGCGGCGCATCCGGTGATCGCAGCATCTGGACGTCTAGACCGAGGCTGCGACACTGGCTCTCGCCGGCGTAACCGGAAGGTTCGGGTTCCCTAGCACGAAGCAGCCGACGATGTCAGTGCCACCGGAGATCGACTGAACCGGAACCGAGGCAACATTACGCTCCACCCAGTCGTATTGAGCGTCGTTCAGAACCGATCCGGTCGTGAGAACAGCCCGCAGCGATTCGAGCCGCAGCGCCTGCCTCGGGCGTAGCCGCTGTCCTCGCAGAGCCGCAGGTAGGGGGGACTGGTGCCGAACACCGTCACCTTCTCGGCGTCGACGATGCGCCACAATGCTGTCGGGCTCCAAAACCGAGCCGTCGTAGACGACGATCTCGGCACCGCATGCGAGAGCCGACAACTGCCAGTTCCACATCATCCAGGCTGCACTGGTTTGAAAAAACAGTTTGTCGCCGGGCCGAAGATCGCCGTGTAGGCGATGCTCCTTGACGTGTTCGATGAGCGTGCCGCCGGCCCCGTGGATGATGCACTTCGGCGGACCAGTCGTCCCTGAAGAGAAGAGAATGAACAGCGGGTGGTTGAACGGGAACCGGGTCCACGGGTGCTCGTCGTTGGCGACGTGAGCGTTCGCAGCAACGTCGGCCAAGCGGTGCACCGGGCATCCCAGTCCAGGCGGGACGACGCCTTCGTCGAGGATCACAACCGCTCGCAGCGAGGAGAGCCCGCGCACGACCGCGACCAGTCGCTCTCCGGCGGAAACCGACGACGTGTGCGTCTCGCCACCGAGAGTGACGATCAGGAGAGCCGGTTCGAGTTGCCCGAACCGGCTCAAGATCGCGTCTGCTCCCATCTCGGGTGCCGTGCTCGAAAAGGTGGCACCGACTGTGGCGCTCGCCAGCCCCGCAATCAGGGCTTCGGCGCAGTTCGAGATAACGCTGACGATGCGGTCGCCGGGTTCTACCCCAAGCTCGACAAGTGAAACCGCGAGCGAGAGCACCCGATCGCGGAGCTCTTGCCGCGTGATTCGCTCGCTGGCACCGGACGCATGCACCGCGGTCACGGCGGGACGCGCGGCATCCTCGACAGAGTCGACACGCAGCAGGTTCTCGGCGTAGTTCAAATGCAGGCTGGGGAAGAATCGCGCGAACTCGACGCCATCGCCAGTGCACACCGGTCGGTCGTCCCCCTCGCGGAGGATGTCCGACCAGGCGAGGAACAGCCGCCAGAAAAGTTGGTACTCATCGACTGAGAACCGGTAGAGGGCTTCCTCATCTGAGATTGACCGGCCCGACTCCGCCTCGCAGAAATGTCTGAACGCCGTCAGTTGAGACGCCGCGACGACCTCCGGCGCTGGGCGAAATACGACGTCTCGGTCACGAGGCGGAGCGTCGGGTCCGGGTTCGACCGCCGTCGCCATCAGCCCGGACCGCTCAAAGCGTGCGTCGAGGCGGCAGCCGCGGACGGCCTTTGCCGACTCGCGACCGCTGCGACGTATCCAGGCCATGGCTCCAGCGACCGGAGTGTCCAAGCCCCCGGATCGTCGTTGGCCAGAGTCAGGAAGGAGGGGTGTGAGTTCTCTTCGACAGAGACGCAGAATGTGTCGAACGGCAGACCCAAGCCACGGCCGATGGCCTTGGCGTAGGCCTCCTTGCGCGTCCAGCAGTTGAAGAACGCCAGGAGTTTCGCGTCGCCCTGCCTTTCACGGATCGCAAGAGCCTCGGCCGGTGCGAGGAACCGCTCGGACAGGCGGTCGACATCTCCAATCGGCCAGACGCGTTCGAGGTCGATGCCCACGGGGTCGGACCGGCCGATGACGATCACGCATCGACCACCTGACCGCGAAAGGTTGAACTGGAGATCACCCTGGCCCGCGGCCAAGGACGGTTTGCCGAACTGGCCGGGTTCTCAGACGGATGTCCGCCGGCCGACAGTTCAGATATCCGGCCAGCACCACTCGCATCGCGGCCTGTGACCTGCGCTTACGCGCGCACACCCGCTCCCGCGAGAGCGCCACCCCCGCGGCCACTCCGTCGTCCACGTGTGCATCGAGCTCGACCCGCCAGATGTGGATCTCGCCGTCACCCACCTCCCACGATTTGGGAGCCGGATCGAACTCATCGCCGCCGTCATTCGCTGTTTCGGCGAGATCCGCCCCGAGCGCGTCAAGAACCCTCATCAGCACCCGCTGAGCCTCCCTACCGAGTTAGAACCTACCTACAGCACTCCAACTAGAGAGTGCCACTTCGTTCGGAATGTGTCAACCTGCGGATTCCAATTTTGCCCATCCCCAAAACAGCGGGGAGGCCCCGCAAACGCGGAGCCTCCCCGTTGGGCACAAACCCAGGCCGCTCGAGCGGTATGTCTTAGTACCAGTTGTGCCAAGTGGTCGTGAAGCTGTTGCCGCCAGTGAGCGCCGATGCGGTCGACAGGTTGTAGGCCTGAGTGGCGTCGATCATGGTGCTGTTCAACTTACTGGCACCGGAGAAGCCGCTGATGGTGCTGGTTACGCCATGCGCAGTCTCCGACCCGTTCGTGAGGGTCCATGTGCCATAGTTGGCGAGCGGCGCGATCCCGATAGAAAACTCGGGCCGCTCGGCGATCCACTCCGCGCTCGTGTCCAAACACGTTGTCAGCGCGCAGGTCGCCGACTCTGTGAAGCTGTTTGCGGTGTTGGTGGAGTCGGTCAGTTTCAGCGTGTAAGACGTGCCAATACGGGCCACGCTGGCGGCGATCTGGTCACCGGGCTGGAGCGAGGTTCCCACCTCAATGGTGCCTGCGGGGTACATCTCGTACCACGTGAAGTAGGTTGCCTTTTCCCGGTAACACCAGCTCAAAGTGCCGTCCTGTTCGACGGTGGCGGAGCTCCAGCCATCGAGTCCGACCCACTCGGACGTGAGCGTGTCCTCCTTCGTTGCACGTCACCGCCGGGCGTCATCCATTGCCCGCTCACGTTGGTGAAGGCGCCGCTGCTCGTTGCCACGTCCGCATAGCCAGACCAGTTGAAGCTTCTGGTTGCCGTCGCACCCTTGATCCCGGTGGGTCGACTTGGGTGAACAAGCATCGCCGTCCCATGATTGTGGTTCAGATACTTCACCAACGCCGCCCGCGCCTCGGAGATGAACCTGGCGGACGGGCGGTGTGTTGCAGTCGGTCGGACGGCCCGCGCCGGGGCCGCTGCGCTCGTGATCGTCGAGCTTGCGGCGACGATCAAGGTGCCGGCAACCGCCGCAACGGTGCCGGATACGACGAGAACGCGCGGAACGCGCATGCCTACCCCCTCGAATTCCAGAAAATGTAACGCTGCTCACGCGACGCTACCATGACCGGTCCCGCTCGGCAAGTCCGTTTTTTGCCCCCGTATCCTTGCCATGCCTGCAACGAGGCCGCGCAACTAGACTCGGGCGAGCGACGCACAGTCGGCCGACCCTAAGGAGGCGCCGTGGACGACCAGAAAGCGCAGACACTGCTCGATCGAGAACGCCAGCGGATCACCGCGGAATTGACGGGGCTCGGCCTCGCGCCGGTGGACGAGCTCTCGAGCACCGACCTCGCGGACGACGCGTCCGAGCTGTACCAGGAGGAGGTCGACGTCGGCCGGATCGACGAGCTCCGCAACCAGCTCGCGGCGGTCGAGCGGGCCGAGGAGCGGCTGCGTCAGGGAACGTACGGCCGGTCGATCTCGAGCGGAGAGCCGATCCCCGACGGACGGCTCGAGGTGCTTCCCACCGCCGAGCGAACCCTCGCTGAGGAAGAGGCGTACGAACAGGGTCAGTGAGCCGGCGCGGCGACCCGCCGGCCGCGCAGCTCGTCGACCGTCGCACGGGCCCGGTGGCGGAGGACGAAGCTCTGGACCGTGAAGGCAAGCCCGAGGTAGAGGAGCATGCTGGCTGATCCGGCACCCGCCGGCCCGCCCGCTCGCCGCACCGTGTAGTCGCTGCCGAGATGCAGGCCGACTGCGACCAGCCACAGCAGCACCGTGATCGCCGTGCCCTGGCGGAGGAGCCGGCCGTCCTCGACCCACAGCCGCACGGTGAACGCGCGCACCGCGCCGAGGCCCGCGCCGACGGCGAAGCTCACCCCGAGGATGGCGATGCTGAGCGCCGTCAGGTGGCTGCGCTGCGCGAACCCGGCGAACTCGACGGCGCCGATGACGAGCAGGACGACACCGACCTGACGGCGGCCGCCACCCCGCCCCCCGCGGCCGCCGATCTGGCGACGCTGCACCTGCCTCCAGAGCAGCCACGCGAGCGCGACCAGCCAGATTAGCGCGGTGGCGCTCACGGCTCCGCGGCCAGAGGGCCGACGCCCGCCTCCATCCGTTCGCGGATCTCGGTGAGGGCCACGAGCCCCGCCACCAGACCCGCCAGCTCCACCGGCGTGAGTAACTGCGCCAGCTCGGCGTCGACCGCCTCGACCGCCGCCCCCACCACGCCGGCCGCGGCATGGCCGCGATCGGTGAGCTCGATCAGCATCCGCCGGCGGTCGTCGGGGTCGGACCGGCGCTCGAGATACCCGCGCACGACCAGCGTGTCGATCAGCTGGCTGGCCGCCTGTTTGGTGACGCCGAGCTGCCGGATCAGCTCGCCCGCCGTCGCGACGTTGGCGGCCAGGCCTCCGAGCACGTAGGGCCCGTTGCGGGGCATGTCGTCGTAGTCCGCAGCGGCCAGCCGGGCGCGGATGGCGTTGCCGTAGGCGCCCCGCGCTGCTCGCAGCAGCGCGGGGATCGGAACCGCTTCAGCGAGGTCTTCGGACGGCATCACCCGGGAGGGTACGCCGCGACGCTCAGATCGTCAAGTCACTTGACAGTCAAGCGAATTCAGTGCGCCGACGGCGCCTTGACGGGCACGTGGTTGTGCACCGTCGCGAACCGCGGCTTCATGCCGTCCATCTTGTCGCCGACCCGCGGAGCGAGCTCGGTCTGACCGAAGTTCGCGAACTCCTCCTCGGAGCCCCAGATGTCGACGGCCACGAGACCGTCGTCAGTGACCGCCACAACGTGCGAGACGGCCGGGTGGCCGCCGCCGTCTCCGGCGTGCGCATCCATGTCGCCCGTCAGCGCGTCGTAGTCGCCGGTGGTCATCCCGTCGAGCTCGACGATCACGATCACCGCGGCGTCATCGCCGCTGCCGTGGAGGTGATTGTGCACCGGCACGATCTGCGGCTGGGTCTCCGGCACTCCGGCCTGCTGCAGCGCCGCGCCGAGCTGCGCCTCGTAGAAGCGCTGGATATCCTCGGGCGACTCCCACACGTCGGCCACAAAGAGGCCCGTGTCGGTCACGCCGGCGGTGTGGCTGATCAGTCCGGGCGGCGAGTTCTCGGGCGAGAGGCCGCCCAGCAACTCGTCAACCTGGTCGTACTGGTCGGCCGTGACACCTTCGAAGTCGAGAATCATCAAGACGGCCATTGCCGCCTCCTTTGCTCTTGGGAGAATGGGTCGGCGCGAACGTACCATGCATCTGCCGGTCGGGTACGCTCCAACCATGCGCCGGTTCGTCACTGGTCACGCCGCGGTACTGGCGGTTCTGCTGTGTCTGCAGGCCACCGCCACGATGATGGCCATGCGGCGTGACCCGGAAGACCGGTTCCGGGCGGCGGCCATCAGCGGACTCGTGTGGGTCTCGCTGCGGCGGATGGCACCGATCGACTCGGATCGCCGCCGCCCGCGTCTGCGCTCGAGTTAGCCCCGCCGCAGGACGCGATCGAGCAGCGAGGGCGATCGCGGCTGGGTCGCCTTCCACTCGTCGAGGAGCGGCAGCCGCCCGGCCTTGCGCGCGGCGGCGACGCACTCGGTGTGCGCGTGGCGGCGGCGGTTGGCATCGCCCTCGGGCGCGATCAGCATGTGGCTCGTCATGGCGTGCAGGCGGTAGCCGCACAGCGGGCAGCGGTAGTTCGACGGCTTGCGGTTCTGCGCCGGCCGGATCGCCCACCATCGTGCCTTGTCGAGCTTCGCCACGTGGCCTCCTCAGCGGACGGCCGCCGGCTCCTTCCAGCACAGGTACGGCGGCCGTGCCGCGATCTCGGGGCTGATGTCGAGCGGAAGCGAGACCCGCCCGGCGCCGCCGGCGGCCAGATACATGGCGTAGATGATCTCGAGCACCGCCCGGCCGTCGGCGCCGGTCTCGGCGGGCTCGCCGCCTGAGAGCGACGCAGTCGACGAAGTGGCGCATCTCCTGCGGGAAGCCGTAGTTCCAGAGCTCGTCGAACATCGTGAACGTCCACCCGCTCGTCTGGGGCGCCTTCTCGACCGCGTAGCCGTAGCCGTGCTCGCTGTAGGTCAGAAGCGCCGAGCCGCGCAGGATGTCGACGTAGGTGATGCCGTTGGGCCCGACCAGCTCGGCGCGATCGTCCATGCCTCCGGGCTTGGCCCAGCTCGTCTCGACCACGCCCAGGCGGTTCCCGGCGAAGCGCACGACGCACACCGCGTGATCCTCGGCCTGCGTGCGATCGCCGTGGACGAAGGTGCCGAGCTCGGCCGTGGCCGACTCGGCCGGAGCCTTGTCGTAGACCCAGCGCGCGAACTCGATCCCGTGGCAGCCCATGTCCATGAGCACCCCGCCGCCGGCGCGCTCGGGATCCCAGAACCAGCCCGAGTGCGGCCCGAGGTGCTGCTCGCCCTGGCGCACGAGATACACCGGCCCCAGCGCGCCCTCGTCGGCCAGCTCCTTCGCCCGCACGTACTTGGGCGCGAAGCACAGCTCCTCGGCGTACATCAGGAGCACTCCCGCCTTCGCGCAGGCGGCGATCATCTCGTCGGCCTCCGCCAGCGTGCGCGCGAGCGGCTTCTCGCAGATCACGTGCTTGCCGGCCGACGCGGCCGCAACCGTGATGTCGCGATGCAGGTCGTTGGGGGCGCCGATGCAGACGATGTCGACGTCCGACTGCTCGATCAGCGCCCGGTAGTCGGTGTGGTGGCGGGGGATGCCGTGCTCGGCCGCGAAGCGCTCGGCGTGCCCCGGAGTCGGCGAGGCGATGCCGCGCAGGCTGGCGGCGGGCACCGTCTTGAACGCCTCGGCGTGGCACTGGGCGATGAAGCCCGACCCGATCAGTCCGATCCCGATATCCCGCATGGGATCAGCCTACCGCAGGGGTTCCGGCTGGTATCTGATAATGCCGCCACACGACCCGGAGGTGAAACGCGATGACCATGGCGACCGGCGGCCCCGCAAGGCGGGCGGCACCGCTCACGAGCGAGGGCCGGATCGAGGTTGAGCGCGGCTACCAGATCGCCTATCGCGTATTCGGCACGGGCAGCCGGACGCTGCTCGGGCTGCACGGCGGCCCGGGGGCCAGCAGCCGGTATCTCGACCGCCTGGCCGAGGTCGTTGGCAGCGACATGCAGCTCGTGCTCTACGACCAGCTGGGCGGCGGTGACTCCGACCGGCCCGACGATCCCACGCTGTGGCAGATCCCCCGGTTCATCACCGAGGTCGAGACCGTTCGCCAGGCCCTCGACCTGGGCGTCGTCACGCTGCTCGGCCAGTCGTGGGGCGGGATGCTGGCGCTCGCCTACACGCTCGACCACCCGCAGAACGTGAACGCGCTCGTGCTCTCGAACACCTACGCCAACGGCAAGGACTACCTGCTCGACATCTCGGAGCACCGGATGGCGCTCGGCAAGGACATGCATGCGCTGATGCTCAGGCACGAGCAGGAGGACGATCTCGACGCGCCCGAGTATCTCGACGCCGTGCTCGAGCTGAACTCGCGCCACCTGCGCCGGTCGAGCCCGTACGAGCCGGAGCGGTCGCGGCGCGAGTTCCAGGAGATCGCCGCGCCGCTCATGGCCGACACCGGCCCCGCGTATGCGCTGTGGGGGCCGCACGAGTTCAAGGGCACCGGGCCGCAGGCCTTCTTCGACATCTCGCACCGCCTCGGCGAGATCGCGGTGCCCGCGCTGATCCTGTGCGGGTGGTACGACGAGCTCTCGCCCAAGCGCTGCAGCCGCACCCTCGCCGACGGCATCGCAGACAACGAGTTCGTCGTCTTCGGAAACTCGAGCCACATCACGATCCTCGAGAAGGAGGCGGAGCTCTATCTCGCCGCGATCCGCGACTTTCTCGAACGCCGGGTGGGGGCCGGAATGCGGGATACTTCGCGTCCGTGATCGTCGACTGCGCCGTCTACGAGCAGGGTTGCCGGAAGCCGGGCGAGCTCCGGGTCGGAGACGCCTGGCAGGCCAGCCGGCCCGACGATGCCTTCGTCTGGATCGGGATGCACGAGCCCACCGAGGCCGAGTTCGACTCGGTCAGGCGCGAGTTCGAGCTGCACGACCTCGCGGTCGAGGACGCGATCGTCGCGCACCAGCGGCCGAAGCTCGAGGTCTACGGCGACTCGCTGTTCGTCGTCCTCAAGCCCGCCCGCTGGATCGAGGCCGACGAGGTGGTCGAGTACGGCGAGGTGCTGATCTTCCTCGGCGAGGGGTTCATCATCACCGTGCGCCACGGCCAGGCGCACCTCCACGAGGCGCGGATGTGGACCGAGGAGCGGCCCGAGATCATGCGCTGCGGGCCGGGTGCGGCGCTGTATGCGATCGTCGACAGGATCGTCGACGACTACCGCCCCGTCATCGAGGCGCTCGACCGCGACATCGCAGAGGTCGAGCGGGAGGTGTTCTCGCCCGAGCCGGTGAACCCGGCCGAGCGCATCTACGAGCTCAAGCGCCAGGTGCTCGAGCTGCATGCTGCCGTGGCGCCGCTGGCCGAGCCGCTCGACCGGCTCGCATCCGGCCGCCATGAGCTGGTGCATGCGGAGATGCGCCCGTACCTCCGTGACGTCCACGACCACCTGCTGCGCGTGCTCCAGCAGGTCGACAACGACCGCGACCTCCTGACGAGCGTGCTGGCCGCGAACCTCACCCAGGTCGGCGTCCGCCAGAACGAGGACATGCGCCGGATCTCGGCGTGGGCCGCGATCGTCGCCGCGCCGACCCTGATCGTCGGCGTGGAGGGGATGAACTTCCGCGACATGCCCGAGCTGCACTGGCGGCTCGGCTATCCGCTGGCCCTTCTCCTCATGATGGCCATCTGCGTCACGCTCTTTCGCTACTTCCGCCACATCGACTGGCTGTA
Organism: uncultured Actinomycetes bacterium; assembly: GCA_963703275.1. Classification (GTDB taxonomy): domain Bacteria; phylum Actinomycetota; class Thermoleophilia; order Gaiellales; family JAICJC01; genus JAICJC01. Next base: position 505,429 of record OY969804.1, on the reverse strand, counting down.
GCACCTCGCGCGGCCGATGCAGCGGTTCGGCGCCCGCGCGGCTCTCAGCAGGTGAACCCTCGAAAAAGGACACCTGATGAGCAAGCTCCCTCGACACCGCATCGCCCGCATCGCCGTCATTGCCACCGGCGCCGTCGCGCTCTTCTCGGGCGGCGCGTATGCCCTCGCCTCCACCGGCGCCGGCACGACCACCTCCTCGGCCCCCCACACCGTCCACCGTGGGCGCCTGACCGGTGTGCACCTCATGTGCCCGATGATCCGCGCGGGGCAGCACGCGAAAGCGGTCTGCACGGGCATCGGGCCGATTCGCGGCTGCCCGCCGAACGCCATGTGCATCCGGCCCTGCGTCACGCCCGTTGTGGTCATGACACCCCCGCACCCCAACAGCCCCGTGCCCCCCAAGATGCGGATCGGCGGGCGCTGCCTCATCCTGCATGACGTCAACCCGGGCGGCCCGATGATCCCCGCCGGCTCCGCCGGCGCCTCTGCCGGCGCGTCGGGGAGCGCCGCAGGTTCGCCGCCGGCCTTCCAGCCGTGAGCGGAACCTTCGGCCCGAGGGCCGGGTCTAACCACACGTGCAGATCGAACCGGACCCGGTCGACGTGCTGCAGCGGCTGTATCCGCCGCTGCGGCGGGCCGCGCGCGCGCTGGTCGGCGACCAGGAGGGCGAGGATCTCGTGCAGGCTGCCCTTGTTCAGGTGCTCGCGCGCCACCCCGGCTTCGCCGGGCTCGACCACCCGCTCGGGTACACGAAGACCGTGATGCTGCGGCTCGCCTACCGGACGTGGCGCCAGCGCGGCAAGGTCGCCGACGAGCTCGTGGAGGCGCTCGACACGAGCTCGCCGGCGCAGGAGGACGCCATCCGCAGGCTCGACCTGCAGGCCGCGATCAGGCGGCTCGGGCCGCGCCAGCGGCTGTGCGTGTACCTGCACCACGTGGAGGGACTGCCCGACAGCCAGGTCGCCGAGCTCACCGGGATCAGGCCCTCGACGGTCAGGAGCCAGCTCAGCCGGGCCGAAAGCCAGCTGCGCGAGATCCTCGGAGACGCCGCATGAGCATGGCCCGCGATCCCGACGAGCTTACGCGGGCCGAGGCGGTGGCGCTGTACGCCGAGCTCGAGCAGCGGGCCGCGGCGCTGCGGCCCCGCCCGAGGCGGGTGCGGCGCCCGCCCCGGCGCCTGCTCGTGCTCGCGCCGGTCATGGCCGGGCTCGCGATCGCTGCGGCCGTGGCCTCCACGTCGCTGAACGGCTCGAGTGGCCCCGGGCCCGCGAGCATCCCGGGGCCGCAGAACGGCCCCCGGATCGCGACCGGAGCGCTCGCACTCGTCCCGGGCCAGGGCGTGCGGTCGATCGTCCGTCACGGGGCGAGCACCACGATTCACTACCGCTCGGGGCTCGTCGAGGTGATCACCCCACGTCGCAGCATCCCAACCGCCCACGGGCCGGATGCAACCGGCCCGCCGGCGATCGATGTCACGCTCGGAAACCGCCGCATCGTGCTCTTTGGCCTTGGCACGGCCCGGCTGCAGCAAGCTGCACGCACCCTCGGTGTACCTAGTTCGTGATCTTGATGTAGTCGATGTCGCCGGTGAAGTAGTCGCAGGTCGTCTTGACCTGGTCGCACTCCAGCTTGCCGCCGATGGTGATGGGGCGCGGGTTCGAGATCGTGCCCGAGCTGCCCTTCGCCGTGTCGACGACGGTTCCGTCGATGGTCAGCGTGAGGCCGGTGGCCGTGCGCGCGCACTGGGCGACGTGCCAGGACCCATTGCTGAGAACCGCGGGCGACTCCACATCCTTGCGCAGGAACTTGCCGGACGAGTTCGTCCCGCGGAAGACGCAGTTCAGGTGACCGCCGGGATTCTCGAGCTTGAAGTAGCCGCCCGCCGAACCGGCTTGGCCCTTCTGCACGATGTTGCCGAAGTGCTTGGTCGTGCGGTAGCGGATCGTCACCGTGTAGTTGCCCGCACCGGGATTCAGCGTCGCACTGTTTGCCTGCACCAGCCGCTGCGGTTTGGCCGGCGGGGCCGTCGGGCTCGCAAACGGCCACTCGTAGGCCGTCGCGCCCATGATCTTGACGCCGGTCTTGACCGCCGACCCGATGGTGCCGTTCACGTGGCCGCTGCTGTCGACCATCACCTTGGCCCCGGGGGCCTGGTTCATCTCCCAATCTGCCAGCGTCGCCGCGGATGCGGTCGCCGCGAACACGAGCCCACCGACCATCGCGGCCAGCACGGATGTGCCGAACCTGCTCCTCATGTCCTCTCCCTCCGTCTGCCTTCCGGACACCTGCTCACACGACCCGCAATCTACCCGTCCACCCGTGCCGGCCACACATCGCATGGCAAAATACCGCCGCAATGGACGAGTCCACGCTCGCGTCGAATGCCGATCGGGACCGGGTGGTGGCGCGGCTGAGCGAGGCGCACGTCGCGGGCCGGCTCACGGTTGAGGAGCTCGATCAGCTCACCGGCGCGGCCCACTCGGCCCGCACCGTGGGAGACCTCGACCAGGTGGTCGCGGGCCTGCCCGGCCCGCCGGCGGTGGCCAACGCCGGCGCGGGGACGGTCGCCGTCGCCGCCAAGCCGTACACGGGCGGCCAGATCGCGGGCGTGACCGCCCTCACGATCCTTGCCCCACTCGGCCGCCTGATCGGCCTCGTGCTGGCCCTGTCGCTGCTGCGCGACGAGTCGATGCCCGAGCGGCGGCGGCTGTTGCGGGCGTGGGCCTGGGCGAGCGCGAGCGTGCTGACCCTCGAGATCCTGGCGGTCCTGATCTTCGTGGTTCACCTGTGACCGGCCCGGTGCGCGTGTTCATCGCGTCGTCACTCGACGGGTTCATCGCCGGCCCGGGCGACGACCTGAGCTGGCTGCCCGCCGGCGGCGGTGAGGATCACGGCTACACCGAGTTCATGGCCGCGACGGCGGCGATCCTGATCGGCCGCACCACCTACGACGTGGTGCTCGGGTTCGACGAGTGGCCGTACGCGGAGACGCCGGTGTTCGTCGCCACGTCGCGACCGCTCGAGCCGGCCGCGGCGACGGTGCGCGTGGTCAGCGGCGAGCCCAAGGAAATGCTGGCGGCCGTGCGTGAGGTGACGGCGGGCGGCATCTACGTCGACGGCGGCGTGCTGATCCGCCAGTTCCTGAGCGCCGGGCTGATCGACGAGCTCACCGTGACCATCGTGCCGTGCATCCTCGGCGCCGGCACGCCGCTCTTTGCCGGCATCGCCGAGCGCCACCGCCTGACCCTGCTCGGGTCGCACGCCTACGCGAGCGGCCTGGTGACGCTGACCTACCGGCCGGCGGATTGAGCGGGCACCGATGAGTTCGGGTGCCGGCGGCCGTCTTTGGTGATAAGACTGCCCACAGACGTCGAAGCGGGAGGATTGGAGATGCCGCAAGTTGTGCTCTTGGTCGGAACCCGAAAGGGCTGCTTCATCCTGGAGAGTGACCGGGATCGCCGCGACTGGAACGTGCGCGGCCCGTACTGCGAGGGCTGGCCGGTCTACCACGCCGTGTTCGACGCCGGCTCCGGAACGATCTACGCCGCGGCCGCGAGCGAGTGGCACGGGGCCGGCGTCTGGCGCAGCCCCGACCTCGGCGAGAGCTGGGAGCTCTCGAGCGAGGGCCTGGCCTACGCCGAAGGCGACCTGCGCCTCTCGAAGATCTCAGGGCTCGCTGCTGCGAACGGGCGCGTGCTCGCCGGGGCCGAGGCGGCCGGCGTGTTCGAGAGCCGCGACGGCGGCGTGACCTGGTCGCTGCTCAGCACCCTCGACGATCAGCCCGGCAGAAGTGACTGGAACAACCCCGAGTCGCAGCCGCCCGGGCATCTCGGCATGCCCGCGATCATGCTCGACCCCGATGATCCCGCGCACTTCTGGGTGACCATCCAGGGGTTCGGCGTGTTCGAGACCGGCGACGGCGGCACGTCGTGGACGCCGCGCAACCGCGGCCTTCGGGCCGACTGGCCGCTCGAGCACCCCGAGGTCGGCTTCTGCGTTCACAAGCTCGTGATGTCGCCCGTCGATCACGACCGCATGTACCAGCAGAATCACTGCGGCATGCACCGCAGTGACGACGCCGGCCACTCGTGGACCGAGATCACCGAGGGCCTGCCGACCGACTTCGGGTTCGCGGCCGCCGCCCACCCGCACGACCGGGACAGCTTCTACGTGATCCCGCTCGATCCCGGCCACGGGCGGTTCATGCCCGACGGCCGCGTCACCGTCTGGCGCACACGCAACGCCGGTGCCGCCTGGGAGCCGCTCGAACGGGGCCTGCCGGAGCGCGACGCCTACCTCGGGGTGCTGCGCGAGGGGCTCGCGATCGACGATCTCGACGAGCCCGGCCTCTACTTCGGGACGAGCACGGGCCAGGTGTTTGCAAGCGCCGATGAGGGCGAGTCGTGGGCCGAGATCGCGAGCTACCTGCCCTCCATCTCGTCGGTCGAAGTCGCGGTGCTGGGATAGCCGTGGCCGCGCTGCACCTCCCGGCGACGCTGCCCCGGCTCTTCCCCGACCTGCCGCGCGAGGTGGACGTCGATGCGGCGACGGTCTCGGACGCGATCGACCGGCTCGACCAGCGCTGGCCGGGTATGCGCGACCGGCTGTGCGAGCCCGGACACGGCCTGCGCCCGCACATCAACGTCTATGTCGACCGCGAGCGGGCCGATCTGGGGACGGCCCTCGACGAGCGCTCCCGCGTCGACATCCTGGCCGCGATCAGCGGCGGCTGAGGCGCGGTGGCCACCTTCGAGGGGCGGTTTCCGCGTTCGGAGGCGTTGATGCGCCGCGCGACCGACGTGATGCCGGGCGGCAATACCCGCACCACCGCCCACTATGCCCCCTTCCCGCTTGCGATCGACCGTGCCGACGGGCCGTTCCTGTGGGACGCCGACGGCAACCGCCTGATCGACCTGCTTCTGAATTACACGAGCCTCGTGCACGGCCACCGCTACCCGCCCGTGATGGAGGCCGTCACCGCCGTGCTCGAGCGCGGCACCGCCTGGCCGGCCGCCACCCCGGAGCAGGTCGACCTGGCCGGAGCGCTGTGCCGGCGGATCCGGTCGGTCGAGCGAGTGAGGTTCTGCAACTCGGGCACCGAGGCCGGGCTGCTCGCCGTCAGGATCGCGCGCCGGGCGACGGGGCGGCGGATGCTGCTCAAGGCCGCCGAGGGGTATCACGGCTCCTACGACGAGCTCGACTCGGGCCCCGAGACGGCGACGGCAGCGTACGGCGACACCGCAGCGTTCCTGGCCCAGATCGACCGCCACGCGGGCGAGCTGGCCGCCGTGGTCATCGAGCCGGTGCTCTCCTCGGGGGGTGTCATCACCCCGCCGCCGGCGTTTCTGGCCGACGTCGCCGCAGCGGCCCGCGCCGCGGGCGCGGTGTTCGTGCTCGACGAGGTCATCACGCTGCGCCTGGGCGTCGGCGGGGCGCAGGCCGCAGCCGACGTCGATCCCGACCTGACGATGATGGCCAAGCTGATCGGCGGCGGGTTCCCGGTCGGTGCGGTCGGCGGGCGCGCTGATCTGCTGGCGCACCTCGATCCGCGCCGCCCGGATGCGCTGCAGCACTCCGGGACGTACAACGGCAACCTGGTCACCTGCGCGGCGGGGTACGCCGCCGTCACCGCCCTTTCGGAGGAGGCGATCGACCGCATGGCGGCCCAGGGCGATCGGCTGGCCGAATCGCTCGAGGCGTCGGCTGCCCGGCACGGCGTCCCCGTGTCGGTGGGGCTCTCGGGGTCGCTCGTGAACCTGCGCGGCGACGAGTCGCTGCGGGCGGCGATCCACCTGCTGGCGCTGGGCCACGGGCTCTACATCGCGCCGCGCGGCATGATGGCGCTCTGCACCGTGACGACGGATGCCCTGATCGCCGAGATCGGCGAGCGCTTCGACGCGGTGTTCGCCGACGCGGCCCGGCTGGGGTGAGCGAGGCCGTCTGGGAGCTCTCGGCCGTGCGCCTACGCGAGCTCTACCTGGCGGGTGAGCTCTCGCCGGTCGAGGTCACGGGCTGCCTGCTCGACCGGATCGAGGAGCGAAACGGCGACCTGCGCGCCTTCATCACCGTCACGCCCGAGATCGCGCTTCGGCAGGCGCGGGCGGCCGAGCGGGCCTACGGCGAGGGGGAGGATGCCGCACCGCTCCTGGGGGTGCCGGTCTCGATCAAGGACCTCGTCTGGACGCGCGGTGTGCGCACGACGTTCGGATCGCTCGTGACGGCCGACTTCGTCCCCGACCGCGACGCACCGGTGGTCGAGCGCCTGCGCGACGCCGGCGCCGTGATGCTCGGCAAGACGAGCGTGCCCGAGCAGGGCTGGAAGGGCGAGACCACCAACCGCCTGATCGGCTCCACTCACAATCCATGGCAGCCGGGTGCGACCGCCGGCGGCTCGAGCGGCGGCGCGGCGGCGGCGGTCGCCGCCGGCCTCGGTCCGATCGCGCAGGGATCCGACGGCGCGGGCTCGATCCGGATCCCGGCCGGATTCTGCGGCGTCTTCGGCCTCAAGCCCACGTTCGGGACCGTGCCGAACTGGCCCCCGTCGTCCACCGACACGCTCTCGCACGTCGGCCCGATCGCGCGCACCGCGGCCGACGCGGCCCTGATGCTCGCCGTCATGGCCGGCCCGGATGCGCGCGACCTGCACTCGCTGGGACGCCCTGTCCTCGAGTACCAGGCGGGGCTGGGCGACGACCTCGCCGGGATCCGGATCGCATGGAGCCCCGACCTGGGCTACGTCGACGTCGATCCCGAGGTCGCCCGGCTCACCGCCGCGGCCGCGGCGGCGCTCACGGGGACGGGCGCGGAGGTACGCGACCTCGGCCCGGCGTTCGCCGACCCCTGGCCGATCATCCACATACTGTGGGCGGCCTCCGAGGCGGCCGCATACCCGGACGGGATCGACGCCGTGCGCGACCTGCTCGATCCGGGCCGGGTGCCCGTGATCGAGGCCGGCTTCGCCCTCACGCCGGGTGAGGTGGCCGCGGCGGCGCTGGCACGCCACACGCACTACCAGGCCGTCGACGCACTCTTCGCTGCGGCGGATCTGCTGGCGACGCCGACGCTACCGGTACCCGCCTTCCCGGTCGGGCAGGACTCGCCGATCCGCCACGGCCGGCAGACGAGCTATCTCGGCTGGACCGGCTTCACGTATCCGTTCAACCTCTCCGGCCACCCCGCCGCGACGGTGCCGTGCGGGTTCACGTCGGCCGGCCTGCCGGTCGGCCTACAGCTCGTCGGCCGCTGGCACTCCGACCCGCTCGTCCTGCGGGCGGCGGCGGCGTTCGAGCGGCTTCACGTCACCGGTTAGATGGTTGATTCCACGCCGCCGTGATGTCCTGGGCGGCGAGAACCGAGCCTCGCAAGGACGCAGGGAGCGTTCATACTGGTAAACGTATGGGCGCGACCGAGAAGCCTCAAGGCGGAGCCTTGAGGCGGTCGTGAGGTGTCTGCGATCACGCAGACACCTCATGCGCGAGGCGACGGTTCGCAGCCGCAGCCCACCACCAAACGCCAACCCATCACAGACGAACGTCCAGGCGCGCGGAGGCGTGGAATCAACCATCTAGCTCGGCGGCTCACCCGTGGCGAGTCGCAGCGCCTCCCAGTCGTCGCTCCCCGATTCGGCCAGGCGGCGCAACTCCGAAATGTCCCAGGTCAGCTGCCCGCGCTCGAGATCGTCGACGAGGCCGGCGGTGAAGGCGCGCTCGGACTCGATCATCCGAAGCCGGTACTCCTCCTCGACCAGGAACAGGCGCGGCAGGATCGGCCGCATCCCCTCCATGCGGGCGCGGCTTCCGCCCAGCTCGATGTCGAGCGGCGTGAGCCGGGCCCGCAGCGCGGCGGTCGCAGTCTCGGGAGCCAGATAGGCGATCAGCGAGAGCGCCGCCGGGTAGGCGAGCGGATCGTCGTGGTCGGGCACGGCCAGCAGGTCGGTCAGCCACGCCTCGAGCTCCTCGCGGCCGGTCTCGGTGATCGCATACACCGTCCGCTCCGGCCGCCGGCCCTCGCGGCTGGGCTCGCCCGCCTCGACCAGCCCGGCCTTCGCGAGGCGGTCGATCGCGTGGTACATGCTCCGCGGCAGGCCCTTGACGTAGCTCTTGCCGCGCTCGCGGATGAGGCGCTGCATCTCGTAGGGATGGCGCGGCCGCTCGGCGAGCAGGCCGAGTGTCGTGATCGCGGTCAGGTCGGTGCTCAGCGGCCGGGGCGGCATCGGTCTGATTCTATCAATATTGCAACTTGCATTAGTGCGTGCTAGTCTGGCGGCCATGGACATCACACATGCAATCGACGCTTCGGATCTGACCAAGAGCTACGGCGAGGTGCGCGCCCTCGCCGGTGTCACCCTCGCAATCGAGCCGGGCGCGCTGTTCGCCCTGCTCGGCCCAAACGGCGCCGGGAAGTCGACGACCGTCCGCATCCTCACCACCCTCGCGGTGCCCGACAGCGGCAGCGTGCGGGTCGCCGGCATCGACGCGCTGCGCGAGCCGGCCCGGGTGCGGCGGGCGATCGGCGTCGTCGGCCAGAAGCACGGCAGCGACCCCCAGGCGACCGGCCGCGAGAACCTCGAGCTGCAGGGCACGCTCTTCGGCCTGCACGGCCAGGCGCTGCGGCGGCGCGTCGGCGAGCTGCTCGAGCGGTTCGGGATCGCCCACGCGGCCGACCGCGTCGTGCGCACGTACTCCGGCGGCATGCAGCGCCGGCTCGACGTGGCCATGGGGCTGATGCACGAGCCCCGCGTGCTCTTCCTCGACGAGCCGACGACCGGCCTCGATCCCGAGGCCCGCCGGGACGTGTGGCGCGAGATCCGCGCCATCGCCGCCGAGCGGGCGCAGACCATTCTCCTCACGACGCACTACCTGGAGGAGGCCGACGAGTTCGCCGACCGCCTGGCGATCATGGACCGCGGCAAGATCGTCGCCGCGGGCACACCCGACGAGCTGAAGCGGGCGCTCGAGGGCGACTCGATCCGCGTCCAGCTCGCCCGCGACGTCGACGGTGCGGCGGTCGAGCACGCGCTCGGGCCCGTCGCCGGAGTCGCCGAGGTCACGGTCGCCGACCGGGCCGTGCGCGCCCGCGCCGGCGACGGCGCCGTGGCAGCCCCCGCGCTGCTCGCGGCGCTCAACGCCGCCGGCATCCCGGTGGCCACGATGACCGTCGCCCGCCCATCGCTCGATGACGTCTACCTGCGCTACGCCGGCAGGGAGTTCGGATCCACCCTCCCCGAAGGAGCCTGACATGCTCGCCGTCCGCCACACCCAGCGTCTGGCGCTCCGTCACCTGCGGGCGCTCTGGCGCCAGCCCGCCTATGTGCTGATCACCCTCGCCCAGCCCATCATCTGGCTGCTCCTGTTCTCGCAGCTCTTCAAGAGCGTGACCGACATCCCCGGCTTCACCGGCGGCCCGTACATCGACTACCTCGCCCCCGGCGTGGTGGTGCTGACGGTGCTGATGTCGGCCGGCTGGACCGGGATGACCTTCATCGACGACATGGAGCGCGGCGTGATGGACAACCTGCTCACGTCCCCGGTCTGGCGGGGCGCGCTGAACGCCGGCCTGCTCGTGCAGAGCGCCGCCACGACCGTGATCCAGTCGGCGATCATCATCGCCATCTCGCTCGCGATCGGAGCCCGCTTCCACGGCGGCATTCCCGGCATCGCGGCGATGCTCGTCGTCGCCATCCTGCTGGGATCGTGCATCGCGTCGATCTCGAACGGCTTCTCGCTGCTCGTCCGCCAGCGCGAGTCGCTGATCGGCATGGTCACGATGATCAGCCTGCCACTGGCATTCCTCTCGACCCTCTTCATGGAGCGGGCGCTCCTGCCCTCGTGGATGCAGGACGTGAGCCGCTACAACCCGGTGAACTGGGCGGCGGTCACCGCCCGCAGCGCCACCCAGTCGAGCATCGACTGGACCCAGGTCGCAGCCCACATCGGACTGCTCGCCGTGCTGGCCGCAATCTGCATGGCACTCGCGACGATGGCGTTTCGCACGTACACGCGCTCGATGTAGGCGTGAATACATGGGGCCTGGCCCCATGTATTCACCCTCCACCCACGCGGCGGCCCTCGGCTAGCCTGCGGGTGTGCCGCAGAGGTCTGGCCGGAGGTCCGTCCCGCTCCGGCCGACTCTCCATGAACCCGTTCGCTCCCGAGGACTACCCACTCCGCCCGACCGTGCGCCGGCTCCGCGTGCTGTGGTGGCAGGAGCGGCGGCTGGTCCTGATCGGCCTTGGCTGCGCGCTGGCCTACACGGGACTCTCGCTCGCGATCCCGATCCTGATCCAGCGGGCGATCGACAACTCGATCGTGCCCGACCGCACAGGCACCCTGTGGCCGTACATCGCCGCGATCCTCGCGCTCGCCGGCGTCCGGTTCTGGATCAACTACACCCGCCGCTACTCCACCGCCCGCACCGGCGTCCGGCTCGAGGCCAGGCTGCGGGAGATGCTGTACGAGGGCTACCTGCGGTTCCCGCGCGCCTTCTACGACCTGCATCCGACGGGTCAGGTGGTGTCGCGGGCGACCAACGACCTCTTCCCGATCCGGTACTTCATCGGCTGGGGCGTCATCCAGGGCTTCCAGAGCGCGATGATGATCGTCGGGGGCGTGGTCGTGCTTGCCCTCGTCAACCTGCGCCTGACCGTGTACACGAGCGTCGCGACGCCGCTGATCGGCTTCGTCGCCTGGCGCTTCGCGCACCTCGTGATGCCGATCTCGCGCCTGGTGCAGGCGGGGAAGGGCGACGTCACCGAGGCCGCCGACGAGGCGGTGGTCGGGATCGAGATGGTGCAGGCGTTCGGCCGCGAGGACGACGTGCGCGAGCGGTTCGGCGAGAAGGCGACCGTGGTCCGCGACCTGGTCGTGCGCCAGGCCGGCGTCGAGTCCAAGCACCTGCCGGCCCTGTTCTTCCTGCCGACGATCTCGATTGCGGCGGTCGTGTTCTTCGGCGGCAACGACGTGATCGACGGCCGCCTGACCATCGGCCAGTTCGTCCTCTTCAACACCATCCTGCTCCAGCTCACCTGGCCGCTCGAGGCGCTGGGGTGGATCCTGAACCTGGCCCAGCGCGCCATCGCGTCGGCCGGGCGGACGTTCGCCTGGCTCGAAGGCGTGCAGCGGCTGCCCGAGGCGGAGCACCCCCAGGAGCTGCCCGCCGGGGGCCTGACCGTCGCCTTCGAAGGCGTCCACTTCGCCTATCCGGGCGAGGACGAGGTGCTGACCGGTGTCGATATCGCGGTGCGGCCGGGCGAGATCGTGGCCGTCTGCGGGCAGACCGGGGCCGGCAAGAGCACCCTCCTGAATCTCCTGCCACGGTTCTATGACCCCACCGCGGGGAGGGTGCTGGTGGGCGGCGTGGACGTGCGCGAGGTGCGGCTGGCGGCGCTGCGCGACGCGGTCGCCGTGATCACGCAGCGGCCGATCCTGTTCTCGCTCACCCTGCGCGAGAACCTCACGTCGGGACGGCCCGAGGCGCCGTTCGAGGAGGTCGAGGCGATGTGCCTGGCCGCCGGCGTCACCGACTTCGTTCCCGACCTTCCCCACGGCTACGACACCCTGATCGGCGAGCGCGGCGTCAACCTGTCGGGCGGCCAGCGCCAGCGGGTGGCGCTGGCGCGCGCCCTGATTGCCGGCGCGCGCGTGATCGTGCTCGACGACCCGCTCTCGGCGGTGGACACCCACACCGAGCACGACCTGGTGGGACGGCTGCGGCCTGCGATCGGGGGGCGGACGGTGCTGGTCGCCGCCCAGCGGCTCTCGACGCTCGAGCTGGCCGACCGGGCAGTGGTGCTCGACGGCGGCCGGATCGTCGAGGACGGGCTGCCGGTCGACCTGCTGGAGAACGGCGGGGCGTTCGCCGCCCTGTTCGGCGAGGAGCTCGATGTTGCATAAGCACCGGACCGGCCTGAGCCGCCTCGGGCGCTACATCCGCGGCCGCTGGCTCTTCGTCGCCTGGCTGATCGTGGTCGCGACCGGGAGCGCAGCCGCCCAGTCGGGCGGCTGGCTGCTCGTGCGAGATGCGATCGACAACGGCATCGCCAAGGGCGACCGGCACACCCTGACGGTCGTCGTCGCCGTGTACCTGGTGGTGAACCTGCTCGGGTGGCTGTGCCAGGTGACGCTGATCCGCGGCCTCGCGCGAATCGGCCAGGGCATCGTCCTGGGCCTGCGGCGCGATCTCTTCGACCACCTCACGTCGCTCTCGCTGCGCTACTTCTCGGAGCAGCGCGCCGGCTGGATCATCGCGCGCGTGACCAGCGACGTGGACGCGATCTCCGACGCGCTCTCCCAGGGCCTGCCGACGCTCGTCTCGAACGTCGTGCTCCTGCCCACCACCGTGATCGTCCTGTTCGTGGTCGATTGGCGGCTGGCGCTCGTCGCGATGGTCATCCTGCCGCCCACGCTCGTCTTGACGCGCTGGTTCCAGGTCAAGTCGTCGGTCGCGCAGCTCGAGGTGCGAAACCGGATCGCCGCCGTGACCGCCCAGGTCGCCGAGTCGGTGTCGGGCATGGCGATCATCCAGGCGTTCAACCGCGAGCGCCACTTCCAGAGCCAGTTCGACGAGCTGAACCTCGAGAACCGCACCGCGAACGTCTACGCCCAGCAGCTCTTCTCGGTGTTCTTCCCGTCGATCGAGCTCCTGGGCGCGATCTCGACCTGCGCCGTGCTCGTGCTCGGTGCGCACCTCCTGGCCGATGGAACGCTCACGATCGGGACGCTGATCACCGCCATCTATCTGCTGCAGCTCGTATTCCAGCCGCTGCAGGAGCTCTCGGATGTGTACGGCCAGGTGCAGGCGGCCGCCGCCGCGATGATCAAGGTGAGCTCCGTGCTCGACACCGAGATCGAGATCGGCGACCGGTCGGGCGCGCGCCCGATCGGCCCGATCGAGGGCCGCATCGACCTCGACGATGTCCGCTTCTCGTACGGCGACACCGAGGTGCTGCACGGCATCGACATCCACGTGCCGGCGGGCGGGTGCATCGCCCTGGTGGGGCAGACGGGGGGCGGCAAGTCGACGCTCGCCAAGCTGATCGCCCGCTTCTACGACCCGCGGGAGGGATCGGTGCGCGTCGACGGCACCGACCTGCGCGAGGTGCGGCTCGGCAGCTACCGGCGCCAGCTCGGCGTGGTGCTCCAGGACCCGTTCCTCTTCTCGGGCACGATCGCCGACAACGTGCGCTTCGCCCGCCCCGACGCAACCGACGAGGAGGTGCGCGAGACCGCCGCGGCAATCGGCCTCGACCGGCTCGTCGCCCGGCTGCAGGGCGGGCTCGACCACGCCGTGCGCGAGGGCGGAGCGGGCCTGTCGGCGGGCGAGCGCCAGCTCATCTCGATCGCCCGGGCGCTGCTCGCCGACCCGCGCATCCTGATCCTCGACGAGGCCACGTCGAACATCGACCGGCCGACCGAGATCGTGATCGAGCGCGCTCTCGACCGGCTGCTGCACGGGCGCAGCTCGATCATCATCGCCCACCGCCTGGCCACCGTCCGCCGCGCCGACGTCATCTTCGTGATCGAGCACGGCCGCATCGTCGAGTCCGGACCGGCGGTCGAGCTGCTGGCACAGGACGGCCCCTTCCGGCGGCTCGCGAGCAGCCTGCACGACCCCAGGCTCGGGGAGGCGCAGGTTTCGTAGGCGAGCGCTTAGAACTCGTCTCAGAATGAGCCTCCGAAGGCCCAAGGCAGGATATGGTGGGAGCCGATGAGTCTTCGGTGGTCTGCGAGTCTCTAGCGCGTACGGGTCCGTACGCGGCCCGAAGGGCTCGCCTGCAGTAATGACTCTAGGAGGCAGCGTGAAGCTTCTTCTCACTTCGGCTGGCATCAAGAACAGGAGCATCCGCGATGCGCTGGTCGACCTCCTCGGCAAACCGATCGCCGAGTCCACTGCCCTTTGCATCCCGACCGCGATCTATGCCGTTCCCGGCGGTGCTGGCTTCGCGTGGAAGTTGATCAGCGGGCGCGCCGCCAGTCCCCTGTGCGAACTCGGTTGGAAGTCGTTGGGCGTGCTGGAACTCACCGCACTACCCAGCATCGAAACGGAGCATTGGACCGCTGCTGTTGAGGAGTGCGACGCCCTCCTAGTGGGAGGTGGCGATCCCCTGTACCTGTGCTACTGGATCCAGCAATCGGGTCTGCTTGACCTCTTGCCGTCCCTGCATGAAACGGTCTGGGTGGGAGTGAGCGGCGGGAGCTTGGTGATGGGTCCCTGCGTCGGGGAAGAATTCGTCTCCGCGAGTCCGCCCGCCACCGGTTCCGACAGAGCACTGGGACTGGTCGACTTTGCGATGTTTCCGCACCTGGATCACGACGCTATGCCGGAGCATTCCATGGCCAACGCAGAACGATGGGCTGCCGGCCTGCCCGTGCCGGGGTACGCGATGGACGACGAGACCGCCATCAAGGTGGTCGGCGGCACCGTCGAAGTCGTCTCCGAGGGGCACTGGGAGGTGTTCAATCCCAGTCCGAAAGCAAGCGAGGCGGGCTAGAGGACATTCGTCCGCGCGGCTGAGCGAGGGTTCACAGACGTCTGCAGCCTCCTGAAGCAGACGAGGCAGCAGGCAAGGGCTAGGAAAGGCTTCGTGGATCTCGTGGCGGCGGTCGTAGCGGACGAGCAGCCGCTTGTCGCAGCCATCGACACCCCTCCAGGCTTGACGACAGGTACCGACGGCGTTCGTCGTCTGCGAACGGCGGGTCCCTTCATTTCGGTGCGAGTTCTTAGTCGTGCCCGTTGGTGCTCACCGGGAGCCAGAAGGACACCGTGGTGCCGGAGCTCTCCGAAGCGGTGCTGGACGTGACGGCGAGCTCACCGCCGGCGAGATGGATGCGCTCGTCGGACGACTGCAGGCCGAGGTGCAGCGGTCGCTGTGAGGCACCCGTCATCTGCTCGACCACGAAGCCGCACCCATCATCGCTCACGACGCCGTGGAGGCGGCAGTCGCGCTCGAACAGTCTGATCTCGAAGCTGCGGGCGTGCGAGTGCTTGCGGATGTTGGTGACAGCCTCCCGCACGATCCGGAAGGCGAGCGCCTCGACCGCCCAGGAGTACCGCGCGTCGGGCGCCTCGACCGCCCAGGCCGCACCGATCTGCTGGGCCGTCTGCTCAGCCAGCGCGGCGAGTGCCGGGCGCAGGCCGCGCTGATCGAGCAGCGTTGGGTGGAGCTCGAACATCAGCCGCCGGGCGCGCTCGGTCGCGGCTGCCAGCACGTTTCGGGCCTTGTTCAGCCGTTCGGCGATCTCGGTCTCGTCCCGCCGGTCGGCGAGCGCGATGGCGCCGTCGGTCATGAGCAGCGAGGCGGCGAGCACCTGGATCGTGTCGTCGTGCAGGTCAAGGGCGATCCGGGCGCGCTCAGCCTCCTCGGCCCGCAGCATCTGGGCGAAGATCAGCCGCCGGTTCTCCTCGCTGTCATGCAGCGCGTCCTCGGCCTCCCGCTGCTCGGTGATGTCCACGAACAGGCAGCCGACGCCGTTCACCGCGCTGTTCGGCGCCATGAGCGGGAAGTAGCTCGTGAGGTATCGCCGCGGCGGCAATGTCAGCTCGACCCCGATCCTGGGCGCGCTTCCGGCCAGAATGGCCTCGAGGTCGCGCTCGAGCTCGGCCGTCATCGTCGGGAGCAGGTCGCGGAACCGGTGATGGATGCTCGCGGCCTCAGACGCCTTCAGCATCCCCGCGGCCCGCGTGTTGGCCCTGACGATCCGCAGGTCGCGATCGAGCAAGACGATCGCGATCGGAACGCCGTCCAGCACCAGCTCGAGCAGCCCCTGTTCCTGTGGCGCCTCCTCGACCGTGGTGAACACGAGCCGCTCGCCGCGCACCCGCATCACGTATGACCGGGCCTCGACCAACCGTTTCGCCGCCGAGTTGGTGGAGAGCTCCACCTGCGTGCTCGTGACCCGCCACGGCTCGACGTCGTCCACGGTGCCGCCGGCCGATGCGTCGATGTGCAGGCCCAAGTCGGTGGCCGGCCGGCCGATCAGCGCCTCGGACGGCCAGGCGACCAGTTCGCTGAACGCCGGCGTGGCGGACACCACCTGGCCGTCATCGGCCGACCAGACGACCGCAATCGCGTCTCCGGTTATCGCCGATCCGCGTCGGCCAGGCGCGTTCACCCTCGTAGCCCCCAGATCTCGACGAATGACTATTGTGCCAAAAGACACGCTCGCCGTCCACCCCGGAGTTGACGAGGGATTTGGGTCGTGCTACCAGCGCTTGACCCAGTCGGCCGTCCAGACGCAGGCGCCGGCGTGGCCCTGGTAGGTGCCGCAGGTGCGGCTGATCCCCACCCAGTGATAGGTGGACGAGAGCATGATCGCGCGGTGCTCCGGGCTGGCGAGCCACGCCCGGACGGTGCTCAGGGGCGTCGCCAGGCTTCCGGTACCCCACGCCAGCGTCTCCCCGCCGAGCCACGAGTAACCGTTCACAAACCCGCTGCCGACGATCCGCGAGTACACCGAAGACCCGGTCGGACTGGTGTGCGCGAAGTAGTTGTGGGCCATCATGTCGTCGGTGTGGTGGGTGGAGGCAACCTGGAGCTGCGCGCTGGGATACACCGGGGCAACCCCGTGCAGGGCGCGCACCCGGTTGATCTGCTCGAGCAGCGCGGTACGCGGATGCGGTGCCGTCGCGGCCGACGCGGAACCCGCGACGATTGCCAGGGTGAAGGCGGCGAGCAGGAGGGACAGAAACAGAGTACGTTTTCTTTTTTGCATACTTACTATGTCGACATTCCACGGCAAACCAAAAGTCCCGAACAACGTATCCAGATCAACCAAACGACGTACCTTCACCTACCGGGGTGCCAGTAACGCTGCGGGGCGCCGATCGGCCCCGAGCCTGGCGTGCAGCCGGTGGTGGCGCTAATCTGAGGGGGACGCAGCCCATCGTTTTCCGCCTGCGCCTGATCTGGCCCCAGAGCTTGGCCGCCCCGATTCATGTCCATAGGGAGCGGCGTGGCGAATCTTCCGGACAGACACCTTCTGAGCGATCCGCAGACGCAGGCGTGGCTCGAAGCGAGCGCGAACCGCCTGGTCGCTGAGCTCTTCGACGAAGAGGGGGCGCTGCGCCGCATCGACGCGCTGTCTCCCGAGGACGACGGCGAGTTCGCCCGCCGCATGGTCGAGACCGAGCTCGGGCTCATCGCCGACGGCTACGACCCGACGCGGATCTACCTGCGGCTGGCCGTTATTCGCACCGCCCGCGTCGCGCTGCGGGCGCGTGACGAGATCCGAAGCCTGCCCGGCCGGCGGGTGCCGACGCATTCGCCGTACCCCTGCAACCTGCGGTATGCGGCCGAGAGTGCGGACGGCGCGGCATGAGGCGCATGCTGATGTGGATGCTGCGGCTGCTGATGGGCAAGGACGGCAAAACCGTTTAGATCCTTGCAGCCAACGGGAAAGAGGCGACGGACGTGCTCGGGTTCCTTCGCAACATCATCATCATCGCCTGGATCGTCACGGGCCTCGTGCTCGCCCGCTCGCACCACTACCTGCAGAACCTGCACCACGCACAGCCGATCATCTCGGCGGTGCTCGCGGTCGCGCTCTGGCCGCTGCTCCTCGCCGGCCTGAACCTGCACGTGGCGCACCTCCTGCGCTGAGCGCCCTCCCGCGGGAACGCTACGAGGCCGGCTGCGGATCGGTGTAGTAGCACTTGCAGTAGCCCCACAGGTTGGGCTGAAACCCGGTCCACGCATCGGAGTGGGCCGTCAGCATGTCGGTGTCGACGAGCTGAATGTACGGCCGCTTCTGCGCGAGGTAGGCCTCCATCTTCCACACCAGCGCCTGGCGCTGCTTGAAGTTGACCAGCGACCCCTGCTGCCCGTACCAGCGGTCGTAGGTGGGGTCGTTCATGCCGGTATCGCTGTTGTCGTCCCACTGCGCCCGGGTGACCACCGAGAGGTTGAAGTTCGGGTCGATGTACGGATGCCAGTACCAGGTGTACATGTCGGCCGAGAGGTACTTGGCGTTGGGGGCGGTGATCATCGTGTAGGCCTGGGTGCCGTCGCCGCCCGAGATCTCGTTCAACGTGACGCCGATCTTCGCGTATGCGGCCGCAAGCACCTGGAACTGGCGGTCGCCGTCGAAGTCGAGGTCGTCGGGAACGATCACGTCGTAGCTCATCTTGTGCGCGGGCTGGGCGTACTTGCCCGTGGTGGCGGGGACGACGCGGACGTTTCCGGGCCCCAGCTTGTATCCGAGCGAGTTCAGGATCTGGTCGGCCTTGGCCGGGTCGTACGGCAGCGGCTTCACCGCCGGGTTGAGCCAGCCGGACGGTCCTGACCAGTCCGACATGATGTTGGCCCACGGCTGCGCAAAGCCGCGGAAGACGACGTTGATGATCTGCTTGCGCGGGGTCGCGTACTCGAACGCCTCCTTCACCGTCGGGTTCAGGAGCTCGCGGTTCTTCGGCTTCAGCGGATTGGAGTTGAAGCCCAGGTTGGTGACCTCGTCCCCCGGCTGCACCGTGAGCGTGATCCCCTTCTCGTTGCGCAGGGCGCTGCCGGCGGTGTACGGAACGGCGTCGACGAAGTCGAGGTTGCCGGCGGTGAGGTCGGCGACCATCGACGTGGAGTTGGTGTAGTACGTGAGCGTCACCGCGGCCGCGTGGGACTTCGGCCCATAGAAGTACGGGTTGGGCTTGAAGACCGTCGTGCCCTTCTCCTGGTACTGGGTGATCGTGTACGCGCCGCCGGACACCATCGGCAGGTGCTGCTCGGGCAGGTACGCCTTCAGCCCCGTGCCGTTCGTGCCCAGGTGCTTGTCCCACACGTGCTTGGGCAGGACGAAGAACTGCTCGAGGTTCGCGAGCGTCGCCGCGACCGGATGCGAGTAGGTGATGATGAGCGTGTTCGCGTTGGGCGCCGATGCCGACTTGACGCCGTCGAGCACGCCCGCGAGGTAGGCCGTCACGCCCGCCCGGTACTTCAGGGTGATGTCGATCGTCCACACCGCGTCCTCGGCGGTCAGGGGGACGCCGTCGGACCACTTGCCGCCGGGGTGAAGGTGAAACGTCCACACGAGGCCGTTGGGCGTGTGCGACCAGCTCTTCGCCCAGTCGCCCTGAAGCTTGAGGCCCGGGCCGTACTGCACCAGCTGGGGAAACACCATCCCGTACGCGGTGTCGTCCTGCGTCTCGATGCCGACGAACGGGTTCAGCGTGTCGATGTAGTAGGTGGTGCCGACCCGCAGGATCTTGCCGTCCGCCGTGCCTGCCGAGCTCGACCCGCCGCCGCAACCCGCCGCGAGCAGAAGGAGCGCGATGCCTGCGAGCACGACGAGCGGCCTGATTTTTGTGGGGTGACTCAAGGAGACAGCGGACCTATACCACGGGCCGGCACACGTGGTCAAGCGGGCCTCCAAAGCTTCACCAAAGCAGGGTTCTACTCCGGCGGCCGGACTTGACGCGAACCGTCACCGATGGTCCAATCCGGCCGATTCCTGTGTCGGTCCAAAAGAATCCCGTACGACATCGAAAGGGCGCCCAGATGCGCGCGGCGATCCTGCGGGCCGCCTGCCTCGCCATCGCCGAGCACGGCGTCGACCGCGTGCGCATGTCCGACATCGCGCGGGCGGCGGGTGTCTCGGCCACGCTGCCGCACTACTACTTCAAGACCCGCTCGGAGCTGCTGCGGCAGGCCTTCGTCCATGCCGAGGACGAGATGACCCGGCTCGAGCAGCGCGTCGCCGGCGGGTATCCACCGCGGGAGCGGCTGGAGCGGATGCTGCTCGTCTACTTCGACGCCGATCCGCAGGTGTCCGAGATCTGGATGCTCGCGCGCGAGATGACCACCCGCGCGATCCGCGAGCCGGGCCTGCGCGACTCGCATGACGACGTCTATGCCGGCTGGACGAGCTCGGTGGCGGGCGTGATCCGGGACGGCCAGCGCTCCGGCGACCTGCCGGCGGCGATCGACGCCGATCGGGCCGCCTGGCGCCTGACGGTCACCGTCGAGGGACTCGGCACCTGGTTTCTGACCGGCATGGCCACCCGCAGGCAGTGCCGCGAACTCGTGCTCGAAGTCGCTGCGAACCGAGCTCGCGGCCGGATAGATGATTGATTCCACGCCGCCGTGATGTCCTGGGCGGCGAGAACCGAGCCTCGCAAGGACGCAGGGAGCGTTCATACCGGTTAAGCGTATGGGCGCGACGAGAAGCGTCAAGGCGGAGCCTTGACGCGGTCGTGGGGAGGACGACGGTTCGCAGCCGCAGCCCCACCACCAGCCGCCAACCCACCACCAACGGACGTCCAGGCGCGCGGAGGCGTGGAATCAATCATCTAGCCCGGTCGGCTCAGCCGCGCTGCGCGGAGGGCAGGATCAGCAACTCGCTGACATCCACGTGCGGCGGCTGGTCGATCGCGTAGAGCACGGCCCGGGCGACGTCGTCGGGCTCGAGCCGCCCCGAGCGGGGCTGTTCGAAGAACGGGGTCTCCACCCCGCCCGGCTCGATCAGGGTCACCCGGATCGAGCTGTTTCCGTGGATCTCGCGCAGCTCGCCGCGCAGGCTCTGTCCGATTCCGGTGACCGCAAACTTCGTGGCCGAATAGAGCGACCCGGGCAGCGACCGCCGCCCGGCGATCGAGCTCGTGAGCACATAGTGGCCGTCGCCGCGGTTGAGCAGGTGGGGCAGCGTGGCCCGGATCGTGAGCGCCACCCCAAGGACGTTGGTGAGGATCATCGACCGCCAGTGCTCGACCGATTCCTCGGTGAACCCGCGCGTCGCGCCGAAGCCGGCGTTCGCGAAGACGACATCGATGCGCCCGAACCGCTCGAGCCCCGCATCCACCGCCGCCGTCACCTGGTCCCACTCGGTGACGTCGCAGCGCACCGCCAGCGCCCGGTCGGCGCCGCCCAGCTCGTCGACCAGCGCCGCCAGCTCGGGTTCGCGGCGCGCGGCCAGCACGACTCTGGCGCCGTCCTTGACCGCCCGGCGCGCGGTCGCCGCCCCGATCCCGCTCGACGCGCCGGTCACGAACATCACCCGGTCGGCTGGCATCCCGGCATCCTAACGCCCGCCGGCCGTGGGACACAGATGTCTCAATCGCCATCCTCCTGCGCCGACTACCGGGGGTGTGACGCGACAATTCGCACAAGTATTATCCGCCGGCCCGCTGGCGCGGCGGGCGCGCGCCTGGTGCACGCGGCGGTGGTGGACGTCGAAGCGCGTCGCCGAGCTCGAGCTGGCGATGCGGGGCGCCGGCATGGGCAGCTTCGAGTGGGACTTCGACACCGGCAAGGCCCGCCTCTCGCCCGAGATGGAGACGCTGCACGGCTTCGAGCCCGGCGGCTTCGGCGGCACCTTCGAAGCGCTCCGCGAGCTCGTGCACCCGGACGACCGCGACTGGATGGTCGACGCCTTCACCCGCGCGGCCGCCGAAGGCGGGTCGTTCGAGGTGCAGTTTCGCACCCTCCGCGAGGGCCGCCTCCAGTGGCGCAGTGTGATGGGCAGCGTGCTCACGGACGCACACGGCCGGCCCAATCGCATGATCGGCGTCGGCCGGGACGTCACCGAGCGCCATCGCGCAGAGCATGCCCGCGACGAGGCCCAGTCCCGCTACCGGACGCTGGTCGAGCAGCTCCCCCTCGCCACCTACGTCGAGCGCCTGGATGCCGCAAGCGCCATCTACATCAGCCCGCAGATCGCCGATCTGGTCGGCTACACCGCCGAGGAATGGGTGGCCGATCCCAACTTCTTCGCCAAGCTGCTTCACCCCGACGATCACGACCGGGTACTGGAGTCCTTCGTGCAGACTCACCGGGGCGTCGAGCCGTTCGACGACGAGTACCGCCTGATCGCCCGCGACGGCCGCATCGTGTGGATCCACGACGCCGCGGTGATCGTGCACGACGAGGCCGGGACGCCGCAGTACGCGCAGGGGTACATGATCGACGTCACCGCGCGCCACGAGGCCGAGCAGGCGCTCCACATGAGCCAGGCGCTCCTGCGCCGCCAGATCGAGGAGATCGAACATCAGTCGATGCACGACTCGCTGACCGGCCTCCCCAACCGCAGCCTCTTCCACAACCGCATCGAGCACGCGCTCGCCGCGGCGACCCGGGCCGATACCCCCTTCGCGGTCATGATGATCGACCTCGACCGCTTCAAGGAGGTCAACGACACGCTCGGAGACCTCACGGGCGACCGGCTCCTGAAGGAGGTCGGCCGCCGTCTGCGCGGCGTGGCCCGGGTCAGCGACACCGTCGCCCGCCTCGGCGGCGACGAGTTCGGCATCCTGGCGCCGGGCATCGCCAACGGCGACAGCGCCGTCCGGCTGGCCGAGAAGCTCGGCCTCACGCTCATGCGCCAGATGGCGATCGGCGACCTCACGCTCGAGGTCGAGGCCAGCGTGGGCATCGCCCTCTTCCCAAAGCACGGGATCGACGTCGAGACACTGATCCGCCACGCCGACGTGGCGATGTACGTCAGCAAGGAGACCCACCACCCGGCGGTCTACTCGCCCGAACAGGACCAGCACACGACCGCGCGGCTGAACCGAGTCGCCGACCTGCGGCGGGCGGTCGCGGCTGACGAGCTGGTCGTGCACTATCAGGTGCAGGTCGACGCGACGACCCGGAAGGCGCGCGGCATGGAGGCGCTCCTGCGCTGGCAGCACCCCCGAAACGGGCTCCTGGCGCCGGATCAGTTCATCCCGCTCGCCGAACGCTCCGGCCTCATCCGGCAGCTCACGATGTACGTCCTGGATACCGCGATCCACCAGTGCAGCCTGTGGCACGACCAGCACCTCGACCTCTCGGTGGCGGTCAACGTCACGGGCCGCGATCTGCTCGACCTGGGCTTTCCCGACCAGGTCGCCGCACTGCTCGCCAAGTGGCACGTCGAGCCGGCGGCGCTCGAGCTCGAGATCACCGAGAACACCATCTTCACCAACGCGACCCGCGCTCATGACGTCCTCACCCGCCTCAGCGAGCTCGGCGTGCGGCTCGCGATCGACGACTTCGGCAAGGGCCACTCCTCGCTCGAGCATCTGGCCGGGTTGCCGATCGACGTCCTCAAGATCGACCGCTCCTTCGTGATGAACATGGCCAACGACACCAACGCCGTGATCGTCCGCTCGACCATCGACCTCGCCCACAACCTGGGGCTCGAGGTGGTGGCCGAGGGCGTCGAGACCGAGGAGGCGGCGCGCCATCTCGCCGCGCTCGGCTGCGACACCCTGCAGGGCTTTCTGCTCAGCCGCCCCCAGCCCGCGGAGCGGCTCGCCGGCGTCATCCCCGTTCCCCCAAAGGCCGACTGCCGGGCCGCCTAAGCCGTCCTCGAACGGTGGTAGCATTGCCTTCCGTCGTCGCCAGTCAACGTTGGCATCGACAGCGGGCATGGGCGTCCGCTTTCTGACATCGAGGACGGGAGACAGGATGAACCGGGTCCATTGGGCCGTGGCGGCTGCCGCGGCGTTGCTGGTGCTCGCGGCGCCGGCGGCGCTCGCAAGCTCGGCCGGGCAGACGATCTACCGCAGCAACGTGCAGCCGCTGCCGGGCAACCTGCCCAGCATCGGGTTCGAGGCGTACTCGGTCAACGAGTTCGGCGACGAGATCACCTTCGCGCACAGCCAGCGCAAGCTCAAGACCGTCACCGTGACGATGAGCAGTTGGGGCTGCCAGTCCGGAGCCTGGTTCTCGGACGACTGTGTCACCGCGTCCGGTGCCAAGTTCTCGGTGCCGATCACGCTCAACCTGTACAACGCCACGACCACCGCCCCCAGCGCCGACCCGGTCTTGCCCGGAGGGCTGATCGCATCGGTGACCAAGACGTTCAAGATCCCGTACCGCCCGTCGGCCAGCGCCAGGTGCACCGGCTCGGAGGCCGGTGAGTGGTTCCTCAAGCACCACGGATGCTTCAACGGCAAGGCGGCGAACATCGTCTTTGACTTCTCGTCGCTCCGGTTGAAGCTGCCAAACACCGTCGTGTACGGGATCGCCTACAACACGACTCACTATGGCTACGAGCCGATCGGCGAGTCCGCCCCATGCTTCACCAGCTCAGGCGGCTGCCCGTACGACTCGCTGAACGTCGCGCTGGGCCCGAAGGTCAAGGTCGGGTCGAAGCCGTATCCCGACACGCTGTTCCAGAACACGTCCGCGCCCGGCGAGCTGTGCGACACGACGCCGCTTCTCGGCACGTTCAATCTGGATTCTCCGACCAGCGCCTGCTGGACCGGGTATGTGCCGGCCGTGCAGTTCCGAGCCGGATCCTGAGCTAAGCCACCCGCCGGGGTGGCCGGGCGCGCCCATGCGCCCGGCCGCTCCGGTGCAAACCGCGGGCGGCGTTTTCCCGTAGCCGAGAGAATGCCGACCGGTGTGGCAACCATCGAGGAGCTCGCGCTGCTCGACTGGAAGCGCGAGATCTTCGCGCTCTATGCGGGCGTGCGCACGGCCTCCGACCCGCGGTCGGGCTGGGATCTGTGGCGGCGGACGCGCGATCGCCTGTTCTCGGAGCATCCGCAGTCGCCGCTCTCGGCCGACCAGCAGGCCGGCTTCGGCGGCCTCGCCCACCACCCCTACGACCCCCGGGCCAGGGTGACGGCCGCGGTGGTGCCCAACGCGCCGCGGACGCTCGAGATCGCCACCAGCACCGGGCCGCCCTACCGCTTCCGCCACTTCGCGACCGCGCAGTTCGAGCTCGCGGGCGACGACCTGGAGCTGCCGCTCTACTGGCTCGAGGGCTACGGCGGGGGCATGTTCCTGCCCTTCGCCGACCGGACGAGCGGCGCGACGACCTACGGTGCCGGCCGCTACCTGCTCGACACGGTCAAGGGGGCCGACCTGGGCAGTGTCGAGGGCCGGCTCGTGCTCGACTTCAACTTTGCCTACAACCCCTCGTGCGCGTACAACCCGGCGTGGACGTGCCCGCTGGCGCCGCCCGGGAACCGCCTGGCCGTGCCGGTGCGGGCAGGTGAGCGGGCCTTCGCGGCCTGACGCGGACGCGTATCCTCTCCCCTGTGCCCCTCTACCAATTGGCCGCCGACCTGCCGGATCTGCGCGGCGCCGTGCTGATCGCCTCGTTCGACGGCTGGGTCGACGCGGCCGAGGCCGCCTCGCGCGCGGTCGAGCATGTGACGGGCGAGGGCCGTGTGGTCGCCACGTTCGATCCCGATGCCGTCTTTGACTACCGCTCGCGGCGGCCGGTGCTCGACGTGCAGGACGGCCGGCTGTCCGAGCTGCGCTGGCCCGAGCTCGCGATCCACCACACCCGCGTCGGCCGCCACGATCTGCTCACCTTCTCGGGAGCCGAGCCCGACCTGCGCTGGCAGGAGCTGGCCGCCGATGCCGTCAGCCTCGTCCGCGACCTCGGAGTCGAGCAATGGGTCAGCCTGGGCGCGGTGCCGGGCGCCGTGGCGCACACCCGGTCGGTGCCGGTGATGGTGACCGCGTCGGAGGACGGCCTGCTCGCCGCCGGCGAGTTGCCCGGCCCGGAGGGCCTGCTGCGCGTGCCCTCCGCGGTGCTCTCGGTGCTCGAGCTCGCCGTCAGCGGAGCCGGCACCCCCGCCGTCGGCTTCTACGCGCAGGTGCCGCCCTACGCCAGCATCGGGTACACCGCCGCGAGCATCGCGCTCATCGACCGGCTCTCGCGCCATCTGGACATCTCGATCGATGTCGACGAGCTGGTCGACGAGGAGCGCCAGCAGCGCGCGCGCTACGACGCGGCCGTTGCGGGCGACTCCGTCCTGCGCGAGACGGTGGCCCGGCTCGAGTCGGCGGCCGGCAACCTCGAGGACGAGCAGCTGCCCTCGGGCGACGAGCTCGCCCGCGAGATCGAGCGGTTCCTGCGCCGCCAGGGCGACGCGGGCGACGATCCAACCTGAGTGCGCTGCACCGGTGAAGCGTCACCCGAAGAACGGGTAAAGCTGTACCCGTGAAGCTACACGGCCACGGGGGGCGGTGCCAGCAGTTCAACGGCGTCCACCGCGATCGGCGAGGCGCCCGCAAGCACCCGCACCGCGACCGCACGGCCGGCGGCACGGGCCTCGGTGGCGCTTGCGGCCATCATGGTGAACGTCAGCGTCACCTTGTCGGTGAGCGCCACCCGAACGTCCGGATCCGAGTCTGGGACACGATCTTCGACCACTGCGCGGATCCGCCCCTCGACGCCGACGGCAGCGGCGCCCGGCAGGTAGGCGCTTGCGGTCAACCGGTATCGGGAGTCGGAAAACACGCGAGGATGGTCTCATACGAGACCCGTTTTTGCGTCATCACCGCGCTGGTGTAGCTATAACAGGTAAAGCTTCGGCAACAGTCGTGTGACGTCACACCGGCGTGATCGAGTGGTCGCTGCGGTCGAGGTGTGCCAACAGTGCCTCGACAACGCGCGGGTCGAAATCGATCCCGGCCAACTCCCGCACCCGCCTGCGTGCCTCGGCGGGAGGCATCGCCGGCTGATAGCTGCGCTCCTCGCACATCGCGTGGTAGGCGTCGCAGACGAGGATGACACGGGCGCCCAGCGGAATCTCCTCGCCCGCCAAGCCGCGCGGATAGCCGGCGCCGTCCCAGTGCTCGTGGCAGGCCCGGATCAGCACGGCCGCGCCGGCCAGCGCACCCACCGGGTCGATGATCTGCGCGCCGAGCTCGGGATGGCCATGGATCAGCCGCCAGCCCTCCTCGTCGAGCGGGCCCGAGTTCCCCAGCACCCGCTCGGGCACGCCGATCTTGCCGAGGTCGTGCAGCGCCGCGGCAAACGTCAGGTCGCGCAGGTCGTCGCCGGCCACCCCGAGCGCCCGGCCGACGGCGGTGCAGTCGGAGGTCAGCCGGTCGGAGTGCTGGGCGGTCTCGCGATGCCGCAGGGCCAGCGCGCGGCCGAGGCAGGCGACCATGCCCGAGAGCGCGGCGCGCTGCTCCTCGAGCAGGCGCTCGTTCTCGAGCGCGAGCAGCGCCTGGTCGGCGACGCCCAGCAACAACGCCTCCTCGGCGGCATCCGGCGCGGACTCCCGCTCGACCACGAGCAGGGCGTGATTGCCCTGGCGCTCGCCGATCGGCGCCACCGCCGCCAGCATCCCGCGCACGAGCGCCGGCGCCTGCTCACGCGTCAGCACCCTCACCCGCCTTGACGCGGTGAGGTCGGCCGGCACCGCGCCGAGCCCCGCCCGCGTGCCGATCGACGGCCGCAGGCGGGCGCTGAACCCGTGGGCAGAGACGAGCGTGAAGCCGCCGTTCACCGACCGCCATGCCGACACGCCGTCCTGGGGCACCAGTCTGGCCACGGCCAGGGTCAGCAGGTGCAGCACCCGCTCCTCGCCGTGCTCGAGCGAGAGCGCCTGTCCGAGCTCCGCGAGCGCGCGCCCCGTGCGGGCGGCGGTGCGCTCGGCCTGCACCCGTCCGGCGTGCGCGGCCGCGACCACCGCCGTGTCGCACGCCATGGCGAGGTAGGCCGCCTCGTCGTCGGTCAGGGGTGTCCGCCGGGCGCAGACGACCACCCACCACGGCGCCTGCTGGGCCGCATACCCGAACCCGTCGGCCGGCGGCCGGCCCGCGCGCACGGCCGCAATCCGGGGGGCGAGCGGCGGTTTGACCACGCCGAGCTGCGCCCAGGTGTGATTGCGGCCCGCCAGATGCTCGTGCACCAGCACGCCGTCGAGCCCCAGCCGCGCGCACAGCTCCGTCGCCAGCACGCCCGCCGCCCCACGCTGGTCATCCGCGGCTGCCAGGGCACTCAGGAACTCGCCCGCGAATCGAAGCGGGGCTGCCGCGACGTGACCCACAATCCAATCAAGGCTAGCACCGAAGGAAACATGCGCAGAAAGGCATACCAGGATGGGGCGTTGGCGACGACCCCAGCATTACCGAATACTGACCGAATTCGGGGCCCGGTTTTTGCAGTTTCCTGGGATTTGCAGGCACACCTGTGCGGCCCGCCGCGAGGCCCGAACGCGGGTCGCGCACATCACTCGCACGCCGCGTGGAAGCGCGGTAGTATCGCGCCCGACTGGAGTGTGCTTCCAGTCGATGTCAAGGGCTCGGGAGGCGCAGCTTGACGGGTTTTCAAGCTGCTGTAGCCTGGTAGAGATTGGCATCTCCAGCTCGAAGGTAGCGGTGGACGTGGGGAGATCGAGAATACGCGGTGGGCTCAGGGCGGCAGCGGCTGCATGCGCAGCTTCAGTGCTGCTTGGCCTCGGCGCGGCCGCGGCGCTGGCATCCAGCCCGCCGCCACCACCGCCACCGACAACTGGCGGCGGCGGCTCGCCGCCGCCCGCGACGACGCCTCCGCCGGCCTCGACGACCCCGACGCCGCCGGCCGACACCACGCCCCCGGGCAATGTCCGGAACCTGAAGGCGAACACCAGTCGGCCGGGCCGGATCACGCTCACCTGGTCGAACCCGGGAGCGTCCGACCTGGCGGGCATCGTCGTTCGCCGCTCCTGGGGCGCGTGCCCCGCAAACGCGGGCAATGGTGTGGCGATCGGGGGCAAGTCGGTGCGCACGCTCCAGGTGGACAAGAGCGCCGCCGCCGGGACGGCCTACTGCTACGGCGTTTTCGCGTTCGACTCGAGCGGCAATTACTCGCGCGTCGCCGTGGCCCGGCACGTGATGATCCAGGCCGTGGTCGCAGCGCCCCGGCCGGTCACCGGCCTCACCGCGACGGTCGCGGGCAAGGACGTCGTCCTCAACTGGCACAACCCGTCCCAGGCGGGGCGCCTGGCGTACATCGCCGTTCGCCGCGGGGTCGGGTCCGACTGCCCGACCGGCCCGGCCGACGGAACCGCCATCGGCGGCGAGACTGTCCGCACCTCGCAGATCGACGCCACGGCGCAGCCGGGAGTCACCTACTGCTACCGGGTCTACGCGCTTGACTCCGCCGGCGGCGCGTCCGCGACCGGGTCTGACGCCAACGTCACCACCCCCAAGGCGGCCGTCGCTCCCACGCACACCCACGCCGCGCAGGACCCGCCGGCGTCCTCGTCCTCGAGCGGCTGGATGACGTCGACGCTCACGCGTACGGTCGCGGGCATCGTCGTCCTGATGCTGCTCGTGGCGGCCGCCGCAACGGCGGTCACGCGCCGGCGCTCGCACACCTCGGCCTACGTGACGCAGCGAGATCTCTCGCCGCGCCTGGCCATCTCCGAGTACCCGCCCGTCGCGCTCGTGATCCCGGCCCTGCTCGTGCTGGGAACCGCCGCCGCGCTCGTGCTCATCCTGATCAACCTGTGACCGGAGGGGCCCGTTTCATGCGCCGAACCTGCACCGCACTCATCGCACTGACCACCCTCCTCCTGGCAGTTGGCTCGACCGGGCCGAGCGCGCTCGCGATCAGCAGCGGGCCGCTGTCGGCGAACCCCGACCCGGTCACCTTCGGCACCCAGGATGTCGGCGACACCACGCCTGCGCAGACGGTGACGCTGACGAACGCGAACGGGACGATCCCGCTCACCATCGTCAGCGTCAACGCGAGCGGCGACTACAACGTCACGAACGACAACTGCAGCGGAATGACGCTCAACCCGCCGGGTGACACCTGCACGGTCGGTGTGACCTTCGACCCCAGCTCGACCGGCTCGGACCAGGGGTCGCTCACGATCAACGACGACGACGTGACCGACGGCGCCCAGCAGACCCTGGAGCTCGACGGCAATGGCGTCGCGAATCAATTCTCGGTCTCAACTCCGAGCTCGTTCGGCGACCAGCTCGTCAACTCGACGTCGGGCGCCCAGAGTCGGTCACCGTCACCAACAACACCGACTACTCCGCGAACCCGCAGAACCCCAACATCACCGGGTCGAACTCCGGCGACTTCAACGCGTCCGGCTGCACCAGCAGCGTGGCCGCCAACGCCTCCTGCACGGTCAACGTCACCTTCTCGCCCAGCGCGACCGGCACCCGCAACGCGACGCTGAACGTTGCCGGACAGTCGGTGGGCCTGACCGGCAACGGCGTGCAGGCCGCCGCCAACGTGACCCCGGCGAGCACGTCATTCGGGAGCCAGCCGGTGAGCACGTCGTCAGCCACGAAGAACATCACGCTCAAGAACACCGGCTCGGGCACGCTGACCTACAGCAACACCACCGTCACCGGCGCCGACCCTGGCGACTTCTCGGTGGGCGACTCCAACTGCGCCTCGACTGTCTTCCTCGCGCCGAACGGCGGGTCGTGCACCATCACCGTCCAGTTCGTGCCCACCGCCGTCGGCCACCGCAGCGCCACCATCGTGGTGCACGACAACGCGCCCAGCGGCACGCAGACCGTCAACGTCTCCGGCACGGCCACCGCGTCGTCGGTGGGCTTCGGGCCGCCGATCGTCACCTTCGCAAAGACGATCCCCGCCGGCACCGGCTCGCCGGGGCACACCATCACCGTGTTCAACCAGACGAGCGCCAGCATGCCGATCGCCTCGACGGTCATCGCCGGAGCGAATCCCAAGAGCTTCGTCGAGACCGGCGACACGTGCTCGGGGACGACGCTCGCCCCGAACGGCGGCAAGTGCACCGTCAAGGTCAAGTTCACGCCGTCGAGCGCCGGCCGGCGCACGGCGCTGCTCGAGATCACCGACACAGGCCCCGTCCCACCGCATGTCCACGAGATCACGCTGACCGGCAACGCCAGCTTCCCGAACAACCCGAAGAGCGTCTCCGGAACCGTCGGCTGCAGCACGGCGCACGTCCGCTGGGTCGCGCCGTCGGCCACCCGTTTCGCCGGCACGATCGTGGTCCGGAACCACGCCCACTACCCGACCAGCATCGGCGACGGGACGCGGGTGCCGCACACGTCGGGACTCGCGACCGACACCGGCCTCAAGCACTTCACCACCTACTACTACCGCGTGTTCGCGACGTACCACTCGCTCACCCACGCGGGCAAGCTGAACTACTCGCAGGGCACCCGCCTGAAGGAGCGCACGGGCCAGATCTGCACCCCCGAGAACGGCGCCCGCGGAGTCGGCACGACGACCACGGTCACCTGGCTGCCCGCGCCCACCAAGCAGGGATACGCCTTCGTGCTCCAGCGCGGCTCGCTCACCATCGACGTGAACTACACGCACAAGACGCGGTGGCACTTCGCATCGTCGTGGCGCTACAACAAAGGCACCCACCGGCTCGCCCCCGGCCACACCTACACGTTCTACCTGTACTCGTACCCGGCCTCGCACAAGAGCGGGCTGCTCATCGGCCACACCACGTTCACCGTCAGGTAGCGGAGCGCTCACGGCGGCCGGTAGCCCAGGGCGACCGCGGTGAAGAAGACGATCTGGGCGGTCGGGGCGAAGACGACGTAGGCCCGGTGCCACGACTCGCGCCGCAGGCCGATGTCGGCCATCGCGAACATGAGCGGGAACGCCACGAGCCCGAACCGGCCGACAGACTGCAGCACCGACGAGAGCAGCGGCAGCGCGAACACGCCGCACACGAACAGGACGTCCTCGGCCCGGGTCGCGCGGAAGCGCTGCTGGCGGATCAGCGGGACCAGCAGGGCGAGGTAGGCGATCACCGTCACGCCGCGGGCGAGGAAGAAGAAGTCCCGCGTGGTGGCGAAGCGCCAGAACTGGTCGCCGAGGCTGATGAGCGGGAACGCGGGGTGCCCGCCCCACTGCGCCTGGACGTGCACCATGCCCAGCGGATCGCCCACCGCGTGCTGCAGCCACGCGGCCTGGGTGGCGAACGCGGCGGCGGGGGCAGCCGCCAGCAGCCACGCCGAGACCGTCCGCCGCCGCCACGCCCGCAGCACCAGCGGCGGGACGAGGGCGAGGCCGGTGACCCGGGTCAGGCCGGCGGCATAGCCGAGCGGCACGGCGGCCAGGTCGTGCTCGCGGTCGGAGAGCACGAACATCCAGACGGTGAAGGCCAGGAACGGCCCCTCGCTGTAGGCCATCGTCAGCGCAAACGCATACGGCGAGAGCACCAGGTAGAGGATGCTGCGCCGGGCGTGGTCCTCGGACAGGCGGTCGCGGGCGAGCACGTACATCCCGGCGAGCGCGGCCAGCACCGCCAGGTTCGAGACCAGGAGCGCCGCCACCGCATCGCCGACCTGGAGCCCCTCGCGCGCCGCCCAGATCCCGATCGGGTAGAGCGGGAAGAACGCTTCGAGCTTGCCCGGGTGGTAGCCCACGTGCGAGATGCGGATATAGAAGACCGAGTCCCAACCGGTGACCGCTCGCACCCACTCCGTCTGCCACGGTTGCAGCGCACGGTGCCAGCCGAGCTCCGCGGTGAGCAGGTATCCCAGGCTCAAGACCGCGACGCGGCTGGCCGACCATACGACGAGCACGCGCCGCCACATGAGGCGGTATCGTACTGAGCGGGTTGGGTGCGCGTTCGTGCACCCGAACCGCACCGGGAGAGGTGGCCGAGTGGCTGAAGGCGCCCGCCTGCTAAGTGGGTCTGGGGGGTAAACCTCCAGCGAGGGTTCGAATCCCTCCCTCTCCGCTTCCGCTGTTCCCGCCGTCCGGGCGGGCGGCATGCTCGCAACGTGACTCCGGCGCACAATCGTCTCGTCGATCTGATCCGCCACTGCCCGTGGCTGATGGCAGCACTTCACGCCGGGCGCGACGTGGACGCTCCCGACTGGGTGATCGGTGCGGGTGCGATCCGCGACCTGGTCTTCGAAGATCTCCACGGCCGCCGGGCGCAACCGGCGCGGGATATCGACTACGCCTTCTTCGACCCCGCGGATCTGAGCGCCGAGTGGGAGCAGACCATCGCGGAGGCGTTACGCGGGCGCTGCCCTGACCTCCCGTTCGAAGCGAGTAACCAGGCGCGCGTGCATCTCTGGTACGAGCAGCAGTTCGGGTACCCGATCGCGCCGTACCGCTCGATCGAGCACGCCGTCTCGACGTGGCCGGAGTCCGCAACCGCCGTCGCATGCCACCTGCTGCCCGACGACAGCATCGAGGTGATCGCACCACTGGGCCTCGATGACCTCTTTGCGGGTGTGCTCCGCCGCAACGCGGCCCAGGTCACTCCGGCGATCTTCCGAGAGCGGCTGGCCCGGCGCCCCGATCTCACGACCACCTGGCCGCTCGTTCGCGTCGTCTTCGAGTAGCGCCTGCATCCGGTTCACCCGAACTGGATGATTGACCCACCGGCGCAGGCCGCATATGGTCTCGCGGTGACTGGTCACCCTGAGAGGCAGCGGCGGCTGGTCGCCCTGCTTGCGCTGGTGGCGCTCCTGGGAGCGGTTGCGGCCGGCGTGGTGGCGGTGACCCAGGGCTCACTCGGGCGACTGGTGGTCGTGGCGGTGGCGCTGGTCGCGGCGGTGGTGGGTGGGTGGTACGTGGTGGCCGCCCGCGGAGCCGCCCGGCTGGCCGGCGGCCTGCTCGCGGTGGCAGCGGTAGTCGCACTGGCGCTCGTGGTCCTGACCTCCGCCGGCAACGGCCTGGGACTTGAGGTCGCGCTCGTGCTGGTGGTCGTCTCGGTGGCGTCGGCCAGGCGCGCCCTGGCGGACACACTCGTCCGGAGAGCGGACAGGGGGGACAGCGTCGCCCGCCCCCAACATCCGGTGTTGATCATGAACCCCTGGTCGGGGGGCGGGAAGGTCGAGCGGTGGAACCTGGTGGAGGAGTGCCGCAGCCGTGGCATCGAGCCGGTCGTCCTGCAGCGCGGCGACGACCTGCTGCAACTCGCGGCCGATGCGGTCGCACGGGGGGCCGATGTGATCGGCATGGCGGGAGGTGACGGCTCGCAGGCGCTGGTGGCGTCGGTGGCAGCCCGGCACGACGTGCCTCACGTCTGCATCCCGGCCGGGACCCGCAACCACTTCGCCCTCGATCTTGGCCTCGATCGGGACGACGTCGTCGGGGCGCTGGACGCGTTCGGAGAGGCGGTCGAGCGGCGGATCGACCTGGCGACGGTGAACGGGCGCGTGTTCGTCAACAACGCCTCGATGGGGATCTACGCCAAGATCGTTCAATCGCCCGAGTACCGCGACGCGAAGCTCAAAACCGCGGCGGCGATGCTTCCGGACATGCTCGGAGACGGCGCGGAGCCGTTCGACCTGCGCTTCGCCGGCCCGGACGGGGCCGAGGTACCGACCGCGCACATGATTCTGGTCTCGAACGATCCGTACGAGCTCGACCATATGGACGGGCGCGGCAGCCGGCCGCGGCTCGACTCCGGGACACTGGGGATCGCCACGGCTCGCATCGCAAATGCACGCGAGGCGGTCGAGTTCACGCAGTGCGAGGCCACGGGCCGGATCAACAGGTTCTCGGGCTGGTCGGAGTGGGAGACGCCCCGCTTCGAGATCAACTCGAGCGGACCCGTCGAGATCGGAATCGACGGTGAGGCGACGTCGATCGAGCCGCCGCTGGTGTTCGAGTCGCACCCCGCCGCCCTCCGCATCCGCACTCCGACGCACGCCCGCGGGGTGTCCCCCGCAGCGCTCGCCCTCCCCGGGGTGCACGCGGTCGTACCGGCGCTGATCGCCCTCGTCCAGGGGCGAGAGCCGAGCCTTGCGACCTCGGACGGCGCATGACGGCCGTCGACCGGCGCTGGTCAGAGGCGATGCTCGCGTTCACCGCCGAGCCGTTCGAGCGGGTGGCGCTCGTGTTCGACCGCAGCGGCCGCGGGGCGGGGCGCGCAGCCACCCTGACCGGGATCGGGCTCTGGCTCGCATACCGGCGGCGTTGGCGCGGGCTGGGGGCGTTTGCGGTCGCCGAGGCGGCCACTCCCCTGGCGGTCAACGCGGTCAAGCTGCTGGTTGACCGGGAGCGGCCGGCCGCGGCGAGGGTGCAGCCGTTCGGGACGTCGTTCCCCTCCGGGCATGCCGCCTATGCCGGTGCAACCACCGTCGCTCTGGTCCTGCTCGCGTCCGAGCGGCGGCCGGCGGGGGCGCGACTGTGGATGACGGCGGCCGCCGCGACCGCGGGCATGGCCTGGAGCCGCACCCACCTGCAGGCGCACTGGCTCACCGACGTCACCGCCGGTGCGCTGCTGGGCGGAGGGGTCAGCCTGGCGACGTTCGCCGTGGCCGAGCGGACACGGCCGTGAGCAGCGCGGCCGCTCCGGCCACCTTCGCCCCCGAGCCGGAGCCGACGACCAGGATCGGGCCGATCTTTGGCGCGTTGATGCTCGTGCTGCTGATCGCCTCGCTCGATCAGACCATCGTCTCGACGGCGCTTCCCACCATCACCGGCGACCTCGGCGGCGCCTCGAAGCTGGCATGGGTCGTCACCGCCTACATGCTGGCCTCGACCATCACCACGCCGCTCTCGGGCAAGCTGGGCGACCTGTACGGCCGCAAGATCGTGCTGCAGACGGCGCTCGTGACGTTCCTCATCGGCTCCATCCTGTGCGGCCTCTCCCAGAACATGACCGAGCTCGTCGCCTTCCGCGCCGTCCAGGGCCTCGGCGCAGGCGGGCTCATGGTGACCACGCAGGCGGCCATCGGCGACGTCGTGCCGGCCCGCGACCGCGGCCGCTACTCCGGGCTGATGGGCGGCGTGTTCGGCATCTCGACCGTCATCGGGCCACTCCTCGGCGGCTTCTTCGTCGACAACCTGTCGTGGCGCTGGATCTTCTACATCAACGTGCCGATCGGCGTGGTCGCGTTCGTCGTCATCGCCGCCGTGTTCAGCGTCAGGACCGAGCGCACCCATCACGACATCGACTATGTCGGTGTCGCGCTCCTGGCCTCGGGGCTGTCGGCGATCGTGCTTCTGACCACCCTCGGCGGCAACACCTACGCGTGGATCTCGCCCGAGATCATCGGCCTGGGCGTCGCCAGCGTCGTCCTCACACTGGCGTTCATCTGGGTCGAGAGCCGGGCGTCGGAGCCCGTGCTGCCGCTCAGCCTCTTCCGCAACCCGGTGTTCGCGGTCTGCAGCGCGGTCGGGTTCGTCGTCGGCGTCGCGCTGTTCGGCTCGGTCACCTACCTGCCGTTGTTCCTCCAGCTCGTGAAGGGCTCGAGCCCGACCATCTCGGGGCTCGAGATGCTGCCGCTGATGGCGGGCGTTCTGATCTCCTCGATCGGGAGCGGCGCGCTGATCTCGAAGACCGGCCGCTACAAGATCTTCCCCATCATGGGCACCGCCCTGATGACGTTCGGGATGGTCCTGCTCTCGCGACTCGAGGTGGGCACGAGCACCGCGCAGGCGGGCCTGTACATGCTGGTGCTGGGACTCGGACTGGGCGGCGTGATGCAGGTGCTGGTGCTGGTCGTGCAGAACGCGGTCGACTATTCCCAGCTCGGAGTCGCGACCTCCGGCGCCAGCCTGTTTCGCTCGATGGGCGGATCGATCGGGACACCGATCTTCGGCGCGATCCTGACCAGCCAGCTCACGTCGAACCTGAACGCCGCGTTCCCGGGCGCCGCCGGGCAGGTCGGGCACCTGACGACGGGGGCGACGCCCGACGCCATCCGCGATCTGCCGCCGGCGGTCGCGCTCGCCTTCAAGCAGGCCTACGTCGAGGCGCTGCACCCCGTGTTCCTTGTCGGGGCGGCCGTGGCGGCCGTCGCGTTCGTGCTGACCTGGTTCATCAAGGAGGTGCCGCTGCGAAAGACGGTCGCGGCCCAGGGCCTGCCCTCGTCGGTTGCCTCCCCCCGGCAGGCCAGCTCGATGCGCGAGCTCGCCGCCCAGGTGGCGACGCTCGCCCAGCGCGACCACCGCCACCTGATCTACGAGCAGCTGGCCGACGCGGCCGGAGTCGACCTCAACCCGCAGGAGATGTGGCTCCTGCTCCGGGTGGCGGAGGGCCAGTCCGTGGCGGTCGCCGAGCTCGACCTCGAGGAGCCGATGCGTGTGCTCGGCGATCTGGGGCTGGTCGAGGGCGAGACGCACCTCACGGCGGCGGGCGTGGCCGTGCTCGAACGGCTGCGCGACGCGCGCCAGGCCCGGATCGAGGCCCTGTGCTCCGACTGGGCGCCGGAACGACATCCCGAGATCCTCGAGATCGTCCACCGGCTCACCAAGAGCCTGGCCGAGGCCCCGCCCGAGCCCACCGTGAGCGGTGTAGCGTAGGCGGTCCCAACCAGGAGACCGGCATGAGCGTGTACATGATGCTGCAGGTGAAGGCCGACGCGAAGCGCGTGCGGGACGGCAGCCCCGAGATCGGGGAGATGATGGCCGAGGCCGGCGTGACCGAGCAGCCGCAGGTCGCGTTCTGGCAGCGCCTGAACGCACCGGACGAGTTCTGAGGATGGCCGGCCTCCCACTCACAGGCGGCTGCCTGTGCGGGGGCGTGCGCTTCGAGATCGACGCGCCGCCCGTTTCCGCGAGCTACTGCCACTGCACGCGCTGCCAGCGGCGCACCGGCACGGCGTCGTCGGTGCAGGCCCGGATCGCGCCCGGGTCGCTCCGGGTCACCCAGGGCGAGGAGCTGATCCGCACGTACCGGCCGCCGGACGGTGCACCGAAACTGTTCTGCGGCTCATGCGGGTCGGCGCTCTGGAGCCGCAGCCCCGACAACGCGGACGTCGCCAGCATCCGGTTCGGCGCCTTCGACGAGGATCCCGGGATCAGGCCGGCCTGGCGCCAGTTCGTCGCCTATGCCGCGCCGTGGGAGCCCATCCCCGACGACGGCCTGCCCCGCTATCCCGAGCGGCCGCCGCCGGCCTGACCCCTCCTGTTCGTCTGCAACCACGTGTGTTTGGGCGCATTTGTTTGCAATTTGTGAGAAATAACTCATTTGGGGGACACACGGCCGCGCGGATTGCGGCTAGATGAGAATTGCTCTGTTCCTCTCCTCTCCCCCCGGTGAGGTGCCCAATGGATTCCCCTGCTCCAGGCATCACGCAAAGTGCAGTCGACGAGCGCTTCTTCCATGAGTGGGTCGCGTTCGGAATGCTCGAGCTGGCCGTCTACCTGACCCGCCACGCGCAGTTCACGGCCTTCTGCCTCGACCGAGACCGGCGCCGGGCGAACGCCCGCCGGAAGTAGGCCGCGGCCTACAGCTTGCGGGCCCGCACGGCGGTGCCGTAGGCGCAGATCTCGGTCCAGGTGCCGCCCATCTCGGACGTGTCGAAGCGCATCGCGAGGATCGCATTTGCCCCCCGCGCCTCGGCCTCCTCGGTCAGACGCTCCATCACCTGCGCCCGGCTGTCGACCAGCGCCTTGGTCATGCCGCGCAGCTCGCCGCCCATGAGCGCCTTCAGGCCCGCCCCGAACTGCGAGCCGAGGTTGCGAGAGCGGACGGTGAGGCCGAAGACCTCGCCGAGCACCTCCTGGATCTCGTAGCCGGGGAGGTCGTTGGTGGTTGTGATCAGCATGCTCGCGTGACTCTACCCGGCCTCGGGAGGGAGCTTGCGCCCTGGGTTGGCGATGCCCGCCGGGTCGAGCGCGCGTTTGACCGCGCGCTGCGCCCGCAGCAGCTCCGGCGGGAGGCCCGCCGCGGCCGCGAGCTTGACCAGGCCGATCCCGTGCTCGCCGGAGAGTGAGCCCGAAAGCGCGACGGGGATCGCGAAGAACGCGGCCGCCGCGGCCTCGGCCCGGGCCAGGGCGACGGGGTCTGAGCGGTCGACCATGACCGACGCGTGCACATTGCCGTCACCCGCGTGACCCCAGCACGCGACCTCGACACCGTGCTCGGCCCCGGTCCGCTCGACCAGGTCGAGAGCTTCGCCCAACCGGTCGAACGGCACCGCGAAGTCCTCGGACACCTTGCCACCGCGCACGGCCACGACCCCCAGCGAGACGCCATCGCGCCACGACTCGAGGGCACGCGCCTCGGCCTCGGTCTCGGGCGCGTCGAGGGCGACCGCTCCCGGCTCCAGCGCGTCGACCAGCAGGTCGCGCTCGACCCGTGCGACTGCCGCCGGCCCGCCCGCTTCGGCCATGACCGCAAAGGCGCCGGCGACCGGGAGCGGTCGCGGATAGGTGGCGGCGGCGGCCGCGAACGCGCGCGCATCGATGAACTCGAGCGACGTTGGGACACAGCCGCAGGCCATCGCCGCCTCCAGCGCGGCCAGGCCCGCGGCGCGGTCGGGGTAGAGCGCGACCACCGGGAGAATCAGCTCGGGTCGCGGCAGCAGTTTCAGCCACGCGGCCGTGATCACGCCGAGGGTCCCCTCCGAGCCGCAGGCCAGCGAGACGAGGTCGAGCGACTCGACGTTCTTGCGCGCCGCGCCTCCCGCCCTCAGCACCTCGCCGGTGGGGAGCACGAGCTCGACCCCGGACACGAACGACCGCACCGTGCCGTGCCGCAGCGAGCGCGGCCCGCCGGCGTTGGTGGCGATGTTCCCGCCAATCTGCGATTGCTCCGCGGCGCCCGGATTGGGCGCAAACCACAGGCCCTCACCCGCGGCCGCCCGCTGCAGGCTGCGCGTCGTCAGCCCCGCCTCGACGGTCATCCGCCAGGCCTGCGGAACGGCCTCGCGGATCGCGGTCATGCGCTCGAGCGCGATCACGAGCGACCCGGCGTCCGGCACGGCGCCCCCCGCATAGCCAGTGCCGCCGCCGCGGGGAACGAACGGCACGCCGGCGCTCGCACACCAGCCCACGACCGCGGCGACCTCCTCGGTCGAGCCGGGAAAGACCGCGCCCATGGCCGCGCCGCTCAGGCCTCGCGTCTCGGTGGAATCGCGCAGCAGCGAGCCGTCGGCGACGGGGATCATGACCGCCTGCTCGCCGACGATGCGGACAAGATCGCGGCGGGCGGCGGCGGCAGGCGCGGTCACGGGCACGACCCGATTCTGCCGCACGGGCGCACGCCGTGCCTCACCGCAACAAATCCACCCCAACCGTGTGTCCACGGCCGGCGCTGTGCCTGGCACCGCAACGGGCGGCGTGACGGTTTCGTTGCAGGTCACCACGCCCGAAGGCCGGTCTGGCAGCCGAATCGACTCCGGGAGCGTCACGGCGGCGTGACGCCGACGTCACGCGGGATCGGCGCGTGCCTGGCACCCGGTGAGCGGGG
This sequence comes from uncultured Actinomycetes bacterium, assembly GCA_963703275.1. Classification (GTDB taxonomy): domain Bacteria; phylum Actinomycetota; class Thermoleophilia; order Gaiellales; family JAICJC01; genus JAICJC01. The sequence continues at coordinate 465,643 of OY969804.1, read as the reverse complement.
AGACGTGGTTCGGGCGGGCGTAGGCGGGGGTGAAGCCGGCCCGGACGATGTTGCGGTACGAGCCGCCCGGTCCACCGTCTCCGACCGCGCCGGTCTCGGTGACCACCACGCTCGCGCCGGCGGCACGGGCGGCGGCGATGCGGGCCGCCGTGATCGCCGACTGACCGCCGCGGCGGCGATGCTCGGGCAGCGTCGCCGCCTGCCCCAGCCAGGCATGATCGCCGCGCACGAACACGGCCCCGCACGCCACGGCGACGTCGCCGTCGTAGGCGAGATACCAGCCCCACCCGGGCCGTCCGGGCAGGTGCTCGAGCATCGCCGTCACGTCCTCGGCGAGCTCGAACCCGGCCCGAAGAACGGCCGTGAACTGGGCCGCCCGCTCGGGCCCGATCCGCTCGACGCGAAGCTCGGTGCGCGCCGCAGGCGGCGTGTCGGCGGGCCGGTGGAACTTGACCCAGGCGTACCCCGGCTCGTAGCCGCGCTCGGCCAGCATGGCCGCGATCTCCGGCGGCTGCGCGCACGGCGCCAGCGCGATCGAGTGGCGCACCGGGCCATACACGCCGGCGATCCGGTCGAGATCGGCGGCGGTGACCGGCGCGGCGACGCCGAGCCCGATGACGCGGTTGATCCCCACCTCGGCGAGGTCGGGACGGACTGCGCAGACCGCCCCGGCAACCCGGACGGCGGCGGTGCCGAACGCATCGGCCACCGCCTCGGCCTCGATCATCTCCAGCGCGACCGGGTCGAATCCGGTCACGGCGCCGGCGGCTGCAGCGCCGGCATGTATCCCTCCTGCTCCAGCCAGTGGCCGCCGTCGATGACCAGGTTCTCGCCGGTGATGTACCCGGCGTACCGCGAGCAGAGCGCGGTCGCCCACCATGCGATCTCCTCGACGCTCGCCAGCCGCCCCGCGGGCACGGTGGCCGCCACGCGGGCCTCGTCGGCGGCCGTCGGCCACAGCGCCGCACCGGCGCCCTCGGTGGCCGTCGGGCCCGGGCAGATCGTGTTCACCCGGATCCCGTGCCGCGCCCACTCGACGGCCAGCGTGCGGGTCATCGCCACCAGGCCGGCCTTGGCAGCGGCCGAGTGCACAGTGCCGGGGCCGCCGGTCCAGGCGTAGCTTGCGATCACGCTCAGAATCGCGCCACCGCCGCCCTGGGCGATCATCTGGCGACCGGCGGCGCGGGCGCACAGGAAGCCACCGTCCAGGACGATCGAGGTCACCGCGCGCCAGCCGTTGGGGGAGAGATCCTCGGCCCGCACCACGAAGTTGCCGGCGGCGTCGTTCACCAGGACGTCGACGCGGCCGAAGCGCTCGACCGCGGCCTCGACCAGCGCGTCGACCTGCTCCGGCACGCGCACGTCGGTCGGCTGCGCGGCGCCGCGCCCGCCGGCCCGTTCGATCAGGGCGACCGTCTCGGCCAGAGGCTCGGGCCGGCGGCCGGCGGCCACGACGGCGGCTCCCAGCCGGGCAAACTCGACCGCCATCGCGCGGCCCATGCCGCTGCCCCCACCGGTGATGACGGCGACCTGGCCGTCGAACGTCCCCTCAGACAGCATCGGATGCTCCTTCCTCGCGCAGGATCACACGCGCGTCGAGCGCGACCGCCGCGGTGGGTGTCACCAGCAGCGGGTTGATCTCGATCTCGGCGACATCGGGACGGGCGGCGGCCAGCCGCGAGAGCGCCGAGGCGACCCGGGCGGCCGCGGCGATGTCGAGTGCGGGCCGGCCGCGCGCACCGGTGAGCAGCGCCGCGCCGCGCAGCGAGCGCAGCAGCCGCTCGGCCCCGGCCGGGTCGACCGGCGCCAGCTCCACCGCCACGTCCCCGAACACCTCGGCGTAGATGCCGCCCAGGCCCACGAGCGCCACCGGCCCGAAGCGGGGGTCGACGCGCGCGCCCACGATCAGCTCGACCCCGTCTGCGAGCGGCGCCATCCGCTCGACCGAGAGCTCCTCCGGCCGCAGCCGCGCGGTCAGACCGTCGAACGCGGCGTCGAGCGCGACACCGTCGGCGATCCCCACCACGACACCGCCTGAATCCGACTTGTGCAACGCCCCGACGGCCTTCACCACCACCGGGTATCCGACCTGGGCCGCGGCTGCGTGCGCCTGCTCGCGCGTGCGCACGCGCAGCGCGGGTGAGAACGGCACTCCCGCCGCCTCGAGCAACGCGCGGCTGCCGAAGTAGCCAGGCTCGATCGGGCTCGTCTCGGGCTCCGGCAGGGGCGGCGCACCCGCGGCGGGCGGCCCCTCCCGCAGACCGGCCAGCGCCCGTGCCGCCGCCTCGATCGACGTGTACACCGGGACGCGGCCGTCGCGCAGCGCGGCCGACGTGGGCGACTCCGCGTACATCGAGTGGGCGACCATCGGCCGGCCCGCGGCGGCCACCGCCACCGTGATCTGGCGGGCGACGTCCGCCTCGACCTCGGCGAAGTGGTCGGAGTACTGGCTGTAGCCGCCGAAGTAGCCGGTCAGGAGCAGCCCGTCGACCTCCTCCGAGTGCAGCAGGATGTGCGAGACCTTCGCGTAGGAGTAGAAGTCCTGCTCCCCGCCGCCGGCCAGGTCGACGGGATTCCGGGTCGCGGCGGTCGGTGGCAGCTGCGCGGCCAGCTCAGCCGAGAGCGCGTCGGAGAGGCGCGGCAGCTCGAGGCCCGCCGCGGCGACGACGTCGCAGGCGATCGCTCCATGTCCGCCGCCGTCGCCGAGCACCGCGATCCGCGGGCCCCGCAGCGGGTGCGTGCGCACCAGCGCCTGCACCAGGTCGATGAGCTCGTGGGGCGTCCGCACGACGTGCGCCCCGGCGGCGCGGGCTGCGGCCGTCACAACGGCCGCGTCGCTGACCAGTGCGCCGGTGTGGGAGCGCGCGGCACGCGCGCTCGCCTCGGAGGCACCCACCGTCAGGAGCACCACCGGCTTGCCGGCGCCGGCGGCCGCGTCGACGAAGGCGCGGCCGTCGCGGAAGTCCTCGGCGTAGACGGCGATCACCTCGGTGAGTGCGTGATCGGCGAAGGCGGCCACCAGCTCGGCCATGTCGACGTCGGCCTGGTTTCCGATCGAGGCAAAGCGCGAGAACCCGAGCCCGACCTCCCGCGCCAGGATGCCGAACTCGAGGGCGAGGTTGCCGCTCTGGGAGGCGAGGCCGATGGTCCCCGGCGGGAACTCGTTGGAGGCCAGGCCGAGGTCGGAGCCCGCGTCGTACACGCCCAGGCAGTTCGGCCCGAGCAGCACCGCACCGGCCGCGCGCACCCGCTCCACCAGCGCCCGCTCGCGCAGCTCCGCCTCGGCGCCCAGCTCGCCCAGGCCCGCGGTGATGCCGATCAGCGCCCGCGCGCCGGCGGCGAGCGCGTCGTCCACGGTCTGCTCGAAGGCCGCCGCCGGGACGGCGACGACGACCAGCTCGGGAACGCCGGGCAGCTCTGCGAGCGAGGTGTACGCCGTCCGGCCGAGGACGGTGCCGCCCTTTCGGTTGACCAGGTAGACAGGCCGCCGGTGCTCACCCTTGAGCGCGCCGCGCCCGAGCCAGTTGCCCCACTTGGCGGGGTCGTCGGAGGCTCCGACGATGGCGACCGAACGGGGGTCGAAGAGCGGGCGAAGGTCACGTACCACGGCGCCGTATGCTGTCAGCGTTCGAGGATGGCTGCGGCGGCAGCCCGGCCCGTGCGCACCGCGCCCTCCATGTAGCCCGCCACCCAGTGGTCGGAGCCGGCGACATAGAACGGCGGCTCGTGCGTCCCGTGCAGCGGCCCGACTCCCATCACATCGCCGGGCGCCCACTGGGTCACGTAGCCGAGCGTGTACGGATCGACGCCCCAGTCGCGCTGGAGGTAGGCCACCGCGTCGCGCGCGCGCTCGTCGTAGATCCGCGCGAGCGCCGCCAGCACCTCGGCGCGGCGCTGCTCGTCGACCATCGACAGGTGGTGCAGAAGCCGCTCGGGCGGCACCAGGATCGACAGCACGCCCTCGCTCTGCGGCCACGTCGAGCCGAACAGATTCTCGCTCTCGCACAGGCCGTTTTGGCCCAGCTCGCGCCAGAACGGCGTCGCGTAGGCCACCACGACCTTGCCCGCGCGGGCGTGACGCTGGCGCCGCAGCGACGCCGCCCGCTCCGGCGAGAGCCCCTCCACCACGATGTCGCGCAGCGGCCCGACCGGCACCGCGCACACGACGGCGTCGGCGGTCAGGCGCGTGCCGTCGGCGAGCACCACCTCGGCGCGGCCGTCGACCGCGATGCGGCGCACCGGCGCCGAGAGCCGCAGCCGGTCGCCCAGCTCGGCGGCCATCCGCAGCGCCACGGTGGCCGATCCCTCGGCGACCGTCTGGTTCTCCCAGGCCTCCAGGTCGTAGGTGCCGAGCGCCCCGGCGACGGCGTCCATCCGCAGCGCCGAGAGCAGCGAGATGCGCTCGCCGGATCCGCCCGACAGGCTGAGCGCCTGGGCCTCGCGCAGCCGCATGACGTTCGCGGTCGCGCCCACCTCGCGCATCCAGGCGTTGATCGAGAGCCGGTCGAGCCGGTCGGCGTCGGGGTGGCTCCAGGGATCGGCCGGGTCGACCGTCCGCGCGAGCTCCGCGAACAGGCCGGCCACTCGCTCGCCGTCGGCCTCGTCCGCCTCGGTCAGCCACGGGATCTCCTCGCCGCACCAGGTGCCGTCCACCAGGTCATAGGTGATCTCGCCCGGATCCACCACATAGCTCGGGCGCATCGTGAGGCCAAGCTCCTCGACGAGCGCCAGGTAGGCGGTGTGGAAGTCGCCCACGACCTCGCCTCCGAGCTGCACCACCCGGCCGTCGGGGATCTCGGCCTGCTCGACCCTGCCGCCCGGCCGGTCGCGCGCCTCGAGCACCGTGACGTCACAGCCGGCGCGGTGCAGGTCGCGACCCGCCGCCAGCCCGGCCAGGCCGGCGCCCACCACCAGGACCTGCGTCATCGAGCGTCGGGCCCCAGAATCCGGTGCAGCAGAATCTCGACCCGATCCCGCTCGGCATCGACGGCCGGCTCCTCGCCGGGGACGGTGAGGGCGAGCAGATAGTGGTTCCAGAGCACGTCGACGACGTGCGCGGCCAGGGCGTCCGGGCCGCACCGGTCGAGGTAGCGCTCGAGCAGCGCCCGCCGGTCGCGCAGGTATGCGAGCCAGTCGGCATAGCCGCCGTTGAGGATGATCTGCTCGACGTGTTCCGCCTCGGTGCCCGCGTCGCCCGCGGGCTCGTCGAGCGCCGCCCGCAGCGCCGTGACGGCCGCCGGGAGCTGCGATTCGCCCTCGGGAGTCAGAAACAGCCACCGGTCGCGCCAGTCCTCGGCGTGCCCGTGGTGGTCGGATGCGGGTGCGGCGTTGACGCTCATCGGGTCGGCAGGGTATCCTGACTGATCAGTCAGTCAGTCCCACGGTTCATCATGACGGAGCCCACCGCGAATCGCAAGCACCTGATCCTTGATGCCGCCTGCCGTGCGATTGCACGCAGCGGAGCGGCCGCGGTGCGGGTGGCCGACGTCGCCCGCGAGGCCGGCGTCTCGACCGCGCTCGTGCACTACTACTTCCCCGCCCGCGCCGACGTGATCCTCGAGGCCTTTGCGCATGCCGACGATCTGGCGGACGCCGTCGCCGAGGAGCACCTGGCGACGCTGCGGACGGGCCGCGAGCGGGTCGAGCGGCTGATCCTGACCTGGGCCGGAGACGACCCCGCCATCCGCACCAACTGGGCGGTCTGGAACGAGATGTGGCAGTACGCGGCGCACAACGAGGCGGCGCGGGCGATGGTCGCCCACTCCCACGGCCGCTGGCTCGACCAGGTGGCCGGCCTCATCGCCGAGGGCACCGCCGACGGGTCGATCCCCGCGACGGTGGACGTGGACGCCGCCGCCCGCCGGCTGGCGGCCTGCGTGGACGACTGGGGTCGCGAGACGCTGATAGGGATGCGCACGCCGGCCGGGATGCGAGCGGCGCTGGCCGCCGCGACGGCGCACGAGCTGGGGCCGGTGCGCCGGGCGCGCGGGAGGGCGGCATGAGCGCAGAGCCACCTCGCACGCTGCCGGCGTGGGCGTACCGCAGCCCGGAGTTCTTCCAGGCCGAGCGGCGCGAGATTTTCACGCGCGACTGGCTCCTGGTCGGCCACGTGAGCCAGGTGCAGGAGCCCGGCGACTACATCTCGATGACGGTCGCCGGCGAGCCGATCGCGGTCGTGCGCGGCGCCGACGGCGAGCTGCGGGCGTTCTCGAACGTGTGCCGGCACCGCGCCTCACGCGTCCTCGACGGGGCGGGCAACTGCGGCAAGGCGATGCGCTGCCCGTACCACGGCTGGACGTACGGCCTCGACGGGCGGCTGCTCGCCATCCCCGAGAAGACCGGGTTCGCGGGCTTCGACAAGGATGCGAACGGGCTCTGGCCGCTCTCGTCCGGCGTCGCCGCCGGATTCGTGTTCGCCAGCCTGAACCCCGACCCGGAGCCGCTCAGCGAGTATCTCGGCCCGTTCGAGCGCTGGCTCGCGCCGTACCGGCCCGAGCGGCTCGTGCGCAGTGCGGAGGCCACCAGCATCCTGCCGATCAACTGGAAGAACTCGATCGACAACTACCTCGAGGGCTACCACATCCCGGTCGGCCACCCCGGGCTCCTGCGGCTGCTCGACTACAAGCGCTATCTGGTCGAGACCAGCGACGCACGCGTCTCGATCGCCCGCAGCCCGATGCGCGACAAGGTCTCGCACAACATGCAGGAGCGCCTCTACCAGCGCCTGATGCGGCCGATGCCGGGCCTGCGCGAGCCGGAGAACCGGGAGTGGAACTTCATCTTCGCCTTCCCCGGGATGACGGTCAATCTCTACCCCGACCAGATCGACTTCTGGCTCAACTACCCCGTCGACGAGCGGCGGACGCTCTCGGTCTGGAACTCGTTCCGGCCTCCCGAGACGGCGGGGCGCCGCGACCGGCTGGTGCGCAGGCTCAACTCGCGCATCAACGGCCTCGTCCAGCACGAGGACAACGAACTCACCGCGCGTGTGCAGGACGGGCTCGGCTCGAGCCTGTACCGCGCCGGGGTGATCGGCGCCCGCGAGAACGGCCTGCTCCATTTCCACGACCTGATCCGCGATTCCATCCCGGCGGCGGCAATCGACGACGAGCGCGAGGGGATCAGCGCGCTCGAGGCGGGAGTGCGGACGTGACCACTGGCCGCCTCCCGAACGCAGCCAACCGGCCAGGTGTGATAGACGTCATACCCAGCGCGGACCACCAGGGGAGGCAGCGATGACGTTTCATCCAAAGGAGCGGCGCGGGCACACCCGGCGCGACCTGCTCGCACGGGCCGGAGGCACCGCGCTCGGGCTCTCGGGGGCCGCCTCGCTGCTCGCGGCCTGCGCCGACAGCACCACGCCCACGGGCTCGACCACCGGCGCGGGGGGCGAGCCGGTCGGCCCGGGCGGTCTGCCCCTGGCGCGCCCCGACCGGCGGGTGACCATGCCGCGGTGGGAGCAGCCGATCGCCTCGGGGCTCGAGCCCGAGCGGGGCGGAACGTTCAACGTCTACAACTACCCCGACTACCTGTACACGCCGCTGCTGAAGAAGTTCTGCGCCAAGTACGACGTCACCCCCGAGTTCACGCCGTTTGACAACATCGCGTCGGGGATCCAGCGGCTGGCGTCGGGCTCGGTCGCGCCCGACGTGATGGAGATGACGCCGGACAACCTCGACCAGGCCGTGGCCGGCAAGCTGATCAAGCCGCTCAACCTGGACTACATCCCCAACCTGGCGAAGAACATCTGGCCGCAGCTCGTGAGCCCGTTCTACGACGTCGAGTCGCGCTACACGGTTCCGTACACCTGTTACGCCACCGGCATCTTCTGGCGCAACGACTTCGTGAAGAGGAACATCTCGGCAATGACGCAGCCGTGGGACATCTTCTGGGAGTCGCAGGCGTACAGCGGCAAGGTCGCGCTGCTCTCGGAGGACCGTGAGACGATCGCGATGGCGCTTCTGCGGCGGGGGATCACCGACATCAACACCGAAGACCCGAAGCTGATCAACCGCGCGGTCGCCGACCTGAAGGAGCTCTACAGCATCTGCAACGTCAAGGTCGGCGACTCCCAGTACCAGACCATCCCCGAAGGCACCGCCTGGCTGAACCAGGCCTGGTCGGGGGACCCGATCTCGGGCTACATCTACTACCTGCCCAAGGGCACCCCGGCATCGGTGCTCAGCTTCTGGAAAGCGCCCAAGGGGCACGTGCCCGTGCAGAACGACTGCTGGTCGATCTGCGCCACCACCAAGAAGCCGGTGCTGTCGCACCTGTGGCTCAACTACATCATCGACAACAGCGTCGCCTATTCGAATTTCGTCAACTTCAACGGCTACCAGCCGCCGCTCAACGAGATCGATCCCGACAGCCTGATCAAGAAGGGCATTGTCCCGGAGAACCTGCGAACAGCGATTCTCACAAACGACGACTTCGGACCCACCTCGCTGCAGGAGAGCACCCTGACCTCCGACGGCAGGGTTCTGTGGCAGAACGGGTACTCCGACTTCTTGGCGGGCTAGCGGATGTATCCCCGCTGGCTCTGGAGAAGCTTCGCGCTCCCAGGCATCATCTGGCTGATCGTCCTGTTCATCGTGCCGTTCTACGCCGTGACCGCGGTGGCGTTCGGCTCGGTCAACCCGATCCTGCTGACGCCCGAGCCGATCTGGAATCCGCTCAAGTGGAACATCGGCTGGGTCAGCAACGCGCTCTCGCGACTCCAGCCAGGGCACGACCTGTGGGTCGTGTTCGTGCGCACGTGCGAGTACGTCGGCTTCTCACTCGCACTCTGTATCGCGATCGGCTACCCGATCGCCTACTACATCGCCCGGCACACGACACGCACCAAGAGCCTGCTCCTGATCCTGCTCATCCTGCCGCTCTGGGTCAGCTACCTGATGCGGATGCTGGCATGGGTGAACCTGCTCGCGCCCGACGGATACGTGAACCGGTTCCTCATGTTCACGCATGTCATCAGCAGCCCGTACGGGTTCCTTGACGGCAAGCCGCTGACCGTCATCCTGGCGCTGGTCTACGGCTACATCCCATACCTGATCCTGCCCCTGTACGCATCGCTCGACCGGATCGACAAGAGCCTGATCGAGGCTGCGCGCGACCTCGGTGCGAGCCCGATGCGGACGTTCCTTCACGTGACGCTGCCGCTGTCCAAGACCGGCATCCTGGGCGGGTGCGTGCTGGTCGCACTGCCGATGTTCGGCGACTACTACACGCCCAACATCGTCTCGGGCGCTCCCACGACGTCGATGCTCGGAAACCAGATCGACCTGTACTTCCACAGCACGTCCCAGCCGACGATCGGCGCCGCGCTCACACTGCTCATGTCCATCTTCCTCGTCGTTCTGATGGCGTACTACATGGTCACCGTCGCACGGCAGACCAAGGAGCTGCGCGCATGACCACGACCACGGCACCGCCCCCGGCCGTGGCTCCCAAGCATCGGAGCCTGTTCACGCGGGCGCGAAACTGGCTCGCCAACCCGTGGGGCCGCCCGCGGTTCCTGATCGTGTTCACGTGGACGTACATGCTGTGGTCGATCGTCCCGGTGCTGATCGCGGTGCAGTACTCGTTCAACAACAGCCGCTCGCGCACCATCTGGGCGGGCTTCTCGACGCGGTGGTACATCAGCGACCCCAACTCGGTGATCAACTCTCCGGGTCTCAGCCACGCCCTCGTGCAGAGCCTCAAGCTGGCCACCGCCGATGTGCTGATCGCGACCCCGATCGGCGTGCTCCTGGCGCTCGGGCTGGCCCGGTGGACGGGGCGCGGGTCGGGCGCCTCCAACTTCATCATGCTCTTCCCGCTCGTCACGCCCGAGATCGTCATGGGCGTGTCGCTCCTGCTGGTCTTCTCGAACCTGTTCACCTTCATCCACACCGGCACGCTGGCCCAGATCCTGGGGCATGTCACCTTCTCGATCTCCTATGTGGTGGTGATCGTGCGCGGCCGTCTCTTCTCGATCGGGAAACAGTACGAGGAGGCGGCGGCCGACCTGGGCGCGTCGCCGCGCGTGGCGCTCTACAAGGTGCTGCTGCCACTGCTCACGCCGGCGATCGTGGCCGGTGCGGCGATCGTCTTTGCCATCTCGATCGACGACTTCGTCATCTCCTACTGGCTCTCGAGCGGCGGGAGCACGACGACCGTGCCGATGGAGATCTACGCGGCCACGCGCGCCGCGCCGCTGCCCTCCACGAACGCCATCGCCACGATCCTCTCGCTGATCACGCTGGCGTCCGTGATCCTCGGGTACGTCTTCTACCGGATCTTCACCCGCGGCGAGCGCCAGGCCGGTTCCGGGATGGTCGGCGACCTGGCTGCCTTCGACATCTAGTGATGCGGTAGGCTGATCACAGATGCCCGGCGAAGTCACCCTGGTGGATCTGGTCAAGCGATTCGGCGACGTCGCGGCCGTGGCCGGGATCAACGTGGACATGCCGAGCGGCGAGTTCTTCTCGATGCTGGGCCCGTCCGGCTGCGGCAAGACGACCACGCTGCGGATGATCGCCGGGTTCGAGCAGCCCACCGAGGGCCAGATCCTGCTGGACGGCGACGACATGGCGTTCACGCCGCCGCACAAGCGCAACGTGAACACGGTGTTCCAGAACTACGCCCTGTTCCCGCACCTGAACGTGTTCGACAACGTGGCGTTCGGCCTGCGCCGGCAGAAGGTCGGCAGGCAGGAGGTGCGCCAGCGCGTCGGCGAGGCCCTGGAGCTGGTGCAGCTCAACGGGTACGAGAAGCGCAAGCCGGGGCAGATGTCCGGCGGCCAGCAGCAGCGCGTCGCGCTCGCCCGGGCGCTCGTGCTGAAGCCGGCGGTGCTGCTCCTCGACGAGCCGCTGGGCGCCCTTGACGCCAAGCTGCGAAAGGCGCTTCAGGTCGAGCTGAAGGCGCTCCAGCAGCAGGTGGGGATCACCTTCCTCTACGTCACCCATGACCAGGAGGAGGCGCTCACGATGAGCGACCGGATCGCGGTCATGGCCGACGGCCGGGTCGAGCAGGTGGGGCCGCCGCAGGAGATCTACGAGGCGCCCGAGACGGTCTTCGTGGCCGACTTCCTGGGCGCGTCCAACCTGATGGACGCCGAGGCGGTCGGCGGGGCGAACATCTGCCGCCTGATGGTGGGCGACTTCGAGCTCGACGCGATGCGCGGCAGGACCGACGCCCGCGGCCCGACAAAGGTCACGATCCGGCCCGAGCGGGTACATCTCGAAGAGCAGGGCGCGACCGGCCCCAACCGCATCCCCGGCATGGTCGAGCGGCTTGTCTACCTGGGCTCATCCGTGCAGGTGATCACCCGCCTGGCGGTCGGGACGACGATCCAGGTGCTGGTGCAGAACACGGGCGACGAGATCCCGTGGAAGCAGGGCACCCCGGTGCAGGTGTACCTGCCGGCCGAGGCGCTGCGCGTGCTGACCGACACCGGCGCTGCGCTCGCTCCGCTCGACGAAGAAGCCGTCGAGCCCGCCTAGCCGCATGGCCGCCGACGGCCAGTCGGTTGACGTCAGGCGCGAGGGAGCCGTCTGCGTGGTCGAGCTTCGCCGCGAGCAGAAGCTGAACGCGCTCTCGGCGGTGATGGAGGAGCGGCTGGGCGAGGCGATCGCGCGCGTCGAGGTGCGCGAGGCGCGCTGCGTCGTCTTCACCGGAGGGCGGCGGGCCTTCTCGGCCGGCGCCGATGTGAGCGAGTTCCGCGACGCCGACCCGGCGTCGGTGATGGCCTACTACCGGTCGCACGGCGGCGTGTACGAGCGCATCGCCCGGCTGCCGCAGCCCACTGTGAGCGCGATCGCCGGCTACTGCCTGGGCGGAGGATTCGAGCTCGCGCTGGCGACGGACCTGCGCGTGGCCGAACGCTCCGCGACGTTCGGGCTGCCCGAGGTGGGCCTGGGCATCGTCCCGAGCTCGGGCGGACTGCTGCGGCTCGCGCGGGCCGTCGGCCCGGCCCGGGCGAAGGATCTGATCCTGCGCGGCCGCCGCCTCGACGCCGCCGAGGCGCACTCGCTCGGGCTGGTGACCGAGATCGTGGACGACGGCGAGGCGCTGGAGCGGGCCATGGAGCTCGCCGGCGAGCTCTCCGCGCTGCCGCCACTGGCACTGCAGGTCGCCAAGCAGGCGATCGACCTGGCCGCGGAGTCCTCGCGCGAGACGGTCGTGCTGATGGAGCAGATGGCCTACGGCATGCTCTCACTCACGGCCGATGCGCAGGAGGCGGCGCTCGCGTTCGCCGAAAAACGCCCGCCCCACTTCCAGGGCACCTAGCGCAACAAAAGCGTCACAACCCCCACACCGCCCACAACCGGGGACTGTCCCCGATTCAAAGGGTTAAGGGGACTGTCCCCTGGGGACAGTCCCCGCTTTTCGCATGACCGCCCACGCAACAAAAGCGTCACACCTTCCACGCCGCCCACAACCGGGGACTGTCCCCGATTCAAAGGGTTAAGGGGACTGTCCCCCTGGGGACAGTCCCCGCTTGGTTTTCGCCTACCCCAAGCCCGCGGCGGTCAGCGCCGCGCGGGCGCAGGCCTCGTCCTGCTCGCCCGTGCCGCCGCTCACCCCGAGGCCGCCGACCAGATCGCCGCCGGCGACGATCGGCAGGCCGCCGGCGTAGACGACCACCCGCCCGCCGGTCGTGGTGTTGAAGCCCCAATCGACGCCACCCGGCTGCGTGCTGGCCATGAAGTCGCCGGTCGGCACCTCCCACAGCACCGCGGTGTACGCCTTGTCGACGGCGAGCGTCATCGCCCCGAGCGCCGCGCCGTCCATCCGCGCCGACGCGACCGCGTTTCCGCCCCGGTCGGCCACGGCGACCGCCACCATGAGCCCCTCGCGCGCCGCCGCGGCGCGCACCCCGTCGATCAGCCGCAGGGCCAGGTCAAGGCCGATCTGGCGAACGTCCTGAATGCCGTCATCGCTCATCGCTCACGCTCCTCCGGGTCGATCCGCATCTAGACCGCCAGCCGCCGCTCGGCCCAGCGCCGCCCCACCTCGGCGAACACCACCAGCGTCATCGAAAACGCGATCACCACCGCTCCGGTGGCGATCACCTCGGGCACCAGCGCCGCCGCACGCGTGCCCGAGTACAGGAACACCGGGTAGGTCGGCGACCCGGCCGGGGCGAGGAAGTACGCGATCGCGAACTCGTCGAAGCTGATCGTGAATGCGATCAGGAAGCTCGAGACGAGCGCGGGCGCGAGCAGCGGCAGCGTCACGCGCATGAACGCCTCCAGCTCGTTCGCCCCCAGGTCGCGCGCGGCCTCGACGATCGACTGCTCGAGCGTCCGCAGCCGGGGCAGGATGACCAGCACCGCATAGGGCAGCGAGATCACGATGTGCCCGGCCAGCACCGCCTCCAGGGACGCGTTGATGCCGAGCTGGTGCAGCAGGATCAGCATGCCGATCGCGAGCACGAGGTAGGGCACCACGAGCGGCAGCAGCACGAGCATCGTCACGAGCGGGCGCAGCCGCAGCCGCCGCCCCGCGAGCCCGAGTGCGGCGAGGGTGCCCAGGAGCGTCGCGGCAAGGCCGTTCAGGGCCGCGATCCACGCGCTGCGCTCGATCGCACCGGTCAGGTCGCCGTTCGAGAGCGCCTGATGGAACCACTTGGTGGTGAACCCCGAGAGCGGGAGCGTCTGGATCGGGTTGTCGTTGAACGCGAAGATGACCAGCACCACGAGCGGCACGTACAGGAAGACCACAAGCAGCCCGAAGTAGCCGCTCAGGAGCGTCCTTCCCAGCCGGCCGACGCCGGTCATCGCGGCGACTCCCGCAGGTCGGTGTTCAGGAAGCGCCCGAACACGAGCAGCATCACGACCACGACGGCGACCAGCCAGAGCGCCAGCACCGCCCCGTAGTTCCAGTTCGACGACTCGCCGAAGAACTGCTGGATCGCGTTTCCGAACATGTAGCTCGACGGCCCTCCCACCAGCAGCGGCGTGATGAACTCACCCGTCGTCGGGATGAGGACGAACACGAAGCCCGCGGCGACGCCGGGGAGGCTGAGCGGGAACGTCACCCGCAGGAACGTGGACCAGCGATTCGCACCCAGATCCTGGGCCGCCTCGATCAGGTGCCGGTCGAGATTCTCGAGCACCACGAACATCGGCAGCGCGACGAACGGAACCCATGAGTAGAACAGCACCAGGCCGACCGAGAAGCGGGTGTTGATCAACCACGAGATCGCGTCCCCCTGCGGCCGCAGGTGCAGCTCCCAGAGCAGCGAGTTGATCACGCCGTCGTTGTTCAGCATCACCTGCCACGCGATCACGCGCAGCAGATAGCTGGTGAAGAACGGCGCCAGCAGGACCATGAGCAGCGTGTAGCGGCGGCGCTGGACGCAGAACGCCAGAAAGTACGCCACCGGGTAGGCGCCGATGACGGCGACCACGGAGACCGTCAGCGTGATCACCATCGACGACTTGAACAGATCCCAGAACACGTTGGGACCCGGCGGCAGGAAGTCCTTCCAGTCGGCGGTCGAGAAGGCCGTCGGCGCGAAGGGGATGTTCGTCTGGAGGTTGACGCTGTAGAGCCCGATCAGGACGATCGGGCCGATCAGCAGCGCCAGCACGTAGACAACCGGCGGCAGCGTGAGCCACGCCGATCCAGGCCGGTACCGCCGGCGCGAGCCGACGGCGCCGGCCTGGCGCTCAGCCATTGCTCAGAACCCCGGACGCCTGGTCAGGCCGCCTGGACCTCTGACCATGCGAGCTCGTACTGCGACCGGTTCTTCTCCCAGCTCTGCAGGTGGACATCCGGCGCGGCGATCGCGTGCGGGTTGCCCAGATCGAGCGACTTGGCAAGCGCCTGATCCTTGATGTCGGACACGAGCACCTTGGTGTTCGACGTCCCGTAGTAGTACAGGTTCGTCATCTGCGCGCAGGCCTTCTGGTTGATGAAGGACTCCACGTACTTGTGGTCGTGGTAGTAGTTCTTCGTGTTCTTGCCGAGCATGAACCCGCAGAACCAGCTCAGCCGCCCCTGCGAGGGGTTCATGTAGTTCACGTCGAGCCCGGCGGCCTGCATCGACACGTACGCGTCCTGCCAGGAGTAGGTGATCCAGATGTCGCCCGACTTGAACGCGGGCTGCATTCCGCCGGCCCCGTACTCGCTCGACCAGTAGAACTTGTTCAGCGGCTTCTGCTGGATCAGCTTGTTCTTGGCCTGGTTGAGCTGATCCGAGTTCATGTTGTCCATCTCGGGGAAGCCGAGCAGGAGCGCGGTGTACTCGAGGTTCGACGCGCTGCCGTTCCAGACCGAGATCTTGCCGGAGTACTTCGGGTTCCAGAAGAGCTCCCAGCCCTTGGCGTCGGCCGGATCGATCTTGTCCGCGCGGTAGAGCACGCTCGCGTAGCCCCAGTCCCACGGGATCATGTACTGCTGGCCGTTGACCTGACCCTGCTTGACCAGGTAGGGGTTGAGCTCGGAGAAGCTGGGCAAAAGCGACGTGTCGAACGGCTGCACGAGGCCGCGGCTGACGTAGTCGGGGATGTTCTCGTGGCAGGGGTGCATCAGGTCGAACTCGACACCGGAGCTCGCCTTCTGCAGCGCCTGGTCGTCGTTCGTGATGTAGGTGTAGGTGATGTTGTTGCCGTAGGCGCTCGTGTAGTCCTTGCCGGCGATCATGCCGTAGGTCTGCGCCTTCGTGCCGGCGGCCTCGTAGCCGGCCCACTCGAGGATGTTCAGGTTGCCCGATTCCTTGCTTATCGGCGGCCGCTTGACGGCCGTGGACGATCCGCCGCCACCCGAGCTCGACGATGACCCGCACCCTGACAGGATGACAGCACCGCCCAGCCCTGCCGCCCCTTTCAGAAAATCACGACGATCCATCGCGCGCATCGGTTTCCGCCTTCCCTTTGGACGTGGGAGACGAATCTAGCGATAATCGGGGTGCGAGTCCACTCGGCCGATGAGATTCCGTCCGGTCCGCCACACCCCCGCACTGCTGCTGGGTGCATTCGCACTCGGCGCGGCCGCGTGCGGGAGCTCGGGCCAGTCCGCGCCCGCCGCTCCCCCTCCCCCGGTGCTCTCGGCGTCGGCGGTGGCCTACCTGCCGAGCACCGAGCACCGCCTGACCGCGGCCGGCCTGGCGCGCGAGATCCGGCGCCCGTCGCTCGCCGCCGCCCTCTCCAGGTGGGGGTTCACGGCGGGAGCCGAGCGCAGCTTCCAGGGCGAGTCGCACCGGCTCACGGTGGTCGACTCGCGCACGCTCGACTTCAGGACCGCGGCGGGAGCGCGGGCGTTCGTCGGCTTCGTGCACGGGCACGTCGCCGACTACCTGGGCGTGTACCCCACCGTGCGCACGATGGAGGCGGGAGGCCGGTCGGGGTGGATCTTCCGCGCCCAGAGCTGCGCCTGCCCGGGTGCCACCGCGCTGTGGCTGGGAGTCGCGAGCGCCGGGCGCCGCGTCACGTGGCTCGAGATCAACGGCCCCGCGGCCACGGCCGCCACCCTTGCGGCGCTCGAGGCCCGCGCGCCGTGATCAGTGCGGCGGGCGGCCGACAAGGACGCCGCCGCCGTACAGGCCGACGTAGATGCGGTGATCCCTCGATACCGCCAGGTCGGTGGGGGTGACACAGGCCGAGCGGAAGTAGTCGCTGGCCACGTCGAGGCCGTTCACCAGCATCTGGCGCGGGTTGGACAGCACGACCTGGTGCCGGCCGCGCGTGAGCGACGGGGCGCCGAACGCCGGGAGCGCCGCCGGGTCTGACACCCGCACGCAGGTGCGCCAGTGGTCGAGGGTGTGGATGCCGGTCCAGTCGGTGTCGGTCGCCCATCCCTCACCGGGACGAGGCCCGGCCTGCACCAGATTGATCTCGGAGCCGTCGAGCCCGTTCATCGCCGGCTGCCAGGTGGCGCCGCCGTCGCGGGTCGCGACCACGCCGCTGCGGCCGGCGGAATAGCAGATGTTCGCGTTCGCGGGATCGACGGCGAGTTGGCTCACCGAATACCCGTCCTTTCCCAGGCCAGGCCATGACGACCCCAGCCACCAGGTGCGATCGCCCCCCAGCACGGTGTCGCTCACATGCTCGGGCGTCGTCTTCCACACGAAGGCGCGGCCGGCGTCGCGTGACCTGGCGATGTAGCGGTGGTCGGTCATCCCGATGCCGTTGCCGACCCAGAGCACGCCGCTGTGACCCGCGACCGAGGACAGGTGGCAGCCGTGGAAGGAGCCCGGCGAGAGCGGCGTCCAGCCCTGGCCGGCCGTGACCCGGCAGAGGCCGTACGGTCCGCAGGCGGCGTACACGACGCCGTCGACGACGCCGATGTCCTCCACGACGGCAGGGGCGGAGGACTCGAGGGCAACGCTCGCCGTACCGCGCGGATTCGTGATGCGCCACACCTTCGATCCGCCGGTGTAACTGGTGCGGAAGCTCGCGGCGAGCAGCGAGCCGTCGGGGCACACGCACAGTGCCGCCCAGGCGCAGTACGGCTGGACCGCGGGGAGTCCGAGTTCGGTGAAGCTGGCGCCGCCGTCGGTGGAGCGCACGAGTCCCTGGCGCGCCAGCGCGTACAGGTACTCGACCCCGCTGCCCGCGTCGTAGTCGACCGCGATCAGGTTTCCGACCGCCCGCGGCAGAAGGTGGGCGCTCCCGTCGGGCAGGTTGCTCGAGAACGAGATCCTCTCGCTTCGGCGCTGGAGCCGCAGCGACCGCGGTCCGACCGCGCCCAGGTAGCCCTGGCCCGGGTCGAGGCTCTCGAGCACGCCGATGCCGAAGTAGCGCAGCCCGGGGACGCGCTTTGAATAGGCGGCCGCGCGACCGTAGATCGCGCCGATCGATGTCGCACCGATCATGGTTGGGAACCAGAGCGCGCCGGCGGTGTCGGTTGCGAACTCGCCCCACACGTCCCCCGCCGCGGCCGCGTGCCCTGACCGGAGCGGGTCGGTGGCCATGGCGTTGCAATACCCGCCCCCGGCCATCGCCCCCTTGTGCCAGTGGTAGTGCGGGCGTGCGGCCGCGCGGCCGCACGCGGCCGCGAGCATGTTCACTCCGCCCAGCACGCTGACCGCGCCCACCAGGGCCTGTCGCCGGTTCATCCTCACCGACGTCGGATCGGCGCCAGGGGGCGAATCCTTGAGTGGTCCGGCGCCCCCGGCAGTAGGATCGGGCGATGGACGGCCGCAACCGATGAGCGGACGGGTCTTGATCTGCGACCCCCAGGTTCCGCGGGAGGTGATCGCGGGCATCCTGCCGGACGCCGATGTGGGGCCCGTTGGCGACGCGGGGCCGGGCATCGCTGCGCTGCTGGTGTCGCCGGACGCGCCCGTGACGGCGGACGACATCGCCCGGGCACCCGATCTGCGCGTGATCGCGACCGCGAGCGTCGGCACCGACCACATCGATCTGGAGGCGGCCGCGGCGCGCGGGATCGTCGTGCGAAACGTGCCGGACTACTGCATCGAGGAGGTGTCCGACCACTCGCTGGCGATGGTGGTGGCGCTGCGGCGCGGGCTGATCGCCGGCGACCGCTCGGTGCAGGCGGGGCGGTGGGAGTGGACCGACGTGGGCGTGCTCGGCCGCCTGGCCGGAACGCGGCTCGGGGTCGTCGGCATGGGCCGGATCGGCCGCCGCATGGCCGAGCAGTCCGCCGCCCTGGGCATGGACGTGCGCTTCTCCGACCCGTTCGTCCCCGGCGGCGTGGAGCTGGACGACCTGCTGGCGTGGGCGGACGCGATCTCACTGCACCTGCCGCTCACCGACGAGACGCGCGGGCTGATCGACGCCCGCAGGCTGGCCCTGATGCGCCCCGGCGCGATCCTCGTCAACACCGCCCGCGGCAGCATCGTCGACCGGGCCGCCCTGCGCGAGGCCCGCCACGTGCGGGCAGCGTTCGACAACGTCTGGGAGCGGCCCCCGGCGGCCGACCTGCTCGGGCTCGGGCACCTGACCATGACACCGTACGTGGCCTGGTACTCGGAGGGCAACGAGTTCGAGCCGTTCCTGCGGGCGGCGCAGGCGCTGGCCGACGAGCTCGGCGGCTGACTACCGGCCCAGCAGGCTGCGGCTGATGATCAGCCGCTGGATGTCCGAGGTGCCCTCCTCGATCTCCTCCAGCTTCGCGTCGCGCATCCACTTCTCGACCGGGTACTCGCGCGAGTAGCCCCACCCGCCGAGCGTCTGCACCGCCGCCCACGTGCACCACATCGCGGCCTCCGACGCGAACAGCTTGGCCATCGCCGCCTCGGCGGGGACGTGGCGGCCGGCATCCATCGACCGCGCCGCCCGGTGGGCGAGCAGGCGGGCGGCGTCGATGCGGGTGGCCATGTCGGCCAGCCGAAAGCCCACCGCCTGATGCTGGCCGATCGGCTTGCCGAACGCCTCACGATCGCGCGCGTAGTCGGTGGCGTACTCGAGGGCGGCCCGGGCGATTCCGATCGCGCCGGCCGCCAGGTGCACGCGCGACTCGTCGAAGGTGTGCATCAGGCTGTAGAAGCCCTTGCCCTCCTCGCCGAGCAGCCGGTCGGCGGGCAGGTCGACGTCCTGCAGGAACACCTCGGTCGAGATGATCGCGCGCTGGCCAAGCTTTCGCATCGGCTCCCCGAACGAGACGCCGGGGTCGCTCTTCTCGACGACAAAGGTGGTGACGCCGCGCGAGCCGGTGCCGGGCGCGACCGTCGCAAAGATGACGTAGAACTCGGCCAGGCCGCCGTTCGAGATCCAGGTCTTCTGCCCGTTCAGGCGGTACCCGGAATCGGTGCGGATGGCCGTCGTGGTCATTGCGGCCGCGTCCGAGCCGATCCCCGGCTCGGTCGAGGCGAGCGCGGTCAGGGGCGGGCGCGGTGCGCACAGCGGCCGCAGCCAGCGCTCGCGCTGCTCGGGTGTCCCGACCTCGAGCAGCGGCCGGGCGAAGAAGCCGGCCGACGTGATCAGGTTGCCGATGCCGGCACAGCCCCAGTTCAGCTCCTCCTGGACGATGCAGCCGGTGAGCACATCGCCGATGCCGCCGCCGCCGACCTCCTCGGGCAGCATGAACGAGGTCAGCCCGACCTCGGCCGCCCTGGCCACCACATCGACCGGCGAGACGATGTCGGCCTCGTCGACGGCGGCGGCGATGGGCCGGATCTCGGCGCGGGCAAAGTCGCGCGCGAGCGCCTGGATCTCGCGCTGCTCGTCGGTCAGGTCAGCGGGTGCCGGAGTGGGTGCGGCCATCGGCCGCCAAGCGTATCCCAGCGCCGTGCCGCGCGGCTCGGTGGACGCCCGGGGCACGCCGATGCCCGGCGGTAGAATGGCCCGGCCTCCCGGAGGGGTGGCAGAGTGGTTGAATGCGGCGGTCTCGAAAACCGTTGTGCGTCGTTAGGCGTACCGAGGGTTCGAATCCCTCCCCCTCCGCTCGCTCCACCGGCCAGTGCTACGCGCTCGGCCGGCCGTAGTACGAGAAGTAGCGGCGAGACGCGACCAGGATTGCCAGTCCGACCACGGCGACCAGGAGGCCGAGTGCGACGTGTGGGTGATCCGACGGGTGACCAGCGCAGACGGCCCCGCTACCCCGGAGTGACGGCAGTCGAACGATCCATGGATCAGAACCGTGCGCAGACCGAAAGCCATGAGCGCCAGACCGGTCACTGTCCCGCTCCACCGGATCGATGTCCTGCGCGAGTCCTGCATGTGCCCAATGATACGCGCAGGGTTTGACAACGTCACCTGCGCCGCCCTAAGATCAACCGATCGGTTGAATGACGTCGGAGGGGGACATCGTGGGACGGATCGTGGCGGTCGAATACCTGACGCTCGACGGTGTCTTCGAGAACCCGGCCTGGACGCAGCCGTACTTCGACGAGACGGTTGCCGCCTTCCAGGGTGACGCGATGCGGTGGGCCGACGCGCTGCTCCTCGGGCGGGTCACCTACGACGGCATGAGCCAGGCCTGGCCCGCGATGGGCGACGACCCGGCGACCGGCGGCGACATCATGAACTCGATCGCCAAGTACGTGCCCACCTCGACGCTCACCGAGCCGACCTGGAATACGACGTTCCTGTCCGGCGACGTCGTCGATGTGGTCACCGACCTCAGGGCGGGGAGCGAGAACCTCGTCATCTACGGCAGCGGGCAGCTGAGCGAGACGCTGCGCGCCGCGGGGCTCATCGACGAGTACCGGCTGCTGATTTGCCCGATCGTGCTCGGCGCGGGGCGCAGGCTGTTCACCGGTGCCGCCCCGGCGAAGTTCACGGTCACCGATAGCAGTACCGCAGCGTCCGGCATGATGCTGCTCACGCTCGCCACAGCCTGATGGCTCCTGTCGGTGAAGACGCCGCGCTCAGCAGCACCTTCGGGGCGCTGGCCGACCCGACCCGCCGGGCCATCCTCGGACGCCTCGCCGAGGGGGACGCCGCGGTGAACGAGCTCGCCGCGCTCTTTCCCGCCATCTCGCTGCAGGCGGTCAGCAAGCATCTCGGCGTGCTCGAGCGGGCGGGCCTGGTGACGCGCGGACGCAGCGCTCGGCAGCGCCCGGCGCACCTGCGCGCCGAACCGATCGCCGAGGCCACGGCATGGCTCGCGCACTACCAGCGCTTTTACGAGGAGTCGCTGGACCGCCTGGGTGAGCACCTGGCCCGCCTGCAGGCGGCCGCGCCGGAAGCCGATACCGATCTGGACGGATCCTGATCGTGGTGGAACTGGAGTTCGTCCGCACCTACCCCGCGCCGCGCCAGCTCGTCTGGGACGCCTGGACCGACCCCGACCAGATCGCGCAGTGGTGGGGCCCGCGGGGCGTCAGCACCTTGACCTGCGAACGCCGGCCGGGTCGACTCAGTTGGTGCGGTCTTCGCCCGTCAGGTGCTCGATCCCGGAGCGAAGTCGGCTCGTGCGCGATGCGCTCTCGGGCTCGATGATCGCGCTCTCGGGCGGGTCATGCAGCGGCAGGTGCTTCGCCTCGTCGGCGGTGATGGTGAGCGTGACGAGCTCGGCATCGTCGATCACGCCGACCTGGGATGCCTCGACGTAATGTGGCCGGTCGGCGTAGTTGTGGAACGCGAACCCGCTGTGGTGCGTGATGGCCAGGCCGTCGAAGATGTCCTCGTTCTCGTCCCCGACGACGAGAAAGACGATGCCCACGTGCTCGCCGTCACTGGACGACACCTTCCAGCCGTGCTCGATCATCTTCCACGAAACCGCGGTCACGGACGGATCGTAGCGAGGATCGCTATGTGTGCTTCCAGACAGTCTGGTAGAGCACCCACGCCGTCTTGGCCGGGTCGTAGCGGTAGTTGCGGATGAGGAGCTGGCTGGGACAGCACACCGGCTCCGATGCGGTGCGCTCGCCCTGGACGAGGTGCACCTCGAGACCAGGGGTCGCCGCCTTCACGAGGTTCTCCATCGAGACGTTCGCGAAGTCG
Source organism: uncultured Actinomycetes bacterium (assembly GCA_963703275.1). Taxonomy (GTDB): domain Bacteria; phylum Actinomycetota; class Thermoleophilia; order Gaiellales; family JAICJC01; genus JAICJC01. The sequence continues at coordinate 443,297 of OY969804.1, read as the reverse complement.
TAGAAGAAGCGGTGGCCGTTGTGCGTGATGACCGGGTAGGGCGGCGAGTACGACCAGTAGCGGACCCGCCCGCTGCCGTTCCAGCCGCGGATGCCGGCCGAGACGGGGACGCTCCCCGCGCCGCCGTTGAACCCGTGGTAGAAGATCTCGGGCCGGCCCTGCGCGTTCAGGTCGCCGATCTGCACCCAGCGCGGGAACAGGTGCTCGAGCATCGGGCTGATCCGGGCGGTGACCGTATGGCCGCCGACCGAGTCGACGACCTCGAGCCAGTGCTCCCTGATCGGCTGGGTGCCGCCGAACGGGTTCGGCTTCAGGGCGAGCATCAGCTGCACCTTCTCGATGTGCGCGTCGCCGTCGAGGTTCACACGCCAGACATGCACCACCGTCGGCGCAGCGGCCGTCGCGGAGGCCTGGCCGGGAAGCCCGACCACGATCCCCAAAGCCAGTGCCAGGATCACCACTCGCCGCACAGCGCGCAGTATGCCAGCCTGGGCGTGCCGAGCATGCAGGCTCCCGCCCGGTGGCCGCAGCCACCGGGCGGGAGCGCGGGCTTGTCAGGTCAGTGCAGCAGGTCGAGCTGGTTGGTGGCGTCGTCCACGTAGTAGACGGCGCGGTGGCCGGGCTTGATCGCCAGGCCGAAGAGCGCACCCGAGCCCGGCGGCGAGCCCGACGTGTCGAGCCAGCGCACGGCGATCTGATGGCCGTGCGGTGTGGTCTCGAGCAGGCGGCCGTCGCCCGCGTTCACGGTCAGGATGTCTCCGCCCGGCGCCACGATCAGCCCCAGCGGGACGTTCAGCGCGCCGTTGCGCGTGACGGTGCGTCCCATCCAGACCGCATGGTGACGGGTGAGGGCGTGCGACACCGCGGCGATGCGGTTGCCGACGCTGTCTGCCACGTACAGCGTTCCCGACCGGCCGAGCGCGAGCCCGGTCGGCCCCACCACCAGGGCGGCGGGATCGCTGTGCTCGCCGAACCCGCGCGCGATCACGCGCTCGGACGTCATGCGCGGCATCCCGTGCCAGCCGCTGGTCAGGCCGATGCGAAGGACGGTGCCGCGGTTGACGGTCGCCCCGCCCGCCGCGACGGTGCCGTTCAGGACGTTGCTCACGAACAGCGTCACGCCGTGCCGTCCGGCGACGGTCGCCATGTCCCAGGGGCCGTTGATCGGCCCGCCGGCCATCGTCTCGACCGCCCTGCCGTGGCTGTTGAGCACGATCAGGCAGCCGGCCCGGGCGGTCGCCGACGTCCCGTCGGCGGTCGGCAGGCTGCCGACGATCACCCAGCCGCTGCGAAGCACCCCGAGCGCCGTCGTGAGGCCGACGCCGCCGGGGCAGCTGCCGGGAAGCATCCCGGCGGTCAGCGTCGCGAACGTCGTGCGGTGCCCGGACGGGCTGATCTGGACGATCGTCGTACCCGTGCCCTGGGTGTTGTTGCTCGCGTTGAAGTTCGACACCAGCACGTCTCCGGCATGCAGGCGGCCGGTCGACCGTCCGACCACCGCCACCCCGTACGGGTTCACGTCACCGTTCGCCGGCACGGTCGACGCCAGCACCGACAGCTTGTGCAGCGGGCCGACGAAGGCCCGCATCGCCCCCTGCGCGGCCGTCGCCCCCACACACGTCACGGCCACGGCAGCGATCGCCACGACCCGCATGAGCCGTCCTCTTCTCATGGTGCCCCCCTTTTTGGCAGGCCGCGCGCAATCGCGCTCACCCCCCGCCACACGACCGATACGTGCGCCCCAGGGCCGGCCTCGAGACACCCTACGTCCGAAGGCACGTGGCCTGGATTACAAACGGCGAGAGGCGGCCGCCTGTGGTATCAGGGACTACATTCTCGTCATCAACGCCGCGCCCGCACCCACCGTTCTGCATCTCTCGCTGATCGTCGGCGGGGTGCTGCGCGACCGAAACGGCGAGCGCCTGGGCAAGGTCGACGACCTGCTGGTGCGGCTCGGCGAGGACTACCCGCCCGTGACGGGGGTGGTGGCCTCGGTGGCCGGACGAGTGGTGTTCGTCGCCGCCGACCAGGTGGCCGAGATCGCGCACGGCCGCGTCGACCTGCACGCCGAGAAGATCGACCTGCAGCGGTTCGAGCGCCGGCCGGGCGAGGTGCTGCTGAAGAAGGACGTCCTCGACCGCCAGCTGATCAACATCGACGGCGCCCGGCTGGTGCGCGCGAACGAGATCGAGATCGCGCGCATCGAGGGCTGGTACCGGGTGGTGGGGGTCGAGACCGGGCTGCGGGGCATCCTGCGCCGGGTCGCCCCGCGCCGCCTCGGCGCCAACATCGTCTCGACGGAGTTTCTCGACTGGGCGAGCGTCGAGGCGTTCACCGGGCACGTGCCCAGCGTGCGCCTGCGCATCCCCCACCCCAAGCTCGCCCGCCTGCACCCGGCCCAGCTGGCGGATCTGGTCGAGGCGGCATCGCACAACGAGGGTGAGGAGATCATGCGGGCCGTCGGCTCGAACGAGGAGCTCGAGGCCGACGTCTTCGAGGAACTCGACGCCCAGCACCGGCGTGAGTTCATCGAGGAACGCTCGGACGCCGAGGTGGCCGCGCTGCTCGAGCGGATGGAGACCGACGACTCGGTCGACCTCCTCGGCGACCTGCCCGACGATCGCCGCGAGCAGGTCATGAAGCTGCTGCCCGCCGTCCAGCGCCGCCGCGTCCGCGCGCTGGCGGGGTATGACCCCGCCACCGCCGGCGGCCTCATGAGCCCCGAGTTCGTGTGCCTCTACGCGCAGGCGACGAAGGAGGAGGCGATCGCCCGGATCGAGCGCAGCCGGGCGCCGGCCGACACGCTCGCGTGGGTGTACGTGATGAACCTCGACCGCCGCCTCAAGGGGGCGATCGCGCTCGCCGACCTCCTGCGGTCGGATCCCGCCCTCAGTGTCGGCGAGGTGGCGACCTTCCTGCCGCCGAAGGTGACCGCCGAGGCGGACATCGAGGAGATCGCCCGGCTGATGACCGACTACGACCTGACCGTGGTGCCGGTGGTCGACGAGCGCGATCAGATCATGGGCGTCGTCAGCGTCGACGACGTGCTCGAGATGGTGCTCCCGCGCGGCTGGCGACGGCGTTTCGACGTCCTCGGCAGCGAGTAGCTGGTATCGTCGGCCGCATGCCGACCTCGCAGCAAAGGGCACTCGTAGATGGCGGGCCGAGTATCTACTCTCAAGACGCTGCGCAACCGGCTGCTCCGCGGCGGCTCCGAGCTACCGCGCAACTGGCTTAGCCGCCGCAGCACACGCCTGCTGGCGGTCGTCGGGTTCCTCGGGCCCGGCCTGATCGCCGCGAATGCCGGCAACGACGCCGGCGGCATCGCGACCTACTCCACGGTCGGCGCCCGCTACGGCTACGACCTGCTCTGGATGATGGTGGTGATCACGGTCTCCCTGGTCGTCGTGCAGGAGATGGCGGCCCGGATGGGAGCCGTCACCGGCAAGGGGCTCGCCGAGCTGATCCGCGAGCAGTACGGCGTGCGCTGGTCGCTGTTTGCGACCACGTCGGTGCTGATCGCGAACGTCGGCATCTGCATCTCGGAGTTCGTCGGCATCGGCGCCGCCCTGAGCCTGGCCGGGATCCCGCCCCAGCTGTCGGTGCCGGTGGCGGCGGTCGGCGTGTGGCTGCTCCTGATCCGTGGCTCCTACAAGGCGGCCGAGCGGATCTTCGTCCTGATGACGATCCCGTTCTTCGCCTACCCGATCGCCGCGATCCTCGCCCGGCCCGATTGGGGCGATGTCGGGAAGGCTGTCATCGCCCCCCAGATCCACCTGACACATGCGTATCTCTTCATCTTCATCGCCACGGCCGGCACGACCATCACGCCGTTCATGCAGCTCTACGTGCAGTCCGCCGTGGTCGAGCGCGGCGTCGGCACCGACGAGCTGAACGCCGAGCGGGCCGAGGTGACGACGGGCTCGATCTTCGCGAACCTGGTGGCGAGCTTCATCATCATCGCCACCGGCGCCACCCTGTTCGTGCACGGCGTGCACAACATCTCGACGGCGTCGCAGGCGGCGCAGGCCCTGGAGCCGTTCGCCGGCCGCTATGCCGAATTCCTGTTCGCGGTCGGCCTGCTGGGCGCGAGCCTGCTCGCCGCGGCCATCCTTCCGGTGACCGCCGCCTATGTGGTGGCCGAGACGTTCGGGTTCGAGAAGGGGATGAGCCACCGCATCCACGAGGCGCCGGTGTTCGTCGCGGTGATCACCGTGCTGATCGGGATCGGCACCGTGGTCGCGGTCATCCCCGGCCTCCCCGTGATCGCGCTGCTGGTCGGCGTCCAGGTGGTGAACGGCGCCCTGCTGCCCGTGCTACTGGTGTTCATCTGGCGGCTCGCGAGCAGCCGCGAGCTGATGGGCGACTACCGCAACGGCCGGATCTTCAACATCATCGCCGGGCTGACGGTGGTGGCGACATCGGCCCTCTCGATCACCCTGCTCGTCGTCACGATCGGCGCCGCCTTCACATGAATGATTGGGGCCTGGCCCCCGATTATTCATCCGCGTCCCATTTGGGGTGGTGGCGGCGGGCCCAGTCGCGCCGCACCGTGCCCCGCACCATCCCGCGCAGCGAGTGGCGGGTGGATGGGTTCACCAGCGCCAGATACAGGTGGCCGGCGATCAGCGGCACCGCCACCCACGTGGCGATGTCGTGCACCAGGATCGCGCTGGTGCGCCCGCGCACGGCGGCATCGGTCTCCTGCAGGTACATCAGCACGCCGCTCACGGTGAACACCACCATCAACCCGGCCACCAGCGCGGCGTTCAGCTTCTGGCCGGCGTTGAACCGCCCCGCGGGGGGCTCGGGCCCACGCCGCACGACGGCCCAGCCCAGCCAGCGCAGGTCGTCGTCGTCGAAGCGGTCGAACTCGCGCGCGGTGCGGTGCAGGCGGCCGTTCGTGTCGCTCAGGAGCAGCAGCACCAGACCGCCCCAGAACGCGATCGCGGCGCCCAGGTGGATCGACTTCCACAGCCTGCGGTTGGCGGCCAGCTCGGCGAACACGGGCAGGTACAGGATCAGCCCGGTCGCGAGCATGGTCAGAAACGTCGCCGCCAGCAGCCAGTGCAGCGAGCGCTCCTCGGGCCCGAACCGGCGCACATACCGGGGCGCCGGCCCGACCGGGTCAGTAGCCGTTGGAGCGGCCGACCCAGGCATCGACGTCATACCCGTTTTGCTCCCAGAAGCCCGGATGCAGCTTGGGCACGAGCTCGATCCGGTGCACCCACTTCACGTTCTTGTAGCCGTACATCTCGGGGATCACGACCCGCAGCGGCGCCCCGTGCGCACGTGAGAGCGGCGCACCGTTCATCGTGTGGGCGAGCATCACCTCGGGCAGGGTCGACTGCTTCAGCGAGAGCGTGTCGACGTACTCGCGCTCCATCGAGACGAAGTTGACGTACCGCGCGGTGGGGAGCGGCTCGACCAGGTCCCACAGCGTCTGCATCCGCACGCCCTTCCAGTGCACGTTGCCCACCGTCCAGCCCGTGACGCAATGGAAGGTGCTCGTCTGCGCGACTGCCGGCAGCGCCCGTATGTCCGACCACTCGAGGGTGACCGGCTTCTTGACGTGGCCGACGATCTCGAGCCTGTAGCTCGTCGGGTGGAACGTCGGCCACGGCGGGTTGATGGCGTAGATGCGCCAGCCCGACGGGAACACGTCCTTGATCGCGTTGGGCACGACGGAGCCCGCGTCGGCCAGCGGCCCCGAGAGCGACCTCGTGATCCGTCCGCCCAAGAGGAGGCCGACGCCACCCGCCGCGACCACGGACAGGAACGCACTGCGGCCGAGTTTCCACTCACCCATCCACACAGTATCGGCAGCGCGCGGCCGCGCGGCCAGGGCTGAGGGCACATGTTTGGCTTCTCGTAAGGAAACGGCACGGGCCGGGAGCTCGGTTTGGCTACCCTGAACACCATGGCGACCGCCCCTGCGCCGCGCGTGCTGATCGTCGATGACGAGCCGGTGGTGCGGGACGTGCTCACGCGGTATCTGACCCACGAGGGATTCGAGGTCGACACCGCCGCCGACGGCCACGCCGCCCTGCGCACGATCGAGGGCTGGTCGCCGCACGTGATCCTGCTCGACCTGATGCTGCCGAAGCTCTCGGGGCTCGAGTTGCTGCGCCTCGTGCGGCTCGACAACGCGGTGCCCGTGATCATCCTCTCCGCCAAGGTGAGCGAGCAGGACCGCATCGCAGGGCTCGAGCTGGGCGCAGACGATTACGTCGTCAAGCCGTACTCGCCCGGCGAGGTGGTGGCCCGGGTGCGGGCGGTGCTGCGGCGGAGCGGTCCGGACGCCGACCAGCAGCCGCGGCTCGAGTTCGGCGAGCTCGTGATCGACGCGGTGCGCCGCGAGGTCAGCCGCAACGGCGAGGTCGTCCGCACCACCCGCAAGGAGTTCGAGCTCCTGCTGCTCCTGGCCTCGCACCCGGGCCGCGCCTTCACCCGCAGCGAGCTCGTGGAGTCGGTGTGGGGATACGTGTGGAGCGGCGACACCGAGACGGTGACGGTGCACGTCCGCCGCCTGCGGACGAAGATCGAGGACGACCCCTCGGCACCGCGCCGGCTCGTCACCGTGCACGGCGTCGGCTACCGGTTCGAGGCATGAGCGAGACCCTGCGCCTGATCGCCCTGGTGGCACCGATCGCGGTGACCACGCTCGTCACGTCGCTCCTGGCCCAGCGCCTGGTCACACGCGCGAGGCTGGCCTACATGCTGGTCGCGATCGCCGTGATCGCGTCGCTCGTCACCGTCGCGGACGTGCTGGTGCTGAGCCACTTCATGCTCGTGAACCCCGGCAATCCCGCCGAGCTCGTGTCGGTCGCGCTCTACTCGGTGACCGCCGGGGTGGCGGCCGCGCTGATCGTCGGCCGCTCGAACACGCGCGCCCTCGCCCGGCTCGTTGCGACCGCCCGCGCCCTGGGCGAGAACCGCCTGGACGCGCGGGCGGGCGACCTGCGCGCCGGCCCGGAGCTGCGGCTGCTGGCCGCGACGCTCGACCAGGCCGCGGCCCGCCTGGCGGCCAGCATCGAGGCGGAGCGGTCGATCGAGTCCCAGCGGCGCGACCTGATGACGTCGATCTCGCACGACCTGCGCACACCCCTGGCCAACCTGCGCGCGATGGTCGAGGCCGTCGACGACGGGATTGTCGACGATGCCGACACGATCGCCCGCTACACCGTCGAGATGCGCCGGTCGGTGATGGCGCTCGTGGAGATGGTCGACGACCTGTTCGAGCTCGCGCAGATCGACGCGGCGGAGTTCGCGCGCGACACGCGGGCGATGCCCCTGGCCGAGGCCGTCCAGGCCGCACTCGACCTGTGCGGGCCGGAGGCGGCCGAGAAGCGGATCGCGATCGACGTCGACCTGGGCGGGGCCGACCACAACCCCTGCTCGCCCAAGCTCGCCCGGGTCGTGCACTCGCTGCTCGACAACGCCGTGCGCTACACGCCGCCCGGCGGCCGCGTGTCGATCCGCGCCGCGGCGGCAGGCGACGGCCTGCACCTGACCGTGCAGGACAGCGGCCCCGGCATCCCCGCCGAGGAGCTGCCGCGCGTGTTCGAGGCGTTCTGGCGGGCCGACCCGGCCCGGTCGACCCGCGGCTCGGGACTCGGCCTGACGCTGGCCAAACGCATCGTCGAGGCACTCGGCGGGCGCATCGAAGCCTCGAGCGGCCCCGACCGTGGCTCGCGCTTCGACGTGTCCGTGCCCACCCGCGCGTAGGCGGTCACGGGCCGGCGGCGGGCTCGAGCTCGGCTGCGATCATGCCCGCGCAGATCTCGAGCATGCGGCTGCGCGACATCCAGGGGTCGGCCAGGACGACCGACTTGCCCAGGCCGTCGATGAGCGCGCACAGGCGGACGGAGAAGTCGTGCGCATCCACACCCGGTGAGATCTCGCCCGCCGCCTGACCGTGCTCGACGATGTGTTGATAGGCCGTCAGCCAGTGCCCCTCCAGCTCGCGCCGGTGGGCATCGACGGTCGGACTGCGCGGTGACCGCGCCCATACGTCGAGCCAGAGCAGCCACTGGCTGTGCGGCTCCTCCACGGGATCCGAGGGCATCCCGAGCTCGATCAGGCGCAGCAGCCGGGCGCGGGCGCTGGGCTCCTCCTCCGCGTCGCGCAGGGCCTGGTCGAGGAAGCCGTCGTTGGCGAATCGCAGCGCCTCGATCAGCATCTCCTCGAGCGTCGCGAAGTAGTACATGACGTTCCCGGGACTCATTCCGGCGCGGTCGGCGATGTCGCTCACACGGGTGTCGGAGAGCCCGCGTTCGCAGATCGCGGCGATCGCCGCCTCGAGCACCCGCTCGCGTCTGGCCGCGCTCCTCCGCCTGGGCCGGGCGGCGGGGTCGTCCGTCGTCAGCGGATCCACGCCTCGTCCCACAGGAATCCGGCCTGGGGGTTGTACTGGTATCCGTGCAAGCGGCGCGACACGAAGTCGACCAGCTTGGGGTTGAACAGGGTGATGATCGGCGAGAGGTCCGTCACCCGCCGGTCGACCTGCGCCCACAGGTTGTTCGCCGCGGCGGGATCTGTCTCACCCAGCACGAGCGCATGGTTCATCTGCGCCTGCACCGAGCGATCGCAGAAACCCGAGATGTTCGGGCTCGCGTCGCTGCGGGGGTGGAAGTAGCTGCATCCGAGCAGGACGTTCAGGAAGTCCGACGCGGCCGGGTAGTCCTGGAACCACTGCGAGTAGCCGACCTGGGCGCGGTTCTTCGAGTCCTGAATGTAGGGGTACTGGATCGCACTGCTGAGCAGCTTCGGGGTCGCCACATAGCCGATCCGGTCGAGATCCTGGACGAACTGGAGCGTGATCTCCTTCCCGATCGTGTCCTGGGTGCCGAAGACGCTGACATGGGCGCCACGCGTGCCCGACTGCGCGACGAGCTGCCGCGCCTTGGCCAGGTCGGGCGCCGTCCACTTCCCGTCTGCGCTGGGGTTTTGCGTGAACGGGCAGTACGGCTTGTAGCCGGGGAAGTTGGGCGGCAGGATCTGGCACGACGGTTGTGCCAGTGAGGGGCCGCCAAAGATCTTGACGTAGGTGTTGCGCTCGATCCCGTAATTCACGGCCTGGCGCGCCTTCAGGTTGTTGAACGGAGGCACGTTGACGTTGAGCGCCATGTAGTAGATCGCGGTCAGCGGGTTCACATGGGCCTGCGAGCCGTACTTCGTGCCGATCTCGTTCAGGCGGTCGGCCGGGGGCGCGTCGGCCATCCAGTCGGCCTGGCCGTTCTCGATCTCGGTGACCTCGTCCTCGACCGTGAGCCCGAACTTGAACGCGATCTGATTTGGGTACCCGGCCGGCTGGGCGGCCTTCGACCAGACGTGGAAGTGGGGATTTCGCACCATCACGGCGCCCTTGTTCGGCTGGTAGGACTGCCACATGTACGGCCCCGTCCCGGGGATGGGCGTGTTGCCCATGTCGTGCAGCGGCGTGTTCCCGGGAACCGCGACCGCGAACGGCAGGGCGAGCTTGTCGAGGAACTCCGGATCAGCCGCCGTGAGATGAAACGTGATGGTGCCCGCCGCGTCGTTCGCCACGACGCCCTTCGACAGGTTGCAGAGCTTCGCCGACTTCGCGCATTGCACACCGCCGATGACTCCCTGATAGAAGCTATTGGCCGGGCCGGGCACGGTGAACTGGCGCATGAACACGGTGACGAAGTCGCTGGGCTTCACCACCTCGCCGTTCGAGTAGTGGATCCCGGGCCGGAGATGGAACGTGTACGTCTTGCCGCCGTCGGTCGGCGCCGGCACGGACGTCGCCAGGTCCGGCACGATCACCGTCCCCGCGACACCGGCGGCGCGCCTGAAGCCGACCAGGCCGTCGGCGACGTACTGCGACGACTGAAACCCGAGCACCGTGTAGTTCTTCGCCGGGTCGAGCGTGCCCCAGCTCGTGGTCGAGAGCATGATCATCGTCCCGCCCCGGTGCGATCCGCCCGCCGCTGCGGAGCTCGCCGACGACGACCCGCCCCCGCAGCCGGCCAGGGCTGCCGCAACCACGCACATCATGGTGACACCCGTCAAGCGCCGCACGGAACCTCCGAGAACGGTCATTCTAGAATGGTCATTCTAATCAGATGCCCGGCGGGGCGTCAAGGAGCGGGCCTTGGACGGGGTCGGGCCGGCGGGGCCCCTTGTACTCTGCCTCCGCCGCGACGCACAGACTCGGGGAGGAGGCCACCATCGCAGCGACAGGCGCAGTTCACTCGTTGACGCGCCCATACCGGGAGGTCGACGTCTTCACGACGACGGCCTACATGGGAAACCCGGTCGCCGTCGTGCTCGACGCGGTGGGCCTCACCGTCGAGCAGATGCAGGGGTTCGCACGCTGGACGAACCTCTCGGAGACCACGTTCGTCCTGCCGCCGACGCATGCGCAGGCGGACTACCGGGTGCGGATCTTCACGCCCGTCGCCGAGCTGCCGTTCGCCGGGCACCCGACTCTCGGCACCTGCCACGCCTGGCTCGATGGGGGAGGGCAGCCCACCTCCGATGCCGGGATCGTCCAGGAGTGCGAGGCCGGACTCGTGCCGATCAGGCGCACCGCCGATGGGCTGGGCTTCGCAGCCCCGCCGCTGCTGCGCTCGGGCCCGGTCGAGGAGGAGCTGCTCGCACACATCGCCTCGGTCCTGAACATCGAGCGCAGCGCGATCGTCGCGTCCGAGTGGGCCGACAACGGGCCGGGCTGGGTCGCCGTGTTGCTCGAGAGCGCCGATGCCGTGCTCGCGGTTCGGCCGGGATTCGTCGACCTCGAGGTCGGCCTCGTCGGGCCGTACCCGCCGGGCGCCCCCGAGGCCTTCGAGCTGCGGGCGTTCTTCCCGAAGGACGGCGCGACCGTCGAGGATCCCGTGACCGGAAGCCTCAACGCCTCGGTCGCCCAGTGGCTCGTGCGCACGGGCCGCGTCCGCGCGCCCTACATCGCCGGCCAGGGAGCCGCCCTGGGCCGCTCGGGCCGGATCCACATCTCCGCCGACCCCGACGGCCAGCTCTGGGTCGCCGGCGGCACCATCACCTGCGTGCGCGGCGAGGTCGAGATCTGAGGTCAGCCGACCGTGCTGAGCCGCAGGGACCCGCTGGTAGACTGGCCGTCCCGCGCCCGTAGCTCAGGGGATAGAGCGCTGCCCTGCGGAGGCAGAGGCCGCACGTTCGAATCGTGCCGGGCGCATGGCTCAACCAAGCCGTTTCCGAGATGCCCGAAACCGCGAAACCCGCACGATTAGTACGAACCGTCCAGCCGGCGGAGCCGCCCCGGAGTCAGGCCGCTCGAGATCGCGAGGCCAAGGAATGGATCAAGCGAATCTCGCGGGAGCAGCGGATTTGGGATCTTCGCTCGCGGGGATTCTTCCGGATGGGCCGCGAGTTTTCATGATCGTGACCGTCGAGCTGTGGAGGCGCCGCTGGCGCCTCGGCGTGCCTCTGGCCGACCTGCCCGATCCGCTGGATTGGTCGCCGGGGGAGGAGGACGCGAGCGAGTGGCTGGAGCGGACACCGGTGATGGTCGCGCTGCGTCGCCGCGAGCAGCTACTCAACGCGCGCCGAGCCGTGACCGGGTGAGGTTGCGGGATCCTCCGAGATGTCAGCCCGCGATGTTGCCGGGCCTGACGCGGTGCTAGTTCCCGGGTCGGGGCAGCGAGGCATACAGGCGGTCGCGGTAGGCTGGGTCTGCGCGGATGCGCTCGATCACCTTGGCTGCCCGGTATTCGGGCCAGTAGTCGTCGGGTAGACCGAGTTGTCGCGCAACCTTCGCCGCTAGCTCGGGCGAGGGAGTGCGATAGTCGGCTCGGCGCAGGACGCGTGACAGGTGAGGCTGGCTGACACCGATCGCCCGGGCAAGGGCCGCGACCGACATCCGACGCTCGATCAGCATCGCGGGCAGCTCATCGACCAGCGGAATCTGCGAGTGCTTCGCCACCAGTAGCCGTTCGGTGGAGACGTTGCTCCCCCTGCCTCGGGGCCTGAGGGGCGTCGTCTGCAGACTTGGGGCGCACTGCCTGCGGTATGGCTGGCGCTCACCCGCGGTAGTGGCGCCGGACCGGGATCGGTACAGGTGCTCACCCAGACTGCCGGCCGCGGGTGCGACCAGCCAGAACGTCGTGCTGCGGGATTCGTCGATCCAAGCCTTGCGGCGGGGCCAGTTACAATGTATGTCTACGTAGGCATGGATATCGAGGAGGGGGAAAGAGCGTGTCACGGAGTCGCAAACTCACGTGGAATCCCGACGACCCGGAGGACGTGAAGCGGGCGCGGCAGGAGCTGAAGCGTGCGCGCGAGGACGAGGGCCTGGTCGCCTACCGGGAGCGGGTGGAGACGCGGAAGGTGCGGGTGGAAGTGAAAGGGGCACTGCGCCGCGAGTGGGGCGAGTCGGGTCTGCTGTTGGTGCCAGCGTTGGCCGGCGGGTGACCCACCCCGTGGATCGGCGCCAAGCACCGTGCGGCTGCCCCGATGATACGTCGGAGTCTGAGGGGTGGGTGCTTGGCGGCGGGCTTTCGGCACGGATCGGCTGGGCCGTCCACGCCCGCTGCCGGGCCCAGCGGCGATTGCTGGCGACAGCGTTTGCCGGTGACCTGTTGGATGCGGTGTTCACGCCATTGGACGTAATCACGCTGCAGCGGGGGTGGGTGACGCGGCCAAGCAGCCAGGTTTTGGGCCGGCGCTACTTTCTGACGTTGGGGTGCGTGATGTTCTGGGACGGAGATGGGCCTGTAGAGCGGTTGTGCGTGCACGGCGACGTGCAGCGGTTCTCGCTGATGGAGGAGTTGGCCGGGGTGGTGCTTGCGATCGACGCCAACGAGCGCAGCTTCCTTCGTCGCGCCAACCTGGAACCGCCACCGACCCCGGTGTTTCTGTCGCGGCACGTGAGGTATGAGTGGTCGCTCTGGCAGCTCCTGCAAGCCCGCATCGGCGCCTGCCGCGGCTCTTCGGATCGACACATCGACACGCTGTTGCGCGCCTACGACGCGTACGTAGGCGGCCCCTTCTGCGACGAGAGGATGGAGGCGTGCTGACTCATATCCTGCTGGCCGAAGCCCTGCACCGAGACGAAACGCCGCAGTTGGCACTGCTGATCCACGAGCAGGCCGGCACCGCCCACATCACCCTGGTGCGGCTCGAGGCCGAAACCGACGACCCCGACCACCCACTCAGCATCCACTACGCCGGCCCCGCCGGCGAGGATGACACGTCCTCGCCCACGCTGCGGGTGGCGGTCGACCTGGGCGACCTCCACGACGCCGTCGCACTGCTTCACCAAAGCAGCCGGCGCCTGGACGCCCGCGGCGTCGCCGAACAAGAACTCGAACAGCGGGAGATCGCCCAGGCCGAGCAGGATCGCCTGCGCCGCACCGCTGACCGCGCCGCCACCCGCGTCGATGAACTCATCGACGAGCTCCAGCGCGCCGACCACCGCATCGCCGAACTGGACGCACAGCTCCAAGCAGCCGCCGCGCCACCACCACAACTCGCCCCCGCAGGCGACGCCTCGAGCGAGGATTGACCGTCAGTGACGCGCCTCGCACGACGATGGCTCAGACCCCTGCCGATCCGGACCGCGACATCCGACAGCGCCGCCCCGCCAATCGGGTGACCCAGGGGGCTGGGCCGCTGTACGCTCGGCGCAGGAGGCTCCGCCGCGCCTGCCGGTCAGCCTAGTCGTCGACACGACTGTCGATCAGGTGCAGTCGCAGTCGTTCCAGAAGATCGGACTGCTCCCAGACCATGCGGTTGGTGGCTGGGAGTCGGAGATACCCCGCCAGCTCGGCTTCGGTGATCAATCCTTGGGCGTGGAGCCGCTCCCACCAGCCGTCCGGTCGAGCGCCTCCAGTACCTCGAGCATCGCCCAAGCCATGACGCCACGCCGAAAAAACTTGCTAGCCACCAAGGCCCATGGATTCAAAGGCGCGGTTGGCGTTTGCCTCCCCTTTTGCGCCTCTCGGCGGATTCCGGGCCAGGCATGCTGGATCCCGGACGTGCCGACTGCCTCTCGCCTTAACCTGCCGTCCGATCGCCTCGTTAGTGTTCAGTTTCGGGTCGATTCTCGGTCGGAGCGTCGCTGTCCCCCGTCCGACCGTGGTCGTATCCTGCCGGGGGTGGACTTCCACCCCATGATCTCGTGTCCGGCGGACTGCACCGGCGAGACCGGTCTAGGGCTTTTGCCTCAGCCCGGATCGGCGCCCTGTGAGGCCTGGTTACTGAGCGAGGGAGTCGCGCGTGTCGACGCCTGCGGCGCGGCCGCCCTTCGTGCGCTTGTCGAGTTTCGCGCCCGTGCTCAGCAGGAGCGCCTCTTTGTCACGCCACCTGAGGATCCCACGGCGAGACGGCTTCTAATCACGGCCTTGGGTGGTGGCCTTCCGTCGAAGGTCTTAGGAATCGACGGCAATCCGCTTTCTGTCGACCGCGCGGCGCGCTCGGTGATTCTTCCTGCTTGCCGGGTGCGGAGCGTGAGTGACGTCGACGCCCTCGCCGAGCATCTTCAGGAACGCGCCAGGGGTTACAATAGCCGGGCCGCGGCGCTTGTCGCGATCGCCTTTGCTCACCTCGCCGAGAACGCGCTCCAACACGCGCCTGACTCGTCAGTCCGGGCGATCACTGCGGTGACACATGACCGCGACACCGACGCGTTGCGCCTCGCGGTCATTGATCTCGGAGGCAGCGTGGCCCGCCACCAGGACGCCGCGGATGTCCTCAGCGAACTGGCGGCAGGTAGCGCCGAACGAGAAGCGGGCGGGCTCGCATCCCTGGTCGATCTCGCAGAGCGCCGCAGCTTGAACCTCACACTCCGACTAACTGCCGGCACCGGGCGACTCGTCTGGGATCGCGCCGGCTTTAGAACCCACTCCAGTTCATCGATTGGCGGCTTCGCAGCTTGGGTCGACGTCCGCATCCCCCGCTAGAGCGACGCGCGTCCGTCCGACCCATCGTATAGTTCACCTACACCAGTGAACCTGTCGGACGATCACTCGGAGGGATGAAAGTCGATTCTCCTAGACATTTCCAACTGAAGGATCATGGCACCGTCCTCGCCACGAGATCCAGAGGACTCGAAGCCGCGCAACACCTTCGCGATGTCGCAGGCGGCGACGATCGAGACATCGTGCTCGACTTCGGCGGCGTCGAAGTTGTCTCACCGGTGTTCGCCCAAGAGCTTCTTGGGGCGGTGTCCGAGCTCCTTGATCGAACGGACGGCGGTAGGCTTGTGGTCGCCTCCTGTCTAAACGAGGACGTCGCCGACGCCTTGCTGCTGGTTCTCGAGCGCCGCAAGCGCACTCTGGCGTACCAGCATGGCGACGAGATCGAACTCCTCGCCGATAGTCCGCACCTAATCGGGACGTTGCGTGAAGCCCAAAGACTTGGAGAGTTCACCGTCCAACGGCTCTCGCAAGAGCTGCAGCTGAAGGACTCGGCGGTGAGCCAGCGCTTGAGAGCCCTCCAAGCCGCCGGTGCAGTGGCGAGGGATCGAGACCCGGCTGCCCAGCACGGAAAGCGCCACCTTTATCGGGCGGCCACGAGCGATTTGGTCGAAGCAGCGAGGTAGTCCGAAGGGCGTGGCCGCGTGCGCGCGATTGCCGTTCACGCTATACTTCACTTGGTTCAGTGAATCTAAAGGAGTCAGAATGAGTAAGCCCGAGGTGGATGCCACAAAGCCGCATCCCGTCAAGGTCTTCGTCAACCGCAAGTCCGTCGAACTGCCCAGACACGAGGCGACCGGTGCCGAGATCAAAGCCGCAGCGGAGGTGCCCGCCGATTTCCAGCTCTTTCGCAGACACGACTCAAACCTCGTGCGGGTCGCAGACGACGAGGAGCTTCGGCTTCACGAGGATGAGCACTTCATCGCCGTCTCCGGCCAGGATGTCTCGTGAATCAGGCGACGATCACGCCTGCGGTTGCTGAGGCGATCGCCGAGCTCGGGCAGGAGTTCACTGTGTCTTGGCGGCCGACCAACGACGGCGGCGTGATCGTCACAGCGCACGACATCGACATCGGGCCTCGCTGGCACCCGCAGACAATCGCCGTCGAGTTCGTCATTCCCTACAATCACCCGTTCGCGCAGATCTATCCCTTCTATACGGCGATCGGGCTTGCTCGGCGCGACGGCGCCGCTCTTCCCAGCGGCCTCGCGCAGGCGGGTTGGGACGGCCGACCTGTGACCCAGATCTCGCTCCGACCGACTCGATGGAATCCCGACCACGACACGGCGCTCGGAGCGCTCGAACAAGTCCGACACTGGCTCCGCGAGTGTCCGTGAACGCCGCAGACATCGTCATCGGCGCTAAAGACTTCGCCCGTCTCCAAGCCCAACTCTTTCAGTCCGACGGCGACGAACATGCCGCTGTCGGACTGGCCGGCATCAGCCGCACCCCCCGGGGCACGCGAATCCTGATCCGAGAACTCATCCCGATCCCCCCCGCGTCCTTCCCCCCCGGAGACCACGGCTACCGCATGATCGCCCCACTTGCAGTCGCCCAACTCGCCGATCGCGCCGCTGAGAACGGACTCTCCTACGTCGCCTTCCACAGCCACCCTGCTGCTCAAGACACGGTCGCGCTGTCCTCGGACGACCTCCGAGGCCACGAGCGGCTCTATCCCCACCTCCAACAGATCACGGACGGGAAGCCTGTCGTCGGGGCGGTGCTCGGGCGAGACTCTGCCGCCGGCGAGATCTGGCTGGCCGACTCGGGCAAACTGCCACTCGCGAGCGTACGCGTCGTCGGACATCACCTCAAACGCCTGACGCCGACTCCAACGGCAGCCCGAGGCGCGGACGGCCGGTTTGACCGCCAAGCTCGACTCTTCGGCGACCGTGGACAGGCGCTTCTTCGAGCGCTACGGGTCGTCGTTGTCGGCGCCGGTGGCGGCGGCTCGATGCTCGTCGAGCAGCTTGCGCACCTCGGCGTCGGTGAGCTCACGGTTGTCGACTTCGACATCGTTGAGCGCCACAATCTCTCCCGCATCGTAGGCGCCGAGCCGCGAGACGCACGTCGGACGACAAAGAAGGTGCGCGTCCTCGAGCGTCTAGTTCAGAGGGTCGATCCCACTATCAACTTCTATGGTGTCGACGGCGACATTGCCGATCCCGAGGCAGCAAGGCACCTCGTCGACTGCGACTTCATCTTCCTCGCGACCGACACGAACACCAGCAGACTTGTCGCGAACGCGGCCGCACATCGTTTCCTGATACCACTGATCCAGATCGGCGCGAAGGTCGAGTTCAGCCAAACGGGTCGCCTTGAACAAGCGTACGTCGCGGTACGCCCAGTGCTCCCCGGTACGGGCTGCCTGTATTGCAACGGCTTGATCGACCCAACCGCGCTCCAGCGCGAAGCGCTCTCCCCGGAGAACAGGCGCGCCCAGGACTACCTCGGCATCGGAGACGTCATCGACCCCTCGGTTGTGACCCTAAACGGAATATCTGCCGCCCACGCGGCGACCACGATGATGTTGATGGCCACCGGCCTCGCCGAGCCCGAGGTGCTGGCACACCGCCTTTACCTGCCGACCACCAGCGAAACCCTGACGATCACAACCACCCATAAACCCGAATGCCCCTTCTGCGTAAAGGCATACGGCCTCGGTGGCGACACCCGAGATCTCCCCGTCAGACTCCGCCCAGAGCCGCAGCCCACGTCTCATGCTAGGCGGCTTCTGACCAACGCCCACACCCAGATCCACCATGCGCTTGCCCACCGCCGTTAGCAGCATTCACACAGGGCCTCGCCGACGTGCACGAGGGGACACAGAGGTACCTTGGCGCTGTTTCCCTAGCCGAAGACGACGGCCGCGGAAATGGGCACCAAGGAGACCATCCGCGAACCCCGGCCATGACCCACTTGGTCAGAAGCGTCTGCCAGCGGTGATTCGGCAGCGGAAAGCTCGCTCGTGCCAGGCCGACGTTGGATGGGGCTAGCGGCCAGAGATCTCGCGATAAAGGCGGTTGAGCAGCAGCGGATCCTCATCGATGGCCGCGATCACGGCTGCCCGTCGGTACTCCGGAAAGTGGTCTGCAGGCAGACCGAGGGCGACGGCGATCCGGCCTGCCAAGTCGCCTGAGGCGACCTTCCCGCGTTCCTGATGAACGATCCGAGAGATGTGACCGTGGTCGATCCCCGCCCTTCTTCCAAGCTCGCGGAGACCTAGCCCCCGATCGGCGAGTAGCCGCGGGAGCTCGTCGGCGACCGGCGAGTTCGACCACCCTTCTGTCACTGTGCCCGACCTTAGCGGGCGCCTCAGACGTGATCCGGGAGCCTTCTCCACCTAGGCACTCGCCCGCAGGGGCGCGCTGACGGCCAAATCGCGGTTCTGGGAAGCTGCGCTGCTCGTGCTCCAGGCGTCGCTGCGCCGCCGGCCGGCCGGGGCACATGAGGTGTCCCTGGCAGTTCCTCGGTCCAAACGGGTGAAGGAGTGCTCTGCCCCCTATAGACGCCGTCACGACGCCCGATGTTGTTGGTGCACTCCCCGCTAAGCCGCGGAGCTCGCAAGAGAGAAACCTGCGTGCGTGATCGCGCACGAGAGACTATGAGGATCTATGTCTGATACGGCCCACTCGATGAACCATTCCTCCGGCAACGAATCGTTGCCGGAGGAATACGGAGTCCCGAACGTTCCCCAAATGGATCTCGGTGATTCGCCGTGCTCCGCGCCCGTGGCCCCGGAGGCTCTGTGCGGCCATACGAGCGGGGATGCGGGCGATCGTGCCAACGAATCGTTGGCGACCCACGGAGCCAACGGCGATGCGCCGGGCATTGCCAACGCTTCAGTGCCAATCTATAGTGGTGGCCACATGGTCACCAGTATCCGATTTCCGGCGTCCACGACGTCTACACCGTTGGGATCGGTGTACGCGATCGAGGTGCCGCCCGATCCGGCGCGGGAATACCAGGCGCAGCAGCGCTTCACCCTGCTGGCGATCGATCAGTTCCTGGAGTGGAAGTCTTCCTTTGAGGGGCGGGCCAAGGGGACAGTCGAAAACCACGACCGGCACCTCCGGAAGGTGTTCGTTGAACCGCTGGTTATGGATACCCAGCTAGGCCCGCGAGCGCTCACGTTCCTCGACCTCATGATGCCCGGCCACGGCCGAGCGGCGATGCTCGTGCTGAGGAAGATCCTCGACAACTGGCTGTCGTCACCAGAGTTGGTCTACGACGTTCTCCACTCCTTGAAGGTCTTCCTTGATTGGCTGGCGACGAGCTACGTGCTCAAGGATGGAACCGACCTGTGCGGGCGCTATGGCGTGCTCGTGTGTCCGCTGCGCGACGGGGAGATCCCCAACCGTCGTCCCAAGCGCCCGCACGGCCTACCCGATGACGAGGGCGTGCGCCGGATCTGCAACTTCCTTCTAGCCGAGTGGATCCCGGCCCGTCTGGCCACCGGAGACGGCCGGATCCACGCGCACTGCCTGTACCGCAACGTCGTCATGTTCATCCTGGCGCTGATGACCGGGATGCGCGGCGGCGAGGTCCGAGTACTTCGGGTGCGCGACCAGATCGCGTTCGACACACAGGGGAAGCTGCACCTACGAGCTGAGGAGACTAAGACTAGGCACAGCCGCGATCCGGTTGTCGACCCCAGCGGCAGAGAGATCTTGAAGTGGTGGCTCGACGTCGGTCGGGGTCGGTTTCTCGGCCGACGGCTGGAGCCGGTGAGCCGCTACTCAAGGATCTTCCCTGCCGACGGACGGCCAGACACGCAGCCAATGGGCGAGACCACGTTCTACAACGCGATGGCACCGATCATGGAGGCGCTGGTGGAGCAGCAGCTCGTCCTGCCGGAGTTCACGTTCCACGACTGCCGGAAGATCTACGCCTCGAACTACGTCGCACGCGGCGGTGCGTTGTGGGCGCTGATGGACCAGTGCGGATGGGCGGACGCCTCCACGCTTGCGCAGTACATCCGCCACAACTCCGGCATCCTGGCGAACGAGCGCAACGCCTTCAACGCCACCCTGCGGCGGCGGCGGAGGATCGCGTGACCAACGGCTTTCCCCGATGGTGTCGCCAGCACATCCCCCCGGGCTCACCTGCGGCCGTGCAGAAGTGGTTCGCCGCTCGCGAGTTTGAGATGACCCGGGAAGGGTGGCGCAAGTTGCTCCAGCCCCAGCTCCTGCAGATACGGCTGTCGACGTGGATTCCCATCTGCGAGATCACCGGCCAGCCGCTGCGGGCCTTCATCGACTACGAGCCCACTGGCCGTCCGATCCGCAAGGCGGCGCATGTCAAGACGACCAAGCCCACGACCAAGCCCAAGGCGACCGAGCTCCGGTGGGATCCCCCGAACCCCTTCGCATCGTGACTCAGACATCCCGAAACATGCAGCCATTAGCCCTCGGCCTGCGCGTACGCTGCCGGCCAGCTTCCGACGACGCCAAGCGCCTGGTAGAGCTCTTTCACGAACACGTCCAGCAAGCCGGCCCGTCGAAGTACCGCCTCAGGCTGCTACGCGCCCTGGGCGCGGCGGCGGAGCACGGATCGCTCGAACTTGACGCCGACGAGCTCTTCGTGACGGCTGAGCTACCGACAGAACTCAACCGTGTCTACGCGGCAGAGCTGCGGCGCGCGGTCAATCAGGTCGAGCGTTTGTTGCAACAGCGTGCGCTTAGCGCCGGATGGCTCCCCGCCGAGCTCAAACGAAAGAGGCTGAAGCGCACCACGCGGCGGATCGTCGATGCCGAGCTGGTGGCTGCCCGACCGCGAGGTGAAATCGGCGCGCTGCTCGTGCAGCGCTACGCCGAGGTGCTCGAGGGTCGGGAGCTCTCGGAGGACGAGCGCGAGATCGCCAAGCAGTTGCGCAAGCTCGCCGAACGCCACGAGTTCTCTGGCGACCTGGGCCAAATCACCGCATTGCTTGAACCCCGTCCGACCGATCTGCACTGGCGCCGCATCATCAAGCGGAAGCTCGAAGTGCGCTTGATCCGCCTTCTCGAAGCAGAGGGCGTCATCGAACCCACTGAGGATCGCAGTGCCCGCAGGAAGACCACCGTGCTGATCGACACCGCTCCTGCACAGGCGCGACGGACGCTGACGCTGTGGGCGCGCTGGCGGGAGGCCAAACTCGCCCTCCCGGCGATCAAGGATGAGATCCGCCGGCTCGTTGAGCTCGAGCACGTGATCGAGGACACGGGTGGGCGCGCCCACGAAGGGCTGGTCACTCTCTGGCTTCGCCGCCTCAGCCGAGAGGTCGTCAACTGCACCTGCCATCCGCAGTGGAAACGATTTGATGACCAGCAATGCCGGCGCTGCGGGGCAACTGCCGAGCGCGTGGGGACACGATCGTCCATCCGCGAAGCCCGTCTTCGCCAGTACCGTAGCGAAGCCATCCGGTACCTCGAGTTCCGCAGGCAGCCGGCCGAGACGAGGTTGTTCGCGTGAACACGATCTACCCGAAGGAGATCGTCGATCGGCTGATTGACTGGTGCGCAGAACATGCAGCTGATCGCCCCTGGCCGGTGACCATCGTCGGGCTGTCCTACGGGTACGCACTCTCGCGCGCGCAGATCCTGGCCGCCCGGCGGGTGGCGGGCGGCCAACTGCTGATCGACTTTCCTCTCGCGCGTGGGGGTCGCGGTGCGCGCCACGCCGAGCGCGCCACAATCCTCGTGGCCGAGCCTGACTGGCTGGTGAGTTCGATCGGCGGTCTCGTGACCGGTGACCGCACAGAGCTCGTTCTGCGGCCGCAGTTCTTGGGCGCGGCGACGGCGTCGCGGGAACGTCTCAAGCTCGAGCTGCGGCGTGCCAGCGTCGAAGCGACCAGCTTTGAGCTGTCACCCGAGCGGCTGTGCAAGACTGGCATCGTCCACGCCCACGATCACGGTTTCCACACGGCGGCGATCGGCGTCGGCTACCGGCCTACGGTCGAGACGATGATCATGCATCACCACCGGCACACCGTGATGCCATTCCGACCATGACGACGATCGTCTGCGACCTTCGCGAGCGGCGAAGCGGCGTGCCGGCGCGACTGGCGCAACAGGGGATTCAGGTCGAACTCGCGCAACTTGACACGGGTGACTACCTCGTTTCGGCCGCATTCGGTATCGAGCGAAAGACCGCTTCTGACTTCGTCGACTCGCTCCTCGCTGGACGCTTGGTGGCTCAGCTCGAAGCGCTTGCGGCGGCTCGTGAATACGCCGCGCTGCTTGTGGAGGGAAACTGGCATGCGGACCGGCGCCTCCGAGCGCCGATGCTCGCCCGCCTGTACCACTGGATTTCCATGCGGCCCAACCTAACGCTGCTCGTGTCCGCGGACGCTCGGCACACTGCCGCGCTTATACGGCTACTCGCCGAGGGCGAGCAGAGCGAGCGAGCGGTGGCCGCCGCCGAGGCGACCGCCTCGGCGGCGGTTCGAACTGCCCGCGTCCCACGCGACATCCTGACCGCACTCCCAGGCGTTGGCCCAACCTCAGCGGACAAGCTCCTCGCTCGCTTCGGCAGCGTCGTGGCGGCGTTGACTGCTCCGCGGGCGGAGCTTCAGGCGGCGCTGGGGCCTAGGCGTGGAGAAGTCGCCTATGAACTCGTCCGCCGACAGCCGTCGGAGCGTCGGCCCGACGTCGAGGCATCCTGACCGTCTCCCGGTCCCATGTGATCCGGACGTATCCCAAACGGGGGAAAGACGCCAGCCCTGGCTGGTGATGTCGCGGTATCCGCGATAGAACCGCCGTAGACGACGAGTCCTCCGGACTCTGGCCAGTCGACAGCCCGCTTGCTGAGCTAGACAAACACACCAAGCTGATGAAGAACACAAATCCACACCTCGATAAAGCGATCGACGAGTTCCTCGCGACCAAGTTGGCGCTCTCGCCGAAGACCCACGCTGCGTATTTCTCGTTGCTCAAGGGCTCCAAGCGAGGCACGAAGGTCAGCCTCGGCACGCCGGTCGGCGCGTACTTCCACGGACGACGCGCGAGGGGCATCACCGAGACGCAGATGCTCGTGTGTTTCAACCAGCGGGTCGAGGGCGGCCGCCAAGACACCAAGCACCGCATGTCCAAGGGCATGCGGGAGTTCTGCACCTTCCTCCACGACCGTGGCTACACCGACACCAACATCGGCGCGCTCATACCGAAGATCTCCGCCGGCGGCGCCCGGAAGGACTGGTACGAGCTCAAGACGGCCAAGCTGATCGCCGACAAGGTAGCGTCGTTCAACCTCTACTTCGCGATCCTCTGGCTGTTTCTGACCGGCTGCAGGGTCAGTGAGGCGATCTCCGCGCAGCAGTCAGATGTCAAGCGACTGGATGACGGTTCCTATCTGTGGATTATCCCGGACAGCAAGACCCACATGCCGCGTGAGGTGACGCTCCCGGACGTCCTCGGCACCCTCCTTGAACGGTGGCGAGCCGAGAACAACCCGAGACCAGAATGGCCCGTGCTTTGGGGTTATGAGGGGCGTGGATTCGGGAAACGCGAGACCTTAACTGCGTACCAGACGGCTGCCACCATCCGGGGTGCGATGGCCCGGGCCGGCAGAGCTGCTGGCATCTACACCAAGGTAACCCCGCACACCGCCAAGCACAGCTACTGCACCAACTGGCTGCGGCTCCACGGCTCGGACGAGCGGTCACTCGCTCAGTTGTCTGCCCAGGTGGGCACCTCGATCGAGCAGCTTCGCCGCACCTACCTCCACCACACGTTCGACGCAGTCGACCGCGAACGCATCCGGTCCATCGGGAGCGAGTTCGCATAGAGGTCGTTTGGCCAGGTCATACCTGGGCGGCACCACCCACCCGCGAGTCGGCTCGCGAAGATCTCCAAGGAGATTTGGCCGCGAGCGAGGGCATCGTTGGACGGCCTCTAGCGAAAGAGCCGGCCCCAGGACCGGCGCAGGCGGCGGCCGGCCGAGGTCTTGAGCGAGCCGAGGGCGGCTTGCGATCGCGCCGCGCGAGCGCGCTCCTGTTGCAGCTTTACCCGGTCGGCGCGACGGGCGTCGCACTCGGCCTCGGCGGCCGGATGTGCGCCGAGGGGTGAGAAGACGGCGTCCTCCCCTTGGCCGACGAGGCGCTCGGAGTAGGGGCAGCCGTCGTTGCACCCGCGCGTCTCGAGGTCGATCAAGCCGGTCTTGAGGTTGTAGCGCTGACCGCCGACGTCAGCGACGCCCCCAAGGCGCGACCACCATCTGCAACAGCTGCATCAACTCGAGCGATGCGGCGCCCATGCCGTAGGCGAAGACGTCTCCACGACGGTCGCCGGCCAGGCACCGCCTGCATGGTCTGCCGCGGCCACATCGATTTCGATCGCCTGCGCGCCGAAGGACTCGAGCCGACAGAACGTGCCCGTCAAGCTGCCGAAGGGTACGTGCCCGGCCTCGAAGACCCCGACCCCGCAGTCGGGGGCGTTCACCACACTCACGGCCATGTAGGGGCGTGGTCGGGGCCGTACCGAACAGCGCAGAGAAGACGCAGGTTCTCATTCTGGTCGGGTGTTGGTGCTGGTGGTGCGGTTCGTGCAGGCGGATGAGCAGCTCGCTGGGAGGCGGTCTCGACGCTCGAGCCACAGGGCGAGGCGACGTTCCTATGGGTGATCTGTCGGCTTCCAGTCGGCGTGGAAGGTCACGGTGAAGGCACGAGCGAGCGTGACTTCCTGGCCCGACTCGAGACGCCCATACACCACCGGGTAAGTCGGCAGATCGCCCATTCCTCGAAATCCCTCCCCGCTCAAATGACCGTGCACGCGCACACGAACCCCTCGCTCGTCCACGCTCAGCACGCCCGACAATCGCACGGCGGCATCGTCGGGCAGCCACCACTCGCCATGTACCTCGTGAAATCGCAAGGATGCGCTCGAGCTGGCCACCATCGCACCGTACCGTCACGACCGGATCGCTCAGCGTCCCGGGTTTTGTGGACGCTCAATCCGGTGGGCTCCTCGATTCCTCCGAGGCTACCCGCCGCCCCTTATGCGCGGTGGTCGAGCGCCGTCGCCACCGCTCCAAGTAACCGCCCACCCCGCACAGTCGGCGGCGAACTCGACTACCCATAGCCCAGAACTGGTCTGTAAGACCAGCACCAAATCTTGAAACCGGCAACGGGTGAATGCTAGTTCGTGGGGTTCGAATCCCACCCCCGCCGCTCTGACCGCCAGGATCGGCATGGTTGAGCGGAACCGTCGCGCTCAACGCACAGGCCAACCGCAGTCTCCGGTCGTCCCACCTCGGCCGACCTGGCAACCAGGCTAAAAAATTCACAGTCGCACAGACCATCGCACGCAAGCGCGGGCTGCCGCGTCGTGAGTCGGTCGCCACGAAGAGCCAGGCTGCGTTGGCCCAGCGGTTGGCTGACGCGGCTACGGCGATCATTCGGATGAGACCCGGGCCCTCGTTGGTCGCATATCCGCTGCGCGAACTTATGCCGAGTTCGCTCCGGCGATCGGCAGAAACGGTGAGCCACGGCCGCGGTGGCGCGAGCGTCTGCTTAAAGTGGGCGGAGGACATCTCCGACTCTGGGCCGCCGGAGGCTGGGCTTGCGTCCATCTCGGCGATGATCTCCGGTTTGGAAATCGATCAGCTACCCCGGACTCAGCGGCCGGGACGCGGTCGCCTTCACGTCCGCCACCGATCTCCCCCCTCTACCGCTCGCGCTGGGGTCCATACCGAAAGCTGCTCCACGCTCGACAAGCCGGCAATCGGAATCGTGCGCACTGTCACGAATTACGAGAAGATCTCCCTTCCACGAATAAAGGAGGCTCCCTGGTGAGCGTCATGGAGTTCGTCTTTTCCAACGAGCCGTCACCCACCGGTGACACTCCCGTCGTAGCCGAAGACCTGTCGGAACTCTACGAAGGCCTCCGCGTATTCGAGGAGGACGAGGAGACGAACCTCCAGAAGGTCTTCGGCTTCCTCGGCTTCAAGGGTAGCCACAAACGCCTTGGCCTCGTGCAGGAGACCTCGCGCTCGAAGACCATCACGGGCAGTACTTGGGCTGAGGAGACGTGGGGTATCGCGATACGACTGGTCGTCGCGACAGACGATTGGCATGCGAATGTCGGCATCACCGTACCCGCCGTCGCGGCGACGATTGAACTTGGTTTGGCAAATGCGAGCGCCGCACTCGAGGTGCGCGGATACACTGGCGATTACTCTTCCTTGCTTCCAACTCCGACCGGCCTCAACGTCGAGACGTACGCCGTGTACATCTCCGCGTTCGGCAAGCTTCAAAAGCAGATCTTCGCCGATCCGGCGCACCAGGTGCCACAACTGTTGCAGCACTCGCGCGCGCCCGCACCTTCGACTTGAAGCACACTTCGGGGCAAGCCTAGAACCAATTCCGGAAGCAACGGTGGCTCGTACCGGAGGTCGACAACCGCTGTGGCAGTGCCGCTCGGGGCTCGCGACGGAACTGGACCGCGCCTGCTCGGTACGCGTCGCGGCGACTCATCTAGTGACTGAAGCGAGCACCGCCGAGCGCACCGCCATCCGACGTGGCCGCCATTCTATGTACACGGTTCGGGCCACGCTGGAGAGGTGCGGCGCCGGATGGCCATTGCCACCGTCGATAGCTCGAGACGGACGCCGGCCGAACGAATTGAAAGACTGCATAGATGAGCCACTTTTGTGAGTTGGGCGGCCAAGCCAACCTCGCGCCCCACGTAGCCCGCGGTGGAGGACTGAGGGAGGCGCAGTTTGGCGCCCTGGCGGGACTGGTCGCTCACTCGACGGTCTCGGGCGAGCCCGCTCAGATTGTGCTCCCGACGGGAGTCGGGAAGACGGCAGTAGCGACGCTAGTTCCATACGTTCTGCAGGCGGGGCGGGCGCTAGTGGTGGTGCCGGGGAAGCTGATCCGCAGCCAGATTGTGGCGGCATTCCAGGATCCGTCGTCTGCCATCGCGGCGGGAGTTCTACCCGTCTCCACCACGCCTCCTACTGTCGCGGTGGCTGACCATTGGGCAACCGACGCGGACTGGGAACGCTGGCAGAGCGCGGACGTCGTCATCGGCACTCCCGCGGTGCTCAGCCCCGCCTACGCGCGAGTCGCGGCGCTGCCGCGCGGTTTGTTCGACCTCGTGATCTTCGATGAGGCGCATCATCTACCGGCAAGCACCTGGACAAGCCTGCTCCCTGGAAGTGAGGGCCGAGCCGTCTTGTTGACCGCCACCCCGTTCCGCAACGACGGCAAACGCCTTCCCGGCGAAATGATCTACACCTATCCACTGTCCCGAGCGATTGATCAGGGCGTCTACGGTGAAGTCAGATACATCCCGGTGGACGCGGTCGACGGCGAAGAGCTCGATCTGACCCTCGCACAGGCCGCGGCAGACAGGATTCACCAACGCGAGCACGCCGAAGCGAAGAGCCGGCTAATTGTCCGCTCGGACTCTGTCGAGCACGCCAAGCGCCTCGAGGAAATATACCGAAGTGTCGGGCTTCCCCTCGGGCTGATCGTCCACACCACATCTTGGAAGCGGGCACAGCAAATGCGGTTGGATGTGGAGCGCGGCGCCTTGCAGGGCTTCGTTTGCGTCGGCGCGTTGACCGAGGGCTTCGACTTCCCCGCACTCAAGATCGGCGTTTACCACGTGCCGCACAAAACGCTCGGACCGACGCTCCAGTTCATCGGACGACTCTCTCGCGTCGGCGAAGTGCAGGGTGAACTACTCGCTCCGCGGTCAGCCGTAACTGAAGAGACGGCAGCTCTGTATCGAGAAGATGTCGGCTGGCGTCGACTCCTTCCGGATCTGGTCGACTCGGCACTCGACCACGAACGCAAAGTTCGCGCGTTCGTCATGGGTTCACGCGTATCAGGCCCACTCGACCTTCCACCGCTCTCGCTCGTCCCGCAACGCAGTGTGCACATCCTTGCCACCGCCGCACCACCGAACGATGTACCGCTACCGAGTCAGATCGGTGGCGCGTCCGTAGTGCAGACGATCCTCCATAAGGAGAGCCAGACGATGGCGTGCATCACCCGGCGCACCCACCGTCCGCCCTTCATGCGGCTCGACCTGCTCGACGTTTCGATCTTCGACCTCCATCTCGTGACATGGGTCGAGCGCCCCGGCCTCCTGTTCATCTCAACAACAAGCGACGCCGCGCTTCGTGACTTGCGCGATGCCGTCGCACCCGGCGCCAGGAGATCGCTGTCGAGCGCCGAGTTGCGCCGCCTCCTGGACGCGGCGGATTTCCAACGTTTCTTCTCCATCGGAACTCGGGCGGCACGCGCCCAATCGGCAACCTCGTATCAGATCCGCGCCGGGTCGAAGACGGAGGATGACCTGACCCCAGCCGACGCCAGAGGATGGGAGCTCGGACACGGCATCGGACGCAGCGGCACTGGAACGTTCGGTTTCTCAGTCGCTAAAAGCAAGATCTGGGAGCCGGGATCGGCAGATAGCCTCTACACGTTTCGCGCTTGGTGCGAAGAGCTGGCCGAAGAAATCGCCCATCAGCGCATTACGCGCACCAGTTCGAAGCTCGACCTTTTCCCGATCTCTGAACCCCTCGAGCGCTTCCCAGATCACCCGCTCGTCGCGACATTCTCCAGCCAGATCTACATCGCCGGCGCCGAGATCGCCGTCGATGGCGAAATCGTTGTCCCCGAGCGAGTCGAGTTCGAGGCTCGGCCAGCCTCATCAAATCCGCACGAAGTCACGCTCGCGGTTTCCGTCGACGGAACAGAGCGCGCATCCGTGCAGTGTCTTTCAGACGGCACGGTCAACGTCGGCGGTGCGGTTTACGTGCGCCACCCCGACGAGTCGGCCCTGATCCCACTGTCCGACTACCTCTGGCAGGAACCGCTGACACTCTTTTTCGCCGGAGGCGCACGAGTCACTGGAAATCGCATCACTGAGGCGCCGCCCACCCACGTTCCCGTGGCAACGACTATCTGCCATCCACGGCCATGGACAGACACGGCGATCAAGGTCGAGTTCGGCGAGGCCCCGGATGGACTGATCAACGTCGGAGCCGCGACAGCGGACCTACTAACATCGGAGATGCCGGTCCTGATGCAGGATCACCTCCCGGGCGAACTTGCCGACTTCATCGCTATCGACCACCGAACCCTGATGCCCGCGATTCGGCTCGTGCACTGCAAGGCGAGCGGCAGCGAACAACCTGCCGCACGAGTCACCGACCTCGAGGAGCTCGTGGCCCAAGCGATCCGCAGCGTGCAGTGGCTGACCCCCCGCTCGGACCTCTGGGCTGAGCTACGGAGACGGCTTGACGAACGCTCGGCGACCAAGATCGTCCAGGGCGAGCGCGACGAACTCGTCGCGCTGCTGGACGGATGGTCGGCGCAACCCCCGGTAGCCAGTTGGTCGCTTTGGCTGGTGCAGCCGGGCGTTTCTGTCGCCGCGCTCGAGACGGCGCCGCAGGCGACTTCACTGATCAACGCGGCACACTCTTGGGTCGCAAGCCAAAGCGTCGAGTTCGCCCTTATTTGCTCGACCTGAACAAGACGCCCGCCGGGGAAAGGCCGTCTCGCCTGCACATGCTATTCACAGCAAACTCACTAGCTGTCTTGAAAACCGGCAACGGGTGAATGCTCGTTCGTGGGTTCGAATCCCACCCCCGCCGCTCCCACCGCCACAAACGTCGTGGTTGAGCGGAATCGGCGCGCTCTGGTTTGAGTCGGACACATCCGTCGATCGTCCCGAATCGCCAGAGGGCTCAGCCGGGCCGAAGAATCGCAGTCGCGCACGCGATCGCGCACGGGTTGAGCACCGCTCTTCAATCTCCGTGGTTCCCGCGGCGATCGCATGCTCGCGGCACCCTCACCGATAGCCTCGCCGACTCCACTCACGACCCCGGAGCAGCGACGGGTGCAGCGCGGTCTAGGCAGGCGTCGGGAGCAGGTGCCAGTCGGCTTCGATCCGACGCCGGTTCGGCGTGGTGTTCGTGGAAATGTTCGAGCCACTCGAGGTGTAGGCGGCGCGTGGTGTCGGTGCGAGGCCCGAGCCTAAACTCGGTCAGGCGACCGGCATTGCCCGTGCCGACGAGACCCTCGGTGATGACGAGTCGGGTGGGGATGGTCGCCGCATCAGCCACCAATCCTCGTCAAACCTCCGTAGAACGGAAATCCGGGAGCTACGTGGGCGCCGACGGCCGTCGCGGTGGCGCCGCGCCTCCTGGGTCATGCTTCCGCTCGCTCGACTCGCCGCTCCGACCGTCGAGCGTACTCGAGCGGCGGCCCGGGTACTCTGCAGCCATTCTGGGGTCGGCCCCGGTGCTTCCGGGTGCCGACAGCCAGTGACTGGGCCGCGTTGCGTCTCCTAGTTCGTCGACGAGGTTGGGGGAGGGGCGGTTCGGTCTGGGCGCAGAATCGGCACCCACGCCTTCGCGATCCAAATGCTCGACGAATCATCCGAGTTGCCGATCACGAATACGGCGTTCCCCGCCGTGTCGTTCACTCTTAGCAGCATGGCTAATGTGGAGCCAGATTCGTCGACCGCTTGGGTAACTTCGTTCGCGTCTTGGTAGGCGAGCTGTGGGTCGGAGCTGGTTGCGGTGACCGTGAAGACGGGCCCATCGCCAGTTGCCGACGCGACCTGCACGTTCGTGAGTCCTGCGCTGGTCGCTGCCGCCGAGATCGTCTGAGCGAGTTGCGCGGGAGATTCATCCGGCGAGGCGGGAGAAACATCCGTCGGGACCTGCCGACTGGAGAAATCGCCGACGGTCGGGCCGGCGTCGTCGAGGATCGAGTAGCCACTTAGGCATGGCACTCCGGCTCCTGCGCATTGGGCAGCGTAGGCGTCCATTACCTCGTTCCCTTGCCACTGGGCTTCGGCTCGCGTTGGAGCGTCGAGGCTGCTCGGGTAGGTGAGCGTGATCCACGGGCCGCTGCCGTTCGGCGTCAGCGGCATACCTTGCGGCGTGGGGCCAAGGGTGATCGTGTTCAAGTATGTGTTGATGCCGCTCAGGATCTGGTTGACGAGCGCGACTTCGGCGGGTGTGCCGGTCACCTTGATCGGCGCGGCGGCCGCGACCGACTCCCGATTGTGGGCCCTTCGGTCAGTGCGAACGTGGCTCGCCGACTGTCCGCATGCCGGAGCCAGCAGCGCCAAAGCGATTATGGTCAATGCTCGTCTCATCAGCAATCGTCTCCGTTGTTCTTCCACCAGATGTCCCAGCTGTTGCTGGTCGAATATGTGTCGTATGCCCATTGTGACGCCGAGCCGGAGATGCTGCAATCCTTGTACTCGCTGCGACCCGCGAGGTCGCTGGAGGTGACGACCTGCCAGCCTCCACCGCCTGAATAGCCCTGGTCGCTGACCTGCCAGTTGGTATCTCCGCTACCGGGATCCCAACCGAATGTCGCTCTGATGAACGCATCCTGGCTACCGTCGAGCGGGTAGCCACCCTCAGGGCCGGTGCACGAACTGTTGAGGCTGTCCCACGGGCAGAGCCAGTCATCCCCAGCGAATGCGGTTTCCGCAGCAGCTCCGACGCCGGTGTCGTACGCGTCGTCTTGGAGCGTACCGTCCATCTCGGTACACCAATCGGAACCGGTACCCTCTCCCGAGCAACGAGTGACGCCCATAAGATGGTTCTCGCTGGCATCGATCGTCTGGCCGAACTTGCACTGGTAGTCATCGTCGCCAGTTCCCTGCGAGAAATACCGCGCCCATTCCACGACGCCGCCCGAGTCGTCGTGCCGTCCGTTACCATCGTCGCAGGGGTACCAGGAGTTGCCGCCGTCGCCGGCCTTCGCATACCCGTTCACGATGTAATCGAGAGTATCGCCGTAGCTGTCGATCGTCTGGGCGGAGATGGATGTCAGCCCTGTCCAGAAAGGAGCGGCATCCGAATCTCCGATATACCAACTCCCGGCGGACCGAATCATCGTTATCCTAGTAGCCCGAATGTAGTCGATACCGGCGTAGGCTGGCGTCGTCCACACATTGTTGGTCGCGTACTGGCCATTGGCACAACAGTAGTCCGCCTGGGCCGATTGGACATAAGCCTGGTTGAACACACCAACGGCGATCACCGGCAGCAGTACAGCCAGCACGAGCCGCCAGCGCACCCCGACAAGCCTAGACGTCACCCCACTCGCCCGCCGCGACCGAGATATCGAGCGTCGTCTACCACCCATTTTCGCTGCCCCCCGTTTGCGAGACCCGAACCCTTCAGAGGCCGTGCCTACCGCCCGCTGCTGCCCTGAGCGTCGTTAACACCGCTCCACCGTGTTGCTTACCACACAAGCTTCTTCGTTGTCAAGAAACACCCCCCAATCGGGTGGCAGGTAACACCCACGGTGTCGTCGTTCCGCCAGGTCTACTAACAATCCAGCCTCTCGCCAGCGCACCAGCTGGTATGGATGACCAGCACCAGATTTTGAAAACCGGCAACGGGTGAATGCTCGTTCGTGGGTTCGAATCTCACCCCCGCCGCTTTCGCGGCCGAAATCGGCGTGGTTGAGCGGAATCTGCGAGCGCCGGTCTCGCATCGGCCGCGTTCGCCGAGCGTCCCGGATCGCAGGATCGGCGTAGCCAGGCCGAAGAATCACAGTCGCACAGACGATCGCGCACGGTTACCGGCGACGTAGATCCGGTCATGTTCGAGCGCGCCTCGTTCGGCGGGTCGGCCGGTACACCGCCTCAGTGAGGGCCGCCGTGCGGGTGGCCGTCTGACCTGGGTGGTGAGCGAGAACGTCGGCGAAGTAGTGGTCGCTCAGCACCGATCCGAGCCCGAGAATCAGGCTGGCCGCGAAGACGAACAGCGAAGCTTGGATAAACCGGTATTTCCGGTTTATGATCTTGCTTACTTGGAGCAGTTGGTCGGCGGCGCGATCGTCGCCAGCATCCACGTCAGCCTGCAGTGACCGTTGTGGTCTTCAGCGCTCCGGATCCCCGCGCGTCGCCAAAGAAGCGACTGCGTCGCACTCGGTCGGAGTACGCCCAGCGTGATATCGCCGAAATCGCCCGCTCACAGACGGAGCTGCGCAGAATCGAGCGGGCCGACCGTGACCGCGGCGTCACGGAGAGCTAATGTCGAGGCCGATCTGACCACCCAGATCGACCCTGTTCGCCTTCTCGAACAACTCGACGGCGCGTGGGTGCCTGCTCGCCAGGACGACGTCGTAGAGCGGCGAGTTGTTTGCCTGCACGCAGACGGTTCGGCGGGCGATGTGGGTGTGTCCGAGCTCCCCCAGGCGCCGGTCATACCACCGGCGGATGGTGTTCGCCGCTCGACACTCGCCGCCACGCAAAAGGCGGGCGGGATCGTCGTGATCGAGGACGTGAGCCGCACGCTCAGTCTGCCCGGCGGCGACGTAGCGGTGGATGCCCGACACGGGCAGGTTGATCAGGAAGTCGACAGCTCGGAAGTGGTCGGCGAGGAACCGGATGGTCGAGAAATGAAGGTCGAGCCCCTCCGGATCAAGGTATGCGATCACCAGGTCGTGACGCGGGATGTCCGCGACGACTCGAGTCAGATGCGCGGGATCGTTCGCGTCCCCGTGCAGGACGCGCACGTCGGGCCGCTGGCCGACGCGACGGCGGAGCGCGTCGAGGTACGCGGCGTTCGCATCGCAAAACGTGTACGAGTGGAACGGCTGCGGGAGCGCGAGTGCTTCGAGGGGCGAGCCGGGGAGGCGCCGGCCCGTCGCCTCTTCGACGAGGATCCCCGGCCCAGCGAAAAGCTCAAGGTAGTGCAGCTTGAACCACTTGTGCTGCATCGCCTTGGCGACCGTGCCGAGGTCACGCCGAACCATGTGCGCCTTGCGGGCCGAGTGCGGCTTGACCAACCGCGCGGGCAGGCCGTCGTCGTCGGGGACGGCGTCGTCTTCGTGGTTGGCGAGGTTGAGCTGATCGTCTCGGGGGACGACCCGCAGGTGGTTACGCCGCCGCGCGCCGACGCCGGCTGGCCGTGCCGCCGGCGGCAGGTCGAACAGGTGCGGGTCGTCGTTCAGAGGGATCAGAGTACCGGCCGCCGCGGACGTCGCCGGATCCGCCGCGAACGCTGGGCCGCGGCATCTCGTTCCACTCGCGGCCGTCCAGCTCGCGCCCTCCGCTCTTAGGCCGTCGCCCACCCCACTGCTTGAAGAAGAACGCGACCCCCGCTGCGACGCATCGGTCGCGGATGTCCAAGAGCCACGCCGGGTCCGGTGCGCGATGTCGCGGGCCGGACTCGCCACCCGCGATCACCCAATCGATCCCGTCCAACTCGAGGCCGTCCAGACGCCCGAGCAGCGGCTCGGCGGAGATGAACCTGACGGCCGCCGGTGCTGTGCGAAGCAAGTCGGCGCGCTGCACCCAGCGGCGGTTCTCGATCGATACGCCGATCCACACGTTCGCCGGCCAGGGCAGGCTCGACGCGAGCTCAGCGAGGCGCTCCGGCCGCTTGGTCAGCACCTGGAACGTGTGCTGTGGCGCGCGCACCATCACGTCGAAGACGGCCGCCACGTACTCATCGGGGATCGCCTCGTGGAATAGGTCGCTCATCGAGTTCACGAACACGACCCGCGGCCGGCGCCATCGGAGCGGAAGCTCGAGGCGGCCCGGCCATAGGCGCAGGTCGAAGCCCTGCTCGTACGGGTGCCCGCTCACGCCTCGCCACCGCTCAGCGAACGTCTCCGCATAGCAGTGCGCGCAGCCCGGCGACACCTTCGAGCACCCCGTGACCGGGTTCCAGGTCGCCTCCGTCCACTCGATCCGGCTACGGTCAGCCACTAGCCCTCGTTCGCTCCCCCATGCGCGAGACCTTCAACACCCTCGCATAGCCGTCGGACGAACACATGTTCTGGTGACTGCCTCGTGGGGTCACCGGCCCGTCGTGCTCCAGATGCCTGACTGGTCGTGGAGCAACTCCCCCGACGTGTCGATCGCGACGATGGGGATCGCGGCGAACTGCTCGGCGTACTCCTCACCGTACGCCTCGCCGTACGCCTCGGCTCGCTCAACCGCCCACACCGGAGTTGGGACGACGAGGAACTTCACGTCGGCCCAGGCGAACGTGACGTTGTGCGGGACGCGCCACTCTCGCTCGTGCAGCCACTGCGACTCGGTCCGTAGGTGGTCGGGAAGCTGTGGCATGTCTAGTACGCCGAGCGGGTCGCCTGGCTCCCAGTCAGCACCCGGCCAGAACCTCACCAGCCTCGCGCGCAGGGGGTCCGGAACCGCATCGGCGGCTGCACTCCACTCGTCACCCCGGACGTAAAGCACCGGGCCGCCACCCTGCTCGAAGATGAACTGCTTGGAGAAGCCGACGCCGAACGGCCGGTAGCGCCCATCGCTGATGAGGCGGAGAACGGCTGCCTCCGAGCTCTCCGTGAACGCGACGATCGGCCGACGGCCGGTTCCAAAAGCGGGAAATGCTCGGACTGTGCCGTCATGCAGGATCTGCGCGAGACGGCCCGGCGGATCGAGCCTCCCGATCTCGTCCGGCAAGCTCAAGCTGCTTCCCGACCTCCCCGTGAAGTGGATCAGATGATCGCCGACATCCGGGAGGTCGTACCGCCGCAACTGGAATACGCGCATCGCAGTGACGATAGACGCCCCTACGCGGTCCGACCGGTGACGCACGCTGGCGGCCTCGCGTGCAACCCGGACTGACCGGCTATCCCAATGGGTACTCGTCGCCGTCGGTGTCGTGGCAGACGCCGTCGATGCTTGCGCTCTCGGCGTTCACGATGCCGGGCGGCGGCAGCGAGAGCGTGTGCTCGAGCTGCCACC
The DNA here is from genome assembly GCA_963703275.1 of uncultured Actinomycetes bacterium. Taxonomy (GTDB): domain Bacteria; phylum Actinomycetota; class Thermoleophilia; order Gaiellales; family JAICJC01; genus JAICJC01. The sequence goes on along the minus strand of OY969804.1, from coordinate 407,692 downwards.
GACCGCCTGCTTCGAGCGCTGGCATCTGGAAGCTCTGGAGCGTCATCCGGGTGTCGTTGCTGTGCGGGTGGTAGTAGAGGGTGCCGGTGGCGTCTACGGCTGAGCGCTCGCCGAGGTTGACGAGCTCGACAACGAGGATGTTGAGCGGTGCCATCGACCGCGGCCGGCTCGGCGGCCATTGCTGCGTGACCCACGCGTTCTTGACCTTGACGATCGGCCGCTGGCGCCCGCGGTTCGGACGCTTCCCCTCCGCCGCCCGCACCGGCTTCGGCGCGCGGTCGGTCTCGACCCGTGCTCGGCGGGCCTTGCCGCGAAGCAGCTGATCCTCGGTGACGAGCGTGATCGACCGGTGTGGGTGGTGCCAGCGAAGTTCGAGGACGCTCGCCAGGATCCGGTCGTCCGCGTTGTCGGCGCGTAGCCACGGCAGGGTGGTGCGCATGTCGGCGTCGACGACCTCGTCGCGGTAGGTGAGCCTTCCGGACAGCGGGACAGCCTCCTCCAGCGTGTCTCCGCGGCGGCTGAACTCCTCGAAGCGGCGGACCAGCTTCCGCGCCCGGTCTTGGATGTCCGGGTTTGGGTGGTGCAGCTTGTGCCGGTCGAGCTCGCGCATCACCTGGGGGACGATCACGATCGTCGCCGGCTCGTCGCCCTCCCACTCCTCAAGCGCCGGGTTCATCAGGAGAGCGTTCGTGTCAGGCACCAGCCAGAGCTCGTCCATGGTCTCCTCGCCGAGGATTCCGTCCAGGAGGTGCATCTGCGCAGCAAGCGAGGCGCGCACGCGATCGGCCGCGCCCCCCGCGTCAGCCGCGCCGGGGCCGTCGGCGGATGAGGACAGATCGACCGGCGCTTCCAGCACCGAGATGTGCTGGTCGAAGTCCGCCACAGTCTCAGGCGCCGCGGCCTCCAGCAGCCGATGTGCCAGCCCGGTCCAGCGGTCGAGCAACTCCGCCGCGGCGCGCCGAGCCGGCGTGGCGTCGGCGGGGAAGCCCCACTTCCAGTTGTCCCACGTGATGATCGCGACCGGGGAGTCTGGATCGTTCTCGAACCGCCGCTCGATCCGCGCCTGGGCGATCACCACATCGAGCTGCGCGCCGAGCTCGACCCCGAGGCTACGGAGATCCTCGACCGCGCCGGGCGCTCGGTTCCACATCTTCGCCATGGTCGTAGTGTCGCGCCCACACCGGGCGGGCGGGCGGCGGCGACGATCCGAGGTATCGACACGCCCGCCGTAGCGTCGCGCCCACGAGCTGCTCGTCCCGCCAGTAGGGTCGCGCGGAATGCCGCCGCCACTCTGGGAGCGAGGTCATCGCACCAGCTATGTCGCAGAGGAGCAGAACCGCCTCGCTGTCCGGGTGGTAGCCGTCATCGCCATCGCTGCCATCGGATCCGCGCTCAGGTCACACTCAACATACGCCCCGCCCGCGAGCTTCAGGTTGCTGTCGACGACCCAGCAAGCTCGCGTGCCGGGTTCGCGCGCAACCCAGGCGCGAGTCCTTGGCGACCCCCGTCTCGGCCACGCCACGGTGATCCTCGGCCCCCAGACCGCGCAGGCGACCGGCGGTGTGCACTTTACTAAGTCAGAGGCGTACATCGTTCTCTACGGCCGGTTCCGCTGCGACCACAGCCACGACACCGTCAGATCGCCCGCACCCGCGTAGGCTCGTCCGAGCGCGCGATGGAGTGCCGACCGCTTCCTCGGTGGAGCGCCGGTGGGGTCGGCCGCGCGCGCCCGCTCGAGAAGATCGATCGCACGACCATCCTGGCGACGCTCAAGTTCGAGCAACCCCAAGCCTTCAAGGATCCGACTCTCCGTCTGCCGGCGCTTTGCCTGTTCCGCGTCCGAGCAGATCCTCAACGTGCACGCCCAATCGGTCAGCCAAGCGCGACACGAACGTGAGACCTGCGCCCATCGTCCAGAATCACCAGATCCGCCTAAGCAGGCCGCTGAATCACAGTCGCGCAGACGATCGCGCACGAGCCGCGCCGCCCCTGGTCGCCGGCACTCCCTTGCTAGTCGTCGTTCTGGCGGTTGGCCGCCAGGTTTCCACTCAGATCAGCGGCCGACGCCGTTAGAGCCGCGAACTCACAGCCGTCTGAGCAGGGTGCCTGGGTCAGGACGACCATCTCTCCGGGGTACGCGTGGTACTGCTGTGCGCCGGTGCCGCCGACCCGCTCCATTCCCGTCAGGAGACCGACGAGCTGCAGCGCTTCATGAGCCGCTACGCTCAAGCTGAACGGGTACACGTTGCGGCGTGAAAATCGCTCTCGCTCGGACTCTGGCAGACCACGGATGTAGTCGGAGTTGTCGAGCTGGCCGTCCATGTCGAGCGCCACATCGCTGCGTCGGAGGGCATCTAGGCAGACCATGCAGGCATGGTCAGGGCCGACGGTGTGGATGCGCCAGTCGGCGTGGAGCGGCGTGCCGTCGTCCTTCACCCGCGCCATGATGCCGCCGTCGACCACCGGAATGAGGTGGGCATTATGTCAGATCCCGCGAGGCTCGACCCCAACCAGAACCGCTCGCCCAGATCTCCACCTACCTGCGCAGCGACAAGAACCTATCCCCCGAGGCAGCGACGGCAATTGACGAGCTCGTCAAAGCGACTTACGAACGGCTCAGAACCAAGGAGTAAGGCGTGGCATACAGGCGTGGGTTCAAGACCGAAGCCAGCGACATCGCCGCGGAGGTGCGCGAGGAACTTACCCTCTCGCCTTACGACCGCCTCGATCCCGCCGTCCTGGCCCAGTCGCTAGAGATCCCGATCATTCGGCTATCCGACTTCGTCACCGAGTCCCCCGCCGTCGATCACCTCCTCCACATCGAGCCCGAAGTCTTCTCGGCTGTGACCGTCTTCTCGGGCACGCGCCGCACGATCGTCCACAACGACGCCCATTCGCCCGGTAGACAGGCCAGCGATCTCACTCACGAGCTCTCCCACGGCCTCCTCCACCATCCCCCAACACCAGCCTTGGACAACACCGGCTGTCGTCTATGGAACGAAGACATCGAGGACGAAGCCAACTGGCTCGCCGGCACCCTACTCATCCCCGATGCGACGGCAATCCTGATCGTGAAACGCCGGTGGGCGGATGAATGGGAAGCCGCCCAGCACTTCGGTGTCAGCCGTCAGATGGTGCGGTTCCGCGTCAACGTCACGGGCGCACGTCGGCGTGTTCAGCGCGCTCGCAAGGCGAGTTGATGTCGAGTCAGCCCGACCTGCTCATACCTAGGATCTTCCATTGACTCCACCCACTACGACCTGAGACAACGCCGGGCGGCCGGGAAGCTTTTCAGACGCGGCACCACCGATACCACACCGACGAGAGGCCGGCGGCGCTGGGGATATAGGTGGGATCTCCGGGCTGTGGTTGCCCCGAAGCTGGCCGCAGCGGTACGGTGCTGGTGTGGATTTCACCGACCCGCGATCGGACGGTAGGATGGACGGCGAGGGTCCGGTGACCATGTACCACGCGAGCGAGGCGCCGGCTCACGTTCTTAGGGCGGAAGGGATCCGGCCCAGCGAGAGTGGGGAAGTCTGGCTGGCAACGTCGCCGCAGATCGCCGACCTTCAGCACAGCGTCGGCCGGGACGTTCGCTCGATCGCCACAGTGACGGTGCAGGCGGACCGCTTGGAGTACGAGCGATCTCATGGCGACGTTCACCTGTTGTACCAATTCGAGGGTGATCCGTTGACGATCGAGAAACTCGAGCCATGGACACCCTCCGACGCTCCGTAGGCGTGTGATCCTCCGAGCTGGCGCCGGAACGCGCGACAATTGCCAAGCGTACGGCTATATCTACAAAACGGGTTGAGCCTAGAGCAGTTCGAGCGCTCGAACTGCTCTCCACACCTATCCCGAGGTTTTAATCCTGCGGTCGGTTCCTCGGGTCAGGGCCCTTTCGATTTTCTGCTCCAGGTAGCCGTACAGTCAGAGGTTACTACGGGTCGAGAGCGGACGGCAGTAGTCACCTGAGGCCCAGTGGGTTGCCCTCACCAGATGATCTGGAGAGAAGCACTCTCAGCTGGCACACCTCAAGCCAAGGGAAACCCGACGCCTCGGGACGTCTCGCCGACGACTCGCTGCCAGCTCCATACTCACCGATGAACCGCTGCGACGAGAGGCGCGAGGTCCGCGAGCAGTCTGTCCAACCGGTTGACAACGAACAGTTCCTCTTGCCCGCTTTCCATATGACCGGCCCCCGGTGATTGGTCCAAGGTCTGTGTTAGTGGTTGCTGGTTGATAGCTCGGTGTGTAGTTTCGTCATGTACTGCTTGTGATACTGGCTTGGAGGGGTGTCTCCAAGCGCGCCGTGTGGCCTGTGCTGATTGTACTGCTCGACCCAGTCGTGGACGACGACGCGGGCCTCCAGGAGGGTGTATGCGAGCGTCGCGAAGAGGGGACTGTTTCCCGGAGGGTCTGGATCCGGCAGGGTTGAGAGTGCGAGTTCGACTTGCTCGCTGACCGGTGCCTCCGCATCGAGGCGAGGGAACCGTCCCTGCCGCAACGTGATCTCGGTGCCCGCCGCCCCATCATTCGAGCGCACGAGAACCCGAGGACTGGGCCGGAGCCGTGCTGTCTGAAGGTCAGCGGCCGTCGATGCCCGACGGGTCAGCACGACGTCCACCACTCCAACGAGCACAGCAACGACACCCGCAACCGCAGCGACGATCGCTGCGATGGCACCGACCTTCGTCCAGTTGTCTGCTGCGTCGACCAGTATGAGCGCGAGAAGCACTCAAGAACGATACGCGGCCATCTCTACGTTCGGCTTGGCAGCACGTCGAAAGCCTCGAGCAGGCCGAGGGCGAACTCTTCCGAGTCCGCCGACGAGGTCGATCTCGGTGATGCGGCCGTCTGAGTGGCCGACCCAGTCCGCGACCTTCGCGAGCGGTACGCCGGCGCCGGCGCAGGTGACGAAGAACTGGAGGTCTCGGATAGGGCGCGCGCTCCATCTACCAGCGTGTCCACCCTCGTCGACCCGGCTGCCGTCCTCTCAGCGGTAGGTGTCGGCTGGGTGGGACCGCTGGACACCCAGTCCTGCTACGGACTGTACGCCCGCAGTCGAGACCACCCAAGGTCAAGCTCGCGCCGCCGCCTCCGTCCCTGCCGGCTTAGGCCGGGGAAGGGGGGAATGTGTAGGGGGAACGAGTCGACGAACGTCCCGACGGATCGCAAGTAGGCAACCCCGCCAGTGTTGTTCCAGATTGGCGCATGTCGTCCGGCGAACAGAAGCAGACCACCGTCCTGGAGGCGCCGGCTGTTGCCGCGGCCCGTGAAACCAAGCGCGGCCTGGTCTCGAGATCCTGGTTGCACCCGGGCCGCTCAGGCCACGATCGCGATGACGTCCCGGTCTTGTGTCGGCGATCGCGGACGTGTGCCGTCGAAGGCGAGGCAGCCCTAATGGGAGTCCGCGTCCCCAACAAGAACGAACCGCTGTGGGCGCTAAGCCGCCGTCCACGTATCGAGCAAGGTGTCCTCGCCGACTTCGACTATGTCGACCCCAGCCAACCCCAGTAGGCGCTCGGCAAGGCCATGTTGTGTTCCGACATACGTTGACGTAGCGTCTGGGTGAGTGAAGACGAACGTGGTCGTCGAAGGGTCGCGACCCCTCCACGCTAGTGTGGGCGCCTCATATCGCCCTGCGCCGAACGGCTGTAGTTCCGCGAACACATCGCTCGTGCACGCGTAGGTTCGCACCGGTGCTCCGGCCTCGCGCCACCCAAGTCCCTCCCAGAAGTACAAAGTCCAGCTCGTGTCGGGGCAGCCCACAGCCGCGAGTATGCGCTCAGTAGTTCCGAGATCAAGCCACCCAACCTCGGGGACACCCTCGGTCGCACTGATAGGCCACCCCACGCGTAGAGGTTGGTCACGAAGTCCTTCCGAAAGAGGAACCCCGGTCGCAGCCGATACCGAAACGTAATCCACTCGCCCGTCCCCGTGTCCAAACTGAAGTGGGTGGAGTAGTCGGAGATAGCGTTCGGCCCGTAGCCTGACGCATCTCCCGAGTCGTGCCCCAGCCTCTTGGTAGAGATTGAACTCTAGCCCGGCGAGGTCGCTGGCGAGTCTCCCGCTCGGTCTTTTGCCTGACACCTTCGACGTCTTGGAAAGGATCAATGTCGTGCATCTGTCCTACTCACGGGGCAGGGATGGGAACTTCGTTCCGAGAGAACCGCACTATCCAGACCGTTGGCAGTCGCACTCCGATCACGTAGCCGACGCTCATACAAGCGAGAAACCACGCTCCCGGGGCGACACGTGGCGCGCCGTTCCCGACGTCAGGAATAAAAATAGTTAGGATGGTCTTGGCTGTAACGTCCTTCGTGCCGACGAAGTTGGCCTTCTCCTTGCACCCCCAGTCGCCCTTCTCCAGATCGGCATAGTCGGGCTCCGCTGGCGGCATTGAGCTACAGCGCCACAAATAGAAAAGCACGGACACGTGGAGGCTCTTCGAACACTCAACACTTCCCTTCACGAGAACGGTTTGCCAAGCGCTGTGGCTGCTCGTTGACCAGTGGGGGTAATGGACCCTCGATCCGCTGCAGTCCGACGTCGAGCCCGATGGATCTCCCATATTGAGCGGATCCTGATAACTGTAGTCGTACGCGTTCGCGGACCCCCCGGCGACTGGGTCAGACTGCATGAAGCGTCCGATCGTCGGCACGTACACACGTACGCCCATCTCCACGTCGCCGGTCACATTGTCAACCGCACGCTCGCCCGCGCCCGACCAGCCGTAACGCGAGGACGACCCAGTTCGCGGCGTGCCAAACTCCAGATAATCCATCGTGGAGGTAAGCAGACCGCTCGAGTCCGCGGTCGCTCCGATGTCCCCGTGCATGTTTTGGAGCTCGAACGTGATCGAGCCACCTGATGACTGTAGAGCCGTGAGCGAGCCGTCGATGCCCTGGATGTTGCGCGTCCACGTCGTGTCCGCCGTGTTTTCGCTTATCCATGCCGGCTCGTCGGAGTCGTCCGTGTAGTGGTACGTCTGGGTCGCGGTGCTGTCGGTGCTGACGGCCCACGTGTTCACTCGCCATTCCGGATCGAGCGTTGCAGTATGGGTGGCCGATCCCTGCGTAAGAGTGTTAAGGCGATCGTTCGCGTAATACGTAAAGGTCTGCTGGGTGCCACCGGCGTCTGCGGCGGGGAGGGTAGTTGTGCGCCCCATCGCGTCGTACGCCACACCGGAGTCGGTGAGGCGATCGCCAGCGTCGTATGTGTGAACGGCTCCGAGCGTCCCCGTCTGACACGCACCTCCGGCCCCTGGGCCCGTTGACACGTATTGCGTACGGTTCGAGTCGCTATCGTAGCCATATTGACGGGTAGTACACTGGCCGCCGAGATCGTCTTGTACCTGCGTAAGTCGGCCCGCCGCGTCATACATGTACGACTCGTCCGCAGTATCGCCCGTAGAACTCGGGCCGGAGGACGTCAGCCACTGACCGTGGACGCTTGACATAGCAGCGTAGCTGAGTATCTGTGTCGCTCCGCTCGAGCTGCACGATCCACCCGACTGGTACACGAGCTCCGTTGCCTCGTCGGTCGGGTCATACGTCGTGCACTGATCCAGACCGTTCGGAAGATGTTCGTCAACCAGATTGCCATCCGCGTCGTATGTCCCCGTGAATGTGCCGCCCGCGCTGTCCGCGACCCCGGTGATGAGACCTCTTTCGTCTGCAGACGACTCGTAAGTGTACGTTTGAGTGGCTTTTCCATCAGAGAGAGTGGCGACGCGATCCAACCCATCGTAGGTGTATGTTGTGGTATTCCCCGCACCATCTTCGTACGTTTTCAGTCGACCAAGGGTGTCATACGTGCGGGTGAGTGTGGTTGTCCCGTCGGCCGTCGTGGAAGGAAGACCTGTCGTCGTGTCGTAGTTTTGTGTCACGGTTGGGAGCGAGGCGCCTGGGCCGGTGACCGCAGTGGTCTTAAGACGTCCAGCACCGTCATACGTATACGTCCACGTGCGGACTGTCGCGCCGCTCGTGTCGGTGCGCGTCAAAGTGTTTCCGTAAAAGTCGTAGGTGTACGTCGTAGTCTGAATCTCGGGCAGGCTTCCAGTCGGCTGGGCCGCGGGGGCAGTCTCGCAGACCATTCCGGCGAACTGCGGCGTGGAGTCACACGCGCTGACGCCACTCCCGGTTCCGGCGCGGTAGTACGTCGTGTCGGTCTCGTGCGCGTCGCCGCCTGCGGGATTCCCCGGCATGATGGTCGCAATGACATTCCCGTCGCTGTCGTACTTCGTAGTCGTGACGATGTCTAGACCCGTTGGATCGGTTGTAGTCGATGTCGGGGCGGCCACGATGAGGCCGATGTTCGACTGGCCGGAATACTGGTACGTGGTCGCGCGCGTGTCAACGTCACCCGTCGCGCCGTCTGCGAGTGCTCCTTCAACGCTTTGCGTAAGAAGGCCCTCGCCGAACGTTGATTCGTCGCCATACGAGTTCACCACGTCTTGGCGTGCGTTTGCGAGCGTCCCGTCGTCGAGCATTAATTGATGGTCGGGGCCAAGTGACTCCAGCAACTCTACCCCATCGGACGAGTACGTGTTCTGAGTGTCGAGCGTCGTCGCGACAGATGCGCTGCTGGTGCCAGCAGCGAGAGCGGCCTGGCGGTTGAGCGGGGAGAGCTCGCGGATGACGTTGCCGTTTTGGTCGTACTCGGCGGTCGAGATCTCGCCGCCCGGCTGGGCGACGTTGACCAGCTGGCCGTTGCCATCGGTGTAGTAGATCGTCGCCTGTGTGTAGTCCGCCGGCGGGTTCCCCGAGGGAACCTCCGTGGCGGGGAAGATCGCTGTCGCGGTCGTCGGGTCATCCTGCTGTGCCCACGCTGCTACGTCGGAGACGCCCATGGAGTATGGAGCGCCGGTGCCCGTGAGGGGCACATCGTAGATGATGGTCGTCGTCTCAGTCCCTGACGGGTCGTTGTTTCGGACGGTCGATGTGAGCTGGTTGGACGAGTTGTAGTTGAGCGTCCACGCGTTCATGCCCGGTGGTGTCAACGTGGAGACGCGGCCGGACGAGTCGTAGTCATAGGTCGTTTTCAGCGGAGTGGAGAGGCGTGGGTCGTATTCCTCTCGGAGGCGCCCGTTGGAGTCATACTGGTAGTCCTCGACGGTAACCGTGTTCATCCCGGAGGTGGTGGGGTCGTACGCCGTGTAGCTGATCGACTTGAGCTGGCCCTGGTAGTCGCCCCACTGCGACGATCCGGTCCCGGTCGCCGTGGTGGACGAGGCGTAGGCGAAGTTGAGCGTCTGGCAGCCGGCGGTGGTGGTTGGTGACGATGAGCACGACACACCCGGGAGCGCGTTGACTTCCTGCGTCGGTCGGGTTTGTGTTCCGCCAGACACCGACACGACCGAGTATGAGAAGCTTGTGGTGGGCGGGTTGCTGATCGCGGTGTTCGGCGTCGTCGTGCTGGTAGGGTAGTAGTCGCTTGATCCGACTGATCCGCCGGATGGGAGAGCGAAGGTGGTAACGGTGCCGTCGAGGTCGGTCAGCGTCCACGTCGTCGACGACCCGGTACCCGAGGTAGTGAGCGTATAGCCTTCGCTGCCGGGGGCGTTGTCGTAGTCGCTGCCGTCGGCCATGAAGTCGATCTCGGAGCCATCACCCTGGGTGATGGTGATGAAGTTGCCTTGGCCGTAGTCGGTGCCACTATGGAGCTTGACGTACGTGCCCAGATTCAGCGTCGATGACCAGCCCGGTCCAAAGACTCCGCTTGGTGTCGCGTTGGGTAGCAGCGAGTCGAATTCGCGGTCGACACTGAGGCCGCCGACGTTCGCGTCGGACGCGGAGATGGTGTAGTCGCCGGTGACGAGGTCAACATCGCCTGGCCCCACCTGCTCGGTGGTGTCGCTCCCGGCTTGACTGCTTCCGAGGGCGTTTTGGTCGTAGATGGCTTTGATGGTGTTGGTGGCGCCGCCGCCGCCGCTGGGCATGTAGCCGCGGATTTGGACGGGACCGTCGACGCCGCCGAGGGTGCTGGTGGCGTTCCATTTGATGTGGTCGGTGACGCCGCTGGTGAGGCTGATTGGCCATGTGACTGAGCCGCTGGTGTCGGTGTCGGTGACGTCGCTTGTGGGAATGGCGACCCAGGTGTCGTTGTCTGAGCGGCGCCATTGGAATGTGACTCCTGTGAAGGAGGAGGAGACGCTGGCTTGGAGGGTGAAGTACTGCTGGGTGGAGTCGCCGCGCTGGGGGGTGAGCATTGAGCCGTTTCCGATGTGGAAGGCGTAGGTCGCGGTCGGGCCCCAGTTCCCGGCGTTGTCCTGCGCCCGCACGTGCAGGTAGTTGATCGTCCCCGTTGTGGCGGTGCCTGACCAGGTCGTGCCGGTTTGGAGAGCGCCGCTTGGGATGCTCGTCGGCGAAGTGGTGAGAGAGACGGCGTAGCCGGCGATGCCGGTGCCCGAGTCCGAATCAGTCCACGACGCGGAGATGGAAGTGGAGGAGTACCAGGTGGTTTGGCTGGGATCGGTCGAGCTCGAGATGGACGGGGTGCCTGGCGCGGTGACGTCTTCGGTGAAGACGCGGTAGGCCGACCAGGTGCCATAGTCGATGCCGTCGTAGCCGCGGTCGCGCCATTTGTACACGCCGCCATCGGACAGATCGCCGCTGGGGACGTGCCAGACGCTCTTGCCGCCGTCGGGGACGGTCGAGCCCAGGCCGGTGTCGATCAGCGTGCCGGTAGTGTTGTTGTCGACCTCGAACTGCACTTGGCCCGAGTCGCCGTCCGGATCCTGGAAGTATGCGGACAGCGGGACGTGCAGGTCGTTGATGTCCTCGTTGGCTTGTGGCCAGCGGCTGGTCGGAAGCGTCGGCGGCGTGTTGTAGGTGACGGCCAGGTAGGGCGCGTTTGACCCCGCGTTGAGGGAGTTGAAGGTCTTGTAGTCGGCAGTGGTGGTCTCGTCGTGTGCGACCACCTCGACGCCGTGGTTGGTGAGGGTGCCGGCCGCCCATGCGTTGACGAGGCCGGTGATGGTGTTCGTACCGGATCCGCCGCCGGTGAAGCTGACCCAGCCGGCGGGACATCCGGACCCGCCGCCCGCGTCGGTGTTCGTGCTGGCGCGAAGCTGGTTTTGGGCCGGCTGGGTGTTCCAGCTCGTCCCGCCACTCCACGACCCTGACAGGTCATACACGTCCACCTCGGTGGGCGTGCAGGCGGGCGCGGACGCCTCGTACAGGTTGAGGGAGGCGCTGGTGACGTCGGTGCCCGAGAGCGAGCTTGTGTCAAACGCGATTAGGCTGCGCTGGATTCGCCCGGCGCTTGCGAGGCCGACCTTGTTCAGGGTGTCGAGCGCGTGGGTGCTGGTCGGGCTAAAGCTGTCGACGTAGGTGTCGCTGTTGGTGGTGATATCCACCGACGGGTCGATCACGACCGGGTAGGACACGGCCGGGCTGCTCAGGAACTGGCTGCTCGGCGTCACCACCAACGTGGGCGTCGCACCGGACGTGTCGATGGTGACGGTGGGCGTCGATGTCTGCGTCGGCTGGCCGGTCGTACCGGTGCCGGCCCCCCACATCTGCGGCGCATCCCCCGACGCAAGCACGGCGCCGGCGGGGGAGACGAACTCGAGCTGCCCCGTGGTCGAGGAGCGCTCCGCGATCAAACCGTCAAGCGTCAGGGGGATCCGGAACACGGCCGCCGAGGTGGGGGCCTTGGTCAGGACGATCTGGACGTCGTAGCCATCGGTGAGCGCCTTCACGCGCAGGTCAACGCCCGGCTGCACATTCGTATAGGTCGCGACATCGCCCGACAGGGTGGGGTCGGGCAGCGTGGTCGGCCAGGTCAACCCGACGCTGTCTGACGATCCCACACCCATGGAGGCGACCGTCTTGGTCGATCCGTCCGAGAGGGCGATGGCCGCGTCTGACACTTTGGGAGTGATCCCCGCGAGGCCTTGAGACAGGGTCAGGTCGATCGGCGTGTATCCCGTCGGCGAGGAGGCGTCCGGCTCCTGCACCGGCCCCGTCGCCATCGTCGATGTCAACGTCCCCGACGGGTTCGCATACACCGTCGTCGTCTTCGACGTCTGGTCTTTGACGATCACCTGACGATTCAGCGCTTTGGCCTGGGAGAAGGCCACAAACGCGTTCGGCGCTACCGGCACCCCACTCGCCGAGACCGGCGAGGACGCAGCCGCCTTGGCGGCATGGTGTGCGGGACGGATCGCGTGGGCGGTCGCGCCCGACCCAACCACAAGCACGACGCCCAAACCCATCGCCACACCGACGCGGCGCGTCGCCGATGCGACCACGCCGCTACCAGATGTCCAGCGTCCACCCGCCATTTCGCTGCCCCCCTGTTTGCGAGACCCGAACCCTTCAGCGGACGTGCCTACCGCCCGCTGCTGCCCCGAATAACCTGCCGGCGTCCTTACGAACGCTCCAGAGTGTTGCTTACCACACACGCTTCTTCGTTGTCAAGAAACACCCCCCAAACAGGTGGCTGGCAACACCCACCCGGGCTCTCCGACCACCCCCGGCCTGGGTACAATCGCCGCACCCTTCCCGGAGCCCCGATGAGCGCTGACCTGACCCCGCTGCTGCACCAACTCCTGCTCGCCGCCCAGCAGCTAAACGCGCAAAGCCGCGCCCGTGCCGACATGACCCCCAGCGAATACGCCGGGCTGCAACACCTCGCCCACTCCAGCGACGGCCTCACCCCCGGCCAGCTCGGCTCCCGCCTGGCCATCACCAGCGGCAGCATCACCAAACTCATCGACCGCCTCGAAGCCCGCCGTCTCGCCCGCCGCATCCGCCACCCCCACGGCGACCGCCGCAGCCTCACCGTCATCGCCACCCAAAAAGGCAAAGACCTCATCCACCACGACCTCACCCACCTGCTCGACCACCTCCCACCACCCCGCCACCCACTCACCCCAGCCCAACACCAAACCGTCGCCCGCCTCATCGCCACCCTCGACCACCAAACCCAACTGCCCGACCAGACCTGCTAGCAGTCGCCACCGCGATCGTCCCTCCGGCGCACCGGTAGGCTCGTAGCTCACAGCGCCCTCTCCGCCGCCCGTGCCGCATGGGGGCACACGAGTCGCGGCGGCTGGGGCGGTCTCCGCTGCTATAAGGCCTCTTCGTTCCGAAGGTTGCGGCTTTCGAACCACTCGAGGTCGAACCGCCCCGCCGGCGCGTCGACGACGGTGAACAGGTGGTTGTCGGCGTAGCGTTCGCGCTTTAGGCGGTCGGCGAGGCGCCGCGCCTTTGCCTCCTCCTCCGTCTTTTGGAAGTACAGGACGAGCACCTCCTTGGGGTCTGACATTCTTGACCGGATCCGAGCAAACTCCTGGGCGACTGCTTGGTGATTGCTACGCGGGCTCACCAGACATGCCGACGCGGCCATAGGGAAGTCGAGTCCCCGTCCGCCGAGTTCTCTCGTGATTACGAGGGAGCTGTGTTTGCCGCCGCGAAGTGATCGGAACCATTCGGTCGCGGCTCCGATGTCGGGGCGACTCATCGATCCATCGGCTCGTTCGATAGAGAGCCGACCGCGTATCATTTCCGAGACGCTCTGGGCGATGTCCCGATATCGGCACATGATCAAGCAGGGCGAGTTTGCGTCCGCCCACTCCAAGATGGCGTCGCCCTTGGGTGAATGAGGATCCGAGGTCTCGAACAGGCGTAGCCGTTCGGTGTGCAGCGTCAAAATGCGCCGGCACGTGGAGTCGCCGAGGGCTGCCTGGTTCTTCACCTCTCTCCACTTGGTACCGAGGCCCTTCGCGACCAGTAGGCCGTACTGCTCTCGTAGTTGGCTGCGGATGGCTGCGTCCGCCTCGGAAATGCGAGGATCGAGCACGCCGCGGAATCGGACAGTGGTATGCGGCAGCCACCCACTCGGGACGTCTGCCCTAAGATGTCCAAAGCCCAAGCCTCGCCAGCGCTCGATCTGAGACTCGGTCAGGTTAGTTCCCGTCAGCCCGACGACCGGGACGTTCCGGTGGAGGAGGCTCGAGACTGTGGGCCAGAGATCTCGTCGCTCATCCCCGTCGTCGACCGTGACGAAGGTGTCGATCTCATCCACGAACGCCACGGCGCACGTTTCTACGAGCTCGCCGAGCTGGAGTTGTCGCAGCCGTCTGTTGAAGGTGACGGGCGTACTCACGAGCACTCCAGGTGCCCCGAACGTCGCTGCGTACAATCTGCCTGGCAGGTGCGGCGACAGGTCGTGAACCGGCATCCCGACCGCCTCGTAAAGCCACTGGGCATCCGTGATCTGCTGGTGGAGCAGAGCCCGGGTGGGCACGATGACGGCGATCCGACACGGAGACCCACGCTCTGCGGCGAGGGTCGCCGCGGCAAGAGTCTCGACCAGTGTCTTACCCGACCCCGTGGGCGCCTCTACGAGAAGTGGGCGCCTGTCGGCGACGGCCGCCACGATCTGGTCGACGAGATCAAGTTGGAACTCAAACCTGCGAAGTCCGAGGTCTTTGATCCATCGTTCTGTGCGCGTACGACCGGGCGTCAAGACGCTCTGCGCATCATGACGATGCCAACAACGCTTATGCAGGCTAAGTAGGCCACCAGCAGTGCGACTGCCGTGCACGGCAGCCACAGCCGCCAGGGCGCACGGCTGAGCCCGACGTCCCACCACGCAACCAAAACAGCGACGTTCACGACGACGACAGGAAGGACAAGTAGGCACGATTGGAACGCTCGGCGATGAGCACCATCAACGATTTCGGCGTGACCGGGTTGGCCCTGCTTGACGTCCGTAAGTCTGGCTTTCACTGTTCGTGAATCGCTGAACGGAATAAGCGCCACGACGGCGAGGATCGCAGTGGTGATCGCGGCTACGGATGCAAGCGCGGCGTACGTCCCGGGGTCGACTGACGCTGCGCCGACGGTCACGGTTCCAGACGGCTGAGAATGTATTGCCACATCTCGGTACGAGCCTCGGCCGATCCACCGTAGCGGTCCTGGACGTATCTCGGAAGCTCAGCGCGTGGGTACAACCCACCGGGAGCCGTGGCCCCTGGCACGAGCATGATTTCCGCCGCACTCTCTCGGACACAGTTCATCGAGTCTCTGTCGAGCCACGCCGTCTGGGATTCGCCTGGCGGTCTAGACATGTCGACCCACTGTCCGATTTTCACCGCCGCGGCTCTGAAGGCGAGCGACCGCAGCATCCTTGCGTCCCCGTATCTCATGCGAGAGAGCAAAGCCATCGCGCGAGACTCTGGTATCGCGAGCTCGGTGGCCAAGGATTCAACGGTCGGCGGCTCGACGCGAACGTGAGCGAAGATCTCGAGCACCCGTGCTGCGTCGAGCTGTGAGGAGCTCGAGAACCTGCGGATCGCGAGCATCCACTCCACGTACTCCTTCAAGGCAGCGTCGCCGATCTGAAGCAGTCGGCGAGCGAACTCCTCCTCGGTGGATGGAGACCCGAGGGCGGCTTTCAACCGTTCGAGGTGCTCTAACCCCAGCCCAAGGCCCGCCAGGCGCGCAGCGTGACCCTGATCGGCCGATGAATCCGCTGGCGATCCCTCCATACCGAACATCTACTACGATCGAGCCGCGGTTCCTGCCTGCGGCGACGGACATTCTCAAGTCGCGGCCGGCGCGCGCTCGAGGTGATGAGGTGGCGAAGCGATCGCGGTGAGCGGCGATGCGGTCGTTCCCCTACCGGCGGCTACGGCGCCACACGGCGTGGCTCTGTCCAGTGAACGACCGGCCGGAACACAAGCACCTCGGCACCCCATGCCCACTCACATCGCTGCAGTTGGTAGTGGCGAACGCCCTGGTCGACAGGGTGCCAATCGCGAAGGGCGCAGATCAACAGTTGCGACTCGCCCAAGTTCGCCGGCAGCCACTCCGGCCGCCCGTTCGGCGACCCACCATTTGTCACAGCGAATGGGTTGTCGACGATCAGCCCGCATGCCCAGCCGCTGTGGCTGGCGTCACGCGGCCCGTCGTCGGCCAGGACGAAACCCTTGGGCTCGAGCGGAACCTCGTCCAGAGAAAAGTGGCGACGTTCAACAGACCGTGTGCCGCGCGGCCGGAAGTAGAGCCCAGCGTCGACACCGAGCACCGAGGCCAGATTCTCCACTCCGGCCGGATCCAACGGAACGCCGTAGAGTTGAAGCGAGACCTCACACCACCACACAGACTCCGCCGCGTGGGCGTCAATCTGAGCCGTGAGCGTATAAAACCCGCGCTCATCAGCGTGCGCGTCTTGGTAGCAGAGGACCTCGGTACCGTGTATCTGGGCGAGCCCGCTGTAACGACTCTCTCGGCTCATCAGCGCCCGAACCAACGAGTTGGCTCCTGCGCCATGCCAGTTCCGGACCTGCTGCTGAATCGTCCACCGTCCACCGGAGCCCGCCCAACCGGCTTCCACGAGCTTCTCGAAGATGTCGACGAGCCCACTCAAGCTCGTCGGCATCGCAGACATGTCAAGTTGGACGCCGTACCCGCCCTGACTACTCCAGTCGATGTCAGGCAGGTCTTGGACGAACACGAATGGCCCGTAGCCCCCGTCGGAGACCACCGTGTCCTGCCGTCGTCTCTCGACGAGAAACGATACCTTGTCCTTGGAGAGCCTCGATGGCCAAGCCGATCCGGCAATAAGCAATCGACTATTGGTGGCCCGGGCGTGGACGACGAGATCGTCTCGCTTTGCCGCCAAGAGACGGGGAACGTCCCCCGGCTGCGCCAGGAGCGACTCGAACTCCTCGTCATCGAGTAGCACGATCGGGCGATCTCGACGGTCGACGACGCGCGAGACAGCACCCCTCGTGAACCCGCTGATGCTGATCAAGATTCCCGTCACCGAGGCGGGCGTCTCGAGTAGACGCACCCACACATCGTCAATGGCCGCAACGTCAACCGGGTGCGCCTCCCACTTGGTTTCGATCAGATAGGTGTCTCGGCCGCGCGTAACGACGAGATCCGTCTGCCGCGGACTTGCAGCTCGAGCATCGAGCGTTACTCGGAACCGAGCACGACGAAACAAGCTCGCCCCAAGTTTCTCCAACAGCCGCCCCCGCCGCGATGCGTCGCCCATCTCCCGAAGCGCCCAATATTGCTCGACGAGCGATGGCTCATTCAGCATAAGTCGACGTTAGGCCGCTCGCTCGCGGGCGTCAAACACGAGTCCGGCCTATCCGCCGCTTACGCGGACCGGACGGCCGGCACAGTAGTAGGCGTCAGCGATGGCTATTCGGTGTCGCCGGTGATCTCCGCCCGCTCATCCATCCGCCGAGCATCGCGATCGTAGGCCTCGGCTAGGCGTCGGAGCAGACGACTTGTTCGCGGCCAGTCGTTGGCGGTCTGCCTCGACGACTCTCGGTATTGAGAAGCGAGGGCACGCTCCTGCTGGCCGCCGTCGTGCACGCCCCGCGTGGTAGTACCTCGAGCGTTGATCCGCCCCAAGAGCATGCCGCTCTCTATCTCGGCGCTCCCGATCATCTCAAGGATCTCTCGGACAGGTTCGGCTGGCCAGACACCCCGGGCGTCCGCTGGACATGTTGCGAGGACGCGCCCGATCTCCTCATCGCCGATGTCCGCCCGGTCGGACTCCATGAAGGCCAGTCGGGCGTTGCGCACCCACCGGGTCAGATGCGCTCCGTTGATTGTCCCGTCATCCCGTCGACCTGGGAGGTCGCACCAATTGTGGAGCACCCACCATGCATGTCGGGCCAAGGCCTCTTCGCTTGCATCAAGTTGGCGCTTCGACTCATTCTTCCCTCGGTACACACGGTTGACGAGATCGACAAAGAGACTGGGGTCGCTCCCCATCGCACCGAAAAGTGCCCGCGGTTGTCGGTGGTGTTCAAGCAGGCGGAAAAACGTGAACTCGTATCCGGCGAGCTTCTCTGCGTCGGCGCCCTCAGCCTCGAGGTAGTCGAGCAACTGACCAACGGCGTAACCGAGCGTCTGCGAGGGAGTACCGCTTGGATCTGACCGAAGCGCCTCGTCGAGGACGGCCTCGACGAGGCGCAGAGGGATCGGTGCGTTCCTATCGGCGGTCCGGCGACTCGCCATCGCGAGCAAGTCGACAGCAGCCCACGCCCGATCGCGAGTAATCAATTGCTGTGCGGCGTACTCCTCGTCGTCGGGCTCGACTCGCCAGGGGTTCATGCCTCTCCAGTAGGCGTCCCACAGGTCCTCATCGATCTCCCGCAACGCGTCCCACACCTCTCTGGTTGCTGGCGCGCTAAGAACGAGGGTGACGCGGCGAGATGGGATCGTCATCTCCGGGCGCGAAAGAACCGCATGGAGCCACGGGAGTCCTTGATCCTGGAGCCTGCGTGACGCCCAGGTCGCGGCGACTTCCCGGAGCTTCTCCTCGTCCGAATCAAGCCAACAGAGCATCGCAGGCGTCAGATCTTCGGGCGCGACCGCGCCAACGACCCATCCAAGGTGTGCCGGTACAGCACTTCGCTGGGCCAGAGCTCCGAGGGAATCGGCAGAACCCTCGTCGAGAGCCTCCCGAACCGCCTCGACGCGCAGTTGCATCAGCTTCTCGTCGTAAGCTGCGTGATCTTCAACATCGATCTCCGGCAGATCCGGATGCCAATCGAAGAGATACCCGAATCTGGCGACAGTCGAAGGTTCGAGGCGAGCAGCAATCGCCTCCAAGCGAAGCAGCGGTCCGTTGTCCATCGACCACTCCGCGGCTGGAAAGCTGCGGTGCCGTGAGATCTCCGCATGCACCCGCTCCCAAACCAGGAGGGCTTCGTGGGGATCAAGAGAGTCGGGGCGTATCACCTGTTCCAGGAAGCCCAACACACAATCCTTATCCGCCGGAGGAAGGGGGCCCAGGTGTTCCGCTAGCTGAGCCCAACGCTCAGGATCCGTGCCTGCTAGCTCGATGCTCAAGCGCACCAGATGCCCGACGAACTCGGTCCATTCCGCGAGGGATACCGTCAGATGTTCGGGCCTCCAATCGCGGAATCGCGGTCCGCTCGGCACTGATGACATGGCGTGCGCCTGCGGCCATAGCTTGAAGAGAAGCGGCCAACCCGTATCCGGCATCTGTCTGCAGATCGTCTCGATCACCCCCACCTTCTGCATGAGCGTCGCCGACGTGTGAGGAATCCACCCGACCAAGGCGCCTTGGAGGCTCTCGAGCGGTCGATTGGAAAGCCTGCCACCGGGATCAACCTGCGCTAAGCGAGCAAGTGTTCGGGATGCTTCTAGGATCCACTCAGAAGACCAGCAAAGCGTTTCCAGTGCCCACAGTAGGCTCGTGTGCGGCGACGAGGTATAGAGCCAGGAAGCCTGCTCGCCGTCTTGAAACATCGCCCTAAGTAGCGGGGATGGACGGTCGAGGTCGTAACGAATGGCATCAAGGAAAACCTCTGGCGCCGCCTCCGCAAGCAGCGGAAGAATGTCAGCTAGTGACGGCCAGATCCCGTCTGACTCGTCGGCATTGGCCCTAGTGAGAATCTCGCGAACGACCGCGCCGGCATGGTCCGCACCGGTAGTGCCATCTGCCAAGATATCGCCCTCGATCGAGCCAATCAGGGCGACACCCTCCGCGATCCCCCGCCTGAGAACCGAGGAGTGACTGCGCGCGACCCCCAAGGCCCCGGCCATCGGCTGCTCCTCCGGCGCAAGATCAAGCGTTGGGTCGACCTCGAGGAGAACCGCGATCGCTTGTTCATGCCATCTCCCAAGGTCACTTGTGGTGATCGCATCCCGGAGCACCAAAAATGCTTCTTCAGGGGACGCCAGGTGCCACTGCGGTCCCGACCGCACGAACGGCGGGTCATCTGTCGTCAGCCACTGCGTCAATGCTCGCTCGACCTGCGGCCACGGCTCCTCAACCATTCGACTCACGATCTCCCTATCCGAATCAGAAGCCGCCCAAGCGCCGAGAAGGCACAACGGCGCAATTACCGCGGCGAATGGAGGCTGAGCCCAACGGGGCCTGGAACGCCGCGGATCCCGAGCGAGGCTGCGGACGAGAGAGGGCATGCTCCGCCTCGCGAGTGCAGCGAGTCGGTATGACCGCTCCGACCCGACCCCAACCATTCCCAATGCTTCGCTCGCAGCTTGGCGGTGCGGTGGTGGAAGCGCGATCTTTGATCCTTTCGCGACCTGATCGCGCCCTAACGCCGAGACGACGTGGTGTCCCCGCCCTGTCGCGGCCGCAATGTCCGGATCGTCAAAGAGCGGCAGCAGAGTCATCCGCCCCGGCTGCACAACAACCCGCTCCCACACCTCGGCAGAAAGCACGACCAGCGGAGGCTGCGCCCTATAGGGAGGCACCAAACACTCGATCGTCGCACACACGAAGGCGATGGCTTCATCGCGCCACGTCGCCTGAACCGCAACCACATTCGGGGCCGCGCCGAAAAATTCGGTGAGCTGCTTCCGTTCCGTTTCACGTCCCGCCAAAAAGAGCGCACCGGGGAGCGATGGAGCTGTGCGCGACTGAAAGCGACCCCACCAACCTTCAAGCGTCTCCGCGTCTCGCGGCCGCCTACCCAGCTGTTCCGAGATCCAGTGATGCACTGCGGGCGTGGTCTGCAACCAACCTTCCAGGTCGTCCGCGTCAAGCACACGCACGTCCCCGAAGAAGGCCTCGTCGCGCCGTCCGGCCGCCCAACCCGCTGCCCCGAGCCACCGCCTGGGGGTGACGAAGACAAATACCGACTCCCCAGGGGTCGCGTCCAATGGTCGGCCTCTGCGTTTCTCGTATTCCTCATCGGCTTTCGCCTTCGGATTGCGCCCAACGCCAAACTCAAGGAAGAGATGGCCCCTCGGAAGAAATGCTGTTCCGTTCGAGTCTGCACGCCCGTCCCACCCCGATAAAGACACGCCTTCGCCGGCCCGCGCGGAGACGCTCGTCACGCCCGAGGTCGATGCCAACAGCCTGCGTAGGAGCTCGGGGAATTTAGCCTGGGCGTCCCTCGTCGCAGCCCATTGGTGGAGCTGACTGGCATCGACGAGCTCCGGACCAATCGTGCGGCGCTCGCGTTCCACAGAGGCCACAGTGGCTCCTCGCTGCTGGCGGAGCCGTTCGACATCCCGACTGTCGAATCTATGGAACTTCGTACCCGGGAGTCGAGCGCTGGCCAGGATGCCCTCGCGAACCCAGTTCCGCACGGTGTTCTCGTGTACCCCGAGACGCACCGCCGTTTCGCGCACACTCAAATAGCTCGGCACATCCGGATTCCCACCCACATGACAATCGTACAATCGAATGTGGACTTTGTCCACCGCGATCTGCTCAACCGGCTGACCCGTACCCGGCGACCTACCGAAAACAAGACGGCGGCCCCCTGCGTCTCTCCCTTTTTCACGGGTCCCACGCTCGCGTTAGCGGCTCCCAAAACTCTCGAAACCTCGCCACGAAACAGTCGCACGATGATCGCGCGGCACCCACCCACCGGGATGAACAGCCCGCACACCTCGGAATGAGGTTCGATACCCTTGTCGTCTTGAAAACCGGCAACGGGTGAATGCTCGTTCGTGGGTTCGAATCCCACCCCCGCCGCTCTGACCACCATAATCGGCGTGGTTAGGCCGAATCTATGCGATCCCATCTCGGTACCGGACAGGTTCGCCAATCGTCCCGCCCGACCGATCCGCCCACCCAGGCCGAAGAATCACAGTCGCGCACACGATCGCGCACGAGCGGGGCGGCGCTCGCGTACTCCCGCTGCACCACTGTCGATCGCGGGCCCGCCCGTCGCCACCGCGATCATGGGCCTGCTCATCTATCAGCGCGTGGGCTGCCGGAACGCCTCCGGCGGTCTACCCTGCGACCTCGTCCAGCTCGCTCACCAAGTCCCCCGCCGTCTTGCCGGCTGCTGTGAGATCAGACAACCGAAAGACGATGCTTGTGGCACCTGCCCCAGCACCCAGCAGGAACTCGACCTCCCCCGCTCTCGCCTGCCAACGCCAGGTACGAGCGGCCCGGCTTCGCGCCGATTCGAGCAGGCGCTCAACATCGTCGAGATCATCCTCGGCTACGCCCGCCTCGCGCAGCTCCTGAAACGTCGGCCGCTCGCTGTCCGCCATCGGGGCATGGTACGCGACCGGCGGCACCGCGTCGTCCGGCATGTGTGAGACTACGTGGGCGAAGACCGGCTTGGTCAGAGCCGAGACGAGACGATCAGTTGTCCCACCAACCCATAGACTGCTTTGCTCTCCATGTCCGACCAGCACTGTGGACATTGTTGGCCTCCGCTGTTGGTTCATGACGAGGGCCGGCGTGCGCCGCGCATGTGGGCCGCGGCGGCGGGTCTCGCCGTCATCGCTGCGGCGTTAGGTGCGGGAGATTTTCTCCGCGATAGAAGCTGTAAACCGCCGAGAGGTCGGGAGCTGCTAGCACTGCTTCGCGAAGAGCATCCCGACGGTCATGAGTTTTGCCGCTGCCGTGGTGGTGATCTCGACCTGGGCCGGGCCTCTACTTTCGATTGGTAGACTCGGGATGGTAGGGTTTCCGTCGTTCTGGGGTCTAGCCTCTGTAGGCCGATCTGGGAAAGTGGCCGCTTGTGCCCTCTGCGGCGCTGGCTGGGCCGCTGATCGGCGAGGGAGCGGTCCACTTTGGCCACCGTTGCTGAGGCTCGGTGGAGGCGCCGGTTCCGGACCGACGGGATCGCGCGGGACCCGCGGCCTCGCCTACGCACCTCCCGCACCTGCGAGCGGCCCCTACTGCGTCGCCGCGAGCGTTCCGGCAAAGATCACCTGCCCATCAAGCTCGGCGGTCTGCTCTTCTCGACGCTCCGGGTGAACCGGACAGACTAACGTCAGGAAGACGAGGGCGCGGACGCGGGGATATTCGTTTGATGAGCGCGGATGAGGGCTCCGGTGGTCGCGTCCACGAGCACCAACTCGAATGTCAAAGTTACCGGATGCGTAGCGTTGTACTGAGCATCTGGTCCGCTCAGTAAATACTGCGGCCCCGCCGGCGGCTGCACAGACACGGCCCAACAGGCTGCGTTGACCCCGCTCCCATCGAAAAGGTCACAATTCGCAAGGACAGTCTCCAGTACCGGGCCCCCGAAGATCTGGGTGGCGACACTGTCTGCTTGAGAAGCGGGAACGGCCGGCACCGCCTCAGTCGGAGTCAGCGAGACTTCTACCTGTGAGAGCTGGTACGGCGTGATCGTCTTCAACATGCCACCCTGCGGCGCCGTGGAAGCTCGCGCGTTCGTCGGCGAGTTCCGGTAACCGGACGCAAGGAAAACTAACCCAACCGCAGCCGCGCCGATGATTACCAATCCCTTGAAAGCGCGCCGCTTCATGAGCAGGCCGTGTCCCACGTACCCATCTCCTGATCGCCGACACGGCTCAGGCCGAAGTACGAGCCCGGGCTACCGATGACGGCCTCGTCCGAGAGGTTCTCGAACAAGTCGTGCGTCGTGCCGCCGGATCCCACCGCCTGAGCATTAGACCACGACTCGTGGTTACTAACGTTCCCGGGCACTTGGTCATTCACGTCCTTGGTCTCACTCAGGGCCTGAGCCTGTGTTGAGGAAAACGTGTACGGGCACGCAGCTTCGAAGGTTCCATTCAGGTAGAATTCCTTGTTCGTCGTCCCGTTGTTTACGATCTCATAGAGCGGATCTGCGCCGACACTGGATGGCGTGTCCGGTATATTGTCGAAGGTGGTTCCGTCGTAACACTGCATGAAGTTGTACCGGTCGCCGTTGTTGGCGGTGAACGGCCCGAACTGCGCCCAATGACTACCCGCCTGCGAGCGAGTCATCATTATCCATGCGTACGACGCGTTGCAAAAATTGCACACTGACGAATCTGCATTGACGTAGGGGTCGTGGACATCCATATTCGCTTCCAACGACGACCACTCTTCGCCGCTCGCCACGTCAAGGAGCCAGCCCCTGCCGATCCCGCCGGCCACATAGTTTGGGGTCCGACCTGGGTCGCACCCAGCCTTTGCCGTTGCCGGGATGGCCGCGCACAAAGCGACGACAACTAGGAACACTGCGCACCTTAGTTCGAACCGACCCACCGCCCGCCTCCAAACGACTCGCAGGCTGTACAGTAACCGTCGGTGACGGTACACCACTATATACAAAAAATCAAGCCACCAAGGCGCATTGACATATAATCCCATTGGCCCAGGGTAACTCCACTCTCCGGACCGCTTCATCGCACCGGCCTAAGTGTAACGTGCTGGAGTAGGATGTCTGTTCTAATCCGCCGCGGCGGACGACCCCGACACGCCGGAGGAGGACCTGCGGGAGTAACGCGATCTCTGGCCCTGCGAATCCGCCCCCGCCGGATAGATCGTGCTACACCAGCTCAGGCGGTTATCGGAGTGTGAAGTCGAGCGGTTGCAGGTTGAGCAGCCCCTTACCGCCGGGAAGAGCTCTGTGCTAGGTAGTACCGATCGCGGGGATGGCGGACGGGGCGCCACTCCTTCCCAGTCCAGCGCTCTACGGTCGTGTCGTAGTAGTGGGTGCCAATCGCCCAGGCAGACCCGTCGGGCGCCGCGGCGACCGTAAGCCCATCCTCGTACGAACCGGCGTTAGAGGTCTTCTCAACCTTCCACGAACGACCGTTCCAATGCAGAAATAGAGCTCTGGGGAGCGTTGACTGAAACTGTCGTGATTGGTGTGTCTCGTGAACATTTTCGCTGGTCCCGATAGCCCAGACGTTGTCGGGTCCGCTGGTGACCACGCCGACGAGTCCGCTATCGGTTCCCCCGTCGGGTGTTGGAGAAATCGCCCACTCATGTCCGTCCCAATGCGCCGCGAGCGTTCGACTGTGCCCGCGGATGTTCATAGCACCAACGGCCCAGGCATCCTCGCTCGAGGTGGCCGCAAATCCTGTGATTGGATCACGCCGACCAAACGGAGCTCGAACGGCGATCCAACGCGCTCCATTCCAGTGCCGAATGAAAGGACGCTCATTTTGGTTTAGTCCATCGGCGGCGATCCAGACATCGCTTGGCGTGACTGCCACGATTTGGTCAAGCTCACCGGCGGGCGTCGAATCGAGTGCCACCGCACTCCAACGGCGACCATCCCAATGAAGTACAAGTGGTCGCATGCCAAGGTCGGCATTCCCACTTTCCGACTGCGTGACGATCGAGCCAACGGCCCAGACGTCCGCGCCGCCATCCGCCGAGACTGACAAGAGGCGCCCCGCACCGACGTGGGGGGTCGGGACGACGGTCCAATTGATGCCATTCCAATGCTCGACAAGTGGAAACGTACTGCGTGCCTGCTCGGAATCTGCGCCCGAAGATCCGACAGCCCACGCATCGTCTGGGCCGAGGGTTGCGACGGAATACAGCTCTCCACTGGGACCGACGTTCGGGACGCGCACGGGACTCCAGTCGACACCGTCCCAATGCCACGAGATCGGCCGGTTGCCCTGAGCGCTCCCGAACCCCACGATCCATGCGTCTGACCGACTCGACACGGCGACCCCCTGTAGGTCGGCGGTCCTATACAGCAAGCCTGGGAAGGTTGGCACCGCCGTCGACCTGCCTGCTCGATAATTTGAACGCATCCGTCCGAAAGTGCGCGGACGTATCCGAGGCACGACCGCCTACAGCGGCATGGAGAAAGACTGCCGCAAGAATCAATGCGGTCGCGGCGACGGCACCTCCAACTTGGATGGCCGAGCGAACGCGGAAATCAGGCACGAGCGATCCGAAGGTGCCACGGCGGTGACTCGGCGCCGCCGCCCGGCTTGCAAGGTGCTCGTATAGCATGGTCGCCTCGTCGATGTCCATGTGATCCGGCCTGTCCTGCCGGCCAATGGCTGTCTCAAACGTTCGAGGATTAGACATACCGGTCCCCTTGAGTTGGCGTCGGGTCAGCGAGCGATTGGAGGGCTCTCGAGATCTGGCTTCGAACAGTTGATGATCGGCAGCCGAGTACGTCACTAATCTGTTCGTCGGTGAAGTCGGCCGCGAACCGTAAGTACAGGCAAGCACGTTGCCTGGGACCCAAGCGCGTGAGTACATCCTCGAAAGCGGCACGGCCGACAACACTGTCGTCCAATGCGTCCGGATGGATGCGATCCATCGCAAGCGATGTCCGGTCCCGGACGGCCTGGGCGCGCCCCCTGCCGGTAGCCGTACGGATCACCACCGTTCGCGCGTAACCGAGCGGATGCTGAACTCCGGCGAAGTCCGGATAACGGCGCAACACCTGGACTAGCGCATCTTGAACGAGATCCTCGCGCTCATCCCAAGCAACTAGTGTGCTCGCTAGTTTCAGCAGCGGCGGGTACACCCGCTGCAGGATGGCACGTGGATCGTGATCGGTCGCGAAGTCTTCCAATGTCCTCTCTTCTAATAGAGGGGTTGGAGGGTGCGATCCGCTGCACAGAACTCGGCGGCAGGGCTTCTCGGAGGGAGGTAGCCGGCCATGACTGACCAACGTTCCAGCCTGACTTCAGCAATTCTACCCGCCGTGCGTACGCCATCGTGTAGCCGGGCAGGCTTTGGCTCTATTGTTGCTGGTGGGGCAGTGTGGCCGGAGGCCCATTCGCGTTGGGGGAGATGATGCCCAGCCCGGTGCCGGCCAACCACAAAAGCACGGCCCCCCCGCCAGCACCGAGATCACCGGGGACGATCGCAACGAGCGCCGCGACCAGGGCGGCCGCAAACGCGTTCTGCCTGCACCATGATCGAGTGCAGGAACGCCGTCGCCGCCAGCCACGGCATCAACGCGGCGCTCTCGACCGGATCCCACGCCCAGTACCCGCCCCAGCCGATCTCGACATAGGTCCAGTGCGCCCCCAGCAGCATCCCGACCCCAAGCCCCGTCCACGACAAAAGCGTCCAGCGCCGCACCGACACCAGCCAGCGCGCATCGGCACGGCCCGTGATCAGCGACGCCATCGCAAACGCAAACGGCACCGACATCGACACGTAGCCCAGATACAGCATCGGCGGGTGCGCCGCCATGTAGAAGTTCTGCAGCGACGGATCCAACCCCTGACCATCCGACTGAACAGGCCCGATCACATGCGCAAACGGCGACGACACGAACGTCGTCATCCCCGCGAAGAAGACTGTGATTGCCGTGGTCCCCCCGGGTCAGGCGGAGGCACCGCTCTTCAATGACCTTCAAAGCCGGTACGCCCCACGTGGCCTGGCCGTGGTCGGCCTGGACTCGCAGGACTTTGTGAGCGCCGTTGAAGAGCGGTAGCGGGGTGGTCGGCCGGGTTGTGGAGCGACCGACCACCACACCACCCACTACCCCCAAACTGGGGTTGACCCGGTTTCGTTGACGCCGTGAGACTTGGCCCAGTGGGGTTGAGGGAAGAGAGTCAGCGATATGTGCGGCGTCGTGGAGGCCGCCGTATCCGGTTGAGTTTCAGCGGGAGGCGGTGCGGTTGGTGGAGAGCGGGCGTTCGAGGGCGTCCGTGGCTCGCGAGTTGGGGATCTCGACTGAGTCGCTGCGGTTGTGGCAGCGGCGGGCGCGGATCGAGGTGGGTGTTGAGGAGGGTGTGACCGGCGATGAGCAGGCTGGATGAGCCGGCTGTCGCGCCGGTCCCCCGCGACAAGGAGCTGAAGATGGCCGACCAGGCAGATCCCAAGAACCCCGACGGTGGTCACCTTGAGGACTGTCGCTCCTCCAGAGCATCACTCCGCTCGGGGAGCGGAGCCGGGGAAGGCGATGGGGGAGCACATTCGGTTGGTACTTCGTAGGATGCGCGCTGAGCGGTGCTGGAGTCGGCGCGGGCGCGGGACTCGGTTATCCTGTACCCATGTGGTAGCACGTTTTTCATGAACCTTATCGGTAAAGGATTTATGTGAAGCTGTTGTTCGACTTGCCAGAACTCCAGCGGCTCTGCAATCGCAGGGCGGCCATGGTCGAGCGACTCGGCGAGGCCAGCGCCCGCGCTCTCGCGCAGTGCCTGCAGGAGCTCGACGCCGCCGACACGCTCGCGACGGCAGCGAGCCTTCCCCACCTCGCGGTCAACCACACCGGGCCCGATGGCTACGTGCTCGTCGTCGATCCGGCGGGCACTCAGATCCTGCTCCGGCTTGACGGTGTGGAGGTCGACCCCAGCGGTGGCGAGCAGTGGGAGGAAGCGACTACGGCGACCATCACCCAAATCGTCAACGGCAACCTGCGCTTAGGCGCCTAGGAGGAGGCCGGATGGCTACACAGGAACTGCGCAGATCACGCGGTACCTCCCGGCGACACCCTGCGGTCGACGCTGACGGCGATCGGGATGACCCAGTCGGATCTGGCGGCGCGCCCCGACCTCTCGCTCAAGCACGTGAACCAGGTGGTCCACGGCGCCGCCCCGATCACCCAGGAGACCGCCCTCCTGCTCGAAACGGCGACCGTGGTGCCGGCACGCTTTTGGAACACGCGTGAGTCGGCATACCGCGAGCGGCTGGCGCGAGCGCAGGATCGGCAAGCACTCGGGCAGGACGCCGCCGGGCTCAAACAACTCCCGATCAAGCTGCGCCTAGGCGAGATCGAGCAGAGGAGATCAAGTGCCAACCCCTACGACGCAAAGCTCGCGAACTTCGACGCCTCTGTGCCGAGGCGGGAGTCGCCGTCGTCTTCGTCCCGGAGATAAAGGGGACCAGAGCGAGCGGCGCCGCGCGATGGCTCACACCTACCAAAGCACTGATTCAACTCAGCCTACGATACAAGTCCGATGATCATCTCTGGTTCTCGTTCTTCCACGAAGCAGCGCACATTCTCCCGCACAGCAAGAAAGAAACGTTCCTCACCGGCAAGGAGTTCGAGAACAACGCGGAGGACGAAGCGAACGCATTCGCGGCCTCGACCCTGATACCCAGACAGTTCGACGCGACCTTGCACACCTTACGCACGAATGCCGACGTCACCCAGTTCGCGCGCGACCTTGGAATCGCCCCCGGCATCGTCGTTGGTAGGCTGCAAAAGGAGGAGATTTGGGAGTGGGACCAGGGAAACAGGCTGAAGCAGAAGCTCGAACTCGTCGACGATTCGCAGGACGAACCGGTCTGACATCGAGACCCAACGCGGTCGACTCGCCGCCGTCCTCCGACACAACCCCAACCTACACAGCCGCGAGCCGATCGACGCGGGCTTCACTAGAGGCCACCGAGACGCCTTCCCTGAACGATCCTCGGGTGCCTCACGACACCGGGGGCTGCACTTTGATCCCGGACGCTCGAGCCGCTGGTCGAGCTTGCGCGAAGCTAGGGCCAGGCCCGTTAGACCTTCGATATGACTCCACGACGCGTCGCACAGAGCTGGTCGCGCCGGGTCCGATCGCGCCCGGATAACGAAGCCGTCGGAGCGTCACGTCGCCTCACGATCACGGGAAGCGAGCCCGGCCGAACGTATGGGTGAACAGGGAAGTGCTCGATGTGAATGCGCCCTGCCGATCCGCTGTGTCCGATCCAATCCGTGCCACGTTTTCGCGAGTAGGGCGACCGCCGCTGGGCGTCCGGTCGTGACAGCCTGATCTCCATGCTTGGAGACGGAGATTCCGGGATTAGGATCATTCCTGATCGTGCCCTTCACCCGGCACTCGCTTGCAGGTCGGCACGTACTCTTCCTGCCCGATCGTGCGGGGAACGCGGGTTTGCGGCGCATAGGATGGGCGGAGCATCGGTACCAAGCAGAGTAAGCGCGGCACTGACCACCTTCCCGGAGGTCGTACGACAGATCAGCGTCTGTTTCCTAACTAGACGGTGGAACTGACCCGAGTGCGTCTTGGCAGTACCAGATCTCGAGTCCAAAGTAAAACGAATCCTGGTCATACACATGGTCAGACATCTTTCGCGCGATCCACTCCATCTGCTCGTCGGTGGTCGCCAACGCCTTCTCCACCGCCCAGTCAGGCAGATCGTCAAAGTCGCTGTCCTGCGTCCGATCCACCAAGCACGCAAAACAGTACGCGACGTCTTTTCTGCTCACTCCTATTGCCAGCGGCCAAATCTTCTCGAACGGTCCGTCATACATGGAATCCTCCTTCGGTTCAACCGACCGTACAGGGTCGCCGATCGGAGAATTCAGAATCTCCGTAAAGCCGATCCGATCACCGCGAAATGCTGACGCTCGCAACAGAGTCGTCTCAGATCGCAAGCGTCTCCAACCTACCCGACTGGCGCTCGTTCAGATTGCCGTACATGAAATGCGCGCTCGCCGAAGTCCGAAGTCGACTCGAAGCAGGCCGCGAGGCAATCGTTCGACGGGGTGGTTAGGTTTTGTGGGTGGCGCAACCGGCGTGGGCAGGCGAGCTTTACCCCCAGACGAAGTCGACGGGGCCGGTGATGACGCCCAACCGAAGCTCGTGGGCGAATCCAGGCGCAACGCGCAGGCTGGCGTAGGGCCTGATCCTGCCGCGGCGCCATTTCACCCGGCCGCTGATCGAGGGCGTCCAGCCGCGATGGCCACTGGGATACCAGATGTACTCCACCCACACGCCTCTAGCCTCCCGCGACCAGCTGTGCAACCCCAACACCAGCAGCGGCGTCCGGTGGAAAGAGCCACGGCGGCCAACGCGCACGAACCGCGAGACCTGCGTACCGTCGACGTTATGTGATCGTTCAGTTTCGGTGCTGATCTTCCAGAACCGCCACAGCCGCGGCCGCGCCGGCCAATGCCACCTCGGCGGCCGCGGGCGAGGCCGGACGTACAGGCGGCCGTCCGGCCGGCGTTCAGCCCGCACCGGGTCGAACATGGTGTGGCCCGTCGGTGCTGCCGAGAACACCGCTTCCTCGATCCGCGGATCATCCTCGTGCCCGAAGCGGCCGTCGCTCTCGTACAGCACACTGGTGATCTGACCGGTACCCGCGGCCAGCTCCACCAGCATGGCCTCGTCCAGCGTCAGGTCAAGATCGCCATGCCACACCTTGCTTGAGCCGAAGCACACGTTCGCGTTGAACACCGGCAGGTGATCCGGATGCCGGTCGCGATAGCCAGTCTTTGAACCGCTGATCATCCGCCCCCGCGGGCCAAGCGTGGCCAAGACCACCGCCTCGTACCTCCTCGCCGACTCGTGATTCACACCGGTAGACGTACAGGACCGCGCCGCCGATGTCTACTCCAAGAGGAAAACGAGAGCACTTTCCCGCCCGCCGCGCACCTCTTTGGGGGGCCGCGACCGACCAGCACTGGCTGCCGTTGCGGTCGCCGCGGGCGAAGGGTCTACCCCATTCGCTGCCGATGGATCGGATGGCGTCGCGGTCGGTTTCGTCGAAGGTGTGGTGCAGGTAGGTGCGGCGAAGGACTCCGACTGAGGTGCCGACTTGGGCGGACAGTTGGGCGAGGGAGTGTTCGTCGGAGCCTTTGGTGCGAAGCCAGTTGGTGCAGTAGCTGTGCTTGGCGGTGTGCGGCGTGGCCTTGGTGTAGATGCCGGCTGCGATCGCGGCGCGGGCCATGGCTCCGCGGATTGACGCGGCGGTGAGGTAGGCGCGGGTCGACTCGGTGCGGCCGAATCCCCGGCCCACGTACCCCCAAAGCACCGGCCAGTCCGGTTGGGGTGATTCCGCTCCCGTGTCTCGTCGAGGTGTTGGCCGAGGATGTCGGGGAGGACGACCTCGCGCGGGTTGTGGGTCTTGGTATCGGGGATGATCCACAAATAGGTGCCGTTCTCGAGCCGCTTGATGTCGGACTGTTGAGCGGAGAGGGCCTCGCTGACCCGGCACCCGGTCAAAAACAGCCAGACGATGGCGAAGCGCAGGTTGAGCTCGTCGACCTGGTCGGCGATCAACTTCGCGATCTTGAACTCGTACCAGTCTTTGCGGGCCCCGCCAGCGCCCGCGTGGATGTGGACGGCTGGGGCCATGACCTCGAGACCGACCGTGGATCCTCCCGCCTGATCTCCTCCGCTACGTTCCTCGCCAAACGGGTTGGAGTGGCCACGACCCGCACACGGAACGCCTCGCCCTCGACCACAGTCAAGGCCGGCTAGAGCGGTACTGCCTCTCGCAGAACCATCTCGCGGATCTCGGGCCGCAGAAGGTCGGTCGTCGCGACGTCGACGCGACGGCCGAGCAGATCCGAGAGCTCTTCGGAGAGGCCGGCCACGGTCATCGGCAGGTCTCCCGCCGGTAGATCGACGAGCAGATCGACATCGCTCGTCTCATCGTGCTCGCCCCGAGCGATCAACCCTAACACCCGAGTATCGTTGGCACCGACCCCAGGGCAGGTCGCGTGAGATCACAGCACAGGCAAGTCGGCGGGCAATAGGTGCGCCTTGCCGGTTCGGGAGGACATGCGGAACAGTTATCGAGCGTCTCCCCCGTTGGAAAGTAAGACCGCGACCGCTGATCGCGTGCCCAGACAGACCAGCGATGGGCTCACCACTGGCTGCCGCGCCAGGAAGTCCCCGGCGGGAGCGCTTGTAGTCGCCAGTCAACCCTTCCGATCCCCGACGCCGGGCCATGGAGGGAGCGCGGGCGTCGGCAGTCGTCTCGCATGAGGCCGCCGTCGCGAGCGCTCACCAGCCGCTATAATTTCGTAGGTGGCCCACACGACAGGACTCCGACGAGCCGAACAGTCCTCATGGACGCGAGCGGCGCCGGCGATTGTGTTCGGCGTATTCCCGCTCGGCTTGGCCTTAATGGAGAGCGTTGTCGATGTGGGGGGATCCACGGAGTTGATCCGAGTCGGCGTCGCGACCTTGCCCCCGCTCCTGTGCGGCCTCCTGGGCGCTATTGCGGCGATCACGACCCGCAAGACCGCGTGGGAGACCGTCGGTTGGATTGTCACCGCATCCTTCGCCTACTTTGCCTGGTGGGTCTTTGTCGCTATCTGGTATCACATCTTTCTTGCGTGACATCTGACTCGCCTGCCTCTAGGCGGCGTTACTCGTATCCGTTCTCCAGTCCGCCCTCGAGCCACTGGTCCTAGCGGACGAACCAGTTCGTCTTCCCGATGCAAGCACCACTCCGCTGATGTTGAAACACGCCAATCGAGACATCTGCGGTATAGAAACATGTGTTCAGATCGGTCGACACGTATACCTTAATCGTCGCGGTCTGAATACAGAACCCACCGGTAAGGTCCGTCACCAGGCAGAACTGGGCCACCTGAGTTGAAAACACGCCGTTCTGGAAGACTTGTGTCTTTGGACTACCTCCGCTCGTATACTTCCAACTGTAGTAAGGCGACGAGGCCGCCCACGCGAAGCCGAACGGCGCTGATCCATACGTTACGCCGCTTCCTGACGTCTTTAGACTCCACCACCATGCCCAGTGCGTCCCAAAGAGGGCTTCCGGGCCGAACGGTGAGCTATGGACGAACACGACATTGATGACGGCTTTGCAGCACGGAGACGGGCCGCCGGGCGGATGCGTTCCATCTGTATCCCACTGGTTGAGGGGGTCCTGATCTGCGTAGTCGTATGCGTTTGCAGATCCCGCTGGATCGGGGTCAACCTCGAGAAAGCGACCTAGGACGGGAACATATAGCCTCTGACCCATCAGGATCACACCACTCGTTGTATCTCCCCGACGCTCGTACCCTCCGACCCATCCGTACCGGACGGTGACTCCGTTTCGCGGCGTCCCGAACTCTTGATAGTCGGATGTAGTGATGACGTTTCCGCTCCCGTCGGCGGTCCCGGCGATATCGCCGTGGAGGTTCGAAAGCTGATAGGTCAGGGGCCCGCTCGACGGTTCAGTCGCCGCGAGCAACCCGTCAACACCGGAAATGTTGCGAGTCCAGACGCTGTTGGCGGTGTTCTCGCTGATCCATGCCGGGGAGTCGCCGTCGTCGACATAGTGGCTCGTTTGGGTAGCGGTCGAGTCCGCGCTGGTGGCCCAGGTGTTTAGGCGCCACGCGGGGTCGATCGTCGCGGTGTGCGTCACGGTGCCTTGTGTGATCGTGTTGACTCGATCGTTCGTGTAGTAGCTGAAGGTCTGCTGAGTGCCGCCGGCGTCTGCGGCGGGCAGGGTGGTGACCCGGCCCATAGCGTCGTAAGCGATGCCTGGGTCGGTCAGCCGGTCAGCGGCGTCGTAGCTGTGGACAGTCGCTAGTGTCCCGCTCTGGCAGGCCCCGCCCGTGCCTGGACTGGTGGAGACGTACTGTGTGCGGTTGGTGTCGGCGTCATACCCGTACTGGCGAGTAACACACTGGCCTGCGAGCGTGTCCTGGACTTGGGAGAGGCGCCCGGCGGCATCGTAACTGTAGTCCTCGGAGGCCGAGTTTCCCGTCGAGCTTGGCCCGTTTGACGTGAGCCATTGGCCATGGGCGCTCGCGAGGGCGGTGTAATCGAGTTTCGTTGCGGTGCCGCCTGATCCGCAGGAACCACCGGATTGGTAGAGGCGTTCGACCGGCTGGTCTGTGGCATCGTATGTCGTACATTGGTCGAGGCCATCCGGGAAGTGCTCGTCCGTCAGGTTTCCATCGGCATCGTAGGAGGCAGTGAACGCCCCTGCCGCGGAATCGCTTATGCTCGTGAGGAGTCCACGCTCATCGGCGGACGCCTGGTAGGTATACGTCTGAGTCCCCTTGCCGTCGTTGAGTGTGGCGACGCGGTCCATCACGTCGTAGGTGTACGTAGACTGGTTGCCGGCCGCGTCGGTGTACGTCTTGAGTCGGGCCAGGTTGTCGTAGGCGCGACTGATGGTGTTCGTGCCGTCAGTCGTGGTCGACGGTTGGCCAGTTGCAGTGTCGTAGTTCTGGGTTACGGTGGGTATGCTCGTGCCGGGGCCGGTCACGGCGGTCGTGTGCAGGCGACCAGCGCCGTCGTAGGTGTAGGTCCATGTGCGGATCGTCGAGCCACTCGTGTCGGTCCGGGTGAGAATGTTCCCGTAAAGGTCGTACGTGTAGCTAATGGTTGGCAGGGCTGGGAGACTGCCGCCGGGCTGCGCCGCGGGGGCGTTCTGGCAGACCATGCCAGCGAACTGCGGCTTGGAGTCGCAGGCGGCGACCCCGCTTCCGCTGCCAGCCCTATAGTAGGTGGCGTCGGTCTCGTGCGCGTCCCCACCGGACGGGTTTCCAGGCATGATGGTTGCGATGATATTCCCATCGGTGTCGTACTTTGTGGTCTGCACGATGTCGAGGCCACTTGGGTCGGTCGTCACAGATGTAGGCTGGCCGAGGCTGAGCCCGAGGTTCGACTGACCGGAGTACTGGTCAGTCAGGGTGCGTGTCTCCACGTCGGAGGACGCCCCCGGCTCGAGTGCGCCCTCGACGGTCTGGGTGTTTAGGCCTTGGCCCCAGATCGACGTGGCGCCGTAAGTGTAGGTGGTGTCCTGACGGGCAACCGTCGTGGTCCCGTCCGCGAGCGCAATGAGGTGCTGCGGACCGAGCACCTCGAGTAGTTCCGTGCCGTCGGTCGAATAGGTGTTCTGGGTGTCAAGCGTCGTCGCGACCGCCGCGCTCTGGGACCCAGCAGCGAGCGCTGTTTGGCGGTTGAGCGGCGTGATCGTGCGGACGACGTTGCCGTTTTGGTCGTACTCGGTCGTGGAGATCGCTCCGCCGGGCTGGGCGACATTCACTAGCTGGCCGTCCGCGTCGGTGTAGTAGACAGTAGCCTGGGTGTAGTCGGAAGGTGGATTCCCCGACGGTACCTCGGTTGCAGGGAAGATGGCCGTTGCGTTGGTCGGGATGTCCTGCTGGGCCCATGTTGCGACGTTGGAGGCGCTCATGCTGTAGGGCGCACCACTCCCGCTGAGGGTGACGTTGTAGATGACTGTGGTCGTCTCGGTGCCGCTCGGATCGTTGCTTCGGACGGTCGATGTGACCTGGTTTGCGCTGTTGTAGTTGACCGTCCACGCGTTCGCACCCGGCGGTGCGATGGTCGAGACCCGGTTTGACGAGTCGTAGCCGTAGGTCGTCTCGAGCGGGCTTGAAAGCCGTGGATCGTACTCCGCGCGCAGTCGCCCGTTTGAGTCGTAGAGGTAATCCTCGACGGTGACCGTGTTCATGCCTGAGCTGGACGGGTCATAGGCGGTGTAGCTGATCGACTTCAACTGGCCCTGGAAGTCCCCCCACTGCGACTGACTGGTCCCGGTCGCCGTGGTCGTGGAGGCATACGTGAACGTGAGCGTCTGGCAACCTGGCGTCGTTACCGGGGCTGACGAGCAGGACACGCCTGGCAGCGCGGTCACCTCTTGCGTCGGCCGCGTCTGAGAGCCGCCGGGCACGGTCACGACCGAGTACGAGAAACCGATCGTGGGCGGGTTGCTGCCGGCCGTGTTGGGCGGGGTGACGCTGGTCGGGTAGTAGTCGGGTGAACCTCCGGGCGCCATTGTTGGGAGCGCGAAGGTGGTCACGGTCCCTCCCGGGTCGG
Source organism: uncultured Actinomycetes bacterium (assembly GCA_963703275.1). Classification (GTDB taxonomy): domain Bacteria; phylum Actinomycetota; class Thermoleophilia; order Gaiellales; family JAICJC01; genus JAICJC01. The sequence goes on along the minus strand of OY969804.1, from coordinate 371,534 downwards.
TCAGCGTCCAGGTTCGGGTGGAGCCGCTTCCCGACGAGGAGAGGGTGTAGCCCTGCGAGCCGGTTGTATGGACGTAGCCGGTGCCGGAGCCGTTGAGCCAGAACGCGAGTTCGGAGCCGTCGCCGCCGTAGATGGTGACGAAGTTGCCCTGGGACGCGTCTGCGCCGTTGTGGAGCTTGACGTAGGTGCCGAGGTCCAGGCTGGATGACCAGCCCGGCCCGAACACGCCGTTGGGGTTCGCGTTCGGCGCCAGCGAGTCGAACGAGCGGTCCACACCCATCCCGCCGACGTTCGCGTCGGTCGCGGCGAGGTTGAAGTCGCCGGTGACGAGATCGACTGTTCCCGGGCCAACGGGTTCGGCTGCGCCGCCTGCGTCGGAGGCTTGGTTTTGGGATTGGGTGTCGTACAGAACATCAACCGCGTCGCTGGTGGAGCCGCCGCCGCCGGTGAAGTTGGCTCGAAGCTGGAGGCCGCCGTCGACGCTGCTGCCGAGGCTGTTGGCGGCATTCCAGACGAGCACGTCGCTCATGTGGGTGGTGCCGCTGATGGCGACGGGCCAGCTGCCGATGCCGGTGCCGGCGTCGGTGACGTCGGTGACCGGGAGCGCGAGCCAGCTGTCGTTGGGAGAGCGGCGGTACTGGATCTTGACGTTGGTAACGCCGCTGGGGGCGATGGCTTGGATCGAGAAGGTCGTTGCGGTCTGGTCTCCCTCAAGCGGCGTTAGGAGGGCTCCGGCGCCGATGTTGAGTTCGTAGGTGGAGGTTGTGCTGATGTTGCCGGTGTTGTCTTCGGCGGCGACGTGGACGTACCAGACACCGTTTGCAGAGACGGTGCTGGAGTAGCTGGACGCGGTCTGCATGGTGCCCGTCGCGGCCACGTTTTGGTGCTGGTTTATGGAGACGATGTAGCCGGCGACGCCGCTTCCGCCCGTGTCGGTCGAGGTGAAGCTGACGGTGTAGCTCTGGCTGGTGTACCAGCTGGTTTGGCTGGGATCAGTGGTCGAGCTAAGGGATGGGGCGGTGGGCGGGGTGACGTCTTCGGTGAAGGTGCGGAAGCCGGACCAGGTGCCGTTGTCGGTGCCGTCGTAGCCTTGGGCGCGCCACTTGTAGGTGGTGCCGTCGGCGAGCAGGCCGGAGGCGACCTTGTAAGTGCTCTGGCCGCCGACGCTGGTCTGCGATCCCAGCGCGGTGACAATGTTGGTGCCTGTCGTGTTATTGTCGATCTCGAAGCGCACCTGGCCAGTGCCGCCGTCGGGATCGTTGAAGATCGCATGCATGGGCAGTTGCAGGTTGTTTACATACTGCCCGTTTTCCGGCCATTTGTTGGTCGGCGCGGTCGGGTAGCTGTTGTAGGTGACGGCTAGGTAGGGCGCGTTTGAGCCCGCGTCGAGCGAGTTGAACTTCTTGTAACTGCTGGTTGACGTCTCGCTGTGGGCGACGACCTCCAGGTTGTTGGCAACGCCACCTGTGGGAGGGGTGCCGTTGGCCCAATCTTGGACCAAGGTGGTTAGCGTGTTGCTGCCGCTGCCACCGGTGGAGAAGCTGACGTAGGCGGCGGTGCAGCCGGTGCCGCCGCCGGCATTGGTGCTGGCGGATGCCCACATCTGGTTTTTGGCCGGCTGGTTGTTCCAGTTGGTCGACGTCGTCCACGCCGCCGCCATGTCATACACGTCCACCTGGGTGGCGGTGCAGTTCGCGCTTGAGTTCTCATACAGGTCCAGCGCCGCCGACAGCACGTGCGTGCCCGACAGCGAGCTGGTGTTGAACTGAAGCAGCGAGCGCTGGATCTGGCCGGCTGCCGCAAGACCCGACTTAAGGGCAGTGTTCGAGTCAAACGTGCCCGTCGGGCTCTTCTGGTCGACGTAGGTATCGGCGGTGGCAGTCAGGTTCGGAGCAGGGTCGATCGTGACCGGATACGTCGTCGACGCGGCGACAAGGAAGCTCTGCGCGGGCGAGACGTTCAATGCACCGCCCGAAACCGCGACCGGGACCGCCGCGACCTGGGTGGGGTCGCCGGCCGCGTCGGTGGCAGCACCCCACATCTGGGGCGCGTCCGCTGTGGCGACCGTCTTGCCCGCGCTCGAGGCGAACTGGAGTTGCCCGTTCGCGTCCGTCGACGCAGTTAGGCCGGTCAGGCTGAGTGGCAGTTTGAACACTTGTGCGGCGGTTGGCTGCTTGGTCAAGACGATCTGGAGGTCAAACCCGTCCGGCTCAGCCACCAACACCAGGTTCACGCCCGGCGACACCCCCGTGTAGGTGGCGGTGTTTCCGGTCACGGTCGGCACGGGCAGCTTGGAGCCCCACTGCATCGCAAGCGCGTTCTGGCCTACGCCCAGCGAGGCGATGGTCGAGTTGGTGCCGTCCGAGAAGGTGATCGGCGCGTCCGCCCGGTTGGGCTGCAGCCCCGCCAACCCCTGCGACAGGGAAAGATCGATGGGCGAATATCCTGTCGGAGAGGAGGGGTCGGGTTCCTGCACCGGTCCATTTGCGATCGTCGAGGTCAGCGACCCGCTCGGGTTGGCATAGACGGTCGTCGTCTTCGTCGTCTGATCAGCCACGATCACCTGCTGCCCCAGCTTGGCCGCCTGCTCCAACGCGACCAGGGAGTTCTCACCGACGGGCACGCCGCTCGCCGTCACCGCAGCATGGGCGGTGCGCTTCACCAGCGCCTTGGTCGAGTGAGCGGTCGCGCTTTGACCCGCACCGGCCACGACCAGCACAGCCGCAAGCGGCGCCGCCACACACACGCGCACAAACAACCCACGCACCCCGACCACGGCACCCAACGCAGACCCATGACCCCTCATGACCCGCCCCTCTCTCACCGACCCAAGGGTCGGCGATATAGCCCAATATGCCCCACTCAGTGCCCAACCCCGGAGACAGACAGGTGTCAAATATCAACCGCCTGTTGCCACCTTGTAAACGAGGCTTAGCAGACCCGTCACGTGCGCGTCAAGCAATATCCCCCATACGCCCAGGCGAGACGCCCCACAGCATCGAGCGCCTACTCCACATCCCCGATATCGACCGCCCCCGCCAGAGTCGACGGCGCCTGGCCCCCCGGCCCGCCCCCGGTGACCCACCTGCGCGGGAACAGGGAGGCGCCGGACGACGTGGCCCCTCCTTCAATGACCTGCGCCGGCCCTCTCCTGTCGAGGCGGCAACGTTGCCGCCTCGGGAGGGGGATCGCAGAGTCGGTAGAGGGTGCGGCGGCTGGTGGTGGGTAGCGGTCGGTGGGGAGTTGGAGCAGGCGGCGGACGCGGTCAGCGGACGACGGCGGCGCTGGCCGCCGTAGGGTCGGGGTGGCCGATCAGGTCCTGGGTCAAGCGCGTTGAGCGTATCGGCCTGGTCCTGGCTTGGCCAGTCGAGCACCCGCATGCCAAGTTCCGGGTGGCGGCGTTTGACCAACAAAAGGCGGCGCGCGCGTCGCCATACGGCGGCTGGCTCAGCATGACCGGGTTTCGCCCCACCCGTTTGCATGTCCGGCACCCAAGCGACGCGCCGTCTTCAGCGTGCGGCGAGACGTAACAGGGCGAGCCGAACCTTGTGGGGTGGGCGCGGGTGCCGAGGTTATCGAGCCCGCGGAACGGTGGGTGGTCGTCCCGGGCGAAGTGCGCGTCGATCAAGGGGAGTATGCGGTGGGTGGGCTCATCGCGGTCGACCTCGACCAGGAACCGGTTGAATCCGCCTAGGCAGCGACTGGCCCGACCTCCGAGACCCGCCGAGCCAGTCGCCGCCGTCGGACGAGGACGCATCGAGTCGGCCAGTCACCCGGCGCGCGCCCTGCAGCGAGACAAACGGAACCGACGTAGGGCAACGGCATCGACTCGATCTCACGCTCGACGCCCGTCCGGCGCTGCCGATGGATCGGATGCGGTCGCGGTCGGTTGGTCGCTGGGAATGCCCGCCGGGTCGAACGACGGCAGGGGGCTGCCCTGGCCGGCGGCGGGGTGATGACGGTGTCACCCTTGCGGACGCGGGCCGACGGCGGCACCTACTCCATGGTGAGGTCGCCGAGAGTGCCTCTTGGACGGCACCACCGTGCTGGCTTACATCGTGAAGAGAAGTCGGCAGACTCGACGCCGCCCGTGCATCCTCGTTTCGATGGGTCGCCTGCGCCTTGCAATCTCTCTACCCGGCCGGAAGCCGTTGAGGCAAGAGCCGGACGTTCGGATCGTGCCGGGCCCGTCGCCGGGACTGTGGGGGCTCACGGGGGGAGCCCGCTCCCCCCGTGATTCAGCTGGCCCTGCGGAGGCAGAGGCCGCACGTTCGAATCGTGCCGGGCGCATGGCGCAACCAGGCGATTGTTGGAGGCAAGGGCATGAGTACTTCCACCAAGACTCTCCCGGCCGGGACGGTGCACGACACACTCCCGACCGATCTGCTCGAGACGCTGACTCGTGACGCCAGAGCGCGTGCGACGTGGATGGACATCACGCCGCTGGCGCGCAATGAGTGGATCTGTCTGGTCACGTCGGCCAAGCAGGACACGACCCGTGAGCGTCGGCTCGAGCGGACGCGCTCGCAGCTGTCCGAGGGCCAGCGCCGCCCGTGCTGTTGGCCCGGATGCCCCCACCGCGAGAAGAACGGCAGCTGACCCGTCGAAGGTGGTGCCGCGGCCGGACGCTGAGGCGACCGTCGCGGGTCAGCATCGGTCATCGCCGATGGGGTATATACGGTATCGGCAGATGGGATACTCGACGCTTCTCTTCCTCCACGTGGCCGCGGCCTTCACGATGGTGGCGGCGGTGGGCATGTTCCTCGCGATCGCGCTCGCGCTGCGCAGCGATCGCCACTCGGCGACCGCGCTGCGACTCGCGCCCGCCGCCGGGGTGTTGTGGGCCGTCGGCGGGTTGGCGGTGATCGTCTTCGGGGTCTGGCTCGCGCTGCACGAGCCGCAGTACTCGCTCGGCGACGGCTGGATCATCGCCGCGATCCTGCTATGGGTGGTTGGATCCGCCATCGGCGGGCGCATCGCCTCCGGATATCGCAGGCTTGCCTCTGCGGGAGCGAGTCCCGTCCCGCCGCCGCTCGTTCTGAACCTCGCCCTCGTCTTGACGGTGGTCGTCATTCTGATCGACATGATCTACAAGCCGGGGGCCTCGTGACCCTGCTCGTCATCCGTCCGGATAGCTGGGACTTCCCCCTGCTGCTGCATGTCGGTGGCGCGATGGCGCTCGTCGCCTCGGTGACCGTCGCCGCCGTGGCACTCCTCCAGGGCTGGCGCTCGACGGGCGAGTCCGCCGCGTCACTGAAGCGGTTCGGCGCGCGCACGCTGCTCTACGCAGCGATCCCGTCATTCTTCGTCATGCGCATCGCGGCGGAGTGGATCCTCTCGCGGGAGGGGCTCGATAACTCGAACGCCTCGTGGATTGGCGACGGCTTCCTCACTGCGGACGGCGGCGGAGTCCTGCTGCTGATCACAACGATCGTCGCCAACATCGCCGTGCGGCGCGATCCGGACACCGGGCTCGGCAAGCTGGCGAAGGTCGGCGCGACCCTCTCGTTCGTCATGATCGCGATCTACGTGTTCGCGATCTGGGCGATGACGACCAAGCCGTCGTAGGCGAGACGCGACGCCTCTTCCGTCCGCGTCAGCTCTCGAGCCGGAAGTCGACCAGGAGGTAGCCGGACGGCGACGCGACGTGGCGGGTGAGGGTCAGTCGCCTGGGCAACCCCCTGTCGAAGAGCTTTCGGCCGTGCATGTGCACGGCTGGGGCGATGACCAGCCGCAGTTCGTCGACCAGGCCCGCCTCGAGCAGCGACTGGGTGAGCGCGATGCTCCCGTGCACCCCGATGTCACCTCCGGGCTGCTGCTTCAGCTCGGTGATGAATTCGGGCAGGGCGCCATCGACGATCGTGGTGTTGGCCCAGGCCAGTCCGGGCGTCGTTGCGGTCACCACGAACTTGTCGACGCCGTTGATGAAGCTCGCGAACGGCTCGATATCACTGGTTGGCCAGAACGCGGCCCAGTCGTCGTAGGTGCGGCGTCCGAGGAGCACCGCGTCCTGGGTGGCGATGACGCGGCCGAGGTTCTCCCGCATCACCTCGTCGAACTCGGTGATGAACTCGTCGGGCTGCTCCGCCACGCCATCGAGCGATACCAGCTCGTATGCGACCACCTTGCGCATCGCATCCTCCTCGATCTGGATAGGGCCTCAAGCGTAGAGAAGTGGCAGTTAGAGTCCAAGAGACAGCGGCCCGCGCTCACAGCCGGGCGAACGCCCTATCCGGAGGTGGTACATGCCCGACCCTGTTGACCCCAACCATCTCCTGCTGATCGGGGCCGGACCAGGAGTCGGCGCAGGCGTGGTTCGGCGCTTCGGCCGCGAGGGCTTCCGCAGCACACTCATCTCTCGCAGCAAAACACTCGACCAACTCGCCCCTGAACTGCGTAGCGGCGGCCTCGAGATCGAGGCAATCAGCGCGGATATCGAGGACCTGGACGGGTACCGCAAGACGCTCGAACGGATCTTCAGCGCTCCGGGGGCCCCCGGTGTCGTCGTCTACAACGCCGCCCTGCCGGATCCAGGCGAGATCCTCGACACCACCGTCGAGCGGCTGCGCACAGCCCACGACGTCGATGTCATCGCCGCCGTCGTCGCGGCCCAGGTGGCCGTGCCCGTCCTGCGGGCGGCCGGCAGCGGGACCCTGCTGGTCACCAGCGGCGGCTTCGCCGACAATCCCGTGCCCGCACTCGCGAGCCTCTCGATGGGGAAGGCCGCCCTGCGCTCGGCCCAGACGCTGATTGCCGCCGGCGTCCGGGAGGACGGCATCCACGCCGCGACCGTCACGATCGCCGGTGCCGTCAAGCCCGGGACAAACTTCGATCCGGACGACATCGCGGAGCTCTTCTGGACCGCTCACACCGACCCGAAGGACGCCTGGCAGACCGAGTATCGGTTCACAGGCGCATAGCGGGAACCCGGCTTATTGGCCGCGGGCCGGAATCTGCTCGGCGATCCCGGCGCGCCGGGGAGCCGCGGGGAAGGGATCCGCGAAGTACTGGGTCTCGTGCGTGACGAGACCGTCGCTGATCTCCATCACGCTGAGCGAATGTGTGGGCACGCCGTCATAGGTGATGACGACCTCGCTCACCCACAGGCCGCCGCCGCCCAGGATCCGGCTGACGGTGAAGTGGCGTTCGGCCGGATTCCCGCCGCGTTGCGCCTGGATCGTTGACCGACCCCTGAAGCGCTCGCCGGACTGCGGGTAGTCGAGGATCGCGTCTGCAGAGTAGATCGCGTGCTCAACATCGCCGTCCCCGCGTTCGGAGGCCTCCCAGTGCTGCTGGATCCGAGCGCGGATGTCGGCGTCTCGATCAGTTGCGCTGCTCACGCGTAGCCCCTTCGCGAGTGGGGAATGTCGCCGGCTCGCCCGGCAGATGGTAGTCGGCCGCCGTCAGAGATACTTCGCCCATGGCCAGGTTGGTATCGGTCAATGTCGGCATGCCGAGGAACGTGTCCTGGCAGGGTAGGGACGTCTATACCGGCGTCTTCAAGGATCCCGTCAGCGGTCGGCGCCGAGTCGGCAAGCTGAACATCGCGGGCGACGGTCAGGGCGATCGGGCCGGGCACGGCGGCGAGCAGCGGGCCGTGTTCGTCTACCAGCTCGACTCCTATCGCTACTGGGAACGCGAGCTCGGCCGAAACGACTTCGTCCACGGACAGTTCGGCGAGAACTTCACCGTCGAGGGACTTGGTGACGACGAGGTCTGCATCGGCGACCGCTACCGCATCGGCACCGCCACCTTCGAGGTAACGCAACCCCGCGTCACGTGCTACCGCGTCGGGATCCGCATGAACGACCCGCGCATCCCCGCCTTGCTCGTATCACACCATCGCCCGGGCTTCTACTTCCGCGTGCTCGAAGAGGGCCACGTCCAGGCGGGAGACGAGATCGTCAAGGTTGCGTCTGGCCCCGAACAGATGCCGGTCGCCGAGGCGGATGCCCTGCTCTACCTCCCGGGGCACCCACGCCAGCAACTGCTGCGAGCGCTCCGGATCCCGGCCCTCAGCCCCGGCTGGCAGGCCTCGTTCCGGGCATTGCTCGAGGGTGACCCCGGGAGCGGCAACGCCGGGCTTGCGGTGACGAGCCCCGCCCCGGCCTGGCCTGGCTTCCGTCAGCTCGCCGTCACCGCAATCACGCCCGAGAGCGAGTCGGTGATCTCCATCCGCCTCGATGACCCAAACCGCGCACCGCTCCCAGCCCCCCGCCCGGGTCAGTACCTCACGCTGCGGGTCCACACCAACAAGCAGCAGAGGCCGGTGCTCCGCAACTACTCCCTCTGCGGGCCGCCTGACGCCGGTCACTACCGGATTGCCGTCAAGCGTGAACGTGACGGCGCCGCCAGCGGCTATCTGCACACCCGGCTCGCCGTCGGCGATCAGCTCGACACCGCGGCGCCGCGTGGCACCTTCATCCTCGACCAGACCCGGGCACCGGTGCTGCTGATCAGCGCCGGGATCGGTGCCACCCCCGTTCTCGCGATGCTCCAGACGCTGGCGGAAGCCCATTCCGATCGGGAGATCTGGTGGCTCCATGGCGCACGCAACCGCCGCAACCACTCGTTCGCCCCCGAGGCACAGGCGCTGTTGGCGTCGCTCCCGAACGCCCGCAGCCACGTGTGCTACAGCCGTCCCGGTGCGAACGACCTCGAAGGCCGCGACTTCGACAGCGCGGGCCGTCTCACCGCGTCACTGCTCGCCGAGCTCGAGCCGCCGCGCGATGCACAGGCATATCTGTGCGGGCCGGCACCATTCCTGGAAGAGATCAGCGCCGGACTCGCAGCGATGGGGATCGACGCCTCTCGCATCCACACCGAGCCGTTCGGACCCGCACCGGGCCTGACGCCGGGCATCGCAGGGGTGCCGGCGCGGACGCCCCACCCACCGGCCGGCCAACCCGGGAACGGCCCAACGATCGAGTTCGCCCGCAGCAACCTCGCCATCCCGTGGAGCGGCGACTACAGCAGCCTGCTCGAACTCGCCGAGGCGTGCGACGTACCCGTCCGCTGGTCGTGCCGCACCGGCGTCTGCCAGACGTGCGAGACCACCCTCATCGCCGGCGATCTCGGGTACAGCCCCGACCCCGTCGAACCCCCGGCCGACGGAAGCGCGCTCATCTGCTGCTCACAGCCACGCGACGACGTCGTGCTCGATCTCTGAGCGCGCCCACAGGGGTGGTCACGACGGGAGCAGCCAGCCTCTGGGCAGGGTCGTCTGACCGACCTCGATCAGGTAGCCGTCAGGATCGCGGATGTAGCAGCGCAGCTCGGTCGCGTGCTGCTTCGGCGGCGTCAGGAACCGTGCGCCCCGCGCGCTCCACTGGGCGTACACGGCGTGGATGTCCGCAACCCGGATGTTGAGGAAGCTGCTGGCCCGATCTGGATCGGGAGGCGTCTCGAGCATCACGGTCGGCTTGTCGTCCGTCGGGCCTCCTCCGGCGTTGATGAGGATCCAGCTGTTGGCAAGCGCGACGCACGTCACCTCCTCACCCGGCTCGCCGGAGATGACCGTCCTGCCGCCGAGCACCTCGGTGTAGAAACGGCGGGAACGCTCGACATCATCCGAAACAATGAAGTGGGCCAAGACCATCTCCTCGGCGATGGCGCTCATGCTGACCTCCCTTGTCGGCATCGACTGCTGGTCGCCACTTATACCGCGGATCGGAACTAGTGGACGATGAAGGCGTCGAACACGACGTTCGCCGAGCTGGAGGAGGCGTTCCTGGTTCCGAGGGGCCTGATCGTGATGTGGTGCGTCCCCGGCCCGAGCCTCGTGTAGGCGATCCGAGCGCGCCAGTGGTGACGACGCCGATAGAGGTCGACCGTGTGTGCCACTCCGTCGATGACGACCCTGGCGCGACCGTACGCCGGCCCGGTGGCGGTCAGCCAGTCGATGCGGGTTCCGGTGAATTCAAGGCTGAGCCACGCGCGCGAGGACGCGCTCTCCCGGTAGGAGCCGCCGCTCGCCGCCAGATTCGACTCGGCCTTCCACATGCCGTAGTGCACGTTGAGTGCGGACTCCTCGCGAACGTTGCCTCCGACGTTGAAGGCGTCGACGGTCACCCACGTCCCTCGGGACGCCGCATCCCTGGTTCCCAGCACCTCGATCGTCACGAAGTGCGCCTTTCGCGAAAGCCCCTTGAAGGTGAACGAACGGTCGGACGGGGCCGGAGCGTAGAGATCAAATGTCCCCTTGGGGTGTCCGTCGATGAGCACCCGGGCCCTGCCCTCCTGCCGCCCGCGATGCGCGATCCAGACGACGCTTCTCGTCACGGGGGTCTTGAAGATCACCCTCTGGCCCTTGACCCGGCTCGCGCGGTATGCGCCGCCCAGCGCCGTCCTGTCGAAGAACGTCCTCCAACCGTCGTAGTTCGGGGAGGGATCGCGATCCTGCACCACACCGGGGCCGGCATGGGTGTCGTAGGCGGTCATGGAGTAGCCGCACGCGCTCTCAGAGCATGAGGTCTTCGAAACCGGCGCGGAGGCGGACGCCGCCGTGGTGAATGTCCCGGCGACGTACACGTTCGCCCCGCTGGGGCTCGGTGCGAGCGCGAAGCTCGAGTTGTTCTGGTAGTCGTTGACCCAGGCCTCGGTTCCCGTTCCGGCGTCATACGCGATCAGGGGAGCGTTGACCTGGGTCGTCGTGCACGGCGAATAGCAGGGCATCTGCTCCTGCCCGGTCACGAACACCTGCGAACCGTCAGCGCTCACGGCCAGGTCGATCGGGTAATTCCTGGCGCCGCTGTCGTAGCGGGATTCCCACAGCTGGTTCCCGCTCGAGGCGGCATAGCCCACCGTCACCAGCGGCTGGTCGGTGCAGGACGAGGTGCAGGGCGCAAAGCCCAGCACGAAGACCTTCGTTCCATCCGGGCTGACCCCCACGGAGGGCTCCGTATCGCCATCCGCCCGCAGCTGGTTGCTCACCGTCGCCCAGAGCTGCGCCCCCGTGGAGGCGTCGTAGGCAACCGTTGCGAACCCGTGGTTGCCGTACCCGGCCGCATAGAGCGTCGATCCGTCGGGGCTGAGTGCGATCGCCATATTGGTGCCGCAGTCGGGATAGACGGCTGACCACAGCGGCGTTCCGTCAGAGGCGTCGTACGCCGCGAGCTGGAAGCCGCATTGCCCGCCGCCGGCTGTCGCGACGTACAGGGTCGAGCTGTCGGGACTGACGGCGAGCGCCTTCCAGGGAACCATCCCGCCGGAACTCTGGATCACGTACAGCTGGCTTCCGGTGGAGGCGTCGTACGCGACCGTGGCGGTTTCGAAATTGCCACTGCCGCCGTTCACAAAGACCTTGGAGCCGTCAGGACTGACCGTGATCGAATATGCGCCCGGGCCCGCCTCGGGGTACTGCGCCGTCCACAGCACCGCGCCCGTCGCCGCGTTGTAGGCGATGGTTGAGTAGCCGGTGAACCCGCCGCCTCCGCATCCGACCGGGCACTCACCCTCACCCGTGACGAACACCTTCGAGCCGTCCGGGCTGACCGCGATGCGGGTTGCCTCCTCGCGTTCGCCCGGGTTGCTGTTGCTGCGATACACGGCGGCCCACTCCTCCTGCCCGGTCGCAGCATCGACGGCCACGGTCGCGTAGTGACCGGGCGCGGTCGTTCCGTAGTTCGTCGTTCCGGTCGAGAACACCGTCGAGCCGTCCGGGCTCACGGCCACCGCGTAGGAGAAGGCCGGTGTGCCCGCGTCGTAGGTCGCATTCCAGCGCTGGGTGCCGCCGCCCGGCGCGGCGGCCCGTGCGCCCGCGGCAGGGATCAGAAGACAGGCCATGAGCGCGAGCACAGCCGCCAGGGCGGTTCTCGCCGCCAGCCGGCGCCCGACGGAGAAGCCCAATTCACCGAGGTTCATCGGTAGTACATCGGCGCCCCGCCCCGGCGGCTGTAGCTCGTCTGCTCACACTGATCGCGGGGGGAGCACGCTCCCCCCGCGATTCAGCTCCGCCCCAAACCGTCCTGATCGTCCTAGCGCGGCGGTCCGCTTGCCAGGGCGACGTTCACGGTCTGGGTCGCGCCGTCCTGATCGACATAGGTGGCGGAGGTGCGCGCACCCGGCTTCTGCGTCGTGACGATCGTGGTGAGCGCCGTCGGCGACGAGACCGCCCGACCGCCGAACGAGGTGATCAGGTCGCCGGGAGCGAGGCCCGCAGCGGCCGCGGGGCTATCGGGCACCACCGAGGTGATGACCGCACCCGAGCCGCCGTAGCTGTTCCCTTCGACCTCGACGCCGAGGAAGGCAGTGCCACCGAGATGGATCGCGTCCGATGCGTGGCCACCCATGATCTGCAGGGCGATCCACCTGGCCTTGTCGATGGGGATTGCAAACCCGGTGCTGCTTGACGCTTGCTCGTACCCGCTCCCGACGGATGCGGCCGTGTCCATCCCGACCACCTGGCCGGAGGAGTTCATCAGCGGTCCGCCGGAATCGCCGGGCTGCACGGCGGCGTTTGTCTCGATCATCCCCGCCAGGCTCTCGCTCCCGCCCTGGTCATCGCCAACGGTAATCGCACGGTCGATACCGGTCACGGTGCCAGAAGCGGCGCGGAGCGCGCCGGTCCCACCGGCGTTCCCGAGCGCCGTCACGGGCTGGCCGGTGTCGAGAGTCGACGAGTCCCCCACGGAGATGGTCTTCAGATTCGAGGCGCCGCCGGCCTGCAGGACGGCGACGTCATCGGAGGCGTCGTAGCCGACGACCCTGGCGGTAAAGCTCCGGCCCGTCGTGGGCACGACGACCTTGATCGCCGTCGCATCCCGAATGACGTGGTTGTTCGTCAGGATCACGCCCGACGACGTCAGCACCATGCCGGTGCCCGCCGCCTGCCCATCCTGGTAGCCGAGGTTGGTGTCGATGACGACGACCCCGGTGCCAACCTGCGCCGGGCGTGTCGAGGCGAGGGCGAGGTCGGCGGCAATTGCCGCTGCGGCGACGGCGCCGAGCGCCCCCAGGACGATGCGAGTGTTGAAGCGCCGGCGCGGGTGCGTGTCCCGCGGTCCCTGTGTGTCGTCGAGTTCCATGTCCATGCTAGGCCGCCGTCACACGGTCGGTCACGTCGCGAAAGGACACGATGCGAAGGTCGGGATAGGACTGGTCGCACACCTGGATCGCCCGCTCGGGCGACTCCTCGAGGACGTAGTGGATGAGCGCCTCGCCGCCTCGCGAAGGCAGGCGCGGCGTGAGCAGGAAGAGATAGCTCCGAAGCGGGGCCGTGCTCGTGATTGGGGCCTGGGTTTGTGTACTCATGAGAGAGCTGAACTCCTTGCGTTCCGCACCGCCCGCCGACCGGCGGCGGGCCTGTATGCCCGACCACACTACGAGCCGAACCTGAGATTTCGGTACGCGCCGGATAAGCCGTCCCTAAGACTGTGGGCCGGGCGATTCGCACCGACATACTTCACCCGTGCCGCAGCCCACTGTGACCGAGCTCGAGCCCGGCGTCGTGCAGGTGACGATGCCCCTGCCGTGGGCGCTCGACCACGTTCATTGCTACGCGCTCGCGTCGACGGACGGGTGGACGCTGGTCGACGCCGGCCTGGGTACGCCCCGCTCGCTGGCGTGGTGGGAGGACGTCCTGACAGCGCTCGACCGTCCCACGGTGACGCAGCTCGTGCTCACGCACTACCACCCCGACCATCTCGGAGCGAGCGCCGGCCTCGCCCGCCTGACGGGCGCCGCCCGGGTCGTGCAGGGCCGGATCGACCGCGAGCTCGCCGTCGCCGCCTGGGAGCAGGGTGACGACGGTGAATACGAGCGCTACCTCCGCGACCACGGCATGCCCGCCGACCTCGCCGCGGCCTCCACGCGGGCCGAGATCGGGACCGCGGTCGAGCTCGCCGCCCCCACCAGGCTCGTCGACGAGGGCGACGTCATCGAGGCCGGTGGGCGCACCTGGCGCGTCCTGCACCTGCCCGGCCACGCCGACGGCCACATCGCGCTGCGCGACGACGAGGGCGGCCGGCTGATCGGCGGCGACGTGCTGCTCGACGAGATCACACCGAACGTCGGCCGCTGGCCCGATACGGCAGCCGATCCGCTCGGCCGTTACCTGGCGACACTGCGCCGGGTCGCGGATCTCGCCCCGGCGACCGTGTACCCGGGGCATGGGCCGGTGATCCGCACCGCCGCCGCCCGCGCGGCCGCGATCGCCGGCCACCACGACGAGCGCCTCGACATCGCCGCCGCGGCTCTCGCCGAGGGCGCGGAGTCGGCCTACGACGCCGCGCAGGTGATCTGGCGCGACGAGCCGCTTGGGTTCCACGAGCAGCGGTTCGCGCTGGTCGAGGCGATCTCGCACCTCGAGCGGCTCGCGGCGACCGGCCGGGCCGTCGAATACCGTCCGGCACGCTGGCGGGGCGTGGGCTGAGGGGCGCTCACCGCGCCCCTCTAGGCACGTCAAGCGAGTTCCGAGCGCGGTGCCGACCTCGGCCCACGTCCCCCACGCCGTCATGCCGCCACCCGAGTCACGGCAGCCTGTATGCCACGACCTGCGCGGCTCCCCGTCCGGAACTCGTGACCGGGCCGCCCGCCGGAACGATCACGGCGTTCCCCGCGATGGCGATCGGCGAATTGGCGGATGTGGGCAGCTTGCGGCGATACACGGTCGCGCCCGTCGTGCGATTCAGTGCGAGCAGCACCCCGTCGTACAGCGTCGTGAACACGAGATCGTTGGAGACCGTGACGGCGCCGAGCGGCAGCTGCGGCACCTTCCGGTCCCATTCCACCTTGCCTGTCGCGAGGCTGAGCGCCTCCACCTCGCCGGTGGGGGAACCGGCGGCCTTGGTCGCCGTGGGCAGGTTGAACGTCGGATACGTCAGCGGCAGGTCAAGGGTGGCCACGTAGACCGTGTTGCCCGCGGCGGCGAGGTTCGTCAAGACGCCGCCGAACGACCCCGGCACGATCGTGAGCGGCGCCTTGATCGTGCTGCGGTGCTCGAGCGCCAGGAGTGAGTCGTTGTCATGACCGTTGTGCGCGCCCACCGGGGCCTTCCAGATCAGCTTGCCGGTGCTCGCGTTCATCTCGTAGACGTCGCCCATCTTTCCGCTTCCGATCACGACGGAGACCCCGCCGGCGCGCGCCGCGATCGGCGACGCCTGCAGGTCGTAGTCCTTGAAGTCGTCTGGCACCGCCTGGTAGTACCAGCGGAGCTTCCCGGTCGCGGCGTCGAGGTTCACGTCGCTGTCGGTGTAGAGATCCCTGGCCGGATGGGCGATCGCCGCAGCGGGGGTCTGATACGGGTTGCCGATCCCGTAGGTCACCGACCCGTCGCTCGAGACGAGCGGCGTCTCCCACGCGCCGCCGGCGCCGAGGCCGAGCGACTGCACGCCCGGCTCCGGCCCGGTGACCGTGTTGAACCTCCAGATCACCGCTCCGCTTGACGCCTTCAGTGCAAGCAGCACTCCGCCGCCCGGCCCTGAGCCGTACTGGCTTGCCGCATACACCCGCCCGTCGGCCACCTGTGGCTGGATGCCGAAGGTCCCCTGGCCCTTGCTGAGGAGATCGCTTCTGACCCAGACCTTCCGGCCGGTGGCGGCACTCAGCGCAAAGGCCGCCGTCGGCGTGAGCCCGTACACCGTCCCGCCGGCGACGGCGACGCCATTCGGTCCCGGCCCGCTCTTCTCCGGCTGGTTGCATCGATACTCCCACCGCAGCTTCCCGGTCGCGAGCGCAATCGCATACACGTTCGAGTCGAGATCCTGGAGATAGACAACACCGCCCTGCACGATCGGGTTTGCGGTCAACAACCCGTACGGGCTCGTGGCCGGGGCCTTCGCCGGGAGCGTGAACGTCCACGCCTGGGCGAGCCTGGACACGTTTGCCGAGGAGATCGTCGATCCGGTGGCGTCCCGGGTGTTCGCGAGGTCTGCGTTTGAGTACGCCCACGATCCGGAGCCCGCGGCCGCCGGAGCGGCCGCGTTCGTGGTGATGGTCTTGCAGGCTGCGGGCTTCGGAGCCGCCGCCCCGTGTCCGCCGCAGGACGCGACCAGAAAGCCCGCGGCGGCGAACGGCACCACGCCGAGCGCAATGAGACCACCCGTGCGGCGAATCTCAGCGAGGCGATGCACTGCGGCCGCCAGCGCTTCCACCGGAGCTCTGCTCAACGCGTGACGCATGATCCGTCCTCGGGCCAACGTTGCCAACCGATACTAATGTGATATCACTTTTTGTCTGCCCACGCAAGCGTGATACCCAGCGCCGACGGGGATCTACCGGGTCTGACGTTCCGGTCGGGGTTCGTAACGTTTTAGGGACGGGGGCAGGTCATAATCTCGAGCATGAAGGTCGCCCCGGTGCCCCTGGTGTTCTTGGGATCCACGTTCGCCCTTTTCGTCGTGGGCAACGTGTTGGGGTGGGTCACCCATGATCCGCAGACGGCGGGCAACTGGGGTGGCGGTGGATCGGTCGCCCTGTTGGCGGTCTCGGTGTCGCTCTTCTGTTTCTCCGTTGTGGGGTGTCTGATCGCGTCACGACAGCCCCGGAATGCGATTGGGTGGATCCTGATCGCCATCGGGTTCACGTGGGCGCTGGATTCGACGTTGGAGGGCTACGCGATGTACGGCCTGGTCACACACCCGGGGTCGTGGCCGGCAGCCCGGTGGGCGAACGCGGTCGACGATTGGCTGTGGGTGGTCAGTGTCGGGCTGATGGGGACGTTCCTCTTCCAGCTCTTCCCGGACGGTCGGCTCCCGAGCCGGCGCTGGCGCCCACTTGCCTACGTGTCAGGCGCAGCGTTGCTGGTGACCGTCGCTTCCGATCTCTTCCTCACCGACAACCTGGCGGACAGTGCCGTGCCGACGAGCGGTAACCCGTTCGCGCCCAGCGTCCTGGGTGGCGTCCCCAATGTCGCGGGGGCCTCCCTGGCGTTGCTGCTCCTCTGCATACCCGCGTCTGCAGCCGTGCTGCTGATCCGGTTCTGGCGCTCGCGAGGTGTCGCGCGACTGCAGATGAAGTGGCTCGTGTCGGCGACGACGGCGATCGTCGTTTTCTACTCGGTGATCGTTGCGATGAGTGGTGGCTCGAATACCCCGGTATGGCTGGAGACGGCGCAGGACGCGGCGGTCGTCAGCTTCTGCCTGATACCGCTCTCGATCGGCGCGGCGGTGCTCCGTTACCGCCTGTACGAGATCGACGTGATCGTGCGGCGCACGGTGGTCTACACGGCGCTGGTCGGGATGCTCGCGATCGTCTACCTGGGTTCGGTATCGGCGCTTGGGTGGGTGGGGCGCGAGCTCACCGGGCAGTCGGGCGCACTCGCGGTGACACTCTCCACGCTGCTGGTGGCGGTCAGTTTCCAACCGCTTCGCAGACGGATCCAAAGCGCGGTGGACCGCCGGTTCTACCGGCGGCGGTACGACGCCCACAGCGCGGCGGCCGCCTTCAGCAATCGACTACGAAGCGAAATCGACCTCGAGGCGCTCACACACGAACTCCTCGGCGTGATCGACGAGACGCTCCAGCCAAGCCACGCGGCCGTGTGGCTTCGCGGCCCGGACACCTCGTAGCAGGCGCTTCAGCCGGCCCCCCGGCGGCCACGTGCGGTCAGGCGTTTCGAGAAGAAGACGCGCTCAAATCCCGCCTCGGTGCGGCGATCGTCCTCGTGGTATCCCAGCGCGGGGTAGAGCGTGAGGTTCTCGGTCATCGCGGCGTTGGTGTAGAGCCTCAGCTCGTCCAGATCGTGCTCGTGGGCATGGCGCTCGGCGAACGCCATCAGCGAGCGCCCGATGCCGCGGCCCTGAAAGCCGGGGTCAACCGCGACGTTCTCAACCAGAACATGGTCTTCGGCCGTGATGAGGACGACGATGCCAACCACCACACCGTCGGCCTCGGCGACGTACACCTCGCCCGCGGCGATCTTCTCGCGGTGGTCGTCGTCCATCGGCGCCGGGCGGCGTCCGATCCGGCCGACGTAGACGCTGTAGGCGCGCTCCACGACGGCTTCGATCTGGGGCAGGTCACCGATCCGGGCGCGTCGCACGCCTACCCCCAGTGGTCTCGTCCTCGCCTGCTCGATCATCTGTCCAGCGTATCGCCCGGCCATCGGCGTCGCGTCCTGCCCAGGTCGGATGCTCGTGCCGCACTCGTGGTACCCGGGAATGACGGCAACTGTGCCCGATAGCATGATCCGCGGTGGCGCTGCAGGTCAGCAGGACGCAGATCCTCGGGTTCCGGCGCCGGGTCGGTGCGCTCGACGAGCGCCTTCCACCCGGGCCGCGGTCACTGCGCCAGGCGGCGTGGGCCGGCCTGCAGGACAGCATGCCGCGGGCCGCGCTCCTCTCGATTCATGCGCGCGTCAAGGGCACGAGGCCGTCCAGCTGGGAGGACCCGGCGCTCGTCCAGATCTGGGGGCCGCGGTTTCAGGTCTACGTGATCGCCGCACGCGACCTCGCGGTGTTCTCGCTCGGGCGGCTCCCAGACGACGCGAAGGGCCGGCGAAGAGCAGAGGACGTGGCCGCTCGCCTGCACGCCCACCTCGACGGCACGACGATGACGCACAGCGACGCCGTGCGTGGGCTCGGGGTCAACACGCTCCGGTATGCCGCGACGACCGGCACCGTGCTGATCCGGTGGGCGGGGGCGCGCCAGCCGACCGTCTGGACGGTGCCGGCGGCAGGGGGCGATCCCCTCGCCGCCCGGCTCGAGCTGGCGCGCCGGCACCTGCATGTCTTCGCTCCCACGACTCCCAGGGCGTTCGCCCGCTGGGCGGGGATCTCCGTGCGGGAGGGCGTCGCGGCCCACGCCTCGCTCCGCCGGTCGCTGATCGCGGTGCGAACACCGCTCGGCGACGCCTGGATCCTCACCCGCGACGAGGCGGCTTTTCGGGCCGACCCCGGCCCCGTGGCACCCGCGCGGCTGCTGCCGAGCGGCGACGCCTACTTCCTGCTCCAGGGCGACGACCGCGCACTGCTCGTCCCCGACGCCGGACGGCGCGGCGAGCTCTGGACACCGCGCGTCTGGCCGGGCGCCCTCCTTCTGGAAGGCGAGATCCGGGGGACGTGGAGGCGGGCGCACGATACGGTGACGATCCAGACCTGGGAGCGGCTTTCGCGCACGGCACGCCACGCCGTTGAGGCAGAGGCAGCGGCCCTGCCGCTTCCCGGTATCGAGGGACCGATCATCGTCCGCTGGCAAGCCTGACAGGACGGCTCGCGGCGGCGGATTGGGCCAGATCACCGAACCCGTCTCCGTTTCGAATGACGCCTGGTCGTTAGGGTGGGCGTCATGGCCGGCTCGGGGAGCGACGTTCTCCTGTTGGGCGTGGCGGGCTTCGTGGCCGGGGTGGTGGGGTCTGCGGGAGGCACCGCGTCGCTGGTTTCGTATCCCGCGTTGCTTGCGGTGGGTCTGGCGCCGGTCCAGGCGAACGTGACGAACTCGATCGCGTTCGTGGCCAACTGGCCCGGTTCGTATCTGGGCTCCCGGCCCGAGCTGCGCGGCCAGGGCAGGTGGCTTCGCCGGTGGGGCGTCGTCGCCGCACTCGGGGGTCTCGCGGGGGCGGTGGTGTTGCTGGCGACACCGCACGCCGTGTTCGATCAGGTGGTGCCCTACCTCATCGCTGCGGCGGCACTCGCCCTGCTGCTCCAGCCGAGGATCTCGGCGGTGGCCAAGCGCCACGGTCTGACCCATAGCCCGTTCGTGTTGCCGGGCGGCCTGCTCGCGGTCGCCTTCTACAACGGCTACTGGGGCGCAGGATCGGGCGTGATGACGCTCGCCGTCCTGCTCCTGACGGTCGACGAGAACTTCGCGCGCGCGAACGCGTTGAAGAACATGCTCCTGGGCGTGGGTGACATCACGGTGGCGGTGGTCTTCGTCATTTTCGGCCCCGTCGACTGGACGGCGGCACTGCCGATGGCAGCCGGCTGGGCGGTCGGGAGCAGGGTCGGGCCCTCGATCACGCGGCGAGTGCCCGGCGACTGGCTGCGGATCCTTGTCGGGCTTGCCGGCCTCGGACTCGCCGTCAAGCTCTGGCTCGCCCCTGCCTAGGCAGCCCAAAAAGGCGGGCCCCACCCTGACCGGACTGTGTTATAGGATCGCCCGATGGCCGCGGCCGACGCCACCGTCGACTCACAGCTGCACGGCAGCGCACCCGGCGAAAAGGGGCTGAAAGGCGGCTCGCTCGGGCTGATCTCGAGCATCGTGATGGGCATGGCGTCGACCGCGCCCGCCTACAGCCTGGCCTCGGCGCTGGGGTTCGTGGTCGCCACCGTGGCGCTGCAGTCGCCGGTGATCATGCTGCTCGCGTTCGTGCCCATGTACATGATCGCCGTCGCCTACAAGGAGCTGAACGAGGCCGAGCCCGACTGCGGCACCACCTTCACCTGGGCGACCAGGGCGTTCGGCGCGTCCTGGGGCTGGATGGGCGGCTGGGGCATCTTCGCCGCCGACGTGATCGTGATGGCGAACCTGGCGCAGATCGCCGGGTCGTACGGCTATCTGCTGGTGGGCGCAAACCACCTCGCCGCTTCGACCCTCTGGGTGACGGTCGCCGGGATCGTGTGGATCGTGGTCATGACCTACATCTCGTGGATCGGGATCGAGATCTCGGCCAGGCTCCAGTACCTCCTGCTGGGCATCGAGGTCGTGGTGCTCGGGGTGCTGGCGGGAACGGCCCTGATCAAGGTCTACTCCGGGAACGGCGTCGCGGAGTCGAGCCGCATCCACCTGTCCTGGTTCAACCCCTTCGACATCTCCTCACCGGGGGTGTTCGCCGCGGGCATCCTCGCCGCCGTCTTCATCTACTGGGGCTGGGATACCGCGGTCGCCTGCAACGAGGAGACCGCCGACGCAAACCACACTCCCGGGCGTGCCGCCGTCATCTCGACGGTGCTCCTGCTGCTCACATACGTGATCGTCACGCTCGGCGCGCAGGCCTGGGCCGGGGCCGGCAGCACGGGCATCGGGCTCACCAACGCCGCCAACTCCGGCGACGTGCTGAGCGTCCTGGGAAACAGCATCTTCGGAGGCGGCGGGCTGGGCTCGGGCCTGACCAAGCTCCTGCTGTTCATGGTCATGACCAGTTCCATGGCCTCAACGCTGACCACGATCCTGCCCACGGCGCGCACCACCCTGTCCATGGCCGCCTTCAAGGCGGCCCCCCGGGTCTTCGCGAAGATCCACCCGCGCTACCTGACCCCCACCTGGTCGACGTGGGGCATGGGCGCCGCCTCGGTCGCGTTCTACGTCGTCCTGACCCTGGTCAGCGGCAACGTCCTCAGCGACTCGATCGGATCGCTGGGGCTGATGATCGCCTTCTACTACGGCCTGACGGGCTTCGCCTGCTTCTGGTTCTACCGGAACATCCCGTTGACGTTCCGCGAGTCGATGTCGCGCCGGGTCGTGCCGCTGATCGGCGGGATCCTGCTGCTGGTGCTGTTCGTGTACGCCGCGAGCCAGTACATCAACCCCGACTACGGCTACACGTCGATCCCCGTTCCGGGGTTCCCGTACTACCACCACAGGGTCGGCGGCGTCTTCGCACTCGGCATCGGCGTGCTGCTCCTGGGGATCGTGCTGATGCTGATCTGGCGCATGATCGCGCCCGAGTTCTTCCGGGGCGAGACGCTCCCGCGCAAGTCGTATCGCGAGCTGGTGCTGGTGCCCGCATCCGGCTCGGTCGTCCCCACTCTGGGCCTGCCCGACTCGAGCGCGGGGGCAACGGTGATCGCACCCGACCTGTCAAACCTGCCGCCCGGCTACTCGCGCGAGGACGTGGAATCCGCGCAGGAGCTGGACGAGGAACAGGAACGGAAACTGCGCGGCGAGGACGACAGCACGCCCCCCGGCGACTCCTAGCCGTACGGGCTCAGCTGTTTGCGCGAGCGCGGGTGACCGTGGCCACCGCGAAGACCAGGGCGAGCGCGGCGCCGATCGCAACCTCCGCCGTCCACACGCTCGTGGGCGGCGAGAGCCGCCCGACCGCCTCGCGGGCAACGGGTTCGAGGCAGAGCGCGCCCGTGACAAGGGCGACGCTGATCCACGACCGGTCGACCCGCCAACGTTGCCCCAGGAGCCCGTACGCGATCCCCGTGACGGTGCCGGCAACGATGTAGACCCAGTTCTGGGCGCTGACGACGAGGCTCACCAGGCTGCTCGGAAACGCGCCCAGCGAGACCCCCTCGAGCGGGCTGAGCGTCAGGACGAAGTAGCCGGCCAACGCCGACTGGGTCGCGACCAGTCCGAGTCGCATTGCACGGCCGGAGCTCACCTGAGTCATCCCGATTACGAACGGCAGGACGAGCCACGGAGCCGACATCTGGCTGACGGTCGAGGGCCAGGCGCCGTAGAGGACGAGCACGCGCAGGCTGCCCAGGTACTGATCGAGAGCGCCAAACGCAAAGCCGGCGACCACCGCCACCAGGTACGCCCAGGATCGAGGCTGGGCAGAGCCACGTGCCGACATGCCAGCTTGGACGCCCGCCCGAGGCGAATGCTTGCCCCGACCCAACCGGGGACAGTCCCCGGTTGGGTTGGGTGTGTCGTTTTGTGCGCGTCTTGTGACAGGCCGCGATCTACGCGGCGCGGTTCGCGCGCTTGCGCCGGTACATGGCGGCGTCGGCGGCGCGAATGAGGTCATCCGAGGTGGTGCCGTCCTGCGGATAGACGGCAACGCCGACGCTGCAGCCGAGCACCGCCTCGATGCCGTGCAGCCGGTAGGGCCGCTCGAGCACCGTGCAGATCTGATCGGCGAGTGCGGCGAGCGGGGCGTCGCCACCCGCGAGGAGCAGGAACTCATCGCCGCCCAGGCGGGCGACCAGGGCACCGACGGCGGCGCTGCGGAGCCGGCCGGCGACCTCGGCCAGAAGCGCGTCGCCCACCGCGTGGCCGTACCGGTCGTTGACGGCCTTGAACCCGTCGAGATCCACGAACAGCACCGCGAATCCCGAGGCGTCGTCCGTCGCCTGGGCGACGCGGTCTGCAATGCGCTCGTTGAAGAGCAGGCGGTTCGGGAGCCCGGTCAGCGGGTCGTGATAGGCCAGCTGCTCGAGCCGGTCGCGCGCTTCGGCGAGCTGCTCCTCGACGAGGCGGCGCTCGGTGATGTCGGCAACGACGCCGTCGACCATCATGATGCCGTCCGCCTCCAGGCGGGGCGTGGCCCGTTCCCACATCCAGCGGGCGACACCATCGAAGCCCACCAGCCGGTACTCGACCTCGGTCGTCTCACCCCGGCCCTGGCGCTCGAAGCTGTCGTTGTACGCGTCGCGGTCGTCAGGGTGGACGCAATGCTCCCAGGCATCCTCGGCATCCATCCCGGCGGGGATCCCACCCAGCATGCTGTCGACCGCCTGGCCGATCCACACCCGGCACCGGTATGCGGCGCCGTCGTCGATCACCTCGAGCTCGTACACGTGCACGCCGGCGGTACCGCCGACACGGCGAAGCAGGCTTGCAATCGCCATAGCCTGATCTGGGTCCCCATCCCAAGGGCCGAAACGAGACGAACTGGAAGTCATTTACCAAGTTATCGGCAATCGGGCGCGCGCGATGAGCCTGCGGAGCAGTCTCTTGGGAGCGAATTCCAATAGCGTCGGCGCGATATCGGGCGGGCCGGCCTACCCGCCGAGCGTTGCGGGCAGGCTGGCCTCCCACGCGTAGTACCTGAGATACGCGAGCGGGTCACGGGTCATCTGGCGCGCATAGGTGAGCACGGCGTCGACATAGAGGGTCGAGTGGTTGTACGCGTAGAGGGCGCGGCGGTCATCGGCCGGAGCGCCGGATTGGTGCAGATAGTTGGCGGCGCCCAGGATCGCGTCGCGGGGCGAGTTGATGTCGCCGCCCAGGCCATATGCGCGCCAGGTCGCCGGCAGGAACTGCATCGGGCCTTGCGCGCCGGCGCTGCTGTGGTTCTTGACCCGGCCGAACGCCGTCTCGATCAGGTTGACCGCCGCGAGCACCTGCCACTGGACGCCGAAGCGCCGCTGCGCCCGCCGGTAGTCGGCCAGCAGCTCGCCCGCCGGGCGCGGCGCCACCAGATGCAGAACCGGCCCGGGTGCCCCGCTCGGCGGCCCCGCGAGCCGCTGCAGGTCACGCGCAGCGGCGACGTCCGCGGCGAGCGGCGCGGACACGCGCAGGGGGAGCGCGGAGAGCGTCCGCCGCGCCCGGGCCGGGCTCCCTGCGAGCCGGTGCACGATCTGGCGCTCCTGCGCCGCGGCGGCGAGCACGGCGGCCGGAGGCGGGCCGACCAACGCCGGATCCGACGCCCGCCAGGCCCGAAGCCCATCCCGCAGCCTCAGGTCGGCCATCGCGAAGGCCGGCGGAAACCGTGGGTGGGGCCCCAGAGTCGCCGGGGATGAGCCTCCGCAACCCACGCCGGCGACGGCGGCCCCCGCGACGAGCACGAGCGCGGTTCCGAACCGCCGCATCAGACCCCCTCGGCGACAACTGCGATCGTGGCCCCCGAGGCGTCAAGGCCACGGGCAACCGGGCCGACGATCCGCGCGGGAAGGTACTGAGGGCCGCCCGGCCAGGTGTGTCCACCGCCCTCGATCCGGTGCAGGGTGACGGCGTGGGCGGGCCCCCGCCAGGTGAGACGCGTCACCGCCAGATCGCCGGCGGGCATGGGCAGGCGCTCCGTTTCGGGCGCGGGCGCTGCGCCGGCCACCGCTGCCCAGTCGGATGCGACGGTGTCGACCGGCACGGCGACCCCGCGCCCGGGATCGCCGCCGCGGCGTCGCGCCCGCCGCTGCGCCATCCTGCCGGCCGGGCCGATCGGGCCGCCCAGGTAGGGGACGAGCGGATCGGCCGTGCCGTGGAAGATGACGACGCGCGTGGCCTGCCGCGGCCGGAGCTGGGCCTCCCGGCTCGGCACGGTGGCCGCGCCGGCGACGAGCACCACGCCCTGAACCGGCAGGCGCGCGTGCCGGGCGATGTGCTCGGCGAGCAGCGCGCCGTTTGAGATCCCTGCGAGCACCACCCGGCGCGGGTCGATCACGCCGTCGCCGGCCAGCCGCTCGATCAGCGCCGCCAGGAACCCGACATCGTCGACGCCCTCGCGTGTCCGCAGCCGCGGCGCGCCGCGGTGGTCGCTCCAGACCCGGTTCACCCCGTCCGGGAACACCGCTGCCACCCCGGCCGCCCGCGCGCGCTCGCCGAGGCCGGTCAGGCGTGCCATTCCGGCGCCGCTCGACCCGGCGCCGTGGAGCACGACCAGCAACGGCGCCGCACGGGTTGAGGGCGCGGCGAGCAGATACGTCCGCTCCCGCCCCCCGAGCGCGAGCGTGCCCGGCTCGAGGCCGTCGGTCGAGGCCGTGCCGAGCCGGTTTGCGCGCCGGCGCCGCAGCGCTCGCCGCAGCGGCCCGACACCTCGATCAGTTGCCATCGCAATGCGTAGTATTGTCGTCACCGGATGGCCTACAAGCTCCTCCACGGCGACGATCCGTCCATCGAGGTGTCCTACGGGGTCTTTGCGAAGATCCGCCGGGCGCTCGGCACCACCGCGTTCGGCGTGAACGAGCTGCGCGTCCCGCCGAACCGCGAGGGCAAGGCCCACGACGAGCTCGACACGGGCCACGAGGAGCTCTACTGCGGCATCGGCGGCACGGCGACGTTCATTGTCGACGGCGAGCAGGTGCCCTTCGCCAAGGGCGACTACCTGCTGGTCTCGCCCGAGTCCACGCGCCAGGTGATCGGCGGCCCCGACGGTGTCCACTTCATCGTGATCGGCGCGAAGAGCAAGGCCGAGTACGACGGCCGCCCGATCTTCTAGGCGTCCAGGGCTGTGAGGGTCGCGTTCAGGCTCGCGGGCAGCGAGTCGTCATCGCGCGAGTTGTAGAGCGGGCCGCCGCCGGCCGTGACGAGCCGGTGGGCAAGCGCGACTCCGCGCGGCGCGACCGGTGAGGACAGGTCGTCGAGCCGGGCGGCGAGCTGAAGCAGATCATCCGCATGCCGGCGCAGCCGGCGGCGATTGAGCTGGGCGGGCGTGAGCGGGCGCCCAGCTCCCATGGCCTCCAGGGCGATGCGCCGGTACGCCCGGGCAAGCTCCCTCCGGGTGCGTGGGCTCTGCAACTCGTCGATGCGCGCACGCAGGATCTCGTCGCTCGGCGGCCGCCCGGCGTGCACCCCGATCCAGCGGTCGGCGCTGTCCCGGGCCATCTCGATCCGGGCGTGCTCGACCGCGGCCCGCACGAGTGCGCAGGCGATCGCCGAGGCGGCGACAGCCGCGAGCGCCCGTGGCGAGAGCATGCCGCCCGCGAACGCCACCGAGGCGCCCGCGAGCGGCAGGATGTAGGGGAAGCTGGGAGCGAAAACGGACATGCCACGCGCTCGGTCAGGCCGCTGCGGGGGCCAGTCCGCCGACCGCCCGGAACGTCTCGCGGGTGGTGCCGGGGGTGACGACGAGCACGGGGCACGGCGCCGTCTGGAGCAGCCGCCGGGTCACGCTGGACGTCAACATGCCCAGCCCCGGGACGCGGTCACGGCTGGCGAGCACGATCGCGCCCGCAGCGTGCCGCTTGGCGCTCTCGGCGATGATGTTCGCCGGGTGTCCGAGCGACGTGGTGAACGTCTCGAGGTCGGCGTCGAAGCCCTCGTCGCGCAGCTCCGAAACGACCTCGCGCAGGCGCTCCAGGCGCTCGGGCTCGTCGGCGTGCAGCGGGAAGCGCCCGCCGCGGTACCCGGACACGAGCTGGTTGACGTGCACAATCACGATCCGCGACAGGAACTGCTTTGCAAGCTCCTCGGCCGCCGGAAGGGCGCGCTCTGACTCCCTGCCGTCCAGTGCGATGATTACGGTCTCCATGTGGTGGTACTCCTCTCGTTTGCTGACCTCGAACACGGTAGAGCGCCCGTCCCGGCTTTCACGGATCTCGACAGCAGCGCTTCATACGCATGACGACGCCTGAGTCCCCCCACTTCCCGGTCGCAAGCACCGGCGTCGACGATCTCGACCAGGCGCTGCACGGCCTCTACTGGGGCGACAACGTGGTCTTCGAGCCCGACCGCACCGACACGGCCGCGCCGTTCTACGCCGCGATCGCCGGACTGACCGCGCTCTACGACCACGCCGCCTATGTGTCGGTGTCGCAGACCCCGGAGGCGATTGAACGCGAGTTCCCCAACCTGGCGTTTCTGGACGCCCGTCCTGGCACCCCGCTGGCCGAGCCGGGCCCGCTTCTGAACGCGATCCGGCGGCGATGCACCCCTCAGACCCGCACGCTGCTCCTGTTCGACCCGCTCGACGACATGGCCGCCAACTGGGGCGCCGAGATGGCGCGGCGCTTCTTCACCCGCTGCTGCCCGCTGCTGCTGGAGGTCGGCGCAATCGCCTACTGGTCGCTCTCGCAGGGCGAGCACTCCGAGAACCTTCGCCGCGACGTCGAGGACGTCACCCAGTGCGTGCTCGTCCTCCGCGACGGCCGGCTGCGGATCGCCAAGGCCGAGGGCCGCCCGGTCGGCGTGCAGGGCAGCGTCTACCACTACCGGCTCGCCGACGGAACGCCCGAGCTCACGCAGGCAACCGCGGCGGCCCGCCTCGGCGGCGCGCTGCGGGCGGTGCGCATGCAGCGCCAGTTGAGTCAGGCCCAGCTCGCGCAGCTCGCCGAGGTCTCGGCAAGCGCCATCTCGCAGGCGGAGCGCGGCCAGCGCGGGCTCTCCCTCGAGACCCTGCTGACACTCACCGCGAACCTCAACATCACGGTCGACGAGCTGCTGCGCGGCCACATCGCCCCGGGCTACCGGCTCGGCCGCCGCGACGACCCCGCCGCGACGCCCACCGGCACCCCCGTCCCCCTCCTGGACGACCCCGAGGCCGGCCTTCGCACCTATCTCGTGCGGCTCGCCCCGGGAGCCACGGCGACGCCCAACATCGCCCACAAGGGCACCGAGCTCGTCGCCGTCGTCGCCGGGCTGGTGCAGATCCACCTGAGCAGCGGCCGTCCCGTGCTGCGCCAGGGCGAGGCCCTGCTGGCCGACCGCAGCACCATCCGCGGCTGGCGCAACATCGGCCAGCGCCCGGCGGCGCTCTTCTGGGTCATCCGCGACTGAGGATGATTGATTCCACGTCCCCGCGCGCCTGGACGTTCATCTCTGGTGGGTTGGCGGTTGGGGGTGGAGCTGCGACTGCGAACCGTCGCCCAGGACATCACGGCGACGTGGAACCAACCATCCCCGCCCTACACTGAGGGCGTGGCGATCTCGTTCTCGGACTTCGACGACCCGGCCTTTGCGGCGGAGTTTGCGGCTCGCCGGCAGGACCGCATCGAGCGAGTCATGTCGCACCTTGTCCCGCTGTCCGGGATCGGAGCGGGCCAGACCGTGGTCGACCTGTGCTGCGGCCCCGGCCTGCTGACGCGCCGGCTGGCCGAGCTGGTCGGGCCGGCGGGGAGGGTGATCGGCGTCGACGGGTCGGAGGCCATGGTGGAACTCGCCCGCCGCGAGACGACCGGCATGGACAATGTCCGGATCGTGCACCGCGACGGCTACGCCGTCTCGACGGCGGTGGACGCCCCGGTCGATCACGTCATCGCGACGAGCGCATGGCAGAACTTCCTCACCGACCACCGCCGCCTCCTCGGTGAGCTCGGCCGCACGCTGCGGCCCGGCGGCCGGTTCAGCTTCGACGTGCGGCTGCGCATCGGCGAAACGACGGATGTGGCCTTCGCGGACGTCGTTGCACTGGTGCGGGCGCGAGTTCCCCGGCTCGAGCTGCCCGACCTGCCCGAGCGGCCGGCGCGCCAACCCTACGGCCGCGCCGAGCTCGAAGGCGACCTGACGGTACTCGGCGAGTGCGGGTTCGGTGTGGTCGAGCATGTCGAGGACGAGCGCGGCGGCGCCGGAACATGGCTCGACCGGCAGAGCTGGCGGTTCGAATTCTGGCTCGCCCGCAACGCTCCGCAGCTCTCCGCGGCCGAACGGGCGGCGGTCGTTGCCGACGTCACGCGTGAGCTGCGTGAGGGCCGCGCACACACCGAGACCCGCCGCGTCGCCGTCGACATCGTCGCGGCGCGCACGCCCAAAGCCCCGTAGCCACCGCTGCTGGGAGGCGCTGGCAATCGCGGAGAGTCCGTGTACCCTTGAACCGGGCGTTCTTCGACTGCTTGGAGGCAGGATGTTTCGTTGGCGTGGATCGGTTGTGTGCGCGGTTGTCGTCTCGGCGCTGGTGTTCGTCGCCGGTGCGCAGGCCGTGGTCGCCGGGTCGAAGCCCGTGCTGGCCTCGTGGCAGACCAACGGCCGGGTCGAGACCGTCGTCATCAGCGGGTCGACGGCATACCTGGGCGGACTGTTCACGTCGATGCGGCCCTCCGGCGATCCGGTCGGAACGGGCGAGGTCGCACGCAACCACGCGGCGGCAATCGACCTCGAGACGGGCGCGCTCCTGCCCTGGAACCCGAACGCGAACAACACCGTCCAGACGATCGCGGTGAACGGCTCGACGGTGTATCTGGGCGGAACATTCGGCACGGTCGGCGGCAAGACTCACACCCGCCTGGCGGCCGTTGACGCGACCACCGGCGCACCGATCGCCACGTTCAAGGCGAAGGCCAACGCCGAGGTCATGTCGATCGCCGTGGGCGCGACCGGCCTCTACGCGGGCGGCAGCTTCACCACCGCCGACAACGTTGCACACAACTATCTGGCCGAGGTCGACCTCTCGACCGGCGCGCTCGTGACCGGGTGGACACCGAGCGCGAGCGCGAAGGTCAACGCGATTGCCCTGACCGCCGACGGCTCGCGCCTGGTCGTCGCTGGCACGTTCGCAAGCCTTGACGGCGTCACCGGGCACTCGATCGGCGCGGTCAGCCCCGCGACCGGCGCCCTGCTCGGCTGGACGACGCACCCCTCCTACGCGATCACCACGCTCGCCGTGGACGCAAGCGGCGTGTACGCGGCGGGTACCGGAGCCGGCGGGAACATCGTCGCGTTCAACCCCGCGACCGGCGCGCAGTTGTGGATCGGCGGCCTGGACGGCAACGACCAGGCGATCGCGGTCGACAGCGGCAACGTCTATGTCGGCGGGCACTTCAACAACTACTGCGGCAAGGTGATGGGCACGAACAACTGCCCCTCGGCCGGAGCGCGCGACCATCTGCTCGCGCTGGACGAGACCACCGGCAGCCTCGAGGCGTGGCATCCCGCCGCCAACGGCGTCCTGGGCGTGTTCGCGCTTGCGGGCGGCGACGGCACCATCGAGGCCGGCGGCGACTTCACCAAGATCGGCGGCTCCACCCAGCAGGGCTTCGCGGAGTTCCCCGAGATCACGCTTCCCACCGTCACCGACAGCGCCGGCGGCCTTCCGACGGCCACCACGCCCGTCACGGTCACGGCCACGGGCTCGACCGACACCGCACCGGGATTCGTCGGCTACAAGTACGAGACCTCGACGGACAACGGCACCACGTGGAGCGCGCTTCGAACCGGCGCCACGGCGACGGTGAAGGCGGTCGGCGTCACCGAGGTGCGCTTCGAGACCGTCGACGCCTACGGCAACACGAGCGGCTGGGTGACGGACACCGTCACCATCACCTGAGTCAGGGCGTGACGTTGCCGTCCGCATCGATGCGGGCGGCACGGGCTCCGAAGTCCTCGCGCGAGAGCTGGGAGATCACGCTCACGGCGTCCCCTCCCGGCACCGGCTGGCCCTGATCCACGAGCTCGGTCGGGATGATCCGCGCCGACGCGAACGTGCCGTCGCTGTGAAGCGTCACATGCAGGATGCATGACGTCGAGAGCAGGCCGCCGAGGCCGAAGTTCGCATAGCCGGCGAAGTTCCCCAGGCTGTAGGCGATCAGGTGGCGATGGTAGAACTCCATCCCCCGCACCACGTGCGGGCCGCTCGCGATCACCAGGTCGGCGCCGGCGTCCACCGCCATGTGCGCGAACGCCTCGGGGTCGCCGCGGTCTTCGCCGACGTAGGTCTCCTCGCGCCCGGTGACGTGGTCGGCGTCGACGCCCTCGGCGCCGGCGTGCATGTACACGACGACGAGATCGGCGTGCAGCCGCGCCCGCTGGATCAGCGCCCGTGCGGCGGGCAGATCGAGCAGGTTGGCCGTGTCGGAGTAGGGGGCGAAGGCGACGAAGGCGACCCGCACGCCCCGCGCCCGCACGACCGTGATCTCGCCGGGCAGGCCGGTCTGGGCGATGCCGGCCGCGTGCAGCGCCGACACCGTCTGCTCCTGCCCCGCGGCGCCGAAGTCATACGAGTGGTTGTTGGCGTTGTTGAGGACGGTGAACCCGGCGTGGCGCAGGTCGGCGGCGTACGCCGGCGGCGCGCGGAAGGCGTAGCAGTCGTCCGTGTCGGTTCCGCACTTGCTGCCGGTCGCGGTCGTGAGCGTGCCCTCCAGATTGCCGAACACGATCTGGGCGCCGGCGCGCAGGAGGGACGAGACCGACGAGAAGTAGCTGCCCGGGTCGGGCGGGAGCATCGGCGTATTCCCGAGCATGGTGTCGCCGACGGCCGCGATCGTCACCGTCGTGTGGGGAGGAGGCGCGGCCGCGGTCGTGGTGGCCGAGCCGGCCGGGCTCGTCTTCGCGGTCGTGGCCGGCGACGTGGGCGGAGTCGTCACAGCCACGTCGGCGCGCGAGCCGGAGCTACCGCTGACTGCGAGATACGCGAAGCGGCCGGCGATCAGCGCGAGCAGCACCACGACCGCGAGCGCCACTCTGCGCCGCCGCCGCACCCGGCGCCGGTGCATCGCCCGCCGGCGGCCGTACACCCTCCGCTCGCCGTCCATGGCTCAGAGCATACGGCCGCAGTCGGCGCATGCCGTATCGCTCCCGGGGGCGTCTCTCAGGCGGCGAGGTCGGACTCGAAGAGCACCGAGGCGGCGGGCGTCGGCCTGCCGATGTGATACCCCTGGGCGAGATCGCAGCCCAGGCGGCCGAGCTGGTCGAGGGTGGACTGCTCCTCGACGCCCTCGGCGACGACCTGCAGCCCGAGCGCGTGGGCGAGATCGATTGTGGCGCGGATCAGGGTGGAATCGCCCTGCAGGCCCTCGCTGGATGCGAGTTCCATCAGGAACGTCCGGTCGAGCTTGAGCTCGCCGATCGTCAGCCGGCTGAGATAGGGAAGCGACGTGAACCCCGCGCCGAAGTCGTCGATCGAAACGACGCAGCCGAGCTCGCACAGCTCATCGACCACGCGCTTGCAGCGTTCGAAGTCCGAGATGATCGTCGTCTCGGTGATCTCGAGCACGAGCGCGCTCGCGGGCAGGTGGTGGCGCAGCAGCTGCCGGCGGATCAGGTCGGTGAAGCCGACGTCCAGAATGTTCGTGGCCGAGACGTTGACCGAGACGGAGAGCTGGCGACCGCCCGCTCGCCATCGGGCGCACTGGGCGAGTGCCTGGTCGAGCACCATGGTCGTCAGCTCCCGCATCAGACCGGCCTCCTCGGCGAGGGGGAGAAAGTCGAGCGGCGGGATGTACCCGAGCCGCGGGTGCGGCCACCGCAGGAGGGCCTCGACCGCCGAGATCGTGCCGTCACGGAGGTTGATCTGGGGCTGGTAGTGCAACTCGAACTGGTGCTCTTCGATCGCGGTGCGCAGCTCCTCGACGAGGCGCAGCCGGTCGGCCTCGGAATCGAGACGCGCATCGTGGATCTCGAACGGCGTCCCGGCGCGCTTGGAGCGGTACATCGCGCGATCGGCGCAGCGCATGAGCTCCTCGGGGTCGGTGGCGTGGTCGGGGGCGATGGCGATGCCGATGCTCGCGCCGATCCGCACGCTGACCATGTCCAGGACGAACGGGTCGTGCAACGTGGCCGACAGCCGCTCGGCGACCCGCGCGGCCCGCTCGCGGTCGGAGTCCACCAGGATCACGGCGAGCTCGTCGCCGCCGATCCGCACCAGCAGGTCAGACTCGCCCAGGCAGGTCTCGATCCGGGGCCCGATCTGCGTGAGGAGCTGGTCTCCGGCGGGATGGCCGAACGAGTCGTTGATCTCCTTGAAGTGGTTCAGATCGACGAAGAGGAAGGCGAGGTCGCGGGCATCGGTCGCGGTGTTCTCGTGATCGGCGAAGAAGCTCTCGAGCACCTGGGCCAGCCGGCGGCGATTGCCCAGACCGGTCAGCTGGTCGGTGACCGCCTGGCGGTGGCGCTCCTCGGTCAGCGTCCGCAGGCTGCGGACCGAGAGCGCAAGGCGGACGCCGACCACCACGAGGGTCGCTGCCGCCAGCGCCACGGCGACGGGCGAGATCGAATGCATGCTGCCAATCAGCAGCACCGCGAGCCCGCATGCGGCGCCGACGCCCGGGAGCAGGAAGCCCGGCGCGGCCCGGTGGCCGAGCACGTCCGGCCTGCCGACGCGCAGCCACACGGCCATCGACATGAGCCAGAGGGCCGTCGGCCAGGCGACGCCGTCGACGACGATCCCCACATGGGTTCCCGACGAGCCAAACAGGTTGAAGGTGTCGCCGACCGCGTTCAGCGCACACCCCGCGGCGACGAACAGCCATGCGCGCCCACGCGAGCCCGAGAGAATCGCGCTCCCCCCAACCACCATGGCCAGCAGCAGGACATCCCCGACCGGATAGGCCAGGTTGGTCGTCACCTCGGCGGTTCCGCCGCCGGCGATGTGCTCGATGCTGTGGAAGGCGAAGGCGGCGCACAGGGCGGCCGCTCCCAGGCCGGCGACACCACCGTCGAGCCACGTGGCCGGGACGAGCTTGCTCGACTCCCGCCGCAGCATCAGCACCAGGGCCAGGTACGCGAGCGGGAAAAATGCGAGGTAGAAGGCGTCGGCCAGCGAGGGCACCGACGGGTCCTTCCCGCCGAGCGACTCGTACGTGAGGGCAATGTCGCCGAAGGCCCACATGCTCATCGCGACACCGAGCGTCAGGGACACCGTTCGCCCCGGGCGGTGCAGGATGCCGCGGCCGATGGCCATCGCGCAGACGACGATCTCGAACGCGCACACCGCCCAGCCGTCGAGCCAGGTGGACGAGTCCCCCGGAGCGCGGATGATCAGCGAGAGCAGGTAGCCGAGCAGGAGCGCGCCGAGCAGCCCGTAGGCCGCCCAGATCGGGGTTGGGGCGCCTAGACCCCGGCGAGCCGGAGTGTCGGCTCCCGTCGCGGAAGCGAGCTTGGGCACCCTCGTGAAATCGGCGCCGGCGGAACAAACTTGAACCAAAGCGCACACGGCGCCGGGAATTCTTAGGGTGACGGGGGCGCGGCGGGAGGCGGCGAGTCGAGCAGGTCGCGTAGCGTTCGCGCCAGCTGCTGCATCCCATACGGCTTCTGCAGATATCGCGACCCCTGGATCCGCTTCATGCCGCTGCCGTTGTCGTTGTATCCGGACGTGTACAGAATCCGCAGTCCCGGCTGGAGCGCCGAGAGCTTGTCGGCGAGCTCGAGCCCACCCATGCCCGGCATCAGGACGTCTGTCATCAACAGGTGGACGGGCTCGGCGCGATCGCGCATGGTGGCGAGTGCCTCACCGCCCTCGGCGGCCAGCAGCACGGTATAGCCGTACGCCTCGAGAATCTCCTTGCCGATGGCCCGAAGCGTCTCCTCGTCCTCGACGAGAAGAATCGTCTCGGTGCCGTTCAGGAGGCGCTCATCGCGCAGCGGCTGCGGTTTGAACGGCTCCGGTTTGGCTGCGATCCGCGGGAAGTAGAGCCGGAAGGCGGTGCCGACACCGGGCTCGCTGTCGACCTCGATCTCGCCACCGCCCTGCTTGACGATTCCATAGACGGTCGCGAGACCGAGGCCCGTACCCGCGCCGCGGGCCTTGGTGGTGAAGAACGGCTCGAAGATCCGCCCGGCCGTCGAGGGATCCATTCCCCGTCCGGTGTCGGCCACGGTGAGGATCACGTAGTCGCCGGCCGTCACGACCTGCGTCGATCCCGCGGGCGCCGCTGCGACGGTCACATTCGAGGTCGTCAGCAGGAGCGTGCCGCCGTCGGGCATGGCGTCGCGCGCGTTCACGACCAGGTTCATGATCACCTGCTCGATCTGCCCGCCGTCGGCGCTGATGCTGCCAAGATCCTGAGCGAGGACGGTCGAGAACTCGATGCTCGAGCCGATCAGCGGCTCGAGCATCGACCGGGTCTCGCGGACGATGTCCGTCAGGTCGAGGGGCCGCGGCTCGCTCACCTGCTTGCGGCTGAATGCGAGCAGCTGCCGCACCAGCCGCGCCGCCCATTCCGCAGCCTTACTGATCTCGATGATCTCCTTGCTCCCCTGCAGCTCGTGGTCGGGCCGGGCGAGCAGGATCTGGGTGTAGCCGCTGATCACCGTCAGCAGGTTCGAGAAATCGTGCGCGATCCCACCGGCCAGTTGCCCGACGGCCTCCATCTTCTGGGCCTGCCGGAGCTCTCCCTCGAGCGCGACCTTCGCGGCCTCGGCCGCCTTGCGCTCGCTGATGTCGCGCGCGATCAGGGCCAGGTGCGACCCGGTGCGACCCTCGACGACATAGCGCCGGCCCTCGACCCAGACCCAGCTACCGTCGGCCCTTCGCAACCGGGTCTCGCGCAGCATCCCCGGGACCCATATCGTTTCGTCGTCCACATCCTCGGGGTCGACGAGGTCGGCGATGGCCGTGCCGAGCAGCTCGCCGGCGGGGTAGCCGAGCGTCGGCTGCCACGAGGGGCTGGTGTACACGAACCGGCCTTCGGCATCGAGGAGGGCGATCAGGTCGTGGGCGTGCTCGGCGATCAGGCGGAACCGCTCCTCGCTCTCGCGAAGCGACTGCGCGGCCACCTCGCGGTCGGTCACGTCGAACGTGACCCCGGCCATGCCCCGGAACTGACCGCCGGCGTCGAGGACGAGCTGCGACTTGCGCTCGTGCCAGTGAACGGTCTTGTCGGGCCAGACGGCGCGGTAGACAACCGCCGGCGAGTCCGTGTTCATCGCCTCCTCGATACTGGCCCCGACCAGCTCGCGGTCGTCGGGATGGACGCGCTCGATCAGTTCCTCATAGGTGCCGCCGAACTCGCCCGGCTCGAGCCCGAACAACGCCTCGAGCCGCTCCGACCAGGCCAGCCAGCCCACCTCGATATCCCACTCCCATGAGGCCATCCCGCCGGCGTCGAGCGCCAGCCGCAGGCGCTCGGAGCTCTGTTTCAGCGCCTCCACGTCCTCTCTCCGATGGCGACGCGCCTCGACCTGCTGGAGCTCCCTGGCGATCGCCGGCACGAGCCGGGTCAGGTTGCCCTTGTTGACGAAGTCGTTGGCCCCGGCCCGGAGTGCGTCGGCGGCCTCCTCCTCGCCGATCGGCCCGGAGATCAAAATCGTCGGGAGGTCGATGTCGAACTCCGCGAGGGCCGCCAGCGATTGCAGGGCCGTCCCGCCACCCTCGAGGGTGTAGTCGAGCAGCACGATCTGCCACGAGCCGTCGTTGAGCGCCTCGAGCATCTCCTCGAGGCTGGTGACGCGCCGCGCAATCGGGTCGTACCCTCGCCGCAGCTCGTGGACGATGACGTCGGCGTCTCCGGCCTGGTCCTCGAGCAGCAGTACGTGCAGTGGCGGCCTCTGGGTGGTTCTCGAACCGGGCATCGGGCGACCCACGGACTCCAGTCCGGTACATCGGGGGTCCTCGCGGATCTGCACATCCGTTCTCGAGGTGTCCTGGGATGGTACTACTCGGCGGCCAAGTTGACACATATGGCACTTGTGAGCGGTTCGTGGTTGCCGTCCGGACGGGGGTGGGGTAGCATCCTCGGGCCGCTTAGGCGGACCTAATCAGAACGAGTCCCAGACGTGCGGAGGCGAATCGGTGACGGCGGTCGGAAGGGCGATATCGAGTCGGAACCGCTGGTGGGTGCTGGGCGCGCTCAGCGTCTTTCTGATCGGCGTGCTCGTGGTCCAGGGCGTGTCCGGCGGCGTCAGCGACCCGACCGCCTCCAGCGCGCGCATGAGCCACAGCTCGGTCGTCTTTGACAGCGCGCTGCTCGTCTTCCGCGAGGGGCTCGAGTCGATCCTCGTGCTCGCCGCGATCACCGCCAGCTTCATGGGCTCGAACCAGCGCTTGCGGCGCCCGGTCGCCGCCGGCGCCGGCCTGGGGATCGGCGCGACCGTCGCGACCTGGTTCATCGTCGCCGCGACGATTGGCCGGCTGGGCCTCGGCGGCCTGCAGCTGCAGGCGGCGACCGGCGTCGTGGCGCTGATCGTGCTCATGATCGTGCTGAACTGGTTCTTCCACCGCGTGTACTGGACCGGGTGGATCGCCAGCCAGAACCAGGCCCGGCGCCGGCTCATGCACGGGACGGGGCCCAACGCGCAGCGCAACCTGCTGCTCGGCCTGGCGGCGCTCGGATTCGCCTCCGTGTATCGCGAGGGATTCGAGGTCGTCCTCTTCCTGCAGTCCATGCGCCTGCGCTACGGGTCCGCGACCGTGCTCGAGGGCGTCGCGGTCGCCGCCGTCCTGATCGCCGTCGTCGGTGCGGTCACCTTCATGGCCCATCACCGCCTGCCCTACAAGCGCATGCTGGTCGTCACCGGCGTCCTGATCGGGTTCGTGTTCGTGGGCATGGTCGGCGAGACGGTGCAGGAGTGGCAGCAGGCGGGGTGGCTGGGCACCACAACCCTCGGCGTCCACATCCCCAACTGGATCGGCACCTGGTTTGCCACCTTCCCCACGCTCGAGGGCCTCGTCTTCCAGGCCGCCGCCGCACTGTTCGTGGTCGGGTCGTATCTGCTGGCGGAGGAGCTTCGCTACCGCCGCCCGACGCGGCTCGGCCGCACCGCCGCCGCGCGGATCGACGCCCCGCCGCTGCTCGACGCGACCGTTCACACCGAGCACTGACGCCGCACCGGCGCGGGCGGATGTGACGGCGGTCACCGTCGCAGGCAACCCGGCCGCCGCGCTTTCGCGTATCCCACTGTGTGCCCTCCACCCACCCGAGCCACTCGCCGGTGCGCGCCACGGCGGCGCTGCTCGTCGCCGCGACCGGTGTCATCCACCTCTACCTGTACCAGGACTACTTCTCGACGGTGGCGACGATCGGCCCGCTGTTCCTGCTCAACTTCGCGACCGGCATCGCCCTCGGCGCGCTGATCGTCTGCAGCCGAGGGCAGCTCTGGCCCGTCGCGGGGTGCGCGTTCTGCCTGGTCACGCTCGGCGCCCTCCTGGTCAGCGTCCACTGGGGCCTCTTCGGGTACCACGAGACCCTGAGCGGCGCATGGCAGGAGCGGGCCGTCGCGATCGAGATCGCGGGTGCGATCGCCTGCGCGCTGGCGCTGATGCTCCCCGGACGCGAAGCCGCCGGCCGGGCTGACGTGCCGGTTCGATAGGGTGCGTGACCGCAATGCGCGCCGGGATACTCACGGCGCCGGCGTGGGGGATCGCGCTCGCGGCGTGCCTGTCCGCCTGCGGTAGCGGGTCCGCGCCGGCCGCCGGCTCGACCTCCCCGCCGGCGACCGTGCAGTTTCCGATCGCGGCGGTCGCCGCGCTGCCCGGCGGCGGCTTTCTGTGGGGCGACCGCGTCACGGGCGCGATCCGGCAGGTCAATGCGGGCGGCCGGCCCGTCGGCGGGGTGGTGGCCAGGGTGGCGGTGTCGGCCGCGAACCTGCATGGACTGCTCGGACTGGCGCGCACGCCGGACGGACGCATCTTCGCGGCGTGGACCGACCGCGCCGACCGGCTCAGCGTCGGCCGGGTCTCACCACGGCCGACCCGGATCCTGTGGCGCGCACCAGCCACGTCCCGCTTCGACGTCGGCGGGCACCTGGCGGTGACGCCGCGGGGACGGTTGCTGCTCGGCGTCGGTGCCGGCGTACTGCCGGCTCAGGCCGGAGCCGCGGGCGGCCCGACCGGCGACCTCCTGCTGCTGCGTCCCGGCCAGCGCCCCGATCAGGCGCCCGTGGTGCTCTCGACCGGCTGGAACAACCCGTTCGCGTTCGCGTATACGCCGGCGGGCCGGCTGTGGGTGGCCGACAACGTGCCCGGCATCCACGGTGAACGGCTCGCGCGGGGCGATCTGGACGGTCGACCCACGCACGTCACGCCGTTACCGCCGGGCACGGCCCCGTCTGGCCTGGCCGCGATCTCGGGAAGCCAGATCGTCGTCTGCGGCTTCCAGTCGCACCTGCTGCAGCGCTACCGGATCACGCCCGCGCAGCGCGCGGTGGCGGCGGGCGCCCCGATCGCGCGCAACTGCTGGGTGGGGGTGACCCGCCTGGCCTCGGGGCGGCTGGCCTACGCGGGCCCGGGCGCGACCGTGACGCTCGTCGACGCGTCCGGGGCCAACCCGCAAACGCTGCATCTGTGACCGGTCAGGGATGCCGGTCGCAGTGGCACCGAGCAGGGATGGCGCCACAGCTGCCGCAACGTGACTGAATCTGGTACGCCGCCCAGCACGCGATCACGAGCAGGCACACGACGGCCGCGAACGCCGCCGCCGGGTTCAGCATGAGCGTCCCACCGGGGTTCTCCGGGCGCTGCTGCAGGTACTGGTGCCAGAAATGGGTGTACGGCATCGAAACCCGCCCCAGCGTAGCCGCCCCCGCCGCCCGCATCGTGTGACCGGCGCGCCAAAAGGGGTCTGACCCCGTTTGGCGTGAATAAATGGGGCCAGGCCCCATTTATTCACGGCCGCCACCGTCGGGTCTAGAGCGCCATGCCGTAATAGCGCTCGTGGCACGGCTCGCCCCGGAAGTCCGCGGCCACCTCCGCATCGAGCGTCATGCCGAGGCGCTCGAGCAGGCGGGCGCTCGCCGTGTTGCGGGTATCGGTGATCCCGATCAGCCGCCGCACTCCGGTGTGTGCGCGAAGGCCGCCGGCGAGCGTCCGCGCCGCCTCCTCGGCCAGGCCACGGCCCTGGGCCGCCGGGGCGAGCGTGATCCCGAATTCGGCCTCGCGTCCCGCTCCCATGACGAAGATGCCGATGTCGCCCAACAGGCCGTCGCCTTCGGCATCGGCGATCGCGATCTGTAGCCACTCGCCGGGGCGCCCGAACTCCGCCCGCGCCATCTCGGCGATGAACGCCCGCGCCTCGTCGTCGGACTGGGGCTCCCAGCCCTGATAGCGGCCGACCTCGGCATCGTGGCGGTAGGCCTGGAACGGCCCCAGGTCGTCGGGACGCAGCCGGCGCAGCACGAGGCGGGCGCCGCTCCACGGAAGCGGATCGTGCATGCGTGCAGTATGCCCAACTTCCACGTCCCCGAACTATATGCTTGCCGGCAAGCAAGTGCTATAATGTGGCTATGACCGCCACCCCTCACACCACCAACGAGCTCGCCGTCGGCATGCGCAGCGTGATCGGCAGGCTCGCCCGCGGGCTGCGCCAGGCCGGCAGCCAGAGCGATCTCTCACCCAGCCAGTACGAGGTGTTCGGCACCATCGCCCGCAGGGGCGACATGAAGCTTTCCGAGCTCGCCGCGAGCGAGGGCATCAACCCCACCCTGCTCTCGCGCATCGTTGCCAAGCTCGAGGCCGACCAGCTCGTGACCCGCACGCCCGACACCGAAGACCGGCGCGTCGCGCATGTCGTGCCCACCGCCAAGGGCCGGCGCCGGTACGAGCAGATCAGGAACGCGCGCACCGACGCCCTCGGCCTGGCCATCAACGCCTTGACCGACGCCGAGCGGCGCGCACTCGTCGCGGCGCTGCCGGTGCTCGAGTCGCTCGCGGGCACGCTCCGGGACGGCCGCCCGTGATCATGGATGCAACCGTGCGGCGCACGTTCTCGGCGCTTCGGATCCCCAACTACCGGCGCTACTTCACGGGCCAGGCGATCTCGCTGATCGGCACGTGGATGCAGTCGACTGCCCAGGTGTGGCTGGTGCTCCAGCTGACCGGGTCTGCGACCGACCTGGGGTTTGTCGTCGCCCTGCAGACGCTGCCCGTGCTGCTGCTCGGACCGTACGGCGGCTTGGTGGCCGACCGGATCGACAAACGCCGGCTGATGGTGGTTCTGCAGTCGCTGATGGGGGTGCAGGCGCTCGTCCTGGCGATCCTGACGCTCACGAATCGCGTGACGTTCTACGAGGTCGCCGTCCTCGCCCTGCTGCTCGGGCTCAACAACTGCTTCGAGAACCCGACCCGGCAGTCGTTCGTGCTCGAGATGGTCGGCCCGGACGAGGTGCGAAACGCCGTCAGCCTGAACTCGACGCTCGTCAACGCGGCGCGCGCGGTCGGGCCCGCGGTGGCGGGGATCCTGATCGCGACCGTCGGCGAGGGCTGGTGCTTCCTCTTGAACAGCGCCAGCTTCATCGCCGTGGTCGGATCGCTCATGACGATGGACCGCTCGCTGCTCAAGCCGAGCCGGCCCGCCGCCCGCGCCCGCGGCCAGCTGCGGGAGGGATTCCGGTACGTGGCGCGGACGCCCGAGCTCGCCATTCCGCTGGTGATGATGGGCCTGATCGGGATGCTCGCGTACAACTTCCAGGTCACCCTGCCGGTGGTGGCCAAGCAGGTCTTCGGCGGCGACGCCCGCACGTTCGGGCTGATGTCCGCCGCAATGGGGATCGGCGCCGTCGGCGGAGGGCTCGTGAGCGCCGCCCGCGGGAAGACCGGTACCCGGCCGATGGTCATCACCGCGTTCGCGTTCGGCACGGTGATCCTGATCGCGGCCGTCGCCCCGACACTGCCGATCGAGTTCGCGGCGCTGGGGATGGTGGGCTTCGCGAGCGTCTCGTTCCTGGCGATGGCCAACTCGACGCTGCAGCTGGGCGCCGCGCCGCAGATGCGCGGCCGGGTGATGGCGCTCTGGTCGGTCGCCTTCCTCGGGTCGACCCCCATCGGGGGCCCGGTCATCGGCTGGATCACCACCATGGCCGGCGCCCGTGTCGGCCTCGCCGTGGGCGGCGTCTCGTGCCTGGTCGCAGCGGCGTTCGGCCTGGTCGCGCTGCGCCACGTGCGCAACCGGCGGGCCACGATCATCGCGTTCCCGCGCGAAGACCGGCTCGCCGCGTAGCTACGCCGAGACGGCCTGCCGGGCCGGCCGGGCCACGGCCTGGTCGCGCAGGGCGATCCGCTCGGTGCGGTGGGGGAAGAGCGCGATCGGAAGCAGCCGCCCGATCAGCGACCGCAGCGATGGGCCCTCCTTCTCGGCGGCCACCACGCCGCGCCGGCGCTCGCGGCGAACGGCACACTGATAGGCGCGGGCGGCGGCCGGTGGCAGCAGGCCGGGATCGACGACCAGCCTGCGGTCGACGGCACCCGGATGGCGCTCTCCCGCGGCGATCAGGACCTCGACCACCCGCAGGACGGCCGCCCGGGGCGGCAACTGCTCGATGTCAGCAGCCTGAAACTCCCGCAGGAGCTCGGCCTCGATCGTCGTCATACGTCAGATTCTGGCGGACCAGCTTGAGACCGACCTAAGAATTCGCGCCCCGGGGGTCGGGGAGTGCCGGCGCGATCACCCAGACGATGCGGGCGTCGCTCTCGGCCGACGTGTTGCGCCACGTATGGGGCACGGTCGCGCCGAAGGTGAGGGCGTCGCCGCGGCCCAGCAAGAACACCTCCCCATCGATCTCGAGCTCGATCGTCCCCTTGAGGACGTAGCAGACCTCGCACTCGCTCGGCATCGTGTAGAGCTCCTCACCGCCGGATCCGCCCGGGCCGGCGATGGTCTCGAGCACGGTCACATGGGACTCGTGCGCCGGCGTGATCAGCGTGTCCACGACGGCGGCGCCGGGGAGGGTCGCCTTCGGCCGGTCGGCGGCGCGGACGACCGTGACCCGGGGCGTCGCGAACAGCCGCTGCATCGGCAGCGAGATGGCCTCGCACATCGCGACCAGGGACGACACGGACGGGCTCGTGATGTCACGCTCGACGCGCGAGAGAAAGCCCCGGCTGAGCCCCGTGCGCTGCGCGACGTCCCCGAGTGAGAGCTGCCGTTGCTCGCGGGCGTGGCGGAGGCGGGCGCCCAGGTGGACTGACGAGTTATTGCCGGTCGCGGTCACGGTCCGGCGCAATCTACCGGATCGCCCGGCATTGACTCACATGTAACACTCGGTATATTAATCGGCAACGATGGCGGAGACGAACTGGAAGCGGCGGGCCGACCTGATGAACCGCCGCGAACTGCTCGGGCTGGGTGCGCTCGCGCTCGGCGCGGCCGCCTGCGGCGGCTCCACCGGAGGCGGCGGCGCCTCATCGGCACCGGCCTCAAACCTGGCGGGCAAGAAGATGGAGAGCACCCTCCACTTCTACAACTGGGGCCAGTACCACGACCCGGGCAACACCAAGATCTACGAGCAGAGGTACCACGTCAAGTTCGACGAGACCAACTACACCTCGAACGAGCAGCTTCTGACCGAGCTCCAGACGACCCGGGGTCAGTCCGTGTACGACATCATCGTGCCCGACGCCGACCACGTCCGCATCGAGAAGGGGCTGGGGCTCCTGATGAAGCTCGACCACAGCCTCATCCCCAACCTGAAGAACCTCGCGCCGCACTGGCGCCAGCTGGACTACGACCCCGGCAACGTGTACTCGGTCATGAAGGACACCGGGATCACCGGCTTCACCATGCGCACCGACAAGGTCAAGGCCAACCTGCGCACGTGGAAGGACTTCTTCGACTACCTGCCGCACGCCCAGGGACTCTCGGTGAACTTCATCGAGAGCCCGTCTGAGGTGATCGGGGTCGCGCTGAATGCGCTCGGGTACTCGATGAACACCGAGAGTCAGACCGAGCTGAATGCCGCCCGCGACCTCCTGCTCAAGGTGCGGCCGCACGTCAACACGATCAACGAGATCTACATCGACGACTTCATCGCCGGCTCGATCGACCTCGGCATCACCTACTCCGGCGACGGGCTCCGCGTGAGGGCGGCGCGCAAGGCCCAGAACGACATCAGGGTGGTCGCGCCGCAGGGCCGCTCCGAGATCTGGATCGACAACTGGGCCATCTCGGCGTACGCCCCCGACCCCGTTGCGGCCCACGCCTGGATCAACTTCATGCTCGAGCCGGCCGTGAACGCCCGCGAGATGGAGTACGTCCAGTACGAGGTCGGAACGCCCGCCTCCTACCCGCTGGTCGGCGCCGAGGCGAAGGATCCGCTGGTCGTGTTCCCAGCGCGGATCCTGAACAACTACGAGATCCTCTACACCACCCCGGCGGGCCTCGACGCGCGCACCGCGATCTGGTCGGCGTTCAAGGCGGCCTGAATACATGGGGCCAGGCCCCATGTATTCACCGGATCAGCCGGGCGGTTTGCGGGCGCGGCTCGGGGCGACCCGGGCGGGCTCGTTCGGCATCTTTGGGTAGACGGGCGGCCAGGGCG
Organism: uncultured Actinomycetes bacterium; assembly: GCA_963703275.1. Lineage (GTDB taxonomy): Bacteria > Actinomycetota > Thermoleophilia > Gaiellales > JAICJC01 > JAICJC01. The sequence goes on along the minus strand of OY969804.1, from coordinate 327,437 downwards.
CGTCCATGAGCCCGGCCGCCATGTCCCGCTCGTGTAGCTCGAGCAGCGGTTCGAGCGGCTGGGGCGAGCGCTCCATCTCCTCCCACGGGTCGCCCGCCGCCGCCAGCCGGCCGGGGACGACCGCGATGGTGAGATCGTCGGGAACGATGTCCCAGAGCTCCGGCCATGCGAAGGGCGTGGACACCTGCGCCCCGGGGCGGGGACGCACGCTCCAGGCGCCGATCACCGTCTTGTGGGGAGCATTCTGGTTGAAGTCGACGAAGACGCGGGCGCCGCGCTCCTCCTTCCACCACGCCGCCGTCGCCAGGTCGGGCCGGCGCCGCTCGAGCTCGCGGGCGAGCGCAACCGCCGCCGCCCGCACCGTCGTCGCGTCGAACCGCGGCTGCAGCCGCACGTACACGTGGATGCCGTTACGCCCGGTGGTCTTGGGCGCGCCGGTCATACCGAGCTCGCCCAGGAGCGTGCGCGTCTCCTCGGCCGCCTCCTGCACCATCGCAAACGTCACACCCGGCGAGGGGTCGAGGTCGATCCGCAGCTCGTCCGCGTGGTCGGGGTCGTCGGCGCGGTAGGGCCAGACGTGGAATCCGAGGCAGCCCAGATTCACCGCCCAGGCGAGGTGGGCGACATCGGCGACCACAAGGGCGCGCGACGGGGTGCCGTTGGGCGTCTGCACCGTGGTCGTCTGCAGCCACTCGGGAGCATTGGCCGGCACCCGCTTCTGGAAGAACGACGGGCCGCCCGCGCCGTTCGGATAGCGCTCCATCAACACCGGCCGTCCGCCCAGCGTGCGCATCACCGCCGCCTCGACGGTCACGTAGTAGCGGATCAGATCGAGCTTCGTCTCGCCCCGCTCCGAGAAGAAGACCTTGTCGGGGCTGGACACCGTGACCGTCCGGCCGCCCGCGGCGACTTCGACCGTCTCGCTCACCGGACGCTGGCCGCCGGCGTCGTTGCGTACACGGCCTCGACCGTCGCGCGCATCCGCTCGACCATCAGCTCGAGCTCGGAGTCGGTGGCGGTGAAGGCGGGTGCGAGCAGGGTCTGGTCGCCGACGTAGCCGTCCCGTGTCGGCTGCGTCGAGTACACGATCAGGCCGCGCCGCAGCGCCTCCTGGTCGATACGGCCGGCGACCCCGAGCGCCGGGTCGAGGAACGCCTCGGGATCGGCCGGGTCGGCGTACTCGATCCCGAACAAGAAGCCCCGTCCCCGCACCTCGGCCACCATCGGGTGGCCGGCGAGCGCGTCGGCGAGCGCGGCCCGCACCTCGGGCCCGCGCTCGGCCACCCGTTCGACCAGCCGGTGGCGCTTGAGGTGGTCGATCACCGCGAGCCCGACGGCGCATCCAAGCGGAGCGCCGTCCCACGTGTGACCGAGCTCGAAGCTGCGCGACCCGGCCGCCACCGCCTCGAACACATGCTCGCCGCAGAGCACCGCGGCCACCGGCGCGTAGCCCGCGCCGAGGCCCTTGGCGGTGGCCAGGATGTCGGGCTGGAGCGGGAGCTGCTCGGCATGGAACCAGGTGCCGGTGCGGCCCATGCCCGTCACGACCTCGTCCAGGCAGATCAGGAACCCGTGCCGGCGGCGGAGCTCGTCCAGGCCGCGCCAGAACGCATCCGGGGGCCGGAAGGCGGGCATCGCCGCGGCCGACACCGGCTCGCAGAAGAAGGCCGCAATCGAGCCGGCGCCGTGCTCGGCGATCGCGGCCCGGATCTGCTCCAGGGTGCGCTCGCCGGTGGGATCGAAGCGACGGGTCGGCGGCGACACGTGGATGAACCCGGGCAGGTACGGCTGGTTCGGCTGTTGCAGGCCCGGGCGGCCCGTCAGCGCGAGCGTCGCCATCGTCGGGCCGTGGTAGGCCTGTGCGAACGAGATCACATTCCAGCGGCCGGGCTCCCCGCGCTCGACGTGATAGGCGCGGGCCAGGCGCAGGAGGGTCTCATTGGCCTCGGCGCCGCCGCTCGTGAAGTGCACGCGCGCGAAGCCGGGAGCGAGCGCGACGAGCTCGCGCGCGAGCTGCTCCTGTGCCGGGCTCGTGAACTGCTGGTTGTAGATGAAGCCGATCCGCTCGAGCTGCGACCGCGCCGCCTCGATCACGTCGCCGGCGCCGGCCCCGAGCGACGCGACCATCGCCCCGCCTCCGACCGCGTCCAGATACCGGTTGCCGCCGGCGTCGACCAGCCACACGCCCTCGCCGTGATCGATCAGCGGGTAGCCGCGGTCGAGCTCGCGGTGAAAGACCGCCGACTCGCCGGCGTGCACGAATACTGGATCGATGCGGTCACCGGACATGCGGTGCGGTATTGTCGCGATCTGGTGGGCGTGTCGCAACCGGCGCCACCAGGTCACGCCGGCCCTGGCAGCGAAGGGGGACGCGAACGATCGACGACGACCCGCACGGACCCGCCCGGCCGGCGGACATGGAGCCGCCCTGGGCAGCCCTGATCGAGACGCTGCCGGCCGCGTTCTACGTGGACCGGCTCGACGGCACCTCGGTTTGGGTGAGCCCGCAGATCGAGTCGATCGTCGGCTGCACCGTGGGGGAGTGGGCGAGCGGCTATGACGTGTGGTCGGCCCGGATTCACCCCGAGGATCGCGGCCGGGTGCTGGCGACCAGCGAGCAGTTCATGCGCACGGGCTCGCCGCCGAGCGACGAGTACCGGGTGGTGCTGCCCGACGGGCGCGTCCGCTGGATCCACGAGCGCGCGCTCCTCATCCGCACCGCACCCGCCGGCGAGCCGATGGTGCACGGCATCATCGTCGACGTCACCGAGGAGCGGACGTCGTACGAGATCGCCGAGCGCGCCGGACGGCTGTTCAAGGCGCTGGTCGAGCACGCCGGCGAGGCGGTCACGATCATCAACGAGCGGGGCGTGGTCGTCTACCAGAATCCGACCATGGGCCAGATCGTCGGGCGCCCGCCGGAGTGGTTCGAGGGCCGCACGCCGATCGACCTGATGGCGCCCGAGGACGCGCTGCGAGCACGCGCGATCCTGACCTCACTGCACGATCGGCCGGGCGCGCAGGCGCGGGGCGAGTTCCGCCTCCGGCACCGGGACGGGTCGCGGCGGGTGGTCGAGGGCGTCGCCACCAACCTGTTGCACGAGCCGGCGGTGCGGGGGATCGTGCTCAACTACCACGACGTCACCGAGCAGCGCGAGATGTCCGGCCGGCTGCGCGAGGCCGAGCAGCGCCGCCAGGCCCTGCTCGAGAGCATGGTGCGGGCCGAGGACGAGGAGCGGTCGCGCATCGCCGGGGAGCTTCACGACGACACCATCCAGGTCATGACCGCGTCGATGCTCGAGCTCGACCGCAGCGAGCGCCACCTCCGTCAGGGCGACATCGCCGCAGCCCGCGAGACGATCGCCGGCGCGCGGCGGGCGCTCGAGCGCGCCACCGAGCGCACCCGCCGGCTCACGTTCGAGCTGCGCCCGCAGCTGCTCGAGGCGGCCGGGCTGGCGGCCGCGATCCGTGACCTTGCCGCCGGCCTCGCCCGCGACACCGGCGCCGAGGTCAGCGTACGTACCCGGGCGCGTCGCTACCCAGCGCCGGTCGAGACGCTCGCCTACCGCACGGTCCGCGAGGCGGTGATCAACGTGCGCAGACACGCCCGCGCACGCCATGTTGTCATCCGCCTCGGCGAGCGCCGCGGTGCGCTCTACGGCAAGGTCGCCGACGACGGCCGCGGCTTTCGCACGCCACGGCGGCCGGCGCGGCGGGCCATGCACATCGGTCTCGAGACGGCCCACGAGCGGCTGCGCGCGGCGGGCGGGAGCCTCGACGTGACGTCGGCCCCCGGGGACGGCACGACCATCGAGTTCCGCATCCCGCTCTGACCGGGGACAGTCCCCCACCGATCGCCGTTACACCGTCGTGACAGGTTTCGACCGGGGACTGTCCCCGGTTGGGCGGGGGGCGCGCCGCTACGGAGCGAGCATGTGCAGGCGCAGGCGGCGGCCGGCGGCGGCGCCCACCAGGCGGGCTCGGGCCGCGCGCACCTGCAGCGACCATGCCATCCGCAGCCGCTCGGCGGGGGCGCCCGCGACCCGCGTGACGACCCTGGCACGAACGCGGCCGGTCGCGTACACCCAGCGCACGGTGCCCGTCACGCGCACGCCGGGGACGAACGCGACGTTTCGCAGCGTGAACACGGTCACCGCGCTGCCGGCGTACGCCCAGTGCCCGCCGCGCAGGCCGACGCCGCTGCCGCTGAGGTTCGCCCACCAGCGCTGCAGGACATCGGCGACGGCGGCCGCGCTCGCCGCGGCAATCCGGCGGTCGCGCAGCGTCGAGCGGTCGCCCGGAGACGCCAGCGCCGGGGTGACCGCCGACAGGGTGAGCGGGAACGACGGGACCACGCGCACCTCGGGCGTCCGCGCGGCGCACGACGTGTTCCCGGGTTTCAGCGTGCGCACGAAGTGCTCGTAGATGGGTGCGGCGCAGTCGTTCTGATCCTCGAGCGCCGTCACGTGCCCGCTGTTCTGCATCACGACGAGCGTGCTGTCCGGGAACCGCGACGCCACCACCCGGGCATCCTGGAGGGGGGTGATGTTGTCGAGGTCGCCGTTCAGGATCAGCGTCGGCACGTGCGGATAGGGGGCGGTGGGCGAGACGGGCGGGTCGGGGACGGGTGCCGGCGGCCAGTCCATGCAGGCCAGGGCGCCCTCGTAGTCGATCCCATCCCACTCCTGTCCCGTGAACGGCGCAAACGTGCCGGGCGGATACGCCGCCAGGCCGGCTGCGACGTCCGCCGGTCGCTGCGACACCGGCGAATCGAGCGGCCACAGCTCGGGGTAGTCGTGGCAGATCACCGACAGGTAGAGCGATTCGGTGAACTCGCGCGGGTTGCCGTTCGGCCCGTCGGTGGTCACCGTCTCGGCCACCAGCCGCAGCAGCGGGCGGGTGTCGCCGGCAAACGCCGACCGGGTCGCCGCGAAGATGTCGCGCCACACGCCCTGGTAGTAGAAACCGGACTGGAGCAGCTGCGCGAGCGTGTCCGGGTCGGCCGTGACATGGATCTCGTCGCCGTCCCCGTCGGGCGCGACGCCGGAGATCGGGTGGCTGCGCACGCGGTTGACCAGCCGCGTGATCAGCGCCAGCGGATGCGTGCCCGCCGGGCAGTCGGCGCGACGGCGCTCGCACGCCAGCTGCAGCGAGGTGCGCGTCCTCGCCGCGATGTCGGCCAGCGCGGGGTCGGAGCCCGGCAGCTGGTAGGTGCCGTCGAGGACAAGTGACCGCAACCGGTGCGGGTAGCGGATCGCGAATGCCTGGGCGGCGTATGACCCGTACGAGTCGCCGTAGAGGTCGATCTTGCCGGCGTGGAGCGCATCGAGCACCGTCTCCAGATCCTGCACCGACTGGGACGTGTCGTAGTCGTTGCGCCTGGGCCCGAGCTGAGCCGCGCAGCGGGCGGCGCGCTTGATGTAGCCGAGGATGTGGTGCCGGAACGCGGGGCAGTTGAGGGCGCCCGAGCGGCCGGTGCCACGCAGGTCGACCAGCAGCAGATCGCGCCGGGCCGAGATCGGCCGCCAGAGCTGCAGCCGCGCCGCCCGGTCGGCGGTGGTCGAGAAGCCCGGGCCGCCCTCGATCGAGAGCACGGTCGACACGGCCGGCCGCGAGCGCTGCCTGCGGAAGTAGCGCTCGAAGTAGACGCGAATGGTGGGGCCGTTCGGAAAGCTGTGATTGAGCGGGACACGCACGAACCCGCACTCGGCCGCCGGGCGTTTGCGCGGGCAGGCCACGCGCACGATCGCGGGCCGGGCGACGGCATGGGCAGGCGCAACAGCCGGAGCGCTCAGCATCGACCGAGTTTACGGGTTCCCCGGTACGATTGCGCCACCATCGCCGCCACCGATCTCACCGTCTGCGTCAGTGGAGCTCTCGGGGCCGTCGGCCGCGCCCTGGTCGAGGGGATCGTGACGGCCGACGGATATCGCCTGCACTCCGCGGTCGCCCGGCGCGAGATCGGCCAGGACGTCGGAGCGATCGTGATGGGCACGCCGGCGGGGGTTGCGATCGAGGCCGATCTGGAGCAGGCGCTCGACCGCGGCCCCGACGCCCTGATCGACTACTCGCATCCCTCTCTCATACGCCGGCATGTCGATCTCGCACTGGCCCGCGCCGTTCCCGTGGTGATCGGCACCACCGGCCTCACCGACGCCGACTTCGAGCGCATCGACACCGCCGCCCGCAGCGCCGGCGTGGGCGTGGCCACGGGCAACTTCTCGATCACGGCGGCGCTGATGCAACACCTCGCGAGGTTCGCCGCCCGGCACGTGCCCGACTGGGAGATCGTCGAGTACGCCCCGGCCAAGAAGCCCGATGCCCCCAGCGGCACCGCGCGCGAGCTGGCCGAGCTGCTGGCGCACGAGCGCACCGGCGAGACGACCCCCGCCCCGTCCGAGCCGATCGGCCCCCCCAAGGCCCGTGGCGCGGAGATCGGCGGCGCCCACGTGCACTCGATCCGGCTGCCCGGGTGCGGCCCGGCGGTCGAGGTCGTCTTCGGGCTGCCGGGCGAACGGCTCATCATCCGCCACGACGAGCTGAGCGACCCCCGGATCTTCGTCTCGGGCTCGCTGCTCGCGGCGCGGCGGATTCAGGAGCGGCCGGGGCTCGTCCGCGGGCTCGACAGCCTGCTGTTCTAGAGCGGCGGCCCGAGGGCGGCCAGGTCGACGTTCACGCCGAGGCCCGGGCCGGTGGGTGCCGATCCGCGGCCATCAGCCGACCGCGGCTCGTACCCGGCCACGTGCTCGTTTGTCCAGTCGTTCATGAACGAGACCGTGAAGAGGTTCTGCTCGCGCGTGCTCGCCGCCAGGTGCGACACCGCGGCCGTCACGAGGTCGCCGCCCCACGTGTCCTCGATCGTCACCGAGATCCCGAGCGCCTCGGCCAGGTCGCGCATCTGGCGGGCCCGGGTCAGTCCGCCGACCTTGGAGATCTTGAGATTGAAAGCCTCCATCGCCCGGGCATCGTGCGCCCGCATGAGCGTGGGCACGTCGCTGATGCATTCGTCGAGGACGAACGGGAGCGACGTGTGCTCGCGCACGTACCGGCACGCCTCGAGGGTCGCGCACGGCTGCTCGATGTAGACGCCGTCGAAACCGGCCAGAAGCCGGGCGGCGACCACCCCCGCCTGGGTCGTGTAGCGGCCGTTGGCGTCAGCGATGACCACGTCGTCGGGGCCGCAGCGGCTCAGAACAGCCTCCACCCGCGCGGCATCCAGGCGGGGACTGTCCCCGACCTTGAGCTGGAGCCGGGTGATGCCCTCGGCCCTGAGCGCAGCCGCGTGATCGGCCATCGCCTCGGGCGTGCCCAGCGGGACCGCGACGTACAGCGGGAACGACTCGTTGCGCAGACCTCCGAGCAGCGTCGTCACCGACACGCCCATCGACTTTGCGGCGACGTCCCAGCAGGCGACATCGATGGCGCTCTTGGCGTACTCGTGGCCGGTGAGCACGGCGTCCATGCGCTCGTGCAGCACGCGGAAACCGGCCGGGTCGAGGCCCACCACCGCCGGCGCGAGCTCCGCGAGCGCGGCCCGGGCGCCCGCCGCGTGCGCCGCCAGGTAGGTGCTGCCGAGGGGGCACGTCTCGCCGAAGCCGTCGAGGCCGTCCTCGGTGGACACCCGCACCACCGTCGAGGGCAGCGACGCCACCGACCGGCCGCCCGACATGACGTAGGAGCCGTGCCGGTATGTGAGCTCGTACCCGTAGACCTCGACGCTCGCGATCCGGGTCACGACGAGGGATGCCACACGTCGAAGTGGCTGCGATGCGTGTCCAGGACGGCTCCGGGGCGGAAGAAGCGGTCGTAGAAGTCGAGGTCGATGTGCTGGGCCTGGAGCACGTTCATCACCCATACGCTCGGCACCGTGCCCGGGAACTTGCCCCACGTGCCGAGGGTGTACTCGCACTGCAGGGTCACGCACGCCTTGAACTCCTCCGAGTACGGCTCCGCGGAGGCCCGGATCGCCGACGACTCCGTCCACGCTCCTGGCGTGTCCGGGTGGTAGGGGCCGCCCGGACCGAACTTGCGCTCGGCGAACGCCTCCACCGCGTCGGCCATGGTCGGGTAGTGCGGCGGGCAGAACGCGTGGAAGGTGCCGTCGGTGCGGCCGGTCGGATTGGGAACGCCCCAGCGCGGGTCGGTGTCGTACCGGAAGCCGAGACCGGGGATGCCGGGCTCGCCGGACGCGCCGAGCAGCGCCATGTGCTCGATGCCGTCATACGACCAGCCGCCGAGCCCCATCGCCTGCAGGAGCAGGGCACCGTTGTAGCTCGACACCATCAGCTCGGCGGTGGCCTCGGTCAGCGAGTACTGCTCGACGAACGACAGCGGCACGGGCTGGGAGGTGTCAACCAGCCCCTCGAAGCGCTCGATGCCGGGGATCGGACGGCCGTTCAGGTCGTCGTGCATGCAGAAGCCGTTCTGGGTGAAGAAGCAGATGTTGGCGATGTGGTGCTGGGCGATGTCGGCCACGGGGATCGCGAGCAGCGATCCCGGCTCGTTCGCGATCCACGTGTTGTGGCCCTCGAGGTACGGCTCCTCGCGCGGCAGGTACAGGCGGTCGTCGGAGAGCTTGACGATGCGGTCGCGGTGGCGCTCGATCATGAGCGCCGGAGTGATGTCCTCCTCCGCGGGGTCTACCAGCGCGCCGGCGTCGCGGGTGGGGAAGTAGTAGAGGCCCGTGTCGTCGGTGTAGAAGAGCTCGCTGGTGTGGAATCCGGCCGCCGACGGCACCGTGCGGCCGGCCGCGCCACCGTTGTAGTTCGCGAGGTGCGGGGCGTAGCGGGCATGGCGGGTGATGCCGTAGTGCCAGCCGGTGGTGCCCGCCATCGTGGTCAGGATGAGCAGCGTCTCGACCTCGCTCAGGGGCACGTGCTCGTGGGCCGAGCGATGGGCGAGCGGGCCGTCGGGGATGCAGCCGCCCATCGGGAAGCGCCGCGACCGGCGGCCGTAGAGCGCGTCGAGCAGCGGGAACTGGGCCACGCCGGCGAGGGCGGCGTCGAGCTTGGGGTCGGAGCTCATGCCGGCACCGCCGCCGGCGAGAAGAGCGGGCGCAGCGCCGCGTACAGCTCCCGGTAGCGTGCGTGCAGCCCGTCGTAGACCGCCTGGCGCTCGGGATCGGGGTGGATCGGCTCCGACCGCGGCCCGGCCATGGCCGCAGCCGCCGTGGGCACGTCCGGATGCAGGCCCGCCCCCGCCGCCGCCAGCATGGCGGCGCCGCGGGCGGTCGTCTCGACATCGTCGGGCCGGGTCGTCGGCAGGCCCGTCACGTCGGCCCGGATCGCGCGCAGGAGGTCGCCGCGGGCGCCGCCCGCCACGCACACGAGCTCGGAGGGTGCGAGCCCGGCGGCGCGGATCGCCTCGAGCACGTCGCGCAGGGCGAAGGCGTTGCCCTCGAGCAGCGCCCGGGCCATGTGGGCGCGGCCGTGGGCGGCCGTCAGCCCGAACCAGCCCGCGCGCGCGTCCGCGTTCCACTCGGGCGCCGTGGCGCCGGCCAGGGCGGGCACCCACAGGACGCCGTCGGCACCGGCCGGGACGCCGTCGGCCAGGTCGTTCAGAAGCTCGTAGACGTCCGCGCCGGTGGCCGCCGACCGGGCGGCCTCGATCGACCCCAGCTCGTCTCGGAACCAGCGGTAGGCCCCGCCCGAGAGCCAGCCCGGGTTCTCGAGCAGCCATCCGCCGGGATCGGCGTGCGGGTGCACCTCGGTGACGCCGTCGGGATCGAGCGCCGGAGCGGGCGCGACCGCGCACACCGGCTCCGCCGTCCCCATCACGTCGCACACCACGCCGGGCTCGAACACGCCCGCTCCCAGCGTGGCCGCCATCTCGTCACCGCAGCCGAGCACGACCAGCGTGGAGGCGTCGAGGCCGGCGGCCTCGCGCAGCCAGGGCGCGACGGTGCCGAGCACGGTGTCCGACCGCCGCACCGGCGCCAGCGAGCCGGGATCGATGCCGAACGCGGCACAGGCCTCGTCCGACCAGTCGCCGGTCTGGAGGTCGAGCAGCATCGCGGAGGAGGCGTTGGACGGATCGACCGCGACCTCGCCCGACGCCCGCCAGGCGACGAACGAGCCCGGCAGCAGGAACCAGCGGGCGGCCGCATGCTGGTCGGCCCGGTGGGCCCGGAGCCAGGCGATCTTGGCGGCGACGTGGCCCGGATCGAGATTGCAGCCCGTGAGGGTGCGCAGACGCTGCGGATCGAGGCGGCTCGCGGCGGCATCGCACTCGGCTCCGGCCCGCCGGTCCATCCAGATCAGCGCGGGGCCGGCGGGATCGCCGTCGGCACCGGCCGGCACAAGCCCGTCGAGCTGCGAGCCGAATGAGATCGCGCGCACGCGCGCGCTGCCGACCTCGCGGCACACCTCGGCCAGCGCCTGCGCCACGGCGCCGAGCCATTCGCTTGGATCCTGTTCGGCCCAGCCCGGCTGCGGGTAGGAGAGCTGGTGGGGCACGTAGGTCGTGACCGCGAGCACGCCGTCGGCGCCGATCGCCTGGGCACACGTTCCCTGCGACCCGACGTCGACACCCACGACCAGATCGTCAGCGCTCATCGCTCCTCCTCTCCCCCGTCGCCCGGACCGCGCCGGTAGACGGAGATCTCGAATGCGTCGGCCAGGTGGTGTTCGCGGGAGACCAGCGCGACCGCGTCGTTCGCGGTGCTGTCGACCTGCCATAGCGTCAGGAGCAGCGTGCCCCGGGGGACGGCCAGCCGCCGGGCCACCTCGCCCATGGCGACATCGGGCGTGATCGTGGCCACGCCGTGGTGCACCGGCAGCCCGCGCTCGGCCAGCGCGGCGTAGATCGAGCCGCCCGCCACCGCCGCCATCGCCGCCGGCGCGAGCACATCGAGGCGGCACCACTCGGTGACGTCGACGACCCGGCGCCCGCCCGCCGTGCGCACCCGCCGCAGGGCGCTCACCGCGTCGCCCTCGGCGACGTCCAGCGCGGCCGCGACCTCGGCCGTGGCCTCCTCGGCGGCACATGTCTCGTCGACCGTTCCCGGCTCGAGCCCCATCGCCGCGATCATCGACGACACGCCGAAGTTGCGGCTGAGGTCGTTGCGCAGGAGCGGCCGGTCGGTGACGTACGTGCCCGAGCCGTGCATGCGCCGCAGCAGCCCGTCCTCCTCGAGCAGCGCGATCGCCGCCCGCAGTGAGCTGCGCGAGACGCCCAGGCTGCGGGCCAGCTCGGGCTCGCCGGGGAGGCGGTCGCCGGGCGCGAACTCCCCCGCCACCACCCGGTCGCGCAACCCGTCGGCGAGCGAGTGGCGGAGCGATCGGCGGCCGACGGCTTTCATCACGCCGCTAGCTTAGGGGGCCACCACGACCTTGAGGACCTCACCGGCTCGGATGCGGGCAAAGGCCGCCGGGGCGCTGTCGAGATCCACGATGTCCGAGACCACCCCGCGCAGCCCGCCGATGTCGTCGGCGAGCATGTCGAGCGCATGCACCTGATCGCGGTGGCGCGACGCGTAGGAGCCGTGCACCTGCACCTCGCGGTAGTGGAGCACGTTGGAGGGGAAGTTGATGTGGGTCGTGCCCTTCGGCAGCCCGCCGAAGAAGAGCACGCGGCCGCGGGGGGCGGCCATCTCCATGGCCTCCTCCTGGGCGACGTCGCTCGAGCAGGCGACGATGACCACGTCGGCGCCGATGTCTTCGGTCGCTGCCCGCACCGCGGCGATCCCGGCCGTGCCGGACGTGTCGACGTACCGCATGCGCTCGTCGCCGAGGATCTCCCGGGCCAGGTCGAGCCGGCCGGCCGCCGTCTCGAGCAGCAGCACCTGGCCGGCGCCCTCGAGCCGGGCGATCGCGGCGTGCGCCGTCCCCACCGGGCCGGCACCGACCACCGCGACCGTGTCGTCGAGTCCGACCGCGATGTCCTTGTGGCCGCAGATCGCGTCCGACAGCGGGTCGGTGAAGGTCGCGTGCGCGTCGGAGAGGCCGGCGGGGATCCGGAACAGGTTCTTGAGCGCAACCTGGGGGATCGAGACCAGGTCGGCGTAGGCCCCCTGGTAGTCGAAGCCCATCAGGCCGGCGTGCTCGCACAGGTGCTCGTTGCCGCTGCGGCACAGGCGACAGCGGCCGCACCAGAGCGTCGAGATGCAGTGGACGTGCTCGCCGATGGCCAGGCCCATCTCGGCCACCTCCTCGGCGGCCCGCGGCCCGATCTCGATCAGCTCGCCGGAGATCTCGTGGCCGAGCACCCAGGGCGGCGTGATCCGGCGATCGCCGTTGTAGAAGGTGCGCACGTCGGTCCCGCAGATGCCGCACGCGGTGACGCGCAGAAGAACGCCGTTCTCAGGGCAGACGGCGTCGGGTACGGTGCCGATGGACATTGTTCCCGGGCCGTCCCAGATCGCTGCTCGCACCGCATCCTCCCGTCATCGCACAAAATTCGCGTACAAGCCTCTATTATATCGAAGTTGTCCTACAACTTGGAGGGTGGCCGTGATCGAGTTCATCTTCATGCTGACGCGAGACGACCGCACGCTCACCGACGCGCGGTCGGTGTATGCGTCGATCGCCCAAAGCGGCGTCACCCACGTCGGCTGCAAGGACATCGGGCTGCCCCGTGAGGAACTGCAGGCGCTCATGGACGACATCCGCGCAAACGGGCACACCACCCACCTGGAGGTCGTCTCGGAGACGCCGGAGGCGACGCTCGCCTCGGCCCGGGCCGCGGCCGAGATCGGCCCTGACTTCCTGATCGGCGGGACGCTGATCGAACCGGTGCAGGAGATCCTCGCCGGCACCGGCATCCGCTTCTTCCCCTATGTCGGCCAGATCGTCGGCCATCCCTGCCTGCTGCGCGGGAGCATCGCCGAGATCGCCGATGACGCCCGCCGGGCCGAGAGTCTGGGCGTCGACGGCATCAACCTGCTCGCCTATCGCTACGACGGCGACGTCGACGCGCTGGTCGAAGCGGTCGTCGGGGCGACCGCGCTGCCCGTGATCGCAGCGGGCTCGGTCGACTCGCCCGCCCGGATCCAGGCGCTCGCCGAGCGCGGCGTCTGGGCCTTCACGATCGGCACCGCGGCGCTCGACGGCAAGCTCGTTCCCGGTGCTCCGCTCAACGAGCAGCTGCGCGCCGCGCTGGACGCCGCAGCAGCGGTGGTGTAGGGGCTTCCGCCCCCACACCACCGCATGCGTCGTCTACTCGACGGCGTCCATCCCGTCGTTGATCAGACGGCCGATGACCTCGTACTTGGCCCGGTCGTTGGACTTGACGTAGAGCGCGTAGCCGATGCCGATCAGGAAGATCGCCAGGTCGGCCCAGCACAGCCACTTCGCGTACCAGTAGCCGGCGCCCAGGAACGTCAGGTTGGAGATGGCCAGGTAGAGCACATAGGCCTGGGTGATCGCCGCGATGATCGGCGCGGTCAGCGTCGTCCACCAGTGATGGTCGGCCGCATGGTGGCTGCGGAAGTACACCACGATCGCGATCGAGACGAGCGCCTGGATTGCCAGGATCGAGACGACCCCCATCACGGCCATCAGGCCGTACACCTGCAGGTAGGCGACCGAGAACGACGCGGCCTGGCCGTCGGTGCTCGCGAGAGCCACGAACAGCACCACGATGATCAGCGCGATCACCGACTGCACGACCGAGGCGATGTGCGGGCTGCGATAGCGCGGGTGCGTGCGCCCAAGTGCGCGCGGGAGGACACCCTCACGACCGAGCGAGTACATGTACCGGGCCGTGGTGTTGTGGAACGCCATGCCGCACGCGAACGAGCCCGTGATGATGAACCAGCTGAGCGCGTCCTTCAGGAACTCGTTGCCGAACTGCTTGGCCGGGATGAAGTAGAACTCCGCCGCGTCGGTCTGGGCGATGTGGGCGGCCGCCGCGGTGCTCGCGTAGCCCGAGATCGCCGCCCACGACGTGACGGTGTAGAAGATGCCCAGGCCGATGACCGAGATGTACATCGCCCTCGGCACGATCTTCTTCGGGTTCTTCGACTCCTCGCCGTAGTTCGGCGCCATCTCGAAGCCGACCCACGACCAGAACGCAAAGAAGATGCCGATCCCGGCGGCGCCCGCGGCCACCGCCGCTCCGCCGTGCCCGCTCGCGGGCAGCCCCTTGAACGCGTTGACGGGATTGATCGCCGCGGCCTGGATGTTGTTCCCGCCGTGCAGGAACACGACCAGGTCGAAGACCAGCAGGAAGAAGATCTCACCGAGCAGCGCGACACCGAGCACCCGCGCCGAGATCTCCACGTCGAAGTACGCGAGGATCGATATCAGAACGATCATGAAGAGCGCCGGCCAGTACCACGACGGGTTGTACCCGTACTGGTTCAGCTTGAGCGTGGCGAAGTAGGCGAACCCGCCGATGAGCGACACCTCGAACACGGAGTACGCCACGACCATCGAGAGGCCGGACGCCAATCCGAGCTCTCTCCCCAATCCGTGGCTGATGAAGCTGTAGAAGCCGCCCGCCGCGGTGACCTTGCGGGCCATCGCCACATATCCCACCGAGAAGATGACCAGCACGACCGTCGCGACCAGGAACCCGGCCGGGGTGCCGATGCCGTTTCCGAAGCCCACAGAGATCGGCGTGTTGAAGAGCATCGCCGAGATCGGAGCCGAGCCGGTGACGGTGAGGAAGAGCACCCCCCAGAGACCGATCGCCCCGCCGTGCAGCTTGTGGACGTCGTCGCGCGACGAGACGTCGACGCTGTCGACGACGGGAAGCATGCCCTCGTGGTGCTCGTGCATCCCTCCACCTTCACTGCTCATTCGACCACCCCCTCTTAGGTGTCCGGGTCGTTGCCGCACCCGAAGTTGTCAGACAGGTTACGGCGCCGTTTGTACCATTTACGGCCCGCAAGGGCAAGGTCCTTCGCGGCGGTCAGACCGAGAGCATGGGCTGCGCCTCGGGCGGGGTGCGGTCGCCGCCCCCGCCGAGCACCTCCACGAGCAGGCCCGCGACGGCCGTGCGCCAGCGCTCGCGATCGAGCTCGGGTGGCCCGAACCAGCGCTGCTCGACGGCGTACTCCGCCCGGGCGAGCCGGTCGAAGGCGGCGATCACGTCGATCACGCGGTGGTAGGCATGCGGCCCGGCGACGCCGCTGACCCAGGCCCGGGCATGACCGTCGGCCTCGAAGACGCCGTCGTTGACGCCCTGCCAGTAGGCGTGCTGGAACAGGCATCCCGCATCGCCCTTGCGCGTCCAGCAACCCGACACGAGCTCGTGGTCGCCCGATTCGATGCTGCGGAGCGCCAGCTGCAGGAGCCGCCTGCCGCCGTCATGGTCGGCCAGCCGCTCGAGCGCGCCCCTCATCTCAACCTGATCAGCCTGCATCACCCGTCCTCCTCGTTCGTGAACACCGCGTCGGGCATGAAGCACCCGACCATCCAGTTTGGCGCATCCACGACCTCGGTGATCTTCAAATCGCCGGCCAGAGAGCACAACATGTAAGCGTCCTCACGTCCCAGGCCGCGCTCGCGCACGAGGTGGTCGATCATCCCGCGCACCGCCGAGCGCGCCGCCTCCATGAGATCCGGCTCGACCCCCGTGGTCGCGAACCAGCCGCCGGCGTCGACCCGCGGGGTCAGCGACCCCGGCCGCCGCCGCAGCGCCGGGGCGCGCAGGTCCATGCCGCGCTCCACCGTGATGCGGATGGTTGTGCGCATGGCGCACTCGATGCCCGAGATGGCGACCTCGCCGTCGCCCTGGGCGGCATGCGCGTCCCCGAGTGACAGCAGCCCGCCCGGGACGCCGACCGGCAGGTACAGGGTCGTGCCCGCCGTGAGGTGGCGGCAGTCGATGTTGCCGCCACCGGCGTGCGGCGGCGGGATCGGCACGCCGTGCATGCCCGCCCCGGGCACGCCGGTGGTGCCGCAGAACGGCTCGATGGGCAGGCGCACGCCCGGAGCGAAGGCCGTGGTGCGCTTTCCGGTGAGATCGAAGAACTTGAGATGCGGCTCGGAGAACTCGCCCGGAGGCAGCAGGCCGAGGCCGGGGATGATGCACGCCCAGCCCCAGTCCGGCAGGTCGAACTCGACGAACTCGACCGCGAGCGCGTCGCCGGGCTCGGCGCCCTCGACATGGATGGGCCCGGCCAGCGGGTAGATGCGGCCGAAGTCGAGGCCGGGCAGGTCGGCCGCAACCGACTCCCGGGTGATCTGGCCCTCGGCGAAGTCGTCGGTCTCGGCGGTCACGACGTCGCCGGGCTGGATCCTGACGACCGGCTCGATCCCGACGTCCCAGCTGCGGTGGGTGGGCGCTCCGCGGGAGATGACGTGGTCGGCCACGGTGCCGGGGAGTATTTCACGACCACTCGCCCGCGGCGAGTGATTCAGCCCCCGCCGACGACCTCCACGGCACTTCCGAGCGTCGCCGTGTTGCGGCTGCGCACACGCACCACGATGCGGACCCGGTCGGCCCGGAACAGGTCGTGCGAGCGCTCGTAGGGGCGCCCGTCGACGGCCCACGCCGTGCGCGCGATCGCCACCAGAGGGGCGCCGGGGCGCAGTTCCAGCACCCGCGCCTCGGCGGCGGTCGCGCCCACCACCTCGACCCGCTCCTCGGCCTCGCTCGGGCGCAGCCCGTAGCCGGTCTCGAGCAGCTCGTACAGCGACCCCGCCAGCGACCGGTCGAGCAGTCCCGGAAACCGGTCGGCCGGAAAGCGGGCGCGCTCGAGCGAGATCGGGCGCTCGTCGGCCAGGCGCACCCGCACGACCTCGAGCACGAGCGCCCCTTCGGGCAGATCGAGGGCCGCCGCCGTCTCGGCGTCGGCGCCGACGGTCGCGGTCGAGAGCACCCGCGCGCCCGCCTGGAAACCCTGCCGGCGCAGGTATGCCGGCAGGCTCGTGAGGCTCGTCAGGTCGCGCTCGACCCGCCGCTGCGAGACGAAGATCCCGCCCGCCCGGCCGCGCACGCGGTGCACCACGCCGGCGGTCTCGAGCGCGTCGAGCGCCGCCCGCAGCGTCGAGCGGCTCACGCCCAGCCGGACGGCCAGCTCACGCTCGGCGCCCAGCCGCTCGCCGGCTGCCGGGGTGCCGGCGGCGATCTCGGCCAAAAGCCGTTCGCGGAGCGCCGATGCCGACGGCCCCAGCGCCGCGAAGCCCGCGGGCAGTCCCGGGACCGGCGGCGTCTCCATCACACGGCCTGGAGGGCCGCGAGCGACTCCGGGGCGACCTGGCCGCCGTCCACGACGATCGTCTGCCCCGTGATGTAGCCGGCCTCGTCGGTGGCCAGGAAGAGCGCCGCCGCGCCGATCTCCTCGACGAATCCGAGCCGGCCGAGCGGGATCGACGCCTCCATGGACGCCCGGTACTCGGGCCCGAGCTCGTCCATCCCCTCCGACTCGACGTTCCCCGGCAGCACCGCGTTCACGGTGATGCGCTTGGGGGCGAGCTCGATGCAGGCCGTGCGCAGGAAGCCCAGCTGGGCCGCCTTGGTCGCGCCGTAGTGCGACCAGCCCGGGAAGCCGGTGATCGGCCCCGTGATCGAGCTGGTCAGGATGACGCGGCCGTGGCCGGAGCGCTCGAGGTGGGGCAGGCACGCCTTCACCGTCAGCATGCAGCCCTTGACGTTCGTCCCGAAGATCGCGTCGATGTCCTCCTCGGTCATCTCGGCGAGCTTGCGGTCGGGGAAGACGCCGGCGTTGGCGCACACGACGTCGATCCCGCCGTGGCGCTCGACGACCTCGGCCGCCATCCGCTCGCAGTCGGCACCCACGGCCACGTCGGCCTGGACGTACGACACGGCGCCGCCGTCGGCCAGTGCGGACAGGTCGCGCACGGCGGCCGCGCCCGCGGGCGCGCCGCGACCGCTCACGACCACGTTGCAGCCGGCGCGGGCGAACACGCCGGCGATGCCCTTGCCGATGCCCTTGGTGCCTCCGGTGACGAGCACCGTCCGACCGGTCAGTGGGGTGAACATCGTCTCCTCCTCATACGCTGGCTGCGGGGCTGTGCGACCACCCGTTGGAACCGGGCGGCCCATTCTACGGTCCAAACGGCATGATTTGGTATCGCGCACTTATGGCGCTCGTCCTCGCCCTCGCCGTCTCGGCATGCGCGGGGGGCTCGGCGCATACGGTGACCGGGCTCGCGCGCGTGCGCGGCGTGATCGTCAGGGTGGGCGGCCCGTTCCCCGGCAGCCCGGTGCCGATCGCGGCAAACCTCCGGGTGGCCGGGGCCGGCGGCACCGCCACCGTGCGCGCCAACCGGCACGGCCGGTTCGTGTTTCTCCTCCGGCCCGGCACGTACCGGATCACCGTCACCGGCCACGGGCCGGAGGCCGACGGCCGGCCGATTCAGCCGGTGCCCGACGTGATCCACGTCAGACCCTCCGGTCCGCGGATCCGCCTCGTCGTCTCAATCTCCTGAGAGATACCGCTCGGCCAGCGCGCAGGTGCCGGCCGTGAACCCGGCGCCGAGCTCGGCGGCCTCTGTGGCGAACTGGTGGTGGGAGCCGATCCAGGCCACGAGCAGCAGGCGGCGCAGCATGACGAACGTGTCGAGCTCGGCCTCCTCGGCCGGATCGAGGGGGGCGACCGTGCGGTAACCCTCCACCCAGGCCTGCGTCAGCTCGGGGACATCGGGGTGATCCTCGATGAACGAGACGGTGGTGGCGAAGTCGTACATGAACCACGACCAGCCGCAGTCGTCGAAATCAATCACCCGCACGTGGTCGCCCTCGGCCAGCAGGTTGGCGAGCCTGATGTCGGCATGCACCAGCCCGAAGCGGTCGCGGCCCTGGCCGAACGCCTCGAGCCGCCGCTTGATGGTCGCATCGAGCCGCTCCAGGAGCGCGAGTTCCTCGGCGCCCATCCCGAGCCCGTCCTGCCACCGCCCCCAGTGGCCGCCGGCACCAAGCGTGGTGTCGTAGTCCCAGCGGAAGCGGGCAAAGCCGGCGGGCGGCGACCAGTGGCGGGAGTGGCCGTGCATGCGGGCGGACACCGCGCCGAGGGTGTGGAACCCCGGCCGCAGGTCGTGGGCGTCAGCGTCGGGCATCTCGCCGGCGAGCCACTCGAAGAGCACCACGTTGCGCTCGCCCAGATCGTCGGTGCGCACCTGGCAGACGCGGTTGCCCGTGACGCCCGCGACGGCCACCGCCGTCTCGACGACCCCGTCCTCGCGCAGCGCGTCGATCCAGTCGAGCTCCGAGGCGATCTCGGCCGCCGTGTGATAGGTCGGCCTGTGCACGCGCAGGGCGAACGCGCGCCCGCCCCCGGGCTCCTCCATCCGGTACGTCCAGTTCTCCGAGACGTTGATCAGCCGGACGGATGCCTCCGGATCGACGTCGTAGCATTCGACGGCCGCGGCCGCCAGGCGGTCGATCGCCGCCTGGTCAGTGCTCACGGCCCTCGACCGACTCGAGCACCCGCGTGATCTCGTCCCGCGCACGCTCGACGCTGGCGGTGTCGCCGCTCATGTAGATACGCCCGGCGGCGCCGATCATCGACACGATCACCAGCGTCGCATCCGGTGCCACCCGTTCGGCGGCGTTTGCGGCCATGGCCGCGTGCAGCGCCGGAGCCACCTCGTAGACGAGCAGCGTCTCGCCGGGAAGCACCATCGAGCCGTCCCGGTTGCGGTTGATGATCACCGCGTGCTGATCGGTGATGTCCGTGATCACGTCGGCGTAGAGGATATGCGGCCGCAGGGCCTCGGCGGGAGTGGCGCCGATCCCTTCCAGAATGGCGGCACCCGCGCGGTCGACCAGCTCCTGATCGCGGTGGTGCACCTCGAGCACCCCGAACTGGCGCTCGACATACAGGATCCCCGGCTCGATCTCGGGCACCGACCGCAGCGCGAGGTCGGTGACCCGCTCGATGGCGAGCGCCGGCGACACCTCGACGATCAGGGCGTTGTCGCCCTCGATCGGCGGGTAGCCGCGGGCGCGGGTGGGCGAACCGAGGTACGCCGCGAACTGCCGCTCGAGCTTCGGGATCGGCAGGTACACCCGCAGCTGCACCGGGGTGTGGGCGGCTGCGCTTGGCATCTCCCGCTCAGCTCTGGTGGACGAAGTGCTTGTCGAGCTCGGCGTGCGGGCGCGGGATGACGTGCACCGACACGAGGTCACCGACGCTCGACGCCGTCTCGGCTCCGGCCTCGGTGGCCGCCTTGACCGCGCCGACGTCTCCCTGGATGACCACCGACACGAGGCCGTCGCCGACCTGCTCGCGGGCGATGATGGTGACGTTGGCAGCCTTGACCATGGCATCCGCGGCCGACAGCGCCGCCACGTAGCCCTTGGTCTCGATCATCCCGATTGCGTGATTGGACATTGCTCCTCCTGGTTCATGCGCCCGCCGTGCGGCGGGAGCGCTTGCGCCCGGCCTAGGCGGCCGCGGGCGGGTCGTCGATGGATCCGATGATGAGGGCGTCGATGGGAGGATGGTCTGCGGCGAACCAGCCGGAGGCGACCGAACCGGTCGCGACCAGCACGCGCTCGCCGATGCCGCTGCCGAGCACGTCGAAGGCGACCAGCCGGCCGCCGCCCTCCAGCTCGACCTCGAGGAAGGCGCCGCTGGGGACCTTCTCGATCCGCTTGGTCGCCCACACCGCACCCGTCACGGTCGCTCTCAGCATGGCCGCTCCTTCTCGATCTCGACTCCAAGGCTGCGGGCGCGATCGCGCGCCATCGGCGTCAGGACGGCCCGCGGCGCCAGCACCAGGTGCGCGCCCGCGGCAGCCGCGTCCCGCACGGTTCGCTCGGTGACCGCGCCGCGCTCGATGCGCATGGCCGGGCCGGCCGGCCCGGCGGCGCCCGTACCCGCGCCGATCGCACCCAGGCGGAAGCGCAGCCGGCCCGAGCGGATCGCCATCCGGTCGCGCGGATTCTCCATCCGGTGCACCAGCGAACGCACGAAGGCGTCGAGGTCGGCATCGGTGCGCAGGTCGACCCGCTCGATCGTGGCGTCCGCCGCCGGCTCGTGAGCGGTGGCGGCCGGCGCGGGGGCCGGGCTCTCCGCCGGGGGCCGGGTCGTGTCGGACTCGGGCGGCGGGCGCCATCCGGACGGGCGGTGCACCGCCGCGACGGGCGGCGCCGGCACCTTGGGTACGACCGGTGCCGGCCGCTCCGCGGGGGCGAGTTCCTCCGGCGGATGGTGGCCGTTGCCGTTGCCGTTGGTCTGCGGCTGTGCAGTCAGCGCCTCCTCGAGCAGCCCCGGCAGAAGCTCGGCCAGCACCTCGCGCGTGACGCTCCGCAGCACCTCGGCGTCGTCGCCCGTGCTCACACCGCACCTCCCAGAGCCGCGACCGCCGCATCGCCCGCCGTGCGCACGTCGGCCTCCATCCCGGCCAGGTATACCCGGCCGGTGGCGCCGATCATGCGGTAGTCGACCACCTTCACCCGGGCCGCCTTCTCGGCCTCGTTGGTGGCAAGGATCGCGTAGGACGCCGGCTGCATCTCGAGCACGAAGAGCGACTCGCCCGGGAGCGCCATCGAGCCGAGCTTGTTGCGGTTGATCAGGAAAGCATGCTGGTGGTCGATGTTGGTGATCAGCTCGGAGGCCAGGATCTGGGGCCGGGTCGCCTGATCGGGCGAGGCCCCCAGGGCGGCCAGCACCGCATCGCTCGCGGCCTGCACCGCGGCGGTCGAGCGGGAGTGGATCTCGAGGTAGCCGAACTGGCGCTCGACGATCAGGATGCCGGCCTGCACCTCGGTCGACTTGAGCGCGACGTCGGTCAGCGGCTCGATGTCGAGGCCGGGGGCGATCTCGATGATCTGGGCGGCCATGTTGGTGCGCGGCAGCCGGCCCCGGATCCACGTGCCCAGGTAGCACATCGTCTGCGGCTGCAGCTGGTCGATGAAGATGAATGAGCGCAGCTCAGCCACGCACGAGCTCCCGCAGCTCCTCGAGCACGATGCGGCGGATCTCGTCGCGGGCCTCCTGCACGCCCGCCGGGGGCGGGGCCGCCGCGACGGGCTCGGCATCGGGCACGGCACTCCAAGGCTCGAGGCCGGTGAAGTCGCCGAAGGGCTCGGCCGGATCGGCGGCATATGCGAGCCGGGTCATGTTGATCAGATGGCGCGGCTCGAGGTTCTCACCAAGCGACGAGCGGCCGAAGAAGCCCGTGCCGATGGTCATCGTCGGCGCCAGGTTCGTGTCGAGGCCGGCCGAGCCGGTGCTGCCGCGGACGTTCACCGCGACCCGCAGCACGCGCACCGCGGCCCCGTAGGCCATGATCGTGCGCGGATCGCGCGAATGGATCACCGCCGAGTGGCCGGCGCCGCCGATGCGCAGCATCGCGCAGGCGGCATCGATGCCGCGACGGGCGTCGGGGACGCGGACAAGCCCGAGCACCGGGAAGAGCTTCTCGCGCGCGAGCGGCTCCTCGGGCACCACGAGCGGGAAGGGCGCCACCAGGACGCGTGTTTTCGGGGGCACCCGGATGCCGGCCTCGGCGGCCAGCGTCTGGGCGTCGCGCCCGATCAGGTCGATCCGCATACGCCCGTCGGGGAACAGCTTCTCGCGCACGGCCGCCACGTCGTCGGGCCCGAGCACATGGCCGCCCTGGCGGCCGAGCTCGCGCTCAAAGGCATCGGCGCAGCGCTCCTCGACGATCGCGCACGACTCGTTGGTGCACAGGATCGAGTTGTCGAAGCTCTTGGAGTCGATCAGGCGCTCGGCGGCCGCGGCGATGTCGGCCGTGTGGTCGACCAGCGCGGGCACGTTGCCGGGGCCGACGCCGATGGCCGGGTTCCCGGAGCGGTACGCCGCCCGCACCACCGCGACGCCGCCGGTGGCGAGGATGACATCGGTGGTCGGATCGCTCATGAGCGCCTCGATCAGCGGGATGGTCGGCTCCTCGACCACCTGGATGCACCCGTCCGGCGCGCCGGCCTCGACCGCCGCCCGGGCGAGGTGATGGGCGGCGTCGGCCGAAACCTCCCGGGCCAGCGGGTGCGGGCTGACGACGACCGCGTTTCGGGTCATCAGCGCCAGCAGCACCTTGAAGTAGACGGTGGCGATCGGGTTCGTGGATGGCGTCAGCGCCAGCACCACGCCGGCGGCGCGCGGCAGCTCGACGATCTTGGCCTCAGCGTCGACCCGGGCGCTCACGTAGTCGCCGCCGCCGTACCACTCGAGCAGGCCGCGGGAGCAGGCCTCGTTCTTGATCCGCTTGTGCTCGACGACGCCCATCCCGGTCTCGCGCACGGCCCATTCCGCATACCTTTGCGCGTTTCGGTATGCCTCGTCGGCGACCGCCTCGACGATGCGGTGCGTGCGCTCGCGGTCGTAGCCCGCAAACGCCGTCGCCGCCCAGTGGGCGCGCTGGAGCATCATCCGGGCGCGGGGCACGCCGGCCGGCTCGGCCGCGAGAACGCTCATCGCGCCGCCACCGCCGCCCGGTCGCCGCGCAGCTCGGCGAGTGCCTGCCCGATCGACACCTCGGTGCGGTCGAGCACCTCGTCCACGAGCTCGGGGCCGAGCAGGATGCCCGGCTTGAACTGGAGGACACGCGGGTCGAGCGTCGAGAAGATCGCCCAGACGCCGTTTTCGTACAGGTTCTTCATGACGATCTTGGCTCCCTGCGGGTGGTCGAACTCGAGGCCCATGACGACGCCGTCCTGGCGGATGCCGACGAACCAGTCCGGGTAGAGCTCCTGGATCCGGCGCAGGCCGCGGCCGAAGCGATCGGCGATGTAGTGCACCATCGAGCGCACCTCCGGCCGGCCGCAGATCTCGAGCACCTTGAGCGCGACCACGCACCCGAGCTCGGCGCCGCCGCCGGTCGAGATGTGGCCGAAGCCGTCCTCCTTGAGCCACGCCGAGCACTCCTCGGACACGACCACGCACGAGATCGGGTACATGCCGCCGGTGATGCCCTTGCCGATGACCATGATGTCGGGCTCGATCCCGGCCTTCGCGATGCCCCACATCTCGCCGGTGCGCATGAGTCCCGTCTGCACCTCGTCGGCGATGTAGAGCGCCCCATGCCGCTCGCACAGACGCTTCACGCCCTGCAGGTAGCCCGGCTCGGGCAGCGGGAAGCCGTAGGTGGCGGGGATCGTCTCGAGCAGCACCGCGGCCACATCGCCGTCCTTGAGCGCGCCCTCCATCGCCTCGAGATCGTTGAAGGGCACCTGCACGAACTCGTCGGGGCGGTCGGACAGGAACAGGCGCGAGAAGCGGTCATCGCCGCTCGCGACCGCCAGCCCGGTGTGGCCGTGATAGCCCTTCAAAATCGAGACGATCTTGCGCCGCTGGCGGGTGTGCCGCGCGGTCTTGATGGCGATGTCGGTGGCCTCGCCGCCGCCGGCGCCGTACACCACCCGGCGCATGTTCGGCGGGCATGTCTTGACCAGCGCCTCGGCCAGCGCCGTGCGCGCCAGGGCGGGGAAGTGGTGGTTGCCGATGTCGAACCGCTGCATCGCCTGCTCGAGGGTGGCGATCAGCTCGGGGTTGCGGTGGCCAAGGTTGTACGTGCCGCCGTTCAGGTGCAGGTCGACCAGCCGCCGCCCCGCCATGTCCCAGAAAAAGTAGCCCTCCCGGCGGTCGATCACCAGGTCGACGCCCGCGTCCTGCCAGAAGTCGGTTTTGTCGGGGTTCCAGAACTCCCGCGAGCGATCGAGGAAGTCGTCCTTGGACTCGTAGGAGAAGAAGCCGTAGTCGTACATCGTGGCGATCGCGGCGGAACGTACCGAATAGCAGACCAAAAAGCAAATATTGGTCAATGGTACGAGCCGAGAGATGGTACGGTGGGCGCATGACCGACTCGGCCGAGATCGCCATCGTGGGCGCCGGCATCATGGGCCTGGCAACCGCCCACGCCCTGTGCCGCGACGGCCAGGGCGGGGTCGCGCTCTTCGACCGCGGCGCGCCGGGCTCGGGCGACTCGGGCCGGTCGTTCTCGATGGTGCGCCGGCACTACTCCAACGCGGTGACGGCGCGGCTGGCGATGGCGGGGACGCACACGATCGCAAACTGGGAGGACGAGGTCGGCGTGGCCGACGCCGGCTACGTCCGCTGCGGCTATCTGCTGACGGTGCCCGAGCGGCTCGAGGCCGCCTGCCGCGACAACGTCATCCGCCTGCAGGACCTGGGCCTGGACACGCGTTTTCTGGCTCCCGCCGAGATCGCCGCGGTCGACCCGGAGCTCTCAACCGAGGGCGTCGCGGGCGCGGCCTACGAGCCCGACGGCGGCTTCGCCGATGCCCAGAAGATGTGCCTGGGCTGGTTCGCCGCCGCGGCATCCCGCGGCCTCGACCACCGGCTCGGCTGCGGCGTGCGGGCGATCCAGGTGCAGGCCGGCCGCGTTGCCGGCGTCGAGACCGACCGCGGGTTCACGGCCGCCGGCACGGTGGTGATCGCGACGGGCGCCTGGACGAACGACCTGCTGCGGCCGATCGGCGCCGAGCAGCCGATCGAGCTGCGCCGGCTGCAGGTGATCGTCGCCCGCCGCCACCCCGGCGCCCCGCTGCCCTCGGCGGTGTGCTCGGACGCCGTCTCGAACCTCGTCGTGCGTCCGGATCGCGGCCGCCGCTTCTGCGCCGTCGCCTACGCCGGCGAGGACAGGCTCGACCGGGCCGACGACTGCGACCACGACATCTCTCCCGGCTACCCCGAGGCCGTCCGCCGGTCGCTCTCCGAGCGCTATCCGCGCCTGGCCGAGTTCGAGATCGAGCGCGGCTTCTCGGGCCCCTACGACATCACGCCCGACTGGAACCCGATCATCGGCCCCTGTCCGGGCATCGAGGGCCTGTACCTGGCCGTCGGCTGGAGCGGGCACGGGTTCAAGCTCTCGCCCGCGGTGGGCGAGGTGGTCGCCGCCGAGGTGACCGGGCGCACCCCGCCGGTGGACGTCTCGGCGCTGCGCCCCGAGCGGTTCGCCGAGGGCCGGCTGTTGCGGCTGGCCTACGGGCCCGGGGCGCGCGCCTGAGATTCCTAGAGGGGGAGCCTGCCGTGCACCACCGGCGAGACGGTGATCTTGCCGCCGCAGGGCGCGATGTGAAGCGCCATCGTGAAGTGCTTGAAGTCGTTGGGCGGCGTCACCTCGAGGAAGGACGAGGTCGGGCAGCCCTGGGTTCCCGTCGGTACGTCGGAGTACCCGGCGTAGAACGACCCGTGCTGGCCGTGGGTCATGATCACGGCGACCTCGGGCTCGGGCGGAACGACGACGCTGGTGCCGCGGATCACCTTCGTGTGGATGTTCGCGTGGTGCGCGTTCTGCATCTGCAGGCCCGGGAAGCCGAAGAGCTCGCACGTCGCGCTGCTCACGTTGGTGAAGACGAAGCGCAGACGGATGCTCCCGGCCGCGCCGTTCGACTTGGGATGCGCGAGCGAGAGCTGGGCCAGGCGGCAGCGCGGCGTCGACGCGGCCGTCCGCGCCGATCCCTGCGCAACCGCGGCGCCCGCCGCGCAGATCGCGAAGACGGCTATCGCAAGCACCGTGAGCCTCAGGGCCCGTCCACCTCGCATCGCGTCCATGACCGCCTCCTTCAGAATCGGGGTATTCGTACCTCCGCCAGGATACGCGGCGCCTGTTGCGATCGTGTCACGAAGCGGCGTCGGATCGAAGACACCCTCCGTCACCTGCACATCACGTCCCGGTAGCGCTCGCGGGCGGTCGCGTCGTCGGGCGCCGCCTCGGCCGCAGCCTCGGCGTCACGCAGGCGCACATAGCGGCCGACCTCCTCGACCACCCGCGCCTCCGACCAGCCCAGCACCGGCGCGACCAGCGGCGCCACCGCGGCCGCCGCCGCCCGGCCGCGGTCGTGCACCTCGATCGAGATGCGCATCCGCCGCGACAGGATGTCGTCCAGGTCGAGCGCCCCCTGATGGGTGCACGCGTGCACGGCCTCGGCCGCCAGGTACCGCTCCGCGCCCGGGATCGGCCGGGCCAGCACGCGGTCGGCTGCGGCCAGGGCGAGCACCTCCCCGGCGCAGCCGCCGTGGCGTTCCACCATGCGCCGGTCGAGCAGGGGATCGGCGCCCGTGGCGCCGATGAGCGGCGTCCGCGCCGTGCGCGACGGCGGGATCGTTCCGCCCAGGTCGGCCGCGGCCGCGTCGACGGCATCGCGGGCCATGACCCGGTAGGTGGTGTACTTGCCGCCCGCGATCGCGGTCATTCCCGGAGCCGGGTGAAACAGGCGGTGCTCGCGTGAGAGCTTGGTCGTCGCCGCTTCCCCCGCCGCGGCGACGAGCGGCCGCAGGCCGGCGTAGACCCCGCACACGTCGGCCGCGGAGAGTGGCCGCAGCAGAACGCTGTTCACCTTGGCGAGCACGTATTCGACGTCGCTGCGATTGGCGACGGGCGTGTCCGGCTCGCCGTCCCAGGGGGTGTCGGTGTCGCCCAGGAGCCAGTGGTCAGGGCCCCACGGGATGGCGTGAAAGATGCTCTTCTCGGTGCGCATGAAGAGACCGGTCCGCATCGGGATGCAGCCGCGAGGGACGAGCAGGTGGATGCCCTTGGACGGGCGCAGCTCGCGGTGGGGGCGGCCGGTCGCGAGCTCGAGCACCCGGTCGGTGCCGACGCCCACGGCCACCAGGGTGTGCCGGGCCCGCACCTCAAACGTGCTCCCCGCAACGTCGTCACGCACATGCGCCCCCACGATCCGGCCGGGCTCGTCGTGCAGAAAGCCGGTCACCGCGGCGCGGGTCGCGATGGCGGCGCCGTGGACGGCCGCCGTGCGGGCGACGTAGACGGCGAAGAGCGCGTCGTCCTCCTGAGCGTCGTGGAAGCGCACCGCCCCCACGAGCGAGTCGGGCCGAAGCGCGGGCGCCGAGCGGAGCGCCGCCGACCGCGAGAGGTGCCGCGCCCGCGGAACGTGCCGGGCGCCGCCCATGCTGTCGTAGAGCAGGAGCCCGGCGCCCATGTACGGCCGCTCCCACCCCCGGTGCCGCAGCGGAAACAGGAACGGCACCGGCCGCACGAGATGGGGGGCGAGCCGGGTCAGGAGCAGCCGCCGCTCGCGGAGCGCCTCGCGCACCAGTCCCAGGTCGAGCATCTCGAGGTAGCGCAGGCCGCCGTGGATCAGCTTGCTGGAGCGGCTCGACGTACCCGAGGCGATGTCGTGCGCCTCGACGAGCGCCACCGAGAGGCCGCGTGAGGCCGCGTCCAGGGCGATGCCGACGCCCGTGATCCCGCCCCCGACGACCAGGATGTCGAACCGCTCGCCGCTCATCCGCTCGAGTGCCCCGGCGCGGGCGCCGGGATCGAGCGCGTCGCTGCTCACGGCTCAGCCCGGGGCCTTGTGTGCACCTCCAGGGCGTCGCGCCAGCGTGCCCGCTCACGTTCCCGCGCCGCGGTGCCCAGGGCCGGCTCGACGCGGTGGGCGACCGCGTGCCCGGATGCGCAGGGGTCGAGCACGCCGGCCGCGGCGGCCGCCAGCGCGGCGATGCCGCGCGCGGTCGCCTCGAGGTCGGCCGAGACCTCGAGCGTCAGGCCCGAGAGATCGGCCACGGCCTGCAGGAGCGCCCGATCGGCGGCCAGGCCGCCGCCCACACGCAGCACGTCCGCCGAGCGAGCGGCGTCAACCGCCTCCAGCGCGTCGGTGATCTGGTGCGCAACCCCGGCCAGCCAGGCGGCGGCCAGATCGGGGGCGGTCGTGGCGCTGCTCGCCTCCACAACCGTGACGCGGTCGGCGTCGTGCCAGTGCGGCGTCCCCAGGCCGGCCGGGGCCGGCACGACGATCGGGTGCGGCCGCTCCCAGTCGGGTGGATCGCCCCGCCAGTCGGGCGCGACGAGGCCGGTGCCGCGCAGTACGCCGAGGGCGTTGCCCGCGTTGGCGCAAAAGGCCTCGAGGGCGTAGGTGCGGCCCTCGCGCGCGGTCTGCCAGGCGACCGTGGCGAGCACCCCCTCGGGCGGCGCGGGCCGGCCTGGCCCCGCGTTCAGCCACACGAACGCGCCGGTGCCGAGCGTCAGCGCGGCCATCCGCGGCGAGGTGCAGCCCTGGCCGTAGAGCGCGGCGGGCTGATCGCCGAGCATGGCCGCGATCGGCGCCTCGAAGCCCACCGTTGCGGCCGCGCTGACGAGGGCCGGTGCGTCGGAGTCGCGCACGACGGGCAGGAGCGCAGCGGGCACCCCGAACAGGTCGAGCAGACCGGCATCCCACCCCATCGACTCGACATCCAGCAGGAGGCTGCGGCAGGCGTTTGAGGGCTCGCTCACGTGGCCGGCGCCGGCGGACAGGTGCCAGGCGAGCCAGCAGGCCACGTCGCCGAAGGCCAGTTCGCCCGAGGCCGCCCGGTCGCGCAGCCCCTGGTCGTGCTCGAAGAGCCAGGCCAGCTTGGGAGCCGAGAAGGTGGGATCGAGCGCGAGCCCGGTGACCGCCGCCACGCGCTCTGCGCCCGGGTGCCCGGCGAGCGCCCGGCACAGCTCCCCGGCCCGCTGATCCTGCCAGCTGATCACGGGCGTTACCGCCCGGCCGCTGTCGCGCTCCCACACGACGAAGGTCTCGGTCTGGTTCGCGATGCCGATGCCGGCCACCTCGCCGGCGGCGGCCGCTCGGGCCTCCGCGATGGCCGCGAGCGCGCCGGAGCAGAGCTCCTCCGGGTCGTGCTCGACCATCCCCGGCCCAGGCCGGACAGTGCTCACCGGCCGCGTGGCGACGGCCCGCCGGTCGAGCCGCGCGTCGTAGGCGATGCAGCGGGTGCTGGAGCTGCCCTGGTCGACCGCGAGGATGATGGGGTCGGGCTGCATCCCCAATGTGTATCAGCCGCGCACGCGCTCGTGCCCGGGGTCGTACAGGACGTCGGCGGCCACCTGCGCGGCGACCGGCTCGCCCAGCACCTCGACCTCGAGCTCGGCGCCGGCCGCGGTCGCGGCCGGGAGGTAGGCGTAGGCGATGTTGCGGCGCACGGTGTGGCCGTAGGCGCAGCTGCGCACCCGGCCGACGGTCCGCCCATCGAGGCGGACCGCCTCGCCGCCGTACAGGGCCACGTAGTCCTCGCCTCCCACGACCAGCGTGCGCAGGGCCCGCCCGGGCGGGCTCTGAGCGGCCCGCGCAAGCGCCTCGCGGCCGACGAACTCGCCCTTGTCGAGCGCCACGCAGAAGCCCAGCCCAGCCTGGTAGGGCGTGTCGCCGGCCGAGATGTCGGTGCCCATGTAGCGGTAGCCCTTCTCCATCCGCAGCGATTCGAGCACGCGGTAGCCGCCCGGCTCGATGCCGTGCCCGCGCCCGGCGCCGAGCAGCGCGTCCCACACCTGCACGGCCCACTCGGGCGCCACGTAGAGCTCGTAGCCGAGCTCGCCGACATAGGTGATCCGCTGCGCGAGCACCGGCGCCGGGCCGACGGCGATCTCGCGCGCCGTGCGGAAGGGCAGCGCCTGGGCACCGACGTCGTCGCCCGTGACGGCCTGCAGGACATCGCGCGCCCGCGGCCCCCACATCCCGATCACCGCCAGCTCGGCGCTCGCCTCCCGCAGCGAGACGTCCTCGCCGTCGCGGCGGTGCAGCTCGAGCCAGCCGAGGTCGGAGTCGACCACGCCCGCGCCGGTGATCACCCGGAACCGGTCGCGGCCAAGCCGGGTGACGGTGACGTCGGCCACGATCCCGCCCCGGCTGTTGCACCACTGGGTGTAGACGACGCTTCCGTCCGGCCGGTCGATCCGGTTCACGCACACGCGGTCGAGGAGCGCGAGCGCCGCCGGCCCCTCGACCTCGATCTTGCCGAACGAGGTCATGTCGATGATGCCGACCCGCTCGCGGAACGCGGCGTGCTCGGCGCCAAGGCGCTCGAACTCGGGCGGCCGCGTCCAGCCGTAGGCGCGCTGGTCGGCGCCCGCACGCCGCGCCGGGCGGCCGGGCCGGTAGTAGTCGGGCCGCTCCCACCCGTTCTTGGTGCCGTACACGGCTCCCAGGTCCTGCGTGCTGCCATGCAGCGGCCCGACCCGGCCGGGACGCCCCCACTCGGGCGCGTCCAGGGGGTAGCGCAGCCGGTAGTAGTACTTGTAGGTCTCGCGTCCCGCCGCCTCGAGCGCGTCGGGATGGCGGTACGGGTCGCCGAAGCGCCACGCCCGGTAGCCGTGGACGTCGAGCTCCGTCTCGCCCGTCGTGATCCACTCCGCGATGGTCTTGCCGATCCCGCCGGCGCCGCCGAACCCGTTCAGCGAGAGCCCGGCCGCCATCCAGAACCCGGGCACGCCCGGCATCGGCCCGAGCAGTGGGTTGCCGTCGGGTGTCATCGCGTCGGGATGGCACACCAGCGTCACGACACCCGCGTCCTCGAGGAACGGGAACCGGCGCGCCGCGCCCTCCATCAGCTGCGCGAACCGCTCGGGATCGGCGGGGAGCACGCGCCCGCGTGATCCCACGGAACGCCGTCCACCCAGCGCGCGACCGGGTTGGGCTCGTAGCCGCCGAAGAGCACTCCGCCAGCCTCCGAGCGGCCGTAGACCAGGTTGTCGGTGTCGCGGAAGCACGGCATCTCGCGCGGCAGCTCGTGGCCCGAGACGGCGTGCAGGGCGATGTGCTGGTGATCGACCGGCACCGAGGGCGCGAACGCCCCCACCATCGCCGCCACCTGCGGCGCCCACATGCCGCATGCGTTCACGACAAGCTCCGTCTCGATCCGGCCGGCGTCGGTGGTCACGGCCTGGACGCGCCGACCCGGGCCCAGCTCGATCCCGGTCACGCGGGTGTGGGTGAGCACGCCGGCACCGAGGTCGCGGGCGGCGTTGGCGAGCGCGTAGGTCGCGGTGTGGGGATCGACACAGCCGTCGCCCCCGATCCACACCGCCCCGTACAGCGACTCAGGGGAGGCGGCCGGCATCAGCGCAAGCGCCTCGCCGGGACCGATCACATCGACGTCCAGGCCGATCCCGCGCGCCCGGCTGGCTCCCCGCCGCAGCTCGACCAGGCTCTCCGGCGTCGAGGCGATGCGCAGGCTGCCAATGGCCTCGAACACGCCGAGCTTTTCGTAGAGCTCGACGCTGTAGCGGCGGAAGCCCATCATCGTCGGCGACGGGTTGAACTGGGTGACGAGGCCGGCGGCGTGGCAGGTCGACCCGCTGGTCAGCTCGTCCTTGTCGAGCAGCAGCACGTCCGAGACGCCGGCCGCGGCCAGGTGATAGGCCACGCTGCACCCCGTCACGCCCCCGCCGATCACGACCACCCTCGCCCGCTGCGGCTGCACGGGCGGTGACTATAGTGGGCGGCCCGACCCCGGAGGAGCTGTGACCGAAGACCCTGCGCTGGCCGAGCTGCTCGATCTCGTCCCCGTCCTGCGCGGCGAGCGAACCGTGGCGGAGCTTGCGGGCGGCCTCACGAACACCAACTACAAGGTCGTGAACGCGGCCGGCGCGTTCGTGGTGCGGGTGTCGGCCAAGGATTCGGGGATGCTCGCGATCGACCGCGAGAACGAGCACCAAAACAGCGTCGCCGCCGCCGAGGCCGGTGTGGGCGCCCGCGTCATCGACTACGTGCCCGACCGCTCGCTGCTCATCCTCGAGTTCATCGAGGGCACCACCCAGAGCGCCGAGGACCTGCGCCGCGGCGACAAGATCGCGATGATCGCACGCGCCTGTCGCCGCCTTCACGAGGGGCCGCGCTTCCGCGACGACTTCAACATGTTCGCCATCCAGCGCCGCTACCTGAAGCTCGTGCAGGAGCGCGGCTTCCGGCTGCCCGAGCGCTACCTCGAGTTCGAGCCCCAGGTGCGCCGTATGGAGGCGGCGATGGCGGTGCGCGCCGAGGGCACGGTGCCGTGCAACAACGACCTCCTGGCCGAGAACTTCATCGACGTCGGCGGCGAGTTTCGCCTGATCGACTACGAGTACTCGGGCCAGAACGACGCCTGCTTCGAGCTCGGCAACGTGTGGAGCGAATCGAACCTCTCGCTCGACCAGCTCGACGAGCTGGTGACGCACTACCACGGCCGCCACCTGCGCAACCGGATCGCGCGGGCGCGGCTGTGGGGGCTGATGTCGAAGTACGGCTGGACGCTCTGGGCCTCGATCCAGGACGGCGTGTCCGAGATCGACTTCGACTTCTGGGGCTGGGGGATGGAGAAGTACGACCGCGCGATCGCGGAGTTCGACGGCCCCGACTTCGAGCAGCTGCTGGAAGAGGTCGTCCG
The DNA here is from genome assembly GCA_963703275.1 of uncultured Actinomycetes bacterium. Lineage (GTDB taxonomy): Bacteria > Actinomycetota > Thermoleophilia > Gaiellales > JAICJC01 > JAICJC01. Next base: position 294,451 of record OY969804.1, on the reverse strand, counting down.
CGAGGACTGAAGCCAGTGGGCCGGCGAAAACCGGGGACAGTCCCCGGTTCGGCCGGCGTTACCTCAGAAACTCGGCGTACCGGGCCTGGTGCACGCCGTCGACGATGGTGAAGTCACCGCCGGCGACGATGTGGCCGGTATCGCTGCGCAGCGCCCACACGCCGTAGAGGCTGTTGCCGTCGGGATCCCAGGGCAGGATCGCCCCGCTCGTGTCGGTCGCGAAGAACCGGTTCCGCGCCACCGGCGCGGTGCAGACCCACGGGTTGCCGCCGCCCTGATTCGTGGCACAGGCATTCATGAAATGGCCACCTGCGAACACCGTGTTCCCGGTGACGCTGACCGCCTGGACGTCGCCGTCGGCAAACCGGTTCCAGCGCAGGGCCCCACTGAGGGGATCGAACGAGTCGAGCTGGCCGCCCTCGTGGCCACCCACCGCGGCGTAGAGCGCCGTCGACCCGCCCAGCGCCAGCGACCAGACCTGGCCGAGTGGCGGGCTGGCCCATGTGCGCAGCGCCCCGCGCTTCTCGCCCACCGATGCCAGGTCGGTCCTGCTCACCGCATCGATCGTCGTGTACTTGCCACCGATGAAGACGCGTTTGAGGCTGTGGGCGTCGAGCAGGGTGTGCACCGTGCCGTTTGCGGTCACGCGCCAGCGCTTGTTCAGGGCGCCGCTGCCGAGCGCGACCGCCCCCAGGTTCGCACGCGCCCTGCCGTCGACGGCCGAGAAGGCCCCGCCCACGTAGAGCGCCGTCGGCGATGCGGCGAGCGCATCCACCGTGCCGTTGACCGACCCGCGGAACGCCGTGACGACCCGGCCGCTCGTGCGGCCGACCGCGGCCAGATTGCGCACCCGAGCGCCGCCGACCGAGGTGAAGCTGCCGCCGACGTACACCCGCTTGCCAATCACGCGGATGACCTGCACCGGGCCGTTGACATCGGGATTCCAGGCGGTCGGAGCACCGGTCGCCTCGTTGATCGCCGCGAGGTGATTACGAGTGATCGTCTTGCGCGTGCCGTGCGACTCGAGCACCGTGAACGACCCGCCCAGGTAGACGATGCCGTTTGCGATCGCGAGCGCGCTCACCCGCCCGTGCGCCTGCCAGGTCGGAAGCGGCGCACTCGCCGGCCCGGCGGCAGGCACGGCCAGCGCCGGCCCCGCTTGAGCAAACATCAGGCCCGCCAGCGCACACGCGCCCGCGCACATCGATCGTCGTCCCATCCGCCAAGGGTAGGGACGTAGCCACCGGGCGCAACCCCCGGCGTTAACCTCGCTCCAATCGAAGCGCCGCTATCCGCTGCGGACGTCGCCCCGGCGGTGGATCGGCACGGTGAAGCGCACGGTGGTGCCATTCGAGTCCGAGTCGATCGAGAACGTGCCGCCCGCGATCCGGACGCGCTCGACGGTTGCGTCGAGGCCGAGATGCAGGCGCATCCGGCGGCGGCGAGGCCGGTCGGCTCCGCTCGAGTCAAAGCCGACACCGTCGTCGACGAGGACGCACACGAGCAGGCTGCCGCCGTCGTGCAGGCTCAGGTCGACCCGGTTTGCCTGCGCGTGCTTACGCACATTCGCCATCAGCTCGCGCACCGTGCGGTAGGCCAGGATCTCGATCTCCGGCGAGTAGCGCCGCACCGAGACGTCGGTGTGCGTCTCGAGCCCGCACTCGGCGGCGATCTCGTCGAGCAGGTCGGCCACGGCCGGCCCCAGGCCCTGCGCATCCAGCAGCGGCGGGCGCAGCTCGAACGTCATCCGGCGAACGCGGTCGACGGCCTCCGAGAGGGTCGTCCGCGCCCGTGCGATGCGCTCGGCCGCCGCGTCCGCATCGTCCCGGTCGATGGTCGCCTGGCAGGCGTCGAGGCCGACGAGCGCCGCGACCATCACCTGGATCGTGTCGTCGTGAAGCTCGACGGCGATCCGCTGCCGCTCGGCCTCCTCGGCCCGCAGCATCGATCCCAGGAGCGCACGCCGCCGCCGCTCGCTCGTTGCCAGCGCCCGCTGGGTCTTGAGCGCGCTGTCGCGAGCCGCCTCGGCATCGCGGCGGCTCTCGCGCTCGGCCGCGACCAGCCGCTCGCGCTCGATCGCGTAGCGAACGGCGCGGGCAACCAGATCGCCCGTGACCCGCCCCTTCACCAGGTGGTCGCTGGCACCCCCGCCCAGGGCGCGCAGCGCGAGCTCCTCGTCGTCGCCGCCGGCGAGCACCACGATGGGCAGCGCGAGCGCACCGGAGCGCAGCGCCGAGAGCGTCTCCAGGCCGCGGCTGTCGGGAAGGCTGAGATCGACGAGGACGGCATCGGTCGGCTCCTCGCCGAGATGGCCGAGCGCCGCCTCGAGCCGGTCCACGGTGGCCACCTCGAAGGCGGGATCGCCCTCGCGCAGCTCACGCTGGAGCATCCGGGCGGCGACCTGGTCGGCCTCGACCAGGAGCAGGCGGATGCGCTCGCCCTCGAGCTCGGCACCGGCCGCGGACGCGGACAGGCGGCGTGCGTCGACGACCGGGTCGGGGACGGGCAGGGGAAACCTCGCGTCTTCGGTCGTAAACCCGGTCAACGTGCCCGGATGCTAGATGGGCGCACGGATCCATACACTCCCCGATTCGACGTACGTCGCCTCCGCCAACTGGGGGGTCTTTCCAGCTTCGCGGACGCGGTACACTCGCGCCCGGGTGAGTGACCGATCGGCAGCTCTCCACGTGCGCAGCCTCGAGGATCCCGAGGGGTTCTGGGGCGAGGCGGCCGAGGCGATCACATGGCGCACCCGCCCCGGGGGCGTGCTCGACCGATCGGGCGACCCGCTCCCCCGCTGGTTCACCGGCGGCGTTCTGAACACCTGCGAGAACGCCGTCGACCGCCACGTCGCGGCCGGCCACGGCGAGCGCCCGGCCCTGATCTATGACAGCCCCGTCACCGGGACGGTCCGCTGCTTCTCTTACGCCGAGCTGCGTGACGAGGTCGCCCGCACCGCGGGCATGCTGGTCGCGCTCGGCGTCGGCCACGGCGACCGGGTCGTGATCTACATGCCGATGGTGCCCGAGGCCGCGATCGCGATGCTCGCCTGCGCCCGCATCGGCGCCATCCACTCCGTCGTGTTCGGCGGGTTCGCGCCGCACGAGCTGGCCGTGCGCATCGACGACGCCCGCCCGGCGCTCGTGCTGTCGGCGTCATGTGGCATCGAGGGCGCGCGCGTGATCGCCTACAAGCCGCTGCTCGACCGCGCGCTCGAGCTGTGCGAGCACCCGCCTGGGCACGTCGTGATCCTGGCACGGCCGCAGGCCGAGGCGCCGCTTCACGCCGGCCGCGACCTCGACTGGGCCGAGCAGGTGGCCGCGGCCACGCCGGCCGAGCCGGTGCCCGTCGCGGCGACCGACCCGCTCTACATCCTGTACACGTCGGGCACGACCGGCCGCCCCAAGGGCGTGGTGCGCGACAACGGCGGCCACGCGGTGGCGCTGCACTGGAGCATGGCCAACATCTATGCCGCGCACGCCGGCGATGTCTTCTGGGCCGCCTCCGATGTCGGCTGGGTCGTCGGCCACTCCTACATCGTCTACGCCCCGCTCCTGGCGGGGTGCACGACGGTCATGTACGAGGGCAAGCCGGTCGGCACGCCCGACCCCGGGGCGTTCTGGCGCGTGATCGCCGACCACGGCGTGCGCACGCTCTTCACCGCTCCGACCGCGATCCGCGCGATCCGGAAGGAGGATCCCGAGGGCGAGCACATCGGCCGCCACGACCTGTCCCGGTTCGAGTCGCTCTTCCTGGCGGGCGAGCGGCTCGACCCGGACACCTATCACTGGGCGAGCCGGATGCTCGGCGACCGCCCGGTGATCGACCACTGGTGGCAGACCGAGACCGGCTGGCCGATCGCCGCCAACTGCCTCGGGATCGAGCGGCTGCCCGTCAAGCCCGGCTCACCGACGAAAGCGGTGCCCGGCTACGACGTGCGCGTCCTCCAGGGCGACGGGTCGGCGGCGGCGCCCGGGGACGACGGCGCAATCGCGATCCGGCTGCCGCTTCCGCCGGGAACGCTGACGACGCTCTGGGGCGACGACGAGCGCTGCCGGTCCGGATACCTGACCGCGTTTCCGGGCCACTACGTCACGGGCGACGGCGGCACGATCGACGCCGACGGCTACCTGTTCGTGATGGGCCGGATCGACGACGTCATCAACGTCGCCGGCCACCGGCTCTCGACCGGGGCGATTGAGGAGGTCGTGGCACAGCACCCCGACGTGGCCGAGTGCGCCGTGTTCGGGGTTCCCGACCAGCTGCGCGGGCACGTACCGCTCGGCCTCGTGGTGCTCCGGGCAGGGGCGGCCGCCGGGGCCGATCCCGACCGGCTGCGCGCGGAGCTCGTCGACATGGTGCGCGATCAGATCGGCGCGGTGGCGTGCTTCCGCGACTCGCGGATCGTCGAGCGCCTGCCCAAGACGCGGTCGGGCAAGATCCTGCGGGCGACGATGCGGGCGATGGCGGAGGGCCGCGATGTCCCGGTCCCGTCGACGATCGAAGACCCGGCGGTGCTGGACGAGATCGCCGCGGTGCTCACCCCACCCGCCTGAACCGGGGACAGTCCCCGGTTGTGGCGGCGGCGTGATTCATCACCAATTCGTTGCAACCAACCCGTCGGCCGGACGGAATCGGCGAGCATGCGGCGCAGATGCTCCGGCAGGCGAACCGCGTCATCACGATCATGGTGCTCGTCGAGCTGTTCTCCAGCCTTGCGCTGGGGGCGGCTGCGACCGCGCTTGGCTGGCAGGCATTCAGCCGCCGCCAGGACCCGCTGGTGCTCGGCCTCCTCGGGCTCGCCGAGTTCATCCCGGCGGTCGTCCTGGCGCTCCCGGCCGGCCACGTGATCGACCGCCACGACCGCCGGTGGGTCGCCGGCGGCGGGCTCATCACAAGCGCCGTGGTCGCCCTGGCCCTGGCCCTGGACGCTGCCGCGGGCGACACCAGAGTGTGGCCGCTCTACCTGCTCGCGGCCGCCTGGGGGGTCGGGAACGCCTTCGTCGGCCCCACGCTCGGCCCTCTGCTCGCGGCCGGCGTGGCCGCGCCCGATATGGCCCGAGCGTTCGCGGTCACGACATCGGTCGGGCAGGCGGCCATGGTGGCGGGGCCGGCCCTGGGCGGGATCACCCAGACGATCGGCGCGCCGGCGCCCTATCTGTTCGCGGGCACATGCGCCCTCGCGGCGGCCGCGCTGCTGCCGCTCGTCCCGGCCCGGTTCGGGGTGGCGCACGTCGGGGAGCGCGAGCCCCGGCTCGCGGACGTGCTCGAAGGCGTGCGGCTGATCGCCCGCACCCGACCGCTGCTCGGGGCGATCTCGCTCGACCTGATGGCGGTGCTGTTCGGCGGCGCGACCGCCCTCCTGCCGCTCTTCGCCCGCGACATCCTGCACGTCGGCGCCGTCGGCAACGGCTTCCTGCGCGCGGCACCAGGAGTTGGCGCGGTGATCGTGGGGGCCGTCATCTCGACGCGGCCGCTCGAGCGCCGGGTGGGCAAGACGCTGTTCACGGTGGTGGCGCTCTTCGGTGTCTTCACGATCGTGTTCGGCCTGTCGCGCAACTTCGTGCTGTCGCTGTTCGCGCTGGCGGCGCTGGCCGGGGCGGACATGATCAGCATGGTGGTCCGCAGCACGCTCTCACCCATGCTGACACCGCCGGAGGTGCGCGGACGCGTGAGTGCGGTCGAGCGCGTCTTCATCGGCGCCTCGAACGAGCTGGGCGCGTTCGAGTCGGGCGCTGCCGCGGCGCTCATCGGCGCGGTACCGGCCGTCGTCCTGGGCGGCGCGGCGTCGATCGTCGTCGCGATCGTGTGGGCGTGGCGGTTCCCGGAGCTGCGCCGGATCGACCGGTTCGACGAGCTGCGGCCCGAGCCGGTGCTGCGCGTCTTCGCCGAACCCTGAGCGTACGGCCGCATTTGGCGTTTGTCCAATGTGCTCGTACATTCGGGGTACCAGAACCCAGGAGGGGAACGTGCGAGGCATCGGCATGAAACGGTTTGCGACGACGCTCGTCGTCGCGGGGGCGGCGCTGGCCGCGGCCGGCGCCTCGACGGCGACGGCGGCAAGACACTCCCCGCGGACGGAGACGTTCACTCCGCGCGCCCTCGCGACACTGGCTCCGGCGGGCGGGCTGCTGCACAGGATGGCCGGCTTCTTCCCGGGAGCGACGAGCGTCGACCTGGCGAACCTGGAGCTCTTCACCGACCCGGTCCCGGTGACCGTGAACGGCATCACGTATCAGATGACGATGAGCGTCGAGAACCTTCCGGTCTCGTTCGACGAGCCGCCAGAGCTGGCCATCGAGCTTGACCGCACCACGGTCGGCGGCGGCCTGATCACCGGCGAGCAGAGCCACGTGTACGGGTACGCGCCGCTCACCGGCCTCAAGCTCACCGCGAACGCCGGGCTCACCCGGGCGACGGTCAAGACCGGCAGCAGCATCAACCCGAGCGCCCTCGACGTGCACTTTCACACCACCGGCACGGTCGAGGAGAGCCCGTGTTCGCTGGTGGGCGGCGGCGAGGGCGAGTTCCAGGCCGCCACGGGGACGATCTCGGCCTCGACGTTCAAGATCGCGACGGCCACAACCCCGTTCTTCGGGACGATCACAACGACGCCCCAGACCGCAACCGTGTTCCGCGATCCGGGATGCTCCAACTTCTTCGGGTTCGCGGCGAGCGTCAAGGCGGCCCGGGAGCCGGTCTTCCATCCCGAGTGCAGCGGGCGCGAGGCGATCACCCAGTCCTCGCTGACCTCGTTCTGGCTCGCACAGACCGGGTTTGGCGGCCGCCGGATGCTGCAGCTGGGAGCCACCGAGTCGAACCCCTTCGGCCCCGACGGCGTCGATCACGAGGTCGCGGGGCTCGGTAGCGGCACGAACATGCCCCGGCCCGTGCGAACGGGTGAGGGCGGCGTCCGCGCCGACGTGCTCACAAGCGGCGTGCCGTTCATGGGCGGCCGAGCCGTATTCAGGTCGACCGCGAAGGCGCACGTCTCCCCCGGTCACACGTGCACGTGGGAGCGGCACACCTACCACTACACCACCACCCGCTGGGCGGGCCGGCTGACGTCGGCCACGACTCCGCTGCAGATGATGTTCGACACGGGCGCGGCCCCGATCACGCCGACCCCGGCCACGCTCTACCTGTTCACGTACACGCGCTGAGAGCCACGACGGTGCCCGGTCGCGGATTGGAAACCGATTCGTTCGCGGCCGGGCACATTTGCGCGTCCGGCTACCCTGATCCCCGGAATGGGCGCTTCCGACTCACCGGCGATCGAGACCAAGGGCCTCACCAAGCGGTTTGGTGAGCGGCTCGCACTGACAGAGGCCGACCTGGTCGTGCCTCACGGCGTCGCCTTCGGGTTCCTGGGTCCGAACGGCGCGGGGAAGACGACGCTGATCCGGACGCTGCTCGGGCTCACGCATGCCACGGCGGGCGAGATGCACCTGCTCGGGCTACCGGTGCCCGCGCGCCGGGGCGAGGCGCTAGCGAAGGTGGGCGCGATCGTCGAAGAGCCGCGCTTCCACGGCCACCTCACCGGCGCGGAGAACCTGCGCATAGCGGCCGCCTGCAGGGAGCCCGAGGCCCACGACCGGATCCCGGGCGCGCTCGAGCGGGTCGGGCTGACCGACCGTGCCGGCGACCGGGTCAAGTCGTACTCGATGGGCATGCGGCAGCGGCTGGGGATTGCGCGCTGCCTGATCGCCGACCCGGCGCTGATGATCCTGGACGAGCCGACCAACGGTCTCGATCCTGCCGGCATCACCGAGTTCCGGGCGTTCGTGCACGAGATGGTGAGCGAGGGCCGCACCGTGTTCCTGTCGTCACACCTGCTCGACGAGGTCGAGAAGATCTGTGACATGGCGGCCATCGTCGACCGCGGCCGGATCCTGATGCAGGGCACCGTCGCCGAGCTCGCCTCCGGCGGACGGCCGACGATCCTGATCGGCTGCGACGACCCCGTTGCCGCCGAGCGCCTGCTGCTCGATCACCCCGCCGTCGCCGAGTCGGGTGAGGCCGACGGCGACATCCGCCTCGTCCTGTCAGACGCGTCCGAGGCCGCGGTGGCCGACATCAACCGGCGCCTGGTCACGGCCGGGATCGCGGTGCACCGGCTGGAGCCGGCGCGGGCGTCGCTGGAACAGCGATTCCTGGAGATCACCTCGCGGCTGGGAGCGCCGGCGTGAACGTGCGCATGGCGACGGCCGAGTTGCTGCGGCTGCGGAAGAACCGCGCCCTCTTCGCCTGGATGGTGCTGATGACGACCGGCGCGGTGACGGCGCTGTACGTGATCGGACAGGCCTTCCACTGGGACGATCCCGCGCACAACGGACCGGCGGGCGGCCTCGCCAACCTGCGCCACGGCCTGCTCGTCATCAGCTTCGTCGGCTCGGTGGCGGCGGCGATCCTGGGCAGCACCGTCGGCACGAGCGATCTCAGTACCGGCGTGCTGCGCGACCTGATCGTCACCGGCAAGTCGCGGATCGCGCTGTTCGGGGCGCGCGTGCCCGGCATGCTCCTGTTCTGGGTGCCGCTCGTCCTGGTCGCCTACGTGGTGGCGGTCGTGTTCGACTTCGCCTTCGCCGGCAACCTGCCGACGCCCGGGGTGACCGTCCTGGTCAAGGACGGGCTGTGGGTGCTGATGGTCACGGGCATCGCCGTCATCGCATCGATGGGGATCGCCTCGCTGATCGGCTCGCGCGGGATCTCGATCGGCGTCCTCCTGGGCTGGCAGCTGGCGGTGACTCCGCTCGTGCTGAACATCTCGGCCCTCGGCGTCACCCGCGAGATCCTGCTGTCGGCGGCAACCACGCGGGTACAGCCCTTCACCGGGGACGGCGGCGGCGGTGCGGGCTCCTTGCACGTCTCCCTGGCGGCGGCGATCCTCGTGCTCCTCGCCTGGGTGGTCGTGCCGCTGCTCGCCGGCGGCTGGCGCACCGCCACGCGCGACGCCTGATCCCGGCGCGGTTCCATGAGCGGCCGTGTGGTACCGTCACGGGCGATGCATGCTCGGGTCGGCATCATCCTCGGGGCAATGTGCGTCGCGGTCGTGGCGGCGGTGTGTACGCCCGCGGCTGCGGTGGCCGGCGCGCCGCGTTCTGCCGCGGCGGCCTGTCCAGCCCATTGGAGCCTCGTCCGCACGCCACATCCGGCGGGCGGCACTGGGACGATCAACGGGCTGGCGGCGATTCCCGGCACCGGCCAGGCATGGGCGGTCGGTGAGCAGAACCAGGACAACCGCACGCCTCCGGTCATCGATCGCTTCCGCAACGGCGGCTGGACGGCGGTGGCATCGCCCCGGCCGTTCCCGTTCATCGAGCTGAACGCCGTCACGGCGCTGTCGGCGTCCGACGCCTGGGCGGTCGGGGACGAGGGCGGCGGCACGGCACCGGTGGCGGAGCACTGGAACGGTCACGTATGGACGGCCGTCGCGACCCCCGCGCTGCACGGCTCCCTGCTCGGGGTGACCGCGCTCGGCCCGAACGACGTGTGGGCGGTCGGCGCGAACTTCGATACCTCGGCGCCGCTCGTCGAGCACTGGAACGGGCACGCGTGGAGCACGGTGACCGTCTTTGACCCGTTCCCGGCGGTCGCCCTCTTCCTCACCGACATCCAGCGGGTGCCGGGGACAAACCGGCTGTGGGCGGTCGGGCCGTTCGTCAGCTACCGCTTCGCCGCCGGGGCGTGGACGTTCTCGCACATGCCCGGATACAGCGCCGTCGACAGCCTCACCGTCCCCGCGGCCGGCCAGGCCTGGGCGGTGGGCGGGTCGGGCACCGGGGGCATCACCGAGCACTTCACCGGGACGGCCTGGCACAAGTTCTTCACCAAGGGCGCCTATCTGGCGCAGGTCGCGGCGGTCGATCCGAGCGACATCTGGGCGACCTGGAGCACCGAGCTCGCCGGGACACCCCGGTTCGCGCACCTCGTCGGCGGCCGCTGGCAGCTGCTGGGCGGGCCGAGCGGATTCGGGTTCAGCGACGCGCTGTCGCTCGATCCCACCGGCTCCGGCTGGGCGGCGGGCGCATCGACCGCCTCTCAGCCCCAGATCGTGCGTCTCTGCGGCCTCTAGACGGGCCGGCTCCCCGCCCAGGTCCGGGTGTCACGGGGGTGTGCCAACTTTGGCGCACGCCCCAACCGGGGACTGTCCCTGATTCTAGGGGGAGACCAGCGCCACGCTGTAGTCGCGGCCGCCGGCCACCTCCTCGGCGCCGGTCACGCCCTTCACGCGGACGGGAGCGAGCCGGTTGGTGGTCGTCCCGTCGCCGAGCTGGCCGAAGTCGTTGTCGCCCCACGACCAGACCGTCCCGTTCGACTCGATCGCGAGCGAGTGGAGACGGCCGGCGCCGATCCGGACGACGTGCGAGACCCCGGTCACCTTGACGGGCGATGTCCGCCCGACGCCGGTGCCGTCTCCGACCTGGCCAAAGCTGTTCTGCCCCCACGCCCACACGGTGCCGTTGGACTGCAGGGCCAGGCTGTGATCGGCGCCCGCCTCCACCTGGACGACACCGGTGAGCCCGCGCGACCGCACCGGCAGCAGCCGGTTCGCCTTGGTGCCGTCGCCGAGCTGCCCGTAGGCGTTCCAGCCCCATGCCCACACGGTGCCGTTCTTCTCGACGGCGAGGCTGTGGTCGCGGCCGCCCGCCACCGACACGACGTTGGCCAGCCCCTTCACCTGCACGGGGACGGAGCTGTTCGTCGTGGTGCCGTTGCCGAGGTTGCCGAACTCGTTGTCGCCCCACGCCCAGACGGTGCCGTTCGACTTCACCGCCAGCGAGTGGTCGCGGGCGCCCGCGATCGCGACCACTCCGGTCAGCCCCTTGACCTCGACCGGGACGGAGCTGCTCTCGGTGGTGCCGTTCCCGAGCTGGCCGAAGTTGTTCAGCCCCCACATCCAGACCGTGCCGTTGCTCTTGAGGGCCATGCTCGAGTAGTGGCCGGTGGTCACGTCGATGACGCCCGTGAGGCCCTTGACCTGGACAGGGGCGGTGCGGTTCACCTTGGTTCCGTCGCCCACCTGGCCGTCATTGTTGAGCCCCCACGCCCACACTGTGCCGTTCTGCTTGAGGGCGACAACGTGCTCCCGGCCACCGTCCATCTGGATCACGCCCGTCAGGCCGGTTACGGCGCCCGCGGTGATGTGGCCCCCGGCCGTGCCGTTCCCGAGCTGCCCGTCGGCGTCGCTGCCCCACGCGACCATCGTGCCGGGGGAGGCGGCTGCCGCACGGCCGCTTCCGACCGAGCCGGCCGCCGCGGCAACCAGCGCCAGCACCGTTGTCGCGCACGCAAAAGCCCGTCGCCGCTTCGTCACCTGCACAGAGAACCCACCTCTCCCCGTGGCGTTGATTGACACGTTCTGTGTCTAGCCTACCAGCGTCCTTGCAAGCTGAGAACCCGTTCCGAAGGAGCATCGCGATGAACACCACCGAGCGAACGATCGACGGAGCGATCGGCGAAGGCTGGGCCGGCACCGACCCGGACGGCTGCCACGTGAACGTCATCCTCGCCCTCCGCGGCGGTCAGACGGCGGCGGCGCTCATGACCGCGTTCGCCACCCCGCGTCAGGGCCACAGCCCGATCCTCGTCTGCGTGGGTCCCGACAAGGACCACTACGAGCCCGTCTGGCCGCCGACGGTGATGATGAACAAGTCGACGCTGGCGGGCGATCTGCACGCGAAGATCACCTTCGGAGCGACCCAGCTCGGGGTGGGGCAGGGCGTGCTCGATGCGGTCGCCGACGGCCTGCTGGCGCCCACCGACGCGACGATCGTGTTCGTCGCGGTCTGGATCGACCAGGCGGCGGGCGATGAGTCTGCGGTCCGCGCCGCGGCCCGGGGGGCGACCCGCAAGGCCGTCGGCATGGCGGTCATGGGCCGCGACCCGGCCGCCGCCGACGCGCTGGTCGGGCGCCGCGACGAGCTGCGAAACCCGTACTACTCAGGCAGCTCCGGGGCGGCGTAGGTCTCGCTGCCCATGATGTGCAGCGAGACGTAGGGCTCGTCGCCGACGACCCAGCTGTCGTGCCCGGGCGGGACGTAAAAGAACTCGCCCGCGCGCATCACCTTCTCGGTGCCGTCATCCATCCTCACCGCGGCCGCGCCGCTCAGGACGAGCCCGACGTGCTCGACCGGGCACGATCGCTGGCCCGTGCCCGCCCCGACATGCGCCGACCAGCGCCAGCCCGGCTCGTAGGTCGCCCGCCCCAGCGACATCGGCCCCACTTGGTACACCTCGAAGCGGCCCTTCTCGAACCTCCGCACCTCGGTGGGATGCTCGAGCGCGAGCAGCGTGAGGTCGGTCACGCCCCGGCCTCGGGCCAGCTCTGGTCGCCGAACCATCCGTACCAGCGGTCGACCCTGACCCACGCGCTCCAGCGGCGCTGGGTGCGGTTGGAGAACGGGTGGCCGGTGTAGCGCACCGCGAGGCGGTCGATGTCGCGCAGATCGGGGTCGGGCTCGAGTGAGACGACCTCTCCCATCAGGCTCACCTGCTTGTGCCAGGCGCCCTCCTCGAGCGCGGTGAGTGCCACCCGCGGGTCGAGCCGCATGTACTCCAGGCGCCGGCGCGATTCGTCCATGTTCAGCAGCACGCGACCGTCCTCCCAGTCGTACCAGGTGGCGGCGGTGTGCGGCAGCCCGCTCGGCATCACCGACGCCACGACGGCCATGTTCGGCTGGGCGAGGAACTGGCTCACCGCGCCGGGGATGCGTGCTGGCGACATGTCCGCAGCCTAGCCCGCGCGAACCAATTCGCAGGGCTAGCGGTGCCGCCGGTACTGCAGCTCCAGGATCCCGGTCTTCTGAAAGACGGTGTTGGAGATCAGGTCGAGCCGGTAGGACTTGGGGACGTCGTCGAACAACTGGGTGCCCTCGTCCGCAATGTAGGGGTGCAGGCCCACGTGCCACTCGTCGATCAGGTCGAGCCACATCAACGACCGCCAGAGGCTGACACCGCCCCATACCACGATGTGACCCTCGCCGCCTTGCCTGAGTTGGTCGATCTCTGCTGCCGTGTCACCGGCCGCGATGGTGGTGTTGGCCCAGTCGGCCCTCTCGAGCGACCGGGAGAAAACGACCTTGCGCCCAGCATTCATGATGTCTGCCCACGGATGGTCGGGGTTCGCCGGGAGACTTGCAGACATACCCTCGTACGCGGTGCGGCCCATGATGTGCGCGTACGCGCTCCCGAGAAAGTCGAGCGACTCGTCATCGTGGCTCGCGCCACCACCCTGATCCAGCAGCTCAAAGCAGAACCGGAAGTATTCGGTGCCCCGGTCGGCGAGAAGGCCGTTAAGCGAGTAGTGGAACACCAACGCAATCAGCTTGCGCATCTCAGAACTCCTTCGTCTCGGGTCGTCGTGGGATGGCTCGTCACTGGTGCCTTAGACGCCACTCCCGCCCGGAAGTCATCGGTGCGATGGCGGTGCTAGGCCGTTACCCCTGGACCAGGACGCCTCTCCGAAGATGAACCAGCGCGTTGCACCGAGGCTTGCCGTCCAGCCTTCATCACCAAGAAGTGACTGCAACTCCTCCGGCTCGTAGAAGACCTCGATGACGTGGAACTCCCTTCCGTCGTGCACGCGGCGGAGCTCCAGATCCGAATCACGCCGGATGACGTTGGGGCCCGGGATCTCGATGCGGTTGTCGATGAGGAACACCCGACCTCGCGGTGCAAGACAGGACCGCACCAATGACCAGAAGCCCGGGAATCGTGACCGCGGCACGTGAGAGAGCCAGAAGGAGAAGAACACGACGTCATAGGTCCGCAGCGGCCGCCATGTGAATAGATCGGCAACGAGGTAATCCACATCGGGTCGACCAACGCGCTTGCGGTTCAGCTCCACGGACTCGGGTGACGAGTCGATGACCGTCAGATGCCCAGCAGTGCGGGCCAGATGCGCCGTCCACCATCCGGTGCCGCCTGCGAGCTCCAAGACGTCACCGGTTGCGCCAAAGGTCTCGAGTGCGGCCGCCATCTGCGCAACCTCCCGATCCCATTCCTCGGCCGATTCCGGACCTTGGTCGAAGCGGCCGCGCCGCTGCCACCACTCGTCGTACTCGGGCGCACGAGCTTGGTAGTACGCTCGCTGCTCGGCGAGGAGTCGATCGTCGTCCACATGCGGGAGTCTCGCAGCCGTCGCCCGCCTGACGGACGTTCGGTCAACCAGCGAGCACGGTGAGCGTGCGCGGCAACTTCGAGAGCGGCTCGATGCCGGACTCGGTCATGAGCAGCGTCTCCATGTAGCTGGCCGTGTAGCCGGCGTCCCGGTCGAACCGGTGGTTCTCGTCCCTGCCCCGCTCGCATCTTGCGACTGCCGCACCCCAACGTAGAGTGGATACCCCGTGATTCCTCTTCGCAAGAACCGCGACTTTCGCCTGCTCTGGATCGGCGAGGCCGCCTCGATGCTCGGCACCCAGTTGAGTGTTGTGGCGTTCCCCTTGCTGGTGTTGGAGCTGACTGGCTCGCCGTTTCGTGCGGGCCTGGTCGGCACCGTTGGGTTGGTGCCGGTGGTGTGCTTGTCGCTGCCTTTCGGCGTGCTGGCCGACCGCGTTGACCGCAAGCGGGCGATGATCGCATGCAATGTGGTCGGGGCACTGGCGCTCCTAAGCATCGCGGCGGCGCTGTGGCTTGACCGGCTCACGTACGCCCACATCCTATTGGTGGCGCTGGTCGTCGGTGGGGCGACGGCGTTCATGCGGATTGCGGAGGGCGGCGTGATCGCGCAGATCGTGCCGCGTCAGCAGTTGGGCGAGGCGGTGTCTCGGAACGTCGCCCGGCAGTACGCCGCGGGCCTGATTGGCCCAACGCTGGGAGGCGTCACCTTCGCCGCCTCGCGCGCGCTGCCGTTCCTGATCGACGCGCTTTCCTACGTCTGCTCGCTGGTCGCGATAGCAAGGGTTCGTGCCAACTTCCAGGAGACGAGAGAACGCAACAATGCGACGGCGCGCAAGGACATCGCCGAGGGGGTGCGATGGCTATGGCAGCGGCCATTCCTGCGTGACAGCCTGCTGCTCGTCGCGGGATACAACTTCGTCCCAACCTACCTGCTGTTAATCGTCACTGCCAAGGACTTGGGTGCTTCTCCAGCCGTCGTCGGTGTGGTGCTATCCCTGTTTTCCGTCGGCGGCCTGCTCGGCTCGGCGGCAGCTCCACGACTGCGCACGCGGATTCCCACCCGTGTCGTCGTGGTCGGCACTGTCTGGGTCGGGGCAGCGGTGTTTCTCGCGCTCGCCTTCGTCCGTGAGCCGCTCCTGCTCGGAGTGCTGATCGCCGTGGACGCGTTCTTCGGCCCACTGTGGGATGCCGTGGTGGTCGGTTACCGCCTCTCAGCCACACCCGACCGGCTTCAAGGCCGCGTTGCCAGCGTGGACTGGATGCTCTCGATCTCCCTCGCCGCACTCGGCCCGCTCGTCGGCGGGTACCTGCTATCGACCATCGGCAGCCGTGACACGCTCCTTGCGGTCGCAAGTCTCTTAGCCCTGTTCGCCGCGCTGGGATCCGCCGCGCCATCGTTTCGCAGGGCTCCGCCAGCGGTCTTGGACGCGTAGCGGACGGCCCGCAACTCGGCGTGCACGGCGAAAGGCGGCAGATGCCGGATGCTGAGACATGCCGCCGAGTACAGTCAACGTGCGCGGCAACTTCGAGAGCGGCTCGATGCCGGACTCGGTCATGAGCAGCGTCTCCATGTAGCTGGCCGTGTAGCCGGCGTCCCGGTCGAAAAGGACGTTCTCGTAGTTCGTGACGTAGCCGGGCTCCCAGGTGAAGGCCTCGAACGCGTCGTTGGAGAGGTACGTGTGTCCCACCCAGTTCGGTGACATCGCGAGACCGAGCGCATAGCCGCCCACCCACCACACCTGCTCGCGGGGGAAGCGCGAGAAGACGTACTCCTCGGCGACCCGCTGGGCGACATCGAGCGGATCCCCGGGCCGCACGGCCTTCCGCACCTCGTCCACGCTGCCCGCGGTCACCTCCAGGATCGCGCGCGCCGCGGGGTGGTCGCGGCCGACGGCGAACGTCCGGCACACATCCGCGTGGTAGCGCTGGAACACGCCGCAGGCGTCGACGTACATGACGTCGCCCACCTCGACCGGGCGGCGCGAGGGCGGGGCATGCGTCCGGCACCACACCCCGGGCCCGGCGGAGACCATCGTCCGGATGGCGGCCCCCTCGCCGCCATGGTCGGCCATCACGGAGTCGAGCCGCGCGGCGATCTGCAGCTCGGTCTGGCCGGGGCGGACGTGCTCGACGAGATCGGCGAACGCGGCGTCGACGATCGCCGCCGCCCGGCGCACACAGGCGACCTCGGCCGGCGACTTCACCAGGCGCACGCGATCGACGATCCAGTCGCCGTCGACGACCTGCCCGCCCAACTCCTCGAGCCGGGCGACCAATGCCGCAACGAGCGGCGCGCCGGGGGTCTGCGACCAGCGCTCGACGCCGATCGAGCCGGCCAGCCAGCCGCGGTCGCGAAAGGTCGCGGCGATCGTCTCGAGGACGTCCTCGTAGCGGTAGAAGACGGCGTCGTCCAGGTGCGCCGTGTCGCGCACCAGGGTCTCGTGGCGCTCGTAGTCGAGGAACACGAGCCGCTCGTCGTCGGCGCACACGACCACTCCCACAGGAGCGCGAGGCGGATACCAGACCGACTCGAACCCGGTCAGGTAGCACAGGTTCGGTGGGCTGATCACGAGCAACACGTCGACGCCGCGCTCGCGCATCCGCTCGCGGACGCGCGCGGCCCGGTCTCGGTACTCCTCGACGGCGAACGGCAGGGCGGCGCTCATTCTCTGCGCGATGGTACGCGAGATCACCCCGCACGTCGTAACCTGCCTGCAGAGAGGCTGATCGTGACGGCGAACGTGCTGATCGTGGATGACGATGCGCCGGTGCGGCGGGCGCTCGAGCGCACCCTCGGCGCCGAGGGATACGCGACGGCGCTCGCGTCCGACGGCGGTGCCGCGCTGGCCGCGATCGAGCGGCGGCCGCCGGACGTGATCGTCCTGGACGCGATCATGCCCGGGATGGACGGCCTGTCCGTGGCCCGGCGGCTGCGTGCCAAGGGCGTCTCGATCCCGATCCTGATGCTGACCGCCCGCGACGCGGTCGGCGACCGCGTGGCCGGCCTCGACGCGGGCGCCGACGACTACCTGGTGAAGCCGTTTGCCACCGAGGAACTGCTCGCGCGCGTCCGCGCGCTCCTGCGCAGGGGCATCGAGACGCCGCTTCTGTCGTTCGCCGACGTCACGCTCGACACCGGTGCGCGGCTGCTGGTCCGCGGAGGCCGCACCACCGAGCTGACCCAGCGCGAGGCCGCGCTCCTCGAGCTCCTCATGCGCCACCCGGGCAAGGTGCTCTCGCGGCGCACCGCGATGACGACCGTCTGGAGCGACGGCTCGGCAACGACCGAGAACGTGGTCGACCGCTACGTCGCCTACCTGCGCCGCAAGCTCGGCGATCCGCCGCTGATCCACACCGTCCGCGGCACCGGCTTCGTGTTGCGGCGGTGAGAACGGGGCTGCGGAGGCGCGGGTCCCGGCTGCGCACGCGCGTCGTGGCCGCGGCGGTCGTCTCGATCGTGGTCGCGGTCGTGGCGCTGGGCGCAGCGGTGCAGGTGCTGCTCTCCCGGCATCTGCACCAGGCGCTCGACCACACGCTGCGCGACCAGGCGGCCCAGGTCGCCCAGATCGCCGCCACGGCGCCCGGCCTCTTGACATCACCGACGGCGGTGAGCGCATCGCCGGAGTCGGGCCAGCTGGACGTCGAGGTGGTGGATCGGCACGGGCGCGTCGTCTCGCCACCGATCGAGTTCGGCGGCGCGCGGCTCGAGGCGGGGCCGCTGGTTGTCGCGGCGATCCGGCATGGCCGTAGTGGATACCGCACCGCGACGCTCGCCGGCAGGCAGGCGCGTATCTACGTCGCCCCGCTCGCCGACGTGGGAGGGCCGGCGTCGGGCGGTGCGGTGATCGTCGCGTCGACCACTGAGCAGATCGACTCGACGCTGGCCGAGTCGCGCACGCTGATCATTGCGTCGGCTCTCGCGGCGGCCCTGCTGGTGGCTCCGATCGCCTACATCCTGACCGGCCGCGCCCTGCGGCCCCTGGCCGACCTCGCCGCCGGAGCGGAGGTGATCGAGCGCCGCGGCGACCCGTCGCTGCGCCTACCCGGAGCGAGTGCCGGGCCCACTCCGGACGAGGTGGCCCGGCTGGCCGACACGTTGAACCGGATGCTGGCCGCGCTCGAGCGCGCACGCGAGGGCGAGCGCCGCTTCATCGCCGACGCCTCGCACGAGCTGCGAAACCCGCTGGCGGCGCTGCGCGGAAACGCCGAATACCTCGCCCGCCACGGCACCGACCGCGAGGCGCTCGCCGACCTGCAGGCCGACGCCGAGCGGCTGAGCCGCCTGGTCGACGAGCTGCTGCGGCTCGCGCACGAGGACGCCGCCGACGTGCCCGCCGAGCCGGTGCGGCTGGCCGACCTGGCCCGGGCCGTGGCCGCGGACCGGGTCACGGTGAGGGCGCTCGATCCCGGCCTCGTCCGCGGCGACGCGGCGGCACTCGAGCGGGCCCTCTCGAACCTGGTCGAAAACGCGGTCAACCACGGCCCCGAGGACGGGCCGGTGGAGGTGACCGTGGAGCGCCGCGGCGACGAGGTGCGATTGACCGTCTCCGACACGGGCGCGGGCATTCCCCCGGCGCTCGCCGAGGCCGCCACCACCCGCTTCTGGCGCGGCGAGGACGCCCGCTCCAAGCCGGGCTCCGGTCTCGGGCTCGCGCTGGTGAAGGCAACCGCCGAGCGCCACGGCGGGAGGCTCGAGATCGACGGGCCCCGCATCGCGATCGTGCTCCCGGCTCTCACACGCCTATCAAGCGATCGGGATACAACCCCTCCAGACGAATCTGGAGGGGCGTGAGCATGAACATTCTGCGCCGAGCATCAACCCGGCAGCTCGTAATCGGCATCGTGGCGATCGTCGTGATCGCAGGCGGGGGCGCGGTCGCCTTCGCCGGCGGCAGCGGTCCCAAGCCCGCGCACAGGTCGCTGGCATCCGCGGTTCACCTTGCGGCCTCCGCCAAGCCGGTGCAGGGCGTGACCGCCCGCGTGCAGTTCACCGACCATCTGATCGCGTCGGGCTCCCTGGGATCGAGCTCACCCCTGATCACCGGCGCCACGGGCCGCATCTGGGTCGGCGGCGGCAAGCTCCGGCTCGAGCTGCAGTCGTCGTCCGGCGACACCGAGATCGGCTTCGACGGGCGGAAGGTCACGGTCTACGACGTCTCGTCCGCGACCGCCTACACCCTCCGCGTGCCCGGCCACCACCACGGAGCGGTTGCGCACAGGCACCATGCGGTGCCGGGCTTCGCGACCATCCAGAAGGAACTGGCCAAGCTTGCCGAGCACGTCGATCTGAGCGGCGCCATCCCCGGCGACATCGCCGGGCGGCCGAGCTACACGGTGCGCGTCTCGCCGCGGCACAGCGGTGGCCTGCTGGGATCCGTCGAGCTGGCGTGGGACGCCACCCACGGTGTGCCGCTTCGGATCGCCGTCTACAGCCGCACCGATTCGTCACCCGTGCTCGCGCTCACCGTGACCGACATCAGCTACGGCGCGGTGCCCGCGTCCGACCTGCGCGTCCCGCTCGCCCCGGGGACGAAGGTCGTCAAGGTGCACCTCCCCGCCCCGCCGAAGCAGGCGACCGCCAGCGGGGCAAACGCCCACCGCCCCGCCATCACCGGCGCCGCCGCGGTTGCGCGGGCGCTCCCGTTCCAGCTCCGCGCGCCGGCCAGCGTCGTCGGTCTTCCGCGCAAGTCGGTGCGCCTGGTCGAGTGGTCGGGCACCCGGGCGGCCATGGCCGTGTACGGCCGCGGCCTGGGCGCCGTGGTGGTGCTCGAGCAGCCGGCACCGACGGGCGCCGCGCGCTCGCCTCTGGCCGCACTGCCCGGCGTCTCGATCGATGGCGGGACGGGTCACGAGCTCGACACCGCGCTCGGCACGCTGATCCAGTTCGACCGCGCCGGGGTGCGCTACACCGTGATCGGATCGCTGCCGCCCGCGGCGGCCGAGGCCGCGGCCCGGGCCATCGGCTGACGTGACGGCGGAGCCCTCGCCGCCCGCGCGCTCCGACCGCCCGGTCGAGGCGCGCGGGCTGATCAAGCGCTACGGCCACCTGGTCGCGGTCGATCACGTCGACCTGACGGTCGAGCAGGGGGACGTGTACGGCTACCTGGGGCCGAACGGCGCCGGCAAGACAACGTCGCTGCGGATGCTGCTCGGCCTGATCCGCCCGACCGAGGGCACGGCCCACCTGTTCGGGCGCGACCCGGTGCGCGAGGGTCGGCGCGCGCTGCAGGGCGTGGCCGGGTTCGTCGAGGCACCCCAGTTCTACCCATACCTGACCGGGCGCACGAACCTGCGCATGTGTGCCGCCTATGACGGCGGCGATGCGCCTGAGCTCGTGGACGAGATGCTCGCGACGGTCGACCTGGCCGACCGCGGCGGCGACAAGGTCGGCAACTACTCGCACGGCATGAAGCAGCGGCTGGGCATCGCCGCCGCGCTCCTGCGCCGGCCCAAGCTGCTCCTGCTCGACGAGCCCAACACCGGTCTCGACCCGGCCGGGATGCGCGACATGAAGCTGCTCGTGCGGCGGCTCTCGGGGGAGGGCATCACGGTGATGCTCTCGAGCCATCAGATGACGGACGTGGAGGAGCTCTGCAACCGCGTGGCGATCATCAACCGCGGCCGGATCCTGTACGAGGGCTCGGTGGCCGAGCTGAAGCGCTCGCTGGGCACGTGGTACCGGCTGCGATCGGCCGATGTGTGGGCGGCGCGGCGGCTGGCCGAGCAGTTCGAGCTGGGCGACCTGGCGGTCGAGGGCGAGGAGCTGCGCTTCAGCGCCGAGGAGGCCGTGGTCGAGCGGTTCATGATCGCCCTGGGGCGATCCGAGATCGGCGTGCGGGCGCTCGTCCCCCAGCAGGCGACGCTCGAGCAGCTGTTCTTCGAGCTGACCGAGTCCGACGGCCAGGCCGAGCCCAGCACGGCGTTGCGACTGGAGCCGGTGGGCTGATGCCGACCTTCTTCACCGCATACCGATGGGAGCTGCGCAAGCTCGCGTCGCAGAAGCGCACCTACCTCGGCCTGGGCGCTGCCGCAGCCGTCCCGTTGATCTTCGTCACCGCGCTCTCGCTGCAGAACGGCTCGCCCAACGACGTCGCCTTCGGCAAGTACGTGCGCGAGTCCGGGCTGGCCATCCCGCTCGTGCTGCTCCTGTTCGCCTCGATCTGGCTGTTCCCGCTCGTGACCGCGCTCGTGGCCGGCGACATCATCGCCTCCGAGCACCACAACGGCACCCTCAAGACGATCTTCACCCGGTCGCTCGACCGCGGCCAGATCTTCGTCGGGAAGCTGCTCGCGGCCGCCACCTACGCGCTGCTGGCGCTGGTGCTGATGGGCGGAGTCGCGCTGATCGCCGGGACGGCCAAGTCGGGCTTCAACGGCTTCACCAGCCTCTCGGGGACGCAGGTTTCGGCCCAGCGCGGCCTGGTGCTGGTCGCCGGCAGCTTCGCCGTCTACCTGATGCCGACGCTCGCGGTGGTGTGCATCGGGCTCTTCCTCTCGGCGGTCACCCGAAACAGCGCGGCGGCCGTCGTCGGCACGCTGATGGCGGCGCTCTTGATGCAGCTCGTCGGGATCCTGCCCGGCCTCGGCGGCCTCGAGCCGTATCTGCTCACGACCCAGTTCCAGGCCTGGCAGGGGTTCTTCCAGGTGCCCACCGACTGGGTGCCCATCGGCCGCGCCGCCTGGGTGTGCGCCGTGTATGCCGTGCCGCTCGGCGTCGGGGCGTACCTCATCTTTCTGCGGCGGGACGTGGCCGGGGGGTAAGGGTGGCCGTCGACGCCGGCAGCCCTGGCCCGGGACGCGCCACTTGGCGTGTGCAGCAGGTGTCATTTGAGGTTTGGATGTCCCCTCCGCCCGAGTTCTGGCCCGCCCTCCGGAGGCCACCCTGGGACACGCCATTTGGCGTGTGGAGCAGGTGTCATTTGAAGTTCCCCCACACTCTCGCCACACCCCGCCACCCACACGCAACACCCACCACGCCACACTCCCCCGATGCCCTGGCAAGCCCCGCCGACCTTGTACAAAGCCCGAAACGTGCCGGTCAAACAGCCGGTGTGCGCGATCTGCGTTGATCGCACCCGCGGCAAAACCCGCCGCCTCCAACTCAGCCATCGCGTCTCGGTGTGGCTGTGCGCAGACCACGCCAGCCCCGCCTTCCAAACCCGTCGCGGCGGACGCGACTTCGTCCGCACCCTCATGGGCGTCTGGAAAGCGAACGACTGCCTCACCCAAGCCCGCGACCGCGCCCTCACCAGCCACCTCGACCACCTCAAAAGCCAAACCCCAAAGCGGCGCAGGCCGGGCAGCTACGCCTGGCCCGACCTCCGCCACCAACTCGAACACCGCTACGCCACCGGAGCCACACCCGCCCAACTCACACGCGCCGTCCACACCCGCTACGCCAACTGCCCCGCCAACCCACCCAGCCGCCGCACCATCCAACGCTGGCACACCCAACACCGCTGGCTGGCCCAACCGCCGTAACCGCGCTGGACGTGGCCGGGGCTCGTCTCCCGGCCACGTCCGTGCGCGGACCCGCGTCAGCCGGCCGGGTGGATGTTCTGGTTCACGCGGAACAGGTTCTCGGGGTCATACGCGGCCTTGATCCGGGCGAGCCGCTCGTAGTTGTCCCGATACGTCGCCCGCACCCGATCCTGGCCCTCGTCCATCATGAAGTTGACGTAGGCGCCGCCGGCGGAGTGGGCGTGGGTCGCATCCCAGTAGTCGATCGTCCAGCGCTTGATCGTCTCTGCGTTGGCGGGATCGGGGTCGACGCCGACGATCACCTCGGCCAGCGTGACGTCGCGGTAGGAGAACGGCGTCTCCGCCTCGCCGACGTCGTGCACCGCCCCGTCGATCGGATACAGGTGCATCGTCGAGTGGCCCGTGGGCATACGGCTGCCCCACTCGACATGCGCGTCCACCGCCGCGTCGGACAGGCCGCGGAAGAAGTCCGCCCGCCAGTACCACTGCAGGCCGGGCGGGTAGAGGCCGTCGAACGCGCCCTGGATCGCCGGGAACGGGAGCGGGCCGGCCCCGTGCATGAGCGGCTCGCCCACCGCCAGCATCGGCGCCATCGCCGCCGCCGCCTGCTCCTCCGACCCGAGGTGGCACCACACGATGCCGCACACCGGCCGTCCGTGCAGCTCCTCCGGGAACGGCGGCGCCGGAGGCACCGACGCGAACGCGAAGAAGCCGTTCAGGTCGCGGTCGGCCGCCGGCAGGAACTCGCGGTACGCACGCAGCACCTCGTCGGACTGCTCGAGCGGCCAGAACGTCGGCCCCGCGATCACGTTGCTCACCGGGTGCAGCCGGAACTCGAACGCCGTCACGACGCCGAAGTTGCCGCCGCCGCCGCGAATCGCCCAGAAGAGGTCGGGGTTCTCGTCGGCGCTCGCGCGCGCCCGCGACCCGTCCGCCAGCACCACGTCGGCCGCGAGCATGTTGTCGACCGTCAGCCCGTGGCGGCGGCTGAGATAGCCGATGCCGCCGCCGAGCGAGAGCCCGCCGACGCCGGTCGAGCCGATGATGCCGCTCGGGGTCGCCATGCCGACCGCGTGCGTCGCGGCGTCGACCTCCCGCCACGTGCAGCCGCCCTCGACCCGGACGGTGCGCCTGTCGGCGTCGACCTTGATGCCGCGCATCGGCCCGAGGTCGATCACGACCCCGTCGTCGCAGCTGCCGAGGCCGCCGCCGTTGTGGCCGCCGCCGCGCACGGCGAGCAGCGCGCCGTGCCGGCGGGCGAATCCGATCGCGGCCGCGACGTCGTCGGCCGACACACACCGGGCGATCACCGCCGGGCGCTTGTCGATCATCGCGTTGTACAACTGACGAGCGTCGTCGTAGCCCGGATCGGCCGGGCCGATGAGCTCGCCGGTAAAGCCGGACAGCTCGCGCTGGGCGGTGTCCGAAAGTGATGCCGTGGTTGCCATGTCCGTCTCCTCCTCGATGCGTTCCACCTGCGAACACGGAAGGTAGGGCTCCTCCCGCGCGGGCGCATGACCGGGATTGACCCACACTCGACGCGGCGGCCGGCACGTGCGATGATCAGATCTGACTATGCCGGTCCTCGACCCCGCAGCCGAGCTCCCCGGATCCCTCCGGCTCACGCCGTCGTTTCCGTTCGTCGGCCGTCCCCGGGAGCTGGCGCTCCTGCGCTCGCTCCTGCCGCGCGCAGGCGGTGAGGGCCGGCGCATCGCCCTCGTCGGCGGAGAGGCCGGGTCGGGCAAGAGCCGGCTCGTGCGGGAGTTTGCCCAGCACGCCGCCTCGGACGGGGTGCTGGTGTTGTACGGCGCGTGCGACGCGGTCGTGCGCCTCCCCTACCAGCCCATCTCGGAGGCGCTCCACCATCTGGCCCGGGTCTCGGATCCCGAGCACCTGCGGGCTGACCTGGGCCTCGGCGGCGGCGAGCTCCGGCGCCTGATTCCCGACCTCCCCGCCCTCGTCGGCAACCTGCCCGAACCGGTGATCGCCGACCAGGACACCGAGCGCCACCGCCTGCACCACGCCGTCGCCGAGCTCCTCGTGAATACGTCCCGGCGCCGGCCGCTGCTGCTCGTGCTCGAGGACGCCCACTGGTCGGACACCCCCACCCTGCTCCTGCTGCGTCACCTCTCCCGGGCCGCCGCCGACGCCCGGATGCTGCTCGTGGCGACGTTCCGCGACCTCGAGGCGGACATGCCCGCGGAGCTCTCGGCGGCGCTGGTCGACCTGCGCCGCACCGAGGGAGTCGTGCCGCTGCGCCTGACCGGGCTCTCGACCGCGGAGATCGGGGAGCTGGTCGAGCGGGCGGCCGGCGGGGATCTCGGCCCGGAGCTCCCGGCGCTGGCCGAGGCCATCCACGACCTCACCCAGGGCAACGCCTTCCTCGTGATCGAGCTGTGGCGGGCGCTCGTCGAGACGGGCGCCCTGGTGGTCGAGGACGGCCGTGCGCACCTGATGCGAACGCCGGAGGAGCTGGGCAGCCCCGACGCGGTCCGCGAGGTGGTCAGCCAGCGGCTGGCCCGGCTCGACGCCACCACCACCGGCGTGCTCGAGCTGGCGGCGGTCGTCGGCCCGGAGTTCGACCTGACCGTGCTCGCAGGGGGAACCGGGATCGACGAATCGGCACTGCTCGGGGCGGTCGACCTGGCGCTTCGAAGCGGCATGGTCGCGGCTGTCCCGGAGCGCCCGCTGGGCTACTGCTTCGCCCACGAGCTCGTGCGCCGGGCGCTGTATGACCGGCTCGCGGCGCCGCGCCGGGCCGAGCTCCACCTGCGCGCGGGCGAGGCGCTCGAGGCGGCCTCCCCGCAGCCCTCCGCGCGTACACTGGCCGACCTCGCGCGGCACTTCACCGCCGCGGCGCCGCTCGGCGCCACCGAGCGGGCGGTGACATACAACGTCCGCGCGGCCGCCGCGGCGACGGCCGCGCTCGCGTTCGACGAAGCCGTCGCGGCCCTGCGCACGGCGCTCGGACTCGGCGTTGCCGGCGAGCTCCGCCGGGCCGAGATCGAGCTGGCGCTCGGAGACGCCTGCTACCGGGGCGGCCGCGGATTCGAGGCGCTGGTCGCATACCGGGCGGCGGCCGACATCGCCCGCGACCGCGGCAACGGAGAGCTGTTCGCGCAGGCGGCGGTCGGATTCGAGAACGCGTGCTGGCGGATGGCCGCGATCAACGAGGGCGCGCTCGACCTGCTCACCGAGGCGGCGGCGATCCTCCCCGAGACCGACTCCTCGCTACGGGTGATGGTGCTGAGCGGCCTCGCCCGGGCCTGCGCGTTCGTCGGCGACCACGACCGCAGCGCCACGCTCCGGCACGACGCGATCGCCATGGCGCGGCGAATGGACGACCGTCCGGCCCTGGCCACCGTCCTCATGCGCGCCTACTGGGCGCGGGGGACGACCTCGCTGGATGAGATCCTGGCGATGCTGACCGAGTCGCGCGACCTGGCGGACGAGCTCGGCCTGATCGAGCTCCAGGCCGAGGCGATGGAATGGCGCATCTCGGCACTGATCGCGCTCGGCGACCTCGAGGCCGCCCGCGAGGAGCTGGCCGTGGTGTTCGAGATGGCGAGCCGCGTCGGCCAGCCGTTCATCATCCACGTCGCCGAGCACTACCGCTCGGCGATCGCGCTGTGCTCCGGCCGCCTGGCGGAGGCCGAGGCCACCGCCGAGCGGTCGTTCGAGTGGGGGCGACTGCTCACCGGCCGGGATCCCTCGGGCTCCTACGGCATCCAGATGTTCGGCATCCGCCGCGAGCAGGGCCGGCTGGCCGAGCTCGCCCCGGTGGTGCGGATCCTGGCGGCGAGCGGCGAACAGGGCGGCGGAGCGTGGGGACCGGGCCTCGTCGCCCTCCTGGCCGAGCTCGGAATGCACGACGAGGCCCGCCGGGAGCTGCGCCGCGTGCACAGGAGGGGTCTTTCCGAGCTGCGCGCCGGCCTGTGGCTGGCATCGCTCACCTACCTCGCCGACGCGTGTGCGCTCGTGCGCGACGACCGCATCGCCAGCGACCTCTATGCCGAGCTCGCGCGCTATGCCGGCGCCATCGTCACCATCGGCCACGGGGTGGCCTGCTACGGATCGGCCGACCGGTACCTCGGCATCGTCGCAGCGGTCGCGGGAGAGCACGACCTCGCCCGCTCCCACCTGGAGGTCGCGCTTGCGACCGACCGCGGCATGGGCGCCTGGACATGGCTCGCCCACACCCAGTACGAGCTCGGCCGGCTCCTGCTCGCGGGCCAGCCCGGCGACCGCGCGCGCGGCGGCGAGCTGCTGCAGGAGGCGGGCGCGCTGGCCGAGCGAATCGGGATGCCGGCGCTGCTTCACCAGATCCGGGCCGCGGGCGGAGGTCCCATCCGGCGCCAACCGCCCGACGGGCTCTCGCCCCGGGAGCTCCAGATCCTGCAGTTGGTCGCACGCGGCATGTCCAACCGCGAGATCGGAGCCGCTCTGGTGGTCAGCGAGCACACCGCGGCGAACCACGTTCGCAGCATCCTGCGCAAGACCGGCTGCGCCAACCGCACCGAGGCCACCGCCTACGCGTACCGGCGCGGGCTGACGGATGCTCCCCGGTCGGAGTAGCATCCCCCCATGCCACTCTTTCTGATCGAACGCACATTCGCCGAGCAGCTCGAGCTGACCGACGACGACGTCCGCCTGATCGAGGACATCAACGCCGATGAGGGCGTGCGATGGCTGTTCTCATTCCTGAGTGCCGACCGGCGTCGCTCGTACTGCCTGTACGAGGCCCCTTCGGCCGAGGAGATCATGGTCGCGGCCAGGCGCGCAAACGTGCCGGTCGACGAGATCGTCGCAGTCGACAGGTTCGTTCCGGAGGTCGCTCGTTCATAGCCGGCGATGAGCTGGGACGCGCGGGCCGAGGCGTACCGCACAAGCCCCACCCATCGGGCGGGCGACGATCTGGACGCGCTCGTCGCGTGGTGTGACCCGGGACCGGGCATCGAGGCGCTGGACGTCGCCACCGGGGGCGGCCACGTTGGCCGCCGGCTGGCCGAGGCCGGCTGCCGCGTGACGACGTGCGATGCCTCGCCCGGGATGCAGCCGGACGTCGTCTGCCCGGCCGAGGCGCTCGCGTTCGCGGACAGCAGCTTCGACGTGGTCGCCTGCCGGATCGCGGCCCACCACTTCGACGACGTCGCCGCCGCGGTGCGCGAGATGGCGCGCGTCACCCGCCGGCTGGTCGTGATCGAGGACACGCTCTACGCCGACGAGCAGGTCGAGGAGGCCGAGCGCCTGCGCGACCCGACCCATGTGCGCTCCTACACCGAGGCGGAATGGCTGGCGTACCTCGCCGCGGCGGGGCTGGCCGTGGAGCGGGTCGAGTGCTTCCCCAAGCGCCATCCGCTCGGGCCCTGGCTCGAGCGCACCGGGTGCACCGGCGCGACCGCCGACCGGGTGCGGCAGTTGCTGGCCGGCCGGTTGGGCGACGACGGGTCGGTCTGGCTCGACACGAAGATCCTGATGCGCGCGAGCACGGGCTGACGCTCCGGCGATGGCCGAGCGGGTGCTCACCGAGGCGGAGCTCAACCGGGCGGTGCTCGGCCGGCAGCTCCTGCTCGAGCGGCGCAGGCTGGGGCCGGCGGCCGCGATCGAGCGCCTCGGCGGGCTGCAAACGCAGTACGCCCCGTCCGGCTACATCGGGCTGTGGTCGCGCCTCGACGGGTTTGCCCGCGCCGACCTGACCGCCGCGCTCGAGGCCCGGAAGGTGGTGCAGGCGACCGTGATGCGGTCCACGATCCACACCGTGGCGGCGGCGGACTACCCGGTCTTCGTGGCCGGCGTGCGCGCGGCGCGGCGTGAGTCCTGGCTGCGCGCCCACCGCCGCCAGATCCCGCCCGAGGTGGTGGCCGAAGCCGCCGCGCGCACGCGCACCCTCCTGGCCGGCGGGCCGCGCCGCAGCAAGGACCTGATGCAGGAGCTTGGGATCGACAACGTGATCTGGAACGGCATCGGTCTCTGGCTCGACCTGGTGCGGGTGCCGCCGTCGGGGACATGGGAGCAGCGCCGGGCCGACCTGTACGTGACCGCAGAGGAGTGGCTGCCGCGGGTCGAGGCCACTCCCGAGCAGGGGCTCGACCTCCTGCTGCGCCGCTATCTGGCCGGCTTCGGGCCGGCCGCGGTCAGAGACGTCGCCGACTGGGCGGGGGTGACCGTGCAGACGCTCGCGCCCGCGGTCGAGCGGCTCGAGCCGCGCCGCTTCCGCGACGAGCGCGGCACGGAGCTGATCGACCTGCGGCGGGCGCCGCTACCCGACCCGAGCACGCCGGCACCGGTGCGCTTCCTGCCGACGTGGGACGCCACCCTGCTCGTGCACGCGCGCCGCGGCCAGATCATGCCCGAGCGGTTCCGGCCGCTCGTATTCAACACCAAGACGCCCCAGTCGATGCCGACCTTCCTCGTCAACGGCCAGGTCGCCGGAACGTGGAAGCACATGGGCGGCCGTGTGCTACCGGCGCCCTTCGAGCCGCTCCGACAGGCCGTGGAACGCGAGGTCGCAGCGGAGGCCGAGCGCCTGACCGCCTTCATGGCGTGATGAATATTTGGTGCCTGGCACCGGTTATTCACCGGTGCGGCGCAGCAGGGCGCGGATCGCGCCCTTGGCGTCGACGGTCACCGGCGGGCCGTGGTCGAGGCAGAGCACGGTGAACGGAAGGTCGAGCAGCCGCTCGACGCTGCGGCGCGTCTGCGCCGGGTCGTCGTGGAACTCCGGCGGGACGAAGCCGAGCCCGCTGGCAGGGTCGTTGCCGAGCAGGTCGGAGCAGAAGAGGACGCCCGGTTCGCGCTCGAGCAGGAAGGAGTAGTGCACGGGCTCGGGCCCCGGTGTGTGCACCGCCCGCAACCCGCCCGGAAGCAGGTCGCCCTCGCGGTAGCGGCGATCGGGCTCGCCGTCCATCGGCACGGTGCCCTCGGGCGCCCACACCGCCGCGGCGAAGTCGCCCCGGTAGCGCCAGGCTGCACGCTGGTGGCACTTGGCGGTGAGGCAGATCGCGGTCGGAACGGGCAGCGCCGCCAGCGCCTGCGGGGCGAGCCGCACGGGGTCGATCAGCACCATCTCGCCCTCGCCCACGACGGCCTGTGAGCTCGAGATCGCACCGCCGATGCGGTGGTTGTGGATCCGCCAGTGCCACACGCCGTCGATGACCTGCTCGCTGGTTTCCGCGACCTCTTCGGGCTCGGTCATCGTCCGGGATCGTACCCTCGCATCCCGGCCGACAGCACGGCGATCATCCAGTCGTAGCTGCGGTCGAGGTCGACGTCGATGCCGAAGCCGCCAAGCCGCTCGAGCTCGACGAACCCGTGCATCGCGCTGCGCAGGCTGCGAGCGGCATGGATGGCGGCATCACCCTCGAGCCCGAACCCGCCGAGCACCGCCATCACCGGTTGCAGCAGGCGCGCGGCGGCGGCCGCGAGCTCGCCGTCGCCGGCATCCGGCGCCCGCTGGAGTGCCCGGTAGAGCCCGGGCCGCTCGCGCGCGTAGGCGCGATAGGCAGCGGCAAGCGCGGTGAGGGCATCGGCGCCGGCGCGCCCGACCGCGGCGTCGCGGATGCGCTCCCCGAGCTCGAGGACCCCGCGCAGCGCCAGGTCGCGGCGGAGCCCGTCCAGGCCCGAGACGTGGTTGTAGAGCGACGGCGGGCGCACCCCTAGTTCCGCGGCGACAGCGCCGAGGGTGAGCGCGTCGAACCCGTCCCGGTCGGCCAGGCCGGCGGCCGTGTCGACCACGACGGCGCGCGAGAGGCCCCGGCGCTCGGCCACCTAGGCCGCCACGGGCAGGTCGGCGGCCACCGCCGCAAGGGCGCGATCGATGTCGGCCAGGGGACCGACGACCACCGGGCCATGTCCGACCGCGAGCGCGGCCGGCTCGAGCGCTCGCAGCATCGCCGCCGTGCGGTTCGCGGTCGGCCGGTCCCACGTCGACATGCCGACGAGCGGGAAGCGCGGATTGATCCGGCCCGTGGTCGAGACGCCTCCCAGCGTCGAGAAGGCGTCACCGGCGACCAGGGTGCCGTCACGCTCGTCGAGCAGGGCGATGTGCCCCGGCGTGTGCCCGGGCGCCGCCACCACGAGCAGCGATCCCACGTGGTCGCCGGGCTCGAGCAGGCGGGTCGGCACGGTGACCACCTTGGGCCATCCTCCCCGCAGCTTCGACTGCGGCTCGCCGGGTTCGAAGCCGCGGTCGCCGCGGAGCAGCCGCGCCTCGCGCGTCGACACCGCGATCTCCGCGTCGGGCAGCCGGGCCGCCACGGCATCGAGCGAGCCCGCGTGGTCGGAGTGCGCGTGGGTCAGGACGATCCGCGTGATCGGGCGCTCGAGCCCGGCCGCGGCCGCCACGATGCCGCCGGCGCTCCCCGAGACCATCGTGTCCACGAGCGTCAGCCCATCGTCCTCGGAGACGAGATAGGCATTGACGAACCCGAGCCGCGTGAGCCGGGTCAGATTGGGGCGTTCATGTCGGTCTCGCATGAGTGTCTCTCCCTGGTTGACTTTCATCATTAGTCTAAAAACTAACACTCGTAGTCGACCGGCGCAAACCCTCCCCGCTTTGGGGGATGCAAGATACGTCGAAGTGGCGACGGATTCCTGAAAATCCGGCCGATAGAGGCCCAAGTCATGGCAGCGCCCCTCGAAGCCGCCCTCGCACTGATCGCCGTGGGCGTGATGTACTCGCTCCTGCTCTGGGCGCGCCGTACCCACGCGGTGCGCCGCGATGGCGTCCGGGCCGAGGCCCGCGAGCGGCTCGAACCCGTCGCCCACGCCCTGCTCGACGGGGAGCCGGCGGGTACCGCGGCTCGCCGCGACGAACGGGCGCTGACCGAGATCCTGGCCGACCTCGCACCCGCGCTCACGGGCGAGTCGCGTGCGGCCATCGCCGGGCACTTCGAATCGAGCGGGGCCGTTGCCCGGGTCAGCCGCCGCCTCGCCGACCCTCGCGCCCACCGCAGGGCCGAGCACGCGGCGATGCTCGGCGACATGTGCAGCCAGCTTGCGGAGGTGCCGCTGCTCCAGGCGCTCAACGACCGTGACCCGGACGTCCGCCTGGCCGCCGCGCGCAGCCTCGGCCGGCTGCGGCCGCGCACCGCCGCCGGCCCGCTGCTCTACGCACTCGTCCAGGGACTCGTCCCGCGGGCCGTTGCCGCCAGCGCCCTGATCTCGATCGGCACCGCCGCCCTGCCGGGCATCCGCAACCTCCTGCGCGACGAGGAGCCCGCGGCCCGCGCGAGCGCTGTGGAGCTCCTGGGCAGGCTGGGCAACCCGCGCGACAGCCTCTCGCTGCGCGAGCGGCTCGGTGACGACGCGCCGCTCGTGCGCCGGCGTGCGTGCGAAGCGCTGGCCCGCCTGGGCGCCGACGACGTCGGCGATGCACTCGAGGAGCTCCTGAGCGACCACGTTGCCGACGTGCGCATCTCGGCGGCGACCGCGCTCGCCACGGTCGGCGACGAACGCAGCGCGCCGACGCTGCTGCGCCTCGTGCAGCACGACTGTGTCGAGGTGGCCGAGGTGGCTGCGCGGGCGCTGGCGGCGGTCGCCCCCGCGCTCGTGGTGAACCTGGGCCGCGAGCCGGACGCGCATCCCCAGCTGCGCCACGCCGCCAGCCTGCTCGAGGCAGGTGTCGCGTGAGGACAATGGTTGAGGTGGTCGGCCTCGCCTCGACGATCTACGCACTGACGCTCAACCTGTCCTACCTGCTCCTGTGGCCGCTCGCGCGGCGGGGGATGACCCGCACGGTGCGGCGCCGCAGCTGGGCCTGGCACGAGGAGGCGTTCGCGTCACCGCTGACGCCCGGGATCTCCATCGTCGTGCCGGCCTACAACGAGGAGACGGTGATCCTGGAGTCGGTCTCGTCGCTCCTGGCCCAGCGCTACTCGTTGTTCGAGCTCGTGCTCGTCGACGACGGCTCAACCGACCGAACGGCGCAGACGCTGATCGACGCGTACGACCTGCGCCAGGTGTCGCCGGCGCCGCGCGGCCGGCTCCAGTACGAGCCGATCACCGAGATGTACCGGGGCACGACGCCGCACGACATCACCCTCGTCCGCAAGGCGAACGGCGGCCGGGCCGACGCGCTGAACGCCGGCCTGGATGTCGCCCGCCACCCGTACGTGTGCATCACCGACGCCGACTCGATCCTCGATCCCGATGGGCTGACGGTGATGGTGCGGCCGGTGCTCGAGGATCCCGATCGTGTGATCGCGGTGGGCGGCACGATCCGGGTCGGCAACTCGTGCCGGATCGAGTCGGGCCGCGTGGTCGAGGCGCGGATGCCCAGCGGCAGGCTCGCCGCCTATCAGGTGATCGAGTACCTGCGCGCGTTCCTGTTCGGCCGCGTCGCCTGGGACACGATCGGCGCGCTCGTGATCGTCTCGGGAGCGTTCGGGCTGTTCCGCCGCGACGTCCTCGACGAGGTCGGCGGGTACTGGACGGACACCGTGGGCGAGGACTTCGAGCTCACCGTGCGGCTGCACAGGCACATGCGTGACAGCCGCCGGCCCTACCGGATCACGTTCTGCCCCGACCCGGTCTGCTGGACCGAGGTTCCGTCCGACATGGGCTCACTCGGCCGCCAGCGCCGCCGCTGGCACCGCGGCCTGTGGGAGTGCCTGTGGCGGCACCGGTCGATGATGCTGCGGCGCCGCTACGGCACGCCCGGCATGATCGCGCTGCCGTACTTCCTGACGTTCGAGTTCCTGGGCCCGGTGATGGAGGCCGCCGCCTGGATCGCGTTCCCGATCGGCCTGGCTCTGGGGATCGTCGATTATCACCTGGTGGCGGCCTTCATCTTCTGCTCGTGGGTGCTGGGATCGCTGGTGACGCTGGTGGCGTGCGGGTTCGAGGAGCACGGCTACCGCAACTACCGGCGCGGGCGCGACCTGGGCCGGATGATGTGCCTCGCGGTGTTCGAGAACATGTGGTTCCGCCAGCTGATCGACCTCTACCGCCTCGCCGGGATGTACGACATCGCCCGGCGCAAGCGAGGCTGGGGCGCCATGCGCCGCACCGGCTTCCAGTCGCCCTGACAAACCCGTCTCTAGCAGCACCCTTCCTTGTAGCGACACGCGAGGCAGTGCCAGGACGCCTTCGTCCAGATCATGGTGGCCGCGCAGCGCGGGCACGGCTCGCCGCCCGCGCCGGGGGCGGTGGCCGCGCAGTCCGACCGGTCTGCGACTATCGTTCGGAGCTTCGGTTCGGGGGCGGCCATCCGGCCAGCCTACCCGGGCCGGTGGACGGCTCCCGAACACTTCGCTAACGCCTTGCCCACACCCCCTTCACGAGTCGATCGGTAGCGTGCGCAGCGTGAGTCACGCTGGGGGGACGATGACGAGCGCTCCAACACGCGACCTCGCCTCCGAGGACCTGTGGCGCTCCTCGCAGGAGCGGGCGCTGCGACGGCGGGCGGCGGCCCGGCATCTGCGCACCGCCCTGGGCGTCAGCGTCCCCCCGGCCGTGACCGCAGACGGCGACGAGACCCTCGGCGCGCGGGCGGCTGCGATCGCCGAGCGCCACCTGGGCACGCCCTACCGCTTCGGCGGCTGCGATCCGGCCGGCTTCGACTGCTCCGGCCTCGTGGTGCATGCGTACGCCGAGCTCGGCGTCCGGCTGCCACACTTCGCCGCCGCCCAGTACCGCGAGGGGCGCCGCATCGGCATCGACGACCTCCATCGCGGCGACCTCGTCTTCTTCGACGGGCTCGATCATGTCGGCATCTACGCCGGCGGCGGCCGGTTCATCCACGCACCGCACGCGGGCGGCGACGTCCGTGTCTCGAGCCTCACGAGCGGCTGGTACGCCGACCACTGCGAGGGCGCGGTCCGGATCGCCTGAGTCGTACGATGACGGGGTGGAGCTGGTCGAGATCAGGCTGGCATCGGCGCACCTGGACGCGCAGCGGGCGCTCTACGGCAGCGCGCTCGGGCTCGAGGTTTCGGGAGCCGCGGAGGCACTCGCCATCAAGATCAGCACGACCCGGCTCGTGTTCGAGGCCGGGCCGGCCTCACCGCAGCACTTCGCCATCCGCATCCCCTCCGCGGCCTACGCCGACGCGCTCGCCTGGCTGGGCTCGCGGGTAGAGCTGCTTCGGGACGGCGAGGGCGGCCACGCGTTCGCGTTCCCCGACTGGAACGCCGACGCGATGTATTTCCGCGACCCCGACGGGAACGTCGTCGAGCTGATCGCCCACCACGACCTGCCCGAGCCGTACCGGCCGCCGTTTCGTCCCGGCGCGATGCTCGCGGTCTGCGAGGTGGGCGTCCCGGTCGACGACGTCGGCGAGTACCTGAGCTCGCTCGAGCGCCGCGCGGGTGCGCGCCGCTGGAGCGGCGACGGCGTGACGTTCGCCGCGGCCGGGGACAAGCGCGGATCGCTGATCGTCGTCCGCCGCGGCCGGGTCTGGTACCCGACGCAGGACGCCGAGGCGACCACCGGCCCGCTCGAGATCGACTTCTAGACGCTCTCCGGGACGCCCGCCTCGAGCGGCCGGCGGCGCAGGCGCACGCCCATTCCGGCACACACGAGCACGACCGCACCGGCGGCGATCAGGACGTCTCCGACCGAGTAGACGTTGCCCATCGGGATCCACGCCGGCACGGGCCAGCGGTCGATCAGCCAGGCCAGATGGGGGTGCACCGCGACCGCGCTGTTGTTGTGCACGCCGTGCTCGCGAACGCCGGCGGCGCGCAGCGCCGATCGCAGGGCGGGCATGTGGCCGCCGTTTGCGAGCACGGCGGCGAGGTTGCAGAACATGCCCAGGCCGACCACGGCGGCCCCCGGCAGGCGCAGGTTGACCGCGGCCGCCGCGATCAGCACCGCATAGGAGACGAGCCAGAGCCCGGTCGCGAGCGAGTTGCCGATGCTCCACGGCAGCACGCCCGAGGGATACCCGGCGACCTGCAGCGCGATGGCCACGTAGAAGAGCCACGGCGCCCGGATCGGCATCGTCGCGAGCGCCGACACACGGCCGCCCAGCACACACCCCAGGATCACGCCGAGCGCGACCGCGAGCGCGAGCACCATCAGCCGGCGGCCCGGATGCTCGTCTCGACCGGTTCGGTGGACTCGAGCCGCTCGAGCGCCGCCACCACGCGGGCGTCGAACTGGGTCCAGCAGCGCTTGCGGAGCTCGGCGATGGCCGCCGTCGGCGTGCCCGCCGCGCGGTAGCAGCGATCCGATGTCATGGCGTCGAACGCGTCGGCGACGAGGATGATGCGCGAGCCGAGCGGGATCTCCTCGCCGGTCAGCCCGAGGGGATACCCGGAGCCGTCCCACCGCTCGTGATGGTGCAGGATCCAGCGGTCGACGGGCGAGACGCCGAGTCCCTCCAGGAGCCGCGCGCCGAGCACGGGATGCTCGCGCATCACGCGCAGCTCGTCGGGGTCGAGCTTGCCGGGCTTCTGCAGAATCCGGTCGGGAATCGCGATCTTGCCGAGGTCGTGCAGCAGCCCGGCCAGGCGCACCTGTTCGACGACCTCGACGTCGAGCCCCATGGATCGCGCGATCGCCTCGGCCAGGCGGGACACCGACTGGGAGTGGGCGCCCGCATAGGTGTCCTTGGCGTCCACCACCCGGATCAGCCCCTCGGCCGCGCGCAGCCGTGCGTGCCGCTCGGCCGCCTCGGCCAGCTCGGCGGGCGTGTACGACCGCACCACCGACGGGCTGTACTCGCAGGATCGGTTCTTGCCGTGATTCTTGGCCCAGTAGAGGGCCGCATCCGCGACGTCGTAGAGCTTCTCGCGATCGGCGGCGTGCTCGGGATACACGGCCAGGCCCGCGCTGACGGTGACACGCTCGCGGTGGGGGAACTCCGTCTCGGCCAGGCGGCGGTGCACGCGGTCGAGGCTGACGCCGGCGGCCTGCGCGGTGTGGCCGGGCAGGAGCACCGCGAACTCCTCACCGCCGATCCGGTAGGCGGCGCCGGCACCGCACTCCTCGCGCAGGACGTCGGCAACCACCCGCAGGACGGCGTCGCCGACCGGGTGGCCGAAGCGGTCGTTGATGTCCTTGAAGGCATCGAGGTCGATCAGTGCGAGCGACATGATGCCGACGTCTTCCTCGGCCGTCTCGAGCGTCCGCCGCAGATCGATCTGGAAGGAGCGGTGGTTGCCGAGACCGGTGAGCGCGTCGGTCTCGGCGTCACGCACCGCGAGGACGGTACGGTAGGAGGAGCGCAGGTACAGGGCCAGCGCGAACACGGGCCCCGCGAGCAGCAGCTCCAGCGGAGGGTCGACCTTCCACAGCGACACGGCGAGCGCCGAGATGAATGCCATGATCAGGAACGCCGGGCCCGGATGGCGGATGTAGCCGCGAGGCGCGTTGCGAAGCGGTATCTGCTGCGCCAACGCGACGGCAACGGCGACCAGCGAGACGTTGGTCAGCACGTATGCCGCGCCGCCCGCGAAGGCCAGGACGGTCAGCTTGGCGGCGTCTCCAGGCCGGATGGTGCCGCCGTTCCAGCCCAGCAGGAACCCGGGCAGGGCCGAGGCGAAGACCGAGAGCGCGTACGCGCAGGTATTGAACAGGCCGCGCAGCGAGAAGCCGCGCTCGACCCCCTCCACAACCGCGGTGGCCAGCAGTGCGGCGATGACCGCGTACTGCCAGCCGAACAGGATCTGGGACGCCAGGAGGAACACAAAGGCGAGCGACACCTTGCGGGCGCCGTGCTCGTCCAGGGGCACCGGCTTGAACTCTGCCGCCAGGGCGGCCACCGCAAACACCATCACCCCGGCCACGGTGCCCAGGGTCGGGGTGGACGCGGCCACCTTGAGGATCGCCCCGACCGCAACCGGGACGGTCAACGCGATAACGGTGACGACGTATCGGAGCAGCCGGGGCGGGAGAGCGGCGGGAGCAGGCGTGGTGGCGGCGGTGGTCACGGGTTCGGTCCTTTATCGGCCGGGACCGGCGCCCTCGTTAGCCTGCCCCCGATCCTCGAAAGTCGCTTACTGCCAGCGAATGCCGGCGCCGGATGCGATCGCAAAGGAAGCGATGGCACCCAGAGCAAGCGCAACGCGGATGGTGGCGGAATTCCACTTGATCATCAGGCGCACCTCCCTCTCGGAGCGGTGGGGTCAGGGCAGGCGACGTCCACGGCCGTCGGATGGGATGAAACCGGCCGCTGGTCCGAGCTTCGGGGGGCCCGGAGGCGTCCCTCTCGTTATGGGTGACAGCCCGGGCGGTCGAATCCCCCGCCGGAGGGATTGGTGCCCAGACCCTTCCAGTGGATGCGGCGTGTGCGCCTGTCCGTTCCTGGCCTTCACTATCATCGGCGGTTGTGACAGTGGAGGCACGCATCCTGGATGCGGTCGCCGCCGGCAGGGATGAGTTGGTCGAACTGACGACGCGGTTGATCGGGTTCGACACAACCGCCCGGACGCCGGACGACCCGCCCCGTCAGGAGGCCGACCTCCAGGCATACCTGGGCGACCGCCTGAACGCGGCCGGAGCCGCCGTGGACATCTGGGAGCCCGATCCCGCAGACATCGCCGGGTCGCGCCAGATGCCACCCGGCCTGCGGTTCGACGGGCGCCCGCAGCTGGCCGCGCGGTTCGCCGGCACCGGCGGCGGGCACAGCCTGCTCCTGAACGGCCACATCGACGTCGTCCCGTCCGAGCCGCGCGATCGCTGGACGAGCGATCCCAACCGGGCCGAGGTGCGCGACGGCAACCTGTACGGCCGAGGCTCGTGCGACATGAAGGGCGGCGTCGCCTGCATGGTGTTCGCGGCCGAGGTGCTGGCGCGACTGGGCGTGCGGCTGCGCGGGGATCTGATCGTGAACACCGTCACCGACGAGGAGTCGTCGGGGGCGGGTGGCCTGGCCGCCGTGCGCCACGGCGTGCGCGCCGACGCCGGCATCGTGCCCGAGCCGACCGCGTTCGAGGTGTGGGTTGCGTGCCGCGGATCGCTGACGCCGACCTTCACGGTCACCGGCCGGCCCGGCCATGCCGAGATGGCCCAGCCACACTGGCGCGATGGGGGCGCGGTCAACGCGATCGAGAAGATGGGCGTGGTGATGGACGCGGTCGCGCGCCTGCGCGAGGAATGGCGCGGCAGCCCCGAGCAGCGCCACGCGCACCTGCCGCCGGGCGACATCGTCCCGGTCAAGATCAGCGGCGGGGAGTGGACGGTGACCTACCCGGCCACATGCCGCATGACGTGCGAGGTCACGTACCTGCCGGGCCGTGCCGACGCCGAGGGCTGGGGCCGCGACGTCGAGGCCGAGATCGCGGCCTTCGTGGCGCGCGCGGCCGAGGCCGACCCGTGGCTGCGCGAGCATCCGCCGGTCGTCGAATGGGATCTCGACATCCCGCCGGCCGAGGTCGACCCGGCGCTTCCGATCGTCAAGACGATGCTGCGCGCGACCGCCGCGGCCGGCAGGCCCGGTGTCCTGGGCGGGCTCGACTCGTGGTTCGACGCGGCCACCTTCACCCGCTTCGGCGGCACGCCCTCGATCGGGTACGGCCCGCGCAGCATCGCCTGGGGGCACACGGTCGACGAGTACGTGCCCGTCGAGGATCTGGTCGCCTGCACGCAGGCCATCGCGCTCGCCGCGGTGGAGCACTGCGGGGTCGCGGGGTGACCGTCCCGCCGAGGATCGCGAACCCCGACGACGCCGCCGTGGTCACCCGGCTCCTGAAGGCGTTCTTCAGCCACGAGGGGCGCGAGGTGCGGCATCTGCGCCAGAACGTCGAGGCGATCCTGTACGACCCCGGCCGCGGGTTCTTCACATTGGCCGGCGACGCCGCGGTCGCGACCACCACGGTGCGCATCTCGGCCAGCGGTGGCGCCAGCGCCGAGATCGAGGAGATCTGGGTGCAGCCGTCGGCGCGCGGCCGCGGACTGGGCGCGAGCCTGCTGCGAAGCGCCGTCGATGAGTGCCGCCGGCGCGGCATCGAGTCGATCGAGCTGCGGGTCACGCCAGACGACCGCGAGGTCGGGATCCCCGACTTCTACACCAAGCAGGGCTTTCGCCACCGCGGCCTCCAGATCATGGAGTTCACCGGCGAGTAGGATGGGCCGATCGAGCCGAGAGGAGTCCCGATGAGCGTCGCAGCGAAGGGCGCCGGCTGGCAGATCGACGAGGTGAACGAGATTCCGCCCGTCAAGCCCGATTGGCCGGCTACGTGGAAGTCAGTCCGCCACCACTTCGGCATCACCGCATTCGGCGTGAACGCGGTCACCAAGGACGCCGGGAAGGTGCTCATCCCCGAGCACGACGAGACGGAGTCCGGCCAGCAGGAGCTCTACTTCGTCCACGCCGGCGAGGTGGCGGCAACGCTCGACGGCGAGCGCACCACCGTGCCCGCGGGCGGGATGGTCGCCTGCGAGCCCGCGGTCAGGCGCACGTTCGAGTCGACCGCCACGCCGACCACGCTGATCGTTATCGGCGCGCCCGTGGGGGCGGCCTACGAGGTCGGAGCATGGGAGGCCTAGATGGGTTATCCCCAATCCCCGTGATGGCCCGGGCGGCGAGAACCGAGCATCGCAAGGACGCAGGGAGCGTTCATACTGGTTCAAGTATGGGCGCGACCGAGAAGCGTCAAGGCGGAGCCTTGAGGCGGTCGTGGTGCGTCTGCGATTACGCAGACGCACCACGCGCGAGGCGACAGTTCGCAGCCGCAGCGCCGCCAGTCTGCTGCCTCTCCACCGCCGTGGGCGGCGGCCGGGCGCGCGGGGGCTGGGGATGACCCATCTCTCCAGGCGGAGGCTCAACATCGCCGACCCCGCCTTCGCCTACGACGGCGACGATCCCGAGGGATTCCGGGCCGGGATGCTGCGCATCGGCCCGCTGATCGGCGGCGCCCTGTTCGGCATCAGCGTGTACGAGCTCCCGCCCGGCCAGGCGATCTGCCCGTATCACTACGAATATGGCGACGAGGAGTGGCTGATCGTGCTTCAGGGCCGGCCGACGCTGCGCCATCCCGAGGGCGAGGACGAGCTCGAGCCGTGTGACGTGATCTGCTTCCCCGAGGGCCCCGAAGGCGCACACGCGGTGCGCAACCGCACCCCCGACACGGTCAGGGTGCTGATGGCCTCGACCAAGAGCAAGACAGCGGCCAGCGTCTACCCCGATAGCAACAAGATCGGGATCTGGACCGGCAACAAAGCCGACGACGTGATGGTGCGGCGGAGCGACGCTGTGGGCTACTGGGTGGACGAGCCGAAGGGCAGCGAGACGACCTGAAGCGTGCTTCCGCCGGCGTCGCCATCCGCGCCGTCTGCGACCTCGCGCCGCAGGATGGCAAGGCCGATCGGCCCGAACCGCTCGGAGTCGGCGACCGACGTCACCCGGCCGACGTCCGCTCCGGCGACGGTCACGCGGGTTCCGGGCGCGGGCGCCGGCGCGGTGAAGCGCAGGCCGCGCAGGCCGCGGTTGGCGCGGCCGCGGTAATGCAGCCGGGCCACCGGTTCCTGGCCGGGGTAGCAGCCCTTGGTGAAGCTGATCGCGCGCTCCACGAGACCGGCCTCGGCCGGCATCGAGTCACCGTCGAACTCGCGCCCGTAGCGGGGGATGCCAGCCTCGATGCGGGCGACCTCGAAGGCCTCGCCGGACGCCGCGCCGCCGCCGTTCGGGGCAGACGCCAGCAGCCGCTCCGTCCCGATCGGAGTCTCGAGCTGCGCGAGCGCGCCGTCGGCCTCGCCCCACACGAGCGCATGCCCCGCCGGCTCGATCGCCACCTGCTTTCGGAAGCGCGCCCGCAGGAGCGCGCCGAGGACGTCGTCCACCGTCTCCGGCGGGCATGCGAGCACCAGGTCGTCGCCGATGCGGAATACCTCGAGATCGGAGATCACGCGCGCCTTGGGAGTGAGCAGCAGTGCGTACGTGCCCGCCCCCGGCGCGAGCGCCTCGACGTCGTTGGTCAGCATGCTCTGCAGGTAGGCGACCGCGTCGCGGCCACTCGCACGCAGGAACCCTCGCTCGAGCACGGCTGCCATGTCCGCAGGGTACTACCGCCCCCGTCCGCACCGGTAGAGTGACGCACCTTGCCCGCCTCGCCCACCGATCTGTTCTGCGACCGGCTGCAGGCGCTGGTCGACACCGACTCGCCGTCGGAGGGCACCGAGCAGGAGGACGTGGCCGAGCAGGTGGCGGCGTGGCTCGCCCCGGCCGGGTGCTCGCAGATGTGGGTGGATGAGCCCGACAACCCTGCCCGCAGCCTGGTCGTCACCCTGCCCGGCGGCGGCGGCCCGATGGTGGCGCTGCTCGGCCACCCCGACACCGTCTTCCCGCCCGGGACGACCAGGGGCTGGCGGTTCCGGCGCGACGGCGATCGCTGCACCGGCCCCGGTGTGGCCGACATGAAGGGCGGCCTGGTGCTCGCGGCCATGGCGATGGAACGGCTGGCCGCGCTGCCGACGCGACCGTTCTCGGAGCTGCGCCTGCTGGTGTGCGCCGACGAGGAGGTGCGTCTGCGCGCGCCGGCCGCGAGCGACCACGCCCGCGGCGCCGCCGCCGCGCTCGTCTTCGAGTGCGGGCGCCGAAACGGCGACGTCGTCTCGGCGCGCAAGGGTGCGCTCTGGCGCACCCTCTACCTGCATGGGCGCCCGGCGCACGCGGGTGCCGACACCGCCCTCGGCCGCAGCGCGGTCTCGGCGCTCGCCCGCGAGGTGCTGCGCATCGAGGGCCTGGCGGACGGCCGGCCCGATATGACGTCGGTGATCACCACCGTCACAGGCGGGGACGCGGCGAACACCGTCCCGGGCCAGGCCCGCGCCACCATCGACATCCGCTCGGGAGTGGCCGCCGACCTCGAGTTCGCGGAGGCGGAGCTCGAGCGGCCGAGCACCCACCCGGGCGTCACGGCGGAGCTCGACGACCGCGGCACGTGGCCGCCGATGCCCGTCGCCGCCGGACTGGTCGAGCTGGCCCTTCGCCACGCCCGCGACGTCGGCCTCGCGATCGGCACCGAGCGCTCGGGCGGGGTCTCGGACGGCTGCTGGACGGGCGAGTGGGGGATCCCGACGCTGGACGGCCTCGGGCCCGTCGGAGGCGACGATCACACCGAGGCCGAGTGGATCGAGGTCGCGACCCTCGAGCAACGGCTCGAGCTCAGCGTCCGGCTGATCCAGAGCATCTGCTCGGAGTAGCCGCTACGAGCGAGGGGCGTAGATCGGCACGCCGGCGACCGTCGCCGCCAGCCGGTACCGGCGGGCGAGGATGGCGGCGACCCGGCCCGACGGGTCCATTGATCCCGGCGAGTTGATCTGGACGACGAGCGCCGGCGGCCGCCGGCCTGCCAGCATCCGGCGCGCCTGGCCGAGCGCCCCCGGGATGGCCTGGATGTTGCGGAACCACATGTAGCGCAGGGCGGGATCGCGGTCGGCCAGGTAGTAGATGTCGGCCGCGGCCCACATCACGAAGATGCGCTGGTGCGGGTTCGTGTGCGCACGGATGTAGCGGACAACTGCGGCGTCCGTCGTCAGGTGCGGGTCGGCCGGGAAGACAACGCGCGCCTGGGCGTTGGGCGAGTCGAACCACAGCGGCACGGTCACGATCGCCGTCACGGCCACCGCGGCCGCGACGACGGCGATCCCCGCGGGGCTGCGCCGGCGCCACAGCTCGGCTCCGCCGATCCCCGCCAGGAGCGCCAGCGGCGGCACCATCTGCTGGTAGTAATGGTTGTGGAAGTTGCCGCCGCCGATCACGGCGAGCGTCGCGAACCCGAGCCACAGAACGCCGAGCAGCGGCCAGCGCCGCCAGCCCATCACGGCCACGATGGCGAGGACGCCGAGGCCGCGCGCCGCCGGCCCGAGCGAATCGCGCGCCTGGTGCAGCCGGGCGCTGAACGATCCGGTCAGGATCGAGTCGGCCTGGTCGCGGTAGGTGACCATCGCGTACCACCAGTCTTGGAAGTTCGGCGCGCTCAATGCCGCGATCGCGACGGGTGTGAACGCGGCCGCCACCAGCACCGCCGCCGGGGCGAGCCCCGCCCGCCGCCGCGTCCACACGAGGTACACGGCGGCGGCGGCCCCGGCGTCGAAGGCCGACTGCTTCACGAGCACGGCACAGCCGGTCAGGAGCCCCGCCACCACCAGCCACCGCATCGCCCCGCCCTGCAGATAGAGCACGAACGCCAGCATCGAGGCAACGGCAACCAGGGCAGCGAGCAGCTCGCCCGAGAGCGTGAACGACTCGATGAACGGCGACCCGCCGACGGTTGCCATCGTCAGGCCTGCGATGGTTGCGGGTATCCTCCCCGCCAGCCTGGCGGTGACCACCATGGTCACGGCGGCCAGCAGCGCCGCCGCCACGGCAGCAAGCGCGCGCAACGCCTCCGCGGAGCCGCCATCGATATGGAGCATCGCCCGAAAGACGAGCAGCAAGCCCTGCGGGCGGTCGACCCAGGCATTCCCGTACAGGACGGCGCCACGGCTCCAGAGCCGGGCAACCTCGGCGTACCCACCCTCGTCGGCGGTGAGCGGAGTGCGGAAGAAGGGCAGCCGGACGAGCACCGCAAGCGCCATGGCGGCGACGACGGCGAGCGCTGGGGGCCACCGCGCCGCCACATCGATCGTCCAACGGCGGTGCTCGCCGGAGTCGCCTTCGCGGTCGCTCTGCTCGCGCAGATCCTGACGTTCGGGGTGTCGCTCACCCCCGACCGCTACGTCCTGGTGCTGCTGGCTCCCGCCCTCGTCCTGGGCCGGGGCCGCCGGTTCATGCTCGATTGGGTCCCCTTCGTGCTTCTGATCGTCCTGTACGAGGAGTCTCGCGGAATCGCCCACACCCTGCACCCCAGTCCCTACTACCGGCCCCAGCTCGACATCGAGAAGTTCCTCTTCTTCGGGCATGTCCCGACGGTGGTGCTGCAGCACTGGATGTGGAAGGGAACGCTG
The DNA here is from genome assembly GCA_963703275.1 of uncultured Actinomycetes bacterium. Taxonomy (GTDB): domain Bacteria; phylum Actinomycetota; class Thermoleophilia; order Gaiellales; family JAICJC01; genus JAICJC01. The sequence continues at coordinate 250,015 of OY969804.1, read as the reverse complement.
CAGTGGTACGACCAGTTTCTCTCGCTGATGACGCGGGTGCACTTCATCGTGCCGCCGACGCTGGCGTTCGGGCTGTGGCTGAAGCGGCGGGCGCTCTACTACCGCTTCGCCGCAACGCTGCTCGTGCTGTCCTACGCCGGGGCGTTCACGTTCTGGCTGTACCCGGCGGCGCCGCCGTGGGCGGCGGCGGCCAAGGGCCTGATCCCGCCGCTGGCCAACCCGGCCGGGGTGCAGGCGGCGAGCTCCCCGCTCCCGACCAGTTCAGGCCCCCTGTACCAGCTCGTGGCCGGCAACCCGTACGCCGCGATCCCGTCGCTTCACGAGGGCTACGCGATGCTGGTATTTCTGTTCGTGGCCATGCTGGCGTGGAACACCCGCTGGCGCTGGTGGGTGACAGCACCGGCGCTGCTCTACCCGATCGTGCAGTCGATCGCGGTCGTGTACACCGCAAACCACTACGTCACCGACCTGATCATCGGCGGCATCTACGCCGTGGTCTGCGTCTTCGGCGTCCGCTACTTGTGGCGGCGGCTGGGGCTGCCCGAATGAGCGACACCCTCGTCGCCGCGTCGGCCACGCCCGATCCTCCGGAACGGATCGATGCGCGGGCGCTGGCCGGGTCGCTGCGCTATCCGCTGACGGTGTTCGCCCTGAGCCGGCTCGCGGTGTACGGCCTGATCGCCGCTGCCGGGTGGACGGCGCGGATCCCGCGCGAGTCGGGCATCTCTTACCACGCGCTCTTCGGGCCGCTCGGACAGTGGGACGCCGTCTGGTACCGCTGGATCGCCGAGCACGGATACGACCCGGCCATTGGACACGGGAACACGGCCGCGTTCTACCCCCTGTATCCGCTCACATGGAGGGTCGTCTCCGTCCTGCCCGGGCCGATGACGCTCTGGGGCAGCGTGCTCTCGTCGCTCGAGTTCGGCGCCGCGCTGTGCATCCTGTACACGATCACGGTGCGCCGCTACGACGAGCGCATCGCCCGCCGCACCGTGCTCTACCTCGCGATCTTCCCGCTGAGCTTCGTGTTCTCGCTGCCCTACGCCGAGAGCCTGTTCCTGCTGCTGGCCCTCCTGGCCTTCGTGCTCACCTGGCACGGCCGCTGGTGGTCGGGCTGCGCGGTCGCCGCGCTCTCGGTGCTCGCCCGGCCGGTCGGGATCGCGCTCCTCCCGGCTCTGGCCTGGCGCCGCTATCGCAGCGAGGGCTGGCGCTGGCAGGCATACCTGCCGCTGCTCCTGCTGCCCGCGGCCGAGCTCGCGTTCTTCCTCTACCTGGGCTGGCGCACAGGCAACTTCATGGCGAGCCCCGACGCACAGGCGCGCGGCTGGGGCCGCGGCGTCTCGGTGCTGCCGTGGGTGGTGGTCTACACGCTGTGGCACGACGTGCTCGAGGGCGGCCATCTCCGCTTCCTGGTGCACGTCGCCTTCACGCTCTTCTGGTGCGGGCTCTTCTATCGCGCCTGGCGGATGCGGATGCCGGGCGAGTACCTGATCTTCGCGGGGCTGATGGTGATCCTGCCGACGAGCGGCGGCCTGCTGGTCTCGATGGGCCGGTTCGGCATGGTCGGCTTCCCGTTCTTCTGGGCGCTGGCCGACCTGGGCGAGGACGAGCGGGTGGACACGCTGGTAAAGACGGCGTTCCCGCTCCTCATGGGGGCGCTGGTGATGATCACCTACACGGCCCGCACGTTCACCCCCTGACCGTGAATAATTGGGGCCTGGCCCCATTTATTCAGCGGGTGGGGCTGGGGCGAGCAGGTAGTGGACCGCCAGGTTCGCGTGCCCGCCGAAGTTTGAGCATGCCTCGCGGACGCGCTGCTCCGGCCAGATCGGGTCGTCCGAGAACCATCTCGCCACCGCCTTGCGCACGCCCAGGTCGCCGGGGGCGAAGGCGTCCGGCCGGCCCAGGCAGCGGGCCATGAACCAGTCGACCGTCCAGCCGCCGATGCCCGGAAGCGCCAGCAGTCGCAGGCGCACCGCGTCGTCATCCAGCCCGGCCACGTCGAGGTCGGCCCCGGCCAGTGCCGAGATCGCCCGGATCTTGGCCCGTGACAGCCCGACGCCCTCGAGGTCCGCTCCGGCGACGGCCCCCTGCCGCGGGAAGGCCCACACCTCGACACCGTCCAGCTCCACCCGCCGGCCGAAGCGGCGCACGAACCGGCCCCGGATCGCGCACGCCGCCAGAAGCGATACCTGCTGCGCGGTCACGAACGTCACCAGCGCTTCGAACGGGTCGGCCAGAAGCGGCGGCCGGAGTCCCGGTGCGCGGGCCGCGATCAGGGGCTGTGCGCGCGCGAACGCCGCCAGGTCGAACCCGGCCCCCAGCAGGTGCAGCACCTCGTCTCTGTCGGCGGCGCTGATCGGGGCGTCGCCGTGCACGCCGTCCGAGGAGATCCGCACCGCCCGGCCCGAGCGCAGCACCCGGTAGAGCCCGCCGTCGTGCCAGACGCTCGCGGCGTCCTCCCCGAACGTGCGAAACCGGAACGTCGAGCGGTGGAAGTCGTATGGCTGGGGCAGGTCGATCTGCACCCGGGTAGGGTAGGCGGCATGCCTGAACACCTTCCCGAACTCCTCGGCCGCCTCGATGCGGTCTCCGGCGTCTCCGGCGACGAGTCGGCGGTCGCCGATCTCATCGCCGCCGAGCTCGCCGGACATCACGACCGGCACGAATCCGACCCGCTCGGAAACCACTTCTTCGTCCACACCGGACCGGAGGGCGCTCCGACGGTGATGCTGTGCGCGCACATGGACGAGCTGGGCTTCGTCGTCCAGCACATCGAGGACGAGGGCTTCGTCCGCATTGCGCCCATCGGCTTCCACGACGACCGCATGGTGATCGACCAGGATCTGCGCATCCACGGCCGCAAGGGGCCCGTGGACGGCGTCACCGGGGCAAAGCCGGCCCACGTGGTCACGCCCGAAGAGGCGAAGCAGGCCATCCGGCTCGACGAGATGTTCGTCGACCTCGGCACCTCCAGCCGCGACCAGACCGAGGAGCTCGGCGTGTTCGTCGGCGACCGGGTCACGTTCGCGCGGGAGGCCGGGATGCTGAACGGCACCCGCGTCTTCACCGGCAAGGCCGTGGACGACCGCTCGGGCTGCGCGGTGATGATCGAGGTGATGCGCCGGCTGTCCAAGGACACCGCCGCGACCGTGTGGGCGACCGCGGCCGTGCAGGAGGAGCTCGGCATCCGCGGCGCCGGGCCGGCTGCAACCCGGATCGTTCCCGACGTTGCGCTCGCAATCGACGTCACCCTGTGCGGAGACACGCCCGGGGTCGACTACTCACGCCTGCCGATCCGCCTGGGCAAGGGCCCGGCGATCAAGTACTTCGACTGGGCGCCGGGAATCGGATACGGCAGCGCGGTGCCGCGGCGGCTCACCGACCGGTTGGAGCAGGTCGCCGAGGCGGCGGGCATCTCCTACCAGCGCGAGGTGCTGTTGGGGGGCGCCACGGACGCATGGGCCATCTCGCTCAGCGGCACCGGAGTGCTCACCGGCTGCATCTCGGTTCCGTCCCGCTACATCCACTCCGCCGTCGGCTGCGTCGACGTCGACGACGTGGAGGGCGCGATCCAGCTGATCGTGGCCTTCATCGAGAACGTCGCCACAAACGGCATCCCCTGACGGTTCTTTTGCTCTTAAACGGCTGAGGCGGGGAGCCTGGCTCCCCGCCTCTCACAACCGTTTCTTCCGCCCCACGGGGGGGCCCACGGGGGGAACCGGGTTCCCCCCGTGATGCTTACATCATGTCCGGCATACCGCCGCCGCCGCCCATCGGAGCCGGATGCTTCTCCGGCGCCTCGGCAACCACAGCCTCGGTGGTGAGGATGTTCTTGCCGATCGATGCGGCGTTCTGCAGCGCCGAGCGCGTCACCATGGCCGGGTCGATGATGCCGACCTTGACCATGTCGACGACGTCACCGGTGTCGACGTTGAGGCCGAAGCCCGCCTTGGCGCTCCGCACCTCGTTCACGACGACCGAGCCCTCCAGTCCGGCGTTCTCTGCCAGCTGGCGAAGCGGCTCCTCGAGCGCGCGGATGATGATCCGTGCACCCGTCTTCTCGTCGCCCTCGAGCTTCTCGGCCTGGACGGCCTTGATGGCGTGCAGCAGTGCCACGCCGCCGCCGGGGACGATGCCCTCCTCGAGGGCGGCCCGGGTCGCCTGCAGCGCGTCCTCGACGCGGTGCTTCTTCTCCTTCATCTCGGTCTCGGTGGCAGCGCCAACCTTGACCACCGCGACGCCGCCGGCCAGCTTGGCCAGCCGCTCCTGCAGCTTCTCGCGGTCGAAGTCGGAGTCGGTCGACTCGATCTCGGCCTTGATCTGCTTGATGCGGCCCTTGATCGCGTCGCTGTCGCCCGCACCATCGATGATGGTGGTCGCGTCCTTGTCGACGACGACCTTCCGGGCCTTGCCGAGCTGGGCGAGCGTCGTGTTCTCGAGCTTGAGGCCCATCTCCTCGGTGATGACCTCGCCGCCGGTGAGAATGCCGATGTCCTCGAGCATCCGCTTGCGGCGGTCACCGAAGCCCGGCGCCTTGACGGCGACGGCGGTGAAGGTGCCGCGGAGCTTGTTGACGACGATCGTCGCCAGCGACTCACCCTCGACGTCCTCGGCCACGATCAGCAGCGGCCGGCCGTTCTGGATGACCTGCTCGAGCACGGGCAGGAGGTCCTTGACGGCACCGATCTTCTGGTTGGCGATCAGGATGTACGGGTCGTCCAGCACCGCTTCCATGCGCTCGGAGTCGGTGATCATGTACGGGGACAGGTAGCCCTTGTCGAACTGCATGCCCTCGGTGAACTCGAGCTCGAGGCCGAACGTCTGCCCCTCCTCGACGTTCACGACGCCGTCCTTGCCGACCTTCTCGATGGCATCGGCGATGACGTCGCCGATCTCGCGATCGCGCGCCGAGATGGTTGCGACCCGGGCGATGTCCTCCTTGCCCGAGATCTCCTTGGCCTGCGACTTGATGTCGTCCACGACAGCCTGGACGGCGGTCTCGATGCCGCGCTTGAGCGCCATCGGGTTCGCGCCGGCCGAAACGTTCTTCAGCCCCTCCCGCACGATCGCCTGAGCGAGCACGGTGGCCGTGGTGGTGCCGTCGCCGGCAACGTCGTTGGTCGCCGTGGCGACCTCGCGCACGAGCTGTGCGCCCTGGTTCTCGAAGACGTCCTCGACCTCGATCTCACGCGCGATCGTGACGCCGTCGTTGGTGATGGTGGGTGCGCCGAACTTCTTGTCCAGAACGACGTACCGGCCCTTGGGGCCGAGCGTCACCTTGACCGCATCGGCGAGGATGTCGACCCCTCGCTGAAGCGAGCGGCGCGCATCCTCATTGAACTTGAGCTCCTTATGTGCCATTCGGGTGCTTCCTCCTACGCCTTTGCGGCGACCTTGCTCGTGACGACCTTGGCCAGAATGTCGGATTCGCGGAGAATCAGGTACTCATCGCCCGACAGCTTGACCTCAGTGCCGCCATACTTGGAAAAGATGATTTCGTCGCCCTTCTTCACGTCCAGCGCGACGAGCTTGCCATCCTCGTACCGGCCGGGGCCGACAGCGAGGACCTTGCCGCGCTGAGGCTTTTCCTTGGCCGTATCGGGGAGGACGATCCCGCTGTACGTGATCTCCTCCTCGTCGAGAACCTCGACGATCACACGATCGCCCAGAGGCTTCAGATCCATGCATTCCTCCTGAGAACGGACCGGTTTCCTTGGATCTGGCACTCTCCCTCTCGGAGTGCCAGTGGGCAGCATAGCAGCCGTCTGTCAGGCGTTCAACCGGGATGGTTGGCACTCCTTGTGCGAGAGTGCCAATAGCCGCAGGACGCCTGCCACCGCCAGGGACAGGACCACCAGGGTGAGGTATGTGAGCCGGTCGGAGGTCGATTGGGCGAGCGCCGCACCCGCGGCGGGGCCGACCAGAAAGCCGGCCCCCCACGCCAGGTTGAGCAACCCGAACACGTTGGCATGCGCGAGCCCGGCCTGATCGGCGCCCTCGGCGCAGAGCGGGAAGGCGACCGCGTACTGGCCGGTGATCGGCAGGGTGGAGGCGACGAACACCACCGACAACTGCAGCGCCGTCTGGGCGACGGCCAGCGCGGCCACGAACGCGGCCATCGCCACGATCGACATGATCGCGATCGGGACTCCGCCCAGCCGGTCGAAGACGCGGCCGGTGGCGTAGGTGGCCACGCTGGCGACCACGCCCGCCGCCGTCAGCACGACGGTGATGGCGACGGCCGAGTACCCGTCGGTGCCCAGCCGCAGCGGCACCAGCGTCTCGAGGGTGCCCGACACGGTCGCCACCAGCAGCATCATCACGAGCGCCGTCACCACGCCGCGACTCGCACCGACCGCACGCAGCAGACTCCCGAAGGCCAGCGGTCGCACGTCCGGCGCTCCGGCGGGGGCGCGCGCGACGGCCACGGTCAGCCCGACCGCGACGCAGCCGAGGAGTGTGAACGGCGTGCGCGGACCGTACGCGCCGCCGAGCACGCCGCCGGCGACCGGCCCGATCAGCGTCCCCACCGTCGCAAACGACATCGCCGTCCCCAGCACCCGGCCGCGGCTCTGGGGCGGTGTGCCCTCCGACAGCCAGGCCATGCCGGCCGTCCACGACACGGCCGACGACAGCCCCTGGCCGATGCGCGCGGCCATCAGCGGCCAGAACCCGCCCGCGAAGCCGCATCCGAACGTCGCCACCGCGAGCAGTGCGACGCCGAAGATCGTCAGGCGGCGGGCGCCGACCCGGGCGGCCAGGTACCCGACGGGGACCGATCCCACCAGCACCGCACCGCTGTAGATGCCGACGATCAGGCCGGCCTCGGTCTTGGTCAGGTGCAGGTCGCGCACGTAGCCCGGGAGCAGCGGGACGATCGCGAACATGAGCAGGGCGTCGAGGAAGACCACCCAGTAGACCACTCGCGGCTGCCGTGTCATCGGTGCGACCCTAGCGCGGGGATCTCGCCCGGGTGGACCGGTCGATATGATGCGCACGGCTGTGAACGCGCTCAACTTCTACTCCCCGGTGGTCGTCGATCAACTCCGCCACCGCAGGAAGACCGCGACGATCCGCCTGGGGGACAAGACCGGCAAGTACAAGAAGGGCCAGGTGGTGTCCGTGCTGGTCGGGCAGCGCTTCGGCGTGCGCGAAAAGGTCTTCGACGCCGTGATCGACAAGGTCGAGGTGAAGCCGCTGCACGAGGTCTCGCCGCGCGAGATCCAGCACGACAACCCGGAGATCCGCCACATCGACGAGTTCACGCACTTCCTGGGGCAGCTCTACAACCGCGAGGTGACCGAGGACGCCACGGTCACCGTGATCCACTTCTCCGAGATTCGCGCTTAGCCCCGGTGGTACCAGGGCGGCTGGTCGAGCGCGTCTGCGAGCGCCCGGTGGCCGCCGCTCACGACCGGCTGGCCGTGGGTCACCGCGACGCGGTCGAAGTTCTCGGCAAGCAGCGGCTGGAGGGTCGGCATGAACCTGTCCGCGTACCAGCGCCGGCGGCGCGCGTCGACCGGGTCGGTCGACCAGACCCGCAGGCCCGTCTCGGTGGCGACCACCGCGTCGCCGAACACGAGCGCTCCGTGCGACTCGACCAGAAGCGGCATCTCCGAGCGGCGCGGCCTGCCGATCGCAAACGCGCGCACCCCGGCGGGCTCCGCCCCGGGCGCGAGCTCGCGGAAGATCGCCCGATTCTCCAGGCGCTTGGCGGCGTTGCGATGGCCCCAGACGGTCGCGCCCGGATAGCGGGCGCACACGGCCTCGGCGCTGCGGACGTGGTAGGGGATCGTGATCACCACGACGACGTCACCCGAGACGATCCCGTCCAGCCGTGGCCAGAACTCGTCGTCGCCGGCCGGCGCGAGCGGGTCGACCACCACGGTGCGGCCCGGTGCGGCGAACGCGTAGCAGCCGACCCTGGCCCCGAAGGTGCCCGGGTGCCACTCGGGGTGCCGCGCAGTCCACCACCACAGACCACCGGCAAGCTCCTGCACGCCGGGCTAGTCCTCGTCGTCCCAGACGGCCATCGCGACCGGGACAGTGCCCGGCTTCACGGGCTCGGCGCGGACGGCACGGCGGGCGCTGCGAAGCGCCGAGCCGGCCCGCTCGACCAGCTCGTCGAAGGACTCCGCGTGGGCCGGACATGCCGCGATGCCGACGGCGGCCTGGGGTGTCGAGCCGCCCTCGGTGCGGGCGCGGGCGATGGCCCGCAACACGCGCTCGGAGGCGACCGACGCCGACCGGCTGTCGGTCTCGGGCATGATCACGCCGAACTCGGTGGTGCCCACGCGGCAGGCCACGTCGAGCGCGCGCACGCTGCCGCCGATCGCCGCTCCCAGCGTGCGCATGGACGCCTCCACCTCGTCGGGGGCGACGTCATCCACGCTCGCAAGCGCCAGCGCAACCGGACGGTCGTAGGTGCGGGCCCGCTCGATCTCGCGGGTCAGCGACTCGACGAAGAAGCGGCTGTTGAAGAGGCCGGTGTGATCGTCGCGCCGTTCGAGCAGGGTGGCCTCGGTGCGGGCGGCCGAAAGCTCGTCGGCAAGGCCGGCGGCGCGGCGGTGCTCTCGGAGCGCCACGAGGGTGGCGGCGACCAGGGCTCCCACCGCGAGAACCAGAATGGGGAGGGTGATCGCCAGGCTCACGAAGCTTCTCTCTCGTTATCGCGGGCCGGCACGCGCGCGTCAAGCCGGCGGTGGCGCTCCGGCTTGCGGCGGATGTCCTCGCCGAAGAGCCGTGCCGGCCTCAGCTCGGCGCCGCACTCGGCACAGGTGAGGGCCATCAGCGAGAAGATCCCGGCCCCGCAGCCGGGGCAGGCGGTGATCACCTCGCCGCCGCAGTCGGGGCAGGTGGCCGGCAGCGTGTCGGCGTGCGGTGCCATGAACCGGCGCCCCCACCCGCATCGCAGGCAAAAGCCGCACCGGTCTCCGAGCGCGCGACTGCGGTCGTACCCCACGGGTCGATTCTTGCACAGGCCCCGCCGGGCCGTGCCACGTTCGGGTGATGTGACCCGTCGCCGGCACCCGATAGACTGCGTCGAAGCATGGCGGTAGCCCGTGAAGCGACGCCGGTCTCCTCGGCGGCGGACATCAAAGAGGCGGATCTCGACCGTGAGGACCTCCTCACCATCTACCGCAACATGTTGATGACGCGCGGGATCGAGGAGCGCGGCCACATTCTGTATCGCCAGGGCAAGATCCCGGGCAGCTTCTACACCGGCCGCGGCAACGAGGGCGCGGCGGTGGGCGTGGCGACCGCCATGCGCGCCGACGACGTCGGCACCCCCATCCAGCGCGACATGGGCGTCCACATCACCCGCGGCATCGAGCCGTGGCGGATCCTGGCCCAGTACATGGGCCGGCGCGACGGCCTCGCGGCCGGCAAGGACGGCAACGTCCACATGGCCGACATCCGCCTCGGGTTGATCGCCATGGTCAGCCATCTGCCCGCGCTGATGCCCGTCGCGGTGGGCTGCGCCCTGGCCTTCAAGATCCGGCGCGAACCGCGGGTGGCGGTGGCCTGGAGCGGCGACGGGCGCCATGGCCCGCGGCGACGCCCACGAGGCGATGAACCTCGCCGCGGTGCACCGGCTGCCCGTGGTCTTCATCTTCGACAACAACCAGTACGCCTACTCGACGCCCAACCGGTCCGAGTTCGGCATCGACCACCTGGCCGATCGCGCCGCCGCCTACGGGTTCGAGGGCGTCGTGGTCGACGGCACCGACGTGCTCACCGTGTACCGCGAGGCCCACGCCGCGATCGAGCGCGCGCGCTCCGGCGGCGGCCCCACCCTGCTCGAGCTGGTGACGCTGCGGATGGAGGGCCACGCCGTCCACGACGACGCGTTCTACGTCCCCCGCGAGCTGCTCGAGGCCTACGCCAAGAAGGACCCGATCGAGCGCTACCGGCGCTGGCTGAAAGAGCAGGCGGTGCTGGACGAGGTGCGCGACGACGAGATCAACGTCGACGTGAAGCGGCTTCTGAACGAGGCCATGAAGCGGGCCGACGACAGCCCTCTGCCCGAGCCGTCCGAGCTTGGGAACGGCGTCTACGCCGAGCCCGACGAGCTCGACACCCCCATCACCGCTAGCGAGGTCACGTGGCCACAAAGACATACCTGCAGGCGATCTCCGACGGCCTCCGCGAGGAGATGCGGCGCGACTCGCGCGTCTTCCTGATCGGCGAGGACATCGGCGTCTACGGCGGCGCGTTCAAGGTCACGCAGGGCTTCCTGGAGGAGTTCGGCGAGGATCGCGTGATCGACTCGCCGCTCTCGGAGACCGCGATCGTCGGATCGTGCACCGGGGCCGCGCTCATGGGCATGCGGCCCGTGTGCGAGATGCAGTTCGCCGACTTCGTCTCGTGCGCGTTCGACCAACTCGTGACCGTCGCCGCCAAGCAGCACTACCGGGTCGGCACCCCGGTGCCGATCGTCGTGCGCCTGCCGTCGGGCGGCGGCTTCTCCGGCGGCCCGTTCCACTCGCAGAACCCGGAGGGCTTCTTCGCCCACTGCCCGGGGCTCAAGATGCGTGTGCCCGGCCACCCCGGCCGACGCCAAGGGCCTGCTGATCCAGGCGATCCACGATCCCAATCCGGTGCTCTACTTCGAGCACAAGCACCTGTACCGGCGGATCAAGGGCGAGGTGCCCGACGAGCGAGCACACCGTCGAGTTCGGCCAGGCCCGCATCCACCGCGAGGGCACCGACCTCACCATCGTCACCTAGGGCGCGATGGTCTACACGGCCGAGGAGGCCGCCGAGGCCATCGCCGAGAAGGACGGCACGTCGGTCGAGATCGTCGACCTGCGGACGGTCATGCCGTGGGACAAGCAGGCGGTGCTGGAGTCGGTGCGCGAAGACCTCCAAGGTGATCGTGCTGCACGAGGACACCCACACGTCCGGCTTCGGCGCCGAGATCGCCGCCACGATCGCCGAGGAGGCGTTCGAGGAGCTCGACGGCCCCGTCGTCCGCGTCACTGCACCGGATACCCCGGTACCGTTCGCCCCAGCGCTCGAGAAGGCGTTCCTGCCCCAGGTCGCCGACGTCGTCGCCGCGCTCGAGAAGCTGTCCGCCTACTGATGACCACGAGGAGCTGACCCACATGGCAACCGGAACACTCGTCGATGTCGTCATGCCCCAGATGGGCGTCAGCGTGTCCGAGGGCACGGTCACCCGCTGGCTGCGAAAGCCGTCGGGCGACACCATCGAGGCCGACGAGACCCTGCTCGAGATCTCGACCGACAAGGTCGACACCGAGGTGCCCTCTCCGGCCAGCGGCGTGGTGAAGGAGCTGTTCGCGGCCGAGGGCGAGACCGTGCCGGTCAACACGCGGATCGCGGTCATCGAGGTCGGCGGCGATGGTGGCGGGAACGGTGGCGAGGTTGCGTCCCCGGAGCCGGAGGCCGCCGCCCCCGCCGCCCCACCCGCTCCTGCGGATGCGCCGCCGGCGCCCGCCGAGGTCGCGCCCGCGGCTCCGCCTGCCGCTGGGAACGGACACAACGGCGATGGGCGGACGTTTGTGAGCCCGGTCGTGGCGCGCATGGTGGCCGAGCATGGCCTCGACGTCGAGCGCGATCCCCGGCACGGGCCGTGGCGGGCGCGTCACCAAGAAGGACGTGCAGCAGTACATCGAGCACGGTGCCCCGGCCGAGCCGGCCGCGGCGCCCGCCGAGGTGCACGACGTACCCCACTTCGCGCCGCCCGCACCCGAGGCTCCGGGGGAGCCGGCCGCGCCCGCATCCGCTCCGGCACCCGTGGTCGCCGCCGCCTCCGCCCCCGCGACCGTCGATGTCCCCGGCGAGGCCGGGCCGGGCGAGGAGCTCTACCGCTTCAACACCATTCGCAAGGTGATCGCGCGCCACATGCGCCACTCGCTCGAGACCGCGGCGCAGGTGACGACGGTGATCGAGGTCGACATGACCGGCATCGTCAACCTGCGCAAGAAGTGGAAGCCCGAGTACCAGCAGCGCTACGGCGTCAACCTCACCTACGTCCCCTTCGTGGCTCGCGCGACGATCGACGCCATCGGCCGCTGGCCGTGGGTGAACGCCGAGGTGAACGGCGAGACCGCGCTGATCAAGAAGTACGTGAACCTGGGCATGGCCGTGGCGGTTGACGACGCCAAGGGCCTGATGGTGCCCGTGATCCACGCGGCCGAGGAGAAGAACCTGGTCGGCCTGTCCCGTGCCGTGCTCGAACTCGCCGACAAGGCGCGCACGAAGACGCTCTCGCCCGACGAGATGAGCGGCGGCACGTTCACGATCACGAACCCCGGCGTCTTCGGCGCCCTGATCGGCACGCCCATCATTCCCGAGGGCCAGGTGGCGATCCTCGACGTGGAGGCGATCGTCAAGCGGCCGGTCGTCGTCACCGATGCGCACGGCAACGACGCCATCGCCATCCGCCACATGATGTTCCTGTGCCTCTCCTACGACCACCGGCTGGTGGACGGGGCGTACGCGGCCCAGTTCATGGCCCAGGTGAAGCAGAACCTGGAGACCTGGGACGAGCAGGCGTTTGGCCTGTAGCGGGTAGATGGCAGACGGCGCGTACCTGTACGACCTGCCGGGGCTCACGCCCTACGACGCGGCGCTGCGCGTCCAGCAGGAGCTGGCGGCCGCCCGCTCGCAACAGGCGATCCCCGATACGGTGATGCTGCTCGTCCACGAGCCGGTGATCACGCTCGGGTCGCTTGCCGTACGGGCCGATGAGCTCCCGCTGCCCGACGCCGACTACGGCGACCGCGGCATCGAGATCGTCGAGGTGCCCCGCGGCGGGCGCTCGACCTATCACGGCCCAGGCCAGCTCGTGTGCTATCCCGTGCTCGACCTCACGCCGCGCGGGCGCGACCTGCGCCGGTACGTGCGCGGCCTGGAGCGGACGATCCTGGCCACTCTCGCCGAGTTCGGGATCGAGGGGCGGGTGGTGGACCAGCCACACCGAAGCGGCGTGTGGGTGGACGATCGCAAGATCGCCTCGATCGGAGTGCGCTGCGCCCGCTGGGTCACGAGCCACGGGCTTGCGATCAACGTCGACCTCGACCTCGGCGTCTACGACCTGTTTGACGCCTGCGGCCTGGGGGCGCGGTTCACGTCGATCGCCGCCGAGACCGGCCGGGCGGTCACGACGGACGAGGTGCGCGAGCCGCTCCTGCGGGCACTCTGCGAGGAGTTCGACCTGGAGCTCGAGCGACTGCCCGTGGACGGCCATGCCCTGGTCTGAGCTCTCGCGCACGCGACCGGAGTGGATGACCGTCCGCGCGCCCTCGGGCAACGGCCGGTTCAACGAGCTGCGCGGGCTGATGCGCGAGGGCGGCCTGCACACGGTCTGCGAGGAGGCGCGCTGCCCCAACATCGGCGAGTGCTGGGGGCGCGGCACGGCGACGTTCCAGATCATGGGCGACGTCTGCACCCGCGCCTGCCGCTACTGCGCCGTGACGTCGGGCCGGCCCGAGACGGCGCCGGAGCCGCTCGAGCCCCTGCGGGTCGCCCGCACCGTGCAGCGGATGGGGCTGCGCCACGTCGTCGTCACCTCGGTCGACCGCGACGACCTGCCCGATCGCGGCGCCGGGCACTTTGCCGCCACGATCCGGGCCGTCCGCCGCGCCAACCCCGACTGCGGCATCGAGGTGCTGGTGCCCGACTTCCTCGGCTTCCGCGAGCAGTCGCTGCGAACGGTGCTCGAGGCGGCGCCCGACGTGTTCAACCACAACATCGAGACGGCCGAGCACCTGTACCGGCGCGTGCGGCCGAAGGGCGACTACCGCAAGGCGCTCGACCTGCTCGACCGGGCCAAGGACGTGTGGGCCGCCCTCCACCCGGCCCGGCCGCCGCTCCTGACCAAGTCGGGCATCATCGTGGGCATGGGCGAGAGCGACGCGGACGTCGAGGAGGTCATGCGCGACCTGCGCGCGCACCGGGTCGACGTGGTCACGATCGGGCAGTACCTGCAGCCGACCGAGCGCCACCTGCCGCTGCACCGCTGGGTCACGCCGCAGCAGTTCCGCCGGTACCGCGAGCAGGGCGAGGAGATGGGCTTCGGCTCGGTCTTCGCCGGGCCGCTGGTGCGCTCGAGCTACCGCGCCGAGGAGCAGCGGCTGGCTGCCGAGGGCGGATCGCGGGCGGTCGCGCACTGATCCGAGCGGCCCGGCCCGACGAGGGCGAGCGGCTGCGCGCGATCACGATCGCCGCCAAGGCTCACTGGGGCTACCCAACCGCACAGGTTGAGGCCTGGGCTGCGGGACTCGACCTGTCACCCGCGCGGATCCGAAACAGCGAGACGGCGGTCGTGGAGGCCGGCGGCCGGGTGATCGGCTGGACCGAGGTGCTGCCCCCCACCGGCGGCGTCAGCATTCTCGAGCATCTCTGGGTCGAGCCGGGATCGATGCGCGCCGGTGTGGGCTCCCGGCTCTTCCGGTACGCGAGTGGTCGGGCGGTGGCGCTCGGCGCAGCCGTCATGGAGTGGGAGGCCGAGCCGAATGCGCACGGCTTCTACACGCGGATGGGCGGCCGGCCGGTGCGCACCGCCACCTCAGAGTGGGGCCGGGAGCTCACCGTGATGGCGGTCGACCTGGACTGAGTCAGGTGCTGAGCAGCTCCCCGACCGTCACGGCCCGCAGCCCCCGTGCGGCGAGCAGCTCGGCAACAGCCGGAAGGGCCTCGGCCGTTCGCCGCCACGACCCGGCCGCCGAGTAGGCGTCGGAGTCGTGCAGCAGCAGGATGTCGCCGGCCACGGCGCCGCCGGCCACCCGCCGGGCGATGGCCGCGGGCGCCGCCCGCGGCTCCCAGTCGCGCCCCCACCGCGACCAGCCCACCACGCGCAACCCGCCGCGCGACGCGAACCGAAGCGTCGACAGGCTGACGGCGCCGAATGGCGAGCGCAGCGTCCGCAGCTCGCACGCTGCGAGCTCCTCGATCTCGGCCCGCGCAGCGGCCAGTTCGCGTTCGAGCACAAACGGCGGCACCAGCCCGTGTGGCAGGTGGCGGCCGCCGTGCAGGGCGAGCTCGTGCCCGGCGGCGGCCACGTCCCGCAGCAGCTGGGGATGCCGCCGCGCCTGCGCGCTCACCACATAGAACGTCGCCGACATCCCAAGCCGCTCGAGTGCGGCCAGCACCGCGGGCGTGCCCTCGGCATGCGGACCGTCGTCGAACGTGAGCGCGACCGCTCGCGTGACCCCCGGAACGCGCCGGACAACGCCCGGGTAGCGCAGCCGACCCACCGCCGCGAGGCCGGGCGACGCATACGCGATCGCCGCGGCCGCCGCGAGCTTGACTAGTGGCCGTCCCATGTACGCATGATTGGCGCCTGCTGGTGCGCCTGCACGGGGCCCGCCGCGACCGCATCGGCGATGCGGTCGGTCATGCCGAGCGCCGCCACCGCGGCGGCCACGGCAAAGACACGCCGCGCACGGACGAGGGCGCGGTTGGGACATGTGACCGGTTCCAGGTCGTACAGGCAGTCCGCGGTGCACGGGCGGTCAAACAGTGAGTGGGCGGCCGACGCCGTCACCGGGCCCGTCTGCTCCCAGAACGCCGGACCGGTGAGGAGGTCGCCGAGGTCGCGGGCGCTGTTCGCCCGGGTGACGATGCCCGCGCGCTCCATGTGCCGGCTGTTGTCCTCTCCGTGGCCGGGCAACGGCTCGAACATCACCACGGGCAGCCTGGCCGCAAACGCCTCCAGGCACGTCAGCCCGCCGGCGTTCGCAACCAGGACGTCGCACGCGGACATGAGCGCGGGCATGAGGTCGGTGAACCCGAACACCACCGCGTCGCGGAGCTGCTCGTCCTGGCCGAGCCGCCGCTCCAGGCCGCTGTTGTGACCGGCGACGACAACGGGTCGCAGACCGGGGACGGCCGCCACCGCACGGGCGGCGCCCTGCAGGTTCCCGACACCCCATGCGCCGCCGACGATCAGCACCGCCCGCTCGCCGGGGGCGACTCCCATGCGCCGCCGCATCCACGGCCGCACGGTGGAGTCGATGGGCAGCATCGGCACGGGTGGCCGCACCGCACGCATGCCCGCGACGCAGGCACGGCCCACGCCGAGGTTGTCGTCGAGCTCGGGGTGCACCCAGGCCGGGTGGGGGTCGAAGTCGGTGACGAGCGCGCAGCACGGCACCCGCAGGCGGCCGGTGCGGCGCAGGCGCGCCAGCACCATCGAGACCACCGGATACGCGGACACGACGTGGTCGTAGTCGTTCTCGTCGATCCGCTCGAGCAGCCTCCGCCCGCCCCTGATCGCCAGGGCCGCCCCGAAGAGCCTGATCAGCCGGCGCGAGCGGGTGGCGCGGTACAGCAGCCGCCATGACCAGGCTGCATGTTCGATCTGGCAGTGGTAGCCGTCGACCACGAGCGCGTGCACGCCGCGCCCGATCAACGCCAATCCGTCGTCAATCTCAACCTCGGCGCCGCGCGCGCGCAACTCGGCCGCGACACCGCGAGCAGCAGCGTCGTGACCCGCACCGACAGGAGCGGACAGGATCAGTACCCGCATATGGGCTTCAGCGCATGTCTGAACGCAGGGGCACCGGCATGAAGGCGGAGCTTAGACGCTGGGGCGGGCGTATGCCCCCTCTCAGCCTGTCCGGCAACGCGGTCGTAGACTAGTCCAGTGAGCAGGTTTCACATCTTTGTGTGGGGCCAGGGAGACCTGCCGCCGGTCGTCTGCCTGCACCGTGCCCGCGCTCACGCACGCCGTTTCGAGCGGCTCGGGCGGATGCTCATCGGACAGCGGCGGGTGATTGCATACGACCTGCGCGGCCACGGCCGGTCGCCGTGGTCGGGGCCGCACACCGTCGCCCAGCACACCGCCGACCTCGACGAGGTGCTCGAGGCGGTGAACGTCGAGCAGACGGCGCTGATCGGCGACGGGTTCGGATGCCGGATCGCGCTCGAGTACGCGGCCCGCCACGGCGGCAGGGTCACCATGCTTGCGCTGCTCGACCCGCCCCTGCGCCCGCCGCCGGAGCGGATGCTGGCCCTGGCCGAGGTGGAGCGGGAGGGCCAGGTGTTCACGAGCGCCGATGCCGCGATCGCGGAATGGCCGGGGTTCGCGGGCCTCGAGCACACGCCGCGGGTGCTGCTCGAGGAGGATCTGGCCGAGCACTTGGTCGCCGACCACGACGGCCGCCTGCGCTTTCGCTACAGCCACGACGCGGCGGCGGCGGCGCTGGCGGCGCTGGCCGAGCCGGTCGGCGCCGATCTGAAGGAGGTCGTGTGCCCGGTGCTGCTCGTCCGCGGCGATCGCTCGCGGGTCTTCACCGCGGCCGACGCGGAGCGGGCGGCGACGGAGCTCCGCCGGTCGCGCGTCGAGGTGGTGCCGGGAGGGCACACGCCGCTCTGGGACGCCCTGGCCGAGACCGGAGCGCTCGTCAAGGACTTCGTCTCGACGCCAAGCCGGGCCTCGTAAGGCCCGCGCTCAGCGCACGAGCGCATAGACGATCACGCCCACGAGCACGACGATCAGCACGCCGATCGGGACCCAGGCCGAGCCGGCGCGGGCATCGACGACCCGGTCGGCCGGAGCCGGGGGTGGGTACATCGGCTCCTCGCCCGCGGCGATCCGGTGCGCGAGCGCCTGGGCATCGTCGGCCTTGACCAGTGCCTCGGCCACCTCCCTGTCGACGCCGAGCCGCTCGCCGATCTCGGCCGTACCGGCCCCGCCGTCGCGCAGCTCGATGAAGCGGCGCACGGCGTCGTCGCTCATGTCGAAGTCGGTCGCCTCCTGGGCGGCGAAGCGAAGCGCCAGGAAGCGGCTATCGGACGCTGGGGACGGCAAGGTCGGCCCAGCGCGCGAAGAGATCCCTGCCGGTGGCCCGCATCGCGGCCTGGGCGGCGTCGAAGTCGTCCATCAGCCGCTCCATCCCGCCGGCACCCAGCACCCGATCGGCGTATTCCGCATAGGCGGGCACCCGGGCCCACTCGCGCGCCATCGCCGGTAGCACCTCGACGTGGAACTGAATGCCGTACGCGGTCTCGCCGTACCGGAAGGCCTGGTTCGGGAAGGCCGGCGACGACGCGAGCCGGGTGGCCCCGTCGGGTAGGTCAAACGTGTCGCCGTGCCACTGCAGCGTCGGGAACGCCGGCGGCAGCCCGGCAAACAGGGGATCGGCGACGCCCTCGGGCGTCAGCGTCACCGGCAGCACGCCCACCTCGGGCTCCGGCCCCGCATACACCCGGGCACCGAGGCTCGCAGCGAGCAGCTGCACGCCCAGGCAGGCGCCGAAGTACGGGACACCGGCGCGCACCGCCTCCCCGATCGCGCGCTTCTCGCCGGTGAGCCAGGGCAGGTCGGCGTCGTCGTTCACGCTCATCGGCCCGCCCATCGCGACGATGGCGTCGAAGTCGCGCCACGGCGGCAGGGGGTCGCCCTCGTCCAGCTCCACCCGGTGCAGGTTCGCCCCGCGCTCGCGCAGCACCGTCTCGTACTCGCCCGGCGGCTCACACGCGATGTGCTGGAGCACCAGGACGTCCACGCTCACGCCTCCCGGTTGCCGCGCGCGATCGCACGCAGGTCGAGCGCCGTGTCCAGGATGCTCTCGTCGACGCCGTGCTCGCGGGCCACCTCGCGCAGCGACCGGCCGGACGCAGCGGCGTCCTTGACGATGGCCGTCGCCCGGTCGTAGCCGATGTAGGGGTTCAGCGCCGTCGCGACGGCAAGCGAGCTCTCGGCGTGGCGCTCGCAGTTGGCCACGTTGGCCTCGATGCCCTCGACGCACCGCTCTGCCAGCAGCCGGCAGGCTGCGGCCAGAAGCCCGATCGACTGCAGGAGGTTGCGGGCCATGAGCGGGATCTGGACGTTCAGCTCGAAGTTGCCCTGCAGGCCGCCGACCGCGATCGCGGCGTCATTTCCGATCACCTGGGCCGCCACCTGGCAGGCCACCTCGGGCATGACGGGGTTCACCTTGCCCGGCATGATCGAGCTGCCCTTCTGGAGCTCCGGCAGGATGATCTCGGCCAGGCCAGCGCGCGGGCCCGAGCCCATCCAGCGCAGGTCGTTCGAGATCTTGGTCAGCGACACCGCGAACGTCCGCAGCGCACCCGATGTCTCGACGAGGCCGTCGCGGTTGGCCTGGGCCTCGAACGGGTCGGCAGGCGGCAAAATCTCGAGGCCGGTCTGCTCGGACAGGCGCGCACGGACGCGGGCCGCGAACTCCGGGTGCGTGTTCAGGCCGGTGCCGATGGCGGTGCCACCGAGCGGGATCTTGCCCAGCCGCGCGAGCGTCGAGTCGATCCGCGCGCGGCCCTCGCGCACCTGGGCGGCGTAGCCGCCGAACTCCTGCCCCAGGGTGACGGGGACGGCGTCCATCAGGTGGGTGCGGCCCGACTTGACGACGTCGGCGAACTCCTCGGACTTGCCGGCCAGCGCGGTGGCGAGCCGGTCGAGCGCGGGCTGCAGCTCGTGGACAACCCGGTCGAGCGCCGCCAGGTGCACCGCCGACGGGAACACGTCGTTCGACGACTGGCCCATGTTGACGTGGTCGTTGGGGTGCACGCCCTCGCCCGCGAGGGTGGCGATCACCTCGTTCGCGTTCATGTTCGACGAGGTGCCGGAACCGGTCTGGAAGACGTCGATCGGGAACTGGCGGTCGTGCTCGCCGGCACCCACCTCATCCGCGGCGGCCGCGATCCGGGCGGCCATGTCGGCGTCGAGCAGGCCGAGGTCGGCGTTCACCCGCGCGGCGGCGGCCTTGATCCGGCCCAGCCAGTGGATCACGGACGCCGGGATCGGCTCGCCCGAGACGGGGAAGTTCTCGACCGCCTTGCGCGTCTCCGCGCCCCAGAGCTCGCGTGCTTCGGTGGCCTCGCTCACGGGACGCAGACTATCCGTGGGCGAGCGTTGTGTGCGCCAAAAGGGGTCTGACCCCGTTTGGCGCGCTCACTCCGTCGAGTACTTGGGCTGGGCCTTCTCGCCGCGGATGCTCGCCACGGCGTGGTTCGCCGCGAGCGCGGCCTCCGAGAAGCCGACCGTGATCAGCGTGATCTTGCCGTCGAAGCCGGCGACGTCGCCGGCGGCGTAGACGCCGGGCAGGTTCGTCTCGCAGCTCTGGTTGATCCGGATCTGGCGCTTGTTGGCGAACTCGAGGCCCCAGTCGGCGATCGGGCCCAGGTGGGAGACGAAGCCGAGGAGGGTCACGAGCTCGTCGCACGCGACCTCGCGCAGCTCGCCGGTCTCGGTGTTCTCGACCGTGATCTGCTCGAGCCGGCCGTTGCCCGCGGCAGCGCGCACCTCGCACGGCACCAGGATCTCGACCCGCCCCTCGCCGGCCAGCCGGCGCACCTCGTTGACCGACGACTCGAGGCCGCGGAAACGGTCGCGCCGGTGGATGAGCGTGATCGGCGGCTCGGCGGTGTCCTGCAGGCCGAGCGCCCAGTCGAGCGCCGAGTCGCCGCCGCCCACCAGCACGACGCGGCGGCCGGCGAACGCCTCCTTGCGCTTGACGAAGTAGTGCAGGCCGTTGCCCTCCCACCGCTCCAGATCGGGCAGGTCGAGCTTGCGCGGGTTGAAGGCGCCGTGGCCGGCGGTGATGATCATCGTGCGCGTGAGCAGTGTCTCGCCGTGGGCGGTGTGAAGCTCGATCACGCCGTCGTCGCGATGCGAGATCGTCTCGACCACCTCGCCCAGGCGGACATCGGGCTCGTACTGCATCGCCTGGTCCGTCAGCCGGTCGATCAGCTCCTGGCCGTTGATCTTGGGATAGCCGGCGACGTCGAAGATGTGTTTTTCGGGGTACACGGCCGAGACCTGGCCGCCCAGCTGCTCGAGGCTCTCGACGATCCGCACGCTCGCATCGCGGTGGCCGCCGTAGTAGGCGGCCGCGAGCCCGGTCGGGCCGCCGCCGATGATGGTGATGTCGAGAATCTGATCAGAACTCACGGTCGCTCCCCGCCGCAGTGTAATCCGGGCGCCCTGGACACACCGCTTGTGACAGCGGGTGCTCGGCGAGATTCGGCCAAAACAAACGGATCGGCGCCCCCGTCCGGTGGCGTTTGTGAGCGGTGCTATAGTCGCCCTCGGTGCTCGGCGACTGGGCAGCTCTGCTGGTGTTCGCGGCGATCGCATTCGTGATCCCGTTCAGCCTGCTGATCGCCACTTTCACCCTCTCCACGCGCACCTCCCGGCACGCCGGCGACAAGAGCATCCCGTTCGAATCGGGCGTCTCGTCGCACACGTTCGTCCCCGGCCGCTTCACGATCAGCTACTACATGACCGCCATGCTGTTCATCGTCTTCGATATCGAGATCGTGTTCCTGTATCCGCTGGCCCTCTCGCTGCACGCGCTGCGGTGGTTCGGGCTCACGGAGATGGTCACGTTCGTGATCCTGCTCGTGGTCGCCTACGTGTACGTGTGGAAACGGGGGGCGCTCGAATGGCGGTAACGCCCGTCCACATCGACCGCGCCGTCCGGGCCGAGGATCTCGAGCAGTACGTGATGCTGACCACGCTCGAGAAGGCGGTCGCGTGGGCGCAGACGAAGTCGATGTGGCCGGACACGTTCGGCCTCGCCTGCTGCGCGATCGAGATGATGTCGATCGCCTCGCCGCGCTACGACATCGCCCGCTTCGGGATGGAGGCGTTCCGCTCCTCGCCGCGCCAGGCCGACCTGCTGATCGTCTCGGGCCGCGTGTCGCACAAGATGGCGGCGCCGCTGCGCCAGATCTACGACCAGATGCTCGAGCCGAAGTGGGTGATCGCGATGGGCGCCTGCGCGAGCTCGGGCGGCATGTTCAACAACTACGCGATCCTGCAGTCGGTCGACAAGATCGTCCCGGTCGACGTCTACGTGCCCGGCTGCCCGCCCCGGCCCGAGCAGCTGATGGAGGGGATCATCCGGCTGCACCAGGCAGATCCGCGCGGGCATCCCGCCGGCCTACGAGCAGGAGAAGTCGCAGGCGTGACGGCTGCGCAGCTCGCGGCGGCGGTGCGAAAGGCCGTGCCCAAATCCGTCGTCGGGCACGAGACGGGGATCGACATGCCCGCGCTGACCCTCAAACCCGAGCACCTGGTGGCCGTGGGCACCTACCTGCGCGACGAGCAGGGCTTCAACTTCCTCTCGGACATCGCCGCGACCGACTACCTCGGCTACGGGGAGCCGGCGTCTCCGGCTACATCGGCACCGCCGCGCGGCCGCGACCTCAACGCCCCCGACGAGCCAGGGCGCTCCAGCCACCCCCCAGCAGCCAAGCCGAAGCGGTTCGCGGTCAGCTACCACCTCGCGCACGTCGGTGAGGCGCCCGGCGCGCGGGTGCGGCTGCAGGTCTGGCTCGACGACGGCGAGCCGGTGCCGAGCGTCGTTCCGGTCTGGCCGACCGCCGACTGGCACGAGCGCGAGGCCGTCGACCTGATGGGCATCGCGTTCGACGGGCCACCCGAACCTGCGCCGGCTATCCTGACCGACGACGACTGGGAGGGGCATCCGCTGCGCAAGGACTACCCGATCGGCGGCGAGCCGGTCCGCTTCTCGGAGGACGAGTAGTGGCGATCGCACCCGAGCGGCCAGCGCGCCCCGATCTACGAGGGCACGCGGATTCCGCGCCGATCCCGACGGTGCTGCGCGTCGACCGACGAGCTTGCCGCGACCGGGGACGTCCTGATCACGATCAACTTCGGGCCGAACCACCCCTCGACCCACGGCGTGCTGCGCCTGATCGTCGACCTCTACGGCGAGGACGTGGTCGGCCTCGAGGCCGTCATCGGCTACCTCCACACCGGCTTCGAGAAGAACATGGAGCAGAAGACCTGGTGGAAGGCGATCACCTACCCCGAGCGGATCGACTACCTCTCCTTCCAGCACAACGAGCTCGTCTTCGTGCTCGCGATCGAGAAGCTGCTCGGGCTCGAGATGCCGGCCGAAGGCGCAGTGGATGCGCACGTGCTCTCTGCGAGCTGAACCGGATCCACTCGCACCTCGTCTGGCTCGGCACCGCCGGCGCTCGAGCTGGGCGCGATCTCGATGTTCTGGTACTGCTTCCGCGAGCGCGAGCAGATCCTCGACCTGTTCGAGATGGTCTGCGGGGCGCGCATGCACACGCGCTACTTCCAGGCCGGCGGGCTCGCCGAGGACATCCCGCGCGGCTTCTTCCCCGAGGCGCGCGCAGCTTCGCGACTGGATGCCGCAGGCGGTCGACGAGTACGAGACGCTGCGTCGACCGCAACAAGATCTGGCTCGAGCGCACGGTCGGGCTCGGGCTGCTCTCGGCCGACGACGCGATCGCGCTCGGGCCAGTCGGGGCCCGTGCTGCGCGGCTTCGGGCGTCGACTGGGACCTGCGCCGGGTCGACGCCCTACCTCGCCTACGCCGAGTGCGACTTCGACGTGTCCCGTCCACGACGAGGGCGACGTCTACGCGCGCTACCGGGTGCCGCATGGAGGAGATGCGCGAGTCGGTGCAAGATCATCGAGCAGTGCCTCGACAGGCTCGAGGCGATGGACGGCGAGCCGTGGATCGCGACGACCGCAAGGTCGTGCTGCCGCCGCGCGAGGAGCTCCACACCTCGATGGAGTCGCTGATCCACCACTTCAAGATCGTCACCGAGGGCTACCGCGTGCCCGAGGGCGAGGTGTACGTCACGGTCGAGTCGCCGCGCGGCGAGCTCGGCTGCTACGTCGTCTCCGACGGCGGCCCGAGGCCGTGGCGGGTGCAAGTTCCGCGCCCCGTCGCTTCGTCGCGCTGCAGGCGACCGCGACCTGCATGCGGCGACGCGCTCGTCGCCGACATGATCGCGATCGTCGGCTCGCTCGACACGGTCATGGGCGAGGTCGACCGGTGAGCGAGACGCTCGCTCGACGCGGATCGCAGCGCCGCTGCGCGACGCGCTTCCCGGAGGGCGTCGCGCTCGCGCGCTACGATCCCGGCGCTGCGGCTCGCCCAGGAGCGAGTACGGCTGGCTCCCGCCCGAGGCGATACGCGAGGTCGCCGACGCGCTCGGGCTTCACGCCCGCGCTCTGCCAAGTCGGTCGCCTCGTTCTACGACATGTTCCACCTCGAGCCCGTCGGGCGCCACCTGGTCGAGGTCTGCACCAACCTCTCCTGCGCGCTCGTCGGCGCCCAGCGAGGTCGTCGAGGCGTTTCGAGCACGAGCTCGGCATCCGACGCGGGCGAGACGACCGCCGACGGCGTGGTCACACTGCGCACGGTCGAGTGCCTCGGCGGCTGCGGCTACGCGACGGTGGTCGCGTCGACCACCGCTACCACCAGCACGTTCGGGCCCGACCGCGTGCGGCCGCGATCGTGAGGGAGGAGCTCGGGATGAGCGCGCGTAGCCTCCTGCTCGCCGGCGACCGACGAGCACGACCTGACGACGCTCGCACGCCTACGCGCAGGCGTCGGCGGCTACAGGTCGCTGCGCGCAGGCGCGCGGGATGGACGCCGGACGAGCTGATCGCCGACGCGTCGACGGCTCGAAGCCTGCGCGGCCGCGGCGGCGCCGGCTTCCCGATGGGGCGCAAGGCCTCGTTGATCGACCGGCGAGCGCCGAAGCCCAAGTACCTCGTCGTCAACGCCGACGAGTCCGAGCCGGGGGCGTTCAAGGACCGCGAGGTGATGGCGCGGGTCCCGCACCGCGCTGATCGAGGGCTGCCTGATCGCCGCGCACGCGATCGAGTCGACCGCACGTCTTCATCTACATCCGCGGCGAGTACCTGCGCCGAGTACGAGATCCTCGAGCGCGCGCGTCGAGCGAGGCGCGCGCGCGGCGCGGCCGCCTGCTCGGCGAGGTCGAGCTCACGCGTCTACCGCGGCGCCGGCGCCTACATCTGCGGCGAGGAGACGGCGCTGCTCGACTCGCTCGAGGGCGAGCGCGGCCAGCCGCGCCCGCGGCCGCCGTTCCCGCCCGGTCGCAGGGGCTCTTCACCGCGCCGACCCAGATCAACAACGTCTGCACGATCGCAGCGTCGGTGCCGTACGATCATCGAGCTGGGCGGCGAGGCGTTCGCGGCGATCGGCGCCGAGCGCTCGCCGGGCACGGCGATCTTCTCGATCTCGGGCAACGTCGCGCGCCCGGGCAACTACGAGCTCGAGCTCGGCACGCCGATGCGCGAGCTGATCTACGACCACGCGCGGCGGGGTCGCCGACGGGCGCGAGCTCAAGGCGGTGATCCCGGGCGGCTCGTCGGTGCCGGCGCTCTCGCCCGACCAGATCGACGTCCCGCTCGACTACGACTCGCTCGGCGCGATCGGGCACGTTCTTCGGCGCCGCCTCGCTGATCGTCGTCGACGACCGCTGCTGCATGGTGCAGCTCGCGCTGCGCTCGACCGAAGTTCTACATGCACGAGTCGCTGCGGCAAGTGCACGCCCTGCCGCGAGGGCACGCGCTGGATGGTGCAGCTCCTCGAGAAGCATCGAGGCGGGCGCGGCCGAGCAGGGCGACCTCGACCTGCTCCGCTCGTCGTGCGACCGCATCCTCGGCAAGTCGCTGTGCGCGCTCGGCGACTCGCTGTCGATCCGGTCGCGAGCTACGTCGACAAGTGGCGGGCCGAGTTCGAGCGCCACATCGACGAGGGCGGCTGCCCCTTCGACGAGCAGAGCCCGATCGCGAGCCTCTATCACGAGCCGATCGTGACGCCCGCCGCGGGGGTGGCGCCGTGAGCACCTTCCACGACGCCTTCCTCGACGTGCGCCGCCGGATCGAGGCGGGCGAGGATCCGGAGCTCGTGGTGCCGTCGCTCCTGCGCATCGCCGCCGCCCAGGACGAGATCGACATGGCCGCCGCCCTCTACGCCGACGACGACTCCGAGGGCGAGGAGGACGCGTAATGGCAACCGTCGAGACCGAGACGGTCACGCTCACGATCGACGGGCGCGAGGTGACGGTGCCCAAGGGCACTGGCCTGGTCGAGGCGGCGCTCGCGGCCGGGATCGAGATCCCGGTGTTCTGCTACGAGCCGCGGCTCGGGGCCGCCGGTCGGCGCCTGCCGGATGTGCCTGTGCGAGGTCGCGCCGGGCCCGCCGAAGCCGCAGGCGGCCTGCACGCTGCACGGCGGCCGAGGGGATGGTGGTCAAGACGGCGCTCAGCTCGCGAGCTGGCGGCCGAGGCCCAGAACGCGACGCTCGAGTTCATCCTCGTCAACCACCCGCTCGACTGCCCGGTCTGCGACAAGGGCGGCGAGTGCCCGCTGCAGGATCTGACCTTCCGCTACGGGCCCGGCGATCACCCGCATGACGCTTCGCCGAAGCGCACGCTCGAGAAGCCGATCCCGATCTCGCCGACGATCGCGCTCGACCGCGAGCGCTGCATCCTCTGCTACCGCTGCACGCGCTTCTCCGAGTCGGTCGCCGAGGACGGGCAGCTCGTCGCGGTCAACCGCGGCGCGCAGTCGATGATCGCGACCTTCGCGCGACGAGCCCTACCGCGGCGCAGTTCTCCGGCAACGTGATCGAGCTCTGCCCGGTCGGCGCGCTCACCTCGACCCAGTACCGCTTCGAGGCCCGGCCCTGGGAGATCCAGAACGTCCCCACCGTCTGCGGCCTCTGCCCCGGTCGGCTGCAACATCTACGCGACCACCCGCGAGGGCCAGGTCAAGCGGATCCTCTCGCGCAACCACCCGGAGGTCGACGAGGGCTGGCTGTGCGACAAGGGCCGCTTCGCCTCGGCCACCTCACCGCGCCCGACCGGGTCACGCAGAGCCTGATCCGCGGCGGCCGCGGCCTGGAGTCGGTGTCCACCACCGAGGCGCTCGACCAGTCGCCGACCGGCTGCGGGCGACCGTGGAGCGGTTCGGCCCCGGCTCGGTGGCCGTGCTGGCCTCGGGCGAGCAGACCATCGAGCAGGCCCACGCGTGGGCGCGGGTGCTCGACGAGGCGCTCGGGGGCGGCGTCAGTGTTTCCGGCGCCGAGGGCGGCCCCTGGTGGGCGCAGCTCGAGCCCCACGCCGCCGCGATCGAGGATCTGGCCGGCGCCGCCACCATCGTCGTCGCGGGCGACGCGGATCTCGCCCACCGGGCGCCCGTGCTCGAGCTCTGGATCCGCAAGGGCGTTCGCAACGGCGCGCGCGTCGTCACCGTCGGCCCGGGCGCGACCCGGCTCGGCACGCTGCGCGGCGCCGTGCACATCTCGGCCGCACCCGGCACGTCCCACACCGTCCTGCTCGAGGCGGCCGCGGGTGAGGGCGAGCTGGCCGGGCACCTCGGCGAGCCCGACACGATCGTCATCTGGGCGGGCGCGATGCGGGCCGAGGTGGCCTCGGTGCTCGCCCATGTCGCCCATTCGGCCGGATGCACGGTGCTGCGCACTCCGCGGACCGCCAACGAGATCGGCTGCACCGCCGCCGGCCTCGGCACCGTCACCCCCGACCAGGCGCTCGAACAGGCCGAGGCGGGCAAGATCAGGGCGATGGTGCTGCTCGGCGCCGACCCGGTCGGCGACTGGCACTCCGGCGAGCGCTGGCGCGCGGCGCTGGCCCGCTGCTTCTTCGCCCTGCAGGTCACGGACTTCCAGAACGACTCCACGGGCTGGGTGACCACGTCGTGCCCGCCACCGCCACGCTCGAGAAGGACGGCACGTGACCAACCTCGAGGGCCGCGTGCAGCGCGTCCGGGCCGCCGCCGCCACCCCGCCGGGCGTCCGGACGGCTCGCCTGGACTGCCGAGCTCGGCGACCGGCTGGGCGTCGGCCTGCCCCACGACCCGCCGAGCGCCTTCGCCGATCTGGCCGCTCGCCGACCGGCCTTCGGCGGCATGTCGTGGTCGGAGATCGGCGAGCGCGCGCCACTGGGAGCGCGCCCGGCGGTTGCCGCCGCGCCGGCGGTGCCCCAGCTCGGTCCGCTCGCCGACCTGCCCGAGACCCTCGTGGTCGGCTATCGCGAGCTCATGTCGGGCGCGTCGGTCGACCACACCCCGCAGCTCGAGTTCCAGCGCCGGAAGGGAGATCGAGATCGCGCACGCCGACGCCGAGCGGCTGGCCGTTGCCACCGGCGACCGGATCGAGGTGATGGTGGACGGGCGCACCCACACCGGGCCGGCGCTCGTACAGCGGGCGCTGCGGCCGGGCGTCGTGCGGCTGCCCACGCGGATCCCCCACGTCGGCCCCGGCAGCGTCCGGGTCGCGCCGGCGGAGGCGGCGGCGGATGCCTGACGGCTTCATCGCCACGCTGATCAAGTCGCTGATCATGGCCAACCTCGTGATGGCCGTGTTCGCCTACACACCTGGCTCGAGCGCAAGCTGCTCGGCCGGATGCAGCTGCGCTACGGGCCGAACCGGGCCGGCCCGTTCGGCCTGCTGCAGCCGATCGCCGACCTGGTCAAGCTCGTCCGCAAGGAGGCATTCTCCCGGTCGGCGTCGAATCCGGTGCTCTACATCGCCGCCCCGGTGGTGTCGCTGTTCGCCTCGCTGGCGGTGTTCGGCGTGATCCCGTTCGGCGGCCGGGCCGAGATCCCGGGCACGGCGTATCACTTCCACCTGTGGATCTCGGACCCGATCTCGCTGCTCCTGGTCTGTTCGCGCTCGGCTCGATCGGCATCTACGGCTTCATCGTCGGCGGCTGGGCGTCGAGCTCGAAGTACTCGATGCTCGGCTCGATGCGGACCTGCGCGCAGCTCGTCTCCTACGAGGTCTGCGCTCGCCCTGCGCGTGCTCGGCGTCGTGATGATGGGCCGCTCGCTGTCGCTGACGGGGATCGTCAACGCCCAGCACCGCGACGGCCTGTGGTTCTTCTTCCCCCAGTTCGTCGGCCTCGCGGTGTTCCTCGCTCGCCGGGATCGCCGAGACGTCGCCGATCGCCCTTCGACCTGCCCGAGGCCGACACCGAGCTGGTCGCCGGCTACCACACCGAGTACTCGGCGGCATGCGCTGGGGCTGTTCCAGACCGCCGAGTACATCAACATGATCGTGCTCTCGGCGCTCGCCGTCGACCCTGTTCTTCGGCGGCTGGCACTTCCCTGGGTGCCGTTCGCTCGACCGCTGGGCCCGATCTGGTTCCTGCTTGAAGCTCGTCCATCTTCATCCTGGCCGCGATCTGGCTGCGGGCCTCGCAGCCGCGCCTGCGCTACGACCAGCTGATGCGCCTCGGCTGGAAGGTGCTCCTGCCGCTCGCCACCCTCAACGCTGCTCGTCACGTCCGCTGATTGTCGCGTGGGAGCGTGATGGAAGCGATCGCTCGCTGCCGAACATTCGTTCAAGGGCTTCGGGGTCACGCTGCGCCAGGTCTTCCGCAAGCCGATCACGCAGCAGTACCCCGAGTACAAGCGGCCGGTCTACCCGCGCTTCCGCGGCCGCCACCGCCTGCACCGGCACGAGAACGGCCTCGAGAAGTGCGTCGGCTGCTCGCTGTGCGCCGCCGCCTGCCCGGCGGACTGCATCCGCGTCGTCGCGGCCGAGAACACGCCGAGAACCGGCGCTATTCGGCGGGCGAGCGCTACGCCCGCATCTACGAGATCAACATGAGCCGCTGCATCTTCTGCGGCTACTGCGAGCTCGCCTGCCCGTTCGACGCGATCACGCTCGGCAACGACTACGAGATCTCGCCGAGTACAACCGCGAGCGACCTCATCTACACGAAGGACATGCTGCTCGAGCCGATGCACCCGAGCCGCACGACGCCGGTCGCCGACCGGCGACCCCTACGACACGCCGACTCGCCGGCGGCGACGGAGCCGGCGCGTGACCTACGTCATCGTGTTCGTGGTGGCGTCGGTGGTTGCGATCGCCGCCGCGCGCTCACGGTCGTCGCTCTCGCCGAACCCGTTCTTCTCGGCGCTGTCGCTGATCGGCAACCTGACCGCGCTCGCGGCCCTCTACCTGCTGCTCGGCAGTCCGAGTTCGTCGCCGCCGCGCAGGTGCTCGTCTACGGCGGGGCGGTGATGGTCATGTTCCTGTTCGTGACCGCCTACCTCGGCGACCAGACCGACGAGCCCACCGGCGACCGGCCGGTCGTGGCAGACGTTTGCGGCCGTGCTCGCCGCGGCCGCGATCCTGGCCGAGATCGTCTTCGGCGTCGGCCGCCAGGACTTCCTGCACGGCGCGACGGTGAGCGACGCGTTCGGCGCGCCCGAGGCGATCGCCGCCACGTTCCTCGGCCGCTACCTGCTGGCCTTCGAGGTGACGTCCATCCTGCTCCTGGTCGCGGCGATCGGCGGCGTCGTGCTGGCCACCCAGCGACCGGCGATGCGCGAGGTCGGCGAGCCGGGCGTGTTCGAGGTCGACCGGCCCGAGCGGGTGCCGAGCCTGCAGTCGTCGGTGATGGAGGCCGAAACGCACTTCGACGTCGTCACCGCGGCCGCCCGCCGCGACGGCGAGGACTCCGCCGGGGAGGCGGAGGACTGATGCACGTCGGCGTCGCCTGGTTCATCTCGGTGTCGGCGATCCTGTTCGTGATCGGCGCTCTCGGCGTCCTCGCCCGCCGCAGCCCGCTGATCATCCTGCTCTCGGTCGAGATCATGCTGAACGCGTGCAACCTGGCGCTGATCGCGTTCTCGCGCCATCTGGGACAGCAGACCGGCCAGGTGTTCGCGATCGCGGTGATGGCGGTCGCCGCCTCCGAGGTCGTCGTCGGGCTCGGTCTGGTCGTGGCGGTGGGGCGGCGCAAGGTCGAGCTCGACGTCGACCAGATGACGGGTCTTCGCCACTGATGGAAGCACTGGCCTGGATCTGCCTGCTCGCGCCGCTCGTCGGCGTCGTCGTCCTGACCCTGGCCGGGTCGCGGATCTCGCGCCAGGCGGCGGCATGGGCGGGCACGGCGTTCGCATTTGTCGCGTTCGCCGCCGCGGTCGGCGCGTTCATCGCGGTCCTCGGCGAGGGGGCGAGCCACCGGTCGCACACGTACACCGCCTACACGTGGGCGGCGTCGCTGACGTTCAAGGTGCCGATTCGGTGCTGATCGACCCGCTCAGCGGTGACCGATGATGCTGATCGTCGCCGGGGTCGGCTCGCTGATCGTCGCCTACTCGGTCGGCTACATGGACGGCGAGGACGAGGAGCGCCGCTACTTCGCCTACATGTCGCTGTTCCTCTTCTCGATGCTGCTCCTCGTCATGGCCGCGAACTTCGTGCTGCTGCTGGCCGGCTGGGGCATGGTCGGGCTCTCGTCGCTACCTCCTGATCGGGTTCTACCACGAGCGCCCCGAGCCGGTCGCCGCCGCCAAGAAGGCGTTCGTGATGAACGCGATCGGCGACGTCGGCATCATCCTGGCCGTCTTCTTCATGGCCCGCGATCTGGGCACGACGAACTACGCCACCGTGTTCCACACGGCGTCCGCCCACTGGCCGAAGGGCTCGGCCGATGCCAACTGGTGGCCGGGCTCCTGCTGCTGGGCGCGCTGGCGAAGTCGGCGCAGATCCCGCTCCACACCTGGCTTCCCGACGCCATGGAGGGCCCGACCCCGGTCTCCGCGCTGATCCACGCCGCCACGATGGTGACCGCCGGCGTCTACCTGATCGCCCGCGCCCACGCGCTGTTCATCCTCGCGCCCGACATCGAGGTTCTGATCGCGCTGATCGGCGCCGCCACGCTGCTGATGGCGGGCGTGATCGCCATTGTGCAGACCGACATCAAGCGCGTCATCGCCTACTCGACGATGTCCCAGATCGGCTACATGTTCACAGCCGTTGGGCTGGGCGCGTGGGGCGCCGGCATGTTCCACCTGCTCGCCCACGCCTTCTTCAAGGCGCTGCTCTTCCTCGGCGCCGGCATCGTCATCCATGCCCTCGGCGGCGAGCAGGACGTGCGCCGGATGGGCGGCCTCGGCTCGGCGCTGCCGCGGACGAAGTGGCTCATGTGGATCGGCACCGTGGCGCTCGTCGGCTTCTGGCCGCTCAGCAAGGACGAGGTGCTGTCGGCGGCGCTGCAGAAGGACAGCACCACCGCCATCATCGTGTGGGTCGGAGGCCTGGTGGGCACCTTCTTCACCGGCATCTACGCCACCCGGCTGATGCGGCTCACCTTCTACGGCGAGCGCTCCCAGTATGCGTCCGAGCACCTGCACACCGAGCACGGCGAGGCCCCGTGGGAGATGTTCTGGCCGGTGGCGATCCTGGCGGCCGGGACGCTCGTCGCCGGTCTGCTCGACATCGGCTTCGGGATCAGCGACATCTTCTCGAGGTGGCTCGGCCACACGGCGCCGACGATCGTGGCGTCCACCGACCGCGACCTCGTCACGACGGCGATCGCGTGGACGCTCGGCGGCGGCGGCGCGCTCCTGACATGGCGTGCCTACACGCACCCGGAGCTGCTCGAGCGGCTCAAGCGCCCCTTCACCGGGCTGGCCGTGGTGGCGGCGCACAAGTTCTACTGGGATGAGCTGTACGACAAGATCGCGTACCTGCCCGCCGCGGTGGTCGCCTCGTCGCTGTACCGGTTCTTCGAGCGCTGGGTGATCTGGGGGACGGTCGGCCTGGTCGCGTATCTGGTGCGGATGCTCGCCCGCGCCACCGTCGCCGCCCAGACCGGCGTCGTGCGGCTGTACGCAACGGCGCTCGTGGCCGGCGCGGTGGTGCTGGGCGCCTACTTCCTGTCGAGGGCGACGCTGTGACGACCGCGCTCATCTTCCTGCCCCTCGCCGGTGCCGTCCTCGTGGGGCTCCTGCCGATCGGCCGGCGTGCGACCGAGGGGCTGGCGCTGGTCGTGGCCCTGGCCGAGGCCGTGCTGGGCGCGGTGGCCCTGGTCGGCTTCCACGCTTCCGGCGGCCTGCAGTACATCCAGAACACGAGCTGGATCCCGAGCTTCGGGACCGTCCCACCGGTTCGCTACCAGGTCGGCATGGACGGCCTCTCGCTCTTCATGGTGCTCCTGACCGCCGTCGGCATCGCGGCCGCGATCGGCGCGGCCATGCGGACGGAGCGGCAGCGGCCGCAGATGTACTTCGGGCTCCTGCTCCTGCTCGAGGCGGCGCTGGCGCTGCTCTTCACCGCGCAGGATCTCGTGCTCTTCTACGTGGGCTGGGAGCTGATGATGGTTCCGCTCTACCTGCTGATGGGCGTGTGGGGCGGCGAGGGCCGGCGGGCGGCGACCATCCAGTTCGTCGTCTACACCCTGGTCGGGTCGCTCCTGATGCTGGTGGCGATCGCCGTGCTCGGCATCTCCGCCCACACGTTCAACCTGGAGGCGCTGATCGCCCGGCCGCACGAGTCGACCTGGCTGTTCCTCGCATTCGCGGTCGCGTTCTGCATCAAGGCGCCGCTGTTCCCGCTGCACGGCTGGCTGCCCAGCGCCTACCGCCAGTCGACGCCCGAGGTGACCGCGCTCCTCTCCGGCGTGATCTCGAAGGCCGGGGCATACGGCCTCCTGCGCTTCGCGATACCGCTCTTCCCGACCGTCGCCCACGACTGGCGCTGGCTCTTCCTCGGCCTCGGCCTGACCGGTCTCCTGTACGGGGCGATCGTCGCCTTCCGCCAGCCCGACGCCCGCGGGGTGGTGGCCTATTCGAGCCTCAGCCAGATGAACCTGATCATCATCGGGATCTTCGTCTTCAACGAGAACGGGGTGACCGGCGCGATCCTGCAGATGGTCAACCACGGCATCGTCTCGCTCGCGGCGTTCCTGCTGATCGGCCTCGTCGAGCTGCGCACGGGCACCGACGGGTTCCGGTTCCTCGGCGGCCTCTCCAATAGGCGGCCGCTGATGTCAACCATCCTGCTGATCGCGACCCTGTGGGTGCTGGCGGTGCCCGGGTCGAGCATCTTCGTGTCCGAGCTCTACATCCTTCTGGGCGCATTCGAGCAGCAGGCCGTGCTCGGCGCCGCCGCCGCGTGCGGGATCGTGCTCGCGGCCATGTACGCCCTGCGCTGGTACTCGGCGATCGCGCACGGCCCGAACGGCGAGCGCGTCTCGGATGACACGCCCGACCTGCGCCGCGGCGAGCTTGCGATCGCGGTGCCGCTGATCCTGATCCTGCTGGCGATGACCGCCTACCCGTACGGCGTGATGCACCGGATCGGATACTCCGAGGCGGCGTACCATCCTCCGGCCAAGGTGCGGCAGATCTGATGCACACGATCCCCATCTCGTTCACGGCGATCGGCCCCGAGATCATCCTGCTCGGCACCGCGGCGGTGCTGCTCGTGGTGGGGGTCTTCCTGCCCGACAAGCAGGCCCGGTGGCTTGCGGCGGCGGCCACGGCGATCGCCCTCGCCGCCGCCACCGTCTATGCGGGGGCCGCCTTCCACGACGCCGCGCGGGCGCCGTTTGACCACACCCTGCGGATCGACGCGTTCGGCGAGGGCGCCCGCATGCTCATCTACGTGTCGGCGCTCGTGGCGGTGGCGTACTCGTGGGGGATGGGCGACCTGCGCGAGCGCAGCGTCGAGTATCACGTCCTGCTTCTGACGGCGACCGCCGGGATGTCGCTGCTCGCGGTGTCGAACAGCTTCGTGACCGCGTTCGTCGCCCTGGAGCTGTTCTCGCTGGCGCTGTACGTGCTGGTCGCAATCGATACCGACGACGTGCTGTCGCTCGAGGGCGGGCTCAAGTACCTCATCATCGGATCGGTGGGCGCGGCGTTCCTGCTCTACGGCGCGGCGCTCACCTACGGCGCGAGCGGCCAGCTCGAGTTCGACCGCATCCGGGCGGGCCTCGCTCAGGGCGATTCGCACGACGTGCTGGTGCTGATGGGACTCGCGATGGTGATCGTCGGGCTCGGGTTCAAGGCCAACGCCGCGCCCTTCCACATGTGGACGCCGGACGCGTACCAGGGCGCGCCGACTCCGGTGACCGCCTTCATGTCGGCGGCCACCAAGGTGGTTGCGCTCGTCTTCGCCCTGCGGGTGCTGGTGACCGCGTTCCCGCGCCAGTCCGACGTCTGGCAGATCGGCCTGGCCGCGATCATCATCGCCTCGTTCGTGATCGGGAACCTGGGCGCGCTGCGCCAGTCGAACGTGAAGCGCATGCTGGCGTACTCCACCGTCGGCCACTCCGGCTTCCTTCTGACCGCGGTCGCGGCACACAGCGCCCTCGGCACGCAGGCGCTCCTGTACTACCTGACGGTGTACGGCGCCATGAACCTGGGCGCCTTCGGCATCGTCGCCGTGCGCGAGCGTGAGATCGGCCGGCCGGTGCTGGTATCCGACTTCGGCGGGTGGGGCTACACGCGCCCGCTGCTCGGGGGCGCGATGCTCGTGTGCATGCTCTCGCTCGCAGGGTTCCCGCCCACCGGCGGCTTCCTGGGCAAGCTCTACGTCTTCTCCGCCGCTGTCCAGAACGGGCAGACGTACCTCGCCGTCGCGGGCGTGATCGCAACCATGGTCGGCCTGGTCTACTACCTGCGCGTGCCCTTCGCGCTGTATGACCGCGAGGTGGCCGTGCCGAAGGCAAAGGCCATGCCCGGCCACGGCCTCGCGGCCGGCGCCGCGACGGCGGCTGCGCTCGCGGCGCTCGTCCTCGGCATCGTCCCGGCGCCCCTGATCGACCTCGCCCGCACGGCCAGCAGTTCGCTGTTCCGCTAGCCCAGATGACTGATCGGTAGCTCCCGTGATGTCCTGGGCGGCGAGAACCGAGCAGCGCAAGGACGCAGGGAGCGTTCATACCGGTTAAGCGTATGGGCGCGACCGAGAAGCCTCAAGGCGGAGCCTTGAGGCGGTCGTGAGGTGTCTGCGATCACGCAGACACCTCACGCGCGATGCGACGGTTCGCAGCCGCAGCGCCACCAGAAACCACCCACAGACGACCTGCGGGCGTCCAGGCGCGCGCGGAGTTACCGATCAATCATCTCACGAACATATGTTCGCTATACTCCTAGGGTGGACACGGGCCAGCTGCCATTGTTCCCCGAGCTCGACGGCATGGGCGACGGTCGCGAGCTGCGCGAGGTGGAGTACCTGCACATGCGGGCCAAGCGGATCGTCAACCGCGTCCCCGAGGCCTCGCGCATGCCCTTCCGGTACACGATCAACGCCTACCGCGGCTGCGCGCACGCCTGCACCTACTGCTTCGCCCGGCCCACCCACGTGTACCTGGGCATGGACGCCGGCGCCGACTTCGAGCGCCGCATCGTCGTCAAGGTGAACGCCGTCGAGCGGCTGCGGGCCGAGCTGCGCGACCCGCGCTGGCGCGGCGAGCACATCGCGATGGGCACGAACACCGACCCCTACCAGCCCGCCGAGGGGCGCTACCGGCTCACACGCGGGCTGATCACCGAGCTGACAACGGCCAGGAACCCGTTCTCGATCCTGACCAAGTCGCCCATGATCCTGCGCGACCTCGACCTGCTGGCCGCCGCCGCCCAGGCTGGGCTTGTGCGCTGTAACCTCTCGATCGGCACCCTCGACGACGACGTGTGGCACGCCAGCGAGCCGGGCACGCCGCCTCCGCGCCGGCGGGTCGAGGCGGTCGCGCGCCTGAACGC
Organism: uncultured Actinomycetes bacterium; assembly: GCA_963703275.1. Classification (GTDB taxonomy): domain Bacteria; phylum Actinomycetota; class Thermoleophilia; order Gaiellales; family JAICJC01; genus JAICJC01. Next base: position 213,735 of record OY969804.1, on the reverse strand, counting down.
CGCCGGCGTCCCCTGTGGCGTCCTGATCGCGCCCGTCCTGCCGGGCATGTCCGACGCCCCCGAGCAACTGGCCGAGGTGGTCGAGGCGTGCCTCGAGGCCGGCGCCGTCTCGATCAGCCCGATCCTGCTGCACCTGCGCCCGGGCGTGCGCGAGCTCTTCATGCCCTGGCTCGAGGGCTACCGGCCCGATCTGGTCGAGCGCTACCGCACGCTGTACGCCGCGTCATACGCCACACCGGGCGCCCGCGCGCGGCTGACGCAGCGAGTCGACGACATCGTCGACCGCCTGGGCGGCACGGCCGTCCCCGCCACGCGCAGCCGCAACGCCGCGTGAATACCCGGTGCCAGGCACCAAATATTCAGGCGTGGCGGCGCAGCGTGCCGAGGCGATCCCAGACCGTCCGCGGGCGGTGGCGGCGGCCGGCGGGCTCGAGCAGGAACCGCGCCAGCCGGTCGGCCTCGATCTCGTCCAGCGAGATCGCCGACTCGGCCACGCCGTCCTCGTCCCACACGCTGAAGCGCACGTGCCGCTCGACCGGCCGGGCGCCCAGGTAGCGCGAGACGCGCAGCGCCCGCCCCTGGTCGGCCTCGATGTCGGCGTGCGGACGGAAGAACTCCACCAGCTTTGAGCGCAGCGGCGCCGCGCACCAGGGACAGAACCGGTAGCGCCCGTCAATGCGATTCCCACACCGACCGCAACCTTGCACCCTTCGAGCATAGAGCCCCCGCGGGGCGGGTGCCAGTGATCCGGCAGGATTCTAAGTGCGGCGGCTGACGCGGCCGATGCCGGCGCCGCGCAGGCTCCAGAGCTCCTCGCCGTGCTCCCGCACGATCGAGGCGACCGCTGCCGTGCCTGCGACCGCGAGTGCGAGCCACGCCAGCCTGGTCGCGACCGCCGGCGTCGACCCGGCAACCACGGCGGGGAAGCGCAGGCTCGTGCCCGCCACCGTGAGCAGCGCGGCCACGGCGCACGTCGCGAACTCGAAGACCGTCCACTCGGCCGGCTCGTCCACGACCGCCAGGTAGGCGGCGTAGGCCGCACCCAGGATCACCGCCACGACCACCATGGCGATGTAGAAGCCGATCAGCGCAGACGCGGCGCCCGCGGCGACGGCGGCGGTCGCGGCGAGTGCGGCGACGCGGGTGGGGGTGACATGGCGTACGACGGTCATCGCAGCCGGGATTCTCGGCCGGCGGCGCGACTCCTTCCCGCGCTCAGCCCACGCCGAGTCCCTCGAGGAGGTAGCGAACCGCGATCAGAAGGACGACGATGCCGAGCCCGCGGCGGATGACGGTCTCGGGGAGCCGCGGTTGCAGCCGGGCTCCGAGGTAGCCGCCGGCCAGGCCGCCGAGACCCATCGCGAGGCCGAGCGTCCAGTCGGGCGCGACGGTGCCGCCGTGGCGCACCTGCAGCAGCTGGTAGGTGATGACTCCCGCAACCGAGGTCAGGAACGTGGCGGCCAGGGCCGCTCCAGCGACGTCGTAGACCGTGAAGCCGAGCGCGAGCAGGATCGGCGCCAGGATCGAGCCGCCGCCGATCCCGTAGATCCCGCCCACGACGCCCACGGCCAGCGCCAGCACGAACACCCCAGGCGGCGAGAGCCGCACGTGCTCGCCGCCGGTCGGCTCCGGCCGGCGCGCCCCCCGCGTCGCCAGCCAGGCCCCGAGCGGCAGCAGCACCAGCGCGACCACGATCAGAAACGCCCTCGGGCCGGCGAGGTACTCGACCCGGATCACCGCGCCGACGATCACGCCGGGCAGGGTCCCCAGCGCGAGTGTGCGGGCAAGCCCGCCCCGCAAGGCGCCCGTCCGCCAGTAGCGGTAGAGGCCACCCGGAGTGGCGATCACGTTGTAGAGCAGATTCGTCGGCGTGATCGCCGGGCTGGGTGTGCCGAGAATGCTCACCTGGACGGGCAGGAGCAGCACGGCGCCGGAGACACCGGCGGGGGTCGTGAGTGTCGCGATCCCGAAGGCGAGCAGTGCCCCGAGGAGGTCATTGCCACTCACTCAGTGGACAATATCGACCACTCCCCCGCGCGTGTCTCGGCTATGTTTGCCATCCCGTCCCGCGACCCGTAGGAGTGCCCCATGTCCCTCGGAAACGGTGCCAAGCTCACGTGGCTCGGCCACGCCACCTTCCTGCTCGAGACACCTGGCAAAAAGCGCGTGCTGATCGATCCCTGGATCACCGGCAACCCGAAGTGTCCGGAGGCGCTGCGCGACCCGGGCGACCTCGACCTGATCCTGCTGAGCCACGGCCACTCCGACCACACCGCTGACGTCGTCCGGCTGGCCAAGGAGAAGCAGCCGGCCGGCGTGCTGGCGATGGTCGAGCTCGCGGACTGGTTCGGCAGCCAGGGCGTCGAGAAGGTGGTCGGCTTCAACAAGGGCGGCTCCCACCAGGCCGAGGGGATCACCGTGACGCTCGTCGACGCGCATCACTCCTCCAGCGTGGAGGGCCCGGACGGGTCGATCGTCTACACCGGCGAGCCGGCCGGGCTGATCATCACGCTCGAGAACGGCTACCGGATCTATTTCGCCGGGGACACGTGCGTGTTCGGCGACATGGCGCTGATCGGCGAGCTGTACGCGCCCGACCTGGCCATGCTGCCGATCGGCGACTTCTTCACCATGGGGCCGCGCGAGGCCGCCAAGGCGGTCGAGCTGCTCGGGGTCAAGCATGTCCTGGGGATGCACTACGGCACCTTCCCGGCCCTTCACGGGACGCCGCAGGGCCTGCGCGATGAGCTCGACGCGCGCGGGATCTCGGGCGTGCTGGTCGAGGAGATCGCCCCGGGGGACACACTCGAGTGACGTTCTCGCTGGTCGCGTGCGACCGGGAGCAGCGGCAGTGGGGGGTGGTCGTGGCGTCGAAGTTTCTCGCGGTCGGCGCGGTCGTGCCGTGGGCGCGGGCCGAGGCCGGGGCGGTTGCGACGCAGGCGTTTGCCAACATCCCCTACGGCCCCGACGGCCTGGAGCTCCTGACCGCAGGCGCGACCGCGCAGGAGACGATCGACCGGCTGACGGCAGCGGATGCCGAGCGCGAGCAGCGCCAGATCGGCGTCGTCGACGCGGCCGGCGGCAGCGCGACCTTCACCGGCACCGGCTGCTTCGACTGGGCGGGGGGCCGCACCGGCGACGGCTATGCGGCCCAGGGCAACCTGCTGGCCGGGCCGGCCGTTGTGGCCGCGCTCGCCGACATGTTCGAGTCAACCGTGGGACCGCTGGTCGAGCGCATGCTGGTCGCGCTTCAGGCGGGCGACGAGGCCGGCGGTGACCGGCGCGGCCGCCAGTCTGCAGCCGTGATCATCCGCCAGACCGGCGGCGGCTACGGCGGCAACAACGACCTGCTGATCGACCTGCGCGTGGACGACCATCCCGATCCGGTGACCGAGCTGCAACGGCTGTACTCGATCCAGAACCTGCTCTTCGGCCGCACCCCCGACGACCAGCTGATCCCGTTCGAACAGGTGCAGGCGGAGCTCTCGGAACTGCTCGGCGCGGTCGGCTACGGCGGCGACATCGAGGCGGGTCTGCGCACGTGGGCCGGGATGGAGAACCTGGAGGAGCGGCTCTCGCCCGGCCGCATCGACCCGGTGGTGCTGGGCGTCCTGCGCGAGCGCGCGAACGGCTAGCCGCTGACGCCGAGGCGGCGCCCGATGCGCTCGGCGCCGCTGCGCGGGCGCAGCGCGCCGGGGAGCGCCTCGGCCACCTCGGCGATCGCGCGCGCGGAGGCCGAGTCGGGATCGTCGAGCACCAGCGGCCGGCCGGCGTCCGACGCCACCCGCAGCGGTTCGTCGAGCGGGATCTCTCCGAGCAGGGGCACCTCGAGCCGGTCGGCCAGCTCGCGGCCGCCGCCGCGGCCGAATACGTGTGACCGCTCGCCGCAGCACGGGCAGATGACGTAGCTCATGTTCTCGATCACCCCGGCCACGTGCATCCCGGTCTTGCCCGCGACCTCGGCCGAACGCTCGGCCACCTGCTGGGCGGCCGCCTGCGGGGTGGTCACGATTACGACGTCGGGCGCGGGCAGGAGCTGGCCCAGCGAGATGGCGACGTCGCCCGTGCCGGGGGGCATGTCCACCACCAGATAGTCCAGATCGCCCCAGTGGACGTCGCTCAGGAACTGCTCGAGCGCCTTGTGAAGCATCGGCCCGCGCCACACCACCGCCTGATCGGGCTCGAGGAAGAACCCGATCGACATGATCTTGAGGCCGTGGTTCACGGGCGGGACGATCATCCCGTCGACCACCATCGGCCGGCGGGTGATCCCGAGCATGCGCGGGACCGAGTACCCGTAGATATCGGCGTCCACGACGCCCACCTCGGCTCCTCCGGCGGCGAGCGCGGCGGCCAGATTGACTGTCAGCGTCGACTTGCCGACGCCGCCCTTGCCCGAGGCGACGGCCACCACGCGGGTGCGGGTGGCGATCGTGATCGCCTTCTTCTGACCGTCACCGCCGCCGTGCAACTGCTGCCGCAGCGCGGTGCGCTGCTCAGGCGTCATCACGTCGAAGCTCACGCCGACCGACTCCACGCCCTCGACGGCGCCCACATGCCGGCGCACCTGCGACTCGAGGTCGGCCTTCATCGGGCAGCCGGGCACGGTGAGCGCGATGGTGACATCGACGTGCGCCCCACGCACGTCGACGGCGCGCACCATGCCGAGCTCGACCACGCTGCGGCGGATCTCGGGGTCGATCACCGCCACAAGCGCCTCGCGGATCGCGGGTTCGGAGACCATCGTCAGAGTGTAGGTCAGGCCGGTTCGCCGGCGTACACAAGGTCGGCCAGCCGGGTGCTCATGGCCCGGTCGCGGGCCGCCACCGCCCGGGTGCGCGCCGTGAGGTCGAGCGGGAGCGCGGGGTCGTCGACGAGCAGCACATCGGCGCCCGCCTCGCGCACGATCAGCCAGGCCGCGGCGAGGTCGACCGACCGCGACGGCTTGAGCGTCGCCACGCCGTCCACGCGCCCGTCGGCGAGCTGGCACATCGCCAGCGCGAGCGCCCCCAGCATGCGGATCCGGCCGACATTTCCGTCGAGGCGCGCGGCGGCGGTGGCAACCAGTGCGGCGTTGGTGGCCTCGAAGTCGACGATGCCGAGCCGGTCCTTGGGCCGCACGCCTCCCAGCGGGCGGCCGTTCACCGATGCGCCCGCGCCGGCCTCGGCGACCCACTCCTCGCCGCTGCCGAAGTCGCGCACGTACCCGAAGCGGACGTCGGCGATGGTCGGGCCGTCGGCAAACGCGATCGAGAGGCAGTAGAACGGCAGCCGCCGCTTCGCGTTCAGGGAGCCGTCGATGGGATCGACGACCACGACCCACGGCCCGCCCGCGCCGAAGGTGCGCTCACCCAGTTCCTCGGAGACGAGCCGGAAATCGATCCCGCCGGCGTGCAGCGCCTCGAGCTGGGCGACCGCCGCCTGCTCGGCCCGGTCGTCCATGATCGTCGTGTCATCGCCGCCCTCGCCACGCCCGACCACGGGCTCGCGGTCGTCGCGGGTGGGCAGACCGTCCAGGGCCGTCTCGACGTCGGCCGACACACGCCGGCAGAACTCGAGCCAGGCGGTGTGCATCAGGCGTCCAGGGGGTTGATCAGAAACCCGCTGTAGAGCTTCGGGAAGAAGTAGGTCGACTTCTGCGGCATGACGGCACCCGCCTCGGCGACGGCCCGCACCTGGTCGACGCTGGGAGCACGCAGGAGGAATGCGGCCGAGGCATCGCCGCGGTCGACCGGCGCCGTGGCCGCCCCCAGCTCGCGGACGTAGCGGATGGCATCGGTGGTGGCGAACTGGGCCGGATCCAGCAGGCCCAGGAGCGGCGCGAGCACGACCGACTCGAGCACGGCGGCATCGATCGCGCGGACCGGTGCGGGCGCGCCGGACATCGCCATGCTGACGGCCGCCCGGTCGCGCAGGCGGCACAGGAGCGCCGGCCGGCCGGCGCCCTGCCACACCGCGAAGGCAACGGTGGCGGCCGGCACCTCGTGCAGCGCGGCCTCCACCTGGGCGGGCGGAGCGTTGAGCTCCGACACGTCGAAGGCGTGCAGCACCTCGTCCGTGACCTGGCGCCGGCCCATCACGACGCGATGGGTGGGATAGATGACGAGCCCGCCGCCCCGGAGGTTCACCAGGTGCATGAGCATGAAGTCATAGGGCCGGTCGCCGTCGAGCTCACCCGCGCGGGCCCGGCGCTCGTCGCGATAGGCGAGCGCGGTCTCGTAGCGATGGTGGCCGTCGGCGATGACGATCGCCCGCTCAGCCATCGCCGCCTGCACCTGCGCGATCGCCGTCGCATCGGTCACCGGCCAGAAGCTGTGGGTGGTCCCGTCGCCATCCCTCGCCCGCATCGCCGGAGCCCCCGCCGCGAGCGGCCGCAGCGCCTCGGAGGCGCCGCCGTCGGGATCGTCATAGAGCCCGAACACGGGCGAGAGGTTGGCGGAGGTGGCCCGGATCAGCTCCAGCCGATCGGCCTTGGCCGAGGCATGGGTCTGCTCGTGGGGGCGGATGCGACCCTCGGAGTACTCCGACAGCCGCACGGCGGAGAGGAATCCCGACCGGCTGCCCTCGGCGCCGTCCGGGCCGACGTAGTCCTGGACATGCCACCACAGCGACGGCCGCTGGTCCTGGACGAGGATGCCCGAGCGCCGCCAGTCGTGCAGGAGCTGGCCGGCACGGCCGGGCGAGTCGGGCAGCTCCAGGCGAACCGCCGAGTACTCGCTGCGAGCGGCCAGCAGATCGCGGTCGGCCTGCGAGATGACGTCGTACGGGGGGACGATCACGTCCTCCAGCCGCACCCGCGAGGCGTCGTAGCGCAGCGCCCGCAGCGGCTCGAGCGCCGTTCGCGTGGCCGGGGTGGATGCCATCGGGCGGCAGTCTAATGTGACGCGTCCCAGGCACCGCGCGCCATAGGGGCTTGATGAACGATCCCTTACCAGGTACCTTGTAGTGCATGGTAGACGAGAGATCAACGGCCGTCTCTCAGCTCCGGCGCGGTGTGCTCGAGTACTGCGTGCTCGCGCTCCTGCGCGACCGCGAGCGCTACGGGTTCGAGCTCGTGCAGACCCTGTCGGCGGTGGAAGGAATGGTCACCAGCGAGGGCACGGTCTATCCGCTGCTCGGCAGGCTCCGGCGCGACGGCGTGGTCGAGACGACCTGGCGCGAGTCCTCGTCGGGCCCGCCCCGGCGCTACTACCGGCTGACGCCCGCGGGCAAGGGCGTGCTGGACGAGTTCACCCACGAATGGCGGCGGTTTCGCGACGGCGTCGACACACTGCTGCGAACAGGAGCCCCGGCATGATGACAACCAGCCTCCACCCGCTCGCCGACGACTACCTCGAGCGGCTGCGGAATGCCGCGCGCTCGCTCCCGCGCGGCCGCCGCGACGACCTGCTGGCCGACATCGAGTCCCACCTGGCCGAGTCGGCGCCCGCCGGCGCATCGGAGGCCGAGGTGCGCACGGCGCTCGACCGGCTGGGCGATCCCGACCAGATCGTGGCCGCCGAGCGCGACGACGATGAGCCGCAGCAGGAGCGCGGCCGGCTCGAGTGGACGGCGATCATCCTGCTCCTGGTCGGCGGCGTCGTCATCCCGTTCGTCGGCTGGATCGTCGGTGCGGTGCTCCTCTGGGTGTCGCAGGCGTGGACGCTGCGCGACAAGCTGATCGGGACGCTGGTGCTGCCCGGGGGTCTCCTCGCGGCGATCATCGTCGTGGCAAAGTTGGCCGTCGGCTCGGTCCAGGTCTGCCGGAGCCCCGGGGTGAACGGTGCGGCACAGACGTGCACCGGCGGTGTCAGCGAAGCCCACAGGCTCCTGCTCCTCGCAGTGTTCGTGGCGGCGGTCGTGCTGCCGTTCGTCACGGCCGTGTATCTCGCCCGCCGGGCGTACCCGGACGGATAAAGTGTCCGCCAGATGGCGGGCGACACCTATGTGGCCGACCTGAGCGAGGGAACCCTCGTCGACGCGACGTTCGCCGTGCAGCGCAAACAGCGCCGCCACACCCGAAACGGCGACCCGTTTCTGTCGATGGAGCTCGCCGACCGCACGGGCCGCGTGCCGGGAGTCGTCTGGAACGACGTCAATCTGCTCGGGTCGCGCTTCGACCAGGGCGACACGGTCCGCGTCCTCGGCCGGGTGGAGAGCTACGGCGGCCGGCTGCAGATCGCCGTGCGTGACCTCGAGAAGATCGAGACCGGTGACCCGCTCGACCTCGTACCCGGCGCCCGCCGCGACGCCGAGACGCTCGAGGGCTTCGTCGAGTTCCTGGCCGGCGAGATCGCCCACCCCGGTCTGCGCGCGCTGCTCGACCGGTTCCTGTCGGACTCCCACTTCCGGGAGCGGCTGCGCTCGGCGCCGGCGGCCGAGACCCACCACGACTATGCCGGCGGGCTGCTCGAGCACACCGTTGCGGTGGCGACCCTGTGCCGCGAGACCGCCCAGCTGCACCCCCGCCTCAAGAGCGACCTGCTCGTGACCGCCGCGCTCCTGCACGACGCCGGCCGCACCGAGACCTTCCGCCCGGGCGTCACCATCGCGGTCTCCGAGCAGGGACGCCTGATCGGGCACGTGCTGGCCGGCGTGCGCATGATCGACGCGGCCGCCCATGAGGTCGGGCTCGACGACGACGTGCTGCTCCCGCTCCTGAACGCGGTCGCCGGCCACCACGGTCCGATCGAGGGCCGCCGCCTGGAGACGCCCGAGGCGGTCGCTCTGCACCACGCCAACACCCTGGACGCCCGGGTCGGCGAGGCCCTCTCGGCCCCGGCAACCCGTGAATAAATGGGGCCTGGCCCGATTTATTCATGTCAGACGTTGAAGCGGATGTTCATCACGTCGCCGTCCTGCACGACGTAGTCGCGCCCCTCCACCCGCATCCAGCCGCGCTTCTTGGCCTCGGCCTCGGAGCCGGCCTCGACGAACCGGTCCCACTCGATCACCTCGGCGCGGATGAAGCCGCGCTCGAGGTCGGAGTGGATGCGGCCGGCGGCCTGCTGCGCGTTCTGGCCGCGGCGGATCGTCCAGGCGCGCGTCTCGTCCGGCCCGGTCGTGAAGAACGGGATCAGGTCGAGCAGACCGTAGGCGGCCAGGGTGACCTCGTCGAGCGCGGGCCGCTCGATCCCGAGGTCGGCCATGAAGGCCTCGGCATCCGCGTCGGGCAGCTCGCGCAGCTCGGCCTCGATCTTGGCGTTCAGGGCAACGCACCCCGCCTCGCGCTCCTGGGCGTACGCCGCGAGGGCCGAAACCACCTCGGGGTCGCCCGCGTCGTCCATGTTGGCGACGTACAGGGTCGGCTTGGCGGTCAGCAGGTCGAGCGAGTCCGGGATGTCGACCGGGGACGTGCGCGCCGGCCGCCCCTGCTCGAGCCAGGCCCGCAGCGCATCGAGCGCCTCCTGCTCGGCGGCCGCACCCTTCTCGCCTCGCTTGACCGCCTTGCCGACCCGCTCGGCCCGGCGCTCGATCGCGGCCAGATCGGCGAACGAGAGCTCGAGCTCGACCGTCTCGGCGTCGTCGAGAGGGTCGACGCGGCCCGAGGGATGGGCAACGGTGTCGTCGTGGAAGCAGCGCACGACGTGCACGACCGCATCGGTCGTGCGGACGGCGCCGAGGAACTGATTGCCCAGCCCCTCGCCGTGCGACGCGCCCCGGACGAGCCCGGCGACGTCCACCACCTGCAGCGTCGCCGGGACGATCTTTCCCGATGCCGAGATGCGGTCGAGCGCCTCGAGCCTGGGGTCGCGCACGTCGGCGACGCCGCTCACCGTCTCGGTCGTCGAGAACATGTGCGGCGCGACCACCGCTCCGCCACCGGCGAGCGCGTTGAAGAGGGTCGACTTGCCGGAGTTCGGCAGGCCGACGAGCCCAACCTCGACGCCCGCCATCAGATGGCCACGGCCACGGCGCCGGTCACCGCTCCCAGGGCGACCCCGGCGGCGACGTCGCCCGGATGGTGCACGCCCGCATACACGCGGCTCCACGCCATCGCCGCCGCCATCGCCACCCAGACCGGCGCCAGCCGCGGCCGGGCCGCGCAGAGCGCGATCGCCGCCGCCGTCGACATGGCGGCGTGGCTGGACGGGAACGAGGACGACGCCGGGGCGGGCACGAGCGTCGCTCGCAGTTCCACCGGCCGCTCCCGGTGCACGGCCGACTTGACGGCGTAGTTCACGGCCAGCGTGCCCCACACCGTCGCGGCCACGCGGACGGGCCGCCGGCACCCGACCCCGATCGCCACCCACAGGAGCCCGTAGTTGCCGGCACGCGTGTAGGGAGCCACCACCCGGTCGAGCCGTGGGTGCCGCCGCCGCTCTCCATGCTCCGTCAGAAGCCGACCCGCCCGAGGTGGGTCTCGTGCTTGACGTAGCTGATCTTGGAGACGTCAACGTGGTAGGTGGACGCGTCGTCCCCGCTGAACTGGACGACACCCGACCCGGACTGCAGCGCGCTCTCGAGCGCGGCCCACTCCTTGGGGGCGATCTTGGTGATGACGATCAGCCCGCCGTCGAACCCGATCTCCACCCGCGTCACGTCTTCAGCCATGTTCCGTCTCCTCCAGATTGAACGTACTCGACCAGAACCCCGGCAACGCTGCTGGGATGGATGAATGCCACCTGCAGGCCGAACAGGCCCGGGCGCGGCTCGGGGTCGATCAGCTCGGCCCCGCCGTGCGCCGCCTCGCGCAGCGCCGCGCGGATGTCGTCGACCCGGTAGGCGACATGGTGCAACCCCGGGCCGCGGCTGGCCAGGAACCTGCCGACCGGCGTATCATCGCCGAGCGGGTACAGGAGCTCGACGCTATCTGACCCGATCCGAAGCAGCACCGCCTCCACCCCCTGCTCGGGCACGGTCTCGCGATGCTCGACCTGGGCGCCGAACAGGCGGGCGTAGGTGTCGACCGCGGCCTGCAGGTCGGCCACGGCATGCCCGATATGATGGATTTCTCGTGGGTGCACTGGACGGCATCCTACGAGAACACCGAGGAGGGGATCGCATGGGGTTCTTGGACAAGCTCAAGCAGGACACGACGGCCGCCGTGTCGACGGTCGCCGAGAAGACCCAGGAGATCGCGAAATCCGGGCAGCTGCAGATGCAGCTGCGCAATCTGCGCGGGGATGAGCGCGACGCCCTGGTCGAGTTCGGCCGCGAGGCCTACACCCTGCTCGAGGCCAATGCTCTGGCCGAGCGCTCCGGCGAGCTGGCCGGCGCGGCCGCCAAGCTCGCCGACATCCGCGAGCAGATCCTCGAGAAGGAACACGAGATCGCCGCGGCGCGAAGCCGCGACCTGGACGGCGACGACGACGACGGCGGCGACACCCCCGCCCCGGAGACCGTGGAGGGCTCGGCCGAGGAAGTTCCCGATCCGAGCGCCGCCGAGCCGGCCGCAGACACCGAGACGCCGCCGGGCGACCCACCGCCGGCCGAAGGCTCACCGGAGAGCTAGGCGGGTGGAGGATCGCCGCTGGATCGCGCTGATCCTGCTCTGCGCCGCGCAGTTCATGGTGGTGCTGGACGTCTCGATCGTGAACGTCGCGCTGCCGACGATCAAGACCGCGCTCGGGTTCAGCGACGCCAACCTGCAGTGGGTGGTGAGCGCGTACACACTCACGTTCGGCGGGTTCCTGATGCTGGGTGGCCGGGCGGGTGACCTGCTCGGGCGGCGCAGGGTGTTCATCGGGGGCATGGTGCTGTTCTCGCTGGCGTCGCTGGCGTGCGGCCTCTCCACCGACACGGCGCAGCTGATCGTGTTTCGCGCCATCCAGGGGCTGGGGGCGGCGACCATCTCGCCGACCGCGCTCTCGATTCTGACCACGACGTTCCAGGAGGGGGCCGAGCGCAACAAGGCCCTGGGCATCTGGGGCGCGATCGCGGGCATGGGCGGAGCGGTGGGGGTGCTGCTCGGCGGGATTCTGGTGAACAGCGTGAGCTGGGAGTGGATCTTCTTCATCAACGTGCCCGTGGGTGCTCTGGTGGTCATCACCGCGCCCCGCCTGCTCACCGAGAGCCGCGTCGAGGGCGAGTCGCGCAACTTCGACGTCTCCGGTGCGATCACCGTCACCGCCGGGCTGACGCTGCTCGTGTACGGGCTGGTGTCGACCGACTCGCACAGCTGGACGTCGGCGCTGGTCGTCGGCAGCCTGCTGGCCGCGCTCGTGCTCCTGCTCGGGTTCGTCGCGATCGAGCGGCGGGCAAAGGCGCCGCTCCTGCCATTCTCGATCTTCCGGCTGAAATCGCTGACCGGGGCCAACGTGGCCGGGCTCCTGCTGGGCGCGTCGATCTTCTCGATGTTCTTCCTGCTGTCGCTCTACATGCAGCAGGTGCTCGGGTACTCGCCGCTCAAGGCCGGCTTCAGCTATCTGCTGATCGCCGGGACGATCATCGTCGCGGCCGGGGCGTCACAGGCGATCGTCACCCGCGTGGGCGTCCGCCGCATCCTGGTCACGGGCTACGTGCTCGTGATCCTCGGCCTGCTGTGGTTCGCACGCGTCCGGGTCGACGGGACGTACTGGGTCGATCTCGCGCCGGGCTTCATCATCGCCGGCCTCGGGCTCGGGTTCTCGTTCGTCCCCGTCCAGATCGCCTCGCTCATGGGCGTCGACCACGATCGCGCCGGCGTCGCGTCCGGGCTGATCAACACGAGCCAGCAGGTGGGCGGCGCGCTGGGCGTCGCGATCCTCTCGACCGTCACCTTCACCGAGGTGAACTCCTACCTGACCGCGCACGCGACCGGCCCGCCGACCCAGCTCCTGGCGTCCCAGGCGCTCGTGAGCGGCTTTCACTACGCCTTCCTGACCGGGGCGGCCCTGGCCGTGATCGGCCTCGTCGCGTCGTTCACGATGATCCCGGGCGGAACGCCGGACGAGATCCTCGTCGCGGACGGCATCGCGGAACCGGTCGAATCCTGAGCGCCCGGTGGCGGTGCCTACGCGGGCGGCGCCGGGGGGCGCACCGCGAGCACGGCCTCGACGCCGATATCGAGCGACGAGTTCGACTCGGGCGCGAGCCCCTCGAGCAGGACATCCAGCTCGGCCCGCTCGAGCGTCTCGGTCGCAAGCAGCGCCTGTGCCAGCCGGTCGAGGAACGGGCGGTGCTGCTCGACCAGCCGTAGCGCGTCGCGGTAGGCGGCATCGGTGATGCCGCGCTGCTCGGCGTCGCGCATGCGCTTCGTGTCCTCGGACAGGGCGTAGTTGTCGGCCCGCATCTGCTGGTGGGGCATCGACTCCCCCATGCCCCACTCGAACACCATCGCCCGGGCTATGGCCGTCGCCCGCTCGAGGTCGTTCGCCGCCCCGTTGGTGATGCGCCCGAAGACGACCTGCTCGGCGGCGCGGCCGGCCAGGATCACCTTCAGCCAGTCGCTCAGCTCGTCGGTGGACTGCAGGTAGCGATCCTCCTCGGGCAGGTTCATCGTGTAGCCCAGGGCCTGGCCGCGGGGCACGATCGTGACCTTGTGCAGCTGCATCGCATCGCCCATCAGCCGCGCGACCAGCGCGTGTCCGGCCTCGTGGTAGGCGATCACGCGCTTCTCCTTGTCGGTGATCAGCTTGCGCTGCTGCAGGCCGGCCACCACCCGCTCGAGCGCGTAGGTGAAGTCGGCCTGGACGAGCCGGTCGCGGCCGGCGCGGCCGGCACTGATCGCCGCCTCGTTGCAGATGTTGGCCAGGTCGGCTCCGGTCAGGCCCGACGTCTGGCGGGCGATCTCGGCCAGGCGGACGCCGTCGTCGAGCGGCTTGTCACGCGTGTGCACGGCCATGATCTGCTCGCGCCCCTGCAGGTCGGGCGCGGCGACGCCGATGTGGCGGTCGAACCGGCCCGGACGCAGCAGGGCGCTGTCGAGCGCCGCGAGCTGGTTGGAGGCGGCGATGATCACGAGCCGGTCGCTCTCGTCGAACCCGTCCATCTCGACGAGAAGCTGGTTCAGCGTCTGGTCGTGCTCCTGGCTGCCCCCACCGGGACCGCCCCCGCCGCGGTGGCGCCCGACGGCGTCGAGCTCGTCGATGAAGATGATCGCCGGCTGGTTCTTCCGCGCGGTCTGGAAGAGCTTCCGGATCCTGGCCGCCCCCAGGCCGCTCCACATCTCGACGAACGAGGATGCGCTCTGGAAGTAGAAGTTGGCGTCGGATTCGTGGGCGACCGCCTTGGCGAGCAGCGTCTTGCCCGTCCCGGGCGGGCCGTACAGGAGCACGCCCTTGGGCACCTTCGCGCCGAGCTTGGCAAACCGCGTGGGATCCTTGAGGAAGTCGACGACCTCCTCGAGCTCCGCCCGCACCTCCTCGACGCCGGCGACGTCCTCCCAGCGCACCGTCGAGTCCGAGCGCGCGCTGAGCTGCTTGGGCTTCACGTTCGGCATCATCGAGATGAACTTCCACGTGAGCCAGCACAGGAGCCCGAGGAAGATGAAGATGCCCCAGTTGACCAGGAAGGTGTGCAGGCCCGCGACCGCGGCGTGCAGCCACACGTGCATCGTGCGAAAAGGGATCCAGTCCACCGCCTCCAGCGTACAGGCGTCTCGCGGAGCGGGGAACCCGGCTCAGCCGGCGGCGGGGCGGGGCATCTCGGTGCCCTCGAGCCGCAGCACCTCGTCGAGCGCGGTCTGCGCGACCTCGAGCTCGGCGGCGCTGGGCTCGCGGGTGGCGGCGACCCGCTGGAGCTCGTAGCCGGGGATCTGCATCGCCTTGGCCAGCGGGTGGTCGCGATGCCGCGTCATCCACGCAAACGCCTCGGTCGCCGCGCCCATCGCGGCGACGCCGACCGCCAGCCGGGCGGGGCCGCGGCGGGACGCCGGCAGGCGCGAGACAAACAGGTTTCCCACGGTGGTGGCCGCGATCAGCGGACCGACCATGTGCGAGCCGCAGCGCTCGTGCTCCTTGGCGATGTCCACCGGCGCCCCGTCGTGCTCGTAGCCACCGATCGCCTTGTGCTCCGCGCCGTGATAGCCGGCGATGCGCGACCCGCGCAGGGCGAGCATGGCCGGGAACAGCGCCGCCCCGGCGGTCACCACCTCGACGGCCGCGGGGTGCAGCCGGGTGCGCCGGATCACCTGGGCGAGGAGCGCCGATCCCACCAGCGCCGCGCCCATCCCGGGCGACTCCATGGGCAGCCGGGCCTCCGGCAGCCGGCGCCGGATCAACGGCAGCAGGTAGGCGACCTCGGCCATCCGGGCCACGCCGCGCAGAAGTGGCGTCCCCGTCAGCAGGGCCGGCAGGTCGGGCTTCTGGCCCGACGCGAGCTTGACGGTTCCGTCCTCGCCGCGCACGGCCGCCGCCCAGTGCTCGAAGCTGTGCACCAGAATGCCGTTCTGGAGCGCCATCCCGCCCAGGCGCACCTTCTCCTTCTTGGGGCTCATCCTTCGCCTCCGATCGCCCTGCAGAGATGCAGGAAGAAGCGTACCGCCAGCTCCAGGTCGTCGTGCGGGATGCGCTCGTCGGCGGAGTGCACGAGGGCGCCGGCCGCGAACGGGTCGGTCGTGGCGGGCATGAATCCGTAGGCCACCGATCCGAAGCTCTGGCGCATCCAGTGGCTGTCGGTGAACCCCGAGCCGATCGTCGGCGCCGCGGTCGCGCCGGGCTCGATCTGGGGCAGGAAGTCCTCGATGGCGGCGTACAGGGGAGTCTCGGGCGACGACATGGTGCCGCCGTCGCGCTCGATGAACTCGAACTCGTACTCGAGCCCCGCGAGCGCCTCGCGCACGGCCGTCTCGATGTCAGCCTGTGTCATCCCGGGCAGGATGCGGCAGTCGCAGCGCATCTGCGCACGGCCGGGGATGACGTTGATCTTGGTGCTGGCCGAGACGCCGGTCGGGGCGAGGGTGGCGCCCAGCATCGGCTCGATGATCTCCGCGAGCGCCGGGTTCTGCGCCCGCGAGTCCTCCATCAGGCGGCGCGGGTCGGCGTCGCCCGCTCCGATCGCGCGCAGGAAGGTGTGCAGCTCGGGCAGGTCGCGGGTGGGGGCGGCCATGCGGTCGATCCGCTCGAGCACGGGGATCAGCTTGAGGAGCGCGTTGTCCGACGCGCTGGGAAGCGACGCGTGACCGCTTCTGCCGCGGGTCGTGACGGCGAAGGCGGAACACTGCTTCTCGCCGACGCCGACCGTGTAGGCGACGCGCGACCCGTACACGATCCGCTCGCCTCCGCCCTCGTTGACGACGTAGTCGGCGCGGACGAGGTCGGGGTGGTGCTCGATCAGCCACGGCAGGCCGTAGCCGTCGCCGACCTCCTCGTCGGCCACCGCGCAGTAGATCAGGTCGCCCGCGCCCATCCAGCCCTCGCGGGCGAGCGCGGCCACCGCCACCGCCTCGGCCGCGACCTGTCCCTTCATGTCCAGCGCGCCGCGGCCCCACACCTGGCCGTCGCGCTCCAGCCCCGAGAACGGCGGCACCGACCATTCGCCGGGATCGGCCAGGACGACATCGGTATGGCCGAGCAGCATCAGCGCCGGGCCGGTGCCACGGCCGGGCAGCCGGGCGACCAGATTGGCCCGGTTGGGAGTGCGCCCGCGCAGCGTCGCATCCACCCCGGACTCGGCCAGGTATGCGGCCAGGTGCTCCGCGGCGGGCGTCTCGTTGCCCGGCGGGTTTGTGGTGTCGATGCGGATCAGCTCGGACAGAAGACGCGCGGTCTCCGAGCGCAGGTCATGGTCGAGCACCCGCGCACGCTACACGATGCCCTGGGGAGTAGGGTTGCGACCATGCCCCGCGACCTCTTCTCCGACTCGGCCGACGTGCGCCTCGAGTCGGTCGCCCCGCTCGCGCAAAGGCTGCGGCCGCACACGCTGGACGAGTTCGTCGGCCAGGAGGATGTGGTCGGCGCCGACAGCGCGCTGCGGCGTGCGATCGCTTCTGACCGGGTGCCGTCGATGATCTTCTTCGGCCCGCCGGGCAGCGGGAAGACGACGCTCGCCCGGATCGTGGCCACGACCACCCAGGCCCACTTCGAGGAGCTCTCGGCGGTGCAGGTGGGCGTCGGGGACGTGCGCCGAGTGCTGGCCGAGGCGCACGACCGGCTGGGCGGGAACGGCCGTCGCACGATCCTCTTCCTGGACGAGATCCACCGGTTCAACAAGGGCCAGCAGGACGCGCTCCTGCCGGCGGTCGAGTCCGGGCTCGTGACCCTGATCGGCGCCACCACCGAGAACCCGTACTTCGAGGTCAACTCGGCGCTGCTCAGCCGCTGCCAGCTGTTCGAGCTCGCACCGCTCGAGGCGGCCGACCTCGAGGCGATCGTGCGCCGGGGCGAGGAGGCGCTCGGGGTGTCGCTGACCGACGACCTGCGCGAGCAGATCGTGCAGGCCGCGGGCGGTGACGCCCGCAACGTCCTGAACGTGCTCGACGCCGCCGCCGCGACCGCCGCCGGCGGGCCGATCACCGCCGAGCACGTCCGCGACGCCGCCCGCAAGCAGCCGCTCGTGTACGACAAGAACGGCGACCGCCACTACGACACCATCTCGGCCTTCATCAAGAGCATGCGCGGATCCGACCCCGACGCCGCCCTCTACTACATGGCGGTGATGATCGCGGCCGGTGAGGATCCCAAGTTCATCGCCCGGCGCATGATCGTGTTCGCGTCGGAGGACGTGGGAAACGCCGACCCGCAGGCGCTGCAGCTGGCGGTGGCCGCGGCGCGGGCCGTCGAGTTCGTCGGACTGCCGGAGTGCCGGATCAACCTCTCGCAGGCGGCGGTGTACCTCGCCCGCGCGCCCAAGTCGAACGCCGCCTACGTCGCGATCGACGCCGCCCTGGCGGAGGTGCGCGACCACGGCAGCCAGCCGCCCCCGGCGCACCTGCGGGATGCGAGCTACAAGGGCGCGCAGAAGCTCGGCCGCGGCGTCGGCTACCGCTATCCGCACGACTTCCCCGGCGAGGTCGCCCAGCAGCACCTGCCCGACACCCTGGTCGGCCGCCGCTACCTCCCCGACGACGACCGCTAGACGGCCCCCAAGACCGGGGACAGTCCCCCGTCGAAAGCTGTCACTTAAGTGCAACGGCGATCGGTGGGGGACTGTCCCCGGTTACAGGATGCGGGCGCCAAGGGCCGAGCAGACCAGCTCGACCGCCAGGCTGGCGGTGGCGTTGTGCTCGTCGAGCACCGGGTTCACCTCGACCACCTCGAGCGAGGTGACCACGCCGCGCTTGGCCAGGATCTCCATGCCCAGGTGCGCCTCACGGTAGGTGATCCCGCCGCGCACCGGCGTGCCCACTCCCGGCGCCTGCTCGGGGTCGACCACGTCCATGTCCAGCGAGACGTGCATGAACGCCCCGCCCGCGGCGAGCTCGAGAGCCTCCTCCACGATCGGGCCGATTCCGCGCCGGTCGATGTCGTACATCGTGAACACGTGGACGCCGAGCTCCCGCAGCCGCCGCTTCTCGCCCTCGTCGACGCTCCGCACCCCGACCAGCACCGTGTGCTCCTCGGCCAGCATCGGCACCGGCCAGTTGCCGCTCCGAAACCGGGGGTCGTCGCTGAGGCCGAGCGCGATCGCAAGCGGCATGCCGTGGACGTTGCCGGTGGGGGACGTCTGGGGCGTGTTCATATCGGTATGGGCGTCGAACCAGATCACGCCGCCGGGCCCGCCCCGTGCCGCCGCCAGGCCGCCCAGCGTGCCGACCGCGATGGCGTGGTCGCCGCCGAGGACGAGCGGCAGCTCGTCGGCCGCAACCGCCCGCACCACCTCCTGTGCGAGCTGCTCACAGGTCGCCTTGATCGCGTCCCAGTAGCGCGCCCTCGGATCGCCCTCGTCGAGCGCCTCGGCCAGGCTCGTATCGACGTTTCCGTGGTCGTCGATCGAGTATCCGAGCGCGCTCACCTGTTCGCTCAGCTGGGCGTAGCGGATGGCGGAGGGCCCCATATCGACGCCGCGGCGGCCGGATCCGAGGTCGAGCGCGGCGCCAATGACGGCGATGCGGCGCGCGGAGTCGGCGGCGGCGGTCACGGACTGCAAGCCTATCGGAGCAGGCTCGTCGCAGGTTAGGGCTAAAGGTGGGGCCCCGAAGCCCCGATAACCCGGAAGGACGCCCCCCTCGTCCCAACCGCCGTCCCGAGGAGCCCCATCCGATGATCGATCTCGCGAGCATCCGCAATGCGTCGTTCACGCTGACGCCCACCGGCTACAACCCGGAGGAGGTCGACCGCTTCCTGGCCGATCTCGCCGATCAGCTTGCCGAGGAGCTCAGCAACACCCCCGTCGCCGCCCAGCCCCAGCCGCAGTTCCAGGAGCAGGCTCCGGTGACGCAGCTCCACGAGGCTTTCCAGCCCCAGCCCGAGGCCGAAGCACAGGCCGAGGACGAGGGCGAGGATCAGGTCCAGCGCGAGCCCGCGAACGTCGACGGTCTGCGCGAGGCGATCGACCGCACCATCGGCGCGATGAACGCCTTTGTGGCCACCGAGCTGGCCGAGCTCACCTCGGCAACCGAGGCCGAGACCGAGGAGCTCCTGCGCGAGCGCGAGCGCCTTCTGGACGAGGCCGCCGAGGCCGCCCGCGCCCACCTGGACGAGACGCGGACGCGCGCCGAGAACATGCTGGCCGAAGCCAAGCGCGACGGTGACGCCATGCGCGTCCGGTTCCAGAGCGAGCTGCAGGCCGATCGCGAGCGGTTCGAGCAGTCGCTCGCCGACCGCGACGCCCAGGCCCAGGCCCGCGTCGCCGAGCTGCTCGCCGAAGCCGAGGCCAAGCGGCGCGAGGCCGAGGACGTCGCGGCCGGCGCCCACCGTGTCCAGACGCAGGTGCTTGCCTCCCTCGAGCAGGCGCGAGCGAGCCTGGCATTCATGGAGGAATCCGCCCCGACGGCCCTGCCGACTGAGATCGGCGGCGGAGACGTCCACGCTGTGGAGCCGCCCGCCGATCCCGTCGGCGGCGACGCCTTCTCGGAGGACACCGAGGCGGCGGAGCTGTACGACGGCGCGAATGATGCCGCAGCTTGATGAGCAACTGCCGGCATTTGCGCTGACCACCGCGAGCGGCGAGCGGATAGAGGTCGATGAGCTGGTCTACCGCGGCCCTGTGGTACTGGCCGCGGTGGAGGCCGACGTCGAGAACGACCCCCGCGCCGCGATGCTGACCGACCTCGCCGAGCGGTTGGGGGGCTGCGGCCGGCTCGTGATCCTGTCGCCCACGAAGTCGGCCCTCGGCAGCGGGCTCGCCGCCGCGGGTGGCGTCACCTGGCTGCAGGATCCTGCCGGAGAGGGCTTCGCAGCCCTTGGCCTCGTCTCCAAACGCCTCGGGCGCACCCGCCGGCTCGGAGGCCTGTTCGTGATCGACGGCGACCGGCGGCTGCGATTCGCATTCACCACGGCCGACCGCGATGCCTGGATCCCCGGCGCGTTCGTGCTCTCCCGGCTCGACCGGCTGGGGGCGGCGGCGCTGGTCGCACCCCAGGAGGCGGAGCCCATCGTCCCGTCCGAGGCCGATGTCGAGCCCGAGCCGGAGCTCGAGCTCGAGCGGCTGGTGGTCGCGGTGGGGCGGCGGATGGGGATGGAGGACACCGAGCTTCAGGATCTCGTCACGGCGACCCGGATGCGCGACATCGGCATGACCACCGTCCCCGACGAGATCATCACCAAGGACGGCCCCCTGGACGACGCCGAGTGGGCCGTCATCCGCATGCACCCCGAGCGCTCCGCCGAGATGCTGGCCGCCGACCCGGCGCTCGCGGGCGTCCGCGACACCGTCCGTGCCAGTCACGAGCATCTCGACGGCTCCGGCTACCCGCACGGCCTTCGGGCCGACGGCATCCCACTGGGCGCCCGCATCCTCCTGGCCGTCGAGTCGTACCTCTCGATGACACGCGAGCGCCCCTACGGCGGCATGCTGAGCGACACCGAGAGCCTCGAGCGCGTCCGCCTCTCCGCCGGCCGGATCTACGACCCCGAGGTGGTCGCAGCACTGGCGGCCGAGGTCGACCCCGAGGCCGCAGCGGCCTGAGGCATGCGCCGGCGAAATTCGCCGATGCAGGGAAAAGATCCCCAATACGGGTGAGGCGGCGGGCGTCGGCCTGCGCGAACCTCTCGTCTGTTGGGAGCTCTCCGGTGGGCCGCCGGGCGGCGTGTCCATCCGGACGCGCCGGCTCGGCTTCATGCCGGCCTGATCCGGACGACCCCTCGAACAACTGGGCGTACGCCGGATCCGGGTCGTCCTGAGCCACTGGCACCTCGACCACATCGCCGGCAACGAGGTCTTCGCCGATTGCGAGATCATCGCCAACCGCGTGACGGGTGAACTGCTCGCCGCGAATCGCGCTGCCATCGAGGCCGGAACGCTCGACGGCCCGCCGGCGATCGCCCCGCTCGTGCTGCCGACGACGCTGTTCGATGGGCACCTCCGCCTGGAGACGGCCAGCCTGCGGATCGAACTGCTGCAGTTCGACATCCACAGCCGCGATGCGACGGTGATCCACGTGCCCGACGATGGGCTGCTCCTCGCCGGCGACACCGTCGAGGACACGGTCACCTACGTCAGCGAGCCGAGCCGGCTCGAGCTACACATCGGCGAGCTCGAGCGGATGCGGAGTCTCGGGGCGTCCCGCATCCTCCCGAACCACGGCAGCCGCGAGGCGATCGAGCGCGGCGGCTATCCCGAGACCCTCATCGACGCGACCCAGCGCTACATCCGCGACCTGCTTCAGACCGTCGCCGATCCGCCCGGCGAGCAGCGCGGCCTGCGAGAGTTCGTCGCCGGGCAGTTGGACGCCGGCTGGATGACGTGGTTCGAGCCGTACGAGCGCGTCCACCAGAGCAACCTCGCGGCCGTTTCGGGACTCGCGGCCTGAGGGCCTGAATAAATGGGGCCTGGCCCCATTTATTCATGGAAGGCGGGCCGGATGCAGAGCGAGTGGCGAGGGCCAGGATCGAACTGGCGACACCGCGATTTTCAGTCGCGTGCTCTACCAACTGAGCTACCTCGCCGGGCGGCGGTCATTCTACGCGCGGCAAAAGGCAACGGCCTCCGGGACGGTGCTACCGCTCCACGAAGGCCGCTGCGATCACCTGCATGAGACCACGTTTCCGGCCCGCCGTCAAGTCGATTCTCCGGTCACGTTCGGAGCCAGGTCGACAATGACCTGGCCGCCGGTCTCGAGGGCCGTCAGCTCGGCCGCGCTGCCCTGGTTGAGCGCGAACGCGAGCAGCCCGACCGAGTCCTCGTAGAGCACGAACTCCCCCGGCCCGACGTCGGCAAACGTATCGGCGCAGCGGGCGTAGTAGCGGTCATCGCCGGTGTCGATCTCGGCCAGCCCGCCCAGCCGGTAGAGCCCGTCGAGCTCCGCCACCGTGACGGCGAGCTGGATGTTGCCGAACCGGTCGACGTGCTGGACGGACGCATACAGCCGCGACCCCTCGAGGTGATGGTCGGGAGCCGCCCGCCGCACCAGGTCGTCGGGATCGATGGCGGGACCGAGCTCGGCGAGGGGCATCCCGGCGGCGAGCCGGGCGGCGGCCGGGGCGAACACGTCGCGGCCGTGGAAGGTGCGCGAGACGGGCTGGAGCATGATGGCGGGGTTCGTGATCCCCACCGCCTCGGCGACGCCGCCGCACGCCTCGGCGGCCGGGATCAGCAGGCCGTTGTCGGGCCCGACGAAGTGGCGGCCGTCGCCGGCGCGCAGCGCCACCGCCCGCCGCTCGGAGCCGACTCCCGGGTCGACCACCGCGAGGTGCACGCCCGCCGGCACGTAGCGCATCGCGCCCGCCAGCACCCGCGCGCCCTGGCCGATCGCCTGGGGCTCGATGCCGTGGGTCAGGTGGATCACCTGCGCCTCCGGGCAGATCAGGTTGATCACGCCGTGGCAGGTGCCGGCGAAGTCGTCCGATGTGCCGAAGTCGGACAGGAAGGTGACGAACGGCGGCGACCCCGTTGGCATGCAGCCACTCTACCGAGCCGGGGCGGCGGCGAGCAGCCCCGCGACCGCGGCCACGAGGCCGTCCACGGAGTGAGGGTCGGCCTCGGCCAGAGGCTCGACGCCGTGCGCCCGCAGTGCGGCGCTCGTGACCGGGCCGATCGAGGCAGCCCGCACGCCGCGCAGCCCTCCGTCGCCGAGCCCCGCCGCCAGGCTCGTGACCGTCGAGGACGACGTGAACGTGACCAGGTCGCAGGCCCGCACCGCGTCGGCGTCCACCGGCTCGGGCACGGTCCGGTAGAGGTGGAGGACGTCGACATCGGCCCCCCGCTCGCGCAGCCCATCGGGCAGCACATCGCGCGCCCCCTGGGCCGTCGCCACCAGCACCCGGCGCCCGCCCACGTCGCCGAGAGCATCCAGCAGCGCCTCGGACACCGCCTCGTCCGGGATCACGTCGGCGACGATGCCGCGGCCGCCGAGCGCCTGGGCAGTGGCGGGCCCGATGGCGGCCACGGTCACCCCGTGGAGCGGGCGCACGTCGGCGGGCAGCAGCAGGTCGACGGCATTGGCGCTCGTGATCACCACCGTGTCGTAGCCGGTCAGATCGGGTGGCGAAAACGGCAGCGGCTCGATCCGGATCGCCGGGGCCTGCACCACCTCCGCGCCGAGCAGCTCGAGCCGGGCGGCCAGGCCGCTGGCCTGCGCGCGGGCGCGGGTCACGAGCACCCGGCGGCCGTGCAGCGGTCGCTGCTCGAACCAGTTCAGCCGCTCGTGGAGCGCCGCCACCGCTCCGACCAGCGTGATCGCCGGCGCCGGAATCCCGGCGGCGGCCGCGGCGATCCCGTGCAGTGGTGCGACCACCGTGCGCTGGCCGGAACGGGTGCCGTCCGAGATCACCGCGGCCGGCGTGTCCGGGCTCATGCCGTGCTCGATCAGGCGGCGGGCATTGTGCTCGAGGGCGCCGACGCCCATCAGGAACACGAGCGTCCCCGGCGTGGCCGCGAGCGAGGCCCAGTCGAGGTCGCTCCCGGGCTTGGCCGGGTCCTCGTGCCCGGTGACGAACGTCACCTGGGCCGCGACGCCCCGCTGCGTGACCGGGATGCCGGCGTAGGCCGGCACGGCGTAGGCCGACGAAACCCCCGGCACGATCTCGAACGGGATGCCCGCCTCGGTGAGCGCGAGCGCCTCCTCGCCGCCGCGGCCGAAGATGAACGGGTCGCCGCCCTTCAGCCGGACGACGGTCTCGTGCCGGCGGCCGAGTTCAACCAGCATGACGTTGATCGCGTCCTGGGTCATCGAGTGCTCGCCGGGCCGCTTGCCCGCGTACACGCGCTCGCAGCCCTCGCCGGCGTGCGCGACGATGCGATCGTCGACCAGCCGGTCGTAGACGAGCGCATCGCAGGCCTCGATCAGCTCGCGCCCGCGCACGGTCAGGAGGCCCGGGTCACCGGGCCCCGCGCCGACCAGATACACCGTCACGTCCCCACCCACCTGCGCAGCTGCAGCCTGCCGTCCTCGTGCCACGCGTACGCCGCGACGGGCACGCTGCAGCCGCCGCCCAGGCTCTGCACGCACGCCCGCTCGGCCTCGACCGCCTCACGGGTCGGGCGATGGTCGAGTGCCGCGACCAGATGCTCCTCGCCCCGGCGCACCTGCACCGCGATCGCGCCCTGGCCCGCCTCGGGCACGAACACCTGCGGGTCGAGCGCGAAGGCGATGCGGCCATGGAGCCCCAGCCGCCGCAGGCCCGCGGCGGCGAGCACGATCGCGTCGGCCTCGCCGGCGTCGAGCTTGCCCACCCGGGTGTCCACGTTGCCGCGCAGAGGGACGACGCACAGGCCCGGCCGAAGCTCGGCGAGCAGCCCGCCCCGGCGCGCCGACGATGTCCCCACGCGGGCACCGTCCGGGATCGCGTCCAGTGAGGCGAACGGGCCGCAGACCGCGTCGCGGGGATCGTCGCGCTCGAGCATCGCGCCGATCACGAGCCCGGCGGGCATGTCGCCGGTCAGATCCTTCGCGCTGTGCACCGCCGCATCGATGCTGCCGTCGGCAAGCGCCCGCTCGATGTCGCGCGTGAAGACGCCGCGGCCGTCGCCGATCTCGTCGAAGCGGCGAGTCCGGTCACGGTCGCCGGCCGTCGACATGGGGACGATCTCGGCCTCTGCCAGTTTGTCGGCCACGAGTTGTGCCTGTGCCACGGCCAGCCGGCTGCGGCGCGTGCCCAGGCGGATCATTCCGGCGATGCCGGATGCACCGCCAGCCCGAAGAGCTCGGTCACGGCCTCCGCGTACGGTGCCGACTCGTCGGTCGCGGCCAGCTGCTTGAGCCGCACCGTCGGCTCGTGCAGGAGCTTGTTCAGCATGCCGCGGGTGACCGTGTCCAGCCGCTCGCGGTCGGCGGGCGAGAGCGCGTCCCAGCGCGGCTCCATCCGCCGCAGCTCGGCCGTGCGGATGCGCTCGGCGTGGTCGCGCAGCGACGTGATGGCCGGGACGACGCGCAGGGCCGCCATCCAGTCCCGGAACTCGGCCGCCTGCTCGGCCACGATCGCGCGTGCCCGGCCGCTCTCGCCCCGGCGCAACGCGATCGTGCGCCGCACCGCAACCTCGAGGTCGTCCAGGTCGACGATCGACGTGCCCTCGACCTCGGCGGCCGCAGGGTCGACGTCGCGAGGCAGGGCCAGGTCGATCAGGAGCCGGGGCCGGCCCGGGTGCAGATCTCCGGGGTGGATGACGTACCCGGGCGCCGCCGTCGAGCTCACCACGACGTCCGCGTCGTCCGCGGCCCCCGCGAGCGCGTCCCAGGCGACCGCCGTGCCGCCGAACCGGGCCGCAAGCGCAGCGGCGCGGCCGGAGTCGCGGTTTGCCACCCGCAGCGGCCCGGCGCCGCGCGAGGTGAGGTTGGCCGCCACGAGCTCGGCCACCCGGCCCGCGCCGACCACCAGCACCCGGGCGCCGGCCAGACCGCCCAGCCGGTCGGCGGCCACCTCGGCCGCGACCGACGCCACCGATGCCCCGCCCGACCCGATGGCGGTCTCGTGGCGGACGCGCTTGCCCGCCTCGAGCGCCACGTGGAAGAGCCGGTTGGACACCGGCCCGGTCGCCCCCCACCCGAACGCGTTGGCGTAGGCATCGCGGATCTGCGCCAGGATCTGGGCCTCGCCGGGGACGAGCGAGTCGAGTCCCGCCGCGACCGAGAACAGGTGCTCGGCGGCCTCCGCTCCCGTGCGGACGTACAGCATCGGCTCGAGCCGGCCGCGGCTGTGGCCCGAGAGCTCTGCGAGCCGCTCGATTGCCGCCTCGCGCATCGCCTCGGGCGCGCCGCCGACCAGGTAGAGCTCGCACCGGTTGCACGTGGCCAGGCCGACGGCCTCGGCCACCTGATCGGCGGCCAGCACGTGATCGACCAGGTCGTGGCCGTGGTCGTGGGTGGCCAACCGCTCGCGCACCGGCAGCGGCGCGCTGCGGTGGTTGGTGCCGACGAGCACCAGGTTGACCGTCACGTCTGGCTCATCCATCCGTCTTCGCCTCCAGCAACCCGACGATCTCGTTCAGCTCCCGTTCGAGCCGGCCGAGCTTTGAGTTGAGAATGATGACGTAGGCGACCGTGACAAGCCAGGCGAGCGCGTACACGGCCGCGACGTAGTGGACGTCGGTCTCGCTGATCACCGCGGCTCCTGGGCCAGCCGCCGCAGCCGGGCGACCTGGTCGTCCAGGCGCTTGCCGCGGATCTCGACCAGATACATCGCCACCGCCAGGCTGAGCATCGCCGCCAGGGCGACCAGAAAGGTGAAGAGCATGTTGCCGTCCATGTTGGCGCCGTGGTCGGTGAACGTGATCGGGTGGATCGCGTCCTGGCCCAGATGCACCGCCAGCACCGAGATCGGGATCAGGCCCACGCCGAGGAGCGCGTAGACGGCCGAGTAACGCGCCCGCCGCTCGCCCGGCTCGACCGAGAACCGGAGCATGAAGTAGGCGCAGTAGAACAGGAAGATGATCAGAAACGTGTTCAGCTCGGTGCTGCCCCAGTACCACCACGTGCCCCACTCGACGTT
Organism: uncultured Actinomycetes bacterium; assembly: GCA_963703275.1. Lineage (GTDB taxonomy): Bacteria > Actinomycetota > Thermoleophilia > Gaiellales > JAICJC01 > JAICJC01. Next base: position 186,871 of record OY969804.1, on the reverse strand, counting down.
GGCCCAGATCGAGCCCGTCACCAGGGTCAGCGTGCCGAAGATCACCCCGAGGTGCATGGGCACATAGCTGCGCAGGTCGAGCGAGAGGTCGCCCGTCCACAGGTACCTGGCCGCGTTCAGCGCCCCCCACCCGAAGAGCGCGTAGGTGGTCACGGCGATGGGGACGTGGAAGTAGAAGATCCGCTGCGCATAGTCGCCGTTTGCGGTCGGCACGTAGAAGAAGATCAGGCCGAGCGCAGAAGGCATGAGAACTGCCGCCACCAGGGCCGCGACTGTGGCGCGGTCGAGGCGGGCGGCGGCGGTTTTATTCACAGCGCTAATCCTCCACCACGAACTCGAAGAGCCCCCACCCGAAGAGCACGAACACCGTATCATAGAGAGCCAGGTATCCCAGCCGTTCAACCGTGTGCAAACCGCTTGTTTGCGGGGAAATCGTGCCGGTGGTCGCGCTCACGGCACCCAGCACAAGCGGGATCGCAAACGGCAGGAAGAGGACGGGCAGGAGCACCTCGCGGGCGCGCCCCGCCGAGGCCAGCCCGGCCACCAGCGTCCCCAGCGCCGCGATGCCGACATCCGCCAGCACGACCGCCGCGACCAGCACCGCGTAGTCCGGCGCCGGCCCGCTCTGCAGAAAGAACAGCCAGAAGGCGGGCAGCGCGACGACCTGCACCGCCATCAGGAACAGGCATGTGGAGCACGAGCGCGCGAGCCAGACGAGCGCGCGATCGATCGGCGCGGCCAAAAGGCCGTCCCAGATGCCGTGCTCCCGCTCCTGCGCGAACGAGCGTGAGAGGCCCAGCATGGCGGTGAAGACGATCGCCACCCACAGCATGCCGGTGGCCGCCCGGGTACCGCCCGCAGGCCGCCCGCCTCCGAGCCCGAACCGGAAGAGCACGAACGCGGCCACCACGAACGTCAGCATTCCCAGCACGACCTCGCTGCCGCGCAGCTCGAGCAGGAGATCCTTGCGCACGAGCGCCGCGAGCGCCCGGCGGTTCACGCCGCCACCCGTCCGGCCGCGAGCCGCACCTCGCGGGTCGCGAGGCCGTCGAACCAGGCCGGCTCGTGGGTCGAGACGATCACCGTGCGCCCGGGCTCCGCGAGCACCTCGCGCATCAGCTCGCGGCCGCCGCTGTCGAGCCCCGCCGTCGGCTCGTCCATGAGCAGCAGCGACGGCCCGTGCAGCACGGCCCGGGCGAGCGCGAGCCGCTGGGCCATCCCACGCGAGAACTCCGCCACCGGATCGCGCCCGCGGCCGTCCAGCCCGACCCGCTCGAGCGCGGGGCCGATCCGCTCGGCCGGCACGTCGTAGAGCGCGGCGTAGAGCTCCAGGTTCTCGCGGGCCGTGAGCCCGGGGTACGTGAGCGGGCCGTGGCCGACGTAGCCGATCAGCGGCCGCGCCTTGGGCGCCGCCCGCGGGAGCGCGTGGCCGGCCACCGCGACCGCGCCCGCGCTTGGCCGGATCACGGTTGCAAGCACCCGCAGGAGCGTCGTCTTGCCCGCCCCGTTGGGCCCGGTGACGAGCGCGAACTCGCCCTCGGCCAGGTGCAGGTCGACGCCGGCGAGGGCCGCGCGCTCGCCGAACCGGCGCACGAGCCCCTCGCAGGCGACGGCCTCAGGCGATGGCATCGGCGAGCACCCCGGCCAGGAACACGAGCGCAATCACGCCGTTCATGGTCAGGAACGCCATGTCGACCCGCGAGAGGTCGTCCGCGCTGACGATCGAGTTCTCGTAGGCGAGCAGGCCGGCGACGACGACCACGCCGAGGTAATAGAGCGGCCCCAGCCCGCAGGCGACCCCGAGCCACACGAGCAGCACCACCGAGCAGAAATGGGCGACCCGGGTGATGAGGAGGGCGTTCTTGATCCCGAACCGCAGCGGGATCGAGTGCAGGCCCTGCTGGCGGTCGATCTCGAGGTCCATCGTGGCGTAGATGATGTCGAAGCCGCCGATCCAGAGCGCGACCGCCCCGCCCAGAATGAAGGACGTGCCGGCGACGTGGTTCGTGACCGCGACCCAGCCGCCCACCGGAGCGAGGCCGTCGACCAGGCCCAGGAAGGGGTGGCACAGCCACGTGAACCGCTTCAGGTAGGGGTAGATGACGAAGCCCAGAACCGGGATCGGCCACAGGACGCGGGTCAGCGGGGCGAGCTGGGAGACCGCGACGAGGAACACGATCAGCGATCCGAACGCAAACGCCGCCACGCTCGCGCGCGACAGCAGGCCGGCCGGGATCTCGCGCCGGGCGGTGCGGGGATTGCGGGCGTCGATGGAGGCGTCGATCAGCCGGTTGAGCGCCATCGCCAGGCTGCGGGCGCCGGCCATCGCGACGGTGATCCACAGCACCTGGCTCGCGGACGGAACCCCGTTCAGGGCGAGGATGGCGCCGGCGTAGGCGTAGGGCAGCGCGAACACCGTGTGCTCCAGCTTGACCAGGCTGACGAACCTGCGCGCGTAGATGGCGGTCGCGCTCAATGTGCCGTGGGCTCGTCTCGCAGCAGCCGCAGCCCGTGCTCAAGGGCTGGCGCGATGGCATCGAACAGCTCGGCGCACGCCTTTGGACTGCCGGGCATGTTCACGATCAGCGCGCTTCCGCAGATGCCGCTGCGGCCGCGCGAGAGCATCCCGTGCGGGGAGACGGCGATCGACACCGCCCGCATGTGCTCGTCCAGGCCGGGAGTGGGCCGGTCGGTCACCTCGGCGGTCGCCTCGGGTGTGACGTCGCGCGGCGCAAAGCCGGTCCCGCCGGTGCTCAGCACCAGATCGGCCGTGCCGGCCAGCTCGCGCAGGGCCGCGGCGATCTGTGTCCGCTCGTCGGGAACGACGCGCCTTGCGGCCAGCTCGAACCCGGCCCCGCGCAGGCGCTCCTCAAGGACGTCGCCGCTGCGGTCGTCGCGCGTGCCCGCGACGACGCCATCGGAGACCGTCAGAACCGCCGCCATCACCCGTCCTCACGCCTCCAGTGGCCGCTCTTGCCGCCGGACTTCTCGATCAGCTCGGCGCTGCGGATCGAGATGGCCGGGTCGAGCCCCTTGGTCATGTCGTAGACGGTGAGGGCGGCCACGACCGCGGCCGTCAGCGCCTCCATCTCGACGCCGGTCTGCGCGGTGGTCTCGGCCGCCGCGATGATGCTGACCCCGTCGTCGGAGAGCTCCGGTGAGACCTCGACCATGGTCAGCGGCAGCGGGTGGCACAGGGGCACGATGTCGGGCGTGCGCTTGGCCGCCATGATCCCGGCGATCCGGGCCGCGGCCATCACGTCGCCCTTCGGCAGCGTGCCGGCCGCGAGCCGCTCACGTACGTGCTCGGGCATCACCACGTGCGCGTGCGCCACAGCCCGCCGCCGCGTCACCGGCTTGTCGCCCACGTCGATCATGCGGATCTCCCCCATGCGGCGCCAAGTCTAGGGGACGGTCAGTCCCGGAGCGGCTGCAGGGCGCGCGCATACGCCCGGGCCGAGCGGCCGTCCGGATCGCGGCGCGGATTGCCGCAGCAGACGCTCACGCCGACGACCCGGCCGGTCGCCGCCAGCGCGGCCATCTCGGCGTCGAGCCGGGCCCCGCTCCAGCCGCCCGGGGCCGGGAAGTCGACGCCGGGGGCGTCGGCCGGGTCGAGCACGTCGCCGTCGAGGTGCACGTGCACCGGCGCCCCGGCGGGCAGGCCCGCCAGCGCCCCGGCGACGTCGTCGGCCACCACGAGCAGCGAGCCCGCGATCGCGTCGCGCTCGCCCGGATCGAGATCCCGCGCACCGACCAGCGCCGCGCGCTGCTCCGGCAGCGGCAGCTCGGCGCCCGCAGCCCGGCGCAGCGGCTCGTGGCACCACCCGAGGAGGATCGCAAACGGCATCCCGCCCAGGAAGCCGCTCGGGCTGGTGTCCGGCGTGTTCAGGTCGCCGTGCGCGTCGAGCCAGACCAGCACCAGGTCGGGGTGCGCGGCCAGCAGGCCCGCGGTCACGGCCGGCGCCAGGGTGCACTCACCCAGAAGCGCCAGCGGGATGCCCGGCGCGGCGGCGACCGCGTCGTGCAGGCGGGGCAGGCCCGCGGCCAGCGCCTCGGTGGGCGGCTGCTCGAGCTGAAACTCCACCACCTCGGCGTCGATCCCGAGCGCCGCTGCAACCGCGGCCGGCCCCTCCTCCATGCCGGGGCCGTGGAAGCGGCTCGACCACGGGGCCGCCACCGCCGCGCCGATCACCGTTTCGCCACCTCGGGCCGGACGGGCGCGAGATCGTCCATGAGCGTGCTCAGCCAGTGGGCGATGTCGTGCTCGCGCACCTGCGCCCGCAGGCCCTCGATGCGCTCGTGGCGCTCGGCGGCGGGCATCGTCAGCGCCGCGTGGATGGCGTCGGCCTGCTCCTGCAGGTCGAAGGGGTTGATCGTGAGTGCGAACGGCCCCAGCTCGGGATGGGCGCCGGCATTCTCGGACAGGATCAGGACGCCGTCGCGGTCGTTCACGAGCGGCGCCTCCTTGGCCACCAGGTTCATGCCGTCGAAGATCGCGTTCACGAGCAGCACGTCGTACTCGGCGTAGGCGGCGACCGCCTCGGTGAAGTTGTCAGAGATGCGCAGCTCCACCGGCTGCCAGTCGCCGGTGGCGTAGAAGCGGTCATTGACGGTACGGGCGGCGCGCTGGATCGCGCCCAGGTACTCGGCGTACTCGGGAATGTCCTGGCGGGACGGGTCGAGCTTGGCCAGAAGCGTCACCCGTCCGTTCCATTCCGGGTGCTCGGACAGGAAGAGCTCGAACGCCTGCAGCCCGCGCACGACGTTCTTCGAGGGATCGGTGCGGTCGACGCGCAGGATGATCCGCTCCGGCCGCCACGCCTGCAGCGCCTCGCGTTCGGCCAGCACCGCCGGGCTCTCGCGCAGCCGGTCGAACTCGGCCGGGTCGACCGAGATCGGGTAGTCGCGGACGCGCACGACGCGGCCGTTGTGGTGGACGGTGCGCGCCTCCATGTCGACCTCGGCGTCGGTGAACTGGGCCACGCAGTTCAGGAAGTTGCCGACGTAGCGGGCCGTGTGCAGGCCGACGACGTCGCAGGCCAGGAGCGACTCGTGGATGTCGGTGCGGATGTCGGGCGGCAGCACCCGCCAGTAGTCCGCCATCGGCCACGGGATGTGCGTGAAGTGCTGCATGACCACTCCCGGCACGCGCTCGCGAATCGAGGCGGGCGCGATGAACAGGTGGTAGTCCTGCAACATTACGAGCGGCTGCGGGCCCTCGGCCCGCTCGAGCTCGGCCACGACCGCGTCGGCGAAGCCCTGGTTGACCGGCACGTACCCCGCGTCCCACGCCAGGCGCACGTTGCGGTCGACCGACGGCTCCGACGCGAGCCCCCACAGGTAGTGGTGGATGAACCACAGCGTCGGATTGGCGAAGACGTTGTAGTAGCGGTCGAACTCCTCGCGATCGTGGACGACGAAGCGCACCGTCAGGTCGCCCTCGCGGTAGGCGCCGCGCTCGGCGATCTCGGCGTCCTCGTCGGTGAGGGCGCTCGCGATCCAGGTCACCGGCCGCGCCGCGGCAAGTCCGCTTAGAGCGGTCACAAGCCCACCTCCGCCCCGCGCCGCGACGAGTTCTCCGCCCGGCCCGCGCAAGAATCGCAGCGGACCGCGGTTGGAGACGATCAGCAGCGGCGGCTGCCCGGACATGCCCGCACCCTAGCCAACCTGGTGAATCCCCGCCGTCACGCTGACACAATTACCCATCTGCCCACCCGCGCCAAACAGGGTCAGACCCCTTTTGGCGCGCCCCCCGGCGATCGGCCGGGGCTACCCGTTCACGATCTCGAGGTCGACCTGCTCGCCGGCCATGCGGTGCATGAGCGCGAGCCAGTCGCGCAGGAGCCGCGGGGTCAGGAACCGGCGGCGCACGTGCTCCTTGCCGCGCCGGGTCATCTCGCGCGTCGCCTGGGGGTCGGCCAGGATGGTCAGGACGCGCTCGGCGCACTCCTCCGGCGAGGACACCAGATACCCGGTCTCGCCGTCGACGATCTGGGCGACGATGCCGCCGACGTTGCCGCCGATGGTCGGCCGCCCCTTCCACATCGCCTCCGACACCGTCAACCCGAACCCCTCCTTGATCGACTTCTGGATGCACACGTTGGCCAGCACCTGGAACGCGTTCACCTCGACAGCGCCGACGTTGTTCAGGTTCGAGAACATGTAGATGTCGGGATCCTCCTGGCAGTACTCCTGGGTCTTGTTCCAGAACTCCCAGCCCTCGGGATCGTCGTGCGCCATCGAGCCGACGAGCGCAAGCTGCACGTCAGGGTGCTGCTGCTTGACCATCCGGTACGCGTCGATCACGCCCATCGGGTCCTTCCAGGGATCGAACCGCGACACCTGCAGGAGCAGCGGCCGCTCGACGTCGAGGCCGAACTGGTCGACGATGTAGGCGGCGTCGTCGGTCGAGAGGGCCATGTTCTTCGGCGCGAGCGGGTCGATCGCGGGCGGCCAGATGATCGCCTCGGCCAGGCCGGCGCCCCGGGGCACGTATGCGGGCATGTGGAAGATGCAGGCGTCATAGCCCGCCAGCCGCGGCGAGATGAAGTCGAGCACCTCGGGGTTGGGCGTGGAGAGGTCGATGTGGCAGCGCCACACCCAGCGCGGACGGCTGCTCGAGACGTACTCGCGCATCGCCAGCGGCTGGGGGTCGTGGACGACGATCACGTCCCACTCGTCCGCGTCGGTCAGGGCGTCTGCGTTCAGCCGGTTGTAGACCTCGAAGATCGCCTTCTGGTGGTCGGTGATGCCCTTGTCGTCGCCCTGCAGGCCGTTGTGGATCGCCTTGGTGACGTCGTAGAACTCGTCGCGGCCCTCGATGACCCGCCACTCCGCGTCGAGCCCGGCGTCGATCATGAGCGGGATCAGCGTGTACTGGATCTCCGCGACACCGCCACCGAATGCCGTGGCGGAGAGGTGCAGGATGCGCTTGCCCTTCAGAGGCTCCGCCAGCCGGCGGATCTCCTCGGCCAGCGTCCTTCCGATCAGCGAGTTGTAGTCGGCCAGCGATTTGTGGCCGACGTTGACCTTTTGCATGCGCGAGAACTTATCAACATCAGCGGTCGCCACCCTCGGACGAGAGGGAGTCCGAGGGCAGCCGCAGAGCGAAGCTGGTGTGGCCGGCGTCCGAGTGGACGGCGATCTCGCCGCCCATGCGCTGGGCCATCTCCCCGGCGATCGCGAGGCCGAGCCCGCTGCCCGACGAGCTGCCCTGCGGCCCGCGCCAGAAGCGCTCGAACAGGTGCCGCTGCGACTCGTCGTCGATCCCGGGCCCGTCGTCGGAGACCGTCAGGGTGACGTGGCCGTCGTCCGCCCCGACCTCGACCCGCACCTCGGTGCCCTCCGGGTTGTGGCGCACGGCGTTGTCCACCAGCACCCGGCCGATCTGCTGCACCCGCTGCTCGTCGCCGACCCCATGCGGCAGGTCACGCGGCGGCCGGGTCAGCACCACCCGGCTGCCGTGCCGTGCCGCGAGCCCGCGAAACTCGCGCACGAGCCCCCGGGCGGCGGCCACCAGGTCGACGGGCTCGTGCACCACCTCGACGGCCCCCGAGTCGAGCCGCGACAGGTCGAGCAGGTCGGTCGCGAGCTTCGTCAGCCGGGTCACCTGCTCGCGCATCGTCAGCAGGAACTCCTCGCGGGTGGCCGGGTCGAGGTCCTCCTCGTCCAGGAGCTCGAGGAAGCCGGCCAGCGAGAAGAGCGGCGTGCGCAGCTCGTGCGAGGCGTTGGCGATGAAGTCCTTGCGCGCCCGGTCGACCTGGGCGAGCCGGGCCTGCATGAGGTCGAACGAGCGCGCGAGCCGGCCGAGCTCGTCGGGGCTCTCATCGCCGATCGGCTGGTCGAAGTGGCCGGCGGCGATCCTGCTCGAGGCTGACTCGAGCTTGCCGACGCGGCGTGAGACCGCCACCGCCAGCCCCCACCCGACGATGATGGCGACCGCGAGCGCGAGACCCGTCGCGATCAGGATCCGATGCTCGACGAGCGAGGCCGCCGCGTTGACGTCTCCGACCCCCTGCGACAGCAGCACGACGCCGTTCGGCACCCGGATCGCGACCACGACGCCACCGCCCGGCGTGCGGCCGTGGCCCATCCCGGTGCGCACGGCGGCCCGCACGATGCCGCTCGAGGCCGGGAGCACGGGCGTCGGCCCCCCCGGCACCGGCGTCAGCACCCCGCCGTGCCGCGCGTAGGCGCTGGCCTGGCCGTTGGCCAGCCGCCCCGTGTGCAGCAGGGCGTGGCGCACGTGTACCTGCGTGGTGAAGGCGTTCACGAGGCCGTGGGCCTGCTGCTGGGAGTGCGCGATCGCCTCGAGCCGGGTCAGCCGGTCGGAGATCAGGTTCTGGCGCAGGCTGGGGACGACGTACAGGAAGACGACCCCCATGGCACACGCCACCACCCCGGTGAGCACCGCCACCAGCCGGAGCCGGAGCGATCGTAGGGCACCCATCGGCTCTCCTAGGCGGTGTCGCGGAAGCGGTAGCCGACGCCGCGCACCGTGAAGATGTAGGCCGGCTCCCGCGGGTCGACCTCGATCTTCTCCCGCAGGTGGCGGATGTGGACATCGATGGTGCGCGGCTCGCGATACGCCGAATCGCCCCACACCGACTCGAGCAGCGCCTGGCGCGTGTACACCCGGCCGGGGTGCAGCGCGAGCGTCTGCAGCACCTCGAACTCGACGTAGGTCAGCTGCACCGAGGTGCCCGACACCGTCACCGCCCGCTTGGCGGGGTCGATCACGAGGCTGTCGGTGCCGATCAGGCCCTCGGGCTGGTCGCGCTGCTCGGCGAGCAGGGTCGCCCGCCGCAGCACGGCCCGGATGCGGCTTCGGAACTCGCGGATCGAGAACGGCTTGGTGATGTAGTCGTCGGCGCCGAGCTCGAGGCCGAGCACCTTGTCGACCTCGTCGTCGCGGGCGGTCAGCATGATGATCGGGACGGCCGAGTCGGTCCGCAGGCGGCGGCACACCTCGAGCCCGTCCAGGCGCGGCAGCATGACGTCGAGCACGACCAGGTCGACCGGCTGCTCGGCGAATCGCCGCAGCGCCTCCTCGCCGTCGCGCGCCTGAACCACCCGGTAGCCCTCGCGCTCGAGCGGGTACGTGAGCAGCTTCTGGATCGACTCCTCGTCGTCGACCAGCATGATTGTCGCGTCCGCAGGCACGTGCGGGAATGGTACGCCACCGGGTCACGGGCGGCCGGCCGGGGCTACTGCGACGGGTCGCGTGTGCTATAACGGCCGCTTCGGTGGCTGCTCCCGAACGCAGAAGGCCCGTCCGGCGCGGGCCGCACCGACCGCTGGTGTCCTTGCCGCTCTACGCCCTGTTGCTCGGGATCTCGCTGCTCGTGCCGCTGGTCGGCCTGCTCACGCTGTACCAGCCGGCCGCACCCGTCCCCCCGGCGCCCCCGCTGCAATTCAGCGGCGTGGCCGCGGCGAACCTGACCGGGCGGCTCCTGACGGCGGAGCGTGATAGCGGCGGGCCCTGCTGTGACGCCGGCAGCCCGGGCGAGCTGGCGGCCGCCAACTGGGTGGCCGAGAACCTGAAGCCGTTTGACCCCAACCCCCGCCGTATCCAGTTCGCCACGAACCTCCCGTGGCAGTCGGAGCCCGTCCCGATGACCGACGTGGTCGCCTACCGGCCCGGCAACTCGCGTCAGATCGTGGCCGTGATCGTGCATCGCGACGGCGGATCCGCCGCCGACCTGGCCGGGACCGGCTTGCTTGTGGAGCTGAGCAAGGTTCTGACGACCCTCCCCCCCGGGCGCGGCCTGGCGCTCGTGTCCACCGACGGAGGCCTGACCGGCGGTCAGGGGGCAACCGCGCTGGCGACGCTGTGGCCGCCGGCCTCGCGGATCGTCGCGGCGGTGGTTGTCGACGGGACGACGGCGAAGACCGGGACGCCGCTTCGGATCGTGACCCGGTCGAGCACGCCGCGCGGCGTCTCGCCGACGCTCTACGCCGCCACCCGCGCGGCGGTGTCGACGTTCTACGGCAGCCCGGCCCGCATCCCCGGCCTGTTCGACCAGCTGGCGGGATACGGCGTGCCGTACGCGCCGGGCGAGCAGGGCACGCTGCTCGCCCACGGCATCCCCGCCCTGGCCCTGACGGCGGGGAGCAGACACGAGAACAATGGGTCGCTGTCCACGCTCGACATCGGACAGCTCGGGCGCGTGGGCGCCACCGTCGCGAACCTGGTCGGTGCCCTGGACGCGACGCCGACGATCGAGGGCGACCAGTCACCCGTGCTGCTGCTCTCGGGCAAGGTGATGCGGGGCTGGCTCGCCGAGGCGGCGATGGCGATCCTGCTCGCGCCGTTCGTCGCCTGCGTGCTCGACCTGGTCGCGCGCCTGCGCCGGCGCGGGGTGGCGATCGGCCCCGGGCTGGTGGCGTTCGCATGGCGGTCGGGCGCCTGGCTCGTGACCCTGGCCGCCATGTGGCTGATGGCGGCCGCTCCGGGCCGGCTCCTCTCCGGCATCGCCATCGCGCCGCTGCCGGGCAAGACCGGCGCGACCACCGCCGGCATCGTGATCGCGGCCTGCGCGGGGCTTGCCTTCTGGTGGTTCGTCAGCCGTCCGCGACTGGTGCGCATGGAGCGGGTGTCGGGTGAGGAGCGGATCGGAGGGCTGACCAGCGGCCTGGTCGGACTGGCCCTCGCCGGACTGCTGCTGACCGCCGTCAACCCGTTCGCGCTGATCGTGGTGCTGCCGGCGGCACACATCTGGCTGTGGCTCCCGGCGGCCGCGCGCACCGGCCGGCGCACGCTGCTCGCCGTGTACATCGCCGGCTTCGTCGGGCCGGTGGCCGTCGGGTTCGAGCTCTGGACGGCGCAGGGCCTCGGCGCGACCACCCCGCGCGGGCTCGTGGCGATGACGGCAAGCGGATATCTCGCACCCACCGTGGCGGTGTGCTTCGCACTCGCGGCGGCGGCGGCAGCCCAGTTCGGCGCGCTCGTGGCCGGCCGCTACGCCCACCCGCATGCACCTGTCAGCGGCGGCCGGCGGCCCGCGGAGCTATAAACCAAGAGGAATGGGCACCGGTAGCATCGCCGCAGAGGGTGTGACCGGACGCGAGCGCCGGCGTCTGCGAGTCCGCAGGGTCGGCACGGGTCTGATCGCCCTCGGGATCCTCGTCGTCATCTATGCCGGCGTCATCCTGTTCTGGGGCGACCCGTTCACGGCGCTCTACGCGGACTGGCGCCAGCAGGGCCTGTCGCACACCCTGAACCAGGAGATCGCGGCGTGGCCGAAGCCGGCCATCCCCATCTCCGGCCCCAACCCGCGGCCCGCCGAGCTGCGCCTGCTCCGGCAGGACGCCGCGAAGTTCAAGTCCACCCTCAACGGCGGACAGCCGTTCGGCCGCCTCACCATCGGCCGGATCGGGCTCAAGGTGGTGGTGGTGCAGGGCACCGACTGGCTGCATGATCTGAGCCAGGGGCCCGGCCACTACAGCAACACCGCCTTCCCGGGCCAGGGCACGACCGTCGCGATCGCCGGCCACCGCACCACGTTCGGGGCCTGGTTCCGGCACATCAACGACATCCAAAACGGCGACTGGATCAGCCTGCAGATGCCCTACGCGACGTTCCACTACCGGGTGCAGTACCACCAGATCGTGGTCAACACCGACTGGAACATCATCAAGCCGCACGGCTACGAGCGGCTCGTGCTGTCGGCCTGCAATCCGCTCTACTCGTCGTCGCACCGATGGGTGGTCTACGCCAAGGGCATGTCGGCCACGCTCAAGAACGGCACCACGGTCACGCTGGGCTAGATCTCACTGCAGCGGGACGTACTCGACCAGGAGGCCGGCGGGCGCGTCGCCCTCACCCGCGGCGATGAGCGCGATGGCGTCCGCCCCGGCAGCGTGCACGATCAGGTGTGAGTCCTGGGCGCCGGCGGGATGCAGCACCATCCCCTCCGGCGTGGCCGAGAGCCGGCAGCGCACCGCGTGGTCGCGCACTCCCAGCCGCCGCACCGGCTCGGCCAGCCGGGCGACCGCCCGGGCCGGCGCCTGGCCGTGCTGCATCGCCGCCAGAGCGGGGCGCAGGAAGAGCTCGAAGCAGACGAGACTCGACACCGGGTTGCCGGGGAGGCCGAACACGAGCGCGCCGGTGGGGGCAACGCCGAACCAGAGCGGCTTGCCCGGCTTGTGGGCGAGCCGCCAGAACACCTCGCGCACGCCGAGCTCGGCGAGGGCCGGCTTCACGTGGTCGTGGGGGCCCACCGAGACGCCGCCCGACGAGATGACCACGTCGGCGGCGATCGCCCCGGCAAATGCCTCGCGGGTCGCGTCGCGGTCGTCGGCGACGATCTCGGCCGCGACCACCTCGGCGCCGGCCGACCTCGCCTGGGCGACGATCGACGTCAGGTTCGACTCGTAGATCTGTCCCGGCTCGAGGGGACGGCCCGCCCGCACGAGCTCGTTGCCGGTGGCGAGCACGGCCACCCGCGGCCGGCGCGAGAGCGCGACATCGACCACGCCGGTCGCCGAGATCGCAGCCAGGAGCGCCGGGGTCAGCACCGTCCCGGCGCGGCCAACCACATCGCCCGCGCCAACATCGCCGCCCTGCCGGCGGATGTGCGCGCCCGCGGCGGGCGGGTCGGCGAACAGCAACCCGTCCTCTTCCCGCGCATCCTCGATCGGAACCACCGCATCGGCGCCATCGGGCAGCGGCGCCCCCGTGGCGATGCCCGACGCGGCGCCGGGCGGAAGCGGCTGGGGGCGATCGCCGGCACCGAGGCGAAAGGCGATCGGGACGCCGCCTGAGCTCAGATCCGCGGCCCGGACGGCGTAGCCGTCCATGGCCGAGGTGGCAAACGGCGGCAGGCTCACCCCGGCCGTGACGTCGGCCGCCAGGACGCGCCCCGCCAGATCGGCCGAGACCCGCACCCGCTCGACCTCGAGCGGCCTGGCCTCCTCGAGGATCAGGCGCAGGCCCTCGGCGGGCCGGAGCATTGCCGGATCCTCAATGGGCGGTCGGACGAGGTCTCGGGCCATCCCCGGATGCTATGCCACGCGCGCCAAAAGGGGTCTGACCCCGTTTGGCGTATGTATTCAGGTCGTGGGCGGAGGGGGCGGGGTGGTCGACGTTGGGGGCTGGGTGCTCGTCGGCGGGGGCGTCGTGCCCGTGCCGGTGCCTGTCCCGGTGCCGGTCTTGCCGGACTTGCCGCCCTTGGTCTTGGTCGGGGTGGGCGGCGGCAGCTGGAACTGCGACTTGAAGGGCTCGAACTGGACCGGGTTCTGCGGCGCGGTCTCCCACGGGGTGGGTGGGAACTTGCCGGGCTCGTCGGTGAACGCGGCCGCGGCGAACTCGCGCCAGATCGTGGCCGGATAGCCGCCGCCGAAGGCGGGCCCCGGGATCGACCCGCCCAGGTCGAGCATCGAGAGCTCGCCCTGCGGGTAGCCGACCCAGACGCAGGCGGCCAGGTTGGGCGTGTAGCCGCAGAACCAGGCGTCGGTGTAGTTGTCGGTGGTGCCGGTCTTGCCCGCCTGATCCCGGTACGGGAGCCCCGAGAGCTCGACGTTCGCGTTCGTGCCCGTGCAGCAGGAGTGCACGTTGGTGTCGAGGTACTGGGTGAGCTGCCAGGGCGCGCCGTCCTGCAGCACCCGGTGGCCCTTGTTCTTGCCGGGCGGGGTCAGGATCGGCTTCTGGCCGTACGGCGCCACCTTGGTGACCGCCAGCAGCGGCCGGCGCACGCCCATGGCGGCGATGGTGGCGTAGGCGTGGGTCATGTCAAGCGGCGAGACCCCGCCGGCGCCCAGGATCACCGAAGGCGTCTGGGGCAGGTCGTCGGAGCGGGGGATGCCGAGTTTGTAGGCCATGGCGGCCACCTTCGGCCCGCCGATGTCGATCGCAAGCCGCGCGTACACGGCGTTCACCGACTCCTCCAGCGCCGTCGAGAGCGGCAGCACCGAGGCGGTGGCCGACTCCGCGTTCTGGACGTTCCAGTAGTCGTTGGCGTCCCCGGGCGTCGGGAACGGCACGATCGGCTGATTGACCAGCGGCGCCGTCGAATAGTCGGTGGTGTTGGGATCGATGTGGTCGTCGACCATCGCCGCCAGCAGGCCGTAGGACTTGAACGTCGAGCCGGCCTGGCGCTTGGACTGGACGGCCAGGTTGTACTTGCTGGCGCTGTAGTCGGTGGACGACTGCATCGCCAGGATCTCACCCGTGCGCGGATCAACGGCCACCAGCGCCGCCGCCGGGTGATCGGGGAAGTTGAGCAGGTTCACCATCGCCTGGTGGGCGGCCAGCTGCAGCGTCGGGTCGATCGTCGTCGTCACCTTCAGGCCGCCGCCGCGCACCATCTTGCTGCCGTACTTCTCCCGCAGCTGGTTGCGCACGTACTGCACGAAGTACGGCTGCCGCACGCGGGTGAAATGCTTGGGCGCCCGCAGCCCCAGCCCCTCGCTGTAGGCCTTCGTGTACTCCGCCAGCGTGATGTGGCCCTGATCCAGCATCGCCGCCAGCACCTCGTTGCGGCGAGCGAGCGCGGCGTTCGGATGCAGGCGCGGGTTGTAATCGGTCGGAGACTGCGGCAGCCCGGCCACAAGCGCCGCCTGGCGGATGTCAAGCTGCGAGCAGTGCTCGTCGAAATACTGCTCCGCCGCCGCCTCACACCCATACGTGACACCGCCGTAAGGCACGACGTTCAGATACGTGCCCAGGATCTTCTGCTTCGACCAGTCCTCCGCCATCTGGGTGGCCAGATAGGCCTCCTTGATCTTGCGCGTGAACGTCGGCGCATCGGTCAGATACACATTCCGCACCACCTGCTGCTCGATCGTCGACGCGCCCTGGACCACGTGACCCGCCTTGAGGTCATCCAGCAGCGCGCGCACGATGCCCTCGTAGTCGACACCGCCGTGCTGGTAGAAACGCTTGTCCTCGATGTCCACCGTCGCGATCTTCAGCCACTTCGAGATGTGGTCATACGGCACCGGCGTGCGGTTCTGCAACGACGGAATCGACGCCAAAAGGTCACCATGACGGTCATAGATCTTGGTCGTCACACCCGGATAGTGCGGCGTCATCGTCTTCAGATTCACGCCCTTCAGCACGTTTGACACCGCCACCGTCGCCCCCACCCCACCCGCCACAAGCGTCGTCAGAAACCCGATCCCCACCACCACCAGAACCGTCGCGAACACCGACCGCCGCCCCCGCCGGCGCCCCATCGCCCGCCGCTTACGCCGCCGAGCGGCGACATGACCGAGCACATCGTCGTAGGCGTTGCGCTGAGGATCCGGCCCGTTCACGGCGCCGCCGCCTCGGTCGGGTCGGCCACGAGGCCCTCATCGTGGAGGTGGGCCAGGCAGCGCTCCCGCAGCGTCGCCGCCGCCGTGGCCACCTGGGCCGCATCCGGCATCCACACACCAACCGTGTAGGTGACGCCGTCGGCCACCACCTCGGAAACCGCGGCGGCCGGGCCCGGCCGGTCGAGCAGGCGACCGGGGACGGTCTGGGCCTGCTCGTCCAGGATCGCGCGCACCCGGGTGGGGTCCGCCGATGGCGGCAGCGTCAGGCGCACCTGCGCGAGCGAGACGGGATCGACGATGGTCATGTTGGTCACGCGGGAGTTCGCAAGCTCCTCGTTGGGGATCATCACGCGGCGGTTGTCGGATGTCCGCAATCGAGTGTAGGTGAGGCCGATGTCCTCGACCGTGCCGTCGGCGTCGCCCACCAAGACGCGGTCGCCGAGCCGGATGGGTTGGTTGATCGCGATCATCACCCCGGCCACGAAGTTTGCCAGGGTTGAGCGAGCGGCGAAACCGACCACCAATCCGAGCACGGCCGACGACGCCAGAACGGTCTGCGCGGCCGACCGCGTCGCATCGAAGGACCACAGGACGACGATCGCCCCCAGGAAGACGATCAGGGCCTCCGCCGTGCGCCGGAGCAGCCGGTAGCGGGTCGCAAACAGCGCCTGGTCGGCAACGGCGAGCCGCTGCAGCACGCGCGCTCCCCACCGGTGCATGAACCGGTCGAACACCACGATGATCACGAAGATGCCCGCGAGCGACGCGAGCACGATCACCTGGTGGCTGGTCATCCGGCGGCCGCCACGCGGTAGGTCAGAACGCCGGTGCTGAAATCGAGCAGGCCGATGGTGCGCACTGGCCCACCCGGACGCGTCTGCCCCGAGACTCTCCACACAAGCTTCGCCTTCGCCGCCAACGTCCGCCTCCCTGCCCCCGTGGGGACGCGCAGGTCGGGCACGTAGAGCAGATCGACCCGCTCGGGCAGCACCGCGGTGCCCGCGAACGCACGCACCGCCAGGGCCTTCGCCCGCGCGGGCGACCCGGCCCGGGCCGACCCGATCGAGTCGAGCGCATCCAGCATGAACGCCCACCCCTGCTGGGGCTGGGTGAGAAAGCTGACGGGTTCGCCGGGACCGGTGGCGCGCCGGGCGAGCTCGGCCGGGCCGTAGACGAGCACGGCGGCGGCGAGCACGGCGATGATGCCCCAGAGCAGGCTGAGCGGCGCGCGCATAGGGCCGAAGTCTAGAATCCCGCCGCCGTGCACCGTCTCCGCCCGCTGGCCGTGGTGATCCTGCTGCTCGTGACCGCCGGGTGCGGGTTCAAGCCGGAGCCCATCGGGACGCTGCCGTCGTTTCCCCAGCGCGTCCTCGACGGCACCGGCCGGCGGGTGACCGTCCACTCCCAGCCGCACCGGGTGGTGTCGCTCGACCCCGGCCTCACCGAATCGGCCTTCGCCGTCGGCGCCGGCCCGTTGATCGTCGCCACGACCGGCGGCGAGCAGTACCCGCCGGCGGCGCGGCACCTGCATCGCATCGTGGACGCCGGCGGCGTCCCGAACGTCGCCCGGCTCCGCAGCCTGCACCCCGACCTGATCCTGGCCGGCAACAACCTGTCGGCGGCCGCGGCCGCCGAGCTCTCGCGCAGCGTGGGCGCTCCGGTCTACGTCGCCAGCGCCGGCACGGTGCCCGGCGTCGAGCACGACATCGACCAGATCGGTGCCATGACCGGGAACGCCGAGGCCGGAGCAACCCTGGTGCGGCATATGCAGGCGCAGCTGCACGGCGTCACGACGGCGCTCGCCGGAACACCGCCGGTGCGGACGTTTGTCGACGAGGGCTTCTTCTTCACCATCGACCCCACCGGGACGGCCGCGAGCCTGATACACATGGCCGGCGGCACGAACGTGGCCGGCGCGGTCACCCCCGGCAAGCCGTTCCCGCTGGCGCAGCTGCGCGCGGCGGCGCCCGAGGCGTACCTCGCCTTCGCAGGCCGCGGGGTCACCCTGGCGGGACTGCGCACCAGCAAGGCGACGCGCGATCTGCCCGCGGTGCGGGCGCGCCACTTCGCCCTGATCAACGGTACCGCCCTCAACGACACGGGCCCGCGAATCGTCGCGGAGGTGACCGCCTTGGCGCGTCTGCTGCATCCGTCGCTCCGGATCCCGTGAGCCGGTACGACGCGGTGCTGCTGGATGCGTTCGGCACGCTGATCGACATCGACCAGCCGTTCCCGCGCCTGCGCCGCTCCCTGCGCGATCACCTCGGCGTCACCGTGAGCGCCGCGGACTCCGAGCGCGCCTTCCGCGCCGAGATGAGCTTCTACGCCGACCACTGCCACGAGGGATCGGACGCCGAGGCGCTCGCCGGGCTGCGGGCGCGCTGCGCCGCGATCGTCCTGGACGAGCTCGGCATCGACGCCGATCCCGCGCGGGCGGCGGTGCTGCTCGCAGACTCCATCGCCTTCAGGGTGTTCGCCGACGTCGCCCCGCTGCTGGCCGGACTCGAACGCGCCGGGGTGGCGGTGGCCGTGGTTTCGAACTGGGACTGCTCGCTGCCCGAGACGCTCGCGGAGGTGGGGATCGCGATCGAGCATGTCTTCGACTCCGCCTCGTCGGGGTCGTCCAAGCCGGACCCGGGCATGTTCCACCGCGCCCTCGCGGTGCTCGGGGTCGCGCCGGAGCGGGCGCTGCACGTGGGCGACACCGAGGAGGCGGACGGTCAGGGCGCGCGGGCGGCGGGCATCGACGTGCGCATCCTCGATCGCGGCCGGGGCGCGGCGGGCGCGGGTACGATCAGCGCGCTGACCGACGTGCTCACCCTGCTGTGACCGCCCCTCCCCGTCGCACGGCCGCAACCACGGCCATCCACGCCGGCCGCCCCCCGGCGCTTCTCGGCGTGCCCGTGATCTCGCCCGTGCACCGGTCGGTGATCCACGAGTTCGCCGACGCCGACGAGTTCGCCCAGGTCATGGGCGACTCGAGCCTCGGCTACCTGTACGGGCGGATCCGCAACCCCTCGACCGATGAGCTGGCGGCCGTCGTGGCCGCGCTCGAGGGCGCGCCCGCCGGGCTGTGCTTTGCCTCCGGCATGGCGGCGCTGAGCGCCGCGGTGGCGGAGCTCGCGCCCCCGGGAGCCGGGCTGGTCGCCGCAACCCAGATCTACGGCCAGACCCACCGCATGGCGACGGCGCGGCCCGACGGCCGGCTCGTCGAGATGTCCGATCTGGACGCGGTGCGCGAGGCCGTCGCAGGCGCGGCGCTCGTCGTCTGCGAGACCGTCTCCAACCCGAGCCTCGCGGTCGCCGACATCCCGGCCGTGGCCGAGATCGCGCATGCCGCCGGGGCGCGACTGGTGGTCGACAACACCATCGCGACGCCGATCAACTGCCGGCCCCTCGAACACGGCGCCGACCTCGTGTTCCACTCGGCGACCAAGTATCTGAACGGCCACTCCGACGTTCTGGCCGGCGTGGCCGCGGGCCCAGCGGAGCTGATCGGACGGCTGGCCGAGCGCTCGCTCGACCTGGGCGCAACGCTCGCCCCCGACGCGGCCTGGCTCGTCCGCCGTGGCATCCGCACACTGCATCTGCGACTCGAGCGCGCCTCGGCAAATGCCGCCGTGATCGCCGAGTTCCTCGAGGGCCACCCCCGGGTCAGGCGCGTGCTCTACCCCGGGCTCCCATCGCACCCGTCGCATGCGGTAGCCGTCCGCATCCTGGACGGCTTCGGAGGTCTCATGAGCTTCGAGGTCGAGGGCGGCCGGCCGGCGGGCGAGGCGGTCATGGACCGGGTGGAGCTGTGCCTGCGGGCCACCAGCCTGGGCGGCGTCGAGACATGCATCTCCCACCCCGCCTCTACCAGCCACCGCCAGCTGTCGCCGGCGCAGCTGCGGGAGGCGGGAATCGCCGAGGGCGACCTGCGCCTGACGGTCGGGTGCGAGGACGCCGGCGACCTGATCGCCGATCTGGAGCAGGCGCTGCGTTGACCGGCACGCCGGCACCGCGTGTGTCGCCGTGGTGGATGCTCGCGCCGGCTCTGCTCTTCGTCGGCAACTTCGTCGGCGCGCTGCTGACCAGCGCTCCGGCCGAGAAGAACGCGGTCTACAGCGCCGGCCAGATCGGAGGCACGCTGGCGGTCGACCTGGTCCTGATCGTCTACGTCGTGTTCGCGGTGTGGGTGTCGCGCAAGCCGATCGCGCCGACGCTGGCGCTGCGACGCACGCCGCTTCGGCCAACGCTCAAGTGGGGCGGAATCGCGCTCGTGGTGATCCTGGTCGCGAACCTGGCGCTCGACCCCATCCTGCATGCGAGCCAGCGCCAGGGCATCGCACCGACCCACGACCCGCGCAGCACCCACCAGTGGGTCGTGCTGGCGGTCGCGGTGGTGGTGCTCGTGCTGGTCGCCCCGGCGGCCGAGGAGCTCGTCTTCCGCGGGCTCGGGTTCGCGTCGCTGGGTCGCTTCGCGCTGCCGCTCACGACCGTCCTCTTCGCCGATCGCGCACGGGCTTCCGGTGCTCCTGCTGCCCGTGGGGATCGCCGGCCTTGCGCTGGGCCTGCTGCGGCAGAAGACCGAATCGGTGCTCCCGGGCATGGGCGTTCACATGAGCCTGAACGCCATCGCGCTCGCGATCGCGCTGCTTGTCTCGTAGGGGGCGTTGCGTAAACTGCCGCGGATGGACGATCCCGTGGTCGCCGAGTACCGGACGCGCATCTCCGCCGCCGACGACGACCTCCTGGCGGCGCTGAATCACCGCCTCGAGCTCGTGTCGGAGTTGCACGCCCACAAGCGCGAGCACGGGTACCCGCTGTTCGATGGCGGCCGCGAGCATGCGGTCGTTGAGCGTGCGATCGCCCGCAATCCGGGCCCGCTCTCCGACAACGGCGTGCGCGAGCTGTACGCCCTGCTGCTGCCGCTGTGCACCGCCGAGGCGCGGCGGCTGGGTGAGGAGACGCCCGCGTAGGGTTTGGGGGCGGGATTCTGGGAAGGAGGGCTCCATGGCAGTGATCGCGGCAACCGATGTCACCCGCCGCTTCGGCGAGGGCGGCGCGGCGGTGGACGCGCTGCGCGGCGTCAGCCTGGAAATTCCGGCCGGCCAGTTCGCGGGCGTGATGGGCCCGTCGGGGTCGGGCAAGTCGACGCTGATGCACATCCTGGCCGGGCTCGACCGCCCCACCTCGGGCACCGTCGAGATCGACGGCACCGACATCACCACTCTCAACGACAAGAAGCTGACGCTGCTGCGGCGCCACAACATCGGCTTCATCTTCCAGTTCTTCAACCTCCTGCCGACGCTGACGGCCGAGGAGAACATCCTGCTACCGCTCCAGATCGCGGGCACCAAGCCAGACCCCGAATGGGTCGAGGCGCTGATCGATCGCGTCGGTCTGGGCGACCGGCGCACCCACCGGCCCGCCGAGCTCTCGGGCGGGCAGCAGCAGCGCGTCGCGATCGCGCGGGCGCTGGTGTCGCGGCCGACCGTGATCTTCGCCGACGAGCCGACCGGCAACCTCGACTCCGCCACCAGCGGAGAGATCCTGAAGGTGCTGCGGGAGGCGGTGGACTCCTATCAGCAGACGACGGTGATGGTGACCCACGACGCCGGCGCCGCGGCGATCGCCGACCGGGTGCTGTTCCTGGCCGACGGCGAGATCGTGCGCGATTCCCCCGGCCAGAGCGCGGGCGACATCATCGCCACGATGGCCGACCTCAGCTCACGATGACCCGGTATGCGATCCGCAGCCTGCTGAGCCACAAGCTCCGGACGGTGCTGACGGCGATCGCGATCGTGCTCGGCACGGCCATGATGGCGGGCACGTTCGTCATCACGGATCAGATCCGAAATGCGTTCTCGGACATCTTCGGGACGAGCTTCGCCGGCACCGACGTGTTCCTGAGCCAGCGGCCGGCGTTCGGGAGCGGCAGCGGCCAGGATCAGGTGGGGCCGCTGCCGGCCTCGCTGATCCCCAGGGTGCGCCAGATCCCGGGCGTCGCCAAGGCGGACGGGCAGATCCAGGCCTCGGGATCGCTGGTGGTGAACGGCAAGTTCGTGAAGTCCACCGGCGGCGCGCCGAACCTCGTCGTCTCGACACTGCCGAAGCCGTTCAACCAGAACACGCTCGTGGCCGGCCACTACCCCGAGGGCCACGGCCAGGTGGCGCTGATCTCACAGCTCGCCACCGATCACCACCTGCACGTCGGCCAGCACGTCGGGCTGACGACGCTCAAGGGCGTGCAGCCGGTCACGATCGTCGGCATCTTCAAGTTCGGCGACGTCGCCTCGATCGGCGGTGCGACCGTTGTCGCGACCACCTTCGCCGACGCACAGAACTGGTACGACCGGTCGGGAAGGCGTCCACGATCTCCGTCGCCGCCGACCGCGGCGTGTCTCCCCGGGAGCTCAAGCGCCGGATCAGCGCCGCCCTGCCGCACTCGGTGAAGGTGCAGACGGGCACCCAGGCGGCCCGGTCGGAGACCGATCAGGTCTCGAACTCGATCAACTCGTTCTTCACCCCGGCCCTGCTCGCGTTTGCCGGAGCCGCCGTGCTGGTGGGGGCTTTCGTCATCTTCAATACCTTCTCGATCACCGTGGCCCAGCGCATGCGCGAGTTCGCGATGCTGCGGACGCTCGGCGCGATGCGCCGCCAGGTGCTTCGCAGCGTGCTGGGTGAGGCCCTGGCGGTTGGCGTGACCGCGTCGATCATCGGGCTCGTGGCGGGAATCGGGTTCGCCAAGCTGCTCGGGGCGCTCTTCCGCCAGGTGGGATTCGGGCTGCCGCTCGCACCCATCAGCGTCCACCTGTGGCCCGGCGTGGTCGTGCCGATGGCGGTCGGCATCCTCGTCACGCTGGCGGCGTCGTACGCACCGGCGCGGCGGGCGACCCGGGTGCCGCCGATCGCGGCCCTGCGCGAGGGCGCCGAGCTGCCGCGGACGCGGCTCTCGCGCCTGACGCCGTACATCGCCGGACTGCTGCTGCTCGCCGGAATCCTGGCCGTCTTCTTGGGCGTGACCGGGTCGGGGCCGACCACCCAGCGGCTGCTGACGATCGCGGTGGGGGCGATCCTGGCCTTCCTGGGGCTCGCGATGGTGTCGCGCTATCTGGTGCGCCCGCTGGCGCGCGGGATCGGGTGGCCGCTCGGCCTGCGCGGCGGGGCGTCGGGGCGGCTGGCGCGCGAGAACACCACCCGCAACCCTGGCCGCACCGCGGTCACCGCCGCTGCGCTCATGATCGGGATCGGGCTCGTGGTGTTCTTCTCGGTGCTGATCAACGGCTTCAAGGAGTCGTTCCTGGGCTCGATCGATCGCAGCGTCACCTCCAACCTGATCATCCAGAACCATGACCAGACCGCGCCCGTGCCGACGGCGGCGGTGACCGCCGCATCTCACGTGCCGGGCGTCGACACGGCCACCGGGATCGCGTTCACGAACGTGCGGATCGGCAGGGGCGGCACCGACGAGGCAAACGGTGTCGAGCCCTCCGAGCTGCCGCGGCTCTACACCTTCCAGTGGCAGCGCGGCGGCTCGGATGCGCTGCTCGCCAGGCTCCACGGCACGAACGCTCTCGTCGAGGAACAGTTCGCAAAGTCGCACCACCTCACGCCGGGGTCGACGTTCCAGGTGACGAGCGTCGACGGCCGCCACCTCACCCTGCACGAGATCGGCCAGTACAAGGATCCGGTGCTCTTCGGCGGGTTCATGGTGGCGCGTCCGACGTACGCGGAGCTGGCGACCGACGCCAACCCGCAGGTGCTGCTGGTGCGGTACGACCACGGGGTGAACGAGGCCGCCACGACGCGCGCGGTCAGGGCGGCGCTGAAGCCGTACCCGGACGTGAACGTGCAGACGAACGCCGAGTTCAAGGCGTCGTTCTCGAAGCAGATCAACCAGCTCCTGTACCTGCTCTACATCCTGCTTGCGATGAGCGTTGTGATCAGTCTCTTCGGGATCGTCAACACGCTCGCGCTGTCGGTGTTCGAGCGCACGCGCGAGATCGGCATGCTGCGCGCGATCGGGAGCACGCGCTTCCAGCTGCGCGAGACCATCCTCTACGAGAGCGTGATCACAGCGATCATCGGCGGCCTCTTGGGGATCGTCATCGGGATCGTCCTGGCCTGGGTGGTCGCGCTCGGGTTCCGGTCACAGGGGATCGTGTTCGCGATTCCGTTCGGGCAGGTGGTGCTGTCGCTCGTGGTCGCGATCATCGCCGGCGTCGTGGCCGCCGCGTTCCCGGCCCGCCGCGCGGCGCGCCTGAACGTGCTCGAAGCGCTGCAGTACGAGTAGCAGCGTCACAACTTCGCACCAACCCACCCCGCCCCCCGGCCGGGGACTGTCCCCGCAAGGTTGAAGGGGGACTGCCCCCGATTTGTGGGGACAGTCCCCGCCTGGTTTTCGCCGACCCTCCCCGGAGCGGATGGGGTGTCACAACTCCGTGCCGAAACACCCCGCCGCCGCAACCGGGGACTGTCCCCGCTTGGTTTACGCCGCCGGCGGGCCCTCGCCGGTGCCCTCGCGGGCGCCGACCCGCGGGATCTCCTCGGTGTCGCCGTCCTGCGTCGGGTCGCCGCGCTCGAACTGCTCCTTGTCCGCGGTGGTCGTGCGCTTGAGCTCCTGGAGCGGAACGTCCGCCTTCATCATCGCGACCAGGATCTCGTAGATCACCACTCGCACGCCGAGCGGCAGCCGGTTCTTGCGCACCACGTTGCCGCGTTTCATGTAGCGGTTGTTCGGGATGACGAAGACGCGCTCGACCGGCATTCCGTAGTGCTCGGCATAGCGGTTCCGCAGGCTGGGCCGTGCGCCGACGACCACGATGATCCCCTGCTCCACCTTCTCGGGCATCCCCAGGCTGGCGTAGGCCGCCATGGTGTTGCGGAGGTCGTCGCCCTCGTCCGTGGGGTCCTCACGCCGGAAGTCGACCACCGAATCGGCGCTGTTGACGTTGCCCATGAACACGAGCGTGTCGGCCACCTCGACCGCGCCCAGGTTGCCGGAGCTCTTGATGCCGTTGCCGAGGTCGCAGAAGACGCTGTGGAAACCGTCGGCGAGCTTCTCGAGACCGATCTTGGCCTGGTACTTCGGCATCGTGGTCTTCGCGACCGCCTCCGACGAGATCACGAAGAGGCCCGACTCGCGCGGCCACTCCAGGTTGTCGGCGATGCTCTGTGCGCTCGGAAACTCCCCGCCGCGGTACCTGCGCAGGTACTCCTGCAGCTGGAGCGTGTCCCTCCGCTTGATGCCGAGCCGTCGCGCCGTGCCGCCGGGCGAGTCGTTCATGTCGACCACCACACAGTCCCGCTTGATCGCGTCGGCGAAGAGCAGGCCCGTGGTCGTCGATCCGGCCGTCTTCCCGCTCGCGCCCTTGCTGTTCAGGAAGGCGTAGATCTTCTTCGTCCGGCGCAGGCGCCAGAGCTCGTCGAGGGCGGCCCGGTTGCGGCGGCGCAATCCCGGCCGCACGCACCATTCCACCGCGTACCTGAGGTACGAACCGAGCACGATCACCGAGTCGAGGCCGGTGCGGTGCCGCGGCACCTCGGGCTCGTCATTCTCCGCCGGCGGTCGGGCCGGCCGGCGCGGCTCCGCCGAGACGACGTCGTGGCGGTGCGCCGGAGCCACCGGGGTGGGCTCTTCGGCTTCCGGCTCGGCGCGTTCGAAGATGGTGGTGACCAGACGCTCGTTTTGCGGCGCCTCCGCGCTGCTCACGTTTTCGCCCGCGTTCCCCAGCCGAAGCATGTGACCCAACCTAGAACCTGAGCGCGGCGGCATGCCCATTGCGCAACCTCCTCATAGGTAGCGGCGACGATAGCACGACTTCCGCACGTGAACAAACGCACGATCGCCGGTCGCGACCTCGCGCTGAGCAGGGAAAATGGGGGCAGCTCAGGAGTTGGGGGCTGTCTCGCCGTCCCAATAGTCGACGCCGCTTGACTTGCGCACCATCACGTTGTCAGCCTCGTTCCCGGTCCAGACGGCCACCTTGTCGCTGTCGGGGTAGACCGTCGCCGCCGGGTGGTTGACGTTCGAGAACATGAGCACCCGCACCGTCCCGTTGCCGTCATTGCGAACCGCATGTCCGCCGTCGGGGCCGGAGGGGAAGCAGACGACGTCCCAGGGGTCGAGCCGGTCCTCGCCCTGCGGATGGCGCACGACCGGGGTGCCCTGGAGCACGAGCAGCCATTCCTCCTCGCCGTACTCGTAGTGGTACGGGCAGATCGACTGGCCGGGAGGCAGCTCGTAGACGGTGGCACCGAGAATCCGCGCACCGACCAGCGAGCCCATCCGGAAGCTCGCCGGCTGGAACCCCGGCGGGTTGTCGCCGGAGCGCCTGAACTCGGGGTCAGCAATGTTGACGCGTCGCATCACTTCGATCCTTGGCTCCAGGAGTGGGCGCAACAGGGCTCGAACCTGTGACCTTCCGCGCGTGAAGCGGACGCTCTCCCAGCTGAGCTATGCGCCCCGGGACGCGAAGAATACCGCGCGGCCGATCAGCCCGTACCACCGGTCGGGGCCGGGAACAGGCCGGGGCCGCGAGCGGCCAGCACGGCCCAGGCCGCGGCCGCCGCGGCCGGCCACACGTGGTACTCGCCGAACGCCGGGGCGG
Organism: uncultured Actinomycetes bacterium; assembly: GCA_963703275.1. Classification (GTDB taxonomy): domain Bacteria; phylum Actinomycetota; class Thermoleophilia; order Gaiellales; family JAICJC01; genus JAICJC01. The sequence continues at coordinate 161,018 of OY969804.1, read as the reverse complement.
TAACGGTGCGGTCGGCCTCGAGCGGCGCGCCGCCGTCGGATGCCGTGACCCGCTGCCAGCGGCGCATGCTCGCATCCAGTGCGGAGGTCGACATGCCCAGTGCGGACTCGGCGGCGCGCATCTGGGCCGTGCCCTCGAACCAGAGCACGTCCGGCGCGCCGGCACCCGCGTAGGGCCGGTAGCCCGAGAACGGGCCGGGAGCCGCGTACGTCTCGTTGAAGGTGGCCGGGTTGGACGAGCGCGTGATCGAGCGGCCGCGCACGCCGAAGGTCGCGTTGGCGAACGCCAGCACCCGCCTGGCGACGGGAGCCTCGTGCCGGGAGCGCAGGTACATCGCACCGAGCGACTGCACGTCGAGCGCGAGCACGGGGTCGCCCACGCCCTCCTGGAAGTGGGTGCCGCCGCTCGTCACGATCAGGTCCGAGTCGATCCCGGCCGCAATCGCGGCCGCCGCGGCAGCGTCGCGGGCCGAGTGCAGGTCGCGCCCGAGGCGGGTCAGGAGCGCGTATGAAAGGAGGTTGTTCTGCGTCGAGATCCAGGTGACGTCGGGGCCGCCTCGCACCAGGCCATCGCCGGTTCGCAGCGAGAGCAGCTCATTCGCCGAGCGCTGCGCCATCACGGCGTAGCGGCGGGATCCGAAACGATGGTCGTAGGCGGCCGCCGCCAGGCCGACCCAGGCCACCGTGTCTGAGCGGACGCTGCCCGAGCTCGCGCCGGTGCGCACATCGAACGCGGTCGCAATCGCGCCGTCGCCCGCCTGCAGGGCGGCCAGCTGATCGAGCAGCCGGCGGGCATCGCCCCCGTCGCCCGCGGTGGTGAAGGCGGTAGCGGTGACGGCCGAGTCGTACGTCCACGACCAGTTGGCGAGCCGCACCGCGGCGGGGTCGTCCGCGGGGATCTGGTAGGAGCGCACGAGCTGCAGCGGGCGGGACCCGGCGATCGCGGCCGAGGACAGGGGTGTCGCGGTCTGCACCGGACCGATCTGGCCGGCGAGCCAATCCGTGAGAGCCGGCGCGGGGGCGCGGCTCGCGGCGGCAGCGGGCGCGGCCGCCGCGGTGAGGACGGCGACGAGCGTCACCAAGAGCAGGGTGCGGCGGGTGGGAGTCATGCCCATCCCAGTCGACCCTTCCGAGGAAGGTCCCCCATCCCCGGATCGTGGTAGATACTAGATAGTTACCTCTGTCCCAAGCCCGCTCGCCCGCGCGATCGAGAGTACGAGCGCCGCCGCGGCGGCGTCCTGGGCGGCGACGCCGACCGACTTGTAGAGCGTGATCTGCCGGGAATCGGTGCGCCCCGGGCGCGTCCCCGAGACCAGCTCGCCGAGCTCGGCGTGGACGTGGTCGGCCGTGATCGCGCCGTCCCGGATCGCCCAGGAGAGGTCGTTCGACCCGGTCGGAAACGGCGACAGCGCGGCCGACCGCGACTCCACCACGAGCAGCGAGCGCGCCACCGCCTCGGCGTCGAGCTCCCGCCCGGCGCCGTTCACCCCCACCGAGGTGACGTGCGTCCCCGGTTCGAGCCACGCCCCGTGCACGACCGGGTCGGGCGAGTGGGTGCACGCGCACACGATGTCGGCGCCGGTGATCGCCTCGCGGTATCCGGCCGCCGCGGTCGCGGGCACGCCCAGCTCGCTCTCGAGCTCTGCGGCGAGCGCCTCGGCCTTGGCGCGGTCTCGCCCTGCGACGCGGAGCTCGCGCAGCGGCCGCACCCGGGCGACGGCGCGGCCGTGCGAGCGCGCCTGCACGCCGGTTCCGAGCACGGCCAGCACCGCGGCGTCGGCCCGCGCCAGCAGCCGGACGGAGAGCGCCGAGCCCGCCGCCGTGCGCTCGGCCGTGATCGCCTCGCCGTCCATGACCGCCAGCGGGACGCCCGTCTCGGGATCGAACACGGCGATGATCGCAACGTGGCTGGGCAGGCCGCGGTCGGGGTTCTGCGGGAACTGGCACACGAGCTTGGCCGCCAGCGCATCGGCGCCCGGCACGTAGGCGGGCATCGCCATCAGCGCCCCGCCCACCGCCTCCACCAGCGCCGCGGTGCGGCTGGGCACCGATGCCGCGCCGCTGCTCAGCTCCGCCATGGCGGCCGCGACCGCATCCACCAGTCGGTCGCGGTCGAGCGCTCCCTCCACCTCATGCCGGGCCAGGATCAGCACCGGCCGATTCTCGGTGCCCGGGCCACGGCCGTCAACCGCCGACCGGCCGTGGCGGTTCCCCCGGAAGGGGTAGACAGCCCGGGGCCGGTCCGACGATCACTCGACCGGCCCAGCCTAGGCCTATGACTCGAGTCCTCGCCCTCATCCTCTTCTGCACCGCCTCGCTCGCGGCGGGCGTCGCCCTGGCGATGCCGTCGCTCGCGACCGCATTTCAGAGCCCCCCGGCCCCGGTGCGGCACTCGCCGTCGCTGTGGAGCTGGTCGATCTCGGGCGGGACGACGCCGGCCGCCGCGGCCGCGACCTCGCCCGCGTACACCGCCCATCACGCGGCCCACTCGCACAAGGCCTCGAGCTCGCCGTGGTGGCCGGTGGTCGTGACGACCGTCGTGAGCCCGCCGCCGGCGGCCACCACACCCACCTCGACGTCCGCGCCTCCGGCCTCGACCTCGACCCCTCCGGCCTCGACCGGCACCGGCTCGGGGGACCCTGCGCCGGTCCACCCGGTGCTCAACGCAGCCTTCACGCTCAAGAGCGTGGACGCCCGCTGCTTCGATGCTCCCACGGCGCCGGGCGGATGGCCGTTCGCGCCCACCACCGCGGTGCACCCCATCCGCGGCAGCTTCGACGAGCCGCGCAGCCCGGTCCACATCGGCGTCGATGTCGAAGCGCCCCGCGACCAGGCGCCGGTGTACGCGATGCAGGCCGGGAGGGTCACCGCCGTCACGCCGGACCACTTCAACGTCGTGCCCACGCACGGCGCGCCCGGCGCCTACCTGCAGTACTGGCACGTCAACCTCGCATCCAGCATCAAGGCGGGCACGGTCGTCACCCGGCGCGAGCGGCTGGGAACGGTCAAGCCGCACATGCTGCACGTCCACATCTCCGAGTACGTGAGGGGCTGCGGGCTGGTCGATCCCGCCCGGCCGGACGGCCTGCTGGCCGATCCCTACAACACCGAGTGGCCGACGATCGGGCCACTGAGCGCGATGGTGGCCGGGCCGCGGGCGTTCGTGCCCGTCAACCTGGGAATCGCCGCCGCCACGGGGGGAGACACCCTGGCCGATCCCGCCACCCCGATCGCCCTCGACGCCCTCAAAGGCACGGTCGACTTCCGCACCGCGGTCACCGACATGCCCAAGTTCAAGATGCAGCACAACCCGCAGCTGCCCCTGGCACCGGCGGCGATTCGCGCCTACCTGGCTCCCACCGGGGACACGAGCCGGCACCTGCGCATCCGCACGATCTTCGACGGCTCCAAGCTCCTGCCCTCTGGCTCGGCGCTCTGGCACTACTGGGCCTTCGGCACCTACCGTGACAACGGCTGCTACTTCACCCCGGGCGACAGCTGTGCCGCGCAGATCGTCTGGCATGTCGGCGGGCCACAGGGCTTCGACACCACCACCGTCCCGAACGGGGCATACAAGTACTGCGTCCAGGCGCTCACCATCGCGGGTGTGAGCGCGCGCCGCTGCACGGCCGTCACCATCGCGAACTAGAGCGGGTCCCTCCTCGCGGTGAGCGGAGAGGGCGGGATTCGAACCCGCGAACGAGGAAACCCCCGTTACGCGATTTCCAGTCGCGCTCCTTAAGCCAACTCGGACACCTCTCCGGGCCGGTGCAGTATGCCATCCGGTTGCCGCACGCGTCCGGATTCGGGATAGTAGGCTGGAGAGGGCACGTTCCCCGGCGACGAAAACGAGGTACCACAAATGGCCGACGAACGCTTGGAGACTTTGCGAAAGGTTGCGCTGTTCGAGGGTCTTTCCGACCGCGAGCTCGAGGCCGTTGCGCGGGCTGCCAAGGAGCGCCGGTTCGACACCGGCGACACGGTCGTCGTCGAGGGCGAGGGCGGGGTGGGCTTCTTCGTCGTCGCCGAGGGCACCGCCCGGGTGGAGTCGCGCGGCAAGAAGCTGGGGACGATCTCGCGGGGCGGCTCGTTCGGCGAGGTGGCCCTGCTCGACGACGTCGGCCGCCGCAGCGCGAGCGTCATCGCAGAGTCGCCGCTGCGGGTCTACGGACTCACGGCGTGGCAGTTCACGCCGCTGCTCGAGCAGCATCCGTCGATCGCGGTCAAGATCGCCAAGATGCTCGCCCGCCGCCTGCGCGAGGCCGAGGAACGGGCCGCGGCCACCTGATACAGTCTCCGCGACCGTGCTAGGCGGGGAGATAGCGGTTCCCTGTACCGGTAATCCGCTCTAGCCGGGCCGAACTCCCGCCCGAGGGGCGTTCGGGTTCGGGACAGGGCCTGCGTCTTTGGCGTTGATCGCCAGGTCCCACGCAACGGAGGCTTGCGAACCGCGTCAGATCCGGAAGGAAGCAGCGCTAAGCAACGTCACCCGGGTGCCGTGGGCAAGCCTGGCAGGAGCTGATTGCGCGAGCACCGCCCGGGTTCGATGCTTCGACGGCGGGTGCACGGTCGCTTCACCACTCGGCCAGACCAGACGACCGGCTCCGCCGGCCGGCATCGGTAAGCTGCAGACCATGTCCGCGCTCTACCGCAAGCACCGCCCGCGCGACTTCGACGAGTTCGCGCCCGGCCAGCCGCACGTCGTCCAGACGCTGCGAAACGCGGTCGAGATGGACCGCGTCGCCCACGCCTATCTGTTCGCGGGGCCCAGGGGCACGGGGAAGACCTCGCTCGCCAAGATCCTCGCCAAGGCGCTCAACTGCGAGCACGGGCCGACCACGAGCCCGTGCAAGGAATGCGAGTCGTGCCGCACCATCCACGACGCGACGTCGATCGACGTCATCGAGCTCGACGCAGCCAGCCATCGCGGCATCGACGACATCCGTGAGATCCGCGACCGGGTGGCGCTGCAGCCGGTGCGGGGCCGGCGCAAGGTGTACATCATCGACGAGGCCCACATGCTCACCAAGGAAGCCTCGAACGCGGTATTGAAGACGCTCGAGGAGCCGCCGCCGCACGTGGTGTTCGTGCTCTGCACCACCGAGATGACGGCGATGCTGCCGACGATCCGCAGCCGCTGCCAGCGCTTCGCGTTCGTCCGCCCCGGGCTGCCCGAGATCTCGACCGTCGTGCATCGGATCGCCCGGGCCGAGTCGATCGAGGTCGAGCCGGCGGCGGTGGCGATGATCGCCCGCTCGGCGTCCGGGAGCTTCCGCGATGCGGTCTCCGCGCTCGACCAGCTTGCAACCGCGTGCCCCGAGGGGATCACCGTCGCCGACGTGCGCAACCTGCTCGGCACGACCGACGCCGAGGTGCTCTTCCGGACGCTCGACCTGGTGGCGGATGGCGACGCGGCCGGAGCCCTGCGCCTGGTCGACACCCAGGCCGATGCGGGCGCCGACCTGGGCACGCTGGTGGGCGACCTGCTCGGCCATCTGCGCTGGCTCTTCCTGCACCAGCAGCTCGGCGAGCTGCCCGCAGACGCGCCGCTCACAGACGACGAGCGCGCCCGCATCGGCTCGCAGGCCGAGCGCGTCAGCCCGGCGGCCGTGCATCGCCTGGTCGACCTGCTCCGCGACGTGCTCGACCAGGTGCGCGAGGGCGCCGACCCGCGCCTGCCGTTCGAGCTCGCGCTGGTGCGCGTCTGCCGGCCGGCCACCGAGCTCTCGATCGATGCCCTGGCCCAGCGGATCTCGGCGCTCGAGGCCCGCGGGGGCGGCGCAGCGCCCGTTGCCGCCGCCGCGCCCCGGCCGGCCGCGCCGCCTCAGCCGGCCGCACCACCACCACCGCCGCCCACCGCCGCCGCTTCGCCGCCGCCTCCACCCGAGCCACCAGCACCGGTTGCCGCCGCGCCCGGCTTCGAGCAGCTGACGGCCAGCTGGACCGACGCGATCGTGCCGGAGATCGGCCGCCGCTCGGCGCCGCTGCAGTCGCTGATGCAGTACGCGCGACCGCGATCGCTGGCCGACGGCGAGGTCGTGCTCGCCTTCCCCCGCTCCCACCAGTTCGCACTCACGACGGCCGACTCCCCGCCCAACCGCGAGCTGCTCGAATCGGTGCTCGCCCAGGCGGTCGGTGCCCCGGTGCGGGTGCGCCTCGAGGTGGCGGCCGCCGAGGCCGAGCCGGAGCCGGTCGAGGCGTCAGAGCCTGAGCCGGTGGACGAGAACGACCTGCTCACGGAGCTGAAGGAAAAGTTCGACGCCCGCGAGATCGAGGAGCGCACATGACCAAGATCGACCCTCAGAAGATGATGGCCCAGCTCGGCCAGATGCAGCAGCAGATGGAGAAGGCACAGGAGGAGCTGAAGACGAGCTACGTCGAGCACAGCGCGGGCGGCGGCGCCGTCACCGTGAAGGCGTCCGGAGCGCTCGAGATCGCCGACATCACGATCAAGCCCGAGGCGATCGACCCCGACGACCCGGAGATGCTCCAGGACCTGCTGATCTCGGCCGTGAACGGCGCCATCGTCGCCGCCCAGGCGCTGCAGCAGCAGAAGATGATGGGCCAGCTCGGCGGACTGGGCGGGCTCGGCCTGCCCGGCATGTAGGCCGCGCGCGCCCGGTGTACGCCCCTTCGGTCGACAACCTGATCGTCCAGCTCGCCCGCCTGCCCGGCGTCGGCCGGCGGACGGCCCAGCGGCTGGCGTTCCACCTGCTGAAGGTCTCCGAGGAAGACGCCCTGGCCCTGGCCGACGCCATCCGTGAGGTGAAGGAGCGGATCGGCTCGTGCACGGAGTGCGGCAACCTGGCGGAGGGGCCGCTGTGCGCGATCTGCGAAGACACCCGCCGTGACCGAACGCTGATCTGCGTCGTCGAGGATCCATCCGACCTGGTCGCCCTGGAGCGGACGCACGAATACCGCGGCCTCTATCACGTCCTGGGCGGTGCGCTCTCGCCGATCGACGGGGTCGATCCCGAGCACCTGCGCATCGCCGAGCTCGTCTCGCGCGTCGAGCGGGGGGAGGTCGCCGAGGTGCTGCTGGCGACCAACCCGACCATGACGGGCGAGGCGACGGCCGCCTACCTGGCCGACCGCCTTCGCGGCCGCACCCGCGTCACCCGGCTCGCCAGCGGCCTGCCGGTGGGCGGCGACCTGGAGTACGCCGACGAGGTCACGCTGGGCCGGGCGCTGGCGGGACGGAGGGAGATGTGACCGACCCCGCCGGTATGCACCGGGTCACGCCCGAGACCGAGCGGCTGGCGGCGGCGGTGATGGCCTATGTCACCGACTGCATGCGGCTCGAGACGCCCCCGCTCGAGGGGCCGCGCACGCCGGACGAGCTGGCGGCCGCCGTCGGCCAGACGATCACGCCCGACGGACTCGGCGGCGAGGCCGTGATGAGCCTCTTCCGGGCCGAGCTCGCAACGGCGACGACGTCGGTCGAGAACCCGCGCTTTCTGGCCTTCATTCCCACGGCCCCCACGCACGCGGCCAAGCTCTTCGACATGGCCGTGACGGCCTCGACGATGTACGGCGGCAGCTGGCGCGGTGGTGCAGGGGCGATCTACGCCGAGAACCAGGCGCTGCGGTGGCTGGCCGATCTGGCCGGCCTGCCCGCAACGGCCGGGGGTTGTTTCGTCCAGGGCGGCACCGTCGGCAACCTCTCGGCACTGGTGACGGCGCGGCACGCATTCCTGGCCGGCCGCGAGCGCCCGCCGGGGCGGCTGCGCGTGGCCGCCACCGACCAGGTGCACGCGTCGGTCGCGGCCGCGGCCGAGGTGATGGACGTCGACCTCCTGGGAGTCGAGGTGGACGCGCGCGGGCGGCTCACGGCCGCCGCGCTCGAGGAGGCGCTCGCCGGCGCGGGCTCAGAGAGCGTGTTCGCGGTCGTCGCGACGGCCGGCACCACCAACCTGGGCGTGATCGACGACCTGGCCGGGATCGCCGCGGTGTGCGCCGCCCGCAACCTGTGGCTGCACGTGGACGGCGCCTATGGGGGAGCGGCCCTGGCGGCGCCGTCGGTGCGGGCGAAGTTCGCCGGCATCGAGGCTTGCGACTCGGTGATCATCGATCCGCACAAGTGGCTCTATGCCCCGATCGACTCCTGCGCGCTGCTCTATCGCCGTCCCGAGCTCGCCCGCCCGGCGCACACCCAGCACGCGGGCTACCTCGACGCCGTCCGCGTGACGAGCGACTGGAACCCGTCCGAGTACGCGATCCACCTCACCCGCCGCGCCCGCGGCCTTCCGTTCTGGTTCTCGCTGGCGGCGCACGGCACGCGCGCATACAGCGAGGCGATCGAGCACACCCTGGCCGTCGCCCGCGAGGCCCGAACCGACATCGAGCGGCGGCCCTACCTGGAGCTCGTGAACGAGCCCGACCTGTCGGTGCTGTGCATGCGCCGGACCGGATGGGCGGCCGGCGACTACCGCAGCTGGAGCGCCCGGCTGGTCGCCGACGGCCTCGGCGTGGTGACCCCGACCGAGATCGGCGGCGAGACGATGACACGCATCTGCGTGCTCAACCCGCGCACGACTGCGGGGGAGATCGCCGCCATCCTCGATACCATGGCATGATGGCCCAGCCCGAGTCCCAGGCCGCGCCCGGCCGGGTGCTGGTGATGAAGTTCGGCGGCACGTCGGTCGCCGACGCCGACAAGATCCGCCGGGTGGCGGCGCGCCTGGTGGCGGCGCACCTCGCCGGCCGGCGGGTGGTGGGAGTGGTCTCGGCGATGGGTCACACCACCGATCAGCTGGTCGACCTGGCCGAGCAGGTGTCACCCCGGCCGCACCCGCGCGAGATGGACATGCTGCTCTCGACCGGCGAGCGCATCACCGCCGCCCTGTGCGCGATGGCCATCACCGACCTCGGCCACCAGGCCGTGTCGCTGACCGGCTCGCAGGCCGGGATCGTCACCGACACCGTCCACACCAAGGCCAAGATCGTCGAGATCCGGCCCCGGCGGATCGCCGAGGCGCTCGAGCGCGGCGACATCGTGCTGGTGGCCGGCTTCCAGGGCGTCTCCACGGCCTACGACGTCACCACCCTCGGCCGGGGCGGATCCGACACGACCGCCGTCGCGCTGGCGGCCGCGCTCGACGGCGACTGTGAGATCTACACCGACGTGGACGGCGTGTTCACGGCCGACCCCCGCATCGTCGAGGGCGCCCGCCTGCTGCCGGCGGTCTCGCCGATGGAGATGCTCGAGATGGCGGGAGCGGGGGCGCGGGTGCTGCAGCTGCGTGCGGTCGAATTCGGCCGCAACCACGGCGTTCCCATCCATGTGCGCTCGACGTTCTCCGACGCAGAGGGCACCTGGATCCGCGAAGATGCGGGGATGGAGGACGCGATCATCTCCGGAATCACGCACACCACCGACGAGGCCTACGTCACGCTGACGGACGTGCCCGACAAGCCGGGGACGGCCGCGAGCATCTTCAATGCCGTCGCCGGCGCGCACATCAACGTCGACACGATCATCCAAAACGCGGTCACCCACGGCGACGCCGACATCACCTTCTCGGTGCCGATGGACGATCTCGGTCTGATGACCGCCACCATCGAGGGCCTGTGCCGCGAGCTGGGCCTGCACTGGCGCGTCGACCGCGAGGCGGCCAAGGTGAGCATGGTCGGGGCCGGCATGAAGAGCCACCCCGGAGTCGCGGCGCGGATGTTCCAGGTGCTGGCCGACCGGCGCATCAACGTGCGCATGATCGCCACCTCGCCGATCAAGGTGTCGTGCGTGATCGACCGCACCCGCGTCGACGAGGCGGTGGCCGCCCTCCACGATGCGTTCCAGGCCGAGCTCGCGGTCGCCGCCGATGGGGCGGTTGGTGTCTAGTCCGCGCGTTGCGGTGGTCGGCGCGACCGGCGCCGTCGGGCCGATCGTGCTCGAGGTGCTGGCCGAGCGCGGCTTCCCGGCCGCGGAGGTGGCGGCGTTTGCGTCGGCCCGCTCCGCCGGCCGCCGGGTCGCCTTCGCCGGTGGCGAGCTCGAGGTGCGCGAGCTGACCGCCGACGCGCTGGAGGGTTTCGACCTCGCGCTGTTCTCCGCCGGCGCCTCGACGTCGAAGCGCTTCGCGCCCGAGGCGGTTGCGCGTGGCTGCGTCGTGGTCGACAAGTCGAGCGCCTTCCGGATGGATGCCGACGTGCCGCTGGTCGTGCCCGAGGTCAACCCCGACACGGTCGCGGGCCACCGCGGCATCGTCTCCAACCCGAACTGCTCCACCATCCAGCTCGTCGCCGCGCTCAAGCCGCTGCACGATGCCGCCGGCCTGACCCACGTGACCGTGGCGACCTATCAGGCGGTGTCGGGCACGGGCGCCGAGGCCGTCGAGGAGCTGCGGCTGCAGTCGCGCACCGTGCTCGACGGCGAGACCCCCGTCGCCTCGGTGTATCCGCATCCGATCGCCTTCAACGTGCTCCCCGCGTGCGATGCCTTCGACGGCGCGAGCACGCTCGAAGAGACGAAGCTCGTGCGCGAGACGCACAAGATTCTCGGCGATCCCGGCATCGCCATCAGCGCCACCTGCGTGCGCGTGCCCGTGTGGCGCGGGCACTCCGAGGCGGTGTGGGTGGAGACCCGCGAGCCGCTCGGGGCCGACCACGCCCGCGAGCTCCTGGCGCGGGCGCCGGGCGTGCGTGTGGTCGACGATCCGGCCGCCGGCGCCTACCCGCTGCCGTCCGACTGCGTGGGCGGCGACGACGTGCTCGTCGGCCGCATCCGCGATGACGACTCCCGCCGCAACGGCCTCAGCCTGTGGGTCGTCGCCGACAACCTGCGCAAGGGCGCCGCCACCAACGGCGTCCAGATCGCCGAGCTGCTGGTGCAGCGCGGCCTCGTCCGTGTCCCCGACCGGGCGGCCGCCTGATGGCGGTGGCCGGACGGGGCCGGCTCTGCCCCGTGTGCCTCAAGCCCGTCCGCGATGGCGCCTGCGCCGAGCACGGGCCGTGGCAGCCGCACCAGCTGGCCACGAGCGACGACCGCCGGGCGGCGGCGCGCCGTTCCTGGAATCCGTTCGAGCCGCTGCTACACGCGTGCCCGCGCTGCCTCGGCGAGGTGGCCGAGGGCCGGCAGGGGTTCGAGTGCGTCACCCATCCCGAGGGCCGCGACCCGCACGGGCCGTTCGCGGTGGACGAGCTCCTGGGGGCGACGTCCCAGCGTGAGGCGGCCGCGGGCCGCACCCGCATCGCCCGCCGCCGGCACGCACGCCGCCGGCCGCGGCCGGCCCGCCCGGCCCTGCATCTGCCCGATCAGGCGCGCATGTGGCGACTGATCGCAGCCGCGACGGTGGTCGCGGCCACCGTCGCCTTCCTCTCGCACTAAACGGTGCTGTGCACGAGCGGGGGGGCCGTGGGCAGCTTGCTGCCACCGGCCGGCTCGATCGTGATCGCGATGACGTCGCCCGGCTTTGCGGGTGCGGTCAGCTTGAGTGTGAGGGTGCCTCCGCCCTGGAACAGCCCGGCCGGCACCGCCACCTTGCCGTGAATCACCCACGCCTCGTAGGTCTTCCCGGCCGGAGCCGGCGCCATCTTGGCATAGATCGTCGCTCCGCCACCGGACCCCGTGACCACGGTGCCGACGGTGCCGAGCGGGACAGCCTGGGCGTGCTGCAGGTTTCGGGTGAGCGAGTTCAGGTCGCCGCGCAGCGACACGTTCCATACCAGCAGCCCGATCACCACAGCGGCCAGAACGGGCGCGGCGAAGGTGGAGAAGCGCGGCCACCAGCCCGTCCGCGACGGCTTCTCACGGCGAGGCGCCGGGGGGGCCGCAACCGCGCCCACGGGCTGGGCGGGCGCCGGGGCCGGGACCACCGGCTCGACGGCCGCCAGCAGCCGCGCGCGCAGATCGGGCGGCGGAGCGGCCGGCGCCACCGCGTAGGCCAGCGACGCGGCGAGGGCCTCGGCCTCGCGCAGCTGCACGCGGCAGCGCTCGCACTCGGCAACGTGCAGCGCGACGCGCTCGGAGTCCTCCGCCGAGAGCGCGTACAGGGCCTGGCCCGCGATCAGCTCGTCGAGGTGTTCCACTCGTCCTCCGGATGCATTCCCGCCGCCGCCAGGGCATCGCGCAGCGCCCGCATGGCGGCGAAGGTGCGGCTCTTGACCGTGCCGATCGGAAGCGCCAGCCTGGCGGCCAGCTCCGACTGGGAGTAGCCCGCGAAGTAGGCCAGCTCGATCACCTCGCGGTGGGGGTCGGGCAGCCGAGCCAGCGCTGCGCGGACGTTGTCACGGGCGACGCCCCGCCACGCCTGCTCGTCGACGGGCACGCCCGTCGCAGCCAGCTCGGCGGCGAGGTCGAGCGGCTCGGTGCGGCGGCGCTGCTCGCGCCTCACCATGTCAACCGCCTTGTGATGAGTCATCGTCATGATCCACGTCGAGGGCTGTCCCCTGCCGGCGTCGAACTGTGTCGCCCCCGTCCAGACTGCCAGAAAGACGTTCTGCACCACGTCCGCGGCCAGGTCCCGGTCGCGCACGATCCGGGCCGCAAGCGAGTATGCCGCCGCGCTGTACATGTCGTACAGCCTCGCAAACGCCTCTCGATCGCCGCGCCCAACGAGGGCAAGCAACCCGTGATCCGACAGGTGCTCCACCCGTCCTTCCCGTCGCGTGTCGTCGGAGTCCATTCGTCGCAGCCTCGGGCTCGGTTCAGCGCACCGGCGCCGGGGCCGGGCTGACAAGGGGCGCGAGCCGCTCGCGCAGGCGGGCCATGCGCCGGCGCTCGGGCTCGAGCTCGATGGCTCGCAGGTCGAGCCGCATGAGCTCGATCATGCCCGCCGAGCGGCTGACGGCAAACCCGAAGTCGGCCAGGAAGTCGGCCGGGAAGATGGTGCGGTGACCGAGAAAGCGGGTGGCGAAATCCTCGCCCGACGGGTATCTGTAGGCGAACGCCTCGAGGGCGGGCAGCCCGCGGTCGCGGCACTCGCCGATGGCGGCCAGGAACAGGCTCTGCAGCACCCAGGGGCTGTGGGCGTCGGTCAGGTACGCGCACGTCACGAGCACGGCGTCGCGGCTGGGAGGCCCGGCCGGCAGCGTCTGTGCGCGCGGAAACTCCAGCGCAGGCCCGTACTGGATCAGGCCGGTCACGCCGCTCTCGTCGCGGTAGAGCTTGCCCCAGGGGCCGAAGCCGTCCTCGGCGTCGGCGACCCAGCGGCTGCGCTCGTCCGGCTCGCGTCCCGGGCGCGTCTGCCACCACATGCACGCGCGGCACGGCGGCGGCGCGGCGTCGAGCGTGGCGCCCGTCAGATGGTCGACACCGGCGGCGGTGGTCACGCCGGCACCGGGGCGGCAACGTCGTCGATGACAACGGTGAGGGCGTCCACGTCGAGATCGATCATCGAGGCCAGATACGTGCGCACCGACTCCGAAACGGCGGTAGCGACGGCGGGGATCGACGCGCCCCACTCGGTGATCACATGCAGCTCCAGATCGATGGCCTCTCCGGCGGCCGTGACCCGCACGCCCAGGCGGTCGGGATCGCCCCGCCGCTCGAGCCGGCCCAGGTGGCCGCCGGTGAGCGTGTGGACGCCCGGCACCTCGCGGGCGGCGGCGGCCGCGTACGCGGCGATCACCGCATGCGAGATGTGGGCCGAAACACCGGGCGAGTGCACCGATTCAGCTGCACCAGCCGCCGTCGGATCGGTCATGAATCGAGTATACGGCCGTCGGTGTGATCGCGAACCCCCGCCCGGGGGTGCAGCCGCAGCAGGCTCACCTCGGGCCGCGCGAGGAGCCGGAACGGCACCAGCGTGGTGCCCAGCCCGCGGGAGACCACCACCGTCGTCTCGGGCTCCTCGAACACCCCCTCGTCGAAGCGGTAGGCGCGGTGCGAGAGCCGCACCTTGCCGTGACGGGCAGGGAAGCAGATCTGGCCGCCGTGGAGGTGTCCGCACAGGGCGAGCGCGCACGTTCCCGCCGGCATCTCGGCCGGCACGTCCGGAAAGTGCGAGAGCAGCACGCGCACGGCTCCCGGCCGGGTGAAGAGCTGTTCGGCGGGCAGGTTTCGGCGCTGCGCGAAGAGAAGCGGATCGACACCGGCCAGCTCGATCTCGCAGCCCCGCCATTGCACCACCGCCGAGCGGTCGCGGAGCACCGTGACCGGCGCCGAGCCCCAGTCTTCGATCACGATCCCGCGCGAGAAGGGGTCGTGGGTGTCGCCGACGTCGTGGTTTCCGAGCACCGCGAAGATGCCGAGCGGCGGATGCAGCCCCTCCATCGCAGCGACCACCGCGGCGCGCGCGCGGCCGTGGCTCAGGATGTCTCCCGTGAGCGCGACCAGGTCGGGCTGCACCTGCGCGCCGAACTCGGCCGCCTTGCGCATCGCCCGCAGGTTGAGTGACGGGGTGCCGGCGTGGAAGTCGGACAGGTGCAGGATGGTGAGCCCGTCGAGCTGCGGCGGCAGGCCGGGGACGCCGACCGCGATCTCGCGCTCCTCGACCCACTGGGCCTCGTAAAGGCCCCAGGCTGCGAGCGCCGCCCCGGCGCCCACCAGTGTCCGCACCCGCCGGCTACTCACCACGCACGGGCGGCACGTCGCCGCCCTGCACGCGGCTGCGCGCGGCGGCGATCCGCTCCCGTAGGGCCGACAGCCGGCCCTCATCGGCGGAGTGCCCATTCCCCGAAGCCGCGACCGGGCGGTCACGGTTCCGGGCCATTCGGAGAGCCCCGGCACCGGCGGCGATCGCGGCAAGCAGCAACAGACGACGCATCGGGGGTGAGTCTAGTCCGATGGCCCATCCCTCGTCCCCAGTGATGGCCGGGGCGGCGGTGGCCCCCGTCAGCCTCCCGCGGCGAGGATCGCGCCGTCCGGGGCGTTCCGCCGGACGCGACCGGCATCCGGTGGGAGGATCGGAGAAGGGTTGAATCCCTTGACGGTGAGCCATACGCCAAGCGAGAGCTCCCACAGGAACTCCGGGATGGTCGCGATCCCCTGGGCCGGGCCGCCCTGCTCGAGGACGCCGAGCAGAACGAGGATCCCCGAGATGCAGATCAGCGGCCCTCCGACCAGCCCCAGCACGGCCATGCGTCGTGGCACCAGGCCGGATCGGTACATCAGGTAGCCGAGCAGCAACCCGTTCCCCAGACCGACGATGAAGCCGGGCCCGAGCAGGAACGTCCAGTCCTTGATCGCGGCGAGCGCCACCCCGACCGCGCCAACGCCCGCGCCGGTGGAGTCCTGCTGCTGCATGCTGACCACGCCAAGGACGCTGACGAGGCCGATCGCGATGAAGGTTGACTCGATGATGCGGGCGGTGACGTAGCCGAGCGCAAGCATCTCGCTCTGCCGCCTGAGGATCGGGAACAGGACCACGGCGGTGGCGACATTTGCGAGGATCAGGAGCAGTTCCAGCGAGGCGCCCACGAGGATGCGCGTGTTGCCGGAGCCGGAGCCGGCGATGTAGCCGGCGGGGTTGCGGAGAACGGGTTCGAACAGATACAGCGCGGGGATCGACGTGATGAAGGTGATGATGAGCAACACCCCGGCGGCGAGCGCAATCCTTCGATTCGAGGTCATGCTTGGGCTCCTCACCGTCGCGACGCGCGACGTTGATCTCGTGCCGCACCGACCTCTGCGAAAGCCGACGCGCTGGGCGGGCGGATTCCGGCCCGGAAGCGCAGCCGCGTCGCCTGGTCTCGTAACGACGCGGACTTGCACGGTACCACGGGCGGGCGAGAGCCCCTGAGCGTTTATGGCAGGCCGCGAACGCGGACTCCGCCGGCACAGTCCGGCACCATCGCCGGCGGCGCGCCGCCCTTACGAACGTTCCAGCACCTCTTTGAGGGTGGCGAACTCGGTCGCGGTGACCGCCAGCCAGCGATCGAAAGCCTCGTCGTCCAGCTCCGGCGGCTGAAAGATCGTCATATTGAAGTCCGCCCCGCGCCCGTTCGCGACCACACGCGCCGGCACCGTCGCTGTCCATCCCGGCTCGTCCGGATCGCGGAAGTCGTGATCAAGAACGCCCGTCGCAGCGTCCGCGCGGATGCGTATCTCACCCGGGCCATCTGCCGTTGCGATTCGCCACCAACCCGGCTCGAGACCGGGCTCGGCGGCCAGCACATTGACTACCGCCCAGCGCGGCCAGTTCGCCGCGTTGGAAAGGAACGCATGGACGTCCTGGGCGGGCCGGTCGATCGTGACCGACTGCGTCACCGACCGAGCCGGCGCTGGCAGCTCCGACATACGCACACTCCTTCTACGGGCGAGAACCAGACTATGCGTCTGACCGCGCCTGGGCCCGAAAGTCATCGCGCACGGCCCCCGCAGCCGCGGTGATTGCGGCAAGCGGCAAGATGCTGAGCCCACTCAAACTCTAATTGCACGCCCGCCAGAGGCCTCTCCCGGCGACGGCCGCCGACCGCTCGAGCTCCGCGAAGAGCGCGGCGTGGGCCGTGTTGGGCGCAAACGGGTAGCTGCGCGCATACCCCCGCTGCACGAGCACCGCGTTCACGAACACTGGCCGCCGGCCCGCGAGCCAGACGTACGCCAGGAAGCGGCCGTACCGGTCGTGCAGCTCACGGTCGTAGGCAAGGGTGACCGCCCGTCCCGTCTCGAGGTGCTTGGCGAACGCGGACGCCGCGGGCCCGTAACACTGCACCGGCTTGCGCGGGTCGACCGTCTCGGGCGTGTCGATGCCGAGCAGACGGACGTCCTCGATCCGCCCTCCGCCGCCGCGCACGAGGATGGTGTCGCCGTCGATCACGCGTACCACGGTGCCCCGCGTGAAGGGCGCCGGCGGAGCGGACGCCGCCCAGAACCAGGCCGCTCCCAGCACGGCGGGCAGTGCGACCAGGGCCAGTCTGAGCGAGCGCGGGTTCATGGCGGCCACGCTACCGGCGGCTCCTGTCAGGTGTCAGTCACCGGCCGTCACGAATCTGTCGCGTGGATGTAAGACGGCGCGGGTTCCAGCCGACGTCATACCTACACTTGGGAGTCCGCCAATGAAACTGCTCCACATCGCCGACATCCACCTCGACCGCGTGTTTCACCGCGCCGAGTCGCGGCCCGCCGCCGCCCGCCGCAGGGCCGAGCTGCGCGACGCGGTGACCCGCGCACTTGCGCTCGGACGCGAGCGCGGGGTCGACGCGATCTGCATCGCGGGCGACGTCTACGAGCACGACTACGTCACCGAGGACACGGTGTCGTTCCTGCGCGACAGCTTCGCGGGCGCGGGGGTGCCCATCCTGGTGACGCCGGGAAACCACGACCCGTACCTGCCCGGCTCGGCCTGGCAGCGCACCGACTGGCCGGCGAATGTGCACCTCTTCACACACAACGCGGTCGAGCCGTACGAGCTCGGCGGCGAGACCACGATCTGGGGCGCGGCCTTCACTGCCCAGCACTGCGACGCCTCGGCGCTGGCCGGGTTTCGCACCCCCACCGACGGGCGCACGCACCTCCTGCTGATCCACGCCGCCCTGACCGGCGAGCAGTGGGCCGAGGAGGCCGCCTACCGCCCGGTCACCCGCGCCCAGCTCCGGAGCACCGGTGCCGCCTACGTGATGCTCGGGCACTTCCACGACGGTCGCGGCGACGACTTCCTGCGCTACCCGGGCAGCCCCGAGCCGCTGGACTGGGGCGAGCGCAACGGCGATCACGGGATCAGCATCGTCACGGTGCAGGCCGGCGCTGTCACCGCCGAGCCGATCGCGACCGCGACCCGCCGGTACGTCTCGCGTGACCTGTCGGTCGCAGGTGCAGCGGGCTCGGCCCAGGTCGAGGCGGCCGTGCTGGCGGTGGCCGCGGCCGAGCCGGGAGCGTCTCTCCGGGTCGTGCTCACCGGTGAGATCGAGCCGGGCTGCGAGATCTCCCCCGCCAGCCTGGCCGAGCGTTGCGGCGCCGGCCTCGCCGAGTTGGCCGTGGTGGACGAGACGGTGCCGGCGTACGACCTCGACGCGCTCGCGCGCGAGGAGTCGGTGCGGGGGCGATTCGTCGCGAAGCTGCTTCACTCTGCCGAGCCCGAGGCGCACGAGGCCGTCCTGGCCGGACTGCGTGCGCTCGACCGTAGGAAGGCGATCACCGGTGCGGGTTGACCGCCTGAGCGTGACCGCATTCGGGAAGCTGGCGGACGCCGAGCTGCGGTTCGGGCCCGGCCTGACGCTCGTCACCGGATCGAACGAATCGGGCAAGAGCACGACCCACGCGGCGCTGCGGGCGGGGCTCTTCGGCCTCACCGCCGGGAGGCGCCGCCTGCGCGACGAGACGCTCGCCATCGACCGGTACCGGCCGTGGTCGGACTCGCGCTACGGCGTGGTGCTCGAACTGCGTGCCGAGGACGGGCGGCTGCTGCGGCTCCAGTGGGACTTCGAGCGCTGCCGGTTCACGCTCTGCGACGCGGCCACCGGCGACGACCTGACCGCGACCCACGGCTCGGGCACCGACACGCAGGCGCTGGCGCGGGTGCTCTACGGCGTCGAGCGCGACGTGTACCTGCGGGCGGGCTGCGTCGACCAGGCCGAGCTGAACGGGATCGGCGAGCCGGACGCCGTGCGACACGCGATCGAGACCGTGATGACGAACGCCCCCGCCGATGGATCCGCCGCGACGGCGGTCGCGCTTCTGAAAGCTACCCGCGCGGAGACCGTCGGCCTGAATCGGGCCCGAACCAACCCGCTGCCAGAGGCTCAGGCACAGGCCGCACTGCTGCAGGAGCGCCTCGACGCGGCGGTGGCCGCGCGCGCCGAGGTCGAGCAGGCCGCCGCCGGCCGGGACGCCGCGGAGTCGAGGGCGAAGGACGCGGCGGCGACGCTGCACCGGCTGGAGTCGATCCGCGACCACCTGCGGGCGGACGAGCTGCGCCGGTGGCTGGCCGAGGCCGAGCGCCTCGCCGCGGCCGAGGCCGAGGCGTCGCGTCTGCTTGAGGCCGACACGGAATGCAACGGGTTCACGCCCGTCGCCGACATGCCCTCTCTCCGCGACCGGCTGTCAGACCTCACCGCCGAGCGGGCCGAGCGCGCCGGCATCGCCGCCGCCGACACCGCCCTTGCGGCCGAGCTCGCCGAACGCTGCCGCTCGCTCGAGGCACGCGCCGAGACCCTCGAACCCGACCGGGGCGCGGCCGAGCGGGCTCCTGCGGTCGAGGCGGCGGCCGCAGCTGCGACGGGATCGCGGCCGCGGGGAGCCCTGGTGGGGGTTGGCGCCGGAATCGTCATCGCCGTCCTCGGAGCGGTGCTGGGAATGACCGCGGTGATCGGGGTGGGGGCGGTCGTTGCGGCCGCCGCGGGCGTGTGGGCGCTCACCGCCCGGCACGGAACCGGCTCACGCGAGCTCGATCGACTCTTGCCCGGCAGCGGCCCGGTGGCCGACCGGCTGGCGGCATTTCGCACGTCGGTCGAGCGAGACCACGCGCTGGCAGGCACCGAGCGGGAACTGGCCGCGACCCGGCTGCAGGCCGCGGACGTGCGCGCGCGCATGGCCGGCACCCTCCAGCTCGAGGCCGAACTGGCCGGCCTGCGCGAGCGCGTGGCCACCGCGCTACGCGGATGCGACATCGACGCCCCCGACCTCGACGCCGGGCTGCGCCGCTACGACCGCATCCATGCCGCGGCAACCGTCCGCACCCAGGCCACGCTCGCCCGCACCAATGCGGCCGAGCAGTTGCGCCGGCTGCTCGGCGACGATTCGATCGAGGCGGCCCGCGCCCGCCTCGAATCGCTGCAGGGGCGCCTGAACGGCCACGCCGAACTGGCCGCCGGCCGCGACCCCGACGACGTCGAGCAGGAACTCCGCCAGGCCCGCACGACACTCGATGTGACCTCCGCCGAGAGCGAGCGGCTGACGGCAGCGGTCGCCGAGCGACTGCGCGCGCTGCCCGACCTCGCCGTGCTGCGAGAGCGGCTCGACGCGGCCTACGAACGCGTCGTCCGGCTCGAGCACGTCGAGCGCGTGCTGCGGCTGGCCGAGACCGAGCTCGCCGCAGCGGCGGCCGAGACCTATCGCGACTTCGCTCCGCACCTGAACACGTCGCTCGCGGCCGGCATCTCACGGCTGACGGGCGGCCGCTACACGCACGCCCTGGTCGACGAGCGGCTGAACGTCCGCCTCGAGGCCCCCGAGACCGGCGCCATCGTCGACCTCGGCTCGCTCTCGACCGGCACGCAGAAGCAGGCGTATCTGGTGCAGCGGCTCGAGCTCGTGCGGCTCATGTGCCAGGGCGGACAGCCGTTGCCCATGCTGCTGGACGATCCCTTCGCGCACTTCGATCCCGACCGCCTCGAGCGGTCGCTGGCCTGGCTCGCCGACGCCGCGGCCGAGCGCCAGATCATCGTCTTTTCGACCGACCGCCTCGTCGCCGAACGGGCGCCCGCCGGCGCCGTCTCGATCACGCTTCCCTAGCGGGGCAGAAGACCGAGCGCCGCCTGCGCGGCCTCGCGGACGTCCTCGGACTGATCGTCGACGGCGAACAGGAGGCCGCTGCGGGCGCGCTCGTCACCGATCTCGCCCAGCGCCAGGGCCGCCAGCCGGCGCTGGTCGTCGTTCTCGGCGGCCGCAAGCACACGCAGGAGAAAGGGGATCCCGTCGGGGTCGCGGCGGTGGCCGAGATCCGCGATCTGCGCCCGCAGCTCCGCATCCCGGGCGCTCGACGCCGTCCGCCGCGCCGTCGCCTGCGGGCGGCGTACGAGCGGGTAGCGCCCGCCCGTCTTCTCGACCGCCCCGGAGGCGATCAGCGCATCGATCCGCTCGAGCACCTGATCGTCGGTCCACCCGGCCAGCGCGCCGTATGCGGCAACCCGGTCGTGCCCGGCGGCGAGGAGCGCGCGCCCCGCCGATCCGCGCAGGATCTGCGACAGGCGCGTCCTGCCGACCGCTCCGGCGGTGTCGTCGACTGCCTGGAGCACCGCCGCATCGGCATCCCCCGGCGGCGGCGCGGCAGCCGCCGCTCGCGCCCTCGCGGCCGGTTGGGCGACGATGTCGACGACGTACCCGCACTGGTCACAGCAGGGATCCGGCTTGGGGTCGGTCGGCGTGTCACCGAAGTAGCGGAGCAGCGCCTCGCGGCGGCAGCCGCCGGCCGTGGCATAGCCGTCGATGGCCTTGAGCCGGTCCCAGCGCTGGCGCTCGACCCGCTTGCCCGCCACCAGCGCCGCGGCCAGGTGGACGCGTGACAGGCGAGCATCCGCCAGGCGGCCCGAGAAGACCCCATTCGGCGCGGGGAAGAGCTCGAGCGCGCCGGCCCGCTCGAGCGCCGCGACGGCCGCCCGCGGCTCCTCGGCCGCCACGCCGGACTCCGCGATCCGGAACAGTCCGTCGGCGCCCGCCGTCGCGGCGAGGCCCGCATGCACGGTCTCGAGATCCGCCCCGCTCAGCTTGGCGCGGTTGATGAAGTACACGATCAGGCCCTTGTCCCGCGGGCTATAGAGGAGCGTGCACCGGGCCGGCTCGCCGTCGCGGCCGGCGCGGCCCGCCTGCTGGTAGTACTCCTCGGGCGACGCGGGCAGCGCCCAGTGCACCACCGAGCGGACGTCGGCCTTGTCGATCCCCATGCCGAACGCGGTCGTCGCCGCCACGGCGTCGAGCTCGCCGGCCAGGAAGGCGTTCAGGGTCGCGGTGCGGCGGTCGCCGCGCAGGCCCGCGTGGTAGGCGGCCGCATTGATGCCGGCCGCCGTGAGCGTCGAGACGACCTCCTCGCACGTGCGCCGGCGGCCGCAGTAGATCACGGCCGGCAGCGCACCGGGAGCTCCGAGAAGCTGCATGAGCACCCCCGGCTTGGCGTGGTCGCCGGCCACCGGCACGACCGCGAAGGCCAGGTTGGGGCGGTCAAAGCCCGTGCGGATGCTGACCGGGTCGCGGAGCCGCAGCGCCTTCACGATGTCGGCCGAGACGCGGGTGGTGGCGGTCGCGGTGAGCGCGATCGTGGCGGGCGAGCCAAGCCGCTCGCGCACGTCGGCGAGGCGCAGGTAGTCGGGCCGGAAGTCGTGTCCCCACTCCGACAGGCAGTGGGCCTCGTCCACCGCGAGCCGGGCGACGCCGACGGCGCCGATCGCATCCAGGAAGCGGCGGCTCGAGAAGCGCTCCGGGGCGACATAGACCAGCCGCGCCTCGCCGTTTCCGATCCGCTCGAGCGCCTCGGCGACCGCCGCCGGGGTCATGTTCGACGTCAGCATCTCGGCGCCCTCGATACCGCGGTTTCGCAGCGCCGCGAACTGGTCCTCCATCAGCGCGATCAGCGGCGAGACGACCAGGGTCACGCCGTCGGCAAGCAGCGCCGGAAGCTGGTAGCAGAGCGACTTGCCCGAGCCCGTCGGCATGACCGCGAGCACGTCGCGGCCCGCCATGACCGCCTCCACGGCCTCGCGCTGGCCGGGCCGGAAGCCCGAGAAGCCGAACAGCCGCCGCAGACCGGCGACGGGATCGACGGACGCGGGGACGGTGCTCATCCGGCGCCGCGGACGGCGGCCTCGGTGACACCCTCGGCCTGCCTGTCGCCGGTGCCGGGGGCCGGCGCCGACCGCGCCCGCCCAGGCGCCTCCACGTCGCGGCGCAGCCACAGACATGCGATCACCCCGACCGAGCTCACCACCGCAACCGCCAGATAGGTCAGCCGCACGGCGTGCACGACCGCCGGAACGTGCGCGCCCGCGTGCTCGGCCGCCTGCACCTGATGCGCGCTCAGGGCCGCGGCGAACACGATCCCGGCGACGGCCGCGCCGGTGCCCGAGCCGACCTGGCGCGTCAGCGGGATGCTCGAGGTCGAGCGGCCCTCGCGGCCCTCGATGCCGTCGGCGAGCACCGCGGCGAAGAGCGCGGGGCTGGCGATGCCCATCCCCAGGCCGGAGAAGGCGTAGGCGAGCATCGGCACCGTCGCGCCGCCGGCCGGGATGGCCATCACGGCCGTCGCGGCGACCGTCATCGCCGTCCCCAGCATGATCTGGTTTCGCGGCCGCGAGTTGGCCCGGGCGGCTCCCATCGAGCCGGCCGTCCAGGCGAGCGTGCACAGGAGCAGGGCGACACCGACCAGCCGGACTCCCGAGAGCGTGTAGCCGGGCAGGTCGATGCCGTGGCTGAAGCCCACCTGGAGCTGCAGCGGCAGGTAGGTCTCGGCGCCGAGGAACGCGACTCCGGCTCCGAACGCGGCCACGTTGGCGGCGATGGCGTTGGCGGTGTGCGTGAAGACGGGGGCGCTGGTGCGGCGCTCGTACCACACGAAGATCGCCGCGGGCACGAGCGCAAGCGGCGCCAGGTAGGCGGGCGGAAGCCACCGCCGCGTGACGGCGAGCAGCACGGCCACGATCGCACCCAGCATCACCGGGCCGACCAGGTTGAGCGGCTGGCGCTCGCCGGTCGACACCGGCCGCGGCCGCCCCCGCAGCGCCAGGGTGCCGGCCCAGGCGACCGCGAAGATCATCGGCAGGTTGATCCAGAACACCCACCGCCAGCCGACGGTCGCGGTCAGGATCGCCCCCAGGAGCGGCCCGACCAGGGCCGACACGCCCCACATGGCGGCGTTGATGCCGAACGCCCGCGGCCGCAGCGCGTCGGGGATCGAGACGGCGAAGAGACCGAGCGGCACCGCGAACATGAAGCCGGCCCCGAGGCCGAGGATCAGCCGCGAGAAGGCGACCACCGGCATCGACGGCGCCAGGCCGCCGATCACGTTCGCGCCCGCAAACAGGACGCAGGCGATGGCGAAGCTGCGCCCCACCCCCTCCCGATCGATGACCGCGCCCGCCACCGGGAAGGTCATCGCAACCGCCACCGTGTAGGCGCCGACCGTGACCGCGATCAGGCCGACGCCGCCGATGTCCTGGGCCGCCGTCGGCAGCGCGGTGGTCACCATCAGCGCGTCCAGCGACCCCAGGAAGGTCGCCCCCAGCGCGGCCACCATCAGTGCCCCGTGGTTGCGGAACAGCGCCGCGTAGCTTGGCGTCACCGGCGCACCGCCATCCGCAGCGTCAACGCTGCGCGTAGATCTTGTCGGTGGCGGGGTGCGTTTTGACGATGTGGCGCTTGAACTGCAGTTCGTCGTACGAGAGCCCCGCCGCCGCGCCCACCAGCTGGGCGAGGTGGAAGATCGGCATGCCGAGGTCGATGTCGGCCTCGCGGGCGGCCTTGCCCTGCCAGGCGTCGAGCGAGAGATGGCACAGCGGGCACGGCGTCACCATCGCGTCGGCGCCCGCCTCCTTCGCCTCGGCCAGCGGCTGGATCAGCTCGCCGAGGGCGACCTCCTCGCGGGCCAGCACGATCGGGAACCCGCAGCACTTGATCTTGGATGGATAGTCGACCGGTTCGGCCCCGCAGGCCTCGATGATCCGCTCGAGCGACTGCGGCCGGTCGGGATCCTCGAACCCGAGCAGCTTGGACGGGCGCAGGATCTGGCAGCCGTAGAACGGGGCGATGCGCACGCCGGCAAGCGGCTTCTGGGCGATCGCCTTCAACCGCTCGTAGCCCTCTCCCTCGGCGATCTCCCACAGGAGGTGGCGCACCTCGACGCCGCCCGCATAGGGCGCCGCGCCGACGTCGCGCAGGTTGTGGTTGACGCGCTCGAGCAGCTCGGGGTCGGCCTTGAGCTTGATGTCGGCCTGGCGCAGGTTGAGCGTGCAGACGTTGCAGATGGTCAGGATGGTGTCCTGCCCGAGCTGCTCGGCCTGACCGAGGATGCGTGCGTTCAGGTGCAGGTAGTACTCGGGCCGGGCCTCGTGCACGTCGCCCGCGCCGCAGCACGTGAAGCCGGGGATGTCGACGAGGGCCATGCCGAGCTTCTCGGCGATCGCCCGGGTCGAGACGTCGAGCTCCTTCTGGGACAGGCTGGCCAGGCAGCCCGGGTAGTACGCGTAGCTCGACTTCATCGGCCGGCCCCCCCATTCTCGCGGTCGACCGAGACGCCGGCGCGCTTCTCTTCCAAGAGCTCCGCCTCCTGGCCCTTGATGAGCTTGTGCAGCTTGCGCACCTCGTCCAGCTTCTTGGCCCGGTGCGGGCGCAGCGGATTCGGCACCTTGCCGGCCCGCGCCATCTGCATCGCGAACTTGATGTCCATCGCCTTCAGCGGGTCGGTGTACGGGACGAGCGCGGTCTCAAGCAGGTAGCCGGTGGTGCGGGTCGAGAAGTCGAACACCTGGGCGTGCCGTGCGCCCTTGTCCGAAAGCATCCCCTCGGCGTAGATCTCGGAGCCGATCTTGGCGATCGCGTCGCGCGGGTCGACGCCCTTGGGGCAGCGCTCGTTGCAGAAGTAGCAGCGCGTGCAATCCCACACCCCGTGCGCCCCGTTGTAGCGCTCGAGCCGGGCCTTGCGGTCGCGGTCGCGCACGTCGCCCACGAACCGGGCCGCCTTGGCGAGGGCGGCCGGGCCGAGAAACTCCGGGTCGGCGGCCATCGAGTTGCACTCCGAGACGCAGCACCCGCACTGGATGCAGAGCGCCTCCTTCATGATCCGGTCGAGCTCCTTCTGCTGCACCCGCCACTCCTTGACCGGCGGATGGTCATCCTCCTCGAGCCACGGCTTGACCGCCCGGAACTTGGCCCAGAACGGGTCCATGTCGACCACCAGGTCCTTGACCACGGGCAGGTTCCCCATCGGCGAGATCACCGGGACACGACCCTCCGCGGCGAGCGGCGCCATCGGCGTCTTGCAGGCCAAAACGGCGGCGCCGTCCATCCGCATCCCGCACGAGCCGCACACCGCCATCCGGCAGCTCTTGCGGTAGCTGAGCGAACCGTCGACGGTGTCCTTGACGACGTCCAGCACATCGAGGAGCGTCGCCGTCTCGGGCGCGTCCACGGTGTAGGAGTGCAGGCCGCCCGACTCCGTCTCCGGATTCCAGCGCTCGATCTTGACGGTGAACTGCATGCGGCCTCTCTGTCTCGGAGCTAGTAGGAGCGGACGGCGGGTTGGTGCTCGGTGATCGTGACGGGCCGGTAGTCGAGGCCCACGTCGCCGTCGTCGTAGGTCGTGAGCGTGTGCTTGAGCCAGTTCTCATCGTCGCGCTCGGGGTGGTCGAGCCGGCTGTGGGCGCCGCGGCTCTCGGTGCGGGCGATCGCGCCGGTGACCAGGCAGTCGGCCATCTGCAGCATCGAGCCCAGCTCGAGCGCCCCGATCAGGTCGGAGTTGAAGGTGCGCGACTTGTCCTGGATCACGACCCCGAGGCCGTCGCGAAAGCGCTCGCGCAGCTCGGTGACGTCGGCCTTGCACTGGTCGAGCTTCTCGGCCGACCGGAAGATGCCGGCGTTCTCGTACATCGTGTCGGCCAGCTGGTCGCGCAGAACGTGCGGGCGCACGCCGTCGAAGTTGTAGAGGAGCTGGCGGATGCGGCGCTCGGCCACGCGCACCGCCGACGGCGAGAACACCGCCCGCGATCCGTTGGCGCGGACGTCCTGGGCGGCAGCGGCGCCCGAGCGGCGGCCGAACACGATGGTCTCGAGCAGCGAGTTGCCCCCGAGCCGGTTGGCACCGTGCACCGAGACGCAGGCGCACTCGCCGGCGGCGTACAACCCCGGCATGAGGGTGCGCCCCCACACGTCGGTGTCGATGCCGCCCATGTGGTAATGACTGCCCGGCCGCACCGGGATCGGCTCCTCGATGGGGTCGACGCCGGCGTAGTCCATCGCCAGCTCGCGTGAGCCGTGCAGCACGGTCATGATCTTGCGCGCACCCAGGTGGGTCAGGTCGAGCAGGACGCACCCGTCCACGCCCCTGCCCTCGTCGATCTCGGTCTGCTCGGACCGCGAGACCACGTCGCGGCTGGCCAGCTCGCCGGCGTTCGGCGCGTACTTGAACATGAACCGGTCGCCCTCGCTGTTGCGCAGGTAGGCGCCCTCGCCGCGGGCGCCCTCGGTGATCAGCACCCCGTTGGACTTGAGCGTGGTCGGGTGAAACTGCATGAACTCCATGTCCTTCAGCGGCACGCCGGCCCGCCACGCCATCGACATGCCGTCGCCCGTGCAGGCGTAGGCGTTGGTGGTGCCGCGGTACATCCGGCCGAGGCCCCCGGTCGCCATGATCACGGCGCCCGCCTCGACGCCCTGTACCCCGCCGTGCATCAGATCCCACGCGGTCAGCCCGACGCAGCGGTCGCCGTCGGTGACCAGATCGAGCGCGAACCACTCCTCGTAGACGGTGACGCCGCTCTTGACGAGCTGCTCGTAGAGGACGTGCAGCAGCACGTGGCCGGTGATGTCGGAGGCGTAGGCCGTGCGGGGCGCGCCGCCCGCGCCGAACGGGCGCTGGGCGATGCGGCCGTCGTCCATGCGCGAGAACACCGCCCCCATGTGCTCGAGCTCGTAGATGTCGCCCGGCCCCTCGGCGCACATCGTCGCGATGGCATCCTGGTCGCCCAGGTAGTCGGAGCCCTTGACGGTGAAGAAGGTGTGCTGCTCGGGGCTGTCCTCGCCGGCGTTTCCGAGCGCCGCATTGATGCCTCCCTCGGCCGCGCCCGAATGGCTGCGGGTGGGATGCAGCTTGCTGACGACCCCGACGTCGGCGCCGTAGCGGGATGCCTCGATGGCCGCGCGCATCCCCGCCAACCCGGCTCCCACCACCACCACGTCGTGTCTGACCATCACGGTCCTCCGGACCCCGCTCCACGCGGGCTCGACTCCCTGCAGCCTACCAATCCACCTGGTCGGTGGGCGCAGCGTTCGTGTCACTTTGTGACGTGCGAATCGCACCTTTGCGATGGGGGAATTGGAGTAGCCTGGGGCGTGGCCGCAGACGGACCGCCATCACCGGTGAAACTGGCCGCCCAGCGGGCCGCCCGCGGCCTCGAGGCCGCCACCAACGCGCACGACTCGGCTGCCTACGGCGGCGCGCTCTCGGCCGAGTTCGCAGACCGCGACGACGAGCTGCGGCCGCTGCTTGACCGCACCGCGCGGGCCGAGCTGATCGGGACGGTCGCCAACCGCACGCTCTTGCACCTGCACCTGGACGACGCCGACACGCGCGTCGTCGAGCTGCTGTGGCGCGACTACGACGGCCGCTGGCTGGTCGACGACGCCCGCATCTTCTCGCTGCTTCCCGGCGAGTAGCCGCACTTCTGGGCAGGACAACCGCCGCAAACGGGGTATGTTTACCGACGATGCCCACCGCGAACCGCCCTCGCGCCGTCTGGACCGGCGCCATCTCGTTCGGCCTCGTCAATGCGCCGGTGCGCATGTACACGGCCATCAGCGAGAAGGATCTGCGCTTCAACCAGCTGCACGCCACCGACGGCGGCCGCATCGGCTACGTCAAGGTGTGCAAGGTCGACAACGAGCCGGTGCCCGCCGACGAGATCGTCAAGGGCTATGAGATCAGCAAGGGCGAGTACGTCCAGCTGACCGACGAGGACCTCGAGGCGGCCCGCACCGAGAGCCACCGCAGCATCACCATCCACGACTTCGTGCCGGCGGCCCAGATCGACCCGATCTACTTCGAGCGCACGTACTTCCTCGGCCCCGAGGAAGGCCCCGGCGAGGCCATCTACAACCTGCTGGTGCAGGCGATGGAGCGCTCGGGCCTGTCCGCGATCGCGACCTACGTCCAGTCCGACCGCGAGAACCTGGCCTGCCTGCGGGTGCGCGAGGGGGTCATCACCCTCGAGCGGATGTTCTTCGACGACGAGGTGCGCTCGATCGACGGCATCGCTCCCTCCACGAGCGAGGTCGACAAGCGCCAGCTGAAGATGGCCGAGGATCTGATCGCGGCCTACACGTCCGACTTCGAGCCTGGCCGCTACCAGGACACCTACCGCGAGCGCCTGCTCGAGATCGTCGATCAGAAGCGCCAGGGCAAGACCGTCACGCCGCCCGCTCCCGCGGCCGGTCCGGCGCCGCCCGACCTGATGACCGCGCTGACCGCGTCGCTCGATGCGGCCCGGACGAACCGGCAGAAGGCCAAGAAGCCCGCGAGCCGCGCCAAGCCGCGCGCGAAGCCTGCGGCTGCCTCCCGGCGCAAGACGGCGTAGCCCCATCCGCTCCCGCCGGGGCGGGTATCCTCGGACGCATGACCATCGGCGAGCGGATCGTCGGAGCCCTGGTCGCGCTGGCTCCGCTGCGGCCGGCGGACGCAGGTGCCTGGGAGCGCTGGCTGAGCGACCCGGTGACGACCCGGTACCTGTACGGGCGCCGCGGCCCTCCCGACACCCCGGCGACCCTGTCCGAGCTGCGCTCGTGGGGGCGCCAGGCGCTGGCCGACCCCACGCTGATCGCGTTCGGCATCGAGGAGACCGGCCAGGGCACCGTGATCGGAAACGCCCGCCTGCAGCTGTGGGCCTTCGGCCGGGCCCGGTTCTCGATCCTGATCGGCGAGGAGGCGCACCGCGGCTCGGGCCAGGGCACCGAGGCCACCGCCCTCGTCTGCCGGTATGCCTTCGAGCGGCTCGGCCTGCGCGAGGTGGTACTCGATGTCGACGACCGCAACCTGGCCGCTGTCGGGGCCTACCTGCGGGTCGGGTTCCAGCCCGGCCGGGGCGACTCGATGCGGCTGCGGCCCGAGGGCCTTCGCTACGCGGCCGCGGACGCGGCCCGGCGCTCGATCGGCTCGTAGGCCCGCGGCGGCGGCCCGACGTACTCGGAGCTCGGCCGGATCAGCCGGTTGTCGGCGTGCTGCTCGATCACGTGCGCGGCCCAGCCGACCACCCGGCTCATGGCGAAGATGGGGGTGAAGAGGCCGGTCTCGATGCCCAGGTAGTGGTACGTGGACGCGGAGTAGAAGTCGACGTTCGGGTACAGCCCCTTCTCGGCCACGACCACGTGCTCGATCCGGTCGGAGAGGTCGTACCAGCGCGGCTCGCCGGACTCCTCCGCAAGCTGCTTGCTGAAGCGCTTGAGGATGACGGCCCGCGGGTCCCAGGTCTTGTAGACGCGATGGCCGAAGCCCATGATCCGCTCCTTGCGCTCGAGCCGGGCGTGGATCTCGTCCTCGACCGGCACGCCGGGCGGGATCGACTGCAGGAGCCGCATCACCTGCTCGTTGGCGCCTCCGTGCAGCGGCCCCTTGAGGGCGCCGATGGCACCCGTGATGGCGGAGTGCATGTCCGACAGCGTCGAGGCGATCACCCTGGCGGTGAACGTGGACGCGTTCATCTCGTGGTCGGCATGCAGGATCAGGGCGACGTCGAATGTCTTGGCGGCGGCCGGGCTCACCTCTTCGCCGTTCAGCATGTGCAGGAAGTTGGCCGCGTGCCCGAGCGACGGGTCGGGCGGGATCGGCTCGAGGCCGTTGCGGCGGCGGTGGTAGCGCGCCACCATCGTCGGCATCTTTGCGATCAGGCGGGTCGCCTTGCGGACGTTTGCGTCGCCGGCGTTGGAATCCTTGTCGGGGTCGTCGAAGCTGTCCGACGACACGGCGGTGCGCAGCATCTCCATCGGCGCGGCGTGGGTCGCGAGCATGTCCACCACGCTGGCCGTCTCCTCGGAGAGCTCCCGGTGCGATGCCAGCTCCGCGACGAACGCGTCCAGCTCTTCCCGGCTCGGCAGCTCGCCGCGGAGGATGAGGAAGCACACCTCCTCGTACGTCGAGTGCTCCGCCAGATCGCCGACGTCGTAGCCCCCGTAGATCAGGATGCCGTTCAGCCCGTCGATCGAACAGAGCCGGCTCCGAGCGACGACCACACCCTCGAGTCCGCCCTTGTCCACCATGGCCGGAATCCTACTCCGTTGTGCGCACAACCGACCCCACCGTCCCGCGGAGGCCGTCCGGTACGCTCCCCCGAAACATTCTGGGAGGACGAACCCGCGTGAGTCATCGTGTCACACTCATTCCCGGCGACGGCACCGGCCCCGAGATCGCTGAGGCGACCCGGCGGGTGCTGGACGCGACCGGGGTCACCATCGACTGGGACGTGCAGGAGGCCGGCTCCGACGTCATGGAGCAGAACGGCGGCAACCCGCTCCCCGACCACGTGATCGCGTCGATCAGGCAAAACGGCACCGCGATCAAGGGCCCGATCACGACGCCGGTGGGATCCGGCTTCCGCTCGGTCAACGTCGGTCTGCGCAAGTCGCTCGACCTCTACGCGCAGGTGCGGCCGTGCAAGTACTACCCGGGCGTGCGCACCCGCTACGCCGACGCCGGCGTCGACATGGTGATCGTGCGCGAGAACACCGAGGATCTGTACGCGGGCATCGAGTTCGAGCGCGGATCGGCGGGCGAGGCCGAGATCGCGGCGGCCATCGAGCGGCTCACCGGCACCCACATCCGCGACGACTCGGGCATCTCGATCAAGCCGATCTCCGAGGCGGGCACCCGGCGGGTGGTCGAGTTCGCCTTCGACTACGCCCGCCAGAACGGCCGCCGCAAGGTGACCTCGGTGCACAAGGCGAACATCATGAAGCACACCGACGGGCTGTGGCTCGAGGTGTCGCGCCAGGTCGCGGCCGAGAACTCCGACATCGAGTTCGACGACCGGATCGTGGACAACATGTGCATGCAGCTCGTCCAGAAGCCGGAGCTCTACGACGTGCTGGTGCTGCCGAACCTCTACGGCGACATCGTCTCGGATCTGGGCGCCGGCCTCGTCGGCGGGCTCGGGGTCGCCCCGGGCGCGAACTTCGGCACCGCCGGCGCGGTGTTCGAGCCCACCCACGGCTCGGCGCCGCAGTACAAGGGGCAGAACAAGGTCAATCCGATCGCGATGATGCTCTCGGGCGTGCTGATGCTGCGCCACCTCGAGGAGCGGGCGGCCGCCGACGCCCTGGAGGGCGCGATCGCGGCGGTCATCGCCGAGGGCAGGTCGGTCACCTACGACATGAAGCCGACGCGGGACGATCCCAGTGCGGTGGGCACGTCGCAGGTCGCGGACGCGATCATCGAACAGATGGGAGTGCGGGCATGAGCCGTCCCAAGATCACCGTCGTCGGCGCCGGCAACGTCGGCGCCACCACCGCCCAGCGGCTGGCCGAGCGCGACTACGCCGACGTCGTCCTGGTCGACATCGTGGAAGGGCTGCCGCAGGGCAAGGCGCTCGACCTGAACCAGTGCGGCCCCGTGGTCGGCTACGAGCCCACCGTCGTGGGCACGAACAGCTACGAGGAGACCGCCGGCTCGGCCATCTGCGTGATCACGTCGGGGCGCGCACGCACGCCCGGCATGAGCCGGGACGACCTGCTGAAGACGAACCAGGCGATCGTCGCCGACGTCACCCGGAACCTGATCGCCCACTCGCCCGACACGATCCTGATCGTCGTCACCAACCCGCTCGACGCCATGTGCCAGGTGGCATTCAGCGAGGCGGGACTGCCGCGCGAGCGCGTCATCGGCATGGCGGGCGTGCTCGACACGGCCCGGTTTCGCACCTTCCTGGCCTGGGAGCTCGGCGTCTCGGCGCGCGACGTGACGGGCTTCGTCCTGGGCGGGCACGGCGACCAGATGGTGCCCGTGGCGTCATACACCAACGTGGCCGGGATCCCGGTCTCGGAGCTGATCCCGGCCGCCCGCCTGGCCGAGATCGTCCAGCGCACGCGCGACGGCGGCGCCGAGGTGGTCAAGCTGCTCAAGTCGGGCTCGGCCTACTACGCCCCGTCGGCGGCGGTGTCGGAGATGGTCGACTCGATCGTCCACGACCAGAAGCGGGTGCTGCCGTGCTGCGCCCACCTGCAGGGCGAGTACGGGCTCAAGGATCTCTACATGGGCGTCCCCTGCCGCCTGGGCGCGAGCGGGCTCGAAGAGGTGCTCCAGATCAGCCTGAACGACGAGGAGCAGGCGCAGCTCAACCGGTCGGCCGACGCCGTGCGCGAGCTGATCGGCGTCATGGGCCTCTAAGTGGGGACAGTCCCCGGTAAGCGGCCGGGAGGACTTCGGCACAGATTTGCGACAAGCCGGGCGGCCACCGACCGCCAGACGCCCCAGCACGAGAGCATGGGCGCCCGGCTGAAGCAGCTTGCCGGCCAGTCGTTCGTCTACGGCCTGGGCGGGATCATCTCGAAGCTGGTCGGCATCTTCCTGCTGCCGATCTACACGAAGCCCGAGTACGTCAGCCAGGCGGGCTTCGGCCAGGTCGAGACGGTCATGGCAGCGAGCTCGCTGGCCGCGATCGTGTTCCAGTTCGGGCTGCCCACCGCCATGTTCCGGTTCAGCTGGGACAACCGCGAAGCCGAGGCCCGGCGGCGCACGATCCGGATCGTGTTCACGGCCGTGCTGGCGCTCTCGACCATCTTCGTGCTGCTCGGCTTCGCGCTGATCAAGCCGATCTCCCTGGGACTCGAGGTGCCCGAGGAGCTGGCCGCGATCGGGGTCGCCGGCCTGTGGGTGAGCGTGAACTACTCGATCATCACGGGCATCTACCGGATCGAGCAGCGGCCGACCGCGTTCGTCGTCTACTCGCTCATCAACATCGCCATCACGATCGTGCTCTCGCTCGTGCTGGTCATTCCCCTCCACATGGGCGCCGCCGGCATCATGGTGGGCAACTTCTCGGGCACCTACATCACCTACTTCCTGCTCCTGTGGGCACGGCGGGACATGATCGGGCTGCACGTCAACATGCCCGTCCTGCGGCAGATGCTGCACTTCTCGCTGCCGCTGATGCCCGCCGGCGTCGCGCTCTGGGCGCTGAACCTGGCCGACCGGGTGCAGGTGCAGCGGCTCACCTCCGGCACGCAGCTCGAGCGCAGCGCCCAGCTCGGCACCTACTCCGCGGCAAACAAGATCGCGCTCGGGATCATGCTGATCGTGACCGCGTTCCAGACGGCGTGGATCCCGTTCGCCAACCTGATCCTGGACGACGGCGACGCCAAGAAGACGTATCGCGCGGTGCTCACCTACTGGTCGATGCTGATGGCGTGGGGGGTGGTGACCATCACCGCGCTCTCGACGCCGTACATCCACCTGACGATGGATCCGCAATGGTGGGGGGCGGTGCCGGTGGTGCCGCTGCTGATGTCAGGCTCCGTGCTGTACGGCGCCTACTACATCCTGAACATCGGCGTCAACCGCTCCAAGCGGACGCGGTTCACGCCCGTCGTGACCGGCACGGCGGCGGCGGTCAACATCGGGCTCAACTTCTACATGATCCCCAAGTGGGGCATCCTCGGAGCCGGCTGGTCGACGGTGATCGGATTCGCCGTCCTGGTCGTGATGGGCTGGCGCAACGCGCAGCGCAGCTACCCCGTGAAGTACGACTTCAGTCGAGTGCTGCGAGTGGCGGCCCTGGCCGCGGTGTTCATGGCCATCGAGGTCGAGCTGGTGCCTCCCAGCCACGCCGTCGGCCTCATTCTGCGAGTCGGGTCGGTCGCGCTCTTCCCGTTCGCGCTGATGGCCATCGGCGTGTTCACGCCGGGCGAGCGCAAGCGCATGATCTCGCTCGCGAAGCAAATCCGCTCGGGGCGGCCGGGCCGCCGCGCTACGGTGGGGTGATGGACGAGTCGGGTTCATCCGATCGGGCGGCGGACGCCGATCGGGAGCAGGCGGTGATGGCGCTCCGCGAGCACGCAATCGCGGGCCGGCTGACGCTCGAGGAGCTGGCCGACCGGGTCGGCTCGGCCCTGACCGCGACCACCCGCACCGAGCTCGACCAGACGCTGGGCGACCTGCCCGTCGCGTCCTCGGCGCCCGCGGAGGCCGACTCGCCGCGGGTGCTCGGGCTGTTCGGCGATGTCTCGCGCAGCGGCCGCTGGAGGCTGGGGCGGCGGGTGAGCGCCCTGGGCCTGTTCGGCGGCGTGCGCCTGGATCTCCGCCACGCCGAGGTGACCGCGGCGGAGGTCTGGGTGGACGTCCGGGCACTGTGCGGCGCCGTCGAGGTGGTGGTGCCGGACGGGGTCGAGCTCGACATGTCCGGATTCGCCGTCTTCGGCGCCCACCATGCCGACGGCGGCGAGGCGCCCGTCGCAGCCGGAGCGCCGATCGTGCACCTGCGGGCGCGGACCGCCTTCGGCAGCCTCACCGTGCGCCGCGCCTGACCGCTACCCGTCGCGCGTCCGCAGCCGCTGCTCGCGGTCGAGCGCCCGCCAGCGCTTGCGCTCCTCCGACCGAGCCCGCGCATCGTGCCGGGTCTCGAGGTGTCGCAGCTCGCGCTGAAGCTTGCGGAAGCCCTCGAGCCGGCCCGGGTCGAGCGTGCCGGCCGCGATCGCCGCCAGCACGGCGCAGCCCGGCTCGGTGCGGTGCTGGCAGTCCGAGAACCGGCACTGCCCGGCCAGGAGCTCCACGTCGTCGAACGCCTGCTCCAGACCCTCGCCGGCGTCCCAGAGCACGAGCTCGCGCATCCCCGGTGTGTCGATCAGGCAGCCGCCGGTCGGCAGCACGACCAGCTCGCGATGGGTGGTGGTGTGGCGGCCGCGCCCGTCGGCGCGCAGCTCGGCGGTCGCCAGCCGATCGCTCCCCGCCAGGCGATTCACCAGCGTCGACTTGCCCACGCCTGACGGGCCCACCAGGGTGCCCGTGCGCCCGCCCTCGAGATGGGCGACCAGGTGCTCGATGCCGTCACCCGTCACCGCGGATACGGCATACGCCGGGACGCCGAGGGCGATGTCGCCCACGCGCGCGAGCGCGTCGGGGACGTTCTCGCACAGGTCGGACTTCGTCAGCACCACGACCGGATCGGCGCCGCTCTCCCACGACAGGGTCAGGTACCGCTCCAGCCGGCGCGGGTTCAGGGGGCCTTCGAGCGACGCCACGGCGAAGACGACGTCCACGTTTGCGGCCACCACCTGCTCGGTCGTCTCGAAGCCCGCGACCTTGCGCAGGAAGGCGGTGCGGCGGGGCAGCACCGCCTCGATGGTGGCCCGCTCGGCCTGGGGGTGGTGGCTGAAGGCGACCCAGTCGCCGACCGCCGGCAGCTCCGCGACCGAGGCCGCCCGGTGGCGCAGCCGGCCGGGGACGTCGGCCCAGACCTCGCCTGCGGCGGTGAGCAGGACGAGGGCGCCGCGGTGCTCGACCGCGACCCGGCCGGGCAGCAGGCCGGAATCCGAAAATGGCTGGAAGGCCGCGGCAACAGCCGGGCTCCAACCCAGGTGTTCCAGGTTCACTCGGAAATCTCCTTGAGTACGGGGCGAACGCGTGCAGGCGCCGGCGTCGGACTCTCGGAACGTTCAGGCCCGCGACGGGCGGGGCGAGCGGTCAGGCGCAGCGCGTGGAGGCCGATCGGGGTGTCTTTCGCATCGTCTGCCTCCTTCGGTCGCGGACTCGTACCCACTCACACTAGCACCGTCCAGGAGTTACAGATAGCCCAATTCGCGCAGGCGCTCGGCGATCTCCTCGTCGTCGTCGGCGCCCATCGCGACCGCCTCGGCGCGCTCGGCGACCAGCTCGCGCAGCGTCTCGCGCAGGCGATCGGCGAGGGCGGGCTCGGCCAGGCTGAGGTTGTGCCGCTCGCCGGGATCGGCCGCGAGGTCGTAGAGGGCATCGGTCACGCGCTCGTCGTCGAACGACGTGATCAGTTTGTGGCGGCCGTCGCGGACGGCCTGCTGGCGGATGGCCGGGATCGACGGCGCGACCGCGATCTCCATCGCCACCGGGCGTCGCGGGCGGCTCGCCGCCGTCACGCAGCGAGGCCGCCAGGCTCTGCCCCTGCCAGCCCGCATCGGGATGCGCAGCGCCGACAAGGTCGACCAGGGTCGGCGCGAGGTCGATGTGGCTCACCGGCGTGCGCCGCCACCCCGGCGTGATGCCCGGGCCCGACACCACGAGCGGCACCCGCACCAGCGGTTCCTGCAGGGTCTGGCCGTGGTTCCAGAAGTAGCGCGGCGCCCACCGCAGCGCCCGCTTGGACTGGCTGCGGACGCCGTGGTCGACGGTCGCCTGCGCCCACCGGTCGATCGGCAGGCGCCGGTTGATGCGGCGCCAGGCCGCCTGGTCGCGCAGGCTGCGCGGCTCGAAGTTCGTGTTCTCGCCGTGGTCGCCTGTCAGCACCACGAAAGTGTCCGGGCCGGCGGCGTCGGCGGCGGCGCCGATCCAGTCGTCCATGCCGGCGATCGACCGCTCGTAGGCGTTGCGGCCGTGGGCCCGGTTCTCGAACCGGGCCGGATACGTGCGCGGCGTGTGCGCGTCCCACAGGTGCACGAGCGCGAAGAACGGCCGGTCGCCGGCGGCGAGCTGCGCGATATGGGCGATGCTCTCCTCGCCCCAGGGCGAATGCACCGAGCGCCGCGGGATGTCCCGGTACTCGGCGTCCGCGAAGCCGCGGAAGGTGCCGACCGTGTCGAGCAACGGGCCCGTCGCCGAGCACCAGCTGGCGTGGCCGGCCCGGGTGATCTGCTCGGCGGCCGTGGGCACCGACTCCGACAGCTGTGTGCCACGCAGCCCCTGCACGCCGTGCGCGCTCGGATAGCGGCCGGTGAGGATGGCGGTGACCGCCGGCGTCGTCGTCGGGCAGGTCGAGTAGCAGGCCTCAAAGCGGGCCGCGCCCGCCGCGAGCCGGCTGGTCCGCGGCCACGCCCCGCGCCCGCGGGCGAGCATGTCCGCGCGGAGGCAGTCGACCACGATCAGGAGCAGGTTGGCCACGGCCCGCGGATTGTAGTAACCCGGCTGCCGGCAGTCCGTAGCTGGTGTCCGGCGATGAATATCTCACGCGCAGCGTGAATATTCGGTGCCTGACACCGAGCCGCGGTCGAAGGCCGCGAGCCACCCAACCACCACGACACCAGCCCGGTATGCACGCGCAGCGTGAATGCCGGGCACAGATCGCTGGGCGTGAATATTAAGTGCCTGGCACCGAGTATTCAGCCGTCGCGGACGCGCAGCGCGCGGAGGGAGAGCATCTCGTGGCAGACCGTTGCCGCCAGCCAGGACGTGATGCCGGCCGGGTCGTACGCGGGTGCGACCTCGACGCAGTCGAAGCCGCGGAAGTCGATGCCTGTGAGCGCGCGCACGTAGGCGAGCGCCTGGCCGCTCGAGGGGCCGCCCACCTCGGGTGTGCCGGTGCCGGGGGCGAACGCCGGGTCGACGAAGTCGATGTCGAAGCTCAGGAACGCGGGCCGTTCGCCGACGCGGGCACGCACGCGGTCGCCGTACTCGGCCGCCGTCATGCCGGCGAGCTCCGCCCACGGGATGGCGTCGTATCCCAGCCGTCCGGGCTCGAGCTCGTCACCGGCGCCGTAGAGGGTGCCGCGCATGCCCGCCTGCACCGAGGCCGCCGTATCGACCAGCCCCTCCTCGGCCGCCCGCTTGAACACGGTGCCGTGGAAGTAGCGGGCGCCGTAGTAGGACTCCCACACGTCGGCGTGGGCGTCCAGGTGCACGAGCGCGAGGGGGCCGTGCGTCGCGGCCGCCGCCCGCAGCTCGGCCAGCACCATCGAGTGGTCGCCGCCGATGCAGAGCGGCGTGACCCCGGCGGCGTGCACCGGCTCGAGGAACGCCTGGATCCGCCGCAGCGTCTCCTCGTGGTAGCCGGGCACCGTGGGCGCATCGCCGTGGTCGATCATCGACAGGTGCTCGGTGACGTCCACCCCCAGGGCAGGGTTGTAGGGCCGCAGCAGCGCGGATGCCGACCGGATCCCCTCGGGGCCGAACCGCGCCCCGGACCGGAACGACACCGCATCGTCGGTGGGGATGCCGATCACGGCCACATCCACGTCCTCGAGCGTGGAGATCATCGGCAGCCGCATGAACGTGCGCGGCCCGCTGAAACGGGGGGCCTGCATCGCGTCTGGGGGGCCGTACCGCACGGCGGGGATCGTATAGGGTCAGCGAATGGATCTGGAGCTTCGGGGGACGGCCGCCATCGTGGGCGGCGCCTCGTCGGGAATCGGCCTCGCCATCGCCCGCGCGCTCGCGGCGGAGGGGTGCGCGGTGACCGCCGTCGCCCGCGGCCGCGAGCGCCTCGACCGCGCGGTCGCCGAGATCGGCCCGGGCACCCTGGGCGTGGCCGGCGATGTGCGCGACCACGACCTGCTGCGGCGGCTGGTGGACGAGACGGTCGCCGCCCGCGGCCGGCTCGACATCGTCGTCAACAACGCCGGCGGCCCACCCCCGGGCACCTTCGAGGAGACACCTGACGAGGCCTGGGCCGAGGCGTTCGAGCTGTCCCTGAACGCCGCCGTGCGCCTGACCCGGCTCGCGCTACCGCACCTGCGAGCAAGCGGGCGCGGACGGGTGGTGAACATCGCCTCGTGGTCGGTGCGCGAGCCGATCCCGCACCTGCTGCTCTCGAACGCCATCCGCCCCGGCGTCGTCGGCTGGGCCAAGACGATCGCGCACGAGCTCGGCCCCGACGGCATCACCGTCAACACGATCGCGCCGGGCAAGATCGACACCGACCGGGTGCGCGAGCTGTGGCAGCACCAGCCCGACCCGGCCGCCGCCCAGCTGGCCGACATCGAGGCGGTGCCGGCGCGCCGGCTCGGCAGCCCGGACGAGATCGGCGCCGCGGTGGCGTTCCTGTGCTCGGCGCGGGCCGCGTACATCTCGGGCGTCGTCCTGCCGGTCGACGGCGGCCTGCTGCGCGGCGTGTGGTGACCGCGGCCGGGTGTCGGCGCTCATAGCTGCGGTTTAACCGCCCTGCCTACAATTTGCGCGTGGATACGTGTTACCGCCATCCCGACCGTGAGACCGGGCTCCACTGCTCGAACTGCGGCCGGCCGATCTGCACCGAGTGCATGACGCACGCCGCGGTCGGGATCCGCTGCCCCGAGTGCGCGGGCCAGCGCACGGTGGCGCAGCGGGCCGGGTTCGCGTCGACGCGAGAGCCGATCGTCACCTACGCGGTGATCGCGGTGAACGTCGTCGTGTTCCTGCTCACGAACCAGCTCAGCTCGGCCGGCAGCCTCAG
Organism: uncultured Actinomycetes bacterium; assembly: GCA_963703275.1. Lineage (GTDB taxonomy): Bacteria > Actinomycetota > Thermoleophilia > Gaiellales > JAICJC01 > JAICJC01. Next base: position 121,416 of record OY969804.1, on the reverse strand, counting down.
CCTCGGCGGCACGCTGAACTCGCTCGGAAACCGGCTGGTGCTGTTCGGGCCCTCGGTCGCTGCCGGGCAGGACTACCGGCTCCTGAGCTCGGCCTTCATCCACTTCGGGATCCTCCACATCGGCCTCAACATGTATGTGCTGTATCTGCTCGGCGGCGCCTTCGAGCGCTACGCCGGTCACCTGCGCTTCACGCTCGTCTACTTCACGGCCGCCCTCTGCGGCAGCTTCGGCGCACTCCTGCTCTCGCCGCATGCGGCCACCGGTGGCGCGTCCGGTGCGATCTTCGGAGTGATGGGCGCCCTGTTCGTGCTCGAGCGCCAGCGCGGCGTCGCCCTCCTGCAGAGCCCCATCGGGTTCTTCATCCTGATCAACCTGGCCTTCACGTTCGGCATCCCCGGCATCTCGATCGGCGGCCACATCGGCGGCCTGATCGGCGGCGCGCTGGTCGGCTTCGCGCTGTCCGGCTACGGCCGCAGCCACATGGCCTACGGCCGGCTCGGCGTGCTCCCGCTGCTGGGGATCGCGGCGATCGTGGCCATCTCCGTTGCCGGCTCCATCATGGTCGCCGGGTGAAGGCCCTGCGTCTCCTGGGCCGGTTCTGGGCTCCGCTCCTCGCGGTGGTCGCGCTGATTTTCGCCGGCGCGCTCATCTGGGCCTGGCACACGCCTTCGGGCTACTTCGTGCTGTGGCCCGACAAGGCCCACCCGACGGCCGCCTACCTCCGCGTCCCCGGCGGTACGCGGCCGGCGCCGGGAACGGGGTTCTATTTCGTGGACGTCCACGAGATCGAGGCGAACAAGCTCGAGGAGCTCTGGGGCCGCTACATGGTGCACGGGGCGAGCCTGGTGCCGGTCGATGAGCTGGTGCTGCCGGGTGAGTCGCAGAAGCAGCAGGCGCACGCCGACATCCAGGAGATGGACACCTCCCAGGTGGTCGCCGAGGCAGTCGCCGAGCAGGCCCTGGGCAAGGCCGTCACCATCAAGCATCTCGGCGCGCTCGTCGAGGAGGTCACGCCGGGCCTCCCGGCCGCGAAGGCCGGGGTCGAGGCCGGCGACGTGATCACGGCCGTCAACGGCCACGCGGTGCAGTCCGCCAACGATCTGATCACCATGACCAAGGGCCTGCACCCGGGTGACACGGTCACCTACACGTTCACCCACCTCGGCACCAAGCGCCTGCGGACGGTGGCGAGCACCGACGGCCAGAACCGGGCGATCATCGGCGTCGCCGTCGCCGACGACGTCCACATCGGCCGCATCCCGATCAAGGTGCACTACTCGATCGAGGGCATCGGCGGGCCGTCCGCCGGGCTCGCCTTCGCCCTCGAGATCTACGACAGCCTGAGCGGCCGCCACCTCCTGCGCGGGCACCGCATCGCCGCCACCGGGGAGCTCGACCCGCTGGGCGACGTGATCGAGATCGGCGGCGCCAAGCAGAAGGCCATCGGCGCGATCGAGGCGGGAGCCCAGTTCTTCATCGTCCCCAAGGCGAACGTCGCCGCCGCCCGCAAGGCTGCCGACGGCAAGCTGCGGGTGATCGGCGTGAGCACGTTCGCGCAGGCGCTGCGGGTGATCCGGAACCTGCCCGCCGCCGTTTCGCCCAATTAGCGGCCTCCGTCGACGCCACACCGTTGGCCGGAGCGGGCCGGGTCCATAGACTCAGCAGTCCCGTCCCGACCAAGGAGGATCGTGGCTTCACCCCCGCGCCGAGCGACCTGCGACGACTGCTACTTCCGCAAGACGGAACTGTGCGCTCTGCGCCTGCCACGACCCTGCCCCACGTTCCGGCCGATGCAGCGGGGACGGATGGTGCCGCCACCGCAGGCGCGGCTGGTCGAGCCCGTCCGCGTGGCGGTCTAGAACATGTCCAGCCGGATGGCCCGGCGGTGGCCGGGCCTCGGCTGGGCGCGATCGTCACGGCCGCCGCGGATGCGACGGCCACTCCGTTCAAACCCGGAGTGAGACCCGCGATCGCGCCCTGCCTGCGGCCACCAACCTACTCTCCTCCGAGTACGGCGAAGTTTGCCGCAGCTTCCGGAATCTGTCAACTCGAAGGCGCGCGGCTCAGGCGACGGCGGCGGCCCGGCGCGAGCCGAGCACCGCGCCCAGGCGGGCGATGCCCTCGTCGATCTGATCGGTCGCGCAGGCGCTGAAGGCGAGCCGGATGGAGCTGCGACCGCCCTCGCCGGCGAAGAAGTCGGCCCCCTTGACGTAGGCCACGCCCTGCTCGGCCGCGAGCGGGAGCGCGTCGGTGGTGTCGATCCCGTCGGGGAGCGTGACCCAGAAGAAGTACCCGCCCCGCGGCGTCGTCCAGCGCGACCCGTCCGGGAAGTGCGCCCGGAGCGCCGCCTCCATCGCATCGCGGCGCTGGCGCAGGCCCTCGGTCGCGCGGGCGACGTTCGGCTCGAACCGGCCGGCGTCGCAGTAGGCCCAGAGCACCGCCTCGGCCAAGGTGTTCGGCCCGATCTGGGTGTCCTCGGACAGGATCGCGAGCGGCCTCACGAGCGGCTCGGGCAGCACGAGGTAGCCCGTGCGCACGCCGGGCGCGACCGTCTTTGTGAACGAGGAGCAGTAGATCACGCGGTCGCCGCCGTCGAGCTCGTGCAGCGTCGGCAGCGCCTCGCCCTCGAACCGGAGGAGCCCGTAGGGATCGTCCTCCACCAGCACCAGGTCGTGCTCCCGGGCGAGCTCGACGAGCGCCTGCCTCCGCGCGAGCGACGCGCAGTGGCCGGACGGATTCTGGTAGGTCGGGATGACGTAGACGAACCGCGGCCGCAGCCCACCGGTGAGCAGCTCGGCCAGGCGGTCGACGTCGAGGCCGTCGTCGTCGAGCGCGACCGGATGGATGTCGGCGCCGGCGCCGCGCAGGATCTTGAGGGTGCGGTCGTAGGTGGGCGCCTCGACCACGGCCGCGCCGCCCTCGCCGCCGAAGAAGTGCCGGGCGAGGAAGCCGAGTCCCTGCAGCGACCCGTTCACGATCAGAACGCGGGCCGGGTCGACCCCGTGGCGCGCGCCGATCCACTCGCGTAGCGGCCGGAAGCCGCCGGGCGCGTAGGAGAGCACCGACGCGGCGTCGGCATCGAGCGCCCGCGCCGCAGCGGCGCGCATGTCGGCCACCGGCAGGAGGTCGGCTGCGGGGACGCCGCGGGTGAAGGGGATCGCGACCGGAGTCACGCCATCCAGACTACCGGAAGCCCTCAGCCGAGCGCGGCGAACGCCTCGGCGGCCAGCCGCGCGGCCTCGGTCGGGCTCTTGCCGACGCGCACGCCGTGCTGCTCGAGCGCCTCTTTCTTCGCCTGGGCCGTCCCGGACGAGCCCGAGATGATCGCCCCGGCATGCCCCATCGTCTTGCCCGGCGGCGCCTGGAACCCGGCGATGTAGGCCACCACCGGCGTCCGCATGTGCTCGCCGATGTAGGCCGCGGCCTTCTCCTCCTCGTCGCCGCCGATCTCGCCCACCATCACCACGAGGTCGGTGGCGGCGTCGGCCTCGAAGCGCTCCAGCACGTCGATGAAGCCCAGGCCGACGATCGGGTCGCCGCCGATGCCGACGATGGTGGAGTTGCCGAGGCCGGCGTCGGCGAGCTCCTTGCCGATCTGGTAGGTGAGCGTGCCCGAGCGTGACACGAGCCCGATCCGGCCCGCGTTGAACACCTGCGCCGGGATGATGCCGACGTTGGCGAGGCCGGGTGAGAGCGCCCCCGGGCAGTTGGGCCCGAGCAGCGTGATGCCGCGGGCGCGCACGTAGGGGTAGAGCTGCAGCATGTCGTGGGCGGGGATGCCCTCGGTGATGCAGATGATCGTGGCGACGCCGGCATCGGCGGCCTCGTAGATCGCGTCGGCCGCAAAGCGCGGCGGGACGAACACCATGGCGGTGTTCGCGCCCTGCTCCGCGACGGCATCCGCCACCGTGTCGAACACGGGGATGCCGCTCACCTCCTGGCCCGACTTGCCGGGGGTCACGCCCGCCACGACCGCCGTGCCGTAGTCGCGGTTGCGGGTGGCATGGAAGCTGCCCTCGCGGCCGGTGATGCCCTGCACGACGAGGCGCGTGTCCTTGTCAACGAGGATGGCCATCAGATGATTGACTCCACGTCGCCGTGATGTCCTGGGCGGCGAGAACCGAGCCTGGCAAGGACGCAGGGAGCGTTCATACTGGTCAACGTATGGGCGCGACCGAGGACGTAGCCAGGCGACGGTTCGCAGCCGCAGCCCGCCACCAACGCCAACTCACCACCGGCGGATGTCCAGGCGCGCGGGGACGTGGAGTCAATCATCTTTCGCGGCGCTCCGCGAGTTGGACGACGCGCTCGGCGGCACCCAGCATCGTCTGCTCCACGTACACGTTGGCCGGCGCCGCCTCGGCCAGGAGCTTGCGGCCCTCGACGTCGTTGGTGCCGTCGAGCCGCACGACGAGCGGCACGCGGACGTCGAGCCGCTCGAGCGCGGTCAGGATGCCGCGGGCGACCTCGTCGCAGCGGGTGATGCCGCCGAACACGTTGAAGAGCACCGCCCGCACCTTGGCGTCCGACAGGAGCACCTCGAGCGCGGTCACGATCTCGTCGGCCTGGGCGCCGCCGCCCACGTCGAGGAAGTTGGCCGGGGTGCCGCCGGCGCCGGCGACCACGTCGAGGGTGGACATGACGAGACCGGCGCCGTTGCCGAGAATGCCGACCGTCCCGTCGAGCTTGACGTAGGTGACGCCGCGCTCCCGCGCCATCCGCTCCTGCTCGTCGAGGGCGTCCAGGTCGCGCATGGCGGCGATGTCGGGATGCTTGAAGAGGGCGTTGTCGTCGACCGTGTACTTGGAGTCGAGCGCCCGCAACTCGCCCTCGGGGGTCACGATCAGCGGGTTGATCTCGACCAGCATGGCGTCGGTCTCGACGAACGCCCGGTACGCCCGGGTCATGATGTCGGCCGCCTGCCTGATCTCGGCGGCCGGGATCCCGGCGCCGTAACAGAGCCGGCGGGCGTGGAAGGGCTGGAAGCCGGTGAGCGGATCGACGTGCAGCCGGGCGAGCTTCTCGGGGGTCTCGGCCGCGACCTGCTCGATCTCGATTCCGCCCGCGGTGGTCAGCATCAGGAGCGGCCGCTTGGCACCGCGGTCGAAGGTGACCGAGAAGTAGTACTCCCGCTCGATGTCCGACGAGCGCTCGATCCACAGCCGTCGTACCGTGTGACCACGAATGTCCATCCCCAGGATGGCGGCCGCATGCGCCTCGGCCTCGGCCGGGGTGGCCGCGAGCTTGATGCCGCCGGCCTTGCCGCGGCCGCCCACGAGCACCTGCGCCTTCACGGTCACCTGCGCCGCCAGCCGCTCGGCCACCTCCCGCGCCTCCTGAGGCGTGTCGGCCACCATCCCGTCCGAGACCGGGATCCCGAAGCGGGTGAAGAGCTGCTTGCCCTGATACTCATAGAGGTCCATCGGCGGCGGGAGTCTACCCGCGACCACACCGCCCCGACCCCAGCCAGAAACTGGCTGTTACCAGTTCCTGTCAACTTCGACATGTTTACGAATCACTAACATCTTGGAAACGGTTCGCAAACAATTTCGGTCAAGAATCGTCATCGGACGCTGCGACCGAACGTGCCCACACTTCGCAGCTACCTGCCTCCTCCGACGACCCGTCCGCGGGTCGTCGGGCTTTAAGGACTTAACGGAACCGCCCCCAAGGGTTAAGGGGACTGTCCCCGGTTCTTTGGGGACAGTCCCCGCTTTTCGCTTTTTCGTGCCGCACCTGGTCGTGCCTAGGCCGGAGTGAACCCGGCCTCGACGACGGCGGAGCGCATCGCGCCGGGATCGACCTGATCCGGGTCGAACGTGACCTCGACCTCCTCGGCCACGAAATCGGCCTTCGCCTCCGTCACACCGGGGAGCGCCTGCAGCGCCCGGCTGACCGTCCGCTCGCAGCCGCCACAGTGCATCCCGCGCACGCCCATGACCTCCGTTCGGAGCAGCGCCGTCACGGAGGCGAGGTGCCGGGGTTGTACTCCTTGGCCATCTGCAGCCCCGGCGACGCTGGCGACATATGCGGCGACGTCGTCGGCGTCCGTGCCCGAGAGCAGGTGCCGCGGCATCGGCGGGTCGGCCAGGTCGATCTGCTGGCGGACCAGCGCCTGGAAGGAGGACTGCTTCATGCCGACGACGCGGTCTGCGTAGTAGGCGTAGTCGAGGTTCGGGCCGATTCCGCCGGGGGTATTGGCCTCGGCGAGCTTATGACACCCGCCGCAGGTGCCGATGAAGAGCTTCTTGCCCTGGGCCAGGTCGACAGACGCCGGACTGGCGACGCTGGTGCCGCCACAGCCCGACAGGACGACCGCGCCGAGGGCAGTCACGATCACGCTGGACAGGGCTCCCCGGCGGCTCATCGCCGAGACATTAGCAAGCCGGGATCACGGCAGTGGGGGCAACGCGCCCCGCCACGTCAGCGCCTCCGCCGCGCACGCGGCCGCGTGTGAGAGCGTGCGCGGAAGCGGCCATCCCGACGCGAGCCCGAAGAGCACTCCGGCCACGAACGTGTCCCCGGCGCCGTAGGTGTCGACCACCGGCCCGGGCACCGGCGCGGCCTTGTAACCGCTGCCACCCTGGGAGCCGCCGGTCACGATCACATGCTCGGGCTGCTGCTCGAGCCGGGAGAGGTCGTACTGCTCGCCCCGGTCGCGGCCGCTGCCGACCAGCGCGTCGGCGCGCACCCCGCTCGCCGCCAGCGCCTCGAACCGGCGCGCAGTCACGACCAGCACCCGCGCGCGGCGGGCGAGCACGACCGTGGCCGGGTCATACCCGGTGAAGTAGCAGCCGTCCATCCCGGCCAGGTCGTCCCACGGCAGGGCGTCGGTGGCGGCCGGGGCCTGGTTCTCGCCGACGACGTAGAGCGTCCGCTCCCGGGCCGGGTCGACCAGCGCGAGCACCTCGGTCTGCGGGTCGTCCGACTCCACCGCCTCGATCCGCAGGCCGCGGCCCTCGAGCACCGGCCGCGCCCGGCCGTCGCTTCCGAGGGTCGTATAGAACGTGACCTCGGCGCCCATCCGCGCAAGTGCGACCGCCGTGACGACCCCGCCGCCGCCTGGCTGCGACATCGGATCCGTCAGGTGGACGATCTCGCCCGGCTTCGGCACGAACGGGGCGTTGGCAAACGTCACCCACTCGACGTGCCCGATCACGGCCAGCCGCAGCATCGGCGTCTCAGGGCACGTACACGAGCTTGCCCTGGACCTTCAGGTCCTCCATCAGCTGCTGCGCCTTGGGGGCGTCGCGCAGCGGGAACACATGGTCGATCACCGGCTTGATGTGGCCGCCCTCCACGGCGCGCAGGGCCGCCTGCAGCTCGGCCTTGCTGGCCAGGTGCGACCCCATCAGCGTCTGCTGCTTGTTCCACAGGAACCGCAGATCGGTGACGGCCTCATAGCCGGTCGACGCACCGCACACCACCAGCCGGCCGCCCCAGCGCAGCGCCGCGACCGAGGTCGGCCAGGTCTCCTGGCCGGAGTGCTCGAAGACGACGTCCGCGCCGACCTTGCGCGTGATCTCGCGGACGCGGGCACCCACGTCCTCGGACGAGCGGTCGATGACGTGCTCGGCGCCGAGCTCGTGCGCCTTGGCCACCTTGCCGGCCCCGCCGACCACCGGAATCGGGACCGCCCCGAAGTACCGGCAGATCTGGATCGCCATCACGCCCAGGCCGCCGACGCCGCCCCAGATGAGCACGTGCTCGCCCGCCTGGATCCGCGCCCGGGTGACCAGCATCCGCCACGCCGTCTCGAGCACGAGCGGCAGCGAGGCCGCCTCCTCGAACGTGAGGTTTGCGGGCTTGGGAAGCACGTTGACGGCCGGCAGCGTCACGAGCTCGGAGTGCCCGCCGTCGTTGGGGCCGGTCTGGAAGCCCCAGATGAGGAACTGGCGGCAGAAGAACTCCTGGCCGGACGTGCACATGTCGCACGTCCGGCAGGAGAGACCGGGGTGGACGACGACTTCGTCGCCCACCTTCACCGTCGAGGAGCCGAACCCGGTTCCGGTGACATCCGAGCCGACGGCCCGCACGATCCCGGCCGCGTCCGACCCCGCCACGTGCGGGAAGATGACCTTCATCCCGGGCATGCCCCGCCGCGCCCAGATGTCGTTGAAGTTGGCGCCCGCGGCCCTGACCTCGATCAGGACCTCGAACGGCTTCGGCTCCGGGTCGGGGATGTCGGTGTACTGCAGGACATCCGGCCCGCCATGCTCCTCGAAGACGACGGCTTTCATGCGGCCAGCGCCCTCCCCAGGTAGTCGAAGTTGTCGATGTACCGGCGGACGTCCTCTTCGCTGTGCTGCACGGAGAGCGTCCAGTTCTCGGACTTGCCCCACGGCGCCATGAACACGCCGCGGTTCAGCTGCACGAGCCAGTTGATGTAGCCGAGGTCCTCGTTGACCTCGAGGTAGTCGCGGTAGTTGCGCACCCGCTCGCCGCGGTAGGTGACCGCGCCGCGGGCAGACATGACGGTGGTGTAGCCCTGCAGGCCGGTGCGCTCGATGACGCCGTCGCAGCCCGACCGCAGGATCTCGGCGAGGCGGTCGAACTCGGTGTAGGCCTCGGGGAGCAGGATCTCCGTCAGGGCCGTCCGCATCGCGGCCATGGTGAGCGGGTTGCCGTTGAACGTGCCGACCTGGTCGATGCGCCCGTCGGCGATCCAGCCCATCACCTCGTCGCTGCCGCCGATGGCCCCGCAGGGGAGGCCGCCGCCGACCGACTTGGCCAGGCAGATCAGGTCAGGCGTGACCCCGAACCGCTCGACGGCACCGCCGTAGGCGATGGTGGCGCCGGTCTTGACCTCGTCGAACGTGAGCAGCGCGCCCTCGGCATGCAGAAGCTCCTTGACTCCCGCCAGGAACCCGTCCTCGGGCAGGACGAAGCCCGCGTTCATCATCGCCGGCTCGACGATCATGCCGGCGACACGGCCGCGGTAACGGCCGAGCGTGCGCTCGAGCGCCTCGAGGTCGTTGAACGGCACGACCCGGGTCAGGGCAACCACCTCGGCCGGGATGCCGAGCGTCTGCGGCACCGACACCGGGTCGTCGTACGGCCCGATCTTGTCGGCCGGCGGAGCCACGGACACCATGACCGGATCGCCGTGGCCGTGGTAGGAGCCCTCGATCTTGAGCAGGACGTCGCGGCCCGTGATGGCGCGCATCAGGCGGACGGCATCCATGGTCGCCTCGGTGCCCGAGTTGCAGAACCGCCACAGCGGCAAGCCGAACCGCTTCTGCAGGTGCTCGCCGACGATCACGGAGTCCTCGGTCGGCTGGGCGAAGTGCGTGCCGCGGCGAACGCGATCCGACACGGTCTCGGCGATCTTGGGATGGGCGTGGCCGACGGCCATCGCGCCGTAGCCGTTGTGGAAGTCGACGTACTCGTTGCCGTCCTGGTCCACCACCTTCGACCCGTGGCCGTCGACCAGGTAGATGGGGTGGGGGTCGGTCGACTGCCAGCTCGAGGCAACGCCGCCGGCAAGCGCCTTGCGGGCGCGATCGGTCAGCTCGCGTGAGCCGTTCTGGCGGGCGTTGAACTCCGCCTCCTCGACCTCGATCAGCTTCGCGAGCCGAGTGGGGTCAATCGCCTTCTGTGCAACGTTCATGCCTTCACACCTCCCAGTACCTCTCCGTAGCGGCTGTCCCGCCAGGCGAGCGCGGCCCGTAGGCCTTGTGATTTGACGATCTCCATGAACTCCTTCTGCTCCGGCGTGTCCGCCGCGTTCAGCATTGCCGACAGGTCGAGATTTGCCGCCACCGCGTGGCGCAGGCCCATGGCCTCGTACGCCCGCAGAAGCGCGATCTTTGTCAGCCGCAACACCGGCAGCGGCGTCGGGGCGATCTTGCGCACCATCACCTCGACCTCCGCCTCGATCTCGTCGTCGGGGACGACCCGGTTGATCATCCCCGCCCGCAGAGCCGCCTCGGCGTCGATCACGTCGCCGGTGAACAGGAGCTCATTGGTCTTCTTCTGGCCGAGCACGTACGGCATCAGCAGCGTCACCGGCCCAGAACCGTACCGGATCTCGGGCTCCCCGAAACTTGCGCCCTCACCGGCGACGATCATGTCGCATGCCATCGCCAGCTCGCATCCGCCCGCCAGGCAGTAGCCGCGGACGGCGCAGATGGTCGGCTTGGGCAGCGACCAGAGCTTCATCGTGGCGTCCACGTCGACGCCGAGCACGTGGTGCCAGTCGTGGGCGCCGCCGTACGCGCCGGCGGCCTCGTCGGCCAGGTCGTAGCCGGCCGAGAACGCCCGCCCGGCACCGGTGACCACGACGACCTTGACCTCGTCGTCTGCCACCGCCCGGTCGATCGCCTCGTGCAGTCCGGTCAGCACGTCCTTGTTGATGGCGTTCAGCTTCTCGGGCCGGTTGAGGGTGATCCAGGCGGCCGGGCCGCGCATTTCGTAGCGAACCGCTTCGCTCATTCGGTCTCCTTGAGGGTCTCTTCGGCGCCGAGCACGATCAGGCAATCGAGCGCCACCGCCCGCTGCGGGGATACCAGCAGCGGGTTCACGTCCACCTCGACGACCTCGGGATGCTCCCCGATGAGCCGCGAGACGGCAACAATCGCATCGACGAGGCAGGCGGGCACCTCGCCGCCGAGCAGCCGGCCGAGCGCCGGCACGCTCGCGACCAGCCGCAGTGCGCCGGCCGCATCGGTCGGCGCAAGCGTGACCGCGACCAGGTCGAGCTGCTCGGCCATGGCGCCGCCGACGCCCACGACGACCATGGGGCCGTAGTCGGGGTCGCGTACCGCGCCGACCAGCACCTCGACGCCGCCGGAGGCGTGCTCGGCCACCACCACCCGGCCGCCCATCCGCGCGGCCGCTGCCCGCACCGCCTCGGCATCGGTCAGGCCGACCGCGACCCCGCCGACCCGGGCCTTGTGGGCGACACCATCGACCTTCACCACCACCGGGTAGCCCAGCCGCTCGGCGGCCGCGGTCGCCTCGTCGGCCGAGCCGCAGCGGGCGCTCTGCACATAGGCGATCCCGTAGGTGCGGGCGATCTCGGCCGAGTCGAGCTCGGGCAGGGCGCCGGAGCCCGCGATCGGCGCGGCCGGCGCGAGCGCGCGCGGCGCCGGGATCCGGGCCTCATACTCCAGCCGCGCCGCGAGGGCCCGCAGCCCGGGCAGGCTGCCCTTGAGCACGGGCACGTCGTGCTCGCGCCCCCAGCGCAGATCGTCGAGCGGCGGGTCGGCCGTGGTCACCGTGACGACGGCCGGGAAGAGGTCGGTGCCCTCGACGGCGGCCAGGAGGTCGGCGGCGATGTTGGTCGCCAGCTGCCGCTCGGTGCCGTGCAGCCAGTGGCTGTGGTCGATCGCCGACACCAGCACGTCGAACTCTCCCGACTCGGCCATCAGCTCGAACACCCGCGGGAACACGACCCGGTCGTCGTCGATCGCCCAGCAGTCGACGGGGTTGCCGACGTGGGTGAAGTTGGGGAACTCGGCCGTGATGCGGGCGCGCAGCTCGTCGGAGAAGAGCGCGAGCGGGATCCCGGCGTGCTCGGCCTTGTCGGCGAAGTACTCGCCCTCGCCGCCCGAGTTGGTGACCGCGCCGATGCGCCGGCCGCGGGGCGGGCGCCGCCGGGCGAACACCTCCAGATGCTCGATCCACTCGCCGAAGTCGTGCACGCGGATGGCGTTGTAGTGGCGCAGCATGGCCGTGAGCCCCCGGTCGGATCCGACCAGCGCACCCGTGTGGGCGAGCGCGGCCTGGGCGCCCAGCTCGGACGTGCCGACCTTCAGCACGATCGCGACCTTGCCGGCCTCGGCCAGCCGGTGCAGCGCGGCCTCGAACGCCGCCGGCCGGCGCACGGCCTCGAGGAAGAGCCCGACCACCCGCGTTGCCGGATCGTCGGCAAACCAGGCCACGAAGTCGGCCGTGTCAACGACGGTCTCGTTCCCGGCCGAGACGACGGTGCGGAAGCCGACCCGCGGCCCCAGCGACACGAGGATCTCGCCGATCGACCCGGAGTGCGCCAGCGTCGCGACCGGCCCTGGGACGAAGGTGGCGTGCAGGCTGCCGATCCAGGGCGACGGGAAGCCGGGCGTGGCGACACCCATGCAGTTCGGGCCCACCATCGCGATGCCGGCCGCGCGCAGCCGCTCGCTGATGCGGTCGGCCACCGCCGGGCCCTCGCGCCCCGCCTCGTTGCCGAGTCCGGGCGTGATCACCGCGCGCACGCCCTCGACCGAGAGCACATCGTCGACGGCCGCCTCGATGCGGTGATGGCCGACGCCCATCACGACCATCTCGGGGACGGTCGGGCAGGCCGCCAGGCTGGGGTAGCAGCGCACCCCGCAGGCCTCAGTCTTGGTCGGGTTGACCCCGTAGAAGGGGACACCCGGCACGGTCATGTTCTCGGCGATCCGGCCCGACGTGCGGTCGGAGATCCCGTAGATCGCGACCGATGCGGGGTTGAAGACCCCGTCCAGGCCCGTGTTCAGGACCGCGCCGGCGCCCGGCGCAATCGCCGGTTCGGCGGCCATCAGTCCTCCGCCTGCTCGACGAAGAAGCGGCCGGTCTCGCCTCCCGAGAAGAAGCGCGAGGTGACGGTCTTCTTGCGCGTGTAGAAGTCGACCGCGTCGGTGCCGTGGGCGTGCAGGTCGCCGAAGAACGAGCCCTTCCAGCCCGAGAAGGGGAAGAACGCCACGGGCGCGGCGACGCCGATGTTGACGCCGACCATGCCGACCTGGACGTCGTGGCGGTAGCGGCGCGCGGCCGCCCCCGACTCGGTGAAGAGCGACGTGCCGTTGCCGTACCGGCTGCCGTTCACGATCTCGATGGCCTCGTCGAGCGAGCCGGCGTGGATCACCGACAGCACCGGCCCGAAGACCTCCTCCTGGGCGATCTCCATGTCGGGCGTGACGCCGTCGAGCAGCGTCGGCCCGACGAAGGCGCCGCCGGGAGCTGTGGCCGGACGGCGGCCGTCCACGAGCACCGTTGCCCCGCCCTCGATCCCGCGCTCGATCCACTCGAGGATCCGGTCGCGGGCCGGCACCGAGACGACCGGCCCCACGTCGGTGCCGCGCTCGAGGCCGTCGCCGACGTGAAGCGCCTCGGTGCGCGGCCGAAGCTCGTCGAGCAGCGGCTTCTTGGCGTCGCCGACCGCGACCACGACCGAGCCGGCCATGCAGCGCTGCCCGGCGGCGCCGAATGCCGATCCGATGATGTTCGAGACGGTCTTGGGGATCACCGCGTCGGGCATGACCACCATGAAGTTCTTGGCGCCGCCCAGCGCCTGCACCCGCTTGCCGTTGGCCGCGGCCCGCTCGTACACGTGCTTGGCGACCTTGGCCGAGCCGACGAACGAGACCGCGTCGACGCCGGGGTGGTCGAGCAGGGCGTTCACGACGTCGGCCCCGCCGTTCACGAGATTGAGGACGCCGGCGGGGAGTCCGCCCAGGTCGTCGATCAGGTTGAACACGAGCTCCTGCGTCAGCGGCACCTGCTCGGACGGCTTGAGCACGAACGTATTGCCGCAGGCGATGGCGAACGGCAGGAACCAGAACGGCACCATGGCCGGGAAGTTGAACGGCACGATGGCGGCGCACACACCAACGGGCTGGCGGATCGTCTCGCAGTCGACGCCGGTGGCGACGTCCTCGAGCACGCGGCCCTGCATCGTCTGGGGCACCGCGGTCGCGGCCTCGACCATCTCGATCATGCGCCCGACCTCGGCGCGCGCGTCGGGGAGCGTCTTTCCCATCTCGCGCGTGACCGACCGGGCCAGCTCGTCGGCGTGGGTCTCGAGGATGTGGCGCAGCCCGAAGAGCCAGCGGGCGCGCTCGATCACCGGACGCGAGCGCCACTCCGGCAGCGCGGCCCGGGCGGCGCGGACGGCGGCGTCGACGTCGGCGGCGTTCGACAGGGGGACACGGGCGAGCGTCTCGCCGGTGGCGGGGTTCTGGACGTCGCGCTGGTCGGCCGACTCCGCCGCGACCCAGCGGCCGCCGACGTAGTTTCCGAGCACGCGGATATCTGCAGTGGTTGCCATCCTGGCATTGAATCCGAGCGCGACCCCCGCCGCCACCTTACACTGTGTCCATGAACCGGCCGGAATCCGGACAGTCTGTCCTGACGGTGGCGGATCTGCTGACGCTGGAGGAGTTCCGGTCGGGAGAGGTCACGGTGGCCGCGGGCGGGCACCGGCTGGGCAACCTGGTCGAGTGGGTGCACGTGTTCGAGACGCCCGCGGTCAGCGAGGTGCTGCGCGGCGGCGAGTTCCTGCTCACCACGGGGATCGGCCTCGCCGGCATGACGCCCACCCAGGTCGAGGCATGGGTCGCCGCCGTGGCCCGATCCGGGGCCGCCGGGATCGGCTTCGAGCCGACCCACGCCCCGGCCGACGTGCTCGTCCCCGCCTGCCGCGCGCATGAGCTGCCGCTGATCGTGTTCGGCCGCGACGTCCGCTTCGTCGACATCACCCACGTCGTCCACGAGCGGCTGGTGTCGGGCGAGCTGGCCACCCTGCGCCGGGCGGTGTCGCTGCAGGCGCAGCTGCGCGAGGCCGCCCGCGAGGGGCTCGGGCCGAGCGGCCTGGTGGCGGCGCTGGGCGATGTGCTGGGAGCGCAGGTGCTGTTCGAGCACGTCGACCGCACCCCGATCGCGACCTCGCCCGAGGACGGCTTCGACCTCGCATTTCTGGACGCGCTCGACCGCTCCCGCCAGCGCCTGCCGACCACGCTGCACTCGCGCCCGGTCAATCCGACGGGTCGGCTGCACGTGCTCTCACGGCACGGCGACGAGCTCGACGAGCTCGCGGTCGACGAGGCCGCCTTCCTGCTCTCGGTCGCCGTCGCGGCGCAGCCGCCGACCGACGAGGTGCCCTCGGCCGAGCGGGCGCGGCTCCTGCAGCGGCTGGCCGAGGGCCGCTCCGGCAGCGCGGCCGAGGTGGTGCGACGGGCGCGATCGGTCGGCGTCGACCTGTCGCGGGCGACGCTCTGGGCAGTGCACGGGCGCGGGTCGCTGGAGCGGCTCGAGCGGATGGGCATGGATGCACTGGTCGACGGCCGCCGGGCCGTGGTGGCGGTGCGCGGCGATGTCGACATGACTGTCGTCGCGCGCGACCTGGTCCGGCGCGGAGCGGTCACCGCGGTCGGACTCGACGCGCGTGGCGGCGAGCCGCGGCAGGTGCGCGAGGCGCTCGCGGCGGCCGAGTGCGCGTGCCTGGTGGCGGCCGCGGCCGGGCCGCCGGTGAGGCAGGCGGCCGAGCTGGGCGCGCTGCGGCCGGTCGCCCGCAGCGTGCTCGCCGGCGAGCGGGTCGAGCCCCGGTTCGCCGAACCTGACCAGCGCGCCCTCGAGGCGCTGGTGGCGACCGGCTGGTCGAAGGCCGCCGCCGCCCGCCGCATGGGCGTCTCCCGCCAGCGCCTCTACGAACGGCTCGCGATCCTCAACGAGCGTCACGGGGTCGACGTCGACCTGCCGCAGACACGGGTCGAACTGGCGCTCGAGGTGTGGGCGGTGCGGATGGCCGAGCTGATCGAGTGAGAGTGCATGACGGAGTGAATGGTGGATGGCTGGCGAGTGGCGCGCCAGCAGGGGGACGCGGCGCGGCGCAGCGCATATCCGGAGGTAATCTGGGCAAGCCGCGCCGTGGCTCCATGCGCCAGCGCGACGCCGCCAGACGCCGCCAGGCACTTCGTTGTGCGCTCTGAGAGCTACGCCAGGGTGATGAGCGTCTGGCCGCTCGCGACCTGGTCGCCCTCGCCGACCTCGACCGCCTCCACCTCGCCGGCGTGCCGGGCCACGATCTCGTTCTCCATCTTCATCGCCTCCACCACGACCAGCACCTGGCCGGCCGCCACCTGGTCGCCGGCCGCCACCGAGACCCGCAGCACGGTGCCCTGCATCGGGCTGCGAACGACGTCGACCGCCCCCTGGCCGGTGGCGTCGCGGGCGGCCAGCTCCTCCCGCCGCGCCCGCAGCCGCGCCCGGCCCGGATGCTCCGGCACCTCGACGGCGACGTCGAACCGCTTCCCGTCGACCTCCACGCCCACGGTGCGCACCTCGGTCGGGCCTGAATATTTGGTGCCTGGCACCGGATATTCACGCGACTCGGGCGCCGGGTGCTCGGTGGCGAAACCGCCGCCCTCCACGAACTCGCGCATGGTGCCGCCGGCGGCGAACTCGGGGTGGCGCATGATCGCCTCATGGAGCGGGATCAGCGTCGCGACGCCGCCCACCTCGAACTCGCCGAGCGCCCGCAGCATGCGCCTCCGGGCCAGGTCGCGATCCTCGTCCCACACGATCAGCTTGGCCACCATCGGGTCGTAGAGATCCGAGATCACCGTCCCCTCGACCACACCGGAGTCGACCCGCACACCGGGGCCCGACGGCTCGCGATAGTGGGTCACCCGGCCCGGGGTCGGGACGAAACCCGCCGCCGCATCCTCGGCGTTGATGCGGCACTGGATGGCGTGGCCGTAGAGGCGCACGTCGGCCTGGGCCCACCCCAGCGGCCGGCCGCCGGCGACCCAGATCTGCTCCCGCACCAGGTCGAGGCCGGTCACCATCTCGGTGATCGTGTGCTCCACCTGCAGGCGCGTGTTCATCTCGAGGAAGTACCACGAGCCGTCGGCCGCCAGCAGCCCCTCCACCGTCCCGGCACCGGTGTAGCCGACCGCGCGGGCGGCATCGACGGCGATCGCGCCGATGCGGGCGCGCAGCTCGGGCGAGACGGCGGGCGAGGGCGTCTCCTCGATGATCTTCTGGTGCCGGCGCTGGATGGTGCAGTCGCGCTCGCCGAGGTGGATGACATTGCCGTGGGCGTCGGCCAGCACCTGCACCTCGATGTGGCGGGGATCGTCCAGGTACCGCTCGAGATAGACGGCGTCGTCGCCGAAGTAGGCGGCGCCCTCGCGCCGGGCCGAGGCGTAGGCGGCCTCGAGCTCCGAGGCGGCGCGGACCGCCCTGATGCCCTTGCCGCCGCCGCCGGCGGCCGCCTTGATCGCAACCGGGTAGCCGATCTCGTCCGCGATCCGGCGCGCCTCGTCGAGCGTCGCCACCGCCTCGGTGCCGCCCGGGACGATCGGCACGCCCGCCGCCGCCATCGCCTCGCGCGCGCTCGTCTTGGATGCCATCGCCTCGATCGCGGCGGGAGGCGGGCCGACGAACACGAGCCCCGCCTCGGCGCAACTGCGGGCGAAGCCGGCGTTCTCGGCCAGGAAGCCGAACCCGGGATGGACGGCCTCGGCGCCCGACCGGCGGGCGACGTCGATGATGACGTCGCCGCGCAGATAGCTCTCGGTGGACGGCCCGGGGCCGATCAGGAAGGCCTCGTCCGCGCGGGCGACGAAGGGCGAGTCGCGGTCGGCCTCCGAGTAGACCGCCACCGAAGCGATCCCCATCTCGCGCAGGGTGCGAAAGACGCGGATCGCGATCTCGCCCCGGTTGGCCACGAGCACCTTGGTGAACATCAGGTGCTGCCGGTATCGCCCGCGGCCGGGGCGGCCCCCGGCTCCGGCGGGGCCGGTTCGATCAGGCCGAGCGCCTCGAGGGCGCGCCGCACGGCCTCGGCTTCCTGCGGAGTCGCCTCGGGGGAAAGCCGGATTCGCTCCTCGCTCACAGCGGGATGTTGCCGTGCTTGCGGTGGGGCGCGTCCACCCGCTTGCGGCGGCAGGCGTCAAGCGCGGTGATCAGCGTGGGCCGCGTTCGCGACGGCGCGATGACGTCGTCGACGTAGCCGCGCTCGGCCGCGGTGAACGGGTTTGCGAACTGCTCCCGATACTCCTCGACCAGCTCCGCCCGGCGGCCATCGGGATCGGCGGCCGCCTCGAGCTCCTTGCGGAAGACGATGTTGACCGCGCCGTCGGGGCCCATCACTGCCACCTCGGCCGTGGGCCAGGCGAAGTTGAAGTCGGCCCCGACGTGTTTGGAGCTCATGACGTCGTACGCGCCGCCGTAGGCCTTGCGGGTGATCACCGCCAGCTTGGGCACCGTGGCCTCGCAGTAGGCATAGAGGAGCTTGGCGCCGTGGCGGATGATCCCGCCCCACTCCTGGTCGGTGCCGGGCAGGAACCCGGGGACGTCGACGAAGGTGATGACGGGGTGGCCGAAGGCATCGCAGGTGCGCACGAACCGGGCCGCCTTGACCGAGCTTCGGATGTCGAGAACGCCGGCGAGCGCCCGCGGCTGGTTGGCGACGACGCCGACGGGGTGGCCACCGAGGCGGGCGAAGCCGCAGACGATGTTCTCGGCAAAGCGCGGCTGCACCTCCATGAACTCGCCGTCGTCCATCACCCGCCGGATCACCTCGTGCATGTCGTAGGGCTTGGTCGCCTCGTCGGGGATCAGCCGGTCGAGCTCGGGATCCTGGCGGTCGGCGGGGTCGGAGGGCGGCTCCCAGGGCGGCTGCTCCTCGCTCGACTGCGGCAGGAACGAGAGCAGGTAGCGGCAGTCGCCGATCAGCGCCGGCTCGTCGGGGGCGGTGAAGTGCGCGACGCCCGAGCGGGTCGCGTGCGTGGTCGCGCCGCCGAGCTCCTCGAAGCTGACGTCCTCGCCGGTGACGGTCTTCACGACCTCGGGCCCGGTGATGAACATGTGCGACGTCCCCTCGACCATCATCACGAAGTCGGTGATCGCCGGCGAGTAGACCGCGCCGCCGGCGCACGGCCCCACGATCAGCGAGATTTGCGGGATCACGCCCGACGCGTTCACGTTGCGGACGAAGATGTCGGCATAGCCGGCCAGCGACACCACGCCCTCCTGGATGCGGGCGCCGCCGGAGTCGTTGATGCCGATGACGGGGCAGCGGTAGCGCAGCGCCATGTCCATCACCTTGACGATCTTTTCGGCGAACGCCTCGCCCAGCGAGCCGCCGAAGACGGTGAAGTCCTGCGAGAAGACGAACACCCGCCGGCCCTCGATGGTGCCGTGGCCCGTCACCACTCCGTCGCCGTAGGGCCGGTTCTCCATCATGTTGAAGTTCGGGTTGCGGTGGCGGACGAACGCGTCGAGCTCGGTGAAGCTGCCGGGGTCGAGGAGCAGCTCGATGCGCTCACGGGCGAGCAGCTTCCCGCGCGCCCGCTGGCGCTCGGCGGCATCCGCCGAGCCCGCGTTCACGGCCTCGGCGCGCAGGCGCTCGACCGCCTCCAGACGCTCCCCGGTGGTGTGCTCGGGCATTCGCGAGAGCCTACCGGAGTCGCTCCGGCAGGAGCCGCCGGCCCGTCCGCGCACGGCGGCGGGCCGATCCACGCACTATCATCGGGCGCACGGTGGGTCGATGTCTCAATTGAAAAGTTTTGGTGAAGATTCACCTTGACGCGACGCACTGGGACAGGTACGTTCAACCATGCGAGGCAGCAAAACTCCGAGGAGGGTGGGCACCCAACTGTGGGCGAGCATGCGAAAGCTGATCGTTCTTCCAGCGCGCTACGCGTTGAGAGGCGTGGTCGAGGTCTGACTTCGGCCGTCACGGCGCCCGTGCGCGCTCACAGGCCGGCGATCAGGCGACCCCGTCCGATCGGCCGCACCCGCCGCTCGACGGTTCGCTGGGCGCTCGTCCTCGCAGACCTGCTCGGCCTCACCACCGCCGCCGCCAGCGCGTACCTGCTGACGCACGGCGGAATCGGCTTCGATCCGCTGCTGTTCGCCCTGCCGGTGTGGGCCGTGCTGGCCGGCTTCTACGGGCTCTACAAGCGCGATCGCGTCGGCGCCGACAACGCGACGCTCGACGAGGTCTGGCCGATCTTCCACTGCGTGACCGTCGCCTCGTTCGTCGTGTTCGCCGCCATTCAGGTGTTTGCCCCGTCGCATCTGCACGGAGGCCGCGTCGTCGCCTTCTGGGCACTCGCGTCGGTGGCCATCCCCGCCTACCGCAGCATCGCCCGCACGCTGCTGCGCCGCCAGGTCGCGCTGAAGACACGCGCGGTGGTGGTCGGTGCCGGGCTGGTCGGCCAGGAGATCGCCCGCAAGGTGCTGCGCCAGCCGAGCTACGGGCTCGACCTAGTGGGCTTCGTGGATCCCAATCCGCTGCAGCTGCACGAGGAGCTGGCCCACCTCCCGGTGCTGGGCTCGACCGACGAGCTGACCGACATCCTCCTCACCAACGACATCGACCACGTCGTGTTGGCGTTTACCGCAGATCATCAGGCCGGCTTGGATGTCGTCCGCGTCTGCAACGAGCTGGGCGTCCAGGTCGACATCGTCCCGCGCCTGTTCGAGGTCGTCGGCAGCCGCGCCGCCGTCTACTCGCTCGAGGGCACGCCGCTACTCGGGCTGACGCCCCCGGTGCTCGGCGCGTCGCACCGGCTGGCCAAGCGCACCATGGACATCGGCGGCGCGCTCTTCGGGCTGGTCGTGCTCTCGCCGCTCTTCCTCGCGACCGCGATCGCAATTCGCCTGAACGGCTCCGGCCCGGTCTTCTTCCGCCAGATCCGCATCGGCCGCGCCCAGGAGCCGTTCACGATCATCAAGTTCCGCACGATGGTGCCGGACGCCGAGGAGCGCAAGGCCGAGGTGGCGCACCTGAACGCCCACTTCGGGCTCGGCGACGCGCGCATGTTCAAGATCCCCGACGATCCCCGCCAGACGAGCGTCGGCCGGTTCCTGCGCAAGTACTCCATCGACGAGTTCCCGCAGCTCTGGAACGTCCTGCGCGGTCAGATGAGCCTGGTCGGCCCCCGCCCCCTGATCCCGCACGAGCACCAGTTCGTGAACGACTGGGGCCTGCGCCGGCTCGACCTCACCCCCGGCCTGACCGGCCTCTGGCAGGTCTGCGGCCGCAGCGAGGTCACGTTCTCGCAGATGCTCGTGCTCGACTACCTGTACGTCACCAACTGGAGCCTCTGGGGTGACATCAAGCTGATCCTGCGCACGGTTCCTGCCCTGATGGGCAAGACGCGCGGCGCCAGCTGAGCCAAAAGGGGTCAGACCCCTTTTGGCGCGCGTGAATATTCGGTGCCAGGCACCAAATATTCATCGCCGTAGCGCGTCGTGCGTGCCCCACTCGTCCCGCAGCACCTGGCACACCTCGCCCACCGTCGCCTCGGCGGCCAGGGCGGCGCGCATCGGCCAGAGCAGGTTCGTCTCGGAGCCGGCGGCCGCGCGCACGTCGGCCAGTGCGGCTGCCACCGCAGCCTGATCGCGGCCGGCGCGCACCGCGGCGGTGCGCTCGCACTGGCGCCGCTCGGCCTCGGGGTCGATCCGGTGCAGCTCGATCGGCTCCTCCTCGTCGGCCGCATAGCGGTTGACGCCGACGATCACCTGCTCGCCGGACTGGACACGCTGGTGGTAGGCAAACGCCGCCTGCTCGATCTGGTCCTGCACCCAGCCGGCCTCGACCGCAGCCACCGCGCCGCCCAGCTCGTCGATCGCGGCGATCAGCGTGCGGGCCTGGTCGGCCAGCGCATCGGTCAGCGCCTCGATGTAGTAGCTCCCGGCCAGCGGATCGGCGGTGTCGGTGGCGCCCGCCTCGGCGGCCAGGATCTGCTGGGTGCGAAGCGCGATCGTGGCGCTGTGCTCGGTCGGCAGCGCCAGCGCCTCGTCGAACGCATTGGTGTGCAGGCTCTGCGCGGAGCCGCAGACGGCCGAGAAGGCCTGGATCGCGACCCGCACGATGTTGTTCTCGGCCTGCTGGGCCGTCAGCGTCGAGCCGCCGGTCTGGGCGTGAAACCGCAGCATCAGGCTGCGCTCGTCGGCGGCCCCGAAGCGCTCGCGCATCACCTCGGCCCAGACCGTCCGCGCCGCCCGGAACTTCGCCACCTCCTGAAAGAAGTTGTTGTGCGCGTTGAAGAAGAACGACAGCCTGCGGGCGAACTCGTCCACCCCGAGCCCCGCGTCGACCGCCGCCTGCACGTAGGCGATGCCGTTTGCGAGCGTGAACGCGATCTCCTGGGCGGCGGTCGAGCCCGCCTCGCGGATGTGGTAGCCCGAGATCGAGATGGTGTTGAAGCGCGGCAGCCGCTCGGTGCAGTACCTGAACGTATCGACCGTGAGCCGCATGCTCGGCCGGGCCGGAAAGATGTAGTTGCCGCGGGCGATGTACTCCTTGAGCACGTCGTTTTGGATCGTCCCCGAGAGCCGTGCCGGCTCGACTCCCTGTTCCTCGGCGACCAGCTCGTAGAGGAGCAGGAGCAGCGCGGCGGGCGCGTTGATCGTCATCGAGGTCGAGACGGAATCGAGCGGGATGTCGCGCAGCAGCGCACGCATATCGGCGATCGAGTCGATGGCGACGCCGGTGCGGCCCACCTCACCGCGGGCGAGCGGATGGTCGGAGTCAAGCCCGAGCTGGGTCGGCAGGTCGAAGGCGACCGAGAGCCCGGTCTGCCCCCGCTCGAGCAGCAGCCGGAAGCGGCTGTTCGTCTCGTCGGCCGACGAGAACCCGGCGTACTGGCGCATCGTCCAGGCGCGTTCGCGATAGCCGTCCGGCCGCACGCCCCGGGTGTACGGAAACGTCCCCGGGTCGGCCCGCTCGGCGGGCGCGTCCTCGCCGCGGTAGACCGGCTTGATGGGGATGCCCGACTCGGTCGAGTGCTCGCGATCGGCTGTGGACACGAGCGGCAGGATAGAGGAGCCCCGGCTGCCGGAACCGCCTTCTTCGACGCGGCAGCCGGTGAGCGCCGTGCCTCGAGCGGCCCCCAGCCTCCGGGGCTCCTGGTCCACCATAGAGGCCCGGCCCTCCGGGTACAACCCCCCGGTCACCGCTCCCGGCCCAGGGATAGGCTGCGGGCATGCAGGTCACGGTCAGGTTGTTCGCGGCGCTTCGGGAGCGGGCCGGCTGGTCACGGCGTGAGCTCGATCTGGCCGACGGCGCGGTGGTGGCGGACGTCTGGCCCGCCCTCGAGCTCGGCGCCGAGCCGCCCGGCCTGGCGTATGCCCGAAACCGCGAGTACGCCGACCGCGACGCCCCCATCGAGGCGGGCGACGAGGTCGCGGTGATCCCGCCCGTCTCGGGCGGCGCGTTCACCGTCGGGTCGGCGCCGCTTCACCTGGACGAGGTGGTGGCCCAGGTGGCCGACCCCACCGCCGGGGCGATCGCGACCTTCATCGGCACGACCCGCACGCACAGCCGCGGCCGCACCGTCACCCACCTCGAGTACGACGCCTACCCGGAGATGGCCGAGGCCGAGATGGCCCGCATCGCCGAGGCCGTCAGGCAGCGCCACGACGTGCGGGCGGTGGCGATGGCCCACCGCACCGGGCACGTCCCGATCGGCGAGGCGAGCGTCATCATCGCCGTCTCCGCCGCCCACCGCGGCCCCGCCATAGACGCCTGCCGCGAGGCGATCGACACCCTCAAGCAGACCGTTCCCGTGTGGAAGAAGGAGGTCTTCGAGGGCGGCGAAGAATGGATTGGGCGCGAGGGCACCTGAGGTCGCTCACCTAGACGTCTTTCCTGTGGCAGCTACGCTTTCACTATGACCTATGACCCGTGGGAGCCGCGCGAACCGCGGGAGACCTCGACCGGCCTCGCGCACCCGCCTGCGCACCCACCCACGGAGCCGCAGTTTCATCCTCCCATCGAGGAGCATCGCGGTCCGCTGCGGCGCCTCGGTGGCGGGATCACGGCCGTCGGCGTGCTCCTGCTCAAGTTCAAGTTCCTGTTCACGTTCGCGATCGCCATCGGGGCGTATGCGCTGTTCTGGGGCTGGTGGTTCGGAGTCGGGATCGCGCTGCTTCTGCTCGTGCACGAAATGGGGCATGTGATCTGGCTGCGGCGCGAGGGGATCTCGGCGACGCTGCCCGTGTTCATCCCCTTCATGGGTGCGTTCGTCGCGATGAAGGAGATGCCGAGGAACGCCTACGTCGAGGCCAAGGTCGGTCTGGCGGGGCCTGTGCTGGGGAGCGCGGGCGCCCTCGCGGTGCTCGTCTGGGGCAACGAGGTCAACAGCAACCTGCTGCGGGCGCTGGCGTATTTCGGGTTCCTGCTCAACCTGTTCAACCTGATCCCGGTCGTGCCGCTCGACGGCGGCCGCGCCGTGTCCGCGCTGCACCCGGCGTTCTGGTTCGCGGGCCTGTTCGCGGTCGCCCTCCTGTTCTACAAGTACGAGAGCCCGATCCTCCTGCTCGTGCTCGCGTTCTGCTGCTACGAGCTCTACAACCGCTGGAACCGCCGCGACCTGCCCGGCTACCGCGAGTACCACTCGGTGACCATCCCGCAGCGCGTCGGCGTTGGGATCGTGTACCTGGGGCTGGTCGTGCTGCTCGTGATCGGCATGCACGCCGCCTACGTGCCGCGGCCCTCGTAGGCCCGACCGCGATCAGCGGTCGTGCCGAAAGCCCCAGGCGAGCAGCCGGGCGGCCGCCGCAAACTGGTCGCCGTGCACGTGCAGCAGCACCGCGACCAGCGTGCGACCGCGGTGGGTGGCGGCGACGGCGAGGCAGTCGCCGGCCCTGGTCGTCGAGCCCGTCTTGATCCCGATCGCACCGGGGTACGACCACAGGAGCCGGTTGCGGTTCACGTACACCCCGCCGGTGCCCTGGTACGCCTTGCTCCCCACGAGTGCCCGCAGCAGCGGTCGCGCCAGCACGTACCGCGACAGGTCGGCGACGTCCCAGGCCGACGAGCGGTTGTCGTGGTCGAAGATCCCCGAGGGATTCGAATAGTGCGTGTCGGAGAGGCCGAGCCGGGCCGCCTCCGCGTTCATCAGCCTCACGAACCGGGACAGTGATCCGGCCCGGTGGACGGCGAGCACGTTGGCGGCGTCGTTGGCCGAGGCGATCAGCGCCGCTGCCAGCATCCCTCGGACGGTCGCCCGCTGGCCGGCCCGCAGGCCGATCGTGTATCCGGGCACCCCGACCATGGCCGGGGTGACGAAGAACTGGCGGTCGAGCAGCGGCGGCGGGGGCACTGCGACGAGCGCCGTCATCAGCTTCGTCAGGCTCGCGATGGGCAGGCGCCGGTGGGCGTCGTGCGCCCAGATGACCCTGCCGGTGGCGACGTCGACGACCACTCCGGCACTGGCCCGCACTCCCCGGATCGCCTGGTGCGACTCGCCCGAGGCCGAGAGCGGCCGCGGCGGCGGAGCCCGGTGCGAGCCCTTCGCGGCCGGCGCCGCCGGCACCGAGGCGCCGATCACGCCGGCCGAGCGATCCGTGAGCGGCCACAGCCGGTAGGCCACAAACGCGCTCCCGGCCGCGAGCACCGCCAGCAGCACCACGACGACCGCGAGCAGCGACGGCAGCCGGGGCGCGCGCAGCCTGCGGCGCCGGCGGCGGCGGCCGACCTCGACTCCGTACAGTGGTGGGCGCGCAGGGCGGTTCACTCCCACCACGTACAATCGCACCCATGGCGGCCAATCCGCTACGTCAGCTCCCATCCGTCGACTCCCTGCTCGGTCTGGCGCCGGAGACGGCCGAGCGCCACGGCCGGGCGGCGACTGTCGAGGCGATCCGGGCCGCGCTCGCCGAGGCCCGCGCCACAGGCGAGCCCCGGTCGGCGGAATGGCTCCTGGCCCGGGTGGCGCAGCTGCTCGAGCGGCCGCCCAGCCTCCGACCCGTGCTGAATGCGACCGGCGTGATCGTGCACACGAACCTCGGCCGGGCCCCGCTCGCAGTTGCGGCGCTCGAACGGGTGCGTGCGGTCGCGGGCGGCTACTCCAACCTCGAATACGACCTCGAATCCGGCGTTCGCGGCTCGCGCCACGCCCACCTCGGCGGCCTGCTGGCCGAGCTCACCGGGGCCGAGACCGGGATGGCCGTGAACAACAACGCCGCGGCGGTGCTCCTGAGCCTCGCGGCCCTCGCGAGCGGGCGCGAGGTGGTGATCAGCCGCGGCGAGCTGATCGAGATCGGCGACGGCTTCCGCATCCCCGACATCCTGGCCCAGTCAGGCGCGCGGCTGGTCGAGGTCGGCAGCACGAACCGCACAGCCGTGCGCGACTACGAGCGCGCGATCGGGCCCGACACGGCCGCCATCGTCCGGGTGCACCAGTCGAACTTCCGCATGGTCGGGTTCACGGCGGCCCCGGCCCTCGCCGAGCTGGCGGCGCTGGCGGCGCGGCACGGGCTGCCGCTGATCGACGACCTCGGCTCCGGCCAGCTGCTCGACCTGCCCGATCTGGCCGACGAGCCCACCGCCCGCGGCTCGATCGAGGCCGGCGCCGCGGTGGTCTGCTTCTCGGGCGACAAGCTTCTGGGCGGGCCGCAGGCGGGCGTGATCGTCGGGCAGGCCGCCGTGCTCGAGCGCATCCGCCGCCACCCCCTGGCGCGGGCGGTGCGCATCGACAAGCTGTCACTGGCCGCGCTCGAGGCCACCCTCGAGCTCCACCGCGACCCGCAGCGCGCGCTGCGCGAGATCCCCGTGCTGGCGGCCACGGCCGAGTCGGCGGAGGCAGTGCGCGCCCGTGCGCAACTGCTGGCCGGTCGCCTGGGCGGCGAGGTGGTCGCGAGCACCGCCCGGGTCGGGGGTGGGGCGGTGCCGCTGCTGGAGCTCCCGAGCTTCGCCTGCGCCCTGGAGGGTGGCGACGCCCTGGCGGCCGCGCTGCGGGCGGGAGATCCGCCGGTCGTGGCCGTGGTCCGCGAAGGCCGGGTGCTGCTCGACTGCCGCACCCTCACCGACGACCAGTGCCTGCTGATCAGCCGCTGACGCTCGGCACCGCCGGCCACATCGACCACGGCAAGACGGCGCTCGTCGCCGCCCTCACCGGCGTCGACACCGACCGGCTGCCGCAGGAGAAGGCGCGCGGCATCTCGATCGAGCTCGGCTACGCGCCGCTCGAGCTACCCTCGGGCCGGCGGCTCTCGGTCGTCGACGTGCCCGGCCATGAGCGATTTGTGCGCACGATGGTGGCGGGAGCGACCGGGATCGACATGTTCCTCCTGGTGGTTGCCGCCGACGACGGGGTTATGCCGCAGACGCGCGAGCACCTGGGCATCCTCGAGCTCCTGGACGTTCCGGCCGGCGTCGTCGCGATGACAAAGCGCGACCTGGTCGACGAGGAACTGGCGGAGCTCGCCCGGCTCGGCGTCGACGAGCTGCTCGCGGATGGCCCCTACGCGGGCGCCGCGGTCGTCGAGGTGTCGTCGCGGACCGGTGCCGGGATCGAGGATCTGCGGTCGGCGCTCGACCGCCTTGCCGGCGACGCCCGCAGTCGCGCGGCGGCGGGGGATGTGCGGCTGCCGATCGACCGCGTGTTCTCGCTCCGCGGCATCGGCACCGTCGTCACCGGGACGCTGTGGTCAGGCACGGTGCGGGTGGGAGACCGGCTCGCGATCGAGCCGGGCGGGCGTGAGGCGCGCGTTCGCAGCGTCCAGGTGCACGACCACGCGGTGACCGAGGCCGCTGCGGGCCAGCGGGTGGCGCTGGCGCTGGTCGGTGTCGAGCGGACGCAGGTAAAGCGCGGGGACACGGCCGCCTCGCCGGGCACGCTGCCCCGGTCGTTCCGGCTCGACTGCCGGTTGCGGGTGCTGCCCTCGGCCGGCCGCAGCCTGCGCAACGGCGACGTCGTCACCGTGCACCACGGCACCGCCGAGGCGCCCGCCCGCGTCGCGCTGCGGACGGGATCGGAAGTGCCTCCCGGCGGAATCGCCGACGTGCAGCTGCGGCTGCGCCGGCGTGTCTCGGCAGCGGTCGGCGACCGCCTCATCGTCCGCCTGACGAGCCCCCAGGTGACGGTGGCCGGCGCAACCGTCACCGATCCCGCACCACCGCGCGGACGGGTGCGCCCCGTCGCAGCGCCCGCGAAGCCGGCGCCGGCACCCAGGCCGGCCGTTCCCGTGGCCGCGGTCGACGGGCTCTACGACCGGCTGGCGGCCACCCCGCTGCAGCCGCCGGCGCTTGGCCCCGACGACGCTGCCGCCGTCGCCGTGCTGGTCGAGCAGGGCCGGGCCGTGAGAGCGGGCCGCGATCTGGCCTTCACGACGGAGGCGTTCGAGCAGGCCCGCGCCGCTGCCGTCGAACTGGCGGGCGCCGCGGGCAGCGTGACCCTCGCCCAGCTGCGCGACCGGCTCGGGATCTCGCGCAAGTACGCCCAGGCGTTCCTCGAGGCGCTGGACGCCCACGGCATCACCCGCCGAGTGGGCGACGGGCGCGTCCTGCGCCGCCGTGGCCGTGAATAATGGGCGCGTGCCGAGCGACCCCGTCGAGGCGGCGGCGATCGTCCTCGCCGGGGGGATGTCCCGCCGGATGGGCGAGCCCAAGGCGCTGCTCGACTGGCACGGCTCGCCGCTGGTGCACCACGTCGCCGGCATCCTGGCCGGCGTATGCGCGCCGGTGATCGTGGTCGCCGCGTCCGGCCAGGACGTCCCCGTCCCCGCTGGGGTCGAGATCGCGGTGGACGCGGTCCCCGAGCGGGGCCCGTTGGAGGGGATCGCGGCCGGGATCCGCGCGGTCGACGGGCGGGCCGGGGCGGTGTTCCTGGCCGCGGTCGATCTCCCCCTGCTGCACCCGGCGTTCGTCACCCAGATGCTCGCGGCGCTGCCGGGATTCGATGCCGCCGTCCCTGTCGCGGAGGGACGCGACCAGCCGCTGGCGGCGGCCTACGCCTCCCGCCTCCTGGCCCGGGCGCCCGAGCTGCTGGCCGCCGGCGAGGCGCGGGCGAGCGCCCTGCTCGAGCACGGGCGCGTTCTGCGCCTCGACCGCGACGACCTGATCGAGCCGGACTCGCTCCGGAACGTGAACACGCCGGCCGAATACCGCCGGCTGCTTGCGCTCTGAGCCGCCTACTCGCCCGACTCGTTTGCAGCCGGCCGGGTCCGGCGCGCCCGTGGCTCGCGGCCACGCTGCGAGCGGCGCCAGAAGACGTGGCCGGCGATGGAGAGGACGACGGCCAGGCCGCCGGCGAGGCCGATCGCCTCGAACAGGCTCGAGGCGCTGCTCCCGAGCAGGTAGGCGGCCGTTCCGACCGTGCACACCCATCCCGCCGCGCCTGCGGCGTTGAAGACGAAGAACTTGCGCCAGGGCATCTCGTTCACGCCGGCCAGGAGCGCCGCCGTGAAGCGCAACACCGGCAGCCAGCGGCCGAAGAAGACGGTCTTGCCGCCGTGCCGCGAGAAGAAGTGCTCACCTTCGTCGAGGATCTGCAGCCGCTGCTCCTCCCACCGCCCGGGACGGGTCAGGAGCCAGTTGCCGGCACGGCGCCCGACCAGATAGCCGCAGTTGTCACCGATGATCGCCGCCGCGATCGCGACCGCGAACACGACCGGGAGCGACATCTGCCCGGTCGACGCCAGCACGCCCGCGGCGATGAGGCTGGTCTCGCCCGGCACGGGCACGCCCGCCGACTCGATCAGGATCAGGCCGAACAGAATCCCGTAGCCGAGGTTGGCCGGAA
Organism: uncultured Actinomycetes bacterium; assembly: GCA_963703275.1. GTDB lineage: Bacteria > Actinomycetota > Thermoleophilia > Gaiellales > JAICJC01 > JAICJC01. The sequence goes on along the minus strand of OY969804.1, from coordinate 92,187 downwards.
CGTGATAGATCGAGACAAGCAGCAGCAGCGCGATGTTCGGGGCACCTCCTGAGCTTGATGGTAGCCGCCGAGTGTTGGCGTGCAGGAATGCGCGGCCGGGGCGCGAAACCCGCCGTCATGGAGAACCTGGACCTGAGCAAAGCCGAGGGCATGCCCCTCCTGGCACGGATCGTCGTCCCGCTGACCGCCGTCGACCGCGAGGCTATCGGCGACGTGCGGGGGATGACTCGAGAGTGGTGCCAGGTGCCGCTGCCGCCGACCGCCCGCGTCATGCAGGCGGAGCGGACGGAGGGTGCCTGGGTCGTCTGGTACGTCGAGAAGGTGGACACGATCTAACTCGCGTCCGCCGGCGGGCCGCCGCGGAACCGTCAGGTGGCTTCGTCGGCGAGGCGCGCTCCGCCGACCAGCCACCTGCGACCGCGCCAGCGGGAGTAGCCGATCGCGGCCCGGATCCAGATGAAGGCGGAGATGCCGAGCCAGATCCCGCCGAGCCCCCACCCGAACTCGGCCGTGGCCAGCGTCAGCGGCAGGTAGCCGGCGAGCGCCCCGACCGCGGTGACGTTGCGCATGAAGCGCAGGTCGCCGGCGCCGAACAGGATCCCGTCGAGCGCGAAGACGAACCCATTCAGGGGCATCATCGCGACCAGCCACGGCCACAGCACGTGCGCCTGATCGATCACCGCGGGGTCCGACGTGAAGAACCGGGGAATGACCGCGTAGCCCGCACCGAGGACGAGCGCGAAGCCGACCCCGAGCAGCGTCCCCGCCCACAGCAGGCGCCGCGCCAGCTGCAGCGCCGCGTCCACCTGGCCCGCGCCCAGCATGCGGCCGACCAGCGCCTGGGCGGCGATCGCCGTGGAGTCGAGGAAGAGAGCGCAGAACGTCCAGATCTGGGCGCCGATCTGATGCGCCGCGAGCGTCGCGTTCCCGATCCGCGCCGCCACCGCCGCCGCGACGGTGAACGTGACGAAGAAGGCGGCGGTGCGCACGGTGAGGTCGCGCGCGGCGGTGAACTGGACCCTGATCCGGGGCAGCGAGGGCCGCAGGGGCACCCCGCGGCGGGCGAGGATGACCAGGAACAGAACTCCGCAGGCGGCCTGGGCGGTGACGTTGGCGATCGCGGATCCCCGGATCCCGATCCCGGCGCCGAACACGAGCAGCGCCGAGAGGCCGATGCTGACGAGGTTGGCGAGCCCGATCACGATGAGCGGGGTGCGCGTGTTCTGGAACGCCCGCATCCACCCCTGCGCCGCGGCGGTCACCAGCACGAACGGCGCGCCCAGCGACGCGATCCGCATCCACTCAACGGCCTGCGCCGCGGCGGGAGTGTCACCGCCCGCCATGGCGTGCATCGCCGGAACGGCGACGATCTCGAGGACGGCCGCCAGGAGCAGGCCCAGGACGAGCGCAAGCCAGGTGGCCTGCACGCCCACGTCGAGCGCCTGGTCGTGGTGCCCGGCGCCGTACAGCCGCGCCGCCCGGGCGGTGGTGCCGTACTCGAGGAAGGTGCAGAACCCGAACACCTCCGAGAGGAGCAGCCCCGACAGCGCGAGCCCGGCCAGCGGGACGGTGCCCAGGTGGCCGATGATCGCCGTGTCGCCCAGGACGTACAGCGGCTCGGCGATCAGGGCACCGAGGGCGGGGATGGCGAGCGCCAGGACCTCGCGATCGGTCGGCATCCCGGTCTGGCGGCTCACGCCGGTAGTCTTGCGGGGCGGGCCGGGCAGGCGGGGAGGTAGCATCCTCGGCGATGACGACGACCGAACGCACGCGCCTGCGCGAACTGATCTCGGCCCGGGGCTGTGCCCTTTTCGACGGGGCGATGGGGACGATGCTGCAGGGTGCGGGCCTCGAGGCCGGCGAATCGGGTGAGCGCTGGAATCTGGAGCGGCCCGAGGCGGTCGCCGCGATCCACCGCGACTACGCGGCGGCGGGCGCGGTGCTCGTCACCACCAACACCTTCGGCGCCACGGCACCCCGCCTGGCCATGGCCGGTCTCGGCGATCGGGTCGCCGATGTGAACACCGCGGCGGTCCGGATCGCGCGCGGCGTGGCGGACGAGTTCGGCGTGCTGGTCGCCGGCGACGTCGGCCCGACCGGCGAGCTGATCGAGCCGCTGGGGACGCTGTCGCCGCAGGACGCCCAGGCGGCGTTCGCCGAGCAGATCGAGGCGCTCGCGGGTGCGGGTGCCGACCTGATCCTGGCCGAGACGATGAGCGACCTGGCCGAGGCCGAGGCGGTCGTGCGCGCAGCCCACGAGGTGGCGCCCGATCTCGAGGTGATCATCACGCTCAGCTTCGACACCAACCGGCACACGATGATGGGCGTCTCGCCCACCCAGGCTGTGCAGACGCTCTCCGAGATGGGCGTGACCGGTGTCGGCGCCAACTGCGGCCGCGGCATCGACGACATGCAGGCGGTGATGGAGGAGATGGTCGCGCACCGGCCCGAGGGCCTGCTCCTGCTCGCCCAGTCGAACGCCGGCCTGCCGGTCATCCACGGCGACGAGTTCCACTACGACACCTCCCCCGCCGAGATGGCCGACTACGCCCGCCGGATGCGCGCGCTCGGCGTCGAACTGGTCGGCGGATGCTGTGGCAGCACGCCTGCGCACATGGCGGCAATGGCCGCCGCCCTCAACGCCTGACGCCACTCGAACGGCCGTGAATATTGCGTGCCTGGCACCGGGTATTCACCCCTGACCGGGGATCCGCCCTCGGACCGGGGACTGTCCCCGGTTGATGGGGACAGTCCCCGCTTTTCGCCGTGAATATTTGCGGCCTGGCCCCAAATATTCACGTGATCGGCGTGAGCGGGGGCTCGCCGGCCAGGATGGCGACCGCGTTGCGGGCGGCGAGCACGCCCATCGCCGTGCGCGTCTCGATCGTGGCGGAGCCCAGATGCGGCAGCAGGACGACGTTCTCGAGCTCGAACAGCTCGGGCTCGATCGCCGGCTCGTGCTCGAACACGTCCAGCCCTGCACCCGCGATCGTCCCGTCCCGGAGTGCCTGCGCCAGCGCCGCCTCGGCGACGATCGGGCCGCGGGCGCAGTTGATCAGATAGGCGGTCGGCTTCATGAGGCCAAGGCGGCGGGCGTCGATGAGGTGCCGGGTGGCGTCCGAGAGCGGGCAGTGGATCGAGACGACGTCGGCCGTCGCCAGGAGCTCGTCCAAATCGAGGCGCGTGGCCTCGAGCTCGGCCTCGAGCCCCGCGTCGGCCTGGCGCCGGCCCGTGTAGGCGATCCGCATCCCGAAGGCGCGGGCACGGCGGGCGGTGGCGGTGCCGATCTGGCCGAGGCCGATGATCCCGAGCGTCTTTCCCTGCAGGCCCGACCCCAGCATGAAGAACATGCTCCACGACCACGTGCCGCCGGCGCGCACCATGCGCTCGGCCTCTCCCAGCCGCCGCGTGGAGGCCAGGATCAGGCCGAGGGCGAGATCGGCGGTGGCGTCGGTGAGCACCCCCGGGGTGTTGGTGCACACGACGCCGCGGGCAGCACAGGCCGCCACGTCGACGTTGTCGTAGCCGACGGCGACGTTTGCCACCACCTGCAGGCCGCGGGCCGGCCGCGTCCAGAAACGCCGAGTCGACGCGGTCGTGCAGGAGCGTCACCGCGGCATCGGCCCCGCCCAGCGCGGAGTGGAGCTCGGCGGTGGTGAGCGGGCGGTCGTGCGGCGAGACCCACACGTCGCCCGCCTCCTCGAGGAGCTCGAGCGCCGGGTCGGGGATGCGGCGGGTGACGACGATGCGCGCGGCCATCAGCCGCTCACACCGGCACCGTCGCCAGCAGGTCGCCCATCGCCGCGAGCGCCTCCTCGATGTTCTCGAGCGAGTTCGCGTACGACAGCCGCAGGTAGCCCTCGCCGTACTCGCCGAACGCCGTCCCGGCGAGCACGGCCACACCGGCCTCGGTCAGCAGCCGGTCGGCGACCGAGCGCGCGTCCATGCCGGTGGCGGTGATGTTCGGGAAGGCGTAGAAGGCGCCCCTGGGGCATCACGCACGAGACTCCCGGCAGGGCGTTCAGCCCCGCCACGACGGCCCCGCGGCGGCGGTCGAACTCGGCCAGCATCGCGTCGACCTCGGTGCGCGGCCCGGTCAGCGCCGCCACCCCGGCCAGCTGCACGGCCGGCGCGGTGCAGGACACCGAGTTGATCAGGAGCCGCGTGATCGGCTCGACGAGGGCTCGCCGGCAGAGCGGCGTAGCCGAGCCGCCAGCCGGTCATCGCGAACGTCTTCGAGAAGCCGTCCACGAGCAGCGTGCGGTCGAGCAGGCCGTTGTGGGCGGCGACCGTGTCGTGCCGCTCGCCGTAGAGCATCTCGGAGTAGACCTCGTCGGACAGGATCCAGCAGTCGTGATCGGCCAGCACCGCCGCGATCTCGGCCGTGAGCTTTGCGTCGACGATCCCGCCGGTGGGATTGGCGGGCGAGTTCAGGATCACGAGCCGCGTGCGCGGCGTGAGCCGCTCGGCCAGATCCTCCGCCGAGAACGCGAACCCGCGCTCCTCGACCAGCGGCATCGGCACGGGCGTTGCGCCGGCAAACCGGATCACCGACTCGTAGATCGGGAAGCCGGGGTTGGGATAGATGACCTCGTCGCCCGGCTCGCAGGTCGCGAGCACGCCGAAGAACAGGAACGGCTTTGCCCCCGGCGCCACCACCACGCGGCCTGCGTCGATCGGCAGGCCGCGGTGCGCGCGACAGGTGCGCGGCGCAGGCCTCGCGCAGCTCGGGCAGGCCGGGCGCGGGGCAGTAGTGGGTGTGGCCGTCGCGCAGTGCGCGCATGCCCGCCTCGACGATGTGGCCCGGGGTCGCGAAGTCGGGCTCGCCGATCTCGAGATGGATCACGCGCCGCCCTGACGCCTCCAGCGCCTTCGCCCGCGCCAGCACCTCGAACGCCGTCTCGGTGCCGAGCCGGCCCATTCCCGCCGCCAGCCTGTCTGCCATGGTCGTCTCCTCGCTCGTGGTCAGTCGCCGAGCTCGATCCTGCGCCGGTCGACGTACTCCTTCAGCTGCTCGCGCAGGGCCGGGTCGAGCGGCGGCGGCTCGTACTCCTCCACCGTCTTGCGCCAGATCTCGCCCGCCCGCTCGGTGGCGTCGCGGGAGCCCTTCGACTTCCACCGCTCGAAGTTCTCGGTCGACGACAGGAGCGGCCGGTAAAAGCAGGTGCGAAAGCGCTCGAGCGTATGCTCGGCGCCCAGGAAGTGCCCCCCCTGGCCGACCTCCTGGTGGGCGCCGTAGGCGAGACTGGCCTCGTCGATCTCGAGCGGCGTGAACTCCTCCTGCAGCATGCGCAGGATCTCGATGTCCACGATGAACTTCTCGTAGCAGCTGACCAGGCCAGATTCCAGCCACCCGGCCGCGTGCATCACGTAGTTGGCGCCGGCGAGGAAGGTCGGCAGCATCGTCATCAGGGCCTCGTAGGCCGCCTGGGCATCGACCGTCTGGCTCGACGTGAGGCCGCCGCCGCTGCGCCACGGCAGACCGAACCGGCGCGCGATCTGGCCGGTGCAGAGCAGGCCGATGGCCGATTCCGGAGTGCCGAAGCTGGGGGAGCCGGACTGCAGGTCGGTGTTCGACAGGAACGAGCCGAAGACCACCGGGCAGCCGGGCCGCACGAGCTGCGCCAGGGCGATGCCGGCCAGCGCCTCGGCCATCTGCTGCACCAGCGTCGCGGGCACGGTGACCGGCGACATCGCCCCCATGAGCAGGAATGGCGTGATGATGACCGCCTGGTTGGCGCGGTTGTACTCGAACATGGCCGCGAGCATGCGGTCGTCGAAGCGAAGCGGCGAGTTGACGTTGATCAGCGAGATCGAGGCCGGGGTGCGCTCGATCGCCTCGCGCCCGCCGAACAGGATCTCGCTCATCGCGATCGTGTCGGCGGCGTTCGGGCCCGAGGTCACAGACCCCATGTAGGGCTTGTCCGAGAGCGTCTGCAGCGCGAACACCATGTCCAGATGGCGCGAGTCGAGCGGGCGGTCGTTGGGCTCACAGATCGTGCCGCCGGGCGAGTCGAGCTGCGGGAACGACTGTGACAGCATCACGAAGCGCTCGAAATCGGCCATCGTCGCCTCGCCGCGCTCGTCGCCTGCGCGGACGAACGGGGGCCCGTACACGCCCGAGAACACCATGTTCTGGCCGCCGATGTGCACCGTGTGCTCGGGGTTCCGCGCCTGCAGGTCGAACTCCCGCGGCGCCTTGGCCACCTGCTCCAGCACGAAGTCGGGATCGAGGAAGACGATGGCGTCCTGGGTCTTGCAGCCGGCCGCCTTGAACAGCTCGACCGCCTCGGGGAGGATGAACTCGACCCCGATCTCCGACACGATCCGCCGCCAGCCGCGGTCGAGCGTGTCCATTGCGTCCTCGGAGAGGATCTCGTAGCGCGGCATGGTGTTTCGGAACATGCGTCCTCCGGTTGGGCCCCGGACCGCCGCCCCGGCCGTTCTTGACAGGGGTTGCGGTCGATCCCTATGATCCTTATCGTGGAACTATAGTTCCACATTGTGAGTCAGTTTTCAATGCCGCCGACGTCCGGAACCCAATCCATCGACCGGGCCGCCCAGCTGCTCGTGGCGGTCGCCGACAGCGTGGACCCGATCGGCGTGGGCGAGCTGGCCGAGGCCACCGACCTGCCCAAGAGCACGGTTTCGCGGCTCGTCGCGGCACTCGAGCGGCACGCGCTGGTACAGCGTGACGGCGCCCGCGGGCCGCTGCGACCGGGACCCGTGATGCTGCGACTGGCCCGCCGCGGCGTGGGCGACCGCGACCTGGTGGGGTTGAGCGGCGACGCTCTGCGCCGGCTGGCGGAGGTGAGCGAGGAGACCATCAACCTGGCGGTGCCGACCCCGCTCGGGGTCGAGCACCTGAGCCAGATCGACAGCCCCCACTTCATCGGCTCGAGCAACTGGATCGGCCGCCGCGTCCCCCACTCGACCACCGCGGTCGGGAAGGTCTTCCTGGCGTTCGGCGCCGTCCGCCTCCCCCGCGAGCTGGCCGCGCTCGAGCCCGAGCTCGATGCGGTGCGCGCGCGAGGCTACGCGACCGCGATCGGCGAGCTCGAGCCCGGACTGGCGGCGATGGCGGCACCCGTGCGCGCCGGACTGGGCGACGTGGTGGCGGCGCTCTCGATCTCCGGCCCGGAGCACCGCCTGACGCGAATTCGAATGGGCGAGCTGGCCCCCGTGCTCATGCGCGAGGCGGTCATTGTCTCGGCCCGGCTGGGGTATGGCACCACGACCCAAGGAGCAGCATGACTCACGATGAAATCCTCCAGGGGCTGTACGACGACACGCTCGTCGGCAACGCTCCGTCGGTCAAGGAGCTGACCGAGCAGGGGCTGGTCGAAGGACTCGAGCCCGAGCGGATGCTGTACGACGCCCTGATCCCCTCGCTCGAGGAGGTCGGCGCCCGGTTCGAGCGCGGCGACTACTTCGTGCCCGAGATGCTGATCGCGGCGCGGGCGATGCAGGGCGCGCTCAACATCCTGCGCCCGCTCCTCGCCGAGACGGGCGCCAAGCCGATCGGCACCTTCGTGATGGGCACCGTCAAGGGCGACGTGCACGACATCGGCAAGAACCTGGTCAACATCATGCTCGAGGGCGCCGGCTTCACGGTGCATGACCTGGGCGTGAACGTCGCCCCGGAGCGGTTCGTGGAGGAGGTTGTCAAGCACGAGCCCGACATCGTCGGCTTCTCGGCGTTCCTGACCACCACCATGCCGATGTTCAAGGCCAACATCAACGCCCTCCAGAAGGCCGGCCTGCGCGACCGCGTAATCGTCATGGTCGGTGGCGCCCCGGTCACCAAGGAGTACGCCGACGCGGTCGGAGCGGACGGCTACGCCGCCGACGCCTCGACAGCGGTGCGCCTGGCCAAGCAGCTGATCGAGCAGAACCGGCGCGAAACCGCAGTGGTCTGATGGGGGTGGCGGCGGCACTGGAGGCGGTGGTCAAGAAGCCGGTGTTCGGCTGCCAGATGTGCGGGCAGTGCGTGCTCCACTCGACCGGCATGACGTGCCCGATGAACTGCCCGAAGACGCTTCGCAACGGCCCCTGCGGCGGCGTGCGCGCCGACGGCGGCTGCGAGGTCAAGCCCGAGATGCGGTGCGTGTGGCTGCGCGGCTACGAGCGCTCGCGCCGGCTGCCGCTCTTGCCGGCCGCCTGGCGGGACGAGTTCAACCATCTGCGCCCGCCGGTCGACAACCGCCTGCGGGGCACGTCGTCGTGGATCAACCTCGCCACCGGGCGCGACCGCCAGACGCCCGCGGGCTGGGAGGCCGGCGAGCATTGAGCCGGTTCGAGCAGGCCCTGTCCGAGGGGCGCTTTGTCGTCACGGCCGAGATGCCCACGATCGACGGCGGCGGCATGGACGAGGTGCGCTTCCAGCTCGAGCCGATGGCGCCCTACCTGGACGCCTGCAACGCCACCGACAACACCGCCGCACACGCCCACGCCTCGCCGCTTGCGATCGCGATCGCCCTGCAGGAGTGCGGCATGGAGCCGATCATGCAGCTCGTCTGCCGAGACCGGAACCGGCTCGCACTCGAGGCCGACATCGTCGGCGCATCGCTGCACGGGATCGAGAACGTGTGCTGCCTGACCGGCGATGACGTCACCGCCGGCGACGAGCCCGAGGCGCGGCGCGTGTTCGACCTCGACAGCCCCCAGCTGCTCGCGACGGCGCGCTCGATCGGCGAGGGCCGCTACCTCAGCGGCCGCGCGGTCTCACCGCCGCCGCACCTCTTCCTCGGCGCCGTCGAGAACCCCGGCGCCCCGCCCCACGCCTACCGCGCCCACCGCGCGCTCAAGAAGGCCGAGGCCGGAGCGCGGTTCCTGCAGCTCCAGATCTGCTTCGAGCCGGAGTTGCTCGAGCAGTTCACGGCGGAGGCGGCCCGGATCGGCCTGACCGAGCGGGTGGCGATCGTGCCCTCGATCACGATCCTGCGCTCGGCCCGGGCGCTGCGCTTCATCGACGAGAAGGTGCCGGGGATCTCGGTGCCGGCCGCGATCATCGCGCGGGTCGAGGCGGCCGCCGACCAGCAGGAGGCCTGCTTCGACGTCGCCTACGAGCTCGCCCAGCACGCGATCGCCCAGCCGGGTGTCCGCGGCCTGCACTTCATCAGCTTCCGCAAGGACGCGGGCATCGCGGCGCTCTGCCGCCGACTTGGCATCCCCACGCACGCCGAAAGGGTTGAACATGGATACCGTTCTCCAGTCCCGGTCTAAGACCGTCGTGATCGGCTCCGACCGGCCGTTCTGCGTCATCGGCGAGCGCATCAACCCGACCGGGCGCAAGGCGTTCCAGGCCCAGTTGCAGGCGGGCGACCTGTCCCAGCTCGAGATCGATGTGGCCGAGCAGGTGGCCGGCGGCGCCGACGTCCTCGACGTCAACGTGGGCGATCCCCTGGCCGACGAGATCGAGCTGATGCGAAACGCGATCGGGCTCGTGCAGACGCTGACCGACCTGCCGCTCGTGATCGACTCGTCGATCATCGAGGCGCTCGAGGCCGGCCTGAGCGCATACGAGGGCAAGGCGCTCGTGAACTCGGTCACCGGCGAGGACGAGCGGATGGAGGCGATCCTGCCGATCGTCGCCCGCCACGGCGCCGCCGTGATCGGCCTTGCCAACGACGACGAGATCCCGATGGAGCCGGAGCGGCGGCTCGAGATCGCGCGCAAGATCGTGTCGGTCGCGGGCGACCACGGCATCCCGCCCGAGGACGTCGTCATCGACCCCCTGGCAATGCCGGTCGGGGCGGAGCCGCGCGCGGTGACGCTGTTTCTCGAGACCGTCCGCCTGATCCGCGACAACCTGGGCGTCAACATGACCTGCGGCGCGTCCAACACCTCGTTCGGCCTGCCCGGACGGCACACGCTCGGCGCCGGGTTCCTGGCCATCTCCGCCAGCCACGGCCTGACGAGCGCGATCATGGACGCCCGCGCCCCGGTCTGCGTCGAGGCGGTGCGCGCGGCCGACTTCCTGCTCGGGCACGACGAGTGGGGCGCCAACTGGATCGCCGCCTACCGGGCCAAGCTCGCCGCCGGAGCGGCATGACCGACGCGGCCGTCCAGGCCGGCACCGGCCGGGTGCGGCTGCAGTTCCGCCCCGACGGCGGCGACGTGCGCGTGCCGGCGGGCACAACCGTGTTCGACGCCGCGTCGTGGAACGGCATCGCCATCGATTCGACCTGCGGCGGCCACGGCACCTGCAAGAAGTGCAAGGTGCGGGTGGTGTCCGGAGCGATGCCCATCGACACGGTGGACACGCGCGCGTTCGCGATCGACGAGCTCCGCGGCGGCTGGCGCCTTGCCTGCCGGGCGATCGTCACCGAGGACATGGAGATCGACGTGCCGCCGCTGCAGACGCGGCCCAAGGCGGCGCTGGTCGGCGTCGGCCGGCACGTGATCCTGCGCCCGGCCGTGCAGAAGCGCTACCTGGAGCTCGACGAGCCGTCGCTCGAGGATCAGACCTCCGACCTCGAGCGGGTGCTGGCCGCCGTCGACGACCTCGAGCTGCAGGTGCATCCGGGGGCGATTCGCCAGCTCGGCCGCACGCTGCGCGCGTCCGACTACAAGGTGACCGCCGTCATCTGCGACGAGCTCCTGATCGATGTCGAGCCGGGAGACACCACGGCCGACCGGCACGCGATCGCGTTCGATCTGGGCACGACCACGGTGGTCGCGAACCTGCTCGACCTGGCCACGGGCCAGCCGCTCGCCGTGAAGTCGATGCTCAACCGCCAGCAGCCCTACGGCGCCGACGTGATCTCGCGCGTTTCGGCAACCATGCTCGACCCCGACGCGCTGGAGGCGCTGCAGGCGCGGGCGGCCGAGACGCTGAACCAGCTCGCCGCCGAGGTGTGCGAGGAGGCCGGCGTGGCGCGTGAGCGGGTCTACGAGATGATCGTGTGCGGCAACGTCACGATGACCCAGATCGCCCTCGGGATCGATCCGGAGCCGCTGGCCATGGCGCCGTTCATCATCACCGCCCGCCGGCTGCCGGCCGTGGCCGCGGCCGACTACGGCGTGCAGCTGCACCCGCGCGCCCCGGCGTTCACCTTCCCCGCGCTGGGTGCCTACGTCGGCGGCGACATCGTTGCGGGCATGCTCGCGACCGGGCTCACCCGCGACCGGCGCGTGCGCCTCTTCATCGACGTCGGCACGAACTCCGAGATCGCGCTCGGGTCGCAGGAGCGGGTGGTGTCGACGGCGGCTCCGGCCGGGCCGGCCTTCGAGGCCGCCCAGATCCGGTGCGGCATGCGCGCCGCCGAGGGCGCGATCGAGGGGGTCAAGATCGCGGGCGAGGAGCTGACGCTCGAGGTGATCGGCGACACCGACCCGGTGGGCATGTGCGGCTCGGGCCTGGTGGACGCGGTCGCCCAGCTCGTCATGTGCGGCCTGATCGACAACTCGGGCCGCTACATCCCCGACGAGACCGCGCTCGAGCTGCATCCCGAGCTCTGCAAGCGCCTGGTGAAGGTGGGCAAGGAGCGGGTGTTCGTGCTCGCCTGGCGCGGCGAGGATCCCGAGAACGCGGTGTATCTGTCGCAGCGGGACGTGCGCGAGCTCCAGTTCGCCAAGGCGTCGATCGCGACGGGCTGGACGATCCTCATGGCCGAGCTCGGGATCACCGCGGATGACGTGTCGCAGGTGCTGCTGGCGGGCAGTTTCGGCTCGTACCTGTCGCCCGCGAGCGCCGTGCGCATCGGCCTCGTGCCCAAGCTCGCGCTGACGCGGATCATCTCGGCGGGCAACGTCGCCGGCGAGGGCGCCAAGATGGCCGCCCTGTCGTTGCGCGAGCGCGCCGCCGCCGACGCGATCCTCGACGAGGTCGAGTACGTCGAGCTCTCGGGTCGGGCAGACTTCAACGACCTGTTCATCGACCAGCTGGCATTCCCCGGATGAGCGCAACCGATCAGAGGAGCGTGGCCGTCGTCGCCTGCGGCGCCCTGGCGGTGCACATCGGCGCCATCGCCCGCCGCCGCGGCTGGAACGTCGACGTGCATCCGCTCCCGCCCGAGCTGCACAACCGGCCCGAGCGGATCGCGCCCGCGGCCGCCGAGCTGATCGCCCGGCTGCGAACGCGGTACGACCGGGTGGTGCTGGGCTACGCCGACTGCGGCAGCATGGGCGCCGTCGATGAGCTCGGCGTCGATCGGCTCGCCGGCGATCATTGCTACGACGTGTTCGCGCGCGAGGAGGTGCGGGCCGCGCTGCGCGAGGAGCCCGGCACGTACTTTCTGACCGACTTTCTCGCCCGCACGTTCGACCGCACGGTGGTGCGCTCGCTCGGCCTCGACCGGCACCCCGAGCTGCGCGACGCGTACTTTGGGAACTACAGCCGTGTGGTGTACCTGGCCCAGCGGCCGACGCCGAGGCTGCTCGCCCAGGCCCGGGCTGCGGCCGACCGGATCGGACTGCCGCTCGAGGTGGTGGAGGTCGGCGAGACGGGTCTCGAGCACGACCTCGAACGGCTGGTGGCGGTGGGCGCGGATGGCTGACGCCGTCACGACCAGGGCTGCGCTGCTCCCGGCGGTCGGCACGCGCCTGCGCGTCGTCGAGCTCGACCTGGCTCCGCCCGGCCCCGGCGAGGTGCGCGTGCGCCTGCACGCGAGCGGCGTCTGCAGCGACGACCTGAACGCGTTTGACGGCTCGATCGAGGTGCCGTGCCCGGCGGTGCTCGGCCACGAGGGCGCGGGCGTGGTCGAGGAGATCGGCGAGGGCGTCTCGGCGCTCATGGTCGGCGACCACGTCGCCCTGTCGTGGGCGCCCTACTGCGGTCACTGCGAGCAGTGCCTGCGTGACCTGCCCCACCTGTGCGGCACGGCGTGGCCGATGATGCTGGCCGGCGGCCTGCTCGACGGCACAACCCGGCTCCGGTTCGGCGGCGCCGTCGTGCACCACTACTGCTTCCTGTCGTCGTTCGCCGAGCGGGCGGTGGTGCCGGAGCGCTCGTGCGTGCGCATTCCGGCCGACGTGCCGTTCGATGTCGCCGCCCTGGTCGGCTGCGCCGTTGCGAGCGGCGTCTGCGCGGTGTGGCGCACGGCGGGCGTGCGGCCGGGCGAGCGGGTCGCGGTCTTCGGCCTGGGCGGCACGGGGCTCGCGGCGGTGATCGGCTCGGTGGCGGCGGGAGCGTCGCAGATCGTGGCCGTCGACGCCCGCGAGGCGCGGCTCGAGCGGGCGCGCGAGCTGGGTGCGACGAGCACGGTGGTGTGGCAGGGGACGCCGGCCGAGGTCGCGGCCGCGGTGCGCGACGCGAGCGGCGGCGGCGTTGACTACGCGTTCGAGGCGGCGGGCAGGCCGGCGGCGGCCGAGGCCGCGTTCCTCTCGACCCGCGCCCGCGGCGCCGCGGTGCTGTGCGGGATCCCGCGCGCGGATGCCACGATCACGCTGCCGGCGCTGTCGATCCCGCGCATGGAGCGGCGGGTGCTGGGCTCGATCTACGGCTCGGCCAGGCCCGACCGCGACTTCCCGCTCATCCTCGACCTGCACCGCCGCGGCCACCTGCCGATCGACCGGCTCATCTCGCACCGGCTCTCACTCGACGAGGCTGGCGCCGCGATGGATCTGGTGCGCTCGGGCGACGCCACCCGTGTCATCCTCGAACTCGCCTAGCCACCCGTCACAAGCGTGCAACAACTTGCACACCCGCCACAACCGGGGACTGTCCCCGCTTCGCCTGGCCCACGGGTTTGGGGACTGTCCCCGGTTGGTTTTCGCCGGACCACCACCGTCACAACGGTGCAACAACTTGCACACCCGCCACAACCGGGGACTGTCCCCGCATGGCCTTAGGCCCACGGGTTTGGGGACTGTCGGTTTTGGGCTACTTCTTGCTCTCCGCGGCGGCGGCCTTCGGCTGGTGGCGGTAGAACTCCGCGGTCGACGGGGCGAGCGGCGTGTTGCCGAGGATGAGGTCGGCGGCCTTCTCGGCCATCATCATCACCGGCGCGTAGATGTTGCCGTTCGTGACGTACGGCATGGCCGATGCGTCGACCACCCGCAGCCCCTCGAGCCCGTGCACGCGCATGTTGGTGGGATCGATGACCGACATCTTCCCCGTACCCATCGCGCACGTGCACGACGGGTGCAGCGCGGTCTCGCCGTCCCTGCGCACCCAGTCGAGGATCTCCTCGTCGGTCGAGACGCTCGGCCCGGGGCTGAGCTCGCCGGCGTTGTACTGGTCAAAGGCCGGCTGGGTGAGGATGTTGCGGGCCACATGGATCGCCTCGACCCACTCGCGCTTGTCCTGGTCGGTCGACACATAGTTGAACCGCAGCGCCGGATGCACCTTGGGGTCGGTCGACGTGATCTTGACCGTCCCGCGGGTGTCCGACCACATCGGCCCGATGTGCACCTGGTAGCCGTGACCGCCGGCCGGCTTGGAGCCGTCGTAGCGGATCGCCACCGGCAGGAAGTGGAACATCAGGTTGGGGTAGGGCACGTCGTCGTTCGAGCGCGCGAACCCGCCGCCCTCAAAGTGGTTGGTGGCACCGTCCCCGCTCCGCGCGAGCAGCCACTCCAGGAACACCTTCGGCCGGTTCCTGTACAGGAGCGCCGGCGACACCGACACCGGCAGCTTGCTGCCGTACTGCACGTACACCTCGAGATGGTCCTGCAGGTTCTCGCCGACGCCCGGAAGGTCGTGGACGACGTTCACGCCCAACGCCTCGAGCTCGGCGGCGTTGCCCACGCCCGAGAGCTGCAGGAGCTGCGGCGAGTTGATCGCCCCGCTGCACACGATGATCTCGTTGGCGTACGCCCGCCGCGTCGCCCCCCGGCCGAGATCGAAGGACACGCCGGTCGCGCGGTTGCCGTCGAACACGATGCGGCGCACGAATGCGTTCGTCTTCACCGTCAGGTTGGGCCGGTCCATGACCGGGTGCAGATAGGCCCGCGCCGCGCTCAGCCTGCGGCCGCGATGGATGTTGCGGTCGAAGGCGGCAAAGCCCTCCTGGCGATAGCCGTTGACGTCCGTGGTGAGCTCGTAGCCCGCCTGCTGGACGGCCTCGAAGAACGCCTGGAAGAGCGGGCTGGTGGCGGGGCCGCGCTCGAGCACGAGCGGGCCGTCGCCGCCGCGCCACTCGTCGGCGCCGGCCAGGCACGTCTCCATCTTCTTGAAGTACGGCAGGCAGTGGGCGTAGTCCCACGCCTCCATGCCGGGATCGCCCGCCCAGCGCTCGTAGTCCATGGGATTGCCGCGCTGGAAGATCATGCCGTTGATGCTGCTCGACCCGCCGAGCACCTTGCCCCGGGCGTGGTAGATGCGCCGCCCGTGCATGTTCGGCTCGGGCTCCGACTCGTACTTCCAGTCGTAGAACCGGCTCCCGATCGGGTAGGTCAGAGCCGCGGGCATGTGGATGAACACGTCGAACTTGAAGTCGCTCCGGCCGGCCTCGAGCACCAGCACGCGGGTCGACGGATCGGCGCTCAGCCGGTTCGCGAGTGCCGAGCCCGCCGAACCACCGCCGATGATGATGTAGTCATAGGGTGTGCGCGCCATGTCCGCCTCCCATGGGGATCCGGTGCAGGTCGAGTCCGGGCGATTCTACGCCAATGCCGCCGGCGTCAACCGTCGAGCATCGAATCCAGCCGTTCGGGCGGATGCGCGGCGTCGAGTTCGGCAGCGACCCGCGCGGCCACGTCGTCGGGCGTCCCGTCCGCGCTCTCCCAGCCGCTGTGCTGCCAGGCGTCGAGGTAGGCGTCCGACCCGGCCAGCCCCTGCCGCATCGCCGCCTCGTCCACCGCCTCCTGGAAGCGGTCGGGCAGTGCGACCTTGGCGGTGGTGCCGGCGGAGTCGCGCGCCGTCACCATGGTCGGGATGTCACGCCACCGGGTGATGCGGTACTCGGCCACGCCCCGATGATAGATCCCGGTGCCGCTCAGGCGCGGTCGGCCACCACCAGCCGGTAGCCCAGATCGAGCTCGGGAAGCTCGAGCAGCTCACGGTTTCGCTCCCGCCACGCGCCGGTTCGGATGTCCTGCCCGAGCCGCTCGAAGGCCGGGTCGTAGCGCGCGCCGAAATGGGCCAGATTCGACATTCCGGCCCGGATTCGCGGATCGAGATAGGCCTCGGGCGAGCGCCAGAAGGCGCCGAAGAAGCCGTCCTGGCAGTCGTGCGGCACCGGCACCGCGGTCACCGTCGCCCCGGGGCCCACCAGCTCGCACACCCGCTCCAGCGAGAGGAACCGCTCGCGGTCATAGGCGGCCGAGGCGGGCACGTAGTCGCGCACCAGCCAGAACGTCTCGGCGAAGTCGGGATCCCACGTGAACACCACCACCCGCCGGGCGACCCGGCGCATCTCGGCGAATCCACGCTCCTGGTCGGGCCAGTGGTGATTGGTCAGCACCGCGAGGGCGACGTCGACGGAGTTGTCCGAGAGCGGGATCGCCTCGGCAGACGCCTGGGCGACGGGCGCGGCCCGGCGCGGCCGCTGCGCGATCATGACCGCCGACGGCTCGACCGCGAGCACGGTCTGGGGCGGCTCGTACGAGCCCGACCCGGCACCGACGTTGACGACTGTGCGGGCATCGCCGAGCGCACTCCAGATCGCCGCCCGGATGCGCGGATCGGGCCGCCGCGTGGTCGCATAGGTCGTCCCGATGCGGTCGTAGACCTCCGCCATCGCACGGACTGTACCGGGCCGTGAATCGCAGCCGGGCGCGGTCGATTACAGGCCCGTGGCATTCGACTACGACCTGCTTGTGATCGGCTCGGGACCGGGCGGCCAGAAGGCTGCGATACAGGCGGCCAAGCTCGGCCGCCGCGTCGCCGTCGTCGACCGGCGCGAGTCGCTCGGCGGAGTGTGCACGAACACGGGCACGATCCCGTCCAAGACGCTGCGCGAGGCGGTCGTGTTCCTGACCGGGATGAGCCAGCGCGGCATTTACGGCCAGAGCTACCGGGTCAAGGACGACATCACGAGCGAGGACGTGTTCGCGCGCATCCAGCACGTGGTGCAGCGCGAGGTCGACGTCGTGCGCAGCCAGCTCGCCCGAAACCGCGTGCAGATGCTGCCGGGCCACGCCCGCTTCCTCGAACCGCACGCCGTCTGTGTGGGCAGCGCGTCGGGCGACGAGCGCCGTGTCACGGCGGCCAAGATCGTGATCGCGACGGGCACCCGGCCGGCGCGCCCGCGGACGGTCGCCTTCGACGGCCGCACCGTGCTCGACTCCGACGACATCGTGTCGCTCGACTGGCTCCCGAACTCGCTCGTGGTGGTCGGGGCCGGCGTGATCGGGATCGAATACGCGTCGATGTTCGCCGCCCTCGGCACACGGGTGACCGTGGTCGAGCAGCGCCAGCGCCTGCTCGAGTTCTGCGACTTCCAGATCATCGAGGCGCTGCAGTACCACCTGCGCGACCTGGGCGTGATCTTCCGCTTCGACGAGACGGTGACCGGGGTCGAGAAGCACCGCGGCGGTGCGGTCACACACCTCGCCAGCGGCAAGCTGATCCCGGCCGACGCGGTGCTCTACTCCGCCGGCCGCCAGGGCGCGACCGACGCCCTCGACCTCCAGAATGCCGGCCTCGAAGCCGACTCCCGCGGCCGCATCGCCGTCAACAGCCGGTTCCGCACCGCGGTCAAGCACATCTACGCGGTGGGCGACGTGATCGGCTTTCCGAGCCTCGCCGCAACGTCGATGGAGCAGGGCCGCCTGGCCGCGTGCGACGCCTTCGGGGTCGCGGCCCACGGGATGGACCGGACGCTCCCGATCGGCATCTACACCATCCCCGAGATCAGCTTCGTCGGCCGCACGGAGGAGCAGCTCACCGAGGCTGCCGTGCCGTACGAGATCGGCGTCTCCCGCTACCGGGAGCTCGCCCGCGGCCAGATCCTGGGGGACACCTCGGGGATGCTGAAGCTGCTCGTCTCCCCGCTCGATCGCACGCTCCTCGGTGTGCACGCCTTCGGCACCGGCGCGACCGAGCTGGTGCACATCGGCCAGCTGGTGATGGCGATGGGCGGCACGGTCGACGTGCTGCTCGACACGGTCTTCAACTACCCGACGCTGGCCGAGTCCTACAAGGTGGCTGCGCTCGACGCGAGCAACCGGCTGAACGCCATCGAGCGCATGGCAGCCTGAGAAGGCCTAACCTGGCGTGCATGGCGGTGCTGGGAATCAACCACATCGCGTTTCGCACGCCCGACCCAGCGGGGCTGCGCGCGTTCTACCTGGAGCTGCTGGACGCCGAGCCCCTTGCAGGTGCCCACGACCCGATACGGGCCGGCGCGGTGATCCTCGCCTTCTTCGCCTCCGAGGGCCGGCCCGCGGAGGATCCCGACGAGATCGCGTTCGACGTTGACGCCGCCGGCTTCGACAAGGCGCTCGCCAGCGCTCGCCGGCTGGGCGCGGTGCAGCGCGACCCGGTCTCGCCGAACGCCTGGCAACGGTTCGTGGTGCTGCGCGACCCGGAGGGCCGCCGGCTCGAGCTGACGCACGACGACCGCGGCGTCTACTGGCAAGAGGACTGACCACCCGCACGCTCCCCAAGCGGGGACAGTCCCCGGTTGGTGCGGCGGCGCGTTTTGGCACGGAGTTGTGACGCTCGAGCGGGCTGGGGCTACGGGCGGACGAGCGGCTTGTAGCGGATGCGGTGGGGCTGGTCGGCCTCGGCGCCGAGCAGCTTGTGCCGGTGCTCCTCGTACTCATCGTAGGCGCCCTCGAACCAGGTCACCTGGGAATCGCCCTCGAACGCCAGGATGTGGGTCGCGATCCGGTCGAGGAACCAGCGATCGTGGCTGATCACCACCGCGCAGCCGGCGAACGAGACGAGCGCGTCCTCGAGCGCCCGCAGCGTGTCCACGTCGAGATCGTTGGTCGGCTCGTCGAGCAGCAGCAGGTTCCCCCCGGAGCGCAGCAGCTTGGCGAGGTGAAGCCGGTTGCGCTCTCCACCGGAGAGATCGCCGACGCGCTTCTGCTGGTCGCCGCCGCGGAAGTTGAACGAGGCCACGTAGGCCCGGGATGCGACCTCGCGCGGACCGACCGTGATCCGCTCCTTGCCGCCCGAGATCTCCTTCCATACGGTCGCGGAGGGATCGAGGTCGGCGCGGGCCTGGTCGATGTAGGCGAGCTCCACCGACGGCCCCACCCGCAGCTCGCCCGAGTCGGCCGACTCCTCGCCGGCGATCATGCGAAAGAGGGTCGTCTTGCCGGCGCCGTTGGGGCCGATCACGCCGACGATGCCGCCGGCCGGGAGCGAGAAGCTGAGATCGTCGATCAGGAGCCGGTCGCCGTAGCCCTTGCGCAGGTTCTCGGCCTCGACGACCAGGTCGCCCAGCCGCGGCCCGGCGGGGATGTGGATCTCGACCGTGTCCAGCTTGACCGCCTTGTCCTCGGCCAGCAGCTGATCGTAGGCCTGCACGCGCGCCCTGCTCTTGGCATGGCGGGCGCGGGGCGCCATCCGCACCCACTCGAGCTCGCGCTGGAGCGTCCGCCTGCGGGCCGACTCCTGCTTCTCCTCGACCGCCAGCCGGGCCTGCTTTTGCTCGAGCCACGACGAGTAGTTGC
Organism: uncultured Actinomycetes bacterium; assembly: GCA_963703275.1. Classification (GTDB taxonomy): domain Bacteria; phylum Actinomycetota; class Thermoleophilia; order Gaiellales; family JAICJC01; genus JAICJC01. Next base: position 72,675 of record OY969804.1, on the reverse strand, counting down.
CCTGGAACGGGATGCCGTGGCCGCGGTCGAGCTCGAGGATCCAGCCGGCGACGTTGTCGAGGAAGTAGCGGTCATGCGTGACCGCGAGCACCGTGCCTGCGTAGTCGTCCAGGAACCGCTCGAGCCACGCCACCGACTCGGCGTCGAGGTGGTTGGTCGGCTCGTCGAGGAGGAGCAGGTCGGGCGACGAGAGCAGCAGCCGGCACAGGGCGACCCGGCGCCGCTCGCCGCCCGAGAGGTTCGTCACCTCGGCGTCGGCGGGCGGGAGTCGCAGGGCATCCATGGCGACGTCCAGCATCCGGTCGAGGCTCCAGGCGTCGGTGCGGTCGATCCGGTCCTGCACCTCGCCCTGCTCCTCCAGGAGCGCCTGCATCTCGTCGTCGGACATCGGCTCGGCGAAGCGGGCCGAGATCTCGTTGAAGCGGTCGAGGAGCCCGCGCTTCTCGGCGACGCCGTCCTCGACGTTGCCGCGCACATCCTTGGCCGGGTCGAGCTCGGGCTCCTGCGGCAGGTAGCCCACCGTCGCTCCCGGCGCGAGCCGGGCCTCGCCGTTGGAGGGCTCGTCCAGGCCGGCCATGATCCGAAGCAGGGTGGACTTGCCGGCGCCGTTCTGGCCGAGCACGCCGATCTTGGCGCCGGGCAGGAACGACAGCGAGATCTCGCGCAGCACCTGGCGCTCGGGGCCGTAGAACTTGTTCGCCCGGTGCATGGAGTAGACGTAGGTCTGGCTCATGCCCGGCAGGGTATCCGCGCCAAAAGGGGTCTGACCCCGTTTGGCGCGGTCAGCGGCGGCGGGACGACCAGGCCAGGCCGAGCAGGGCCGCCGCGGTGAACCCGACGGCGCCCGAGATGATCGCCGCCACCTGGCCGCCGCCCAGTTGATGCACGGCGATCAGCGCCGGGCCTGCGATGAAGAACACGGGCGTGATCACGATCACCCGGTCGCGCAGGTACTCGCGCGGGCCCGACGCCCACGACCAGACGCACGCGACTCCCACGACCACCCCGGTGACCACCACCACCCGTCCCGAGGTCAGCTGTGAGATCAGGCCGAAGTGGGCGATGACGAGCACCCCCACCGACCAGATGGCCACAAGCAACCCGACGCCGGCCAGGATCAGGTCGCGGCGGACGAGCCTGCGCAGTTCTTCCGGAGAGAGCGTCATCCCCGGCGCGCCGGCAGGATGGAGCGCGGGGGGTGGGCCGAGCCCACCCCCCGCTCCCACGCGCTCAGTCGCCCTCGGCCGGAGCCGGGGCGAGCCCGCCGGTCAAGCCGTCGGCGCGGTGCTCGGCCAGGACGTTGCCATGGTGCTGCTGGCGTCCGTAGTAGAGGATCAGACCCGAGATGACGACGACGAGGATGCCGGTGATCGGTCCGTAGTGCTGGTACCACTTGACCCCGTAGAAGCTCGTGCGCGGCCAGGCCAGGTTGATGGACATGGCGGCGCCGTAGATGACGGCGATGACGTTCGTCACGATGCCCCACGAGCCGAGCGCGAACAGTCCGTCGTTCGCGTCCGGGAGGTTCTTCGGCCACCCGTTCGACCGCATCCGCAGCAGCGGGATGGTCACGCCCAGGTAGGCGAGGTACATGAACACGATGCCCAGGGCGATGATGACCTCGAACGCGTACTGGTTGTAGATGTTGAAGGCCAGGATCAGGATCGAGATGACGCCGACCAGGACGGCCGGGAACACGGGCACCCGGCGGGTGCCGGACACGTGTGCGAGCCTGGATGCACCCGGCAGATTGTCGTCACGCCCCATCGCAAACAGGATCCGCACCGACATGGCGTGGATCGCCAGGCAGCAGACGAAGATGGCAACTGCCACGTCGGCCAGGAAGATCTTGCCCCAGGTGTTACCGAGGACATCGATCGTGATGCTGGTGAGGCCGTTCAGCCCGGTGATCCCGGCGAAGCCCGTGTTGCTCACCGCCATCGAGCCGAACAGGATCAGCAGGAAGCCCATCGTGCCGGCCGTGGCCAGGGCCTGGAGAATCGCACGGGGGGCCTTGCGCCGCGGGTCGTCGGTCTCTTCGGCCAGTGACCCCGCACTGTCGAACCCGTACATCACGTAGAGCGGCATGATGGCGCCGATGAGCAGGGCTCCGAAGTAGCCCCACGCATGACCTGCACCGGTGCCGGCGGTCGTGGTCAGCACCTTCTGCGGGCCACGGTTGGCATGGATCAGGAAGACGACGATCAGGCCGGTGGCGCCGACCAGCTCGGCGATCACGCCGATGTTGTTGATCCGGGCGAGCACCGACACGCCGGCCACGTTGATGAGCGTTGTGCAGATCACCATGATGATGGCGAGGACAACCGCGTTCTCGGCGAAGTCCTTGCTGAAGTAATTGCCCGAGTTTGCGGCCGAGCCGATGATCTGGAAGCGGGGCGAGATCTGGGGCAGGATGACCTGCCAGGCCAGCGCCACCGCGGGCACGGTCACGATCTGGGCGCACAGGTACATCCAGCCCGTGTTCCACGACCACGCCTTCGAGGCGATCTGCTTCGACCACTGATAGACCGAGCCGGCGAGCGGATAGTGCGCGCTGAGCTCGGCGAACTGGAGGGCGACCATGAACTGGCCGAACAGGACGAACAGCCAGGCCCACACGAACGCGGGACCGGCGAAGAGAAAGCCGAGATACGACGTCTGGAACATGCCGGTCAGGATCGAGATGTAGCTGTAACCGGCGGCGAACGACGAGAAGCTGCCGAGTGTGCGGTGCAGCTCCTGGCGGTATCCGAACTGGGCCAGATTCGTACTGTCCGACTGCGCGCTTTCTTGCATGCCCTCCCCTCCTCTGCAGTGACTGGTGGTCTAGACCAGGGAAATATTCTCCAACTTTCGCGGTGAAGTCAATACGCTCTGCGGGATTTGCGGCCGGACGGGCCTGCGAGCGGGCGGGGTGCTTATAGTCCGCGCGTGCCCCGCGACGCGCGCTTCGACATCCTGTTCGAGCCGGTGCAGATCGGCCCCAAGACGCTGCGCAACCGCTTCTACCAGGTGCCCCACTGCACCGGGTTCGGCGTCGAGAAGCCGTGGTCGCAGGCCGCCCACCGCGCGGTCAAGGCCGAGGGCGGGTGGGCGGCCGTCTGCACCGAGTACTGCACCGTCTCGGCCGACGCCGACGAGACGCCCTTCATCTCGGCCCGCATGTGGGATGACCACGACCTGCGCCATCTCGCGCTCACGTGCGACGCCGCCCACGCCCACGGTGCGCTGGCGGGAGTCGAGCTCTCGCACTCGGGCGCGCACGGCGAGAACGGCGAGACGCGGCTGCCGCCCCCGGCCCCGTCCCAGATCACCAGCGACTACTCGAACATCACTCCCAAGGCGATGGAACAGCTCGACATCGACCGCATCGTGTCGGACTGGGTGGCGGCCGCGATCCGCTCGCGCGACGCCGGATTCGACATCGTCTACGTCTACGGCGGCCACTCCTACCTGCTCGGGCAGATGCTCTCGCCGTTCTACAACCAGCGCACCGACGCCTACGGCGGGTCGCTCGCAAACCGGGCCCGCATGTGGATCGAGACGCTGCAGGCCGTCCGCGACGCGGTCGGCTCCGACTGCGCGATCGCCTGCCGGATGGCGGTTTCGGCGGCGGGCGGGCCGGGAGTGGAGCTCGACGAGGGGCTCGAGTTCGTGCGCATGGCCGACCACCTGGTCGACCTGTGGGACGTGCATATCGGCTCGATCCTCGAGTGGTCGAAGGACTCGGGCGCCTCGCGCTTCTTCACCGAGGGCTGGCAGCTGGAATGGACCGGGCACGTGCGCGAGGCGACGGAGAAGCCGATCGTCGGCGTGGGCCGGCTGACGACGCCCGAGCGGATGGCCGAGATCATCGAGTCGGGCGTGTGGGACCTGATCGGCGCCGCCCGCCCGAACATCGCCGACCCGTTCCTGCCCGAGAAGATCCGCACCGGGCGCAGCGACGACATCCGCGCCTGCATCGGCTGCAACATGTGCATCTCGAAGGGCGACGTCCGCCGCCACATCGGCTGCACCCAGAATGCGACCGCCGGCGAGGAGCACCGCCGCGGATGGCACCCGGAGCGGTTCGACCGTGCCCGAAACGCCGACCGCGAGGTGCTGGTGGTCGGGGCCGGCCCGGCCGGGATGGAGTGCGCGCTCGTGCTCGGCCAGCGTGGCATGCGGCGGGTGCGCCTGGTCGACGCGGCCGACGAGCCGGGGGGCGTCACCCGTTGGATCCCGCGCCTGCCCGGCCTGGCGGAGTGGGACCGGCTGCGCACATGGCGGCTGGGGCAGCTCGCGAAGCTCGAGAACGTCGAGATCGAGACGGGCGTCCACCTGGACGCAGCCGGCGTGCGGGCCGCCGGCGCCGACCTGGTCGTGGTCGCCACCGGCGCGGAGTGGGCCGGTGACGGCCGAAACGGCGTCACCCGCGGGCCGATCCCGGGGGCCGACGCCTCCCTGCCGCACATCCTCACGCCGGAGCAGGTGATGCTGGCCGGCAAGCGCCCGCCGGGCCCGCGTGTGCTCGTGCTCGACTGCGAGGGCTACTTCATGGGCGCGGGCATGGCCGAGCTCCTGCGCGCCCACGGCCATGAGGTCGAGCTCATGACCTCGTGCGAGAAGGTCGCCCCGCTGTGCGACGAGACGCTCGAGGGCCCGCTCCTGCGCCGCCACCTGCACGACCTCGGCGTCCACATGCGGGCCGAGACCTGGGTCACCCGGATCGAGCCCGGCGGCGTGGCGGCCGAGACCGAGCTCGGCGAGACGTTCGAGCTCGAGGCTGACGCGGTGGTGCTCGTGACCCAGCGCGTCTCGCACGAGCGCCTCTACCTCGAGCTGGCTGCCGCCGGGGCCGGCGGCGTCTACCGAATCGGCGACTGCGTCGCGCCGCGGCTTCTGGCCGACGCGATCTGGGACGGCCACCGGCTGGGCCGCGAGATCGACTCGCCCGACCCGTCGCGGCCGCTCCCCCACCTGCGCGAGCGGCCGGGGTTCGAGTCCGACCCGCTCACGGCGGCGGCGGCCGGGTAGGCGATGGCCGAGCACCCGGCACTCACGTACTCGTCCTACCTGCACCTCGACGAGCTGCTCGCCGCCCAGCAGCCCGTGTCGGAGGGGCCCGAGCACGACGAGCTCCTGTTCATCGTCATCCACCAGGTGTACGAGCTCTGGTTCAAGGTGCTCCTGCACGAGCTCGCGCGCCTCCAGGACCGGCTGGAGGCCGGTGACGCCGCGGCCGCCCTGCAGACGATGAAGCGGATCCTGACGATCCTGAAGACCGTGGTCGGCCAGATCGACGTGCTCGAGACGATGACGCCACTCGAGTTCTCGAGCTTCCGCGGCCGGCTGGAGCGGGCCAGCGGCTTCCAGTCGGCCCAGTTCCGCGAGCTCGAGGCGGTGCTCGGCGGCCGCGACCAGCGCGTGCTTGCCCACCATCCGCCCGGCCCGGCCCGCGACCGGATCGCCGCGGCGATGGCCCGGCCGGGGCTGTACGACTCGTTCCTGCGCTACCTCGCCCGGTCCGGCCACACGGTGCCCGCCGAGGCGCTCGAGCGCGACGTGTCCCAGCCGCTCTCGCCCCGGCCGCCGGTGCAGGACGTGCTCGTCTCGGTGTATCGCTCCGACCCGGTCGCGGCGCAGGTGTGCGAGCGGCTCGTGGACATCGACGAGGGCGTCCAGGAGTGGCGCTACCGGCACGTCAAGATGGTCGAGCGCACGATCGGCTCCAAGCCCGGCACCGGCGGCTCGGAGGGCGTGGGCTACCTGACGACGACCGTCGGCCGGCAGGCCTTCCCCGATCTGTGGGCAATCCGATCCCGGCTGTGACCGTCGCGGAGTGCCGCGATGCATGGGCCCTCGAGCTGGGTGAGCCGTATCCGCCGGGCGCCGCGGGGTACGCGGTGCGGGCGACGCTCCCGGATGGGACGCCGGCGGTGCTGAAGCTGAGCCATCCGCACCGCGAGGCCGAGCACGAGGCGGACGCGCTCGCGCACTGGGACGGCGACGGCGCGGTGCGCCTGCTCGGCCGCGACGACGAGCGCAACGCCATCCTGATGGAGCGCTGCGAGCCGGGGACGCCGCTTTCGGCGGCCGGGCCGGAGGTGGCGCTCGCGGTCCTCATCGGCCTCTTGCCGCGCCTGTGGAAACCGGCCGGGGCGCCGTTCCATACGCTGGCCGACGAGGCGGCGTGGTGGGCCGGCTACCTCCCTTGCGAATGGGAGGCCGCCGGCCGGCCCTTCGAGCGGCGCCTGCTCGACGCCGCGCTGGCGGCGCTCGCGGAACTGGCGCCGTCGCAGGGCGAGCAGGTGCTGCTGCACCAGGACCTGCACGGCGACAACGTCCTGGCCGCACAGCGCGAGCCGTGGCTCGCCATCGACCCCAAGCCGCTCGTCGGCGAGCGTGAGTTTGCCGTGGCGCCGATCGTGCGCTCGACCGAGCTCGGCCACAGCCGGCGGGCGGTGCTGCACCGGCTCGACCGGCTCACGGCGGAGCTCGATCTCGACCGCGATCGCGCCCGCGGCTGGACGATCGGCCAGACGATCGCGTGGGCGACGACCGCCGACCCGGCGGTCGAGCACCTCGAGGTGGTGCGCTGGCTGCTGGAGGAGGGATGACCGTGGAGGGATGTATCGCGTGCGACCTGATGGAGGGGCGGGTGCCGCTGCCGCGGTGGAGGCCGTCGCCGGGCGGCTGCGGGAGTGGTTCGCCGCCCACTCAGGCTGACGCTGCCACACGGCGCACGAACGCGGCCGCCGGATCGGCGAGCCCGGCGGCAATGGTGGCGGCGTCGCGCCGCCCTCCGGCCACCCGGAAGGAGTGGTCGCCGCCCTCGATCGAGACGAGCTCGGCCCGCGGCCCCAGCCGCTCGAGCACCGCGGCGAGCAGGTCCGGTCGGGCGAAGGTGTCGCGCGTGCCCTGCAGGAACAGCATCGGCACGGCGACCGCGTCCAGATGTTCGTCGCGCAGCCGGTCGGGCCGTCCCGGCGGGTGCAGGGGATAGCCCAGAAACACCAGGCCCGCGGCGGGCATGCCCTCGGCCGCCGCCATCGACGCGATCCGCCCGCCCATCGACTTGCCGCCGGCCAGCACGGGCCGGCCGTCCGGCCCGCTCGGTGGCAGCGGCGAATGCCTCCCTCCAAGCGTCCAGCAGCACCGGCGGACGGTCCGGCGCCCGCTTGCCCGCCCGCATGTAGGGGAAGTCGAACCGCAGCGTGGCAACTCCCTTCGTTCCGATCGCCTCGGCGAACCCGGTCATGAAGGGCGAGCGCATGCCAGTTCCCCCGGCGCCATGCGCCAGCACCAGAACGGCGAACGCATCGGGCGGGTCGATCCACACCCGCGCCAGACTACGCGCTTGCGAGCCTGCCCGTCTCGGCGCGGTAGCGCTCGGCCCAGTCGCGCGAGAGCCCGTCCGACTGGGGCCGCAGCCGCGGCTGCGCAACGGTGGCTGCGTCGGGGTCGGGGACGCCCACGTGGCGGAGGATGTCGCGGATCGTGCCCTCGTAGTTCTGGACGAACTCCTCGTAGACGACCGTGTATGGCTCGACACCGCAGTCGCGGAAGTACCCCTGCCACTCGTCCTCGTGCGCCTCGATGTCGCGCACCAGGTACGTCGATCGCGGCCGCGCTGTAGCTCAGCCGGTCGGCCTCGTCGGGAGCGACGCCGACGTCGCTCGACCAGCTCCACGACTGCAGCGCCCGCCACAGCGAAACGGCCTGGCGCACCTTGTCGCGGCGCGTCACGAACAGGTAACGCAGCTCGGGGAACACCGACGGCGCGAGCTCGCACACTGAGAGCCGCTGCCGGCCGGGGATCGCCCATCGCAGGCCCGTGACGAACCCGTTGAAGTAGCCCCACATCACCTTCGCGCCGAAGACGCCGTTGGGCGTCGTGCCCTCCTCGAGCGCCCAAGCCAGGTAATCCTCGTAGCGCTCGTACTGGCTCGGGTCATAGCGCGACTCGTCCTCCTCGACCCGCGTCCGCGGCCCCAGGATGTCGAAGATCTCGGGATCGTCGGCAGCCTCGAAGTACTCCTGGGGCCGGCGCGGGAATCCGGTGCGGGCGCGGAACTGGAAGTACTCCTCGGGCCGGCCCGCGACCCCGGTCAGCGTGAGCGCGTCGCACAGCATGCTGGAACCGGTGCGGGGCGTCGAGCAGATCAGGTACGAGACATGCGGAGCGGGCATCCCTTCACCATAGCAACCCATCCCCAAAATGTCTATCGGCTAAGTGGGAAATACGCGCTGGCACCCGGCGAGTGTCACAACTCCGCACCAAAACACCCCACCACCACAACCGGGGACTGTCCCCGCTTGGTGTTCTTCGCGCTAGTACGTCGTGACCGGGTCGCCGGCCGAGTTCTGGCCGGGATCGTTCGCCTCGGCGCCCGGCGGGGGTGCGACCGGGCCGTCCAGCAGCGGGTCGCCGGTCGTGCGCATCCACCGCTCGAGCCGTGTGCTCAGGTGCTCGACGACCGGCGCGTGCTCCGGCCGGTCGGCCACGTTGCAGGCCTCGTTGGGATCGAAGACGAGGTCGTAGAGCTGCAGCGGGGCCTGCTCGCGCTCGGCGTAGCCGTGCCGCAGCCAGACCTCCTTGCTCGGGCTGTCGTCGATGTTCGGCAGCACCGGCAGGCGGCGATCGCCGAATCGGCGCACGAGCTTCCAGCGCGGCGTCCGGATCGCGCGCTGGGGCTCGTAGGCGGCGTGGTAGGTGCCCTCGGCGAAGATCGCGTCGCGCACCTCGTCCTCGACCCCGGTGACGATCGGCATCAGCGAGCGGCCCTGGAGCCAGTCGGGGTGGCGGATGCCGAGCATGTCGCAGATGGTTGGAAACAGGTCGATGTGCGACACGAGCGCATCGGACGCCTTGCCGCCCGCAAACCCGCCCGGCCCGCGCAGCATCAGCATCACGCCGATGCCGCGATCGCTGAGGGTGGCCTTCGCGCCGGGAAAGGCGATGCCGTGGTCGGTGGTGCAGATGACCAGCGTGTTGCGGGCCAGGCCCGTGTCGTCGAGCGCGTCGAGCACCGCCCCCACGCCGCGATCGAGCGATCGGGCGCTGGCCGTGAACGCCGCCATGTCGGCGCGCGTCTCGGCCATGTCGGGCAGGTTGGCCGGAGGGCGCACGTAGTGCTCGTCGCCGGCCACCGGCTGGAAGAACTCGCGGTGGGTCTCGAAGAACCCGACCGAGAGGAAGAACGGCTCGGCGGGAGCGTTGCGGAGGATGTCGATGGTGACCGGCGCGACGTCGGCCACCCGGCTCGTCGAGATCTTGACGACGCGGTCGTAGCCGATCACATCCGGCCGCTTGGAGATGTGCTGCTCGCCGATCAGCGTCGAGTGATAGCCCACCGTGCGCAGGGTGTGGACGATGTGGTGGGTGTAGTCGTGCAGCGACCAGCCCCGATGCGCCAGCCCCAGCATCCCGTTCGTGTGCGCGTACTGCCCGGTCAGCAGGCAGGCGCGACTGGCCGAGCAGGTGGAGGCGGCGCAGAACGCCTGCCGGAAGAGAATGCCCTGCTCGGCGAGGCCCTGGATACGAGGGGTCGGGACGGCGTATCCGTAGGGCTGGACGAAGCGGCCGGTGTCGTGCGAGTGGAGATAGAGGATGTTTGGGTGCGCCAAAGCGGAGATACCGTAACGCCGCACATCGGGCAGTGATCCAGCGGGCGGAACTCCACCACCTGGTAGCCGCAGGCGTCACAGGTGCGCTCCACGATGTCGACCACGTCAGCCGACTCCGGTTATCGCCAGCACGACACCGGCGAACACGACCAGATTCACCGCGATCGCGAGGACGGTTGACATGTTGCCTACAAACTCCATCGGTATAGTGCACAATATACCGCCACCCTCCCTTATCTGTCAAGATAATTCCGTCACCCCGAGCGACCCCCGAAGGAGTGCCAGATGGCCAGATGGACGCCCGATCCGACGTTCTACCCCTCCGCTCGCCTCGCCGGCAGCGCGCCGCCCGAGAAGTTCGCCTACGTCGCCCTGCTCGAGCCCGACCAGAAGTCGCGCCCCGACGCCCTTGGCGTCATCGACCTCGAGCCCGGATCGAGCTCCTACGGCACCATTGTCTCGACCCTCGAGATGCCCAACACCGGCGACGAGCTGCACCACTTCGGCTGGAACGCATGCAGCGCCGCCCTGTGCCCGTCGTCGCCGCGCCCGCACGTCGAGCGCCGCTACCTGATCGTTCCCGGCCTGCACTCCTCGCGGGTGCACATCATCGACACGAAGCCCGATCCGCTGGCGCCGAAGATCGCCCGCACGATCGAGCCGGAGGAGCTGACCAGCCGCACCGGCTACTCGCGCCCCCATACCACCCACTGCGGCCCTGACGCCATCTACGTCTCGGCGCTGGGCGGGGCGAACGGGGACGACGACGGCGGCGGCATCCTGCTGCTCGACTGCGACTCGTTCGACCCGCTGGGCGCGTGGGAGGTCGACCGCGGGCCGACGAAGTTCGCGTACGACTTCTGGTGGCACCTGGGCCACGACACCCTGCTCACGAGCGAGTGGGGCTCGCCGTCGATGTTCGAGCACGGCGTCGTGCCCGAGAAGCTGCTCGGCCGCGAGTACGGCCACTCGATGCACGTGTGGGACCTGCGCGAGCGCAAGCACCTGCACGCGCTCGACCTGGGCGACGAGCACCAGATGGTGCTCGAGCTGCGGCCGGCGCACGACCCGCGCAAGGCCTACGGGTTCGTCGGCGTGGTCGTCTCGGTCGAGGACCTGTCGGCCTCGATCTGGCTCTGGCACCGCGACGGCGGCGAGTGGAAGATCACGAAGGTGATCTCGATCCCGGCCGAGCCGGCCGAGCCCGACCTCCTGCCGCCGCTGCTCCGGGGCTTCGGAGCCGTGCCGCCGCTCATCACCGACATCAACCTCTCGCTCGACGACCGCTTCCTGTACGTGTCGTGCTGGGGCACGGGCGACTTCTACCAGTACGACGTCAGCGACCCGTTCTCGCCCAAGCTGACCGGCAAGGTGCGCCTGGGCGGGATCGCCGCGCCCGGCTCGCACCCCAACGCCGGCACGCTCACCGGCGGTCCGCAGATGGTCGAGGTCAGCCGCGACGGAGGTCGCATCTACGTCTCCAACTCGCTCTACTCCTCGTGGGACACGCAGTTCTACCCGGACGGGCTCAAGGGCTGGGTGGCCAAGCTCGACGCCTCGCCGGCCGGCGGCCTCGCGCTCGACAACGAGTTCCTGGTCACCGAGTTCGACGGCCGGCTGCCGCACCAGGTGCACCTGGACGGCGGGGACGCCTCGTCCGACTCGTACTGCTTCCCGTGACCGGATTCGATCTGGGCGGGATCGTCGCGCTGGGGGCGTTCCACGGCCTGAACCCGGCGATGGGGTGGCTGTTCGCGGTCGCGCTCGGCCTGCAGGAGGCCTCGCGCCGGGTGGTGGCGCTGGCGCTCATCCCGATCGCGATCGGTCACGCGCTCTCGGTGGGCCTGACCGTGCTCGTGCTGGAGGAGGTGCAGACGGTGGTCTCGACCGAGACGGTGCGCATCGCCGGCGCCGCGGCCCTGGCCGGCTTCGCCGTCTACAAGCTGGTGCGAAACCGCCACCCCCGCTGGGTGGGGTTCCGGATCCGGCCGCGTGAGCTGGCGCTGTGGTCGTTCCTGATGTCCACCGCCCACGGGGCCGGGCTCATGCTGCTGCCCTTCCTCGTGGGCGTGCACGTGTCCGCCGGCGACGGCGTCTTCCCGAGCGGCCTGGAGGCGGGCGCCGTGGCCGTGGCCGCGCACACCATCGCGATGGTCACCGTGGCCGGGATCTTCGCCTTCGCGGTCTACGAGGTGATCGGCGTCGGCATCCTGCGCCACGCCTGGGTGAACGTCGACCGGCTGTGGGCGATGGCGCTCCTGGTCGGCGCCGGCGCCACGCTTCTGGGCTAACAGAACTCTTCGCGGTAGTCGCCGGTGCGGCGGCTGAGGGTCCCGTTAGCGGCCACCTCGTAGAAGCCCATCTCTCCCAGCGGCGGCGAGTAGACGTGCAGCGACGTCGCCTGCGAGGGGCCGGTCTGGGACACGTCGTGGATGTGCGTCGCCCCGAACGAGAAGTCGGCGCCCGTTGGGTAGACGGCGGTCGGCGACTGGCCGCCCACCGCCAGCCGCCGTTCCCGAAGGGCACCGCCCACCACGGCGACAGCCCCTCTGCTGCCGTCGTGATCGTGGAAGCCGGTGTCCTGCCTTTGCGACCAGCAGATCAGCCACACCTCGAGGTGGGGATCGAGGTGCAGGCGCACATAGAGGCGCTCGACCGGTGAGTGGCGGACGTGCTGCCGCCAGAGGTCAGGCCGGACGGCGAGTTCGCGGACGAGCAGGGCCAGCTCGGCTCGGGTCGACTCGCGGCCCAGATCGCGCTCCCCGATCCACGCATCCAGCGCAGCGTCGGCGGCGAACGTCTCGGAACCCTGGGTGGCCTCGCGGACGAAGGTCGCCATCAGGTCACCTCCTCGACCGTGACCGTCACCCGGTGCACGGAGTTGTTTGCATAGCCGCGCCGGTTCCAGACCGGCTCGGAAGGCTGCTCCGCGCCGCTGGCGTCGCGGGCGCGAACGGCGATGGTGTGCGCGCCGGGCTCGGCCTCCCAGCCGAACTCCCACAGCGTGCGGCCGTACCGGCCGGTGCGCGCGGTCACGGTCGCGGGCCGCCAGCCGCCGTCGTCGATGCACACCTCGACGTCGGTGATCGCGCCGGACCCGCTCCATGCCGCGCCACGCACCCGGATCGGCCCGGCAGCGAGGGCGAGCCCCGCGCCGGGATCCGTGATCAGGGAGTGCACCGGCATGCGCTCCATACGCGCCCCCGGCCCGGGGTCGTCCGCGGTCGCGAACCGGTAGTCGAGGGCCTGGAACGGCCCGTCGAACTCGGTCTGGGTGACGTGCACCCGCTCGAGCCACTTGACCGAGTCGGTCGCATACCAGCCGGGCACGATCGCCCGCACCGGCCCGCCGTGCTCGGGCGGAATCGGCTCGCCGTTCATCTCGAACGCCAGCAGGGTGTCGGCGTGAAGCGCCTTTGCCATGGGCAGCGAGCGCGCATAGGGAAACCGGCCCTGGCGCTCGAACGCGCCCCGGTCGGTGCCCGTCAGCACGACCTCGGCGGCGCCCCGGTCGATCCCGGCCGCGCGCAGGAGCGCGCGCAGCGGCGTGCCCGTCCAGCGCGCCTCGGCAACGGCCCCCTCCTGCCACTGCAGGCCCGGTGTGGCGGGACGCAGCTCGGACCGGCGGTGCCCGGCACATTCGAGCACCACCACCAGCGAGCGCCGCGGCATCCGCATCAGGTCGGCCAGGGTCACGATCGCAGGCGTGGCCACCGAGCCGCCGATGCGCAGCCTCCACGCGTCCCGATCGACGTCGGGCACCGGGAAGTGCTCGCGCCGGAAATGCGCGGCGGTGGGCATGCTCTGCTTGCCGAGTTCCGCGAGCGGAGTCGGGTCGTTGTGCACGTCCGGAGGTTGCGGGACGGGCACATGCACCGTACGCTCATAGGAGCTCTCCACGTCTAGTACTCGATAAGTTCGATCGACATACTAGGAAATATACGGGCACCTTTTCAGACCGTCAAGATTGAACCGTCTGAATTGAGTAGGTTTCGGCATCGCCGAGGAGCCCGAAACCCTTTCCCTCACCGGGCACGCACTGACGCCCTCCGGCGTCGCCGACGTCGCCCGCGCGGGTCGGAGGGTCGAGATCTCCCCCCAGGCGCGCGAGCACATCGAAACGGCCCGGGCCGCGCTCGAGGCGGCGCTCGCGGACGGGCGCATGGTGTACGGCCTGACCACCGGTCTCGGTGCCCGGGTTGGCGATCCGCTGCCGCCGGCGGCGGCCCGCGAGCAGTCGGCCCGGATCATCCGTGGCCGGGCAACCGCCGTCGGCGAGCCGCTCCCGGCGGAGGCCGTGCGCGCGGCCATGCTCGTGCGCCTGAACGGCATATGCGCCGGCGGTGCGGGCGCCTCGCCGGCGGTCGCCGACACGCTCGCGGCCATGCTGAACGCCGGCGTCCACCCCATCGTCCCGCGCACCGGCTCGATCGGCGCGGGCGACCTGTGCCTGCTGGCCCACGTCGGCCTGGTGCTGCTGGGCGAGGGTGAGGCCGAGTTTCACGGCGAGCGCCTGGCCGGCGCCGACGCCCTGCGGCGGGGTGGCATCGCCGTCCCGGAACTCGGCCCTGGCGACGGCCTCGCGATCTGCAACGCATCCGCCTTCGCGGCCGGCGTCGCCGCGCTCGCGCTGGAGGCGTGCGAGCGCCTGCTCGACGCCGGTGAGATCGCCGCCGCCCTCTCGATGGAGGGCTTTCGCGCATCGGTGTGGCCGATCGACGCCGACGTCGCCGGAGCCCACCCGGCCCCGGGACAGGAGTGGGAGGCGGCGGGCCTGCGCGAGCTGCTCCAGGGCGGGTCGCTGTTCGAGAGCGGCGCGGCCCGGCGGCTGCAGGATCCGCTCAGCTTCCGCTGCACGAGCCATGTGCACGGCGCTCTGCGGTGGGCGCTCGACCTGCTCGCGGCGGCGGTCATCGCCGAACTGAACGGCTCGGGCGACAACCCGCTCGTGCTGCGCACGGGCGCGGTCGTCTCGACCGGCAACTTCCACACCCCTGCGCTCGCGCTGGCACTGGACGCGACCGCCATCGCGCTCGCGCAGACCGCCGCCCAGGCGGCCGAGCGGCCGGCGCGACTGGCGACCGCGCGCCTGAGCGACCTGCCCCCGAACCTGAGCAGCGACGGCAACGGCCGCTCGGGCGTGGCGCCGCTCCTGAAGACCGCGCAGGCGCTCGCCGTCGAGATCCGGCACCTGGCCGCGCCGTTCGCCATCGATCCGCGCTTCGGCGCCGACGGCGTCGAGGACGACTCCACCAATGCGGCCGCCGCCGCCCTGCGGCTGGACGCCCAGTCCCGGCTGCTCGCGCGGCTGATCGCGCTCGAGCTCGTGTGCGCCGCCCAGGCGGTCGACCTGGCCGCGCCGGACCGGCTCGGCCACGGCACCGCGGCCGCCCAGGCCTGCGTGCGCGAGGTCGTCGTGCCGCTCGCCGACGACCGCCCGCTCGGCGCCGACGTCGAGCGCGTCTCGCAGGAGCTGGTGACGACGGGTCGCCTGCGCGAGCGGGTGCTGGAGGCAGTGCGGTGGCCGCGCTCGAGCTGACCTACCTGAGCGGCGCCGACATCGACCGGCTCGGGCTGAGCAGCGCCGAAATCCTGGCGGCGGTCTCGGGTGTACTGGGGGCGCAGGGCCGCGGCGAGACGGTGATCGAGCCGCGCGTGCACCTGTTCCCCGGCGGAGCCGCCGAGGGCCACTTCAACGTCCTGCGCGGCTCGGTTCCCAGGGCCGGGGTGGCCGGCGTGAAGGTGGTCGGCGACTACGTCGCAAACGATCTGCGCGGACTGCCGTCGGAGCTCGCCCTGCTGACCCTCTACGACGTCGAGACCGGCGCGCCCGATTGCCGTCCTCGACGCGACCGCGATCACCGCCATGCGCACCGGGGCCGTGACCGCCGTCGGCGCCCGCCACCTCGCCCGGCCCGGAAGCCGCGTGCTGGCCCACATCGGCAGCCGCGGCACCGCCGAGTGGAACGTCCGGCTTCTGTGTCAGGTGCTGCCGGAGCTGCGCGAGATCCGGATCCACTCGCGCAGCGAGGCGAACCGGACCGCACTGGCGGCGGCACTCGCGGCCGAGCTCGGGCTGCCCGTGCGACCCGTCGCCGGCTGGGAGGAGTGCGTGCGCGGGGCCGACGTCGTGGTCGAGGCGACCCGCCTGAGCCAGACCCGAGCCGCTGCTTCGCACCGAGTGGATCGCACCCGGAGCGCTGGTCGTCCCCTACGGCACGATGAGCGCGGTCGAGCTCGACCTCACCGACATCATGGACAAGATCGTGGTGGACGACTGGGGCCAGGCCGGTGCGGGGCCGCTGGGGGCGTTGCGGGCGCATGTCGACTCGGGCCGGCTGTCGGCGGCGAACCTGCACGCCGAGCTCGGCCAGATCGTGTGCGGCGACCGGCCCGGCCGCGAGACCGATGACGAGCGGATCCTGTTCTGGCACCGCGGTCTCAGCCTGACCGACATCGCGCTCGGGCAGGCCATGCTCGGGCGGGCGGAGGCTCTCGGCCTGGGGACGCGCCTGCCCTACCGCTAGAAACGGCAACGCCGGCCGGGGAGCGGACTCCCCGGCCGGCGCGTGAAGTCAGCCGATCACGGGTTGGTGGCGCGAGCGGTGGGCGACCACCCAGAGGAGAAGCCGCCGCTGTTCGTGCGCACCTGGAACTTGTACACACCCGCACCGGCGGTGGGCGTGTACGTGAACGTGTCGGTCGTGATGCCGGAGCCAACGATCGTGAACGAGCTCGCCCGAGGGCGTCTCGACCTGAACGTCGGTGGTCTCGCCACCGGGAACCGAGGTCGCCACGGTGACGACGAGCTTGCCCGCGGACGCCGCCGCCTGCGGGGTGACCTTGATCATGCCCGCGCCGAGCGAACCGACGGTGTCGTCGTAGTTGAACGTCCCCGCAGTGGTGAACGTGTGCGTGTACATCGAGCCCGGACCCTGCGAGCCCGAGTCGAACAGGCTTGCGCCCGAGTCCTCGGTCACGCTGTGGTTGTTGGGACCCTCGAACAGCCACCGCACGGTGGTCGGCTTCTTGGCGGTGCCGGTCGAGAGGGCGATCCCCTGCGTCGCGGGGAGATACCCGGAGTCGTGCACGACCACGTAGCTCGAGTGGCCGGGGGTGTCGGCGAGGCGCCCGATCTTGTTCTTGGCGTTCTCGCTGAACCAGAGGTTGCCGTCGGTGCCCAGCGCGATCCCACCCGGAGATGCACCGGCGGTCGGGATCGAGTACTGCGTGACCGCACCCGCGGTGGTGACCCGGGCGATCTTGTTCGCACCCGGCTCGGTGACCCACAGGTTGCCGTCGGCGCCTTCGGCGATTCCGGTTGGCTTGCCGGCGACAGGGTGCTGGCTGACCGCGCCGCCCGTCGTGACCTCGGCGATCTGGTTGGTGCCCGGCTCGGCGACCCACAGCGCGTCATCGGGGCCGTTCGCGATCCGCGACGGTGCCGAGTTGGCGGTGAGGGGCACCTGGGTGACGGTGCCGGCGAGCGTGACCCGAGCGACCGCGTTTGCGAGCGTCTCGGTCACCCACAGGTTGCCGTCGGAGCCGCTCACGATGTGCGTCGGGCCGCTGCCGGCCGGAAGCGTCGCGACCAGCGAGACGGTGTGCGTGCCGGGATCGATCTTGTTGATCGTATGGGCGGCGTACTCGGTGAAGTACAGGTCACCGTCGGTGCCCAGCGTGATCCCGCGCGGGCTCGAGGCAGCGGTCGGGATCGAGTACTCGGTGACCGGAGGACCGCCGTTGATGCGGCCGATCTTGTTGGCCGCCGCCTCGGTGAACCACATCGCGCCATCGGGGCCGAGGGTGATGCCGGTCGGCTTCGCATTGGCGGTCTTGGTGAGGTAGCCGGTGATCGCGCCGGACTTCGAGATCTGCGCGATCTTGCTGGTGTTCTGGTCGACGAACCAGACGTTGCCGTCTGTGCCCACCGCCATATCGCCCGGCTGATTGTTTGGAGTCTTGATCGTGAACTCGGTCACGGTCTTGGTCACGGCGCTCGCAGGCGCCGCAGCGACCGCCATCAGTGCGAGCAATCCGATCGACGCCAGCCCACGGCCGGCGAGTCGACGATGCGACATCTGTGCCCTTCCTTCTGTCGTATGCATGACCCACTCACGCCGAGAGGGTCCGTCCATCTCAAGGGTACGGCTCCGCGCGGATGCGGCAACCCCCTTCCAAGGAAGGTTTAACACTGGCCGCACGGATGGCCCGCCGCGCCCGGCCGATCGGCCGGGCGCGGGAAGGGCCGGGAGTGCTACTGCGAGAACGCGGCGAAGCCCTGCTGAGCCGTGCCGGCGACCTTGGTGAAGTCGCCGCCGAGCTCCAGGTAGCCCGCGCCGCCGTCAAGGGCGAACACGCCGAGCGCGCTGTTCACGCTAGGCGCCCACGACTGCAGCGCGCCGGTCGTCTCGTCGACCGCCAGGATCTTCGACCGGGCGATCGGGTTCGTGCACGTGTGCTGCCCACCCTGCGGGCCGCAGTAGTTGGTGTAGTGGCCGCCGGCGTACACCTCGCCGTTGAACACCGTGATCGCCTGGACGTTGCCGTTCGTCCCGCCCTGCCAGGTCATCGACCCGGTCGAGGGGTTGAAGGCGGCGAAGTTGCCGCCCGTGCCCGCACCGGCGACGTAGACGCCGTTGGCGTCGGACGCGAGCGCGACGACGTCGTAGGGCGTGTGCGTGGCCCACGGGAGCGTCGCGCCGGTGGCCGGGTTGAGCGCCGCGATGTGGTTCTGCGATCCGCCGTTGACGTTGGCGAAGTCGCCGCCGATCACGAGCTTGCCCGCCTGCACCGTCGAGGCCAGCACCCCGGCGTCGGCCGAGCCGGTGAAGGCCGGGTCGAGCACGCCGGTGGAGGTGTTCAGCGCCGCCAGATAGTCGTGGGTCGCGCCGTTCACGGTGGTGAACATGCCGCCCGCGTACACGTCGGAGCCCGACAGCGCGAGCGTCATGACCTCGGCGTTGATGGTGGGCTTGAACGTCGTGATCGGCGCACCGGTGGTGGCATCGACCGCCGCCAGTCGCTGGTGGCCCTTGCCCCCGACCTTCGTGAACGATCCGCCGAGGAACACCGTGCTGCCGCTGGCCGCGATGGCCTGCACCGTGCCGCTGGCGTTCGGGTTCCAGGGCAGGAGGGCGCCGGTCTGGATATTGAACGCGGCGACGCGGTTTCGCGTCACCTCTCCGGTGCCGAGCGGATCGCCCGCCGGCCGCACCGACGTGAACTGACCGCCGATGTACTCCGTCGACCCGACCACCTGGATCGCCTCGACCCGGCCATTGGTCTGCCATGTGGGCGTGACCTTCGACTGCACGACGGCGCCCCACGCGAGCGCCGCTCCGACCACCAATAACCCGGTCGCGCCAACCGCCGCGCCCCGGCGCACCACTGCCCCAATCCTCATAACCCGCCTCCCTTGGACTCGCAAACGTACCCCTACGCGGGAACCAGGATATCGGGTGGCCCCCAAAACCGGCAACCCCGGCCGGCGAGTCCACCCAGGCGGGTGGGGGTGCGGGCGGCGGGCTTCACCAGCGTCCAATCCGGCTCTGGTACGCTGTTTCGAGGTGCAGTAGATGCCATTTCAGCTCGGTCTTCCCGAAGTCATCCTCGTGCTCGTGATCGCGCTGGTCTTCCTGGGCCCCAAGCGCTTGCCGGAGGCTGGTCAGGCGCTGGGCAAGGGCATGCGCGAGTTCCGGGAGGGCATCGCGGGGCTCGAGCACCACAATGAGCACGACTCGGTGGCGCAGCTTCCGCCGGCGGCGCCGGTCTACACGCCGCCGCCCGCCTACATCCCGCCGCCCGGGGTGCCGGCCAGCTACACCCCGCCGGGCGCGGATCAGCCCTTGCGCCAGAGCGAGAGCGAGTAGCGCAGGTCCAGCAGGCGTCCGCCGTCGTGGACGCGGAAGACCTCCGGTGCGGGCGCACGCTCGTCCAGCGCCCGTGCGATCAGCTCGCGTGAGCGCTCCCCGCCGCTGCCCCGGGCAAGCCACTCCTCGAAGTCGAGGGTGAACGGCACCACCTGCTCGCGCTCGAGCACGAGGCCGGCCCGCTCGCCCAACCGGCGCAGGCCACGCGGCGTGAGGCAGCCCCAGTGCGAGGGGTCGCGCAGGCGCTCGATCTCCTGGTGCCAGGCCGCCGCCTCGACGTCGTCGGACGTGACGTGGTCGGCCAGCACGATCGCCCCCCCGGAGCGGACGACCCGGGCAAGCTCGTCGACCACACGGCCCGGGACCGGGATGTGGTGGAGGCTGAAGCGGGTGACGGCGCCGTCGAAGCTGCCCGGCTCGAACTCGAGCGCCGTGGCGTCTCCCACCGAGAAGACGGCGTTCTGCACTCCCTCCCGGGCCGCCTCGCGCCGGGCGAGCTCGACCATCGCCGGGGTCATGTCGACACCGCAGATCTCGGCCACGCGCGGAGCGAGGCCGCGGGCGACGAGCCCCGGCCCGCAGGCGGCATCGAGCCAGCGCTCGCCCGCGGCGGCCGGCAGCAGGTCGAGCAGCCGCCCGAGCGTGTCGGCCGAACTCATCACCGGGGCGGCGTTGAACGCCTCGGACTGACCGGTGAACTCGCGGACGATGGCGTCGGGCTCCACAGCGGGTGTTCTACCAGCGATCCTGGCGGGCGGCGATGTCCCGCCTCCCGGCCTGAGCCGCGGGGCCGCAAACCCACGCGGGGGACAAACCATCGCGGGGACAGTCCCCGGTTTGTGGCGGTGCGTGAATGGGTACAGAGTCGACACACTCGAAGCTGCCTTCAGGAGGTTCACATGCACGCCACCGTCAGGATTTACAACCAGCCCGATCTGGCCGCCGACTTGGCCGAGCACGAAGACGAGATCCGCGAGCTCATGTCGAGCGTCCCGGGGTTGCAGTCGTACTACCTGTTCCGCACCGAGGCCGGCTGCGCCAGCGTCACCGTGTGCACCGACGAGGAGGCGACCGAAGCGTCGACCGACACGGTGGCCGCATGGTTCCGTGAGCGCACCGGCGCGATCACCGAGCCCGAGCCGCAGATCGCCCGCGGCGAGGTGATCGCAGCCGTCTGACCTCCGCGATCGTGGCGCCTGGCTAGGCTGGGGCCATGCTCGTCGTCACACCGCTCGTGCGCGACCCCACCCGAGCGCCGGCGCTCGCCGGCGCCGAGGTGGTGGTGGCCCAGGGGTGACCGACACCGGCGGGGTGAGCCCGAGGATCGCGACGGGGGGCGTGCACGGCTACCGCGAGCTGCTCGCGGTGAAGGAGGCGCGCACCGTCATCCTGTGGGGGCTCGTGGCGCGGCTGCCAATGGGCATGAGCGCGCTGGCCCTCGTGCTGCTCGTGCGCGGCGCCGGCGGGTCGTACGCGGGCGCCGGGATCGCCTCGGGGGCATACGCCATCGCGTCGGGCATAAGCGCGCCGATCGGCGGCCGCCTGGTCGACCGGCGCCGCCCCACCGCCGTGCTGACCGTCTACGGGATCGTCTTCGGCATCGCCCTCACGGGCCTGTATCTGCTCGCGCGCCGCGACGCCCCCGAGCCCGTCCTCATCGCCGCCGCAATCGTCGCCGGGCTGGTGGCGCCCCCCATCAGCCCGACCATCCGGATGATGTGGCCGTCGATGCTGCCGCGGCCGGAGCTGCGAACGACGGCGTTCGCCCTCGAGGCGACGCTGCAGGAGGTGCTCTTCGTCGCCGGGCCGCTCGTCGTGGCGGCGCTCACGACAACGGTGTCGTCGAGCGCCGGCGTGGCCGCGGCCGCGATCGCGGGCTGCGTCGGCACGATCGGGTTCGCCTTCACCCCCGCGGTGCGGGCCCGGCGCGTCGATGCGAGCCATGATCGCTCGTCCCACCGCCTGCTCGAGGCGCTGACTCCCTGGGGCGTGCGCCGCGTGCTCCTCTTCAGCGGCGCGTGCGGGATCGCGTTCGGCGCCGCCGAGGTGTCGATGCCGGCGTTCGCGGAGCTGCACGGCGGGCGCTCGCTCGGGGGCATCGCGCTGGCGGCGTTCGCGGGCGGCAGCCTGATCGGCGGCGTGTTCGGCGGGGCGGCGGCGGCCGCGGCCGAGCGGCCCCACCGGCGCCTGCGGTTGATCAGCGCGGCGTTCACGGTCGCGCTGATTCTGCCGTTCCTGGCCCAGTCGATGCCCCAGATGGTGGTGATCATGCTGATCGCGGGCCTCCCGATCGCACCCAGCTTTGCGATCACCTACAACCTGATCGAGGGCGCCGCCGTCCCGGGGACGCAGGCCGAGGTGTTCGGCTGGATCTCGACCTCCATCACCCTGACCATCGCGTTCGGGACGGCCGTTGGGGGCAGCCTGATCGCCCACTTCGACGTGCACGCGGCGCTCGCCCTGGCGGTCGCCGGTGCAGCGCTTGCGACAGCGATCTCGTTCAGCTCCCCGGGAGAGCCCGCACGCCGGTGATAGCGTGTTCGGGTTTGAGCCCGGAACATGAGACCCCACGCGTCGTGCTGAGCGGGGACGGAACGATGGCGGCGGTGCCACGAGGAGCCGCGGACGGGCGGGTCGAGCCCCTGGCCGTCGTCGACGCTGGCGTGAACAGGCGCCAGTTCCTGCACCGGGCGGCCATGGTGCCGATGGTCGGAACGCTGGCCGCGTGCTCGAGGACGGGGCAGGCGACCACCGCCAGGCGGGCGACGTCGCCGCGGGTGACGCTCGCCGACCTCGAGGCCCAGCTGCGCGGCCCGCTGCTGCGGCCGGGGACGACCGGGTATGCGGCCGCGCACGTCATCTCCAACGAGCGCTATGCCGACGTCCGTCCGCGCGCGATCGCGGTCGCCCACGGCGAGCGCGATGTTGCCGCCTGCGTGCGCTTCGCC
Organism: uncultured Actinomycetes bacterium; assembly: GCA_963703275.1. GTDB lineage: Bacteria > Actinomycetota > Thermoleophilia > Gaiellales > JAICJC01 > JAICJC01. The sequence goes on along the minus strand of OY969804.1, from coordinate 50,246 downwards.
GCCCGATCGCCGCTGCCGTTCGCGGCCCGAAGCGGCGGCCACAGCTACGCCGGCTACTCCACCAACCAGGGCCTTGTGTGCGACCTGCGCCGGCTCGACTCGATCACGCTCGCAGTCGACCGGCGGTCGGTGACGGTGGGCGCCGGGACGCTCGCGATCGACCTGATCACGGCGCTCGCGGCGAACGGCCTCGCCGTGCCGACGGGGTCGTGCCCCACCGTCGGCCTCGCCGGGCTCGCCCTGGGGGGCGGCGTCGGATTCGCGGCGCGAGCCTTCGGGGCGACGTGCGACAACATCCTCGCCCTGCGCGTGGTGACGGCGGATGGAAGCGTCGTCGTGGCCGATCCGACCACGAACCCGGATCTGTACTGGGCCTGCCGTGGCGGTGGCGGCGGCAACTTCGGCGTGGTGACGGCGTTCACGCTCGCCACCCATCCGGTCGGCTCGGCGGCGTACGGGTTCTGCGACTTCCCCTGGTCGCAGGCGTCCGAGGCGCTGGCCGCGTGGCAGGCCCTCGCCCCGCATGGGCCGGACGGGCTCTACCTGATCTGCGCGCTCGAGACGGGGGCGTCCGCGCCTCAGGTGCGGGTGTTCGGGCAGCTGCTGGGAGGCAGCGAGGCGGCGCTGCGAACGGCGATGGCGCCGATCACAGCCGTCGCCGGCGCGGCCCTTTCGACCGGCGCGGGCAGCTACCTCGCCGTGCAGCGGATCTGGGCGGGCTGCGCGACCGAGGCCGCCGCAGCCTGCCGGACGATCGTGCCCGCGAGCTTCGCCGCCCGATCGGCATACGTCTCCCAGCCGCTTCCGCGCGCCGGAGCCGAGGCGATCGTGACCGCCGTCGAGCGGCGCCAGAGCGAGGGCGCGGGGTCGGGAGCGGTGCTCCTCGACCCCTACGGCGGCGCGCTCAACCGCGTCGCCCCCGACGCGACCGCCTTCGTCCACCGCGACCAGCTGTTCTCGGCGCAGATGCTCGCCTACTGGGGATCGGCCGGGGAGGGCTCCCCGGCGGAGGCGTGGCTCGCGGGGCTCGGGTCGAGCCTGCGCCCGTTCGTCTCGGGGCAGGCCTACCAGAACTACATCGATCGGAACCTGGCCGGCTGGCAGCACGCCTACTACGCGACCAACCTGCCGCGGCTGCGGGCGGTCAAGCGCACGTACGACCCCGACAACGTGTTCCGGTTCCGGCAGAGCATCCCGCCGGCAGCAGCCTGACCGCGGGCTATGCTGCCGGGGACTCCGAGCGAGGGCACCCGATGCGCCGGATCGTCATGTTCGTCGTCCTTTCCGTGCCGTTGGCCTTCCCGGCAACCGCGCACGCGTTCGGCTGCGTCGGCGGCGGGTTCGCCCGGACGTTCAAACTCGGCGCCGGCCGGACGCATCGTCCGTTTGCCTTCACGATTCCCGAGACCGGCACGCTTCGGGTGCTGCTTCAGTACTCCCACTCGGCCAACCCCGACGCCAAGTTTCTCGTCCGGGTGCGCCGGTCGACGTGGAAGGCGCCAAAGAAGTTGCTCGACTCGCGGACGCCGGGCGCGTGCCGGATCGCCGGAGGTATCTCCAGCTGCGGGGGAGCACGTGTGCACACAGCGGCAGGCGCCTACCGCATGGGCATCCACAAACTGAGCGCGGCGCCTGCGACCGTCTCGTTCAACGCGTGCTGGGCGGCCCCACCGGCCCTGACGGGCGGCATCGTCGAGAGGTTCACGCTCCCCGCCGGCCCCAGCCATCACCGGTTCGCACTCAAGGTCCTTCAGGCCGGGACGGTGCACGTGACGCTCGCCTACTCGGCCTCCGCCGACCCCGGCGCCGCGTTTCTCGTCCACCTGCGACGATCGACCTGGGCCGCCCCGCGTACCATCATCGACTCGCGCCGCGAGCAGGAGTGTCACGTCGCGGCGGGCAAGGTCACCTGCGTCGGCGCACGCGGGCACACCGCCGCGGGCACGTATTCCGTCGGCGTGCGCAAGCTGTCACGGGCGCCCGTGACCGTGACGCTCGAGGCCCGCTGGCCGTAGACCGGCGACGGCCGGCCCGGGTGTCACAAAACCGCTCCAAAAGACATCCCCACACCAACCGGGGACTGTCCCCGCTTGGTGTGCGGCCTCGCCTATCCTGCCCGGGATGCGTGCCCTGGTGAAGACCCGCGCCGAGCCGGGTTTGTGGCTCGAGGATGTGCCCGAGCCGGAGCTCGGCATCAACGACGTGCTGATCCGCGTGCGCCGCACCGGCATCTGCGGCACCGACCTGCACATCGAGCGCTGGGACGGGTGGGCGCAGCGGACGATCCCGGTGCCGCTCGTGATCGGGCACGAGTTCGTCGGCGAGGTGGTCGAGGTCGGGCTCCAACGTGACCGACTTTCACCCCGGCGACCTCGTCAGCGGCGAGGGCCACGTCGTCTGCGGCCGCTGCCGCAACTGCATGGCCGGCCGGCGGCATCTGTGCGCGCACACGCAGCGGTCTCGGCGTGAACCGGCCGGGCGCGTTCGCCGAGCTGATCGCGCTGCCGATGACGAACATCTGGCACCACTGGCCGGGCGTCGACGAGGACGTCGCGGCGATCTTCGACCCCTTCGGCAACGCCGTGCACACCGCGCTCTGCGTTCCCCGTCCTCGGCGAGGACGTGCTCATCACCGGCGCCGGCCCGATCGGGTGCATGGCGGCGGCGGTCGTGCGCCACGCCGGCGCGCGCCACGTCGTCGTCACCGACGTCGAACCCCTACCGGCTCGAGCTCGCCGAGCGAATGGGCGCCACGCCTGACGGTCGACCCGGGCGCAGCGCGACCTCGCGGACGTGCAGGCGCGAGCTCGGGCATGACCGAGGGCTTCGACGTCGGCCTCGAGATGTCGGGCAACGCCCGAGGCGCTCCGCGCGATGATCGCGAGCATGGCCCACGGCGGCCGCATCGCCATGCTCGGCATCCCGACCGAGGAGGTCGCGATCGACTGGACCCAGGTGGTCTTCAACATGCTGACGCTCAAGGGGATCTACGGCCGCGAGATGTACGAGACCTGGTACCAGATGACGGTGATGCTGCAGTCGGGGCTCGACATCGCTCCGGTGATCACCCACCGCTTCCCTACACCGAGTTCGAGGAGGGGTTCGCGGTCGCCGGCTCGGGGCGGTCGGGCAAGGTCATCCTCGACTGGACGGAGGTGTAGCGATGGATGGCATCCCTGCGCGACGATCTGCGCGGCCGCCTGGAGGAGCTGCGCGACCGCCGGGCTCTACAAGCGCGAGCTCGTGATCGACACGCCGCAGGGCGCACGTGCGCGTCACCGACCGGGCGCGAGGTGCTCAACCTCTGCGCCAACAACTACCTCGGCCTCGCCGACCACCCCGACATCGTCGCGGCGGCGCACGAGGCGCTCGACCGCTGGGGCTACGGGATGGCCTCGGTGCGCTTCATCTGCGGCACCCAGGAGGCTGCACCGCGAGCTCGAGGAGCGGCTCGCGGAGTTCCTCGGCACCGAGGACACGATCCTCTACGGCTCCTGCTTCGACGCCAACGGCGGCCTCTTCGAGGCGCTGCTCGGCGAGCGAGGACGCGGTCATCTCCGACGCAGCTCAACCACGCCTCGATCATCGACGGCATCCGCCTCTGCAAGGCCCGCCGGCTGCGCTACGCAAACGGCGACATGGACGAGCTCGAGGCGCTGCCTCAAGGATGCCGCCGACGCGCGCCACCGCCTGATCGCGACCGACGGCGTGTTCTCGATGGACGGCTACCTCGCCCGCCTCGACCGAGATCTGCGACCTGGCCGAGCGCCACGACGCGCTCGTCATGGTCGACGACTCGCACGCCGTCGGCTTCGTCGGCCCGGGCGGCCGCGGCACCCCCGAGCTCCACGGCGTGATCGACCGGGTCGACATCCTCACCGGCACGCTCGGCAAGGCGATCGGCGGCGCCAGCGGCGGCTACGTCGCCGCCCGCCGCGAGATCGTCGAGCTGCTGCGCCAGCGCTCGCGCCCGTACCTCTTCTCGAACAGCCTCGCGCCGCCGATCGTCGCGGCCAGCCTGCGCGCGCTCGAGCTGATCGAGGGCTCGGGCGAGCTGCGCGACGCGCCTGCGCGCAGAACACCGCCCGCTTCCGCACGCGGATGAGCGACGCCGGGTTCGAGATCCTGCCGGGCGAGCACCCGATCGTGCCGGTCATGATCGGCGACGCCGCCCAGGCCGGCCGCCTCGCCGAGGCGCTCGTTCGAGCTCGGCGTCTATGCCGTCAGCTTCTCCTACCCGGTCGTCCCTGCGGGCACGGCCCGGATCCGCACGCAGATGTCGGCGGCCCACTCGGCCGCCGACATCGATTTCGCGCTGGATCAGTTCGTTGCGGCGCGAGCGGAGCTCGCCGCCGGGTAGGTCTACTCGTGGAAGAGGGCGAAGTGCTGCTGGGCCACACCGGCGACCTTGGTGAACTCGCCGCCGATTGCCACCGAGGTGCCGCCCGCTCCCATCGCCTCGATGCCGAGCGTCGTGTTGACCGCCGGGTTCCAGGGCTCGAGGGTGAGGCCGGTGGCCTCGTCGACCGCCGCCAGCTTGTCGCGATTGGCGATCGGGGTGATGAAGTTGCTCCCCGGGATCGGCCCGTCATAGCCGGAGAAGTGCCCGCCCATGTAGAGCACCCCGTCCGCGACGCCGATTCCGACGACGTTGCCGTTGAAGCCCTCGATGTAGTTGAGCGTGCCGGTCTCCATGTTCCAGGACATGGCCGAGCCGCCGTTGCCGCTGCCGGCACCGAACAGCGTGGAGCCGTCCTGCGCGAAGTTGAGCAACTGGAAGGGCCGGAACGTCTGGAGGTCGGCCGTGTGCCAGGCCCACGGGAGGGACGCTCCGGTGGTGGGATCGACCGCGCCGACACCGACGTTGGTCGAGTCGGGATCGCCCGGCGCCCCGGTGTTCAGCTGGTTGAAGAACCCGCCGAGGATGACCCGGGTGCCGCTTGGGTCGATGGCGATGGCGCGGACCTCCGCGCTCGTCCCGTACACGTTGGAAATCACGGGCGCCCACGCGGGGATCAATGTGCCGGTGGTCGCGTTGACCTCGGCGGCGAATCGCCGCGGCGTCGTGAACGCGCCGCCGACGTACAGGTTCCCGGCCGGGGAGACGGCCAGCGCTCGCACGGCCTTGTTCGGCTTGAGCGAGTTGGCGAACGCGGCAACCGGCAGGCCGGTCGTCCCGTCAACCTCGACGAGGTTCTTGTGCGTCGCGCCGTTGGCGGTGGTGAACGTGCCGCCCAGGTAGACGTCGCTCCCGCTCGCGGTCATGGTGTACACCGTGCCGTTGACGTTCGGGTTCCACGGGAGCAGCGCGCCGGTGGTCGTGTTGACCGCGGCGACGTTGTTGCGAGTCACGGCCGTGCCGCCGCCACTCGGGGTCATGGCGGTGAACTGCCCGCCCAGGTACGTCGTGTTGCCGACCACGATGGTCGTGCGGACGGTGCCGTTGGCCTGATACGACGGGCCGGGCTTCTTCTGCACCACCGCGGCCGAAGCCGCGGTCGCCATCACACCGCATGCAAGGACGACGGCGAGCGCCATCGCGGACCTGCCAAGATTCTTCCTGCCCACTGTGTCCAGCCTCTCGTCGAAGGAACGCGCCGCTACCCCTCCACCCTACGCTCCGGCTGGGGAATGTCAATCTCACCCAGGCTGCACGAGCCCGCACCGGTAGGCCAGGACGACCGCCTGGACGCGGTCGCGCAGGTCGAGTTTGGCCAGCACCCGCTTGACGTGGGTCTTCACAGTGGCCTCGCTGACGAAGAGCTCCGCGGCGATCTCCCTGTTCGAAAGACCGGCGGCGATCAGCTTCAGCACCTCGAGCTCGCGCGTCGTCAGCTCCGCCAGGGCAGGCGCATCGGCGGGCAGCGGCCGGCGCACGAACTCGGCGATCAGGCGGCGGGTGATCGCCGGAGCCAGCAGCGCATCGCCACCGGCGACGATGCGGATCGCATCCACCAGCTGAGCGGCGGGCGCGTCCTTGAGCAAGAACCCGCTGGCGCCGGCCCGGAGCGCGTCGTACACGTACTCGTCGAGGTCGAATGTGGTCAGCATCAGCACCCGCGGCGACGGCGGCCCGATCCGGCCGAGCCGGCGCGTGGCCTCGATCCCGTCCACACCGGGCATGCGCACGTCCATCAGGACGACGTCGGGCGACAGCCGCCGGGCCGCCTCGACCGCCTCGGCGCCGTCCCCGGCCTCGCCGACGACGTCGAGATCGGCCTCGGCGTTCAGGATCAGCCGGAAGCCCGTGCGGACGAGTTCCTGATCGTCCACCAGCAGTACCCGGGTGCTCACGCGTCGGCCCCCAGCGGCAGCCGGGCGCGCAGAACGTAGCCGCCACCGGCGACCGGGCCGCTCTCGAGGTCGCCGCCGTAGAGCGCCACCCGCTCGCGCATGCCCGCCAGCCCATGCCCGGCGCCGGCGCCGTCGCCGCTGCCCTGGCCGTCGTCGGCCACCTCGAGCTGGAGCTCGCCCGGCGCGTAACACACCACAACCCGGGCGCGGGCGCGGCCGGCGTGCTTAAGGGCATTGGTCAGGCCCTCCTGCACGATCCGGTAGGCCGACAGATCGACGCCGGGCGAGAGCCGGGCCGGCTCGCCCCGGACGACGAGGTCGACGGGCAGGCCGGCGTCGCGCACCTGCTCGACCAGCCCATCCAAATAACGCAGGCTCGGCTGCGGAGCAAGCGAGGCCTGGTGCTCGTCCCGGCGCAGAAGGCCAAGCAGGCGGCGCAGCTCGGTCAGCGCCTGGCGGCCCGTCGTCTCGATCGAGCCGAGCAGCTCGCGCGCCGCGGGCTGGTCGCCCTCGAGCACCCGGTCGGCGGCCTGGGCCTGGACGACCATCACGCTCACGCTGTGCGCCACCACGTCGTGCAGCTCGCGCGCGATGCGCGCCCGCTCCTCTGCCGCCGCCACCCGCGCCTTCTCCTCGCGGTCGTGCTCGAGCTCGGCGGTGCGGGCGCGCAGGCTGCCGAGCTCGAGACGGCGCCGGCGCACCTCGCGGCCGGCCTGCCACACCAGTGCCAGGATCAGCCACACTCCCGGCCGCACGCCGCCGACCGACTGGAACACTCCGCCGCCGAGGTAGTCGATGGCCGCAACCGCCGCGAGGCCGGCGCAACCGCCGACCAGTGCGCGGCGGCCCTCGGTGTGGGCGCCGACCGTGTAGAAGGCGACGCCGACTGCGATCAGCGCCGAGATCGGCGTGCCGGGATCGTGGCTGATCAAGACGACGTCGATGGCCGCGAAGGCGGCGAGAATCGTCGCCATGACGGCCAGCGGCGCTCGCCGCCGCCACGCCAGCGGGAGCGTGATCAGGACCGCGACGGCGGCGAGCGCCGCGCGGCCTCCGTGGACGGTCAGCCCCGCCGGGGCGTCAAAGCGGATCTCGGCCTCGATCCCGACGGTGAGCGCCAGCGCGAGCGCCCAGTCCCACCAGCGGTCGATGCGCTCGCGGACAGCCATTGCGCCACCGTACTCCGCTTCCCCGGCGGGCGCATCATCCCGGCAGATGATCGCGCCCGCCGCCGGTTCACCCCTGGGGATGACACGAAAGCGCCCGCGGGGCGACGACACCGCGGCGCCCGCTTCCTAGCCTCGACCGCACAGTCGTCGAGCCAGAGGAGGAGTCATGCAGACAAAGACAGCAGCCCGGATCGGAGCGGCGTGCGGGATCGTGTTTCCCGTCGCGCTTTCGGTGGGACGAAACGGCGCGTTTCCGCTTGCGCTCGCGGGGCTGGTTCTGTTCGTCCCGTTCCTGGCCTACATCTGCAGCCTGCTGCGCCGGGTGCAGGACGATGGCAGCTGGCTGGCGCAGGCGGCGTTCGGCGCGGGCCTGATGGGAATGACGCTGAAGGTGATGAGCGGGACGCCAGAGATCGCCTACCGCGGCATCCCGACGCACAGCCAGGCCCACCGCGCCCTGGAGGGCATCGCCAACGGCGCCACGATCGCGTCGCTCTACCCATTCGCCGTGTTCACGGCGATCGTCGCCCTGCAGTCACTGCGCAGGGGAGTTCTGCCGCGCTGGCTCGGGGTCCTGACCGCGGTGACCGCGGTCGCGCTGGCCGTGAACGGCAGCTTCATCCATGCGGGAACCGTGCCGGCGTTGCTGCTGTTCGTCGTCTGGTCGTTCGTCGCGGGAGTGACGCTGTTCGTCCGCGAGACGTGGCGGGCTCCGGTGGGGGCGACCGCACCCGCCGTGGCGAGCTGACTCCGGCGTATCGGGAGCCGGCGCAGGGCCGGCTCCCGATGCCGGGCTGGTGCTACTTGCTGGTGGTGCCGCCGCCGAGACCACGTCCGAGTCGGGCGCGGGGGCGGCGTCGCCCTCGAAGAGCGCCGCGACGCTCGAGTCGAGATCCTCCACGACGACGTCGCCGGCGCCGAGGATCTTCAGGATCTGCGTGGCGGTCGAGACGGCGTCCTCGCCGATCTCGAGCACCGCCGCCGAGTGACCCGGCTCGAGCGACTTGCCGAGCGTCTCGAGCTGGCTGTTCTTGAAGCCCGAGTCGCGCAGCTTTGCGGCGAGCGCGCCGATGCTGCCGCCGGCGATGATGCCGATCGGGCCGCCGATGATGCCGATGGCCCCGCCCAGGAGCGCGCCGCGGCCGGCACCCCAGTCCTTCGACTCGACGAACTTGACTCCCCCGTCGGGCTTGACCAGGACGACGGCGGCGTTGCCGACGCTGCCGGGAAAGCCACCCGCGACGGATGCCGCGCCCCGCGACCCCCCGTCGGGAGTCGTGAAGCTTGCTGCCAGGATCTTGCGATTCGAATCGGCCATGAGGGCCTCCGATCGATGGTGGAGTGTGCTCGAGCCCCCACGGTATACGAGGTGGCTGGATGGGGCATTAGGATCGCGGCTCCGCGTGAAGATCGACGCCTTCGCCCACATCTCTCCGATCCGCTATCTCGAGCGGGTCGAGCGCATCCTCGCGCAGCCGGGCGTGAGCGCCGCCGTTTCGGAGCACGGGCCGTGGCTGCGGGAGGATCCGGTGCTGTACGACCTCGAGGCGAGGTGGCGCGCACTCGAGCCGTTCGACGACTACCGCCAGGTGCTCGTGCTCGCCGCGCCGCCGCTCGAGGAGCTGGGCGACGCGGACGTGACCCGCGACCTGGCCCGGCTCGCGAACGACGAGATGGCCACCCTCGTCCAGCGCCACGATCGCTTCGCCGGCTTCGCGGCCAGCCTGCCGCTGAACGATGTCGACGCCGCCCTCGAGGAGCTGGGCCGGGCCGTTTCCGATCTCGGCGCGCTGGGGTTCCAGCTCTACTCGAACATCAACGGCACGCCGCTTGACGATCCCCGCTACGAGCCGCTGTTCGCGGCGGCGGAGGAGCGCGATCTGACCATCTGGCTGCATCCCACCCGCAGCCCGGCCTGGCCGGACTACCCCACCGAGTCACGGTCGCTGCACGGCATCTGGTGGTCGATCGGCTGGCCGTACGAGACCGCCGCGGCAATGTGCCGGCTCGTCTACTCGGGCGTGCTCGAGGCGCACCCGCGCCTGCGCATCCTCACGCACCACGCGGGCGCGATGATCCCGTACTTCTCCGGCCGCTTCCGCCAGGTCCAGACGGAGGACCAGCGCCCGGCGCTGGCGCGGCTGGCCGCCGAGCCGCTCGAGTACTTCCACCGCTTCTACGCCGACACGGCCGTCTTCGGCGCCCCGCACGCCCTGCGCTGCGCCCTCGACTTCTTCGGCCCCGATCACGTCCTCTTCGGCAGCGACATGCCGCTCGGCGGGCCGAGCGTCGTGGCCGACACGATCGCCGACGTCGAGTCCCTCGGCCTGGCCGAGCCAGACCGGCGGCGGGTGTACGCCGACAACGCCCGCTCGCTCCTCGGCCTCGCGTAGAACCGGGGACAGTCCCCGAACTTTTGCCGTGACACTTCCGTCACCACATTCGACCGGGGACTGTCCCCGGTTGGTGGCTAGGCGTGGACCAGCTCGCGCAGGGCGGAGGCGATCCGCTCGGTGCTTGGGAGGACGGCGTTCTCGAGCGACTGCGCGTACGGCACCGGCACCGCGTCCGCCGCCACCAGAAGCGGCGGCGCATCCAATAGCTCGAAGCCGCCGGCGACGCACTCGGTGATCACGGCCTGGCCCCAGCTGCCGGCCGCGGGTGACTCCTGCACGCAGGCCAGCCGGCCGGTGCGGGACAGGCTCTCGATGACGGTGTCGACGTCGAGCGGCGCGATCGTGCGCGGGTCGATGACCTCGATCTCGAGATCCTCGCTCGCAAGCATCGCGGCCGCCTCGAGCGTCCGGTGGCGCATGAGCTGGGCGGCGACCACGGTCGCATGCCGGCCGGGGCGAACGACCTCGGCCCGGCCGATCGGAAGCGCCGCGGCCGGATCGGCGAGCGCACCCGTGCGGGCGTAGAGCGCCTTGTGCTCGAACACGATCACGGGGTCGTCGTCGCGCACGGCCGCGCGCAGCAGCGTGTAGGCGTCGGCCGGCGTCGCCGGGACGCACAGCTTGATGCCGGGGATGTTCAGGAACCAGTTCTCGACGCACTGGGAGTGCTGCGCGGCGAAGCCGATGCTGCCGCCCGAGGCCATCCGCAGCGTGGCCGGGACGTTCGCCTGGCCGCCGGACTGGTAGCGGTACTTGGCCATCTGGTTCGCGATCTGGTCGAAACAGACGCCGGCGAAGTCGGCGAACATGATCTCGGCGACCGGGCGCATCCCCGCCACGGCGGCACCGAGGGCACAGCCGACGATGGCCTGCTCGGAGATCGGCGTGTCGCGCACGCGGGCGGGGCCGAAACGGTCGAGCAGCCCGACGGTCGTCTTGAAGACACCCCCCGCGGCGCCGATGTCCTCGCCGATCACGATCACGCGCGGGTCGGACTCGAGCTCGTCGGCCAGCGCCTGGATGACCGCCTCCCGGTAGGTGACCTCGCTCATCCGGCGTCCGCCCACACGCTCTTGAAACGCTCGTCCGGTGCCGGCTCGGGCCAGTCGAGCGCCCGCGCGGTCGCGTCGGCGACCGCCTGCCGGGCGGAGGCGCGCGCCAGATCGAGCCGCTCGCGCGGCACCCCCTCGCTCTCGAGCCGCTGCTCGAGGAGCGTGATCGGGTCGCGCTCGCGCCAGCGCTCGAGCTCGCCGGCGGGCCGGTAGGCGCCGGGGTCGGCCCGCGAGTGGCCCATCTGCCGGTAGGTGAGGGCCTCGAGAAACGTCGGCCCCCGCCCCGCCCGGGCCTGCGCACACGCCCCGGCCACCGCGTCGCGCACGGCGAGAACATCGTTGCCGTCGATCCGCTCCGCGGACATCGCGTAGCTCGCGGCCCGGTCGGCCAGGCGCTCGACGGCGGTGGTCGAGGCGAGCGGCGAGTACTCGCCGTAGAGGTTGTTCTCGCACACGAACACCACCGGCAGCTTCCACACCGATGCCAGGTTCATCGCCTCGTGGAAGGCCCCGATGTTGGTCGCACCGTCGCCGAAGAAGCAGAGCGAAACCGCCCCGGTGCCGAGCGTCTGGGCGGCCAGCGCGGTGCCGCAGGCAAACGGGAGGTGGGCGCCGACCACGGCGAACGAGCCGAGCGCCCCCACCGAGACGTCGGTCAGGTGCATCGAGCCGCCCTTGCCCGCGCACAGGCCGCCGGCCCGGCCCAGGATCTCGCCCATCGACCGGTCGAGCGGCGCGCCCATCGCGAGCACCGCCCCGTGGCCGCGGTAGGTGCAGGTCATCGTGTCGCCCTCGGCCAGGGCGGCGCACGCCCCCACCGGCACCGCCTCCTGACCCTGGCAGAGATGGGACGATCCCCGGATCAGGTTGCGCGCGAACAGGCGCATCACCTCATCCTCGAACTCGCGGATCTCGAGCATCCGGCGGTGCAGCCGGAGCATCTCGTCGAGGGAACTCACGGCCCTATGCTATGCGCGCAATGGAGCCGGGCCCGGGAACAGGCGCGATCGTGGTCACGGGGGCCGCGAGCGGCATCGGGGCGGCGGTGGCCGAGCGGCTGCGCGGCGACGGCCACCTGGTCATCGGGGTCGACCTGCAGCCGTGCGCGTTCACGCCGGCGCTCGAGGTGGACGTGGCCGACTTCGAGGGCCACGAGGCGCTGATCGCCTCGATCTGGAAGCAGCACGGGCGCATCTGGGCGCTCGCGAACATCGCCGGCGTCTCCCTCCCCGAGACGGTCGCCGACCTGACCGTCGCCGCCTACCGCCGTCAGCTGGGAGTGATGCTCGACGGCCCGATCTGGCTGGCGCGCGCGGCCGGCATGCACATGGCCGCGCACGGCGGCGGACGGATCGTGAACATCACGTCGATCCACGGCCAGAACAGCGAGCGCACCGCCCTGGCCTACGACGCCGCCAAGGGCGGGCTCGAAGCGGCCACCCGCACGCTTGCGATCGAGCTTGGCGAGCACGGGGTGCTGGTGAACAGCGTCGCCCCCGGCTTCGTGCGCACGAACATGTCGATCGTGAACGGGCAGAGCGAGCTCGAGAGCGACTGGTTCCGGACGGGCTTCATCGAGAGCGGCCGGCTGCCGGTGGGGCGCCCGGCGGAGCCCGCCGAGATCGCACCGCTGGTCGCGTTCCTGCTCTCGCCCGAGAACACCTATGTGAGCGGCGCGCGGATCGTCGCCGACGGCGCGCTGACGGTGGGGTTCTGATCGCATGACCGCAACCGCCGTCGCCCATGCCGGCCTGACCGTGTCCGACCTCGATACGTCGCTTCGGTTCTGGCGCGACGGCCTCGGCATGCGCGAGGCGATGAGCCAGGAGAAGGAGGGCGGCTACCTCGAGGCGGTGGTGGGCGAGCCCGGAGCGCACGTGCGCATGGTGCATCTCGAGTTCCCCGGCGGCGGCACGCGAATCGAGCTCTTCCAGTACCTGCGGCCGCCGGGAGGACACATCTCCGGCCGCCCGGCGGACGTCGGGTTCGCGCACGTCTGCATCGCCTGCACCGACGTGGACGCGCTGCTGGCACGGCTCGTCGCTGCCGGCGGCACCCCCTTCGGCGAGCCGGCCGACATCGACACCGGCGCCAACCGGGGCGGCCGCTGTGTTTACGTCCGCGACCCCGACGGGCACGCCGTCGAGCTCTTCTCACCCCCGGCCGGGAGGTAGGCGTGGAGTTTCTCGTTCACATGACGATCACCCTGCCGCCCGACCTGCCCGAGCCGCGCCGCTCGGAGCTGCTCGCGGCCGAGCGCGTGCGCGGGCTCGAGCTGATCGAGCAGGGCCTGCTTGTCCGCATCTGGCGGTTGCCGGGCCGGTTCGCCAACGTGTCGCTCTACCGGGTCGCCGACGCGACCGAGCTGCACGCCGCGATCAGCTCGTTGCCGCTGTGGCCGTGGATGGACGTGGAGGTCGAGGCGCTGGCGCGGCATCCACACGAAGATGTCTGAGCGGTTTCTGGTCACGGGCGCGCTGGGCTGCATCGGCGCGTGGGTGGTGCGCCAACTCGTCCGTGAGGGCGCGGCGGTCACCGCGCTCGACCTGGGCACCGACATTCACCGCTGGCGACTGGGTGATGTCGAGCCGAAGAGATCGCGGCGGTGAACCGGGCCCAGGCCGACATCGCCGACCTGCCGGCGCTCGAGCGCGTGCTCGACACCGAGCGGGTGACCCGCATCATCCACCTGGCGGCGCTGCAGGTGCCATTCTGCCGGGCCGATCCTCCGCTGGGCGCCCGGGTCAACGTGCTCGGCACGGTCAACGTCTTCGAAGCCGTCGCCCGCCGCGCCGACCGCATCGGCCCGGTCGTCTACGCCTCGTCGATCGCCGCGTACGACACGAGCACGCTCTACGGCGTCTTCAAGCGGGCGAACGAGGGCACGGCGCACGTCTACTGGGCCGACCACGCGGTGGCCAGCATCGGCCTGCGACCGCACACGGTGTTCGGCGTCGGCCGCGACCAGGGGCTCACGTCGGCACCGACCAGGGCGATGCTCGCCGCGGCGGCGGGCCGGCCCTACCGGATCCCCTTCGGCGGGCGCAGCCAGCTTCAGCACGCGGCCGATGTCGCGGGCACGTTCATCGCCGCCGCCCGCGCCGACGCCACCGGCGCGGGCGTGCACGATCTCGGCGGGCGCAGCATCGACATGGCCGACGTCGTGGCGGCGATCGTCTCGGCAGCCCCCGAGTCGGCCGGGCAACTCTCCTTCGACGACGTCCTGCTGCCGTTCCCCGAGGAGGTTGACGCGCACTCGCTCGAGGCGGCGATCGGGCCGGTCGCACGGACGCCGTTCGCCGACGCCGTGGCCGACACGGTGGCGAGCTTCCGCTCCCTCATCGCCGCCGGGCTCATCGCCTGGGCGGACGAGCCGTCAGAACCGCGAGAGCCCGCCGAAGCTCCCGACCTGCGCCTCGGGACGTGAGGGCGCGCCGGACGGGAACTCGCCCTCGCGCAGATAGCGCTCGTGGCAGCGCCGGAGCGCCGCGGGATCGAGCGTCACGCCGAGTCCCGGGCCGGTGGGCACCGGGAGGCGGCCGCGGCGGGGACAGAACGGCCCCTCCTCGATGACGTCGTCGGCCGTCCAGTGCAGGAGCGCCTGGCTCGGCTCGCGGATGGGCTCGAGCGCGGCGGACACCTGCAGGTAGGCGGCGGTGGCAACGCCCGTGTCGCCGCTGTGGAACCAGAAGCCAACCCCGAGCAGCTCGCAGGCGCGGACGAACTCGACCGTGCGCCGGATCCCGCCCAGCTCGACCAGGTTCAGGACGAAGAAGTCGGGCACGCCGAGGTCGACCGCGCGGTGCAGGTCGACGTGGTGTGCCGAGAACGACATCGAGGTGTGCGGACGGAGCGCGCGCAGCTCCTCGAGGGTGTTCACCGGCTCCTCGATGTTGCGGATCGCGTACGGCTCGAGCCGCCGCAACGCCTCGCGGGCCGTGGCAACCGTCCAGCCGCAGTTCGCGTCCAGGCGCAGCATCCGCTCACCGCCGATCGCCTGTCGTACCTCACGCACCATCCGGATCTCGGTGTCCAGATCGACGGTCGCCATCTTGCCCTCGAACGTCGGCGAGTCGTACTCCTCGACCATGCGGGCGCAGTACCGAGCGATGTCCGCCGGAGTTTGCTCGCCACCATGGCCATCGCGTTCGAGCCGGAACGAGAAGTACTCCGTGAACTCGATCTCGGTGCGGACGGCGCCGCCGAGGAGCGCGGACAGGCAGCGGCCCTCGGCGCGGCCACGCAGATCCCACAACGCCATCTCGATCGCACCGAAGCCCCGCCGCGCGGCGACGAGCCGCTCCCACAGGTTGTAGTGCAGATCGGGCACGCAGCGCCGCTCGCACTCGTTCAGGTCGAGCGGATCGACGCCGATCAGACGTTCGCCCAGACGCTGAATTGTGGCGCTGCGGTCGCCGTCGGCCGCCTCGCCGATGCCGGTGACGCCCTCGTCGGTCTTCGACCTCGACGATCGTCTTGGTCACCGACGCGGTCGACCCGAGCGCGTAGACGTAGGGCGCGTGGAAGGGGATGTTCACCGGGGTCGCGCGGATCTCGACGATGCGCATGCGGCTAGGCCCCGCCCGCCCCGAGCGGAGCCCGCACGCCCGCCGGGTAGACGCTTCCGTTCGCGCTCGCCGCGTCCGCCACCAGCCGCTTGAGCGTCACGATCGGGGTCCGCGCTGTCTGTTTGCGCAGCTCGGCCAACTCGCCGGCGAGCCGGTCGCTCTCGTCACGGTCGCCGGCAAGCAGCGCGTCGCGCAGGCCGCGAACGAGATCAGGGGCCGCGTTCGCGATCGACGAGACGACGCCGTCGCCGCCCATCCCAAACGACTCCCGGATCAGCCCATCCGATCCCATGAATGCCGCGAACCCTCCATCGCGCTCCCGCGCGAGCTCGGTCAGCTCGCGGTGGCGGTCGATGTCGCGGGTCGAATCCTTGATCCCGTGAAGGCCGGCGTCCGCAAGCTCGCGCAGTGACTCGATGGCGAGGTCGTTGCCGGTGCAGCGGGGGATGTTGTAGACAAACGCCGGCGTCGCCGGAACGGCGGCGATGAGTGCCCGGAAGTGATTCACCAGTTCGGCCTGCTGAAGGGCGTAGTAGAACGGGCACACGGCGGTGACGGCATCGGCGCCGAGCGCGGCCGACCGCCGCGCCAGATCGACCGTCGCCTCCGTGCCGATCCGGCCGACGTGCGCGTAGACGCGCAGCCTGCCCCCAACCGCCGCGATCGACTCACCCAGAACCGTGAGCGTCTCCTGGTCGGTGAGCAGCGGTCCTTCACCGGTCGTGCCCGCCGTCATGACGCCGTCGATCCCGGAGTCCGCCAGCCGGCCGAGGTGGGCCCGCAGTGCCGGGACGTCAATGCCGCCCTCGGCCGTGAAGGGCGTGAGCAACGCGGCGATGACGTGGTACTGACGTGGCATGGCCTGGATGCGGTGGCCGGAAGCCACCGCGGGTGAGCATACCAATGGGAACCGTGATATGCCCAGGGGCGAACCAACGGTTGCGCCGCCCCTTCGGGACGTGTAGCGTGACGCGGTGGCCGACATCCTTTCGCGCAGCTCTCGACCGCTGTACCAGAAGGTGTACGACCAACTGGCGGCCGAGCTGGGAAGCGGGGCGCTCACACCCGGCGACCGCTTCCCGCCCGAGCGGGAACTGTGCCAGCGCCTGGACGTCAGCCGGGTCACGCTGCGGCGTGCCCTCAAGCAGCTCGAGGTCGACGGCGTTCTGGTCTCGGCACCGCGTGGCTGGCTGGTGGCGGGAGCGCTCGAAAAGGCGCCCAACGAGCTGCTCGGGTTCTCGGAGCTGGCCCGCGCCCGCGGCCTCGAGCCCACGTCGCGGATCGTCCGCGCGGGACTGCGGCCCGCATCGATCGACGAGGCCGACCTGCTGCGCGTCGCCCCGGGCTCGGAGCTCGTGGAACTCGTCCGGCTGCGACTCCTCGACGAGGTCCCGACTGCCGTCGACGACAGCCGGCTGCCGGCATCGCTCGTGCCGGGCCTGCTCGAGCAGGACCTGGACTCGATGTCGCTCTACAGCACGCTCGAGAACGACCACGGCATCGTCGTCAGCCACGCCGACTACTCGGTCGAGGCGCGCGCGGCGGAGGGCGAGGTGGCCGAACTGCTCGGCGTGCGACCCGGCGAGCCGCTGCTGGTCGCCCGCCAGACGACCTTCGATCAGGCGGGTGTCGCCGTGCAGCACGCCCAGATCTCCTACCGCGGCGACCGCTACCGCTTCCGCGCCACGCTGGCCCGCCGCAGCGGGGCCGGTGAGCGTTGATCGCGGAGTCGCCGATCGAGCGCCAGCTCGCCGCGCTGCGCCGCCGCGACCTCGACTCGGCGGTCTTCTCCCACCCCGAGACCGTCGCGAACCTGGCCGGATACCTCGAGCCGGTCGAGGACTACCCCGTTGCGCACCCATACGTGTCCGATCCGGCGCTCCTCGTCGTATCGCCGACCGCCACCGTGCTCGTGGTCGCAGACGCCTACGCGGCGCTGGTCCACGGCATCCACGCCGACCCGATCCTGGCCCGGTCGTACGATTATCTGGCCGAGCCGGAGCCGCTCGCGGGCAAGGCGGAGGCACTGGCCGAGGCGCTCGCGCGCTGCGGCTGCTCTGGCGGCAGGCTGGGTGTCGAGCCCGGGTGGCTGCCGATGCGCACGGCGGATGAGCTGCGCCGGCTCGGGTTTGAGCTCTGCGACGTCGAGGCGGATGTCGTCGCCGCGCGCGCCGTCAAGCTGCCGCTCGAAATCGAGGCGCTGCGGGCCGCGGCGGCGCTCGCCGACGTCGCCCAGCGCACGGTCAAGGAACAGGCCGAGCCGGGGGTGACGGAGGCCGAACTCGCCGGGATCGCCCAGGCAGCGATGAACCGGCACGCGCGGATGCGGGTGCCCACCTTCCTCAACCTCACCACCGGCCCGGCCTCCGCCGCCCCGCCGTGGGAGCCGACCGGGCGCCGGATCCTGGTCGGCGACATCATCCTGACCGACGTCGCGCCCTGGTGCCGTGGCGCCTGGGGCGACTCGGCCAACGCCGTGGTCATGGGCGCTCCCGACGCCGAGCACCGGCGCGTGTTCGACGCGCTGCGGCGGGCACTCGACGCCGGCATCGCCGCCTGCCGGCCGGGCGTGGAGGCGCGCGAGGTCGATCGTGTCGTTCGCGAGCAGCTCGAGCCGTTCGGGGGCTACCCGCACCACACCGGGCACGCGCTCGGCGCGTCCTGGTCGGAGGAGCCGCGCCTGGCTCCCTACAACGCCCGGCGGATCCAGGAGGGGATGGTGATGGCCGTCGAGCCCTCCGTCTACCGCGCGGGCTGGGGCGGGATGCGGCTCGAGCACATGTTCCTGGTCGGGGCCGCCGGCAACGAGCTTCTGACCAAATTCGAGCACACCCTGTGACGATGTAGGAGACACGCCAGATGCGGATAACCAAGATCGAGTCGACGATGATCACCGTGCCCTTCGCGCGTACCGAGCTCTGGGCGTGGGGCGTCCGCGAGGGCATGACGAGCGCGGTGATCCAGGTGCACACCGACGCGGGCATCGTCGGCCTGGGCGAGTCGGTGGTCGGATTCGGCCCGACACCGGTCGTTGTCGAGGATCTGATCGCCTCCATGGCCGACATGGTGGTCGGCCGCGACCCGCGCCAGATCGAGGTGCTGACGTCGCGGATCATCGGCGAGGGCGGCTACCACTATTTCCGCCAGACCTCGGGCCTCATCTGGGCCGGTATCGAGATGGCGTGCTGGGACATCCTCGGCAAGTCATGCGACATCTCGGTGGTCGAGTTGCTCGGCGGGCCACTGCGCGAGTCGCTGCCCGCGATGTTCTACGTGTGGGGGAACGAGGACATCGACGGGATGGCGGAGTACGCCCGGGAGGGCGTCGCCCGCGGGTTTGGCACGTTCTACGTCAAGGTCGGGATCAACGAGGAGCGCGACGTCGAGGTCGTGCAGAAGGTGCGCGCGGCGATCGGGCCGCGGCCGAGGCTGCGGGCCGACGCCAACGAGGCGTGGACGCCCGGGACGGCCGTGCGCATGGCGCGCAAGCTGGCCCCGTTCGACCTGGAGTTCATCGAGCAGCCGACCATGATGTACGACTTCGACGGCCTCCGCCACGTCCGCGACGCGGGTGGCGTGCCCGTCGCCGCCAACCAGGCCTCGTGGGGTGGCTTTGCGATCCTCGAGCTGATCAAGCGCGGCGCCTGCGACGTGATCCTCACCGATCCCCACCAGGAGGGCGGGATCTGGGGGTTCAAGAAGGCCGCCGCACTGGCGGAGGCCGCCGGCCTTCCCGTCGTCTGCCACTCGTTCGGCCCCTCGGCGATCGTGATGAGCGCCGCCCTGGCGGTCGCGTGTTCGAGCTCCAATTTCCTGCTCGCCGGCCAGGCGTACCAGGACCTCGTCGATCACGACTTCGCGACACCGGCTCTCACGTATGAGAACGGGCGCATGCCGCGTCCCACCGGCCCCGGCCTCGGCGTCGCCATCGACGAGGCCGGGCTCGAGCGCTACGCATCCCGTTTCCGCGAGCATGGGTACGCCGCGGCAAACGCGAACTCGGCCGCAGAGAGGATGACGTTTCCAAACCAATGACCTTCGACCTGGTGGGCGTCGGCGAACCGCTGGTCGCGTTCCTGCCCGACCGGGTCGGACCGCTGCGATCGGTGCCGGCCTTCGAGCGGGCCATGGCCGGCGCCGAATGCAACGTCCTCATCGGCGCGACACGGCTCGGGTTGCGATGCGGGCTCGCAAGCCGGGTCGGCGACGACGAGTTCGGCGCATACGTGCTCGGGGTGCTGCGCGGAAACGGCGTGGATGTCTCTCGCGTCTCGGTCGATCCGGAGGCTCCCACCGGTATCTTCTTCCGCGAGCTCTCCGCCGTCGGCCACGGCTCGAGCCCCGTGTACTACCGCTCCGGGTCGGCGGCGAGCCGAATCGGTGCGGACGACGACTGGCTCGAGCTCACCGAGCAGTGCCGGCTGTTCCTGACCACCGGGATCACCGCGCTGCTCTCCGAAACCGCGCACGCTGCGGTTGCCACGTCCCTTGCCCGCGCCCGCCAGGCCGGCGCGACCACCGTGTTCGATCCCAACCTGCGTCGCGGCCTGTGGGGCACCGCCCGGGCCGGAGAGCTCCTCACGCCGTTGCTCGAGCAGGTCGACATCTACATCGGCGGCGAGGAGGAGACGCGGCTCCTGCTTGCGACCGATGCCGCCGGTGCCGAGCTGGCAGTGCGCGTCGCCGACCTGGGGCCGAGGGAGGTCGTCATCAAACGCGCCCAGTTCGGAGCGGTTGCGGTGGTCGGCGGGGTCGTCCACACGCAGCCGCCCTATCCGACTGCGCTCGCCGATCCGATCGGTGCCGGCGACGCGTTCGCCGCGGGCTACCTGGCCACACGCCGGCCGCCCAGATCGACCGCCGACGCGCTCCGCGCCGGGGCGGTCTGCGGCGCCGCCGTGTGCGCGGGCCGGGGCGACTGGGAAACGTTCCCGCGCGCGGACGAACTGGCGCGCGCTTTGGCCGCGTGGCCGCCGGACTAACCGGCCACGAACTGGTGTGAGACCACCCGCCCGGGCGCGATCGTGATCAGCGCTCCGAGCAACGTGCCGTCCGCGTAGTCGGAGCCGGGATTGAGGCACAGCGTCCTGCCGATCAACTCGACGCCCTGCGACTCGTGGACGTGCCCGTGCAGGCCCAGCAGCGGCTGATGCCGTTCGATGAACGACCGCACGGCCGTTGATCCGACGGGCGCCATCCGCGGCGCCCCCGCCTCCATCTGGACGCGGAACTCGGAGTCGATGTCCGGCGCCTGGTCGAGCTTGGAGCCGTAGGGCGGTGGGTGGGCGACCAGCACCAGGTTCTCGGGGTCGGTGACGTCGGCATTCATGGCCTCCAGCCGCGCGAGCAGCGCGTCCTCGTCCAGTTCCCGCGGCGTGTCCCACGGCGTCGGATTCGAGTAGCCGGTCGTCACCATCTCGTGGGAATCGTTCAGACGCACGTACCGGCCCTCGACGAACTCGACGACGTCCGAGGCTTCAAGGGGTGCGTCGATCTCCCAGAAGTCGTCGTTGCCAGGGGTGACGAAGCAGCGGATGCCGGTTCCGGCGAGGCGCTGCTCGGCGATTGCGACCCAGCCCGTGATGCTGCTCGACGACGGCGTCGATGAAGACGCTCTCCCGGTGCTCCTCGTCCTCGAGCCGCAGCAGCTCGTCGCGGTCGCCCACCACCGGGTAGGCGCCGTGGTCGCGCACCGACTGCTCGAGTGCCTCCCGCTCGTCCTCGCCGATGTCGGTGTAGACGTGGTCGTTGAACGTCGCGCTCCATCCGCGTGGCGTCCGCTCGATCGGCACCAGGCTCTTGCCGGTGATGTCGCCGCCCAGGATCAGGGCGGATGCGCCGTAGAACTTGCCGGCGTTCAGGAACTTGCGAAAGCACACGTCCGAGCCGTGGATGTCCGTCGTGAAGAAGAGCTTGGTCGTCGCACCCTGCGACGGCCGAGCGCGCCGCAACCTCATCGCGGGAACGTCATTCCGGCGGGATCACCCGGTAGGCGAGGTCGATGTCCACGCCATGCTGGCGCCGGAACGCCCGCACGCCGAAGTACCAGATCGCCGCGACGACGAAGAGGCCGATCCCGAGCGCCTCCGTGGCGTGGAAGTGCTTGATCCCCAGCGCCTCGTGGAAGTAGAGCGTGAGGAAGATCAGGCCGCCGCCGATCACGGCGCAGATCGCACCGACCACCGGCAGCACCTCGATGCCGCCCAGGCGCCACTCCGCCTGCGAGCCCTTGTAGAGGTCCGGCCGGCGGAACTTGATCAGCAGCGCCGAGATCCCGACGAACAGGATCGGCATGTACCCGAACAGGGCGATCAGCGCGAAGATCTGGGAGAAGCTCGCGTAGTACGCGGCCAGAGCGGCCGTCGCGGTCGTCGCGAAGAAGGTGATGACGATCGCGACAGACGGCGTGTGCCGGTTCTCGTCGACTCGCGACACCCAGCCGGGGAGAAGGCCGTCGAGCGACCAGGTCATCAAGGCTCGCTGCACCATGGCAACGTTGATGTAGGAGCCCGGAATCCACCAGCCGAGGAAGGCCAGGGCCAGGAGCGAGACCACGACGGTGTTCCCTGCGATCAATGCCGTGAAGTATGCATAGCCGGCGGAGCCCACCAGGCCCTGCGAAGGCGCGAAGTTGCCCGCGAGAGACGAGACGAAGAAGTTGTAGCCCACGGTGTGCAGGAAGACGACGACGACCAGGATCACGATCCCGCTCTGCACGACTCCCGTTCCGACCATCGCCCAGAGCTGGCGCTTACGCCGGCCACCGCCGCGGAACTCCGACGCCGTGTAGGTGCCCCAGAACAGCCAGATGCTGTTGATCGACCAGTAGTAGAGGGCGCCCAGTGTCGCCTTCGACGAGTACCCGTCCACCGATGGGTATAACCCCGACCCGTGGGCGGCGGCGACCGTCTTGGCGTAGGCGTTGCGGCCGCCGACGTGGTTCACGGTGGACACGAAGCTCGAGTGGCTCGTGAAGAGCAGGATCAGGAACGAGACCGCGAGGCCGCCCACGCCGATCAGGAACAGCACCGTGATGAACCGGAACGCGATCGCCGTGCCCATGTAGGACAGGATGGACATGATGGCGAGCGAGATCACCGCAACGATGAACACCGTGGTGCGATGTGTCGGCGAGAAATCCGCCCCCCAGCGCACCAGCGTGCTCGATCCCGTCGTCACGCCGATCACGGAGAGCGCGGGCGAGATGCCCTGGGTGGCCATGAACGTCGCCCACAGGCCGGCGCCGAGCGCGGGCGAGATGACCCCGCCGATGTTCGCCGCCAACCCAATCCACGGCTTGAGAACGCGCGTGTTGTAGGTGTAGTCCCCGCCCAGGCGCGGCATCGCCGCCGCCATCAGCGCGAAGGTCGCCCACACGAAGATGCCGAACAGCGGCGCCAGAACGGCGGTCAGATAGATGTTCGAGAGCGGGAAGACCAGAGAGCGCGAAGAGACCAAAGATGATCACGCCCACCGGCGGCCCCGACGTCGCGTTGAAGACCGACTGGTCGAGCATGGGGATCTCGCGCACCATGCCCGTCGCCTTGCGGGTGTAGATCGGGAGGTTGGCGGGCTCCGGGGGCGTTGCGGTGCTCATTGGCGAGACCTCCGGTCGTGTGGGGCGACCTTGTCGCGTGCCACCGCGGCAATAGTCCACCACTAAGACAAAATGAATACCAGAATTGACCCTAACAGGACCGGTCGCATGCCGTCAAGCGGCCGATTCAATGCCGAAAGAGACCGCCGCAATTGCAGCCGCCGGTGGTAGGGTCGTCGGCGTGAGGGGGGCACGAGCGCAGCTGGTGGTGGCCGTTGCGGCGGCGAGCGTCCTGCTCGGCGGA
The DNA here is from genome assembly GCA_963703275.1 of uncultured Actinomycetes bacterium. GTDB lineage: Bacteria > Actinomycetota > Thermoleophilia > Gaiellales > JAICJC01 > JAICJC01. Next base: position 26,926 of record OY969804.1, on the reverse strand, counting down.
GGCACCGTGCGGGCGGCCGCACCCGCGCCCGCGGAGGCCCATGTCGCCACCATCAAGGTCGCCCAGTTCAACTGCGACATCTCCGACGAGTACCCGCTCATCCCCGCATCGCTGGTCGCGCGCGCCATCAGGAAGAGCGGCGCCGACGTGGTCGGGATCGAAGAGGGCGGCGGCGAGATCCCTCGGATCGCGCACGCGCTCGGCTGGCGCTACTACGACGTGCGCATGCAGATCGTCTCGCGGCTGCCGCTGGTCGATCCACCCGACGGCGGCGGCCTCTACACGTTCGTCCAGGTCTCGCCGGGGCGGGTCGTCGCGATGGAGAACGTGCACCTGCCGTCGTATCCGTACGGGCCGTACTGGGTCAAGGACGGCAAGACCGCGGCGCAGGTGATCGCGATGGAACGCAAGGTGCTCCTGCCGAAGATCGAGCCCGATCTCGCCGCCGCCCGCACGCTGCACGCGAGCGGCATCCCGGTGTTCCTGACCGGCGACTTCAACTCGCCCTCCTACCGCGACTGGACGAAGGCGACGGTCGGCACCCGCCCCTACCTCGATTACCCGGTGCGCTGGCCGGTCTCGGTCGCGGTCGAGCAGGCCGGCTTCACCGACTCGTTCCGCGCGATCTACCCCAACCCGGTCAAGACGCCGGGCCTGACGTGGCCGGTGCACCGCACGACCCCGGGCATCGAGAACTTCGGCCGCGCGCCCAAGGACAGGATCGACTTCGTCTACGCCGATGGGGCACAGACGATCGCAAGCCACATCATCGGCGAGCCGGGAGCGCCCGGCACGTCGGGCACCGTCTCGCCGTGGCCATCCGATCACCGTCTGGTGGTCTCGACGTTCCGGGTGCAGGGCGCGACCCCGCCGACCCTCGTGACCGTGCCGAGCCGGCGGGTGTTCACCGGCGACCGGGTGCCGGCGGCGTTCCACTCGAGCGGCGCGGCGGCCGACTCGGTGGCGATCGAGCGTCTGGGCGGGGGTCGCGCGACCGTCGTCGCGAGCCGGCACGTCAGCGCCGCGGCCGCCCGCGGCATCGGCACCACCGCGTTCTCGAGCCGCGGCTGGACGCCCGGCGCCTACGAGGCGGTGCTGCGGGGCACGAACGGGGAGGCGCTCTCGGAGTTCCCGTTCTGGGTGGTCGCGCGAGGCACGCCGCCAACCGTGCAGACCTCGCAGGCGACGTACGCGCCCGGCACACCGATCCGGGTCACCGTGACCGGTGCCCCCGGCGATCGCTGGGACTGGCTCGGCATCTACCACCGCGGCGCGAACCCGCTCGTGGCGTCCTACCTGCTGTGGACGTACACGCACTCGACGGTCGACGGCAAGGTCTGGCTGGGAGCCGACTCCACGGGGCCGTGGCCGCTCCCGGCGGGGAACTACAGCGTCTACCTGCTGCGCGACGACCTCTACGTCAAGCTCGCAGGCGCGAACTTCCGCGTGCGCTGAACTGTCCGGGTGATGGGGGACTGTCCCCGCTTGGTCGGTTCATGGTCGGAAGGGGACTGTCCCCGGTTTGTGGGGACAGTCCCCGCTTGGTTTCTTCGCCAGCCGACCACCCCGGCGTCACAACTCCGTGCCAAAACACACCGCCACACCAACCGGGGACTGTCCCCGCTTGTAGGCGGCGTGTGTAAGCGCCGCCGGGCGGGCCGGGACGCTTGCTCTATGGCGTCTAGCATCCACGGCCGGTGGGTACCGATCGGCCGACCACGCACGACGAGCTCCTGCGCATGTCCGACGCGGCGCTCGTGGCGCATGCCCGAGAGCGAATCGGCGGCGGCGAGGTGGGTGTCGAGACGGCCAAGCGCTGCGTCGCGCTCGTGTTCGAGCGCAACCGCGACATGGTGCGGTCGTACTGCGCCGGCAAGGTCGCGATCGTGGACGTCGACGATCTCGCCGAGGAGGTCTACGAGCGCTTCGTGCGCACCGTCTACCTCCGCACGGCGCCGATCGAGAATCCCTCCGGCCTGCTCGTCTTCATGGCCAAGCGGGTGATCGCCACCCATTACGAGCGCCGCAAGCCGGCCACCGCGCCGCTCGACGATCTGCGCGAGGTCGCTATCAACGAGGACGGCTACGACGAAGCCGCGGCCGGCGAGGTGGTCGCCCAGCTGCTCGGCTGTCTCACTCCACGGCAGCGCGACATCGTGTGGGCGCGGGTGTACGGCGGTTACACCAGCGCGGAGATCGGCGAAAAGCTCTTGATCAGCCCGGGCAACGTGGATGTGATCTTCTTCCGTGCCATGGCCCGGTTGCGAGACGAGGTGGGGCAATGAACGCCGAGGAGCGGTTCACGGAGTTCGTCGCCGCCTGGGAGCGAGGTGAGCGGCCCGACCCAGCGAAGGCGATCGTCGTTGCCGGCGAGGGCGATCGCGAGCCGCTCGCTGCGATGATAACCGCCTACCTGGCCGCGCACCCGCGCACCGACGTCTCGGCCGAAGACGTCGACGCCCGTACCGCGTACCCAAGCAGCGAGCCGCCGCCCGAGGCGTGGCCGGTGCTCCTGCCGGAGCTGCGCGCGCGCAGGCGGACGACCCGAAGCGCGCTGGTCGCCGCCCTGGCCGCGGCGCTCGGGTTTCCGGATGCGAAGGAGCAGGTCGAGGAGCACGTCCATGCGCTCGAGACGGGGCAGCTCGAGCCGCGTCAGGTGCGACCGCCGGTGGTCTCGGCACTCGCGCGGATCCTGGACGTGCCCGAGGCGGTGCTCGAGCGCGGCCGCCGGATGACGCCTCCCGCCGCTCAGATGCAGTCCCTCGCGCTCTTTCGGCGCGAGTCGACTCTCGCCGCATCCATGGAATCCGCACCAACGCCACCCAGCGAGGTGAAGCCGATACCCGAGATCGACGACCTCTTCACCGGCGCCGATGGATGAGATCGAGGCCGCCCGGGCGGCGCTTGCCCGCTTCACCGACACCTACGCCTGCGCGGCTCCGCCGGTCGACGTCGAGGAGCTGGCCGGGAGCCTGTGCCGGCTGCGCGTCCGCGACGCCGACGACCTGTGCCCGATCGCCGGCATGCCCGCCAAGACGCCGCTCTCCGGCGTGCTCTTGCCCGCCCGGTGGGAGATCTGGGTGCGGCGCGACGAGCCCGGCCCGCGGCGCCGCTTCACCGTCGCCCACGAGGTCGGCCACCACATGCTTCACTCCGACGGCGCAGCGGTGCTGTGCCGCCCCGCCGACGTGGAGGCGGCGACGGGTGACGAGCGGGCCCGCGAGCGCGAGGCCAACCGCTTCGCCGCCGAGCTCCTGATGCCCGAGCCGCTCGTGCGTGAGCACGCCGACCGCGACGGCCCCGACCCGATCGCGCTCGCCGATCGGTTCGGGGTGTCCGACGTCGCCATGGGCTACCGGCTGGTCAACCTCGGCTACCTGACCGCGCTGCCCGTTGCGATCCAGGCCGAGCTCGACCGCTGGCGTTAAGAACCCGGTTCAACATGGGCTCCTGTTGCGGCTGGTTCGCGCCGGCTGCGGGTGCGTCCCACGCGGCGTGCGGTGCTCAACGTGACCTACGGCCACGCCTCCGCGCCGCCCACCACTCGATCCTTCCCGCAACCACCGCGCCCTGCGCCTCACGACGAAACCCATGTTGAAACGGGTTCAAAGGGAATACGGGCCGCCCGAATGTCCGCCCGTTCGTGCATCCTGGGGGCGGGTACGGTGGCGGGCTGCACGCCATGACCACCACGAGCGGACTGCACACCGTGCTCGGCGACCTGGACGGCGCGATCGGCGCACTCTTCGTGCGCGAGCTGGGCCTCCGGGGTCTGGACGGGACGCAGGTGTCCTTCGATGCACCGACGCCCGACTGGGCGGAGGGGCTGGCCGGGCCCACGCTCGACCTGTACCTGTACGACGTCAAGGAGTCGCTCGGCGACCGCCGGGTGGAGTGGGAGCGGCGTGAGGTCAACGGGCGCACGGTGGAACAGCCGCCGCCCGTGCTGATCGAGGCGTCCTACGTGATCACGGGCTGGGCCGAGACGCCCGAGGCCGAGCACAGCCTGCTCTCGGCGGCGCTCGCGATCGCCTACTCGCATCCCGAGCTGCCCGACGACGTGCGCATGGGTGCGCTGGCCGAGGAGTGGGCGTACGAGCATCCGCTCGTCACGCGGGCGGCGCGACCGCCGGGCGACGGCATCGGGGCCGGCTTCTGGGCGGCGATGGGCGGGCGCCACAAGGCGTCGGTCGACTTCGGGGTGGGCGTCTGGTGCCGCCCCGACCGCGGCTTCGAGCAGGCGCCACTCGTGCGCACGCAGACCGTCCGGATGGGCGTGACCGGCCGCCCGGCGGCCGGGATCGAGGAGCTGCACCGCATCTCCGGCACCGTCCGCGACGCCGGCGGCGCCCCCGCCGAGGGCGCATGGGTCGTGCTTCCCGAGGTGGGCGGCTTCGCCGTGACCGACGCTGAGGGTCGGTTCACGATCGCCTCGGTGAGCGCGGGCCGCCACCGGCTGGGAGTGCGCGCGGCCTCCGGCGCCGAGGCGGAGGCGAAGGCCGACGTCCCGGGCACCCCGGTCGACGTGAAACTCCCGGCCGCGCCAAAAGGGGTCTGACCCCGTTTGGTGCGGGGGCTGCCCTTCGGGGTGGGCCGGGCTGCCTGAAGCGCTGCCCGAGGGCCTCTGGTCTGGCGGCGGCCGCCGCGGCACACTGCCCGACCGTGGCCGACGTGAGCCCTCGACACCTGTGCGTGCTGCTCGCCAACCTCGAGCCGGTGGCGCTGGTCGGCATGACCGATGTGCTGAGCGGAGGCGGCGTGGACGTCGTCGTCGGCAACGGCGAGGCGCCCGAGATCGTCGACCGCGTCCGCCGCATCCGGCCGGACGCGCTCCTGCTCGACCGCGAGTCCCGGTTCGCGCTCCAGATCGGCCGCCAGGCGCGCGAGGTCGCCCCCGGAACCAAGGTGATCCTGTGGCCGCGGGACGAGAGCGAGATGGAGATCCTGGACGGGGCCAGCCCCGAGCCGCGCCGGGTCGCGGTGTCCCCGTCCCGAGCCCTGCTCAACGAGTTGCGCAACGAAGGAAGGTGACAGATGCCCAACTACCTGACCCCAGGCGTCTATGTGGAGGAGATCCCGGCCCAGTCCAAGCCGATCGAGGGGGTGGGCACGTCGGTCGCGGCGTTCGTCGGTATCGCCCCGGGCGGGCCGGTGAACCGGCCGATGCGGATCTCGAACTGGACCCAGTTCGCGAAGCTCTACGGCGACCCGGCCGAGCCCGAGAACGGGCCGTTCATGCCCGGCGCATACCTCGCCCACTCGGTCTACGGCTTCTTCCAGAACGGCGGCGGCGTGTGCTGGATCGTCCGCGTCGGCGCATCCGAGGGGGCCGCCAGGGCCCAGGCCGCGCTGCCCGAGGCGACCGGCGACGGCGCCGAACTGCTGCGGGCGACCGCACGCGAGGACGTCACCGACGAGGTGTCGGTCGAGATCACGCCGGAGGCTCCGACCGGCGACGGTGAGGGCAAGGCCGACCAGCCCACCTACCGCGTCGTCGTCACCGCCGGCCCGGTGCGCGAGGAGTTCGACGGCCTCACGCTGAAGAAGGGGCGCCAGAACCTGGTCACCAAGGTCAACGCCGCTTCTCAGCTGATCACGCTCGAAGAGATCGGCGAGCAGGCGGCCGAGACGGCGCCCCGGGAGGGCACCTACGCGCTGAGCGTGCCCGCCGTCGAGGTCGCCGAGGTCGACGCGGGCGAGTTCGAGGGCGACATCGCCCACCGCCGCGGGATGGGCGGCCTGGCGGCCGTCGACGAGATCACCATGCTGTGCGTTCCCGACCTGGTGACGGTGGCGCAATCGGGCGACGACACCATGTTCCGCGACATCCAGGGCAAGATGCTCGCCCAGGCGGAGGCCGCGAAGGACCGGATCGCGATCCTCGATCCCCCGCCCGACCTGCTGCCGCAGGACGTGCTCGAGTGGCGGATGAGCCGCGCCGGGTACGACTCGAAGTTCGCGACCCTGTACTACCCCTGGCTCGAGGTCATGGACCCGCTCACCCAGCGGCCGATCATGGTGCCCCCGTCGGGGCACATGGCGGGCGTCTGGGCGCGCACCGACAACACCCGCGGCGTCCACAAGGCACCGGCCAACGAGGTGGTGCTGGGCGTCAACGGGCTGGCGTTCCAGGTCACGCACGAGGAGCAGGGCGGCCTCAACCGCTCGGGCATCAACTGCATTCGCTCGTTCCCCGGCCGCGGCATCCGCGTCTGGGGCGCCCGCACGCTGTCGAGCGATCCCGAGTGGCGCTACCTGAACGTCCGCCGCCTGTTCAACTACATCTCGGAGTCGATCATGGAGGGCACGCAGTGGGCGGTGTTCGAGCCCAACGACGAGCGCCTCTGGATCCGGCTGCGGATCTCGGCCTCGAGCTTCCTCACCCGCACCTGGCGTGAGGGCGCGCTGTTCGGCGCGACGCCCGATGAGGCCTTCTTCGTCAAGTGCGACGCCGAGACCAACCCGCCCGACGTGATCGAGGCGGGCCAGGTCGTGATGGAGATCGGCATCTCGCCGGTCAAGCCGGCAGAGTTCGTCATCTTCCGCATCAGCCAGTACACCGCGGGCAGCGAGTCGGAGATCTCGTAAGGAAGGAAGAGCTCAGATGCCAAACAAGCAGCCGCGACCCGCATCACATTTCCGCCTCGACCTCGGTGGCCACGAGGGCGTGGGCATGTTCCGGGAGTGCACGGGGCTCGACTCCGAGACCGACCGTCATCGAGCAGCACGTCGGTCGACGCCAACGGCCGCCCCTCCATCCGCAAGGTCCCGGGCGCGACGATGTGGTCGCACATCGTCCTCAAGCGCGGCGTCGACGAGACCCTCGACGTCTGGAAGTGGCGCCAGACCGTGATCAAGGAGGGCCCCGACAACGCCCGCGTCGACGGCAACATCGAGCTCATCGACTACTCCGGCAAGACGATCGCCACCTACAAGTTCGACCAGGGCTGGCCGATCAAGTACTCCGGCCCGCGCTCGAACGCCTCCGGCAACGAGGTGGCGCGTCGAGGAGCTGCACATCTGCCACGAGGGCCTGGAGCGGAGTAGATGGCCGTCGATCGCCGGCACCACGCTGCGCACAGAGTACGCGTTCACGCTGCCCCGGGGCTACGTGGACGCCGCGGGCACCGTGCATCGCGAGGGCGCATGCGCCTGGCCACGGCGCGCGACGAGATCGAACCGCTGCGCGACCCGGCGGTGCGCCAGAACGAGGCCTACCTGTCCGTGCTCCTGCTCGCGCGCGTCGTGACCCGGATCGGCGACCTTACCGAGATCACGCCGGCGGTGATCGAGGGCCTGTACGCGGCCGACTTCGACCACCTGCAGCGGCTGTACGAGCGCCTGAACACCGACGGCGAGCCGTCGGCGGGTCGACGTGCCCGGCCTGCGGATCGAGTTCGAGGTCGACCTCACCGAGATCGAGGACGGGCGCCTGGGGGAATGACGCGGCCGTCTCCGCGTCAGCTGTTCGCGGAGACGGCCGAGCTCGCCGACCACTTCCACTGGCCGCTGGACACGATCCTCGACCTCGAGCATCGCGACCGCCGGCGCTTCCTCGAGCTGGCGCAGGCGTTCGAGTGGGCGCGCATGGACGGCGGCGGCTGAGCGATGGCCCCGCCCGCCGCCACCCACCGCGCTCCCGACCTGGCTCGGCTCGCGCCTCAAGCGCCGCCGCGTCCTTCGCCGTGCCGCCGACAGGCGGCTGGCCGCAACGGTCACCGAGCGGCGCCGGCCCAAGCGCATGGCCGCCTCGCGCCGGCTCGCGCCGCGGCCCGTGGTCGCGGCGGCCGCGGCGGCTCCGGTGGCGGCCGCCGGGCTGAGCGAGTTCGCCAGCCGGTGGATGTTCGGTGACGGCGTCGCCGAGGGCGTGCCGTTCGCGGGCGGCGCCGCGGCCGAGTACGGCCGGCCGTCGTTCCTCGAGGATTCCGGCGACGCCGCCCCGGCGGCCCTGCCGCCCTCTCCGGCCCGCCCCGGGACGCCGATGCGAAGCAGCGTCGAGGAGGTCGGGCCACGCTTCCGGCTCTCGCGCACGCCTCCCCCGGTCCCGGTCCCGGGCCCGAGGTGACGGCGCCCGCCCCGCCACAGCAGGCCGAGCCCCAGCCCGCGCCGGCCGAGGAGCATCATGAGCCTGCGACCGAGCGCCCGGTCGTGCGCGTCGTGCACGAGCAGCGCGAGCCCGAGCGCCAGCCCATCCTCGTGCGCCACATCCACGAGGCCACGCAGGAGGCCGACCGCGGGTCGCGCAGAGGATCGGCGCTCGGTGCGGCGCGCGTCGCCGTCGACGCCGCCCGCGTGGCACAGCGCTACGAGGAGGTCAAGGAGGTCGAGTCGCTCGGCCACCGCATCGCCGACGCGGCCCGCAGCGAATGGTCGAAGCTGCGCAAGGACGCGTCGGAGTGGAGCGACAAGGCCCGGCACGAGTTCGACCACCTGAAGCACGAGGGTGAAGAGCTGCGCGGGCGCGTGGTGGGTGAGGCGCACCACCTCGAGCGCGAGGGCCGCGGCTTGCGGCGCAGGGCCTTCGGCGAGGCGCACCACCTCGAGCGCGAGGGCCGGGCGCTGCCGGGGCGGCTGGAGCACGGGCTCGAGTCGGCCGAGCGGTCGGGGCTGCGCAGCGCCGCCAGGTTCATCCGCCGCCAGCCGCTGGTGCGGGCCGCGACCGGCCTCGTGCGCACCGCCAGCCACGACCTGAGCAAGGTGGGGACATTCGAGCAGCGCGCCCTGCGCGCCGAGCACCGGCTCGAGGGCGCCCTGCGCGACCCCGAGAAGGAGCTCGGCCAGCTCGGCCGCCGGCTCGAGAAGCAGGTGCTCGACCGGCCGATCGTGCGCCGGGCCGAGACGGCGCTCACCGGCGCCGAGCGCTCGGCCGCCTCGAGGGCGAAGGCGGCGGCGCTGGCGGCGGCGGCCGAGGTGCCGCTGGCCGTGTCGAAGGCCGGCCGGGCCGTCGTGCAGTTCGAGTCGGCCGCGGGCCAGGCCGCCCACCGGCTCGAGGCCGGCGCCCGCCAGGCCGTCGCCGCGGCCGACGGGCACAGGCCGGCACAGCTCCCGCACGAGCCGCATCTGGGATCGGCCGCATCGACGGTCGCCGGCCGCGCAGCCGCGGCGGCCGCGCATGCTCAGGCGCCCCTGCACGAGCTGCATGACGCGGCCACCGACCGTATGTACGACACGGTCGTCGACCGCCTCCGGCGCGACCTCCTGGCCGAGCGCGAGCGGATGGGGAACCTGCTGGGAGAGTGGCCGTGAGCTTCCAGCAGAACGTCCAGGATGCCGAGCAGCAGGCGGTCAGCGCCGTCACCGGCGGCTCGGATCGCAGCACCCGCAAGGGCAGCAAGGTGCCCGACCCGGTCGGCGGGCTGCGGTTCCTGGTCACCGCCGACGACTGCACGATCGGGCGCTTCGCCCACTGCCAGGGGCTCGCGGCCGAGTACGAGATCGAGGAGTACGCCGAGGGCGGCCAGAACGCCTTCGTCCACAAGCTGCGCGGGCGCCTGCGCTACCCCAACCTCGTGCTCAGCCGCGGGATCACCTACGAGACCGGCCTGATGGACTGGTTCCTGCAGACGCAATCGGCCGGCCAGCGCGGAAACATCTCGGTGTCGCTGCTCGGCCCCGACGGCTCGCCCGTGCGCCGGTGGGGGTTCGAGGGTGCCTTCCCCGTGCGCTGGGAGGGACCGGTGCTGAACGCCGGCTCGCACACCGCCGCCACCGAATCGCTCGAGATCGCCCACCGCGGCTTCGTCCTCACCGACTGACCCATGCCCGACTCCGACTCCACAACCGGCTTCCAGCAGGCGATGCTCCTGATCGAAGGTCAGGATCCGCTCACCTGCTGGTTCAACCCGAGCGACTACACCGTGAGCAAGGCCAACCGCTGGAGCGACGGCAGCCAGCTCAGCGAGGAGTTCCCGCAGCGCGAGTTCGTCGGCGGCGATCCGCGCGAGCTCTCGCTGACGCTGCTCTTCGACGCCGCCGACACCGACAACGACGACGTCGCCGACGTCACCGACCAGCTCTTCACCATGCTCGAGGTGCAGCCCGAGGTGGAGTCCGGCAAGAAGACCGCCCGGCCGCCGACGGTGACGTTCTCGTGGGGCCAGGTGTCGAGCTTCACCGCCGTCGCCACCCAGTTGCAGGTGCGCTACACGCTGTTCGACGTCGACGGCACGCCGCTTCGGGCCGTGGCCGACATCACCCTGACCCAGGTCGAGAAGGTCGTCGGCGCCGGCGGCGGCGCCCGCCAGAACCCGACCACGTCGGGCATCGCCGGGCTGCGCATGCACGTGGTCCGCGACGGCGACAGCCTGCAGTCGATCGCCTACGCCATGTACGGCGACCCCACCCGGTGGCGCGCGATCGCCGAGTCAAACGGGATCGACGATCCGCTGGCGCTGCCGCGCGGCCGCACCCTGACCGTGCCGAGGGCCGAGCGGTGAGCCCGCTGCCCCTGATCTCGGGAGTCGAGGTGACGATCGACGGCGATCCGCTCGACAGCACCCTGGCCGCGAACCTGCTCGAGGTGCGCGCCGACCAGCGCTTCATGCTGCCGGCCGCCTTCCTGATCCGGATCGCCGATCCCCGCCTCGAGCACATCGACTCGAGCCCGTTCAGCGTCGGCGCGCAGGTCGAGATCCGGCTCGCGGCCGCCGGCGGCGACACGCTGGAGCTCGTCCTGAGCGGCCAGATCGCCGCGGTCGAGCCGGAGTTCGGGCGCCATGGGGCGGTGCTGGCCGCCCGCGGCTACGACCAGTCCCACACCCTGAACCGCACCCGCACCACCGCGACCTACCAGAACATGAGCGCCGACGACATCGCCGCCAAGGTCGCCGAGCGGGCCGGGCTCGACGCGGGCACGATCGATAGCGCCGGCGACGTGCACGACTTCGTCCAGCAGAACAACGAGACCGACTGGGAGTTCCTGTGGCGGGTGGCGCGCCGGATCGACTTCGAGGTGAGCGTCGATCGGGCGCAGCTCAACTTCCGCAAGCCGGGGGGCACGACGGCGACGATCCGCCGGTGCTGCGCTGGGGCGACGACCTGTTCACGTTCCGGCCGCGCGTGACCGGCGTCCAGCAGGTCGACGAGGTCGTCGTGCGCGCGTGGGACCCCTCGTCCAAGCAGGTGATCGAGTCGCGCCAGTCGGCCGGAGCCCGACGCCGACATCGGCATCGAGCGCGACGACGTCGGCTCGGCGCTCGGCGGCGGGTCGATGACGATGGCCGACCGGCCGGTGCTGACTCCGACGAGGCCGACGCGCTTGCGACCAGCATCGCCTCGCACCTCGGCAAACGCGTTCGTCGAGGCCGAGGGCACGTGCCGCGGCGACCCCACCCTCGCGGCCGGCATGCGCGTGCAGATCGACGGCGTCGGCCAGCTCTACGGCGGCATCTACACCCTCAGCGCGACCACCCACGTCTTCCGCGTCGGCCACGGCTACGAGACCCGCTTCGCGGTCACCGGCCGCTCGCCGCGCAGCCTGGTCGACCTGCTCAACCCGGCGCCCGTGGAGCGCTGGGGCGGCTCGGTCGTGGTCGGGATCGTGACCCAGAACAACGATCCCGACGACATGGGCCGCGTGCGCGTGCGCTACCCCGCGCTCGGCGACGACACCGAGGGCTGGTGGGCGCGGATCGCCGCACCCGGCGGCCGGGAGCGAGCGCGGCCTGCTGATGATGCCGGTCGCCGGCGACGAGGTGCTGGTCGCGTTCGAGCACGGCGACGTCCGCCGGCCCTACGTGCTCGGCTCGCTCTGGAACGGCAGCGACACGCCGGGCGACGACCTCGTCCAGACCGACGGCTCGTTCGCGCTGCGCTCCGACCAGAAGATCGGCGTGAACGCCAAGGACGCGATCACGATCAACACCGACAGCGACCTGACCATCACCACCGGCGGCAAGCTCTCGCAGACGGCGCAGGACGACGCGTCCATCGAGGGCCAGAACGTGAACGTCAAGGCCAACTCGTCGCTGACCATCGAGGCGACGGGCGATCTCACGATCAAGGGGGCCAGCATCACCGTCCAGTCAAGCGGCGCCGTGCAGGTCAGCGGCTCGACCATCTCACTCGGATGAGCACGAACGGCGACTTCATCGGTTCGGGCGTGGCCTTCCCGCTGCGGGTCGACCGGCACGGATCCCTCGCCCTGGTCCGGCACGACGACGACATCCGCGAGGCGATCGCCATCATCCTGGGCACGGCGCCGGGCGAGCGGCCGATGCGGCCGGAGTTCGGCTGTGCGATCCACGACCACGTCTTCTCGGGCATCGACGGCCACACGCTCGGCCGCATCGATTACGACGTGCGCGTCGCGCTCGACCGGTGGGAGCCGCGGGCGAGGTGATCGACGTCGACTTCGACCTGTCCGAGCGCGAGGCCGGGCGGCTGCTGATCGACATCACCTACCGGATCCGGGCCACGAACGACGTCCGCAACCTGGTCTACCCGTTCTATCTCATCCCGTCCGAGGAGGAGGCCGCATGAGCCTGCCGCAGGTCGAGCTCGACGACCGCCGCTTCCAGGATCTCGTCAACGAGGCCCGCACCCGCATCGCCCGGGCCTGCCCGGAGTGGACCGAGCACAACGTCTCCGATCCGGGGATCACGCTGATCGAGCTGTTCGCCTGGATGACCGACATGCTCATCTACCGCCTGAACCGCGTGCCCGACAAGCTGCACGTCGCGCTGCTCGAGCTGCTCGGGATCACGCTCGCGCCGCCCGCGCCGGCGGCCACCGACGTGCGCTTCCGGCTGGCCGCGCCCGCGGTCGAGCCGGTGCCGGTGCCGGCCTGGGACACCGAGGTCGGCACGGCCCGGACGGCCCGCGACGAGTCGATCGTGTTCCAGACCTCGACCGACTTCACGATCCCCGCCCTGCGGCCGACCGCCTACCTGATCGAGCACGACGCCGTTCCGCGGAGATCCCGATCGGCTCCGGCGTCGCCCGGCCGCGCGGCGGCGACCAGGCCCCGTTCGCCGCTCCGCCGGTGCCCGGCGACGCGCTCTACCTCGGCTTCGACGAGCCGCTCTCCCGGCTCGTGATCGCCGTGCAGGTCGAGTGCTCGCAGGCCCGCGGCGCCGGCGTCGATCCCGAGGATCCGCCGCTTCGCTGGGAGTACTCCACCGGCGAGGGCGCGCTGGGATGGCGCGAGGCGACCCTGCTCGCCGACCACACCGGCGGGTTCAACTACGGCAGCGGCACGGTCGAGCTCGAGCTCCCGGCGGCGACGGGGACGGCGACCGTGGGCGACCGCAAGGCGCACTGGATCCGCTGCCGCGTCGACCCGTTCACCCGGGCCGAGATCCCCGCCGCCTACACGCTGCCGCCCGAGATCTACTCGATCACGGCCGGGGCGCTGGGCGCGCGCATCCCCGCGATGCACGCCACCCGGCGGCAGGCCGAGCTGATCGGCGAGAGCGACGGCACGGCCGGCCAGACCTTCCGGCTGCGCTACGCCCCGGCGCTCGCCCTCACCGGCGACGAGACGCTCGAGGTGCTGCCGCCCCGGTCGGACACCTGGGAGCGGTGGGAGCTGGTCGAGAGCTTCGCCGAGAGCTCCGCCGACGACCCCCACTTCCGGCTCGATGCGGCGGTCGGCGAGGTGCACCTGGGCACGGCGGTGAACGCCGGCGACGGCTCGTGGCGCCAGTACGGCCGGGTGCCGCCGAAGGGCTCGTTGCTGCGCATGTCCGGCTACCGCAGCGGCGGCGGCCGCCGGGGCAACCTGGCGGCGGGCACGCTGCACGTGCTCAAGTCGGCGATCCCCGGCGTGGCCGCGGTAACCAACCCGGTCGCGGCCACGGGCGGCGTCGACGGCGAGACGCTCGACGATGCCCGCCGGCGCGCGCCGCTCGAGCTGCGCACGCGCTACCGGGCCGTCACCGCCGACGACTTCGAGGCCCTGGCCGCCGAGGCCTCGCGCCAGGTGGCGCGGGTGTTCTGCATCCCACCCGACGCAGACGATGCCCTGGTGCGGGTGCGGCTCCTGCCGATGGTCGAGGACTCGGCGCGCAGGCTCAGCCTCGAGGAGCTCACCCCCAGCGACGAGCTCCTGGCCCAGGTAGCGGCGCACCTCGACCCGCGCCGGATGGTCGGCACCCGCGTCCACATCGCGCCCGTGCCGCTGCGCGGCGTGAGCGTCGTCTGCGACGTGCAGGCGGCCATCGGCGCCGACCCGGGCCGCGTCGAGGTCGAGATCGAGCGCATGCTCTACACCTACCTGAACCCCCTGGTCGGCGGCAATCCGCACGGCCCCGGCAGCGGCTGGGAGTTCGGGCGGGCGCTCAACCAGGGCGAGCTCTTCGGCGTCGTCCACCAGGTGCCGGGAGTCGAGTTCGTCAAGATCCTGCGGGTGTACGAGACCGACCTCGCCACCCAGAAGCAGGACCCAAAGCCGCTCGGCTCGCACCTCGAGCTCGAGGCCCACGAGCTGATCGCGTCGGGCACGCACATCGTCAAGGCCGCCCACCGGGAGGCGTGACGTGGCGGCCGAGGGACGCCCCACCGAGCCGCTCGCGACCGTGGTCATGGCCCGGGCGGCGCGCGTGCACGCCGACGCCGACCCGCCCCCGGCCGCGTCGGCCCGCCGCTACCTGCGCGACCACCTACCGGCGGTCTACACCGATCCGCCCCAGATCGACACGGGCGTTGAGGGCCTGGCCGCGCGGTTCGTCGGCAGCCTCGAGCGGGTGCTCGACCCGGTGGTCGCGCATCTCGACTGCCTGCCGGCGCAGCTTGCCGCCGACACCGCCCCGGCGCCGATGCTGGCGCTGATGTCGGCCTGGCTGGGCCTGGCCGAGGACGAGCGCCGGTCGCTCGGCGATCGCCGCGACGAGGTGCGCTTTGCGTCGGCCATCGCCCAGTCGCGGGGGACGCTGCCGGGGCTCGAGCTGGGCCTCCGGATTGCCTTCCCGAGCCTGCCGCTGCGGGTCGAGGACGGCGGCGGGGTGAGCTTCTCGGTGGATGCCGGATCGGAGCCCGCGCCCGGGCCGCGCGAGTTCGTCGTGTACTGCGACACGCCGATCCCGGTCGAGCGGCAGGCCGCGGTGGCGCGGGCGATCGACCGGCTGAAGCCGGTCAACGCCCGGTATCGTCTGCGCGTGAAGCAGCCGCCCCGACCCAAGCCCGCCGAGCCCGCGTGAGAACCTGCCCCGCCTGCCACCGCGAAAACCCGGACGACTCTGACTTCTGCGAGGCGTGCGGCGAGTACCTGCGCTGGGATCCGACCGCCGTCAACCCGGCGGTGCCGCGCGCACCCGGCGGGGCCGGCGCCGGGCCCCCCGGCGTGCCGCCGCCGATCCGGCCGGTGCCGGGCGGCGGGCGCAGCCCGGCCGATGCCGTCTCGATCACCCTGCGGTCGCTGGCCGACGACGCCGACCCGCGGGAGGGCGTCCGGGTCGCCTGCGCGCCGGGGGCCACCGCCTCCCTGGTCGCATCGGTGCGCAACCAGAGCGGCATCGTGGACAACTACGACCTGCGCGTCGAGGGCCTGCCCGACGGCTGGTGGACGATCACCCCGGCCACCGCCTACCTGGTGCCCTACGGCGCCCCGAGCGGCCGCTACGAGCAGGACGCCCAGGTGCAGCTGCACCCGCCGCGCACGGCCCAGGCCGAGGCCCGCGAGTGGCCGATCAGGGTGGTGGCGGGGTCGCGCGCGAGCGGCACCGACGCCGGGTCGGCCTCGGCCCGGCTGACCGTCCAGCCCTACCAGAGCGTCGAGACCGAGTTGCGCCCCGAGCGGGCGACCGGCAGGCGGCGGGGCAAGTTCACGTTCGCCGTCCGCAACCTCGCAAACGCGCCCATCGAGCTCGAGTTCTCCGCCACCGACCCCGAGGAGAAGTGCAAGTTCGCGTTCAAGCAGCGGCGCGGCACCGCCCAGCCGGGCCGCCGCACCGGCTCCGAGATGATCGTGAAGCCGCCGAAGCAGATCTGGGTCGGCCGCCCCGTCGACCACGCCTTTCAGATCAGCGCGAAGCCGCCCGGAAGCGACGAGACGGTCATCAGCCGGGACGCCGTCTTCCGGCAGCGGCCGTGGTTTGCCTGGTGGGTGCCGATCGCGCTCGTGGCGGCGCTCGCACTCGGAGTCGCCGCGGTCAAGCTGCTGCAGCATCCGCCCACCATCTCGACCCCGAATCTCGAGAACCAGAATGCCTCGGCGGTGCAGAAGTTCCTCGAGCACATCGGCCTGCTGCTCTCGAGCGCCCCGGCCAAGACCAAGGTGGTCGCCGCCAAGGAGGTGGGCAAGATCGTCGGCCAGAACCCGGACGCCGGCGTTCCCCTGAGCCCCGGCAAGGCGGTGTCGGTCATCGTCGGCATCGCCGCGAAGCAGGCCACCGTGCCCCAGGTGTGCAACGGCACGCTCGCGAGCGCGCAGAAGGCGCTGAAGAAGGCCGGGCTCACCGCCGGGCCGGTGCAGCCGTCCGCGCAGGATCCGACCGCGAAGACCCTCGCGACGGGCTGTGAGGTGCCGGCCGCAAATCAGACGGTCGCAAAGGGTTCACCCGTGAGCCTGTTCCTGCAGAGCGCCGGCGCAAACGCGCTGCCGTCGGTCTCCGGCCTGTCGGCCGCGGCCGCCACCTCGAAGCTCCAGGCCGCGGGTCTGAAGACGATCTCGATCCCGGTGCTGGACACGGCGATCACGGTCGGAAACGTGGTCACGCAGACGCCGGGCGCGACCGCGGCCCTGGCCAAGGGCTCGACCGTGTACCTGTACGTCTCGGCCCTGCCGCAGGTGGCCTACGACAGCGGGGGCAGCATCTTCGTCTCGTCGTTCGGCGCCACCGGGCCGGCCGGCTCGCCGCTTCAGCTGACCCCCGGCACCGAGACGTTCGAGCCGAGCTGGAACGCGGCCGGCACCGAGATCGCGTTCATCGACGACACGACCGGCATGGGCACGGTCGAGGTGGCGGCCGCCGACGGCAAGACCCCACCCGTCACCGTGGCCACCGGCGCCGACTATCACCGGCCGGTGTTCGCGCCCCTGGTCGGGAGCGACCTGCTCGCCTTCACCCGCTGGGACACGGGCGACGCCACGAGCTCGCTCTGCATCCTGAACCCCGACCAGTCCGGCGCCCAGCCCTCGTGCACCGCGCCGAGCCCGCTGCTGCTCGACCGTCCCACCTGGTCGCCGGACGGGATGTCGATCGCCGTCGTGGCCGAGACCCCGGGCACGACCCCGACGCCCGCCGGGGTGCTGTGGTTCCACAGCTCGACGCCCTTCTCGCCCAACGCGAGCGACTGGACGCCGGATGCCACCCAGTACCTGACCGCGTCCGACCCGACCGCCGACCCCACCTTCCTGGCCTGGTCGCCGGTGGTCTCCGGCACGTCGCAGCTGGCGTATGCCTCCAACCTCTCGGTGTTTCTGACGTCCTCGCCCGCGACCGCCGGCAAGAGCATCTTCGACTACACGGTGGCCCCCGCCTTCTCGTGGCGGGCCGACGGCGACCTGGCCGTCGGCGGCCAGGACTGCTCCACCGGCGTGCCCGCGATCACCATGATCACCCCCACCGGCACCCCGACGCCGCTTGGGATCAGCGGCTGCAACCCGAGCGTGGAGCCCCTGGCGCTCCCGCCCACCGGGTGACGTGCTCTGCCGCTCGTGCAGACGCCAGGTGGATCGCGGCGCGCTCTTCTGCCGCCGCTGCGGCGCGCCGCAGGCCAAGGGCATCCGCGCCCCGCTCGAGCTCGTGATCGGAGACACGCGGGTCGCACTGACGCAGACGATCACCCTCGGCCGGGCCGACGACAATGACGTCACGCTCGCCGACCCGACCGTGTCGCGCGTGCATGCCCGCGTGCTCGTGAGCACCTCCGACACGTCGGTCGAGGACGCGGGGTCGAGCCACGGCACCCTGCTCGACGAGCGTCCGCTTCGGGGCCGTGAGCGGCTGGCCGAGGGCTCGGTGCTGCGGCTCGGCGACACCGTGATCCGGGTCGAGCGCCACTCCGACCACCTGGCGGCGGGGCGGACGGTGATGCTGGATGCGGCGGAGGTGCGGGCACCGGTGGTGGCGTCGCGGCCCCGCCTGCGGCCGGGCTGCGCCCTCAAGCAACTCGAGGAGGACGAGGGCCCGCAGCGGTGGGTGCTGCGCGCCGGCGACGGCGACACCTACCTGCGCATGGGCGACGCGCAGGCCCGGCTCGTGCAGATGCTCGCGAGCGATGCCTCGCTCGACGATCTGCTGGCCGCAAGCGACGACCACGGCGGCCCGGCCCAGGTGGCGCGCCTGCTGGCCGACCTCGGTGAGCACGGGCTGCTCGAGCAGTCGGCCGGCGAGCACGATCCGTTCGCGCACGAGCCGGGCTTCCTCGAGCGGCTGTTCAAGCCCCGCGAGTGGGCGTTCGCAAACGCCGACCGCGTCTTTCAGACCGCCTACCGCTACGGCGGATGGGTGTTCTTCTCGCAGCCGGGGCTCGTGTTCGTCGGCGCGGTGTGCGTGATCGGCGTGATCGCGTTCCTGCACCTGGCGCTCACCCGCAGCGGCACGCCGTTCGTGGTCGCGCACCAGGTCGGCTGGGGCGCGGCGGCGTTCCTGGCGGGCCGGCTGGCCGCGGTCTCGCTGCACGAGATCGGGCACGGGCTCGCGGTGGCGTCGTTCGGGCGCCGCGTCCGCCGCGGCGGCGTCAAGCTGATCCTGATCTTCCCGTTCGCGTTCGTCGACACGTCGGACGCGTGGTTCGAGCCGCGCCGGCGCCGGATCGCCATCAGCGCCGCCGGCCCGGTGACCGACCTGGCGGTCGCGGGCGCCGCGGCGATCATCGCCACGTTCATCGCGGGCACGGGCGCCGACATCGCCTTCCAGATCGCCTTCGGCGCCTACCTGGGCGCGCTCTTCAATTTGAACCCGCTGCTCGACCGCGACGGCTACCACATCCTGGTCGACCTGCTCGGACAGCCGGGCCTGCGGGCACGGTCGCGGCGGCGGCTGCAGCTGCGGCTGGCGGGAAAGCCCGTGCCGGCCGACCTCTCGCCCACGGTGGGCATCTACGCGGTGGCGGCGCTGGGCTGGTTGCTGGGCTGCGCGTGCTTTGCGATACTTTTGTCCACGCGCTACTACAGCGTGCTGGTGGAGCTCACCGGCCGGCGCGGACTCGTATGGGCACTGTTCGGCATCTTCTACGCCATGCTCTTCCTGCCGATCCTGCTTTCGGTGGGACGGCCGCTGCTGATGCGGCGCCACCGGTAGGCGAGGGCCGTGGCTGAGGGCGCAAACGCCGAGCAGAACGCGCGCGCCGTCGAGGTGCTGCAGCGGCTCCTGACCGACCCCGACTTCCGGCGCACGTTCCGGCGCGACCCGTCCACCGCCTGCCTGGCCGCCGGGCTCGACGAGGCCGCCGCCGAGTTCTCGAGCGGCGCCACCGGCATGCAGACGCTCGAGATGCGCGAGTCGAAGTCGAGCCTGGCCGGGGTGCTGATGGCGGCCGCCGCCGAGGGCGCGGCGGTGTACGACTTCGCGGAGCACCTGCACGGGAGCCTCGGCAGCGAGGTTTCCGAGATCGCCCGCCAGGCGCTCGACCGGGCCGGCGCGCACCAGGGCGCGGGCGCACACCACGCCGCCGGCGCGGCGGCGGCCGACCACCTGGCCGCGTCCCAGACCCCGGCTCCGCCCGCGGCCCCCGCGCCCAGCGCGGCCCCGGGCGTGGCGGCCGACGCCATGGCCGCGATGGGCCACGCCGGTGCCGACCCCGGCCAGCGCGTCGTCCACATCGCCTCCAAGTACATCGGCACCCCGTACGTGTGGGGCGGCGAGAGCCCGTCCGGGTTCGACTGCTCCGGGCTCGTGCAGTACTGCTTCCGCCAGATCGGCGTCCACCTCGAGCGGACGACCTGGGATCAGGTGAAGGAGGGCCACGCGGTGGCGTGGGGCCACTTCAAGCCGGGCGACCTGATCTTCTCGAACTTCGAAGGCCCCGGCGCGGGCGCGACACACGTGGTCATCTACGCCGGCCACGGCCAGGTGATCGCCGCCCCGCACACCGGTGGCCACGTCGAGTACGAGTCGGTCGACGTCTTCAAGCCGTACTTCATGGGCGCGCGCCGGGTGGTGCCGGATCCGCCGGCGATGGGGAAGATGGGCATGCCGGCCGTCCCGGCGGCGGGCGCAGCGCACACACCGGCGTCGGGCACGCTGGGGGTGAGCGCGGTGCCGAGCGCGCCCGGGTCGTCACCGGCGGCCGCGGCCGCGCCGAGCCCTGCCGGCGTGCACCACACACTTGGCAGCATGCCCGCCTCGGGCTCGGGGGCCGACGCCGCCGCCCACGGTGCGGGGCCCGGCGCGCTCGACGGGATCATCGGCGCCTACCCGGGCGACAACGCCCCGCGCAGCGCGATCGCGGCCTGGATGGGCCAGGCCGCCCAGCGCGCCGGCCTGCCGCCCGAGCTGCCGGTGATGGCGGCGCTGGTCGAGTCGGGGCTCAAGAACGACCGCTTCGGCGACCGCGACTCGCTCGGCTTCTTCCAGATGCGCACGTCGATCTGGGATCACGGCAAGTACGCCGGCTTCCCCAACGATCCCCGCCTGCAGCTGAAGTGGTTCATCGACGAGGCCCAGGCGCTCAAGGCGACCCGCCTGCACGAGGGCGCCGCCGGGTTCGGCACCGATCCCAGCGGCTACGGCAACTGGATCGCCGACATCGAGCGGCCGGCGTTCCAGTACCGCGGCCGCTACCAGCTCCAGCTCGAGACCGCGCGCGAGCTCCTGCGCTCGTGAGCGGCGTCAGCCCCCGAAGCTGAACGGCTCGAGGCCCGGCTGGCCGCCCGGCCCGACCACGGTCAGCCAGAACGTGTTGTTCACCGGCACGAGCTTGGTGATGTAGCCCTTGGCGGGCGCCTTGAAGGTCACCGGCGTCACCGGGTGCGCGCCGGCATGGGCCACGTCGACGCCCCCGAGCGTGCCGACCCGGGTGCCGGCCGACGGCGCCGAGTAGAACACCGTCCACAGGATCCCGTTGGCCAGGTCGATCCGGATCGGCGGCGCCGTGATGCCGGCCACCGGGGTCTGGGTCGTCGGATCGGAGGGATTGACGCTGACGACGCCGGTCGCGTCGACCACGTACACCGAGGTCGCGTCGCCGGTGATCCAGCCGGCGCCGGGCAGCTTGACGACGGTGGCCTGCGGCTGCGGCGTCGTCACCGGCACCTGGGCGAGCTGGTTCTTCCCGGACGCCCAGATCGCCCCGCCCACGAGCTCGATCGAGTCGGGCGTGAAGTGGAGCCCCTTGACGGGCACCGGTGCGCCGCCCTGCTCGGAGATCTTGAGCACGCCGCCGATGACCGGCTGCCAGATCGTGCCCCCGCTCTCGACGGCGCGCGCCGATGTCGGCTGGTGCGGGTACAGGATCGAGGGGCCCACGGCCGGCGACCCGCCCGGCGAGACCTTGCGGATCCGGCCACCGTTCGGGGCCTTGCCGCTCACCCACAGGGCGCCGTCGCCCGACCCCAGGTTGAAGGTGCCCTTGCCGACGACGATCGGGGTCGCGGAGGGGTCGTCGAGGTCGACGACCGACGTGGGCTTGGCGTGGTTGAGCGCCCAGGCGTGTCCGTCGAACGGCGCGACGCTCTGCAGGACGCCCGCCTGGAACTGCGCGGGCTGGGCGACCAGCTTGGGCGCGGTCGTCTTGTGGGTGGTTGTGTGGTGGGTGGTCGTCCCCGTCTGCGCCGATCCCCGGAGCTGCCCGACCGGGTCCAGAAGAACACTCCGGCGGCGATCGCCGCGATCACGACGATGGCGCCGACGATGATCAGACGGCTGCGCCCGCCGCCTCCGGCCGCCGGCCACTGGAACGTCTCCGACGACGCCGGCGCCGCGGCCGCCGGCGCCAGGGTCTGCTCGGCGGCCACGGGCGCGACCGGCTGGCCGGGCAGTGTGGACGCCGGCTGCACGGGCGGCGGCGGGGCGGTGGAGGCGGCGGAGCGACTGCGGGCTCGGCCATGAACGTCTCGTACCCGGCGCTCGCCTCCTGCTGGGGCGGCGTCTGGCGCTCGAACGGCGCCGGCGTCAGCGGCCCCGCCGCCCGGTCGGTGCCCGACACGACCAGCCGCGCGTCGCGCCGCCACAGCGGCCCGAGCGCCGCGACGGCGATCTCCTCGAGCTCGTACCAGGCCTCGCGGGCGCTCTGGGTGCGCAGCTTGGGGTCCTTCACGAGCAGCCGGTCGATCCAGTCCGAGAAGCGGCGGTCGACGCTCGGGTCGACCGTGATCGCCGACGGGATCTCCTCGCTCACCTGCCGCATCAGGACGGCGACGGGCGTCGTCGAGTCGTGGAAGGGGACGCGCTCGACGGTCATCTCGTAGGCGGTGATCCCCACCGAGTAGAGGTCGGTCCAGGGCCCCACGTCGCCCGCCGTCGCCTGCTCGGGCGCCATGTAGGCGGGCGTGCCGACCGTGGTGCCGGTGGCGGTCAGGTTCGGGCCGCCGGCCTCGGTCATGGCCTTGGCGATGCCGAAGTCGGCGATCTTGACCTCGCCGTCGCTCGTGACCATCAGGTTCTCGGGCTTGATGTCGCGGTGCACGATCTCGCGCCGCTCGGCCTGCGCCAGCCCGGCCAGGGCGCCCTCGAGCACGCCGATCGTCTGCGCGAGCGTGGTGTGGCCGACGAAGGGCCGCAGCGACCCGCGCTCGAGGTACTCCATCGCGATGTAGGGCGTGCCGTTCTCGTTCAGGAACTCGAACACGGTCACGATGTTGGGGTGGTTCATCGACCCGGCCACGCGCGACTCGCGCACGAACCGCTCGGCGAAGGCCGGATCGGCCGCGTGGAAGGCGTTCAGCTCCTTGAGCGCGACGTCGCGGTCGAGGTCGGCCTGGCGGGCGAGGTACACCGCGGCCATGCCGCCGCGGCCGATCTCGCGCACGATCAGGTAGCGGCCGACCTGACGGGTCGGCTCATTCACCGCACACCTGCCAGGTTGCGGTCACGACGCCTGGACGAGCGGCGCTCCCGGCGCGATCACCGAGATCGAGCCGGGCGGGACGCCGTCGGTGAGGCCGCTCAGCGTGGTCACGTGCGCGGGCAGCCCGCCGACCATGACCGTGGGCGCGGTCGAGCCGGGGAGGGTCGAGACGACGGTGGTGCAGGGCTTGCTCGAGATGGTCGGCGGCTGGGCGCAGCCGACGATCGGCGCACCGATCAGGTCGGTCTCGCGCAGCACGGCGCCGCCCTGGGCGAGGACGACCGTCTGCTTCGGAGTGAGCACGACGGTGCCGCCGTGGGTGCACAGGATGGTGTCGTTGGCGGTCACTACGGATGGCATGGCTCCCCCGGTCTGCAAACGGGCGTGGACTCCCGTACTATCTCGCGCGAGAGCCGGCTGAGCAACCAACCTTGGTAGGGGGTGTCGTTGCGGGTCTACATCGTCGATCCACATCCGATCTATCGCCGCGGCCTGCACGCGTGCCTGGCGGCGCTGGATGAGATCGACGCCGTCTGGGAGGCCGACGGCCCCCTGGCCGCCGAGCTCGACGAGAACCTGAAGAGCGCCGACGTGGTGATCCTGGACGCCGGCGTCGACGGGTCGAACGCGTTCGTGCGCCGGCTGTGCGGCGACGGCACCACCCGGGTGCTGATCTGCGCCGCCGCGCTCGACGAGCCCGCGCTGCTCGACTCGGTGCAGGCCGGCGCCAGCGGCTACCTGATCAAGGACACGCTCACTCCCGAGTCGCTCGCAGCCGGCGTGCGCGCGGTGCACTCCGGCGCGGGCGTCCTGCCGCCCGACCTCCTCGGCACCCTGCTGCGCACCCTGGCCGAGGTGTCGCGCGACGTGCTCGAGCCGCGCGGCCTCTCGCTGACCGCGCTCACCACGCGCGAGCGCGACGTGCTGCGGCTGGTCGCCGACGGGCTGCCGACGCGCGAGGTGGCCGAGCGCCTGAGCTACAGCGAGCGCACGATCAAGGCGGTCATGCACGACGTGACGACGAAGCTGCGCGCGAAGACCCGCTCGCAGGCGGTCGCCCAGGCCGTCCGCGACGGGCTGATCTGATGTAAGAACGCGCGCGCCGCGGCGGACATCCCCTTCGACACCACCGTCGAGAGGACGCCGCACCATGCCGATCACCCTGCCAGTCCAGCCGGACGCGCCCATCACCCACCGGGGCATCACCGTCGTGCCGCTCTTCCCGCGCTGCAACCCGGGCGCCGAGTACACGACGCTCGCGTCCGCAATCGGCCGCGGCTTCCGCGTCGCCGAGTCAAGCGACGAGGGCAGCGTGCCCGAGCTCGTGGTCACCAATCCGCTGGCCGACCTGGTGCTGCTCTACGACGGCGAGGAGCTGATCGGCGCCAAGCAGAACCGGATCCTGAACCTGACCGTGCTGGTCGCCGCCGAGTCGGTCACGCCGATCCCGGTGAGCTGCGTCGAGGCCGGCCGCTGGCACCGGCGCTCGGCCACGTTCGCCTCCGGCGCGCACACCGCCGGCCCGGAGCTGCGCCTGCGCAAGGCGCGGGCGCTCGGGAGTCGACGCGATGGCGCGCGGCGTCGCCCAGAACGAGGTGTGGGACGCGGTCGCCGAGCAGGCCCTCCACCACGGCGCCCACTCCCCCACCTCCGCGATGGCCGACACCTTCACCCACCGCGAGCCGCTGCTCGACGAGCTGCGCGAGGCGTTCCCCGCCCTCCCCGGCCAGTGCGGCATCGCCCTGGTGGAGCGAGCAGGCACGCTGGCCCAGCAGGCCGTAGCCGCGTCGGCGGGCGACGAAACCGCAGAGGCGATTTCTATTGAGCTCTGCGACCGCGTGGAACAGGCACTTCGTGAGTCCGAGCCGCTGCGGGCTCTCCTAAAGATGAGCCGCGACGAGCGGGTCCGCCGCGCCCGCACAGAGCTCGGCGGCACGACCTTGATCATCATTGGTGGCAAACGAGATGCTCGGTGCGAGGAGCAGCTCCGAGCAACATTCGGACTCGCCGTGAAATGGTCTCCGTCGGAAAGGAGGAAGCCCCCGATCTCGGGGCCCTGGACCAGGTCAGCGCCGACACGACCACGGTCGTCGTTCTCACAGACTTCGTCGGACACGCACAGTCGGGCCCCGCCAAGACCCGGTGTGCGACCCGAGGGATCCGCTATCTGGAGTCGGTCCAAGGGGTACGAAACATCGAGACAGCCTTGCTCGACGCGGTCGCGGGGACGCCCGACTAACGGGGACTCCTCGTTAGGCAGGACGCTACCGGCCGAAGGCAGGTCTCTCAGCCTCGTCCTGCGCCATCTGTAGAGTGGGCGCGATGGCAGCCGGCAGCGAAATTCTCACGGTGGAGATGGGGGCTCGAACCCTCGAGGAATTGGTCGCGGTTCTCGAGTCCGAGCGGGCGCGGAGTACCTCGTCGACGTACGCTCGGCGCCGTATTCGCGCTTCAAGCCCGAGTTTTCCCGCGAGCCGTTGGCTGCCGAACTGAAGGTACACGGGATCCGGTACGTCTTCATGGGCAAGGAGCTCGGCGGCAAGCCCGACGATCCGGACTACCGCGACGCAGAGGGCCGGATTGAGTACGGCCGGCTTCGCCTGCGCCCAGCATTCCTCGACGGTCTTACGAGCCTCGAGGCGGGCTGGGAGGCCGGCCACGCACTTGTGCTCATGTGCAGCGAGGGCAAGCCGCAGGAGTGCCACCGCACCAAGCTCATCGCAGAAGAGCTGGTCGCCCTCGGTGTCCCGGTCGCGCACATCGACGAGCAGGGCGCGCGCCGATCGCACCAGGAGATCATGGATATGATCACCGACGGGCAGGAGACACTGTTCGGCGGGCACGCGGCCGCTTCGCGGTCGCGCAAGAAGCACCGCGTCGCCTAACACGGAGGCAGGCCGTGGCGGACGTCTTGACCATCGGAGCGTATGGGTGGAGCGAGCCAGCCTTTTTCGCGGCACTCGAGACGGCTGGTGTCGACGTGTTTTGCGACGTGCGGCGGCGGCGAGGAGTGCGGGGATCAGGAGTACGCCTTCGTCAATAGCAAGCGCCTCCAACAGCGACTGGCCGAGCTCGGCATCGCGTATGTCCACCGGATCGATCTCGCCCCGAGCGACGAGGTGCGGCAAGCGCAATACGCGGTCGACGCGGCCGCTGGTGTCCGCAAGCGTGCGCGTGCCGAGCTGAGCGACGCCTTCGTTCGAGCATATGATCAGGAGACTCTCCGGGGGTTCGATGCCGAAGGGTTCCTGGACCAGGTCGCCGAGGGCGGACAGGTGGTCCTGTTCTGTGTTGAGCGTGAGCCCGGAGCATGCCATCGAGGCTTGCTCGCCAAGCGACTTGCCACGGTCGGTGCGACCGTGGCCCACTTGACCCCATGAACGTGCTTGTTGTCGCCCGTACGCGGATGTCCGGGGACAGGGTGTGCGTCGGCGGCATCGAAGTCGGCACAGGCAGGAGCCTCCGCCTCCTCGGAAGCGACGGCAATAACCTCCCCGAGACGCACTCGATTAGACCAGGCACAATCTGGGACATCGCCTACGAGCCACTCCGGCGAGGGGTCCGTCCTCCGCATGTCGAAGACGTGATCGTCACCCGTGGCCACCCGGTCGAAGACGTGCCCGACATGAAAGCCGCAATCCTCGGCACCTGCAGGCCAGGGAGTGCCAGCTCGAAGACATCTTCGACGGACGACTCGACGTCACCGAGAGAGGGACGGCATTCCTCCGAGATCGCCTGCCGCTCCCGTCTTGCAGCACCGGGTTCTGGCATGCGCAGAGGCCGACCCTTGACGGAGATTGGGGAAACCGCGACCCGTTCGCGGGAGAGGGCGCGATCCGGTCTGTCAAATACAGCGCATGTCGTGGCCTCCTGGAACAGATCCCGACCCGCGCGCTGATCCGCTTCTCCCTCGCCCGTTGGGCGGAGTTTCCGCCCGGTATCGGTGAGAAGCGATGCTACCTCCAGGTCTCCGGCTGGTACCGCTGATCGGTCGGGAAGGGATCAGATCTCCGGCGCACGCATCGCGCCCAGCCAC